>CAVSJD010000020.1:0-68753 GCA_963728215.1 uncultured Spirochaetota bacterium | reverse complement strand
AGGTGCAGAGGCGTGTTGCCCTCCGCGTCTCGCGCCTCGATGCGGGCTCCATGATCCACGAGAATCCGGGCAGCCGGCAGGGCGCCGGCCGCCGCGGCGAGATGCAGCGGCGTCTGCCCGTTTTCATCCAGCAGGTTCGGGTCTTCTCCCCTGGCAAGCCGCACCGTCAGCGCTTCATGATCCCCCTCCCTGATCAGGTCATGAAGCGAGCGCACGGTTTCCCGTGGCGCTTCGGGTACGGTGCCGCAGGAGAAGACGAACATGATCAATCCGATAATCAGTCCGAATCGTCCCAGGTCACTTTTTTTCATACGCATTACCACTTTTTTCAATGATCCTGCCGATGCACTACGGCACGGCAGGAGTCGTCGGCGACGGTACGAAGCGTTCGGACCGGGTTTCCGGTCGGTTCCGGATCAGTCCCGGGTCTCGTCGACTACCCGGTTTCGGAGAACTCCGATTCCTTCGATCTCCACTTCCACCGTATCGTCGTGAGAAAGAGGGCTTACCCCGGCCGGAGTACCGGTCAGGATGATGTCTCCTTCTTCCAGGCTGAAATTCGCGGAAACAAAGGCAATGATCTGCGGAATGGAAAAAATCATGTGCCGGGTGTTCGAGTCCTGGACGGTTCGTCCGTTGATCCGGCAACTGATCGCCAGATTCTGCGGATCCGGAATTTGCGAAGCCGGCACGACCACCGGTCCGATGGGACCGAACGTGTCGAAGGATTTTCCCCGGAACCAGCCCGACCGGTCTCCGTTCTGGATGTTGCGAGCGCTCACGTCGTTCATGCAGGTGTACCCGAACACGAATTCGAACGCTCGCTCCTCGGGAATATCCTTTCCCCGTTTTCCGATCAGAATCGCCAGTTCCGCTTCGTGGTCGACCCGCAGGGGATCGAAGCCGTAGCGCTTCAGAAAGCGCGGGATGACGATCGAATCTTCCGGTCCGATCAGGACATTCGGCGTCTTGGGGAACAGTACCGGCTCTTCCGGTACGTCAGAATCGAATCCCCGGACCTGTACCGACAGGCTCTCGGCGATGTGTTCCCGATAATTGAGACCGAGTGCGATGATTTTGCTCGGCTGCACCCGGTAGTGCCGATCGTTTCCGACGATCTTCAGTTCTACCATACTGTTACGCCCCCGTCGTGCGGGGTCGCTCCTTTCTCCGAACGGCCTGTTCCGGGATGTTCCCGACCGGCCGCCGCGACTCTGCTACCAATATACGAAGCACACCATCTCTTCGCATACCCTACACGAGAACTTCACAGAAACATCCTGACCGATGCGATCAGGGAGAACCCGAGGACTAAGGCCGCTCCCGCCGCGGCCGCGAACTGCACCGGTGTCAGGTCGAACACCCTACCGTCTCCGTGAAACAAGGCCGACGAGCACGCCCACGCCGGCTCCCGCCGTTCCGCTCAGGAGAATGTTCTGCCGGATTTCACCGATACCTGCAAGATTCCGCATGAAACCGGCGATCCCCCCGCCCGAAAGATTCAGAAGCGTCGTAAGCCGGACGTAGTCTCCTCCGACTTTCCCGAACAGGAAATAGCCGACCACCAGCCCGACGACACCGAGGACGAGCGCAAGGCGAAACGAGTTATTCATAGTACCCCCTTCCCGGATTTTCCCGGTTCCGGCCCCGTTCCTTCTCCGGGAAAGGCGACCGGTCCGGGACCGGGCCATTCTCGCACGGGTCGATACCGCTGTCTACCGCATCGACCCGGCCGTCATGGACCCGGCCTCCTTTACGAGAAATCTCCCTGTCGGCGCCCCCAGTTCCCGCTGTCGTATTCGCCGAACAGAACGCTCACTTTCGCGGGATCGACCCCCGCCTTTTCCGAGAGAATCCGGCAGAAGCGGCGTGTGACCTCCTGCTTTTTTTCCAGCGGGAAGGTTCCGATATACCGCACGTCCACCATGGCGGCGTTATCCACCGCGCTGCCGGCGCGATAGAACCCGTCACTCGCGACGAAGGTGACGGAGAGTCCCTGCTCCTCCTTGTCCAGGATTTCCTGCATGAATCCGGCGATCCCGCTTTTCAGGGATTCCTGCTGCTGTTTCTCCAGCTTCTTTCCGAGATGGATCTGTACCCACGGCATGTTGTTGCTCCTTTCCCTCTTTCCTGAAATGATCGAAAACCGGCATCGATCAGTCGATGCCGAGTTGCTCCCGAAGCGTTTCGACTACCAGCGCATGATCCTCTTCCTGCGTCAGTCCCGACACGGTGACGGTTCCGACGGTTCCGACGTTCCGGACGACAAGCGGGAATGCGCCTCCCGACGGCGCGTATTCCGATGAGCTGAGGCCGTACTTCTGCTCCATGCTCATGCCCAGTATTCTGAGCCGCGTCGCCACGGCAAGAGAGCTCCGGTGGAACCGGTAGACGACCCGGTTCTTCCGGATGACCCACTGGTCGTTGTCGGGGCTGGTGCCGGGCATCGCGAAATGGAAGAGCTGGTGGCCGTTGCGGGTGATATCGATGGTGATCACCAGTTTCCGCTCCCGTGCCTTACCGATCAATGCGAGACCGATGCGGAGTGCGGTGTCCGAAGTGAACTCGGAGAACTGCAGGCTCTCCTCTTCCTCCAGAATTCGCTCGAGCTGTTTTGCAGGATCGTCCATGCTTCCTCCTGTCCGGGACATTTCAATTCCCGAACGCTTCATTCAGTGTAGATCATTTTTCTCGTCATGCCGCCGTCCGCGACGAAATCTGCGCCGGTAATGAATCCATTCGCCGGATCGGTCAGGAAGAGCACGAGACGGGCGATGTCCCCGGGCTCGCCCACCCTCCCCGCCGGATGCTGAAGATGCTCCTCGCGGGAAAGCGGCGGGGGGTTCTCTTCCCTGCCGGCGCGGGTATCGATCCATCCGGGGCTGACCGCGTTCACCCGTACCCGGGGAGCGAGAGACATCGCGAGAGCCCTGCCGATACCCCGTGCGCCGCCGGTTACGAGGGCGACCGTCTCCATCATCGATTCCCTCCTTTTCCCTGGTTTCCGGATTTCCGCTGCTGGATATTTTCCGAGCACGCGTTTAGGATCAGAATAGGATTTCTGTCCGAACCTTGCAAGAGAAACTCCTCGAAGGAGCCGTCATCGATGCACCAGGAACTCTCGGATCCGGTATTCAGAATCCCGAAGCTGGTCCCCGTACTGCTGTTTCTCTGCCTTGCGTTTTTTGCGGCCGCGGAAGATCAGCAGGATGCGGAGAAACCGTGGGGAATCACCGCGTTTCCGGTAGTCGCATATTCCGGAGATACCGGATTCATGGGCGGCGCCTATCTGCTGTTCTATGATTATCCGTCCGGTACGGCCGGCGAGGGCGCCATGAGCAGCGTCTCGGCGTTCCTGATCTACACCCAGAACCGGCAGCTGCAGACCGGCATCTTCACCGATCGCTATCTCGCAAACGAAAGCATGCTGCTGAGCGGAGGGTTCTCGTTCTCCCGTTTTCCGGGAAACTTTTACGGACTCGGTCCGGACAGCGAGCTGGATGACGAGGAAAACTACACTCCCATGGCGACATCCCTTTCCCTGTCCCTTCTCGGGAGGATCTCCGACGGCTTCTATCTCGGGCCGGCCTACTCACTCGCGTTTCTGTCGGTCGAAGAAACCGAAGAGGACGGCATTCTTCTAACCGACGCCCCGCCGGGTTCGGACGGAGGGATACTTTCGGGACTCGGCGTGAAAGCGGTATACGACAGCCGCGACTCCTCGACGTTTCCACGCTCCGGCGCTCTCATCGAATCCCGCACCATCTTCTACGGTCCGGTCCTGGGGAGCGACGCTTCATTCGCCGAATTCCTGCTCGACGCCCGCGGCTACTTCGACATCGGCCGGAACTGGGTCGCGGCGGTTCAGGGGTATCTGTCGGCAGTCGGCGACGACGCCCCGTTCCAGGTGAAGCCGTCGCTCGGAGGCACCTCGCTCATGAGGGGTTACGCATCGGGCCGCTTTATCGACGATCTCTGCACCGTGCTTCAGGGTGAGCTGCGCTTTCCGATCTTCGGCAGGCTCGGCGGAGTCGCGTTCGCCGGCATCGGCAACGTGGCGCCCTCGCTCGCTGCATACCGGTTCGATTCGACCAAGATCACAGGCGGCGGCGGTATCCGGATCGCACTGCAGACGGAACCCCGGCTGAACCTGCGAGCCGACATTGCCGTTTCCCCCGACGGGGTGGACCTGACTATCAGCGTTCTCGAAGCTTTCTGAACCGTCTCCGTGAAACCAACCGGGCGGCTGCGAATCGGTCGGGAAGCGGGTCTCCGCCGCCCGCCCGACCGCATGCCGTCGCAATCAGCCTGAAGGATCAGGGAATCTGCATGCTCAGGGTCGTGCCCTGTCCCTGCCGCAGCACCTGGACCTGAACCTGGCCTTCGGCCTCGTGGAGCTGCCGGTAGAACTCCTGCATCGTCCCCACACGGGTTCCCCCGATGCTCCGCACGATATCCCCGTTCTGGAATCCCGCAACGGCTGCCGGTGAGTACGGAATGATGTTGATCACGGCGACCCCATCCACGCTGCGCGGAATTCTCATGCTGGTCCGGATACTGTCGGAAACCGGCACCGGCTGCATTCCCGGCCAGAGCTCCGCTTCACCGTTCTGCTGCTGTGCCCCCAGGTCCTCCTCGGGGCTCCGTTCCTGCACGGTCACCTGTACGGTCAACTGGTTTCCGTACCGGATTATGCTTACGGGCACCGAGGTTCCGGGAGATGTAAGTCCGACTGCGCGGGTCAGGCCCTGTGCATCACTCACATCGATATTCCCGAATCGGGTAATATAGTCACCCGGCAGCAGATTCGCATCGTCGGCCGGAGAGCCCTTATAGATGTTCACGAGCATGGTGCCGGCGTATCCTTCCACTCCGAGGCTTTCCTTCGCGTCGCCCAGCAGCGGAGATTCGATATCGGCAATGCTCACGCCGAGCCACCCGTAGGTGATGCGGCCTTCATTGATGAACGCCTCGATCGCGATCTTCACCGTGTTCACCGGTACGGCAAACCCGAGGCCGATGTTGCCGCCGGTCTGAGAGGCGATCCAGGTGTTGATTCCGATCACCTGCCCGTTCAGGTCTACCAGCGGTCCGCCCGAGTTGCCCGGGTTGATGGATGCATCGGTCTGGATGTACTCGGAGAATCCTCCGACGGCCATTCCCATCTGCACGCTTCGACCGAGCGCGCTGATAATGCCGGCGGTCACGGTCGATTCGAATCCGTACGGATTTCCCATCGCGAGCACCCATTCTCCGACCGTGAGCTGATCTGAATCGCCCAGTTCGGCGATGGGCACCTGCTCCTGGGCGGTGAACTTCACGAGCGCAAGATCGATCCGTTCGTCCTTGCCGACCAGTTCGGCTGGGAACTCGCGTTCATCGTAGAGCATGACGCTGATCTCTTCGGCTTCGCCAACGACATGGTTGTTCGTCAGCACGTACACCGTGTCTCCGTCCTGCCTGACGATTACCCCCGAGCCCAGACCCGGCCTGCGGTAGTCCTGCTGCGGCTGCTGCTGATCCGGCTGACCGAAGAAGAAATCGAAGGGTGAACGGGGAGCCTGCTGACCCGGGGCTCCCTGCTGAACGAGCTGGATCACGTTGACCTCTACGACGGACGGCAGCACCCGGGTCGCTACGTTGCTGAACGTCTTCTGCAGTCCCTCGGGAGTGATCGGTACCGCCATGTCCGATCCGCGGCTCTCCTGGGCTGCTGCGTCGGCCGACGGCATGAGGAAGCTTCCCGCCAGCGCTGCCATCGTGAGCAGCGCGACGAGCGCACCGGCCCCGATCCGAATGCGGTTTTTCCTGCCACTGTTTTTCATGAATTCCTCCTTATCTGGAGTGTAGTTGTGTTCGTTCGTTTCAAAAGTACTAAGCGAACGGAGAAGAAGGGAAATCGACGCCGGTTTCAGACGGGTTTCCGGCCGGTTTTTTCTCCGGGAATGCAGCTATTGCGTGGCTCCCAAAAAAAGAAGGCGGGGGACACCCGCCTTCTTTCGCTCTCCGACCGTGTGCCTCCGCACCCGCTCAGGGCTTTTTCTTCGTACTCTTCGCCGGAGCGGCTCCGTCTTCCCCGGTCTTTTTCGTGCTCCGGCTCCCCGAGGACTTCCGGGCTCCGTCGGCGCCGGCGGAAGATCCGCCCTTCTTTCCGTCTTTCGGAACCGGTTTTTTCGAAGCCGACATTCCTGCGTCCTTCTTCCCGCCGGCCGCAGGCTTTTTCGCTGCCTGCTTCTTCGCATCGGGCTTCGCTCCGCCGGTATCCTCGGGCGTGAGCGGGAGGCTGCCCTGCCCGGGACCGTGGTCCGGATTTCCTTTGCCGACCGGCGTGCGTTTTCCTTTCGTCAGGATGAACCGGACGCTCTTCACCTGCCGGGGAGCAAGCCGGACGCCCTGCGCCTTTACGCTCTTGACCAGGAAATCCGCGATCGGGAACACTTCCTTTGCATTCTTCTTCCGCGGCATCGGTTCGAACACGACCTCCGCTGCAATGTCCTCCCGAACCGAAAGCCGAAGCACCTCGGTACCTTCCGGTGCGATTTCGTAGCCCTTCTCGAGGATGTACTGTTCGATCCGGCAGCGCTTCAGGTAGGGATACCCGCTCTCCCGGTCCCGGTACACGCAGGCTGAAGATCTTCTTCGAGAGAATCTGCTTGTCGGCGAATCCGCAGTAGAACATTCCCTTGTCGACGAACAGGCGCTCCGGGACATCCATGACCGAGTAGGTACCGGTTTGCCGGATCACCAGGATCCGGTCGTACGGCGACACGTCGAACAGAACCGTTCCGCTGGTCACCTCGCTGCCCGAGATAGCCGCGTCTCCGCATCGTAGCGCAGCTTGAGGTTCCGCTGGGCCGCTTCCCGGGCATCGGTCTTCTGGAACGAGACGATCTCGCTCTGCCGCGGTGTAGGAGGCCCCGTACTTCTTTTTCACTTCGTCCAGGAATCCGACCGCGTAGTCGACGAGGTGCGCGAGATGATGCGCGATTTCCTTCAGTCGGGCCCGGATTTCTTCCATTTCCTTTTTCGCCCTGTTGATATCGTAGAGCGAAATGCGGCGGATGGGAATCTTCAGAAGCCGCTCGACGTCCTCGACGGTCACTTCCCGCTTGATCTGTGCGGCGAACGGCACGAAACCGTCGATGACCGCCTTGATCACCGTCTCGCTGCGTCTTCATCTGCTCGATCCGCTTGTAGATGCGCTCCTCGATGAATATCTGCTCCAGGGTCCGCATGTGCAGCCGGTCGCGCAGCTGCCGGTCCTCGAGCTTGAGCTCTTCCCGGAGGATTTCGACGAGCTGTCCCGCATGATGGTTGATCACCTCGGTGACGGTCATGGCGACCGGGTTCCTGTCGCGGATGACGAGCAGGTTCACCGAGATGGATGTCTCGCAGTCGGTGAATGCATAGAGTGCATCGATCACCTCGTCGGCCTGCACGCCCCGGGCGAGCTTGATCTCGATTTCCACCTTCTCGGTAGTGAAATCGCTGATTCCCGCGATCTTGATCTTTCCCTTCTTCGCGGCATTTTCGACGGAGGTGATCAGGCTCTCGGTCGTGGATCCGAACGGGAGTTCCCGGATCACGATCCGCTTCGGATCGCTGGTGTCCAGCTTCGCCCGGACCAGGACCTTGCCCATTCCGTCCTCGTAACCGGATACGTCGATCTGCCCTCCGGTGGGGAAGTCCGGGTAGAGCGTGAACTTCTTTCCCTTCAGGGCGGCTTTGACCGCATCGATCACCTCGATGAAGTTGTGCGGAAGGATCTTTGTCGACATTCCGACTGCGATTCCCTCGGCACCCTGTACCAGGATCACGGGGATCTTCGCGGGAAACGTGACCGGTTCCCTTCCGCCGTCCGTCGTAGGAATCTTCCCACTCGGTAAGCTCGGGGTTGTACAGAAGTTCCTTCGCCTGCGGCAGCAGGCGGCACTCGATGTACCGGGCGGCCGAGGCATCGTCGCCGGTGATAGATATTTCCGAAGTTGCCCTGCTTCTCGATGAACAGGTCCTTGTTCGCCAGCACCACCAGCGCCGAGTAGATCGATGCGTCCCCGTGCGGGTGGTACTTCATGCAGTGGCCCACCACGTTGGCCACCTTGTGGAACTTTCCGTCGTCCATCTCCATCAGGGAATGGAGAATCCGCCGCTGGACCGGCTTCAGGCCGTCGTCCAGGTGCGGAATCGCGCGGTCCTTGATGACGTAGGATGCATATTCGAGAAAGTTCGTATTCAGAAGAGTATCTGATGTATGCCATCAGATCAGACCAGATTCTCCATGATAAAGTCGCGCCGCTCGGGGGTGTTCTTGCCCATGTAGAACTCGACTAGCGTGTCCTGAACGCTCTTCATGGCTTTTCATGTTCACCTCGACAGGCGGATGTCATCTCCGATGAACTGCCCGAACTCCTTCGGCGAGATTTCGCCGAGGCCCTTGAACCGGGTCACCTCGGGAGCTGGAAAGCGCCTTCATCGCTTCGTCCCGTTCCTTCAGGCTGTAGCAGTACCGGGTCTCCTTCTTGTTCCGCACCCGGAACAGGGGTGTCTCGAGAATGAAGATCCGGCCCGCGTGCGACGAGGTCCTCGAAATAGTTCAGGAAAAAGGTCAGCAGCAGATTCCGGATGTGGAACCCGTCGTAGTCCGCGTCGGTCGCGATGACGATCCTGCGCGTAGCGGAGCCCATCGATTCCGTTCTCGATGCCCAGGGCCATCATCATGTTGTAAAGTTCTTCGTTCTTGTAGATCTCCGGCCGCCGCTTCGCGAACATGTTCTGGGGTTTGCCCCGGAGCGAGAAGATCGCCTGGGTATACACGTCCCGGGAGGACACCATCGAACCCGAGGCCGACTGCCCCTCCGTGATGAAGATGGTGGAATTCTCGCCCTTTCTCTCCGTCGAACAGATGATTCTTACAGTCCTTCAGGTTCGGGATCTTCAGGGCGATCTTCTTCGCCGCTTCCTTGGCTTCCTTCCGGACCGTGTTGAGCTCCTTGCGGAGGTTCTCGTTGTGAACGATCTTGTTCTCGAGCGTCTTCGCCGCAGTCCTGTTGCTTGTGGAGGAAATCCACCACCGCGGCCTTCACTTCGTTGATGATCCAGCTGCGGATTTCGGTGTTGCCCAGCTTGTTCTTGGTCTGGCTCTCGAAAATCGGATACTTCAGCTTGACGGCGATGGCGCCCGCGATGCCCTCCCGGACATCCTGCTCCGGAGTAGTTCTTCTGGTAGAACTCGTTCACTCCCTTCAGGATTCCTTCCCGGAAGGCGCTCAGGTGCGTGCCCCCGTCGGACGTGTACTGGCCGTTGACGAAGGAGAAGTAGGTCTCGCCGTAGTTTTCGGTGTGGGTGAATGCGAACTCGATGCTGCTCGCCCCGATAGTAGACGATGTCGTAGAGATACTCGCCGTCCGATTTCGGCGTTCAGCAGATCGAACAGCCCGTTCTCTCGCAGCGAAATCCTTGCCGTTGAAGATAAGCGTCAGCCCGCTGTTCAGGTATGCGTAGTTCCAGATCCGCTGTTCGATGAACTCGCTGTTGAAGGCGAACTCGCCGAAGATCTCCGCATCCGGGACGAACTCGACGATAGGTGCCGTCCTTCTCTTTCGTGTAAACGCCTTCTCTTCCGGGTCAGCAGCTCCCCTGCGAGAAAACCGCCTCGCTCGGCCTTCCCCGCTCTGGGAGACGATCACGGAAGTGCGAGGAAAGCGCGTTGACCGCCTTGGTGCCGACCCCGTTCAGGCCGACGCTGAACTGGAACACGTCGTCGTTGTATTTCGCCCCGGTGTTGATCACCGACACGCACTCGACGAGCTTTCCCAGGGGAATGCCTCGTGCCGTAATCCCGGACGGCAACCAGGTCTCCCTCGATCCGCACGTCGATCCTCTCGCCGTGCCCCATGATGAACTCGTCGACGCTGTTGTCGATCACTTCTTTCAGGAGGATGTAGATTCCGTCGTCGAAGATTCGATCCGTCCCCGAGCCTGCCGATATACATGCCCGTCCGCAGCCGGATGTGCTCGAGGGAACTGAGCGTCTTGATCTTGCTTTCGTCGTATACGGAAGCCGCGCGTGCTTTTCCCATTGTTACCGTTCCCCGCATCGTTCATGCTTCAGGTCGATTCCGAGCACCCGGTCAGGCTTTCGGCCCCGATCCTGAATCCCAGTCATGATTGCTACTACTAAATTCTTGTATAGGTACCATACCATATTTCGCCGAAATGATCAATTATGCTACCACATTGGTAGAGATTATTGATAGAATGGTAGCATACCGATATACTCTTTGTCGGACGAAATCCCGGGATACCTTATTCCCGGAAACGGGAGGATCATGCGAGCGAACGACATTCCCGTACCTGCGGGATGGAAGATCACCTCCGTCGAGAAGAGCTCGATCGCCGAGACGAACCAGGCTTTCATCTGCAAGGGAACCTGCGACGGCAGCAGGATCAGCTTCTTCGTGAAGATCAGCAAGCGGCCCGGAACCACCCTCACCCACGAGCGGGCGGTCCTTGCCAGCCTGAACCAGATTCAGGATATCCCCAGTCCGAAGGTGCTCTGGTACGGGAAGGACCGTCGCGAGTTTCTTTCGCTCGAGTTCCTCCGCGGCGCGATGCTCTGGGACTTTCTCGATCCGAAGCGCCGGTTCTACAACCCCGAGAAGATCCTGCCCTACATCGGTCGATACGGCGGAATGCTGGGCAGAATCCATGAACTGCCGGGCGAGTGGCCTCAGCAGCAGCGCAGAAACCTCTACAATCTGATCGGCGAAGAAGAACTCGAGGATCGGGAGTTCCGGGAGATCATCGACTGGCTCGCGGCGAACCGCCCCTCCGACATGGACGAAGTATTCACGCACGGAGATCTGAACTCGGCCAACGTGCTCTTCTATCAGGATGAGATTTCCGGCGTGGTGGACTGGGAATTTGCCGGCATCGGCTGGCGTGAGTATGATCTGGCCTGGGTTCTCCGGCGCCGCCTCAACTACATGAACAGCGAGGAAGAGCGCGCGGCCTTCCTGGAGGGGTACCGCAGCGTTTCCACCTACGATCCCGGAATGCTCCGCTGGTGTGAAACCCTGAATTACCTTCATATCGCATACTGGACGATCGAACGGGAGGCGGAGTACGGAAGATTCGCCCTCTCCCTCGCACGGGACACCATCGAGGGAGTGTTCGGGAAGTCCTGACGGAGCGGATGATGCAGAATCGACTTTTTCGCGGCGGAACCCCCGGTTCCGGTCTCATGCTCTTGATAGCGTTTCTGGCGGCCATGGTATCGATGGCGCTTGTCGGCTGCGAATCGCTCGCCGAAGCGGCTTCGGGGTACGGGATCGAGCGTCCCCTGGATGAGGAGACGATCCGGGCCGGACTGAAGGAAGCCCTCCGCATCGGTTCGGAACAGGCCGTCGAGCTGGTTTCCCGGGAAGACGGGTTTCTCTCGCGGCCCGAGATCCGGATCCCGCTGCCGCAGGAGCTCGATGATGTGGCGACGACCCTCCGGGATGTCGGTCTCGGCAGCCTGGTGGACCGCTTCGAAGAAACCATGAACCGGGCGGCTGAACGTGCCGCCCCCGAAGCGCTCGGAATCTTCCGGGATGCCATTGCCGATCTGAGCATCCAGGATGCCCGGAATATCCTGCAGGGCGGTCCGCATGCCGCAACCGATCTGTTCGAACTGCGTACCCGCGACCGGTTGTTCGAACTTTTTCTGCCGGAAGTCCGGGCGGTAACCGACCGGGTCGAGTTGACCAGCTCCTACAAAGTCCTGATGGATGCCTACCATAGAATACCGTTCGTCCAGCGGAGGGATATGGACCTGGACCGGTACGTGACCCGTCAGGCTCTCGACGGCCTCTTTCTCATGCTCGGCAGGGAGGAGGCGCGGATCCGGGATGACCCGGTCGCCCGCGTGACGGAACTGCTCCGCCGCGTATTCGGGCGATCGGCCTGAACCGCAGAGCCCTGTGGTGACGCCCGACCCGCACTCCCCGTCCGTCGACTGCGTTCTGCTCGCCGCCGGAGAATCGATCCGCATGGGCTCCTGGAAGATGCTGCTGCCCTTCGGCGGAACGACCATCATCGGAACCTGCCTTTCGGCGGCGCTCGAAGTCTGCCGCAGGGTCATCGTGGTCACGGGGTTTCGCGGTGAGGAACTCGAGGAACGGGTGCTCGGGACCGATCCGCGTGTTCTCGCGGTCCGGAACGATCGCTGGCGGGACGGCATGTTCGCCTCGATCCGTCGCGGGGTCCGGGAGGTCGGAACGGCGGATTACTTCATCGCCCTCGGGGACATGCCCCGGGTCGATGCGGCGCTCTACCGGGATCTTCTCGTCTGCCGCAGGCTCATCGAAGCGGATGACATCGACGCGGCGGTGCCGACGTATCGGGGCAAGAAGGGTCACCCGGTGCTGCTCGGGTCCCGCGCGCGGGAGCTGATTCTCGCCGCGGACGAAGCGGTCACGCTCCGGGACGTGATGGCCCGCCTCCGGACGCTCCTGCTTCCGGTCGATCGGGCGGCGGTTCTGCAGGACATCGATCTGCCGCAGGAATACGAGATGCTCCGGAATGCGGACGAACCGGACCCCGGCACGCCCGATCGGTCCGTGCCCGGTTAGCCCGCCGTTCGGCGATTCGCGACCGCTACCTGCAGGCCCGGATGTGTTCCGCGATCTGCCCGGCCTGTCCGGCAGCCGCGTCCCGGTCCAGCGTTCCGACATCGACCACGACGGTTTCCTCCGCGACGAGCAGTTCCCGCAGCCGCTCGACCAGCGACGGACGGACCGCCAGAGCTGCCGCGAAGGAGTTTTCATCGCGCAGGCGGAGCAGTATCCCGTAGTACCCTTCCCGCCGGTTCAGCTCGAGCGGACCCGCTTCGTCGAGGAACAGAAGGTCGACTCCCGCATCCAGGTGTCCGGAAAGGACCCGCAGAGCCCGTTCGAATCCATCTCCGGAGAATCGAAACCGGCCGATCCGCGGCCCGGCCTGCTGTCCGACGTCCCGCCGTACTGAAGCCTCCGGCAGCGCATCGTCGCGCCGCTCCGGGGGGAATCGGCCGGTCTCGGCGAGAAGCCATCGTTCGCCGTTTGCGGCGTTCTCGGCCAGAAGGGTTTGCTTCGCTCCGCCGGCATCGAACGTTCCGGGCCCGAGGATCCCGCCGCAGCGGATTCCTCGGGCAAGGGCGGCATCGCGCAGGAGCGACAGGAAGGTGCTTTTCCCGGAACCGATGCCGCCGGTCGCCAGGACGAGGATCCGGAGGGCCATATCAGGTTTCGACGGCGATGCGATGATGCCCGGCCGGCTTTCCGTACCGCACTGCGATGATCTCCGCGGCAACCGAAACCGCGATCTCGCCCGCCGAATCGCCGCCGACGGGTATCCCGACCGGCGCATAGAGATAGTCGGGAACGGCGATCCCCTCTTCGCTCAACCGCCGATGCGCGTTCCGCACCTTCCTGACCGCTCCGATCATCCCGACGTAGCTCCAGCGGTCCTTCATCCGGATGAGCTCCCGGAGCACCAGGTAGTCCAGTTCGTGTCCCTGCGTCGCGATGAACGCGAAGTCCGCCGCGAGAAGCCGGCCGCGGATCGAGTCGAGATCGTCGAAGCTGAAGACGACGACCTCCGCGGCGTCTCCGGACTCCTCGAGCCGCGCAGCGATATCGGGCCGGTCGTCGAAGACGGTCACCCGGAAGCCCGCTCCCGAGAGGACCCGGGTCAGGGCACTTCCGACATGTCCTGCACCGAAGAGCACGATGCCCGGCCGGCCTTCGAGGTATTCGAGCGTCACCGTGACCCGGCCGCCGCACTGCATCCCGAGTTTTCCGAGATCCAGGTCGAGCAGCCGGTTCTTCCGCTCGGCAAACAGCGCCTGCGCCTCTTCGCGCACCTTCTCTTCCAGAGCTCCGCCGCCGACGGTTCCCGCCGCCTCGCCGTCGTCGGTCACGATCATCTTGAATCCGGGTTTCCCCGGCGTACCGGGCCCGGCGTCCAGTACCGTCGCGAGAACGATGCGCCGGCCCCCGTCGAGCAGCTCGGCGCATCGTCTGAGCAGTCCGCTGATCTCCGCCATGCGGTTCCTCTCCCTCCCGGTCAGGCTGGCCGATCGAAGAGCAGCCCGTAGATCTCCTTCCCCGGCAGTTCCTTGACCGTGTCGGCCCTTGCGACGAGCTTCATCCCGGTTTCCGGGTCGTCGACCAGGAGCCGTCCGCTCGCCCGGAGACCGTTTTCGAATTCCACGATCCCGAACAGGAGATATTTTTTGTCGAAACCCTCGGGCAGTGCGAACACCCGGGTCCATGCGAGCAGCGTGCAGGGGCCGTCCAGCGGTTCGTCGTCCCATTTCGAGAACTTCGTCTCCGACGGATCCCTGCGGTTGTTGCACGTGCCGCAGATCATCGGTGCCGGGTACCAGAGCGTCCCGCACTGCGGGCATTTCTTCGCGTATACCTTCGGCTCTTTCTGATCATACATGCTGAAATCGATCATACCGGCTCCTTCGAGCAGATGGTGGTTACGACATTGTTGCCGAAACCGCCGAAATTGACCGCCATTCCGTGCCGGGCGTTCTTCACCTGCCGGTTTTCCCTCGCGGCATCTCCGCGGAGCTGCTTCACGAGCTCGAAAATCTGCGAGACCCCGGTCGCGCCGACCGGATGCCCTTTTGCCTTGAGTCCGCCCGAGGTATTGATCGGTTTCTTTCCGTCCAGCCGCGTGATCCCCTGGACCACCGCGTCCCGGGCCTTTCCGCGGGCGAAGAAGCCCACTTCCTCCGAGATCGCAAGCTCCAGAATCACGAATGCGTCATGGAGCTCGGCGAAGTCGATGTCCCCGGGCTTCAGGCCGGACATCCGGTAGGCCATTTCGGCGGAGAGGCGGACCGCATCGAGGATCAGCGGGTCCTTCCGGCTGTGCACCGTGTGGGTGTCGGTCGCGGCGCCGATGCCCGAGATCCAGACCGGCGGCTTGCGGGTGAACTCCCTGAACTTCGGAGAGTCCTGCGCACAGAGGATGAGCGATGCCGCTCCGTCCGATACCGGGCACATGCTGTAGATCCGCAGCGGCTCGGCGACGTACGGGTTCACCACGTTTGCGTTCTCCGAATCGTGGATCGCATCCAGCGTACAGGGGACCTTCACGTGTGCGTACGGGTTCTTCGCGCCGTTCTCGTGATCCTTCACGGCCACCATCGCGAGCTCCCGCTCGGTGAGGCCGTAGCGCTCCATGTACATCCGGGTGAACATGCCGCCGAATGCCGGCAGGGTCAGCCCGTAATGGTATTCGACCTCCGGGTGCAGCAGGGTAGCCACGAAGTCGGTTCCCTTCCACCCGGTGACGGTCCGCATCAGCTCGCCGCCGGTCACCATTACCACGTCGACCATGCCGCTGGCGATGGCCATGTACCCCACCTTGACCGCGCTCGCTCCGCTGGCGGGTCCGTTCTCGACCAGTTCCGCCATTGCCGGCTCGAGGCCGAGCCGGCTGACGAGTGCGGAAGCGATGCCGGTCTGGTGATTGATGACTCCGCCGCCCATGTTGGCGACGAACACCTGCTCTACCAGGTCCCGACGTTTCTCGAGAATGCCGGCATCCTGAAGCGCATCGGCGGAGGCGTACCCCATGACGTCGACCAGGTCGAACTCGCTCAGGTTTCCGAATCCGGTGTGTCCGATGCCGACGATCGCGACCTTCCTCATGATCTATCCTCTCTTGAAGCCGGGAATCTGGGGATACTCCTTCGGCATCCGCAGCTTGTCGGCGGTCGCGAGGAGTGCCGGAGCGACCGGACGGGTGCCGGTGACCTTCTGGTCCTTCACCGCGAAGTACAGGTCGCGGGTCAGCACGTAGGTGGGCACTCCGCCGAGCTCGTGATGGATCCCGGGGTACAGGTGGCTCCGGTTTTCCAGCTCGTACTCGATCATCCATCGCTTGAACCCGATCGGGCTCTCGGCGACGATCCAGACCTCGTCCTGCTTGCAGTATTCGAGATGATGCTCCATCTTGGCGGCGAACAGCTGTGCGCCGATGCGAAGCCCCCGTCGGATGGTCATGGTGTGCAGGCTCATGCCGACCTTCTCGTCCACCAGGCGGCTGTTGACGATACCCGCGATCTCCCCGTCGATGGCGCCGACCAGCACGAACTCGTTCGCCACGCGATAGCGGTACCAGCCGAGCAACTCCGCGTACATCCGGGCGGCAACCACGTCGTAGAAGTCCTTCTGCACGCCCAGCAGAGGATATACCGTGCCGAGCAGGACTCCGATCTCTTCCCGCTTCGCTTCGCGGACGACCATTTTCGTGCCGTCGGCGAGGGTGATCACCTTCGAGGGATACGGCGGCAGCGTGAGCTCGGGCGGACGCAGGCTCTTTTCCAGTTCATCGATGACCATAACGACTCCTTTTTTCATGGGTACGGCTGCGCCGTCCCGGACTATTTCCGTTTCCGCTTCCGGGCCTCTTCCGCGAGCTGCGGATTCGCCGCGACGGAGATATCCCCGAACTTCGTCAGCACGGCCTGTTTCTTCTTTGCCATCACTTCCTCGTAGAGCGGATCGTCCACGAAGGCGACCAGCCGGCAGATGCTCGATTCGCCGTCGACGAACTTCCAGGGGAAGCAGCCGATGGTGACGCGGCGGTTGAGCAGCAGGTCGATGTCTCCCCCGACGCATTCGAGGTGAATGATTCCCTCGTTGAACATCTCGATGTGCATCAGCTGGTACTTGTCGTCCGTGAAAAACTCCTCGACGTTCTTGCCGTACTGCTTCTGGAAATACGCATCGGCTTCCTTTGCCTGCCGGGGCATCCAGGTCCGGATGATGGTGTTCATCGGATGATCGGCGCTCCCGCAGTCCACCCCGAGGTACCGGAGCTTTTTCTTCTTCGCCCAGAGGGAAAACTCCCGGTCCGGTCCCGGATGTTTGACCATGTAGCGGATCTCGTCGGCGGTGGGCTGATCCCAGCCGTACTTGTGGTAGCCGGTATTGATGATCAGGATGTCGCCCTCCTTCACCTCGACCCGGTCCTCCACCATCTTCGACGTGTAGACGCTGTAGTCCTCCACCACGTCGGAAAGGTCGACGATCACGCCCTCGTGGACCAGGAACTCCATGTCCAGGCTCGCGATATCCTTGCCGGGAGTGTAGAAGTGGATCTCCCCGTCGAGGTGAGTGCCGATGTGGTTGGAATGGGTGAGCAGCTGCCCGTTCGCGCCGTTGGGTGCGAGACGCTTGAAGTACTTGATCTGCAGCGGCTCGTAGGTCGGCCACGGCGGCGTGTGGATACTCAGGGGAATGGTGAGATCGATGGTCTTCATCAGGGCCTCCTCAACTCGTTTTCCTTCTGCTTCGGTTCCGCATGTATGGATGTTCGCCTCAGGACAGCGCCATATTCTCTCTATTCCCCGGCAGTCGATTCCCCGGCGGATGCTCCGTAGCGTTCGGCGAAGTCCCTGAACGCGTCCCGGAAGCACGATTCCGGCGGTTTCACCAGCCCGGCCCCGACCATTCCGACTCCCGGTTCCCGGTGGGCGATCCCGGTATTGATCGCCGGAAGGATACCGGTTTCGATCACCGCGAGCAGATCGATCCCGGTAGGGGTTCCCCGGAAATCGAGTGCGGGTATCCGGTACGCCTCGCTCTCCTCGACCGTGATCTCGTACATCTGCCGCGTGAACCGGAGCGCGTCCGCGGGAGCCCCTCCCACGAACTGGACGATCGCCGGCGCCGCGGCCATGGCGAAGCCGCCGATACCGGCGGTTTCGGTGATGACCGAGTCGCCGATGTCCGGAGCGGCATCCGCGGCCGAGTAGCCGGGCAGGTAGAGGCCGTCGACCATCCCCGCGGGACCCGTGTACCAGCGGTCGCCGAGACCGGAAACCCGAATGCCGAACTCGGTCCCGTTCCGCGCCATGGTCACGACAAGCGAGCTTCCTTCGATGTTCATCGCGGGATCCACCGAGCACTTGCACGCGGGCATGGAGAGGTTCAGGAAGAAGTGGTCGTTGGCATGCATGAACCGGAGTGCCCGTTCGAGGCTCTCTTTCGGTTCGTCCAGCATGACCAGGTCCGGCGCCATTTCACGGATGAACAGTGAGTCCCCGCCCGGTTCCGGTTGTGGCCCTCGTCGCCCATCTGCAGCGCCTGGGCGATCATGCTCTTCATGTCGATCGGCCCGTGCCGCTCGAGCGCCCGGGCGAGCATCGGGGCGAGCTCCCGTTCGATCCAGCGCAGACGGTCGAGCACCTCGCCGGAAAAGGCGCCGTACCGCAGCACCTTCCCGAGCCCCTCGTTCAGGGTGCAGTATGCCCGATTCCCGTACGCCTGGTTCTCCATTACCCAGACCGGCATGCCCGCAGTCACGACCCCGGCCATCGGCCCCACCGAGGAATGGTGATGGCACGGCTCGAAATCGATCTCTCCCGAGGCGGCGAGTCGTTCCGCCCCGGACTGGTCCTTCGCGAGCCCCTCGTAGATCAGGCCGCCGATGACCGCACCCCGCAGGGGTCCGCACATCCGCTCCCAGCTCACCGGCGGACCGGCATGAAGGATCAGGTTTTTCCGCATTCCGGGGATCGCCTCGCCGGCGACGGCGATTCCCGTCAGGGTCGGTTTCGCCGCGAGAATCCTTCCCGCAGCCTCCTGGTTCGCTTTCCGGATATCCACCTTCACGCGTCGCTCCTTTTCCGCCTATCGTCCGAGCTTCTCGAGCAGCCGGATCAGTTCCCGATCGCCGCCGGCCGGGGGATGCCAGCTCATCGGCAGGACCCGCACGTCCTGCTTCGCGATCTCCTCGGCAAAAGACTCGAGTCCCATGTTGATGACCGACAGTTCCTCGCCGAAAAGCCCGACGATCTTCCCGACGTTCATACCGCCCGTTCCCCTGCCGCTCATGCAGCACCTCCCCGATTCGCCGATACGGCGCGGATGATCCGGAGCGCGAGCTGCGACGCCTGATGATTGGACGGCATCACAACGCAGCCTGCTGCCTCCAGCGTGCGCCGCTGGGCCGAGACGTCCTGAAAGTCGCCGTCGGTACCGGTTATCGATGCGACCACCGACAGGTACCCCCCCGGCATTCCGCGTTCTTCTTCGCCTCCCGGACGGCATCGACGATCGCCCCGGAGGGATCCGGGTGCGAACCGTAACCCAGCACCATGTCGAGGAGAATCAGCGCCACTTCGGGATCCTCGCCTTCCTTCCGGATCCGTTCCTCCCGGCCGGAAGGGTCGATCATCGGATGAGGACGGCCGACCGTGAAAACATCCTCTCCCAGGTCGACGAGCGTGTGCCCGGTCGAGACGTGCGGGTCCGCGGGAACGAGAGCCGGATCGTGCTGCGCGAGGGAGTAAACGCGGTCGAGCTCGCCTTCGAAGAGGATCAGCGCCTCGTCGGCGAGGGTGCCGCCGGTAAACAGGCCGCGCAGGTACCGCTGCCGCGGCGACATGCCCGCAGCTTCCCGACGGACGAGGCGGTCGATCTCCTGTTCGGGCAGCGAAAACACGAACGGCTCGTACGTCCGGTTCCGGGAAAGGGCGACCGCCATGCCCGCGGCCTCTTCGAGGTTTCCGGCATAATGGAGATTGCCTTCCGGTTCCTTCGCCGGCAGTCCGATAAAATGAACCACCGCAGGCCTGCCGCAGATCCGCAGTGCCTCGATCACCTTCCGCGCGACCTCCGGAGCGGGGGGCTTCGAGACGACCCCGATCACCCGGGTCGCGGAATCCCGTGAAAGCGCCGCAATTCCCATGAGCATCGTGGATCCGCCGACCCGGGGGTCCTTGAGGTCCCGCCCGCCGGTTCCGATGGCCTGCGAAACGCCGCCGCCCATCTTGTGGATGCTGCAGGTCACTTCCTGCAGACCGGTTCCCGAGGCCGCGACGAGACCGATGGGACCCCGCCGGACGACGTTCGCGAAGCAGAGCGGTTTTCCGTTGATGATGGCGGTTCCGCAGTCCGGGCCCATCATGAGGAGTCCGCGCTTCTCGGCGATTCGTTTCAGGAGGATTTCATCTTCTATGGATACGTTGTCGGAAAAGAGCATGACGTGCAGTTCCGATTCAAGGCCCCTGCGCGCCTCGCGGGCGGCGTATGCACCCGGCACCGAGACCACGAGAAGGTTCGCATCGGGAACCATCCGGAGAGCGCCGGCGAGGCTGACGGGACGGTATGCATCCTCTCCGGCGCCGCCGCTTCGCTTGCGGGTCAGCAGCTCGCGAACGGCCGATTCCGCCCCGGCGACCGACTCTTCGGATTCGCCGTCCACGGCGATGACCAGGTCGGCGGGGCCGGCAGCCGCCGCTTCCTCCCCATCGAAACCAAGGTCCCGAAGAAGCTCGAGATTCATCGCGGTGCCCATGGCGACCACCGCATCGCGGATGCCCGGCCGCTGTTTCACCTCGCGGTTGATCAGCATGAGAAAAACCGAATCGTAGTAGGAGTCCCGCTCAACCAGTACCCGCTTCAATCGTTCCCTCCCCATTGTTCGTCCGGTAACGTGATCCTGTCCGACGAGGATGGGTTCACGCGAGAACGGTACGGGAGCCTCTCTCGAATCCGCCCGTCAGAGCCCTGGATTTCGGATAAAACCCATTATCACCGCGTTTCCGTTCACTGTCAAATTTCTCCGTTCCCCTTCATCGATCCCGCTCAATCGAGCATGGCTCCACCGAGCGCATACAGCAGTCCGGCCAGCGAATCGCTGCCGGAGGTCTCCCCGTGAGCGACCGCCGCCCTCACTGCATCCGCGACAACGGCAGCCCGGCCGGCTTCCGGGTCCGCCGCGCATGCCTGCTTCAGCATCATCGAGAACCGTACGAGGTAATCGGGAAATCTCCCGTCCACCGCACCGAGCAGCAGGCTCCTGCCGCCGGGCGCGGTCCCCGGAAGTCGGGATCGGATCGCCTCCCGCTCTGCAGGATCGATACCTGTTCCGGTGAGCGTTCGCGCCAGGAGAACGCCGGCGGCGAAGTCATCCCCCGACGGGGTAAAACCCGGCCCGAGTCCGACGAGCGCAGGGATACCCGCCGGAGGACCGGAAGCCCGACAGCAGAGATCGCGCGCGTAGTACGAAGGGGTTGGCATCCCGATCGGGAAAAAGGACCCCGAGCAGTCCCCCCGCCCGGCCGGATACATGCAGGCTCGCCGCCAGAAGCGGCAGAACCTTCGCGGCTTCTCCCGCAGGAAGGTGCGGCGGGGTATCGCCGTTCCATTCCGAGCCGGGCGCCGAATCGACAATAACCGGACCGACCCGGATGCGGAGACCGCCATTCCCCGTCGCAGCGGCAGTCGCGGACAGGGAAACTCCGATCTTCGCGAGGTTCGCGGCATCGGCAAGCGCCGGGACCAGAAGGGCGAACGGCGACAGGTCACGTTCGTCGGGGACCAACGAAACGAGAAACCCTCGGGGATGAAGGAAGTTTACGATTCCTTTCGCATGAACCGAGCTTACCGTGCCGACCCATCCGTTCATCGGGACCAGCGCTCCCCGAAAGGCAGCCCGCAGCACCCTCTCGGGGTGCCGCGGGTCATCATGATTCAATGTGATCGAGGTTATACGCTTGCAGAGGTCGGGCTCTGCTCCTGCTTTACCTGGCGGAAGTTGAGAATCAGGTTGAGGATGATGCCCACGACCGCCGAGAGGCCGAGTCCGCTGAGCCCGAAGTTGCCGAAGGAGAACTCGGCGCCGCCGAGGCCGAGGACCAGCATCACCGCGGTGATGATCAGGATCTTCGGTTCGGTCAGGTTGACGCGGCTGTCGACCATGTTCTTGATTCCGATGGAGGAGATCATTCCGAAGAGCAGGATCGAGATTCCGCCGATAACCGGCGCCGGGATCGCTGCGATGATCGCGCCGAACTTCGGGATGATGGAGAGCAGAATGGCGAAGACCGCCGCAATGCGCATGATGATCGGGTTGCTGTTGCCCGTCAGGGCCACGGCTCCGGTGTTCTCGCTGTAGGTGGTGTTCGCCGGTCCGCCGATCAGCGCGGAAAGCGAGGTTGCGAGACCGTCGCCGAGCAGCGTCCGGTTGATGCCCGGATCCTTGATGTAATCCTTGCCCGTCACGTTGCCGATGGCGAGAACGTCGCCGAAATGCTCGACCATTGTGACGATGGCGACGGGCACCGTGAGGCTGATCGCAGCGACCGAGAACTTGGGAAGTGTGAAGGCCGGGATGCCGATCCAGGCCGCGTTCGCGACGCTGCCGAAGTCGACGATGCCGATGAGCACCGAAAGCAGATAGCCGAGGATGAGGGAGATCAGTACCGGGAGGCTGGAAAGGAACTTCATTCCCCGCGCTTCGAGTCCGACCTTGACGAAGACGCCGATCACGAAGGTGAACAGTGCGACTCCCCAGCAGCCGAGGATGCCGATCTGCTCCTGCACCCCGGGTGCATTGGTACCGTTGGCGTTCTGGATCGCCACCGGTGCCAGGATCAGGCCGATCAGGATGATCATGGGCCCGGTCACATGCGGGGGGAGAATGCGGTGGAGCATTTCGTAGGAGACGAACGTGAAGATGATCGAAACGACCACGTAGAGAAGTCCCGCGACGAAGATTCCGCCCAGGGCGTACGGCAGCCCCTGGGAAGCCGAGATCGCCATGATCGGCGGGATGAAGGCGAACGAGCTGCCGAGGAATACCGGCACCTTGAACTTGGTCAGGAAGTGGAACAGAAGCGTTCCGACACCCGCCGCGAACAGGGTCACTCCGACATCGAGCCCCGTGATGATCGGCACCAGCACCGTCGCCCCGAACATGACGAAGGTGTGCTGGATTCCCATGATCAGGTTCTTCCCGTTCAGATTATCCACGAGTATCTCCTTTCCGCTCTCCCGAGCGATGTGAGAATTTTTTCTATTCTATCACCACGGATGGAAATGTCAAAAGAAATGGTGTATGTATTCGTAAATTATTCAGGCTATCTTCACGAAAACAACAATCGTTTGACGATGCTTCCGCTCGCTGAGTTTCTCCATATTGTCTCATTCCACCGGATTCCCCTTGATTTTCCCGAATTGTCGTGTAAAATATTCACTCGGGATAACCCGATCAGCGTATCGAAGGTAACCCGCATCCGCAGGCACAACGCTGCCTTCGGACGAATCCATGGAGGAAAGAAAGCATGAAGAAACTGATGGCCCTGCTCATCGTCTGCATCTTCGCGATGCCGATCTTCGCAGACGACGCAAAAGTGATGCCCGCCGGCGTAGGACGGTTCTACCTGGTTCCGACCTATAGCTTTGCAAGTGGTGAGTATTTGGATGATGGTGAGTATAAGGAAGCAGATGAGACAGCGAAACTGTTCTTGCTTTCCGCTGCTCTCGAATTCGGAATAACTGACTGGATAACGGCTGCTGTTCAGTGGACACCGGGATATATCCTCTGGTCCGACACCGGTGTCGTGTTACCACCACCATTCGGTTTTAACAACGAAGTCATAGTGAAGGGGGCATATCCGTTGTTCGCCGGGGCGAAATTCCAGATCATTGGAGAAAATGCTCCAGTGAAGAATGATCAGTTCCGCGTCGCTGCTGCGCTCGGCGCTCAGATTCCGATGCCGACTCCGGATTGGGAAGAGCAGTTCGATAATTATCTTGCTGGAGATGAGGTCATCATCCCTGACGCATATATCACGGCAGCAAAACCGGTTTACGGAATTGGAGCACGCGGTTACGCTGATTACATTTTCAATGAAAATGTTTATTTCAACTTCTATACAGAGTACATCAAGTACTTCGAACGTGAATTTGATCTGGAAGGATTTGGTGAAACTACCTACAACTTCGGTCATAAGTTAACGCTTGAACTGGAACCTCGCTACACCACAAATATTGCTGAGGGTGTGAACTTTGAAGCGGGCCTACCGCTTACAACAGTAATGACCCCCGAATCGGAAGTTGATGATGTTGGAATGGATGATGATTCCTACACCTTCAAAATTGGCCCCAGTGCCAAGTTCTTCTTCACCAAGACCCCACTCCCCATCGAACTCAAGGCCGGATACCAGTTGCCGCTTTTCGGTAAGAACGCGGTTGCCCAGCACGCCGCGTATCTCCAGGCCCGGGTCTACTTCAAGGCCTACTGATCTCTCACGGATCTGGATCTCTCTGAATCAATCGGCCGCCCTTCCGGGGCGGCCGTTCTGTTTGTCCCGCCTATTACCGTCGACCGCCTTCAGTCCTGCCACCCATCCATTGCCCCTCCCCGTTCCCCGGCAGTACGTTCTGCGCAGAATCGAAGCGACAGGAACGGCGGTGCGTTATGACCATACCCGATCTCTGGTACAAGAATGCGGTTATCTACAGCCTGGATCTCGAAACGTTCATGGATCTCGACGGAGACGGCGTCGGGGATTTCGAAGGGCTCACCCGGCGGCTCGATTATCTGCAGACGCTCGGGGTGGACACCATCTGGCTCGCCCCGTTCCAGCCGACTCCGAACCGGGACAACGGATACGATATATCCGACTATTACGGCGTGGACCCGCGGCACGGATCGAGCGGCAACTTCGTGGAGTTCATCCATCAGGCGCGCAGGCGCGGACTGACCGTGATCATCGATCTCGTCATCAATCACACATCGGACCAACATCCCTGGTTTCAGAACGCCCGGAGCTCTCCGGACGCGAAACACCGCGACTGGTATATCTGGTCCGAGGAGAAGCCTTCCGACTGGAACGAGAAAATGGTGTTTCCCGGAGTGCAGAAGGCGACCTGGACGTACGACGAATCGGCGAAGGCCTACTATTTTCATCGCTTCTTCGAGTTTCAGCCCGACCTGAACATCGACAATCCGGAGGTCCGGGAGGAAATCCGCCGGATCATGGGCTACTGGCTGGAGCTCGGGATCGCCGGTTTCCGGGTCGATGCCGTCCCGTTCTACCTCGAGTCGGTGGAGCCGGGCACGAGCGACTATGCGATGAAGTTCGAGTACCTGCGGGAGATGCGCCGCTTTCTCCAGTGGCGGCGGGGAGACGCCGTCCTGCTCGGGGAAGCGAACGTGCTGCCCGACGAGACAAGCGGTACTTCGGAGAGGAAGGTGCCGGCATCCACCTGATGTTCAACTTCTACGTCAACCAGCATGTATTCTACGCACTCGCCACCGCGGACACTGTGCCGCTGATCGAAGCGCTCGAGGCGACCCGGATTCGCTTCCCGACCAGCCAGTGGGCGCAGTTCCTGCGCAACCACGACGAACTCGATCTCGGACGCCTGTCGGAGGAGCAGCGGAAGCTCGTGTTCGATCGCTTCGGGCCCGAACACGGAAATGCAGCTGTACGGCAGGGGCATCCGGCGGCGGCTCGCCCCGATGCTCGGGAACCGGCAGCAGACGGAGCTCGCCTACAGTCTGATGTTCTCGCTTCCCGGGCACGCCGGTGATCCGCTACGGAGACGAGATCGGGATGGGCGACGATCTGAGCCTCGAGGAGCGAAACGCGGTGCGCACGCCGATGCAGTGGTCGAACGAACGGCAGGCCGGCTTCTCGGAAGCGGACGACCTCGTGCATCCCCTGGTCCCCGAGGGACCGTACGCGTTCGACCATGTGAACGTCGAGTCGCAGCGCCGCGATCCGGGATCGCTGCTCAACTGGATGACATCGCTCATCCGCCTGCGCAAGGAATGCCCCGAAATCGGCTGGGGAGAATGGCGGATCCTGGATACCGGCAACTCCCGGGTGCTGGGGATGAGCTATTCCTGGCGGGGCAGTTCCCTCGTGACCCTGCACAACTTCGACGAACGGGCATATGAGATCGTACTGGATCTGAAGCAGGACGATGGGACCCGGCTGGTCGATCTGCTGGTCGATTTCGAGAGCGAGGCCGACCGGGAGGGTTCTCACCATCTCACGGTCGAGGCCTACGGTTACCGCTGGTTCCGGTCGAGTGCGCTTCATACTTTCCTGCACCAGAACGGCTGATGCTCACCACTTCCATCCAGTCCTTCGATCCGCTACAATAATGGAAGGAGCACCCGAATGCCGTACCGTCCGCCCGACATCGAACCGGTCCGCGATCGACTCGCTTCGTACCTCGAAGGCCGGGACGACATCTCGTTCTCGTACCTGTTCGGTTCGCGGGTGAAAGGCACCGCAACGGCGGAGTCGGACTGGGACGTCGCGGTATACTTCCGCCCGGACGGACGGGAACTCGAGTGGGAAGAGGAGAAGCGCTACGGGGATGAGGACGAGATCTGGGGTGAGATCGAACGGCTCGTCGGCGATACCGCGGATTTCGTCGTCCTGAACCGCGCACCCTCGACCCTGGCGCTCGCGGTGCTGCTCGAGGGCATACCGCTGCTCGTCCGCAGCCGCTCGCTTCTCTGGCGATTCTTTCTCCGCATCAGCATGGATGCGGAGGACGAGCGGGCGTTCGCCCGGGACTATGTCGCCGTGAAGGACCGGTCCCGTTCGCTGTCGGAAATCGACCGGGACCGGCTCGTCCGGATCATCGACTTCATCGAGACCGAGCTGGCCGACCTCGAGTCGTTCCGGGATCTCGAGAAGCGCGGCTACTTCGGGGATTCCGCCGCACGACGGAACGTCGAGCGCTGGGTCGAGAACCTGATCAACGCCTCGATCGACATTGCCAAGATTCTGCTCGCCTCCCACCGGCTGCCGATTCCGCAGACCTACCGCGAAGCGCTGCGGCATCTCTCCCTTCTCGACGGCTTCCCCGACGGAACCGCCCGGGAGCTCTCTTCCTTCGCAAAGCTCCGGAACATCCTCGCCCACGAATACCTGGACGTGCGTTTCGAATCGATCCGCCGCTTCATCGACGGGGCCGAGGGTCCGATCCGCTTCCTGGTAGCCCGGGCACGGAGTTCGGTGGAATCGAAGGGATGATGAGATGATGGGACCCGCCTTCTGAGTGTTTGCCGGAGAAGATGCCGGAATCGGCGAAGGACAAAAAAAGCCCCGTCTTCCGACGGGGCCGTTCGTATCTGAGCAATGCAGGATTCGAACCTGCGACCTCAGCCTCCGGAGGGCTGCGCTCTATCCAGCTGAGCTAATTGCCCGTGATCTGCCATAGCAGCGAAGGTCAGCATACCGGTTTCTATAGAACGTGTCAAGGAGCGTGAATATTGAATCTTCGCGTGATTTTTCGCGGTCGGCTTTCGTCCTTCCCGCCCGCCCTTGACAACCCGTACCGGTTTCGGCCAGCATGCATCCCATGAAGCTCAACAACAGGAACCTCTCCACGTTCCTGCTCCTGCTGTTTCTCGGCATGCTGGTCGGTACGCTGGCATGGGAGGTTCTCGAGCGGGTCCTCGGGGCCGTGGGGCTCGCGTTCTCGCTGCAGGCCGGACCGGTCGGATTCGATGCCGGGGTCATCGCCGTCTCGATCCGGGCGAATCCCGGAACGTTTCTCGGCATTCCGCTCGGGCTGCTCGTCTTCGGCCGGGTGTAGCATCGTGACACCGATCGACGGCAATCCCCTCCCGTCCGTGCTCCTCGCATCCGCCTCTCCCCGCCGGGCGGAAATCCTCGCCAGGATGGGGCTGCCGTTCGAAACCTGCGCCGTCGACGCCGACGAGACGCCGCCCGCCGGCATGTCCCCGGAGGGTGCGGTACGGGTTATCGCGGAGCGGAAGGCGGAAGCGGCCCGCCGAACGGAGTCATCGGACCGGTTCGACTGGATTCTCGCCGCGGATACGGTCATCCTTGACCGGGCCGAGCTGATCGGGAAGCCTGCCGATGCCGATGAGGCGGCCGGGCTTCTGCGGCGCTTTTCGGGCGGAACGCACCGGGTTCTCACGGGGGTTGCGCTTTTCGTCCGGAGCGTCGGGGTCCTGGTCTCCGAATGCACCGGAACGGACGTCCGGTTCGCCCCGCTTTCGGAGGAAGAAGTCCGCTGGTATGTCGCGACCGGAGAATGGATCGGCGCAGCCGGCGGATACCGGATTCAGGAGCGCGGCAGCTGCCTCGTCGAGGAGATCCGGGGCTCCTACTCCAACGTGATGGGCTTGCCAATCCGCACGATTTATGGCATGGTAAGGACATACGGCTATCCCGTCGGTCGGGCGGGAAGCTGATCTTCCGGCCGCCGCTCCTCACGGACGCGCGGACGAGAAATACGAGAAGGAATGCAGCACAGAGCTGCACGGACTCCGAGGAGGACACTTTGGCAGTCGTTACCATGAAGAACCTGCTTGAGTCGGGTGTACATTTCGGACACCAGACCAAGCGATGGGATCCCCGGATGAAGAAGTACATCTTCGCCGAACGGAACGGGATTCACATCATCGATCTCCAGAAGACCATCACGGCCATCAAGGAAGCCTACGACGCCGTTCGAAAGAGCGTCCTGGAAGGCAAGTCGGTCCTGTTCGTCGGGACCAAGAAGCAGGCCCAGCAGGCCATCGAACGGGAAGCGCAGCGCTGCGGCATGTTCTACGTGAACAATCGCTGGCTGGGCGGCATGCTCACCAACTTCACCACCATCAAGAAATCGCTTCTTCGCCTGAAGAAGATCGAAAAGATGGAAATCGACGGCACGTTCGAGAGCTTCACCAAGAAGGAAGTTTCGCTGCTCCTGAAGGAAAAGACCCGCATGGAGAAGAACCTCGGCGGGATCAAGGATATGAAGGAGCCGCCGGGGATCGTGTTCGTCATCGACACCCGGAAGGAAGCGATCGGCGTCGCCGAGGCGCAGAGGATGGGGATCCCCATCGTTGCCGTCGTCGATACCAACTGCAATCCCGAAGGCATAACCTACCCCATTCCCGGAAACGACGACGCCATCCGCGCCATCACCCTCTTCACGCAGATCATCGCCAACGCCGTCATCGAGGCTGACAACGAGATCGGGCTCGAAGTGATCGAGACCCTGCAGGACGACGAAACCACCCCGGCCGAAGCATCGGCGGAATCCGCCGAAGCGGAAGAAGCTCCGGCAGTGTACGCGTCCCGGTCGATCGGTACAGCGGACGGAGAAGAGTCCGAGGATTATTCCAACTATACCCTCGAGGAATCGGCGCGAACTCCGGAACCGGCGACGCCCGAAGAGGAGCCGGCCGCCGAGGCCGATGAGGACAAACTCTTCCAGGAATAGGAGCCTGTTGTGGATATAAAAGCACAAGACGTAAAAACCCTCCGGGAGAAAACCGGAGCGGGGATGCTGGACTGCAAGAAAGCCCTCGTCGAAGCGGGCGGCGACTTCGCGAAGGCCGAGAAACTGCTGAAGGAGCTCGGACTCGCAGCCGCCGCCAAGCGGAGCGGCAGGGCAACCAACGAGGGACGGGTTTTCTCGTATATCGAAGACGGAAAAGGCGCGCTGCTCGAGCTTTCCTGCGAGACCGATTTCGTGGCCCGTAACAGCGATTTCATCGCGATGGGCGAGCAGATGACGAAGACCGTGGTCGAAAAGGAACTCACCTCCGTAACGGAGGAACTCGAAGCGAAGATCCGTGACGCGGTGAGCGTGATCAAGGAGAACATGTCTCTCCGGCGCTTCCATCTCATGAAGGCGTCCGCGAACGAGATGCTGACCGCGTACATCCACGGTGAAGGCCGGATCGGCGTCCTCGTGAAGGTCGTCGCCGACAAGCCGGAGGCGCTCAAGAATCCGAAGGTGACCGAGTTCGCATTCGATTCTGCCCTCCATATTGCCGCGTTCAGCCCGATGTTCCTTTCCCGGGAGAAGGTCGACCAGAACTATCTGCAGGAGCAGGAGTCGATCTTCATGAAGCAGGCGGAGAGCCTTGGCAAACCGCAGAACGTCCTGGTCGGCATCGCCAAGGGAAAGATGAACAAGCATCTCGCGGAGATCTGCTTCTACGAACAGCCTTTCGTCAAGGACGACAAGCGGAGCGTCAGGAAGGTGATGGAAGACATCTCCAAAGAGATCGGCAGCACCATCAGCGTCAGCGACTATCTCTACTATCGGGTAGGGGAAGAAGTATAGGATACGAACGGCCGCTCCGAACGGGCGGCCGTTTTTCCAGGG
Organism: uncultured Spirochaetota bacterium; assembly: GCA_963728215.1. Lineage (GTDB taxonomy): Bacteria > Spirochaetota > Spirochaetia > CAVSJD01 > CAVSJD01 > CAVSJD01. The sequence continues at coordinate 38,810 of CAVSJD010000020.1, read as the reverse complement.
AGGTGTTCATGCAGCGTGTCAAATCCCAGACCGAAGAACGGATGAAAAAGACCGTGAAGTCCCTCCAGGAAGAGTTCAACACCATCCGGACGGGACGTGCCTCGGCCGCTCTTTTCGACAAGATCCGCGTCGAATACTACGGCCAGAAAACGCCGCTCGCCCAGATGGCCACCATCTCGATTCCCGAACCGCGGCTCGTGGTGATCCAGCCATGGGACCGGGCAGCCCTCGGAGAGATCGAGAAAGCCATCCAGAAATCCGAGCTCTCCCTGAATCCCAGCAACGACGGCAAGGTGATCCGGATCAATATTCCGCCCCTCACCGAGGAACGACGGAAGGAGTTCGTGAAGGTCGCCAAGAATACCGCCGAACAGAACCGGGTCGCCATCCGGAACATCCGCCGGGACGCGAACGGGGAACTGCAGAAGATGCAGAAGGGCGGCGAGATCAGCGAGGACGAGGAAAAACGGGGCATCGACGAAGTCCAGAAGCTGACCGACCGATACATCGAAGAAGTGAACAAGCTGCTCGAAGAGAAAGAGAAAGAGATCCTGGACAAGTAATGACCGCCTCTCCGGATGAAACCGGCCGGGCCGGAATCCCTCAGCACGTCGGCATCATCATGGACGGCAACGGGAGATGGGCCCGGCAGCGCGACATGAAACGCACCAGTGGACACCGTGAAGGACTGAACGCCGCAAAGCGGGTCGTGAGTGCCGCGAGCAGGCTCGGCATCCGGTTTCTCTCGCTGTACACTTTCTCCACCGAGAACTGGCGGAGGACGGAGGATGAAGTCTCCTTTCTGATGGGACTGATCCGACAGAACCTCCGGAAAGAGTACGACTTCTACCGGGAGAACCGGATCCGGGTGGTCCACAGCGGCGACCTGACCCGGCTGCCCCCGGACGTGCAGCGCGAAATCGCCGAGGTCGGCGAGCAGACCGCCCGATTCGAGGGTCTGACCGTGAATCTCGCGATCAACTACGGCGGCCGGGACGAAATACTGCGAGCCGTCAATCGCTGGCTTTCCGATCAGGAGACGGGGCGTCCGCCGCTTACCGACGAGACGATCCGGGCATATTTCGACCAGCCCGACCTGCCGGATCCGGATCTGATCATCCGTACCGGCGGCGAGCTTCGGACCAGCAATTTCCTTCTCTGGCAGAGCGCCTATTCGGAACTGTACTTCAGCGGGAAGCTCTGGCCCGACTGGGGCGAGGACGATCTCGAGGCGGCCCTGCTGGATTTCCGGCAACGAGAACGACGATTCGGCGGTGCGGAATGAGTAAACTTGGAACGAGAATTCTCCTCTTTCTGATCGGCTTTCCGATGCTTATCTCGCTCATTTATTTCCTGCCTCAGTACCGGCACCTGGCGTTGAATATCGTCATCGTCGCCGCATCGGCGTTCGGCGCGGCTGAAACGGGAGACATCGTATCGAAAGCCGGGATCAGGGTTCCCAGGTTCCTGCCGCCGCTGCTCGGGGCGGTTCTTCCGCTCCTCATGCTTTTTTCGATAAACGGCCTGCTCCCCATGAGCCTGATCCCGCCGATCGCGCTGTTCATCGGAAGCCTGCTGTTTTTCGGTCCGGCATTCACATCCCGAACCGAGGACTTTCCGTCGATACTGCCGAGAATCACCTCGCTGCTGCTGCTGCTGATCTATCCCGGCCTCTTTCTCTCGTATGCGGTTCTGTTCAGCACGCTTCCGCATGCATCGTGGTTGATCACGGCGTTCGTTCTCGCGGTCTATCTGAACGACGCGGCCGCTTATGCAGCCGGGAACCTCTGGGGCGGAGGCAGCCGAAACCTGCTTCCGATCAGTCCGAACAAGAGCCTGGTCGGTTTCATAGCCGGTTTTTTCGCATCCATTATCGTCCTCTGGAGCGCCCGGGCGATCTTTCCGTTCCTTTTCCCGGGTTCGGCTCCTTCGGTTCTGTTTCTGGGAGCAGGCATCGGCGTTCTGACGATCCTGGGAGATCTCGTGGAATCGGCTCTCAAGCGGTCGGTCCAGGTGAAGGATTCGGGAAACATTATTCCCGGTCGGGGCGGGCTTCTCGACTCGGTCGACTCGATTCTTTTCTGTGCTCCCTTTTTCTATTATTCTTATACAATATTGTTTCTCCATTAGCGCAGGACAGGAGCCTGCGGCGCCGAAGTCAGGCGCCTGCAACGCCGGTTCTGCTGGTACAATCGTCAAGGAAGGGGTAATGCCGAAAAAAAAGATCATCGTTCTCGGAGCCACGGGATCGATTGGAGAAAGCACGCTCGATATCGTCAGGAAACATCGCGACCGCTTCATGGTAACCGCTCTCTCCGCTCACACCGGCGAAGAGCGACTCCTGCAGCATGCCACGGAATTCTCGGTACCGAACGTCTGCCTTTCGGGACGGCATTCCGCCCACCCCGCCGTTAATTTTCAGGATGTGGATGGACTGCTCCGGATGATCACGGAAACCGATGCCGACCTCGTTCTCAACGGCATCGCGGGATCGAAGGGACTCGTCGCTTCGGTTGCCACCCTCCGCAGCGGCAAGGACCTCGCGCTGGCGAACAAGGAAACCATGGTCATGGCGGGTCGGCTGGTCCGACGGATCGCAGACGAGAACGGCAGAATGATTCTGCCGGTCGATTCCGAGCTCTCCGCTCTTTTCCAGATGGTCGAGCAGATCGGACGCGAGCGGATCGACGAACTGATCCTGACCGCTTCCGGCGGCGCCTTCCGCGATCTGCCGGTCGAGCGTCTCCCGGAAGTAACGGCGGCGGATGCACTGCATCACCCGGTCTGGTCGATGGGAAAGAAAATCACCATCGATTCCGCGACGATGGCGAACAAGGGGCTCGAGATCATGGAGACCTCGCTGCTGTTCGACCTCGACATCTCCAGAGTAAAGGTCCTGATTCATCCCCACGGATACGTCCACGCGCTCGCCCGCTCGACCGACAGCGCGATTCATGCGCAGATCAGCCGCCCGGACATGCGCCTCCCGATCCAGAACGCCCTGACGTATCCCGAGCTGATTCCCGCGGAGTTCGCCCGCCTGAATCTCGCCGGTGCGAACCTCACCTTCTCCGACCCGGATCCGCAGAAGTATCCCCTGCTCTTCCTCGCCTTCGATGCGGCCCGGGCAGGCGGGCCGTATCCGATCGTGTACAACGCTTCCAACGAAGTTGCCGTCGATCTGTTTCTCTCGGAACGCATCGGCTTCACCGATATCGCATCCATCGTTTCCTCCGCCCTCGAGCGGGACTGGCCGACCGCGGCTTCCTCCATCGAGGAAGTGCTGCAGATCGACTCCGAAGCTCGGGAGTTCGTGAAGGAGCTGCAATGCTTCTGAAGATCATTCTGGGCCTCTTCGGTCTCGGCATCGTCATTTTCATTCACGAGCTCGGGCATTTTCTCTCCGCCAAGATGGTTGGAGTCGAGGTGGAGGTGTTCTCCGTCGGCTGGGGAAGAAAGCTGTTCGGAGTCATGTACAAGGGAACCGAATACCGGCTCTCCCTGTTCCCGGTCGGCGGATACTGCAAGATGAAAGGGGATGATCAGCTGAAGGAGGCGATCGCCTCCGGAGCGGATCAGGTACCGCACGAGGAACGGGCGTTCTATTCCGTTTCGCCGTGGCGGAGGATCATCGTTCTGCTGGCCGGACCGACCTTCAACCTGCTGTTTTCGGTCGTGGCGCTCGCATTCATCTGGTATATCGGGTTCTCCTTTGCAACTTTCGACAATCGGATCGTACTCGCCTCCGATGTCTCCCCGCAGGGCAGCACCCAGGAAGCATATCCGGCGGACAGCGCCGGACTCCGGACCGGCGACGAAATCGTGGCGATAGGGAACGAGACGGTCCGGCATTTCCGGGACATCCAGGAGCGGATCGCGACGTCTCCCGGAGAACAGATATCCCTCACCGTTCAGCGGGACAACGGGACCCGGACGGTCGAGGTGACTCCCCGGATGAATACCGAGACCGGAGCCGGATTCATCGGCATTCACGTCTGGATCGAACCGATCATCGACGAGGTAGAGAAGGATTCGCCCGCGTGGATCGCCGGACTCCGGAAGGATGACCGGATCGTCGCGGTGAACGGACAGCCCATCGCGCATGCCCTCGAGATCAATCGGATCATCTCCGACCGACCCGATGCGGTGAAGATCACCTACGAGAGGAACGGTGAGCGGAATACGACGACGCTCGTGATCCGGTACAACGAGGCGGGAAATCCCCTGCTCGGCATCAGCTATCGTCCCCGCATGGTTCATACACCGTCCCTGAATCCCGTCCAGGCGATCGGCAAGGGATTCGAGGAAACATTCGCGACCCTCGTCCTCTACGGGAAAAGTCTCGCCCTGCTCTTTCGCGGGGTCGACCTGACCCAGGCCGTGACCGGACCGATCCGCATCACGTACATCGTCGGCGAAGTGGCGAGCCAGAGTCTCAGCATGGGAGTCCGCCAGGGACTGTCTTCGATCGTCAACTTCCTGAGCTTTCTGAGCGTCGCGCTCTTTTTCATGAATCTGCTCCCGATCCCCGCGCTCGACGGCGGGTTCATCGCCCTGTTCCTGATCGAAGGGATAATCGGACGCCCCCTGAAGCCGAAAGTGATTTACCGCTTTCAGATTGTTGGAGTTTTCATTATTTTCCTTCTTATCATCCTCGCGACGATGGGTGACCTTTTTTTCTTCCTGGAAAATTGATACCCTGAGAGTAGATCCTCGCTCGGGGGAGAGGAGCGTATGGTGAAAGGAAAAATCTGGCTGCCCGTCCTGCTGCTCGTCCTGCTGGCTGCAGCGCCGCTCGCGGCATCCGACAGGATCCGGATCATGGCGGACAGCGGACACTACGGTGGAGCGTCCGCCCTTGCATGGTGGAGCGGGAAGCTTTTCACCGGAGGCCGGGACGGCATGATCCGGATCTGGGACTCCGACACCAACCGGATGACCGACCGGATCCTGGTTTCCCATATGGAAGTGAGGAAGATCGCCGTCAATCCGATCTATCCGCACATCGCGATCCTCGAAACCGACAATATCGCCACGTTCCGGATCAGCGTCTGGGACTGGATCGAGAAGAAGCGCCTTTTCGAAGTCTCGCTCCGGGATATGCCGATCTTCCTCGACTATTCGAGCCGGGGCAACTTTCTCTATTATACCGTCACCGACTGGAACAGCATCACGTTCCTCAACAGCCGCACCGGCCGGAAGCTTCCCTACCTGGATCGCGGATTCGGCATCGTCTCGTTCGCGACCGTCTCTGCGACCGAGCAGACGATCATGACGTACAATCCCTCGGGACTCATTTCCTATTGGGACATCAACAGCGGCGAAGAAAAGGCTCAACTGCGGACGCTGCCGGAAGTGACCGCGATCAGTCTCTCCTCGAACAAGCGCTACATGGCCGGAAGCTTCGAGGGGAAACTGGTATTCATCGACCTGACGAACGGGAACATCGTCGCGACGAAGGACCTGCCGAACATAACGCACACGGCCATCCATCCGGAAACCGGCGATATCGCCTGTTTCACGAGCGATCGGAGCGGGAACCGGTCGCTTTCGCTCTGGGAGTACCGATACGGCATCCTGGTGCGCAAGCTCTTCCAGCCCGGAGAACTCCCGCCGGCAATCACCGATCTCGTTTTCTCCCCGAGAATGCTCTATGCGACCGATCTCTCCGGCACGATCTCCGGTTTCAACGTGGAAAGCGGGTACCGGATCGTGTATCCCTATCGCCCGCTGCTCCCGGTCGATTCACTCGACGGGATCGGGGAGCGGCTGTTCCTGGGGAGCGCCCGGTCGATCGTAGAGATGATATCCGACGCGCTGCGCCCGTATGGACAGCGGTCCGGGTCTGTTCCCTATCTGCGGGATATCATGTATGACAATCCCCTCGGCGTATCGCCCGGCGTGATCGCCCGGGACGACGGACGGCTTCTGCTCTGGAACCGCAATGATCAGCGCGGAAAACTCCTGCTCTTCGATCCGGAAACGCGAAGAACCGTCTCGACATACGAAGACTTCACCTTTCCGCTGCTTTCGGTGCAGATCCGGGAAGGAAAGATCTACACCCTCGAGCGGAACGGCGGAATCCAGGTCCTCGATGTCAGCACCCTCCGCCGCGAGTTTGCGTATACCGCCATTGGAATTCAGGCGGTTACTCCGATCGACGAGAAGACCGTGATAGCCGGGAAGTCCGGCACGATCCGGTTCGGAGAGCCGCTGGTACGGATCAACACCGTGACCGGAGAGACCGTCCCGATCCGGGACAGCAACGACGTCACCTTCCGACTCGACTACGATCAGAGAAGAGGTCGTCTCTTTTCGCTCGGACTGGAAACCCGCAAGGATGGGATCTACACGATCCTGAAGGTCCATGAAGGAGGTCAGCTCTTCGACCGCGTCGTTGCAGTCGCCTCCTTCCGCGGCGAAGATATCGAAGCCGGAATGGCGTATGATCCGGACAACGGGTTTCTCTTCACCTCTCTGGGTATGGAAGGGGTACAGCGCTGGGACGGGAGAAAGCTGACGGAGTTCCAGAGGAACGATCACATCCCGCGGAAACTCTTTCTTCACAATAACCTGCTGTTTGCGGCCAACAGCGATTCCACCGTTACCGTCTGGGACGTTCACAGCGGAGACATCGTGCTCGATTTCTACCTGTACGAGGACCTGAACTGGGTTGCGGTTCTTCCGGAAGGCAGGTTCGCCGCCTCCGACGGGGCGCTCCGTTACATCAGTGCGTACCGCGGATCGCTTCCCTACAAGGGGACCCTGGAGTCGCTCCGATTGAATCTGGCCCGGGATTCGGTCCTGCTCAGCGGAAACGATTACCTGCAGCACTGAAGCGCAGACCGGAACAGCGCACTGCAGGATCCGCAGGGACCGAGGGTCGCCGCGCCCCCTCAGTCGTGAGAGGGGTTGCTGCTGATCCGGTGAACCGCATCCTTCACGGCCTTCCGGATCTCGTTCCCGTACGTAGAATCGTTCACCGTATCCGCATACACTTTCCCGAGCAGTGAAACGCGGTAGAGCGGTTTCACGGTGTTCAGGGCAAAGGCGGCCATATCGAGGACGCAGTCCTGGCAGAGACAGATTTCATCTTCGCGCCCGGCCAGCTGGTCCTCGAGTTCCTGCAGAATCATCCGCTCGGCATCGTTGATCAGAAACTCGAAATCGTACCGTTCCTTCAGGTTCATTTCCCACCATCCTTCCTGACGTCGGATACCGTCACTCTCAGTTCGGGTCGCGGCTGATATTCTCGAATCGGGTATAACTCGGGAGGAACGCAAGCTTGAGCGATCCGACCGGACCGTTTCTCTGCTTGGCAATGATGCATTCAGTCTCGATGTTGTTCATCTGTCCGTCGTCGTTCCGCTCGATACCCCGGTCCCGATGAAGGAAGATGACGACATCCGCATCCTGCTCGATCGATCCCGATTCCCGGATATCGGCGAGGTTCGGAGTTTTCCCTTCCGTCTCCCTCCGCACCTGCGACAGGACGACGATCGGAACATCGAGCTCCCGGGCGAGCGCCTTGATCGACCGGGATATCTCCGCAATCTGCTCATGGCGCTGAAGAGACTGGTTCTCCGCGGTCACGAGGGTGAGATAGTCGACAAAGATGATCCGGACCCCTTCCTTGGAGACCATGCGCCTCGCCTGCGCCCGGAGGTCGAGAAGCTTCATGTTCGGCATGTCGGTTATGAAGAGCGGGGCCTCGTAGATCCGGCCCGCAGCTTCGGTCAGACTGTGGAAATCCGAGGGCTTCAGGAGCCCGGTCCGCATTCTCTGGGCGTCGATGCGTGCCTCGCTGGCCACGAGCCGCTGCATCAGCGCCATATCCGACATTTCGAGCGTGAAGAACCCGACCGGAATCTTGTGCCGGATTGCGATGTTCGCGGCGATCGACAGTGCGAAAGCGGTCTTTCCGACCGAGGGGCGCGCTCCGATGATGATATATTCGGACCGCTGGAAGCCGCTCAGCATGACGTCCAGGTCGTAGAAACCGGACGGGATGCCGGTAAAACTGTCCTTGGTATGGTAGAGCTTCTCGATCGCCTCGATGGTTTTGGGAATGATTTCCCGGGCGCCCTTGTAACCGGAGGTTTCGTGGTCCTCGGTGATCTCGAAGATCAGCCGCTCGGCCTCCTCGAGCACCTGCCTGCTTTCGTGGGCGTCGTCATAGGCTTCGGCCGTTACCTGGGAGGCGATGCGGATGAGCTTGCGCCGGACGCTGCACTCCCGGACGATCCGGGCATAGTATTCGACGTTCGCACTGGTGGGAACCGCGGAAGAGAGGGAAGAGATGTACCCTGCCCCTCCGCACGCATCGAGCTCACCTTCGTTCCGGAGTTCGTCGGTGAGCGTGATCAGGTCGGGTCGTCCTCCCCGCTGGGAGAGGTTTGCCACGGCCTGGAAGATTCTTCCGTTGGCGTGCTGGTAGAAGTCGTCAGCCCGGAGAAACCGGATAACCGTATCCAGAGCCTCCGGGTCGAGCAACAAAGCCCCGAGGGTAGCCACTTCGGCTTCCGCGTTATGGGGCGGGATTCTGTCCTTCAGTGAAGAAGCGTGAGCCTGCATGCCTCAGAAGTATAGCACGGATGCTGCACGGCATACCAGCATGTATTGTCAAATACAAGAGATTTCTTCGATTCCTCGAAGATCACTCCTGCGCGGCTTCTCCTTCCAGTTCGTCCTCCGGAACCGCCTGCTTCGCTGCAGCGGATTCCGCATCCTTCTCCGCGGCAGCCTGCTTCGCCTCTTCCTTCTTCCGGGCGGCAACCTGCTCGGGGCTCTGGACGCGGACCTTCAGGGAGGCCTGCTGGTTGTCGTAGAGCCGGATGCGGATCGTGTAGTTCCCGACGGCCTTGATGCTGTGCTCGGGAATCTCGATCTTCTTCCGTTCCACCTGGATACCGTGCTTCGCCAGCTCGTCGGCGATGTTCGCGTTGTTCACCGACCCGAACAGCTTTCCGGTATCTCCGGCGGGCATGACCAGGAGAAGATCTTCGCCTTCGATCCGGTCCTTCAGTCCCTGCGACTGTTTCCGCTTTTCGTCCTTCCGCTTCTCGATGGCGTTCTTCCGCTGCTCGAAGAGCACGATGGTCGCTTTGTTATACGGAAGCGCCATGCTCTGCGGAATCAGAAAATTCCGTGCATATCCGCGTGCGACTTCCTTGACGTCACCTTCTTCTCCGAGATTCACCACGTCCTGATTCAGAATTACCTTCATGATGTTTTCTCACTCCTTTCATTGATCCTGTACTGAATCCAGGTTTCCGACACTCCGAGGATCGGAACCCCGACCAGGATCACCAGATTCACACCCGGTGTCATGATCAGGATGATGGCGAGCACCCCCATCAGGAGCCTCGTGCCCCGTGCTACGGCGAACCGGACCAACAGGTTCTGGATAATGCTGTACCCCTGAATTCCGTACAGGAACAGCATGATAAATCCGGCGTTCCAGGTCACGTATCTGAGCAGCGGCACCTCCACGAACGCCGTCGCGAGAATGCCCGTCCAGGACAGCAGAAGGGCCCACAGCAGCGGTTCCGGAACCCGGAACCGCAGGAGCCGGCTTCTTCCCTTCCGGGCGCCCGCCGGGGCTTCTCCCAGCCTCTTTCCGAACCACCAGTTCCCCGACAGCACCATGAAGTACCCGAACAGATAGGTGCTCAGGAATACTTCCAGCGAAAGTCGGGCGATCCGCTCGGGACCGAGGGAACGGAACGCCATCACCTGCTCCGAAACGGAAGCCGTCGAAGCGGATTCCTCCAGCATGGCGATGACATGCTCCGCCTGTTCCACCAGATACTGCAGGAACATATCTTCCCTGCCGAAATACGCGATCAGCGGCAGGCTGCAGATCCCCGCCAGAAGTACCGCCGCCAGCAGCCGGTACGGTGCCCGGAACCGCAGGAGCGGCCCCGTGTTCAGGAGCAGGATGCCGCCAAGAAACGCGAGGGGCATCAGCATGTCCAGTCCGAGCAGGAGCGGGTTCATCCGCTCCTGCAGCAGGGCCGCGCCCTGAATCACGCGGGCGACCAGGATTCCAAAGAACACAGCAGCCGAGCCGAACACCAGTGCGCCGGAACCCCTGCGGACGGCAAGCGCCTGCAGGGGGACAAGAAACAGAATGAGGAACGGGCTCCAGAGGAACAGGAGGAGAGATACTGCGGACAGGACTCCGAGCTCTCTCCACGCCGTCCCGTTTCCTCGATGTGTCATACTGCTCTGCCGGCCCCGCTTATCTCCCGACGAACGGAAGCCAGGCAAGTACCCGCGCCCGCTTTACCGCCGTGGCGAGCTTCCGCTGATGCTTCGCGCAGTTTCCGGTGATCCGCCGGGGCAGGATCTTTCCGCGGTCCGTGGTGAACCGCTTCATGAGATCGACGTCCTTGTAGTCCAGCGGAATGTTCTGGGTGCAGAACTTACAGACCTTCTTGCGGAAGAAGGCCCGGTACCGTCCGCCGCGTCCGCCGCCGCGGTCGTCGTCCCTGCGGTCGTAATCGTCCCGTCCGCCGCCTCCGCGAGGGCCGCGATAACCGCCCTCGGTTCGCGGCCGGAAGCCGCCGCCCTCGGGCCGGGGCCGGTAGCCGCCGCCCTCGGGTCGCGGGCCGCGGTCGCCGCCCTCCCGGGGATCACGGTTCTCGCTCCGATCGCCGCCTTCACTGCTCCGCTCCCGGTCTTCTTCCCGGGGCCGGTCCTCGGTTCGTTCTTCCGCTCTATTTTCATCTGCGGACATGATTTTTCCTCCGTTGATTTCTCGACATGTGTCGGGTCTCCGCGAGCCTGCCGCTCACGATCAGAATGGGATGTCGTCCTCGAAGTCGGATCCGGATGACCGCTCCTCGGCCGGATACTCGTCCTGCTGCTGAGGAGCACGCTGGGGTGCCCCGCCGCCGCGATTTCCGCCTCCGGAACTTGCCAGCAACTGGATATCCGTTACCCAGATTTCGATCCGGCTCTTCTTCTCCCCGTCCTTTTCCCAGCGGTCCTGCCGCAACTCACCTTCGACTCCGATCTGCGTTCCTTTGGTGAGATAACGGTGCAGTGCTTCGCCGCGTTTACCCATCAGAACGGCATCGAAGAAATTGGACTCCTCGGTCCAGCTGTCTCCAACCTTTTTCCTCGTGCTGTTTGCGATGGAAAATCTGCAGATCGGCGTCCCGCTGCTTGAGTACCGCAGTTCGGCATCCCGGGTAAGACGTCCGATAAGGATGACCTTGTTCAGGTCAGAAGCCATACGCCTTCCTCCTCCGACCGGTTACTGGTCTTTTCGTACGAAGAGGAACTTCAGCACTTCGGATTTCAGCCGAAGGGATCGTTCCACCTGGACTACCGATTCGGGCTCGACTTCGGTGTTGAACAGGTAGTAGTGTCCCCGATCCTGCTTCTTGATCGGATACGCCAGGGCCCGCTGCCCCATGTCGTTCTCGGAAGAGATGGTGGCATTCACGTTCTGTAATTCCTGTCGCACGATTTCCTTTCCGCGGGAATACTGTTCCTCGTCGGAGCTGAAAATCACGACCGCCTCATATGATCTCATCGTCCCTCCTTCTGGACTCAATTTGATCCGTCCTTTCCGGGCGGATAAAGAGGTGACGAAAAACTACCATATACGCATATGCGTGTCAAGTAAACGTCGGAGAGGGCCGAAGATAGAGACGATATGGCCCAGAAAATCCATTATGAGGACAATCTCTTCTTCCTGAATCTCCTCGTAAAAACCCTTCGGGACGGCATGACGCTGGATATCGATCACGACCTGTTCCTGGACAAGGTGATCGAGGATATCTTCTTTGTCGACAGCCTGCTCGTCCGGCTGTACGCTTCGGTGCGGGAAAACATCCACATGCTCCGCAGGATCGAGTATCTCAGGACGATCAGTCGGGCGAAGAAAGGCTTCTCCGACTTTCTCGATGCCGTTCTGAGGGAGGAACTCCCCTTTGCCGCTTCCCTCGGGGCCTTCTTCCCCAAGCTCCGATCCTCCCGCGACGAGCACCTCCGCGACGTCATGGATATTCAGTCGTTCCTGGTATCGGAGCGGTTGGAGCCGCCGGACGAGGAGGAGATCATCTCCCAGGAAGAGTACCGCTTTCTTCTGCACGACGATCAGGACGTTCCCGATCATGAGTAAATTCCCGGCATGAACGATCGGCCCCTTCTCGTTACCGCGGCCGTCATCCGGGCCTCCGACCGCTATCTCCTCACCCGGAGACCGGCCGACACCCGGTATCATCCCCTGCGCTGGGAGTTTCCCGGGGGGAAGGTGGAGTTCGGAGAGGATCCCGCACACTCGCTCATCCGCGAGATCCGGGAGGAGCTTGCGATCGGGATCCGGGTGGATTCCCTGCTGGGGTATTCGTCCTGGGTCTACGTCGGCGGCATTCATGTCGTGCTGCTCGCATTCCGCTGCCGGATCGAGTCGGGAGAGATCCGGCACGACAATGTGGCCGATCACGCATGGGTCCGGTACCCCGATCTCGCGGAATATGATATAACGGAAGCGGACCGGCCGCTGATTGCGCTTCTCGGATCGAATGGACAAGGAGTTGAGACATGAAGATCGAGCAGGCACCGTTCGGCACGACTCCCTCGGGAGAGGCTGTTTCGCGCTTCTCGCTCTCGAATGACAACGGCCTGGAGATCGCGCTGATCACCTACGGAGCAACCCTGACGTCGGTACGGTTTCCCGACCGGAACGGCCGTTCGGAGGAGCTCACGCTGGGTTTCGACTCCCTCGATCACTACACCGGGAGCCATCCCTATTTCGGAACCACCGTCGGACGCTGCGCGAACCGGATCGCGGGATCCGCGTTCACCCTCGACGGAACGGAGTACCGGCTTACCCGGAACGAGGGCAGGAATCATCTTCACGGAGGACTCAAAGGACTCGGACGCATCGTCTGGCGGAGCGAGCCGTTCTCCGAGGGTGGACGCGCGGGAGTGAGGTTTTCGTGTATCAGCCCGGACGGCGACGACGGATATCCCGGAACCCTTCGGGTCACCGTTTCCTACGCACTGACCGAGGCGAACGAGCTTGCCATCGAGTACACGGCCGAAACGGATCGCTCCACTCCGGTGAACCTGACCAACCACGCCTACTGGAATCTGGGCGGAGCAGGCAGCGGAAAGATTCTCGATCATCTGCTCGTCCTGAACGCCGACCGTTACCTACCCGTCGACCGCGAAATGATCCCGACCGGAGAGATCGCCCATGTGGCGGGAACACCGCTCGATTTCACCGCGGAGAAACCGATCGGCCGGGATATCGGCAAGGCCGGCATCGGCTACGACTCCTGCTTCGTGATCACGCGGTCGACCGACGGTCTCGTTCCGGCAGCCGTGCTCCGGCACCCCGCTTCGGGCAGGGTCCTGCGGGTCAGCACCGATCAGCCGGGCATCCAGTTCTACTCCGGCAACCTGCTGAACGGCATTCCCGGACGGGACGGGAACTCCTACGGAAAACACGACGCCCTCTGTCTCGAAACGGGCAATTTCCCCGATGCCGTGCACCACGACAACTTCCCTGACCCGTTCATCGGTCCGTCGGAAACGTATCGCCATCATGCTGTATATGCTCTGGAAGCGGAATAAAAGGGTTCTGACCACGGAAGCAGTTTCCATGGCCAGAACTGGGGAGTTTTGAGAGGACTGCAACTTTTTTACATACACCCCGTCTCCGGGGCGCCCGCGGGAACGGCTTCAAGGCAAACCGTTTCCCGCGGATCGGCTGCTATCTTCTCACGAGACCGAAAATCAATGCGGCAATGAACAGCACCAGGAAGATGAAGAAGAGGATCTTCGCAATGCCTGCCGCTGCGCCGGCGATTCCGCCGAACCCGAAGATACTCGCAATTATCGCAACCACCAGGAAAATCAAAGCCCATTTCAGCACGACACAACCTCCCGACGATTCTTTCTATCAGTTTCTGTCTTTTCAGACTAACTCGTCCTTCTGGTGAAAAATTAACCATCAGCACCGTGCGGGTCAACAAAAACAAGTACAAAAATGATATTGCCCCGATGTGCGGCAGACCATGTTCCCGGCCGTCTGCGACCGGATGAATATGGACAAGATCCGAGGTTCGTGTTAACCTCGCACCAGCATATGGTTAACATGAACGGCGACCTTTCGGGCATGAATCCGATGCCGCTCCGCTCCTCCGTTCTCAGGATGCTTCGCGAGCATCAGGGCACCCTCTCGGGGCAGACGATCGCCGCCCGGCTCTCGGTTTCCCGGGTCGCCGTCTGGAAGCAGGTCGGGGTCCTGAGGGAGCAGGGATATCGAATCGAATCGTCACCATCCGGGTACACCCTTCTCGACCAGGGCGATCTGCTGCTTCCCTGGGAAATCGCACCGGCAGGCGCGGGGCTCAGGCTCCTCCGCCGGGTCGCGTCCACCATGGATGTGGCACGCGAGGAAGCTGAAGCAGCATCGGAGACCCAGGCGCCGGAGGGCAGCCGGGATCTCCTGGTTATCGCCGACGAGCAGGAGCGCGGCCGAGGTAGAAGAGGCCGCACCTGGATATCCCCCCGGGGCGGACTCTACCTGACCTATCTCCTGCATCCCCGTGCATCTCTCACAGAGGGATGGATGTACCAGACGGCCGCGGCCCTTGCGCTCGCTCGGGTCCTCCGGGACCGCTTCCGGATTCCCGCCCGGCTGAAGTGGCCGAACGATCTGCTGGTGGATGAACGCAAGATCGCCGGAGTCCTGACCGAAATCCGGGGCGAAGGCAGCGAAATCCGCTGGATTTCGGTCGGCCTCGGGGTAAACGTGAATGTGCCGGTCGGGATGGAAGGGACAACCTCGATTTCTGCGCTTCTGGGAAAAGATATCGCCCGGAAAGATCTCGTCGAGGCGTGGCTCGGAGAAATGGATCGCCGGCTTCTCCGGCTGCCGGACGAGTCTCCGCGGGCGGAATGGGTCTCGCTCTGCTGCACCCTGGGGCGCCGGGTGATCGTCCGCGCCGGGGAGCGCGAGGTCCGGGGGTTCGCCGAGGGAATCGGCAGCCATGGGGAGCTTCTGCTCCGGGACGGAAGCGGTTCGACCGGGCGCATCGCCGCAGGCGACTGCCTTCACGAAAACGATCGATAGCCTGTGGAGGATCACGACATGAACAGAACCGACAGCACGGCCGCCTCTCTGCACGGGACGGTACTCGCCGCCCTCTTCGCCGCACTGACGGCAGTCGGCTCCTTTCTCTCGATTCCGCTTCCATTCAGCCCGGTACCGATCGTCCTGCAGAACCTCTTCATCATGCTCGCCGGACTCCTTCTCGGACCGAAATGGGGGGCGGCATCGGTCGGGATCTATCTTCTTCTCGGGGCGATCGGCCTTCCGGTCTTCGCCGGCGGAACCGGGGGCATCGCGCATTTCGCCGGTCCGACCGGAGGGTACCTGATCGCCTATCTTCCCGCCGTGGTCCTGATCGGCTGGATCGCGCGCCGGAACGGCAACGCGACGCTCTTCGATGCGCTCGCGCTGCTTGCGGGTACTGCGGTGATCTATGCCGTGGGGATCGGCTGGCTGAAAATCGCTCTCGGCGTATCCTGGGGCCGGGCACTGACCATCGGAATGCTCCCCTACCTTCCCGGGGATCTCCTGAAGCTGGTCGCTTCGGTCATTCTCGCATCGGGTCTCCGTCCCATCCTGCTGGAGTTCCTTCCTCAGGGCGGAAACCGGGAGCGTGAAAGGTGAGCGAGGAAACACCGGTCCGGAATCCGGATCTGCTTCTCGAGGCACGGGGAATCGGATTCCGGTTTCCCGACGGCACCTGGGCGATCCGGGACATCGACCTCGAGGTCCGCGACGGTGAGTTCCTGGTGGTTGCCGGCCCCAACGGGTCGGGCAAGAGCGTGCTGATGCGCCACCTGAACGGATTGCTCCGTCCCACCGAGGGGGAAGTCCGTTATCGGGGCGAGCCGGTCGGAAAGGATCCCCTTCTGGTCCGATCGCGGGTCGGTCTCGTCTTTCAGGATGCGGACAGTCAGTTCATCGGCCAGACGGTCGAAGAGGACGTTGCGTTCGGACCCGAGAACCTCAACCTGCCGCG
The DNA here is from genome assembly GCA_963728215.1 of uncultured Spirochaetota bacterium. Classification (GTDB taxonomy): domain Bacteria; phylum Spirochaetota; class Spirochaetia; order CAVSJD01; family CAVSJD01; genus CAVSJD01. Next base: position 22,752 of record CAVSJD010000020.1, on the reverse strand, counting down.
GGAGGAGGTGACCCGGAGAGTTCATCGATCGCTCTCGGCCACCGGTCTCTCGGCGCTCGCTTCCCGCCCGCCGTATGCCCTTTCGGGCGGAGAGAAGCGGCGGCTCGCAGTAGCCGGGGTTCTCGCCATGGAGCCGGAGATCGTCATCCTGGACGAACCGTTCGCCAATCTCGATTACCCCGGCGTCCTTCAGGTGCTCAGACAGGTGCTGCAGCTTCACGAGCAGGGACACGCGGTGATCGTGATCACTCACGAGCTGGAGAAAGTGCTCGCACATGCCGATCGGCTGGTCATCCTGGCGGAAGGTCGGAAAGCGGCGGACGGGCCGCCGGTCCCGCTGCTCCCGGATCTGCCGCGCTACGCCCTCCGCCGTCCCGGCGGCATCGGCATCGAGGCGATGACGTGGCTCACCTGATCCTGTTCCGTTTCCAGCCGAGGGACTCCCTGATGCATCGGATGGATCCCCGCAAGAAGCTCCTGCTGCTCGCAGCAGGGAGCGCCGCCGCCCTGGGTGCGGATCCGCCGGCTGCCGGGCTGCTGCTTCTCCTGATCGCTGCCGGGTTCTTCGTCTCCAGGATTCCCGTGTCCGGCATCCTCCGGGAAGGCAGGATGATCTGGATCTTTCTCGGTATCCTGTTCATCGCCCATGCGGCCCGGAATGCGCCGTTCTGGCCGGCGGGCGCGGCCGCAGGAGCCGTTGCCGCCGCCCGGCTGTTTCTTATCGTCCTTGCGGGCCATCTGCTTTCCGCGACAACCAGTGCGGGAGCCCTCGTTGCTGCAGCCGCATGGTTTCTTCGCCCGATTCCGGGCATCAGGCATCAGCGGGCGGCGCTGCTCGCGGGGCTCACCCTTGCCTTCATCCCGCTGATTTTCGAACAGGCCGGACAGGCCAGGGATGCACGGCTCGCCCGGTGCGGCGACCGGGACCGCAGCAGGATCCGGCGCATCGTCCGGACGGCCCGGCCCGTGCTGGTCCGGACGCTTCTGCGGAGCGGAGAGATCGCCTCAGCACTCGAAGCCCGCTGCTACCGTGACGAGCGGACCCTTCCGGCCTTCTCCTCAGCTCCCGGAGAGTGGCCGGTCTTTCTTCCGGTATTCCTGATCCTGCTCGGCGCCGGGGTACTGCCCGTCATGTTCCCGGGCCTCCTCACGGGCTAACTCCCAGAACGCGCGGATCATCGGGGACTCGAGTCTCCGGGCGAGGGCGCAGATACCGACCACGTACGGCTGAAGCTCCGGCCCGTTTTCCAGAATCCGGACTTCCGCAAGAAGCGGGCTTTTTTCCACCACCAGTTTCGGGACGACCCCGACTCCGCAGCCGAGGCTGACCATGACCATGATCGCCTCGTTTCCGGCTACCTGCGCATAGATCTGCGGGGCGATCCCGCGGTCGCGGAACCAGCCGTCCACCCGCCGGCGGGAGAGTCCCCGTTCGGAGAGAATCATGGGGATCCGGTGCCAGGGAATCGGCAGTTCCCGGATCGCCTCTCCGGCGGCCGACGGAACTTCCGGAACGATGAAAACGAGCGGTGTGCTCGTAATGGGCTGGAACGCGATCTGCCGGGGCATCGGATCGTCCCTGGCGGCGACGGTGAGATCCGCCCGTTCGTTCAACACAGCAGGAAGCGCATCCGCCGCGTCTCCGGTCTTGAGCTTCAGGTTCACCATCGGGTATCGGGCCCGGAACCGCTCCAGGATTCCGGGGAGAATGCTGTAGCAGGCGGTCACCGACCCGTAGATCGAGAGTTCTCCCCGCAGCGTGTGCTGTTCCTCGAGGAGCGACTCCCGCAGGCGGTCCCAGCGCTGGAGGCTGTCGGCGGCGTAGTCCCGGAACAGGGTGCCGGCCCGGGTGAGTCGGACCGATCGATTGTCCCGCTCGAGAAGCTGCTGCCCCACTTCATCTTCCAGCCTCTGGATCGCCCTGCTCAGGGCAGACGGACTGATGTTGCAGGCCTGACTCGTTCTTCCGAAGTGAAGCGATCCGGCGAGGTGAAGAAAGAGCTGCATGCCGCGAATGTCCATGGTTCCCTCCGGCAGATGGAATCGCCCCTGCCCATTGTTGCGCTATTCGCCATACAGTATCGCAAACAATTCACTTTACGCAATACCGGAGATACACTACTATGGGTGCATGCACAGGAGGTTACCCGATGCAGTTCGATTTTCAGACAAAGGTTTTCAAGAAAGAGAAGATCAGTCTCGCCGGCACCGATGAATACATCGTCCGCGGAGGCAGGAATCTGTTCCCGCTGCTCCCTGCGGCGTTCGAGGGGATCAGGCAGATCGGCGTGATCGGCTGGGGTTCCCAGGGTCCCGCACAGGCGCAGAACCTGCGTGACTCCCTGGAAGGCACCGGAATCCGGGTCACCGTCGGCCTTCGGCGCGAATCCGCTTCCTGGCGAAGCGCGGAAGCCGCGGGATTCCGCGAATCCAGCGGCACCCTCGGCGAGATGATGCGCGTGACGGCCGAATCGGACCTGGTGATCCTGCTCATCTCCGATGCCGCCCAGGCCCAGCTCTACCAGGATATCTTCCGCGCCATGAAGGCAGGGGCCACCCTCGGCCTCTCCCACGGATTCCTGCTGGGGCATCTGCAGAGCGTCGGAGAACGCTGGCCGGAGAACATCAGCGTGATCGGGGTCTGCCCCAAGGGCATGGGACCGTCGGTACGCCGTCTCTATGAACAGGGCAAGAAAACGAACGGAGCGGGAATCAACGCCAGCTTTGCAGTCGAACAGGATGTGAACGGCCGGGCGACCGATTACGCCATTGCCTGGTCCATCGCCATCGGCGCGCCCTTCTGTTTCATGACGTCGCTCGAAATGGAATACCGTTCGGACATCTTCGGAGAACGGGGAATTCTGCTGGGTGCGGTACACGGGATCGTCGAGAGCCTGTTCCGCCGCTACCGCGCCGAGGGAAGCGGCGACCGGGACGCCTTCGTCAACTCCGTGGAAACCGTGACGGGACCGATTTCGAAGAAGATTTCAAAAGAAGGAATCCGGTCGGTCTATGAATCCCTCGATGCCGCCGGCAAGAAGGAATTCGAAAAGGCTTACAGTGCATCCTATCTTCCGGCGTATGAAATCCTGCTGGAAATCTACCAGGAAGTCGCCTCAGGGAACGAGATCCGTTCGGTCATCATGGCGGGAGACCGGTTCAAGGAATTCCCCATGGGGACGATCGACAACACGCACATGTGGAAGGTCGGTCAGGAAGTCCGGATGGATCGTCCGGAAAATCCTCCGATCCATCCGTTCACCGCCGGGGTCTACATCGCGACGATGATGGCGCAGATCGACGTTCTCGCACGGTACAATCACGTCTGGTCGGAGATCGCCAACGAGTCGGTCATCGAGGCGGTCGATTCTCTCAATCCCTACATGCACCACCGCGGCGTTTCCTACATGGTGGACAACTGTTCCACCACCGCCCGGCTCGGCTCCCGCAAGTGGGCGCCCCGGTTCGATTACATTCTGACCCAGCTCGCCTACCCGGCCGTCGACGACGGCGCACCGGTGGATGGAAAGCTGATCGACGCGTTCCTGAAACATCCGGTTCACGGCGCGCTCTCGGTCTGTGCGGAGCTCAGGCCGACGGTGGACATCTCGTTCGCCGGCTGATTCCCTTCGACATTCAGGGCGGCACCTCCAGTCCTCCGGGGGTGCCGCCGTTTCCGCAATCGAAAGGCCACGGTTTACTCCTGTACGGGTTCGCCATATATTGGTGCAAGGAGCAGACATGGCCAAGGCAGATCTACACGTACATTCCCGGTTCTCGGATCATCCGTCGGACTGGTTTCTCCAGAGGATCGGAACCGCGGAATCCTACACCGATCCCGACTATATCTACCGGACGGCCCGTTCGCGGGGAATGGATTTCGTCACCGTAACCGATCACAATTCGATGGAAGGCGCGCTGCTGCTGAAAGAGCTGTACCCCGACCGGATCATTCCCGGGGTCGAAAGTACCGCATATTTCCCCGAAGACCAGTGCAAGATTCACTTCCTGCTCTACGGGCTGAACGAGACGGAGTATCGCGAGGTCGACCGCCTGCGGACGGATATCTACCGGCTTCGGGACTACGTGAAGGAGCGGAAACTCGCCTACTCGATCGCCCATGCCACCTACTCGATAAACAACCGCCTCACCCCCGAACATCTGCAGAAGCTCGTTCTCCTGTTCGATGTCTTCGAGGAGGTGAACGGAGGTCGGAACCGTCGTCTCAATTCATCGTGGAGCGATTTCCTTCGCGATCTGCAGCCCCGGGACATCGACCGGATGTACCGGAAGTACCGGATCGAGCCGATGAGCGAGGAGCCGTGGCGGAAGGGCTTCACCGGCGGCAGCGACGACCACGGAGGGCTGTTCATCGGGATGACCTGGACCGAAAGCCCCGGAGACAGCATCGAGGAGTTCCTCGAGGGGCTCAGGAACCGCCGGAGCGACGGGAAAGGCCGCCACAACGACTACAAGGGCATGGTCTTCAGCTTTTACAAGGTCGCGATCGATTTCGCGCGGCAGAAGAGCGAATCGTTCCAGCAGAGTCCCGTGAGCCAGTTCTCGAGTCTGCTGTTCGAGGACCGGAAGATGACGATCCTCGACCGGATCAAGCTCTTCTGGCTGCGGTCGAACAAGGCCGACCGGATCCGGACGCTGGCGGCCGACCTGATCGAAACGGCGCAGGCCGAACGGTATCTCGGGAAGATCGATGAACGGCACGACGCGATCTACGGTCACCTGACGCAGATCAGCGACGAATTCATCCGGATTCTGCTCTCCTCCCTCGAATCGGATATCGAGAACGGCAATGTCATCAACATCGTCCGGAATCTTTCCGCTGCCCTGCCGGGCTTCTTCCTTTCGGTACCCTTCGTCACTTCGTTCAAGCACATGTACGGAATCCGGAGCCTCGTGGAGGACCTGCGGCGCGAGAGCGGCAAGGAGATCGTGAACCGGAGTCCGAAGGTGCTCTGGTTCACGGACACGCTGAACGATCTGAACGGCGTTTCGGTCACGCTCCGGACCGTCGCCCGCCTCGCTCACCGCCAGGAACGGGACATTACCCTGGTGACCTCGATGATCGAGGAGGAACGCGACCCCGACCTGCCGCCGAACATTCTGAACCTGGAACCGATTCACCACTTCCCGCTTCCCTACTACGAGAAACAGATCATGAAGATTCCATCCTTCATGAAGACCCTGGACGAGATCTATCGCCTGGATCCGGACGAGATCATCATCTCGACGCCCGGACCGATCGGGCTGATCGGGCTCGCCCTGGGAAAACTCCTGAACGTGAAGGTCTCGGGCATCTACCATACCGATTTCACCATGGAAGCCGTCCAGATCGTGGACGAATCGATCTCGACCGCCATGGAGGGCTACATCCGCTGGTTCTACGAGCAGATGGACCGGATCCTGGTTCCAACCGAGGAGTACATCCGTATTCTCGAGCCGCGCGGGTACGACCTTGCACGAATGGGCGTTTTCCGCCGCGGCATGGATACCGAAACGTTCCATCCCGTACCCGGAAGGGATGCGTCCTTTCTCCAGAAAACGCTGAATCTGAAGCCCGGATTCAACCTGATCTACGCGGGAAGAATATCCAAGGACAAAAACCTGGATGCTCTGCTGGATGTGTACAAACGGCTCATTCGGCAGGATAAACGGATGAACCTGATCTTCCTCGGCGACGGCCCGTATCTTCCGGAACTCCAGAAAGCCTACAAAGGCAACCGTCGGGTGGTCTTTACCGGGAAGATCCCGAACACGGATCTCCCGGACTACTACAGCGCCGCGGATCTGTTCCTCTTCCCCAGCATCAGCGATACGTTCGGAATGGTGATTCTCGAGGCGCATGCCTGCGGGCTCCCCTGCATCGTTACCGATCAGGGCGGACCGCAGGAGATCGTGCAGGACGGAGAGACCGGATACGTGCTCTCCGCCGGAGAACCCGATGCATGGGTCGAAACGGTCCTCCGGATGAAACGGATCAGCGAAGAGCATCCCGAACAGTATGCAGCGATCCGGAAGGCGTGCAGGGATCACATCGTACGCAACTACAACTGGAACCGCGTTCTCGACGATATCTCCGTCCCGCGGAACGGAGCAGCGGTATCCCTTCCGAGGGATCAGGAGTCGGTCGGAGACGACGCGGAAACCGTCACCGCCTGAACGCCGCTCACGCAGACCGAAGGCGAACCCTTACGCATGTTTGCCCGTTCCGGCACCGGGACGGGCATTTTCTCTTCTTTCCCCCTTGCACTGCCAGATATACCGGTGTATCCTTATCTCATCAACGAAAGCCACCAGATGTAGGGTAACGAGAGAATGCGCTGTCCGCACTGCGGTAAGAACGACGATCGCGTCATCGAATCACGGGAACGCACCGACGGAGAAAGCATCCGTCGACGACGGGAATGCAACCTGTGCAGCTACCGGTTCACCTCGTATGAGCGCATCGAAGAGAAACCGCTTCTGGTGGTCAAGCGGGACGGGCGGAGGGAGCCGTTCGACCGGTCGAAGCTCGATCGCGGAATCGGCCGCGCGCTGGAGAAACGGCCCGTCTCGCAGTCCGCGATCGAGGAAGTCGTCAACGAGGTCGAGGATGAAGCGGCCCTGAAAGGCCGGTCCGCCCACGAAATCGCTTCCCGGGATCTCGGCGACATGATCCTTCGCAGACTCTACCGGATCGACCGCGTCGCGTACATACGCTTCGCTTCCGTCTACCGGCATTTCGAGAACGTGAACGAATTCATCCAGGAAATCGAGCGTCTTTCCAGTACCGACGGCATCGCAGCCGTCGAGACCGGCCGTCCGGCCGTCGACGAGCGCTCTGCCGGCAATCGCTGAGAATCGACGGCCGGTTCCCGCCTCCGGGCGGAGCACCGGGCCGCAGCCGGTATGAACGGCACGAACGATATGAGCACCAGGGAGGGGAACGGCAGGTTATGCAGGATCGAATAAACTGGAGCGATGTCCTGAAGAGCGGCAGCACGGACGATTCGCCGGAACGACTGGTCCGGCAGATCGTGAAACGCGACGGACGTATCGAACGGTACGACCGCGAACGAATCGCCGGCGCCATCGAACGGGCCTTCGAAGCGGTACGCGGCGAAGTGAAGAAGGCGCAGGTGGAGGCGCTTACCGCACGGGTCGAGGAGAAGCTGCGGGGACACCTCCTCGGCCGACACCCGAACTCCGCTCCCGCCGTGGAAGAGATCCAGGACATCGTGGAAACTGTGCTGATCGAATCGCAGGAAGTCGACGTGGCGAAGGCCTACATCCTGTACCGGGCCCGGCACGAGGCGATCCGGGATACCCGGAAGCTCATGCTCGACATCAACGCCACGATGGACGGATACCTGTTCCGCTCCGACTGGCGGGTGAACGAGAATGCAAACGTCAACTTCTCACTCGGCGGCCTGATCCTGCACAACTCCGGCACCATTACCGCGAACTACTGGCTCAAGAACATCTATTCCGAGGAGATCGCCGAGGCGCACCGGAATGCCGATTTTCATATCCACGATCTCTCCATGTTCAGCGGCTACTGCGCCGGCTGGTCGCTCCGCCAGCTGATCGAGGACGGACTGGGAGGGGTGACCGAGAAGATCACGTCGAAACCCGCTCGGCACCTGTCGACCCTCATTCAGCAGGTAGTGAACTTCCTGGGAATCATGCAGAACGAATGGGCCGGCGCGCAGGCGTTCAGCAGCTTCGACACCTATCTCGCCCCGTTCGTGAAGGCCGATGCGCTCTCGTATACCGAAGTGGTCCAGTGCATCCAGAGCTTCGTCTACGGGGTGAACACCCCGTCGCGATGGGGCAGCCAGGCCCCCTTCACCAACATCACGCTCGACTGGATCGTTCCCCAGGATCTCGCCGGCCAGCAGGCTATCGTCGGAGGGAAACCGGCCGCCTTCACCTACGGTGACTGTCAGGCAGAGATGGATGTCATCAACCGGGCGATCCTCGAGCTCATGCTGGCGGGAGATGCGAACGGGCGCGGATTCCAGTATCCCATTCCCACCTACAACATCACGCGCGACTTCGACTGGGATTCGGACAACGCCCGGCTGCTCTTCGAGATCACCGCGAAATACGGCACTCCCTATTTCCAGAATTTCATCGGAAGCGACCTGAACCCGGGAGACGTCCGCTCCATGTGCTGCCGTCTTCAGCTGGACAAGCGGGAGCTGCGCAAGCGGGGCGGCGGCCTGTTCGGATCGGACGAGTTCACCGGGTCCATCGGGGTCGTCACCATCAACCTGCCGAGGATCGGATACCTGGCCGACTCCGAGGCCGACTACTTCTCCCGCCTGAACCGGCTCATGGATCTCGCGGCGAAGTCCCTGGTGCTGAAGCGGAAGGTGATCGGGCATCTGCTCGAAGGCGGCCTGTTCCCCTACACCCGCCGCTATCTGCAGCATCTGAACAACCACTTCTCCACGATCGGGCTGGTCGGCATGAACGAGAGCCTGCTGAACTTCCTGGGAGTCGACATTACGGCCCCGGAAGGACGGGATTTCGCTCTCCGGGTGCTCGACCACATGCGCCGCCGTCTCGCCGATTACCAGGAGGAGACGGGCGACCTCTTCAACCTCGAGGCCACTCCCGCCGAGAGCACCAGCTATCGGCTCGCGAAACACGATCGGGAGCGGTTCCGGGATATCGTTACCGCCGGAGAGGAGGAACCCTACTACACGAACTCGACGCAGCTGCCGGTCGGCTTCACGGACGACCTGTTCGAAGCCCTGGACGTCCAGGAGGAGCTGCAGAGGAAATATACCGGGGGGACGGTGTTTCACACGTTCCTCGGCGAAGCGGTGGAAGACTGGGAGGCGTGCCGGAATCTCGTCCGGACGATTGCCCACCGCTATGCCATCCCCTATTTCACCATTACCCCCACCTTCTCGATCTGTCCCGTGCACGGCTATCTGTCGGGCGAGCATTTCGCCTGTCCGAAGTGCCGGGACGAGAAGCGGCACGAGATCCGCGCACGGATCGGAGAACTGGAACGGGAGCGGGCCGCGGAACGATAGCCGGGCCGGCCGAACAACCGGGAGGATGCGAATGAGGACAATCGAAGAGATCGATCGAGAGATCGAACGGCTGCGTCGTGAGCTCGAAGCCGTGGAAGGAACCCCGACCGAGGTGTATACCCGGATCGTGGGGTATTATCGATCGGTGAAGGCATGGAATCGCGGGAAGCGCGAGGAGTTCCGACATCGGAAAACATTCCTGTCGGACCCGGAGCAGGCGCCGCAGGATAAATCCGTGGAGGAACCGCCGGTATTCGCTTCGAAACCCCGGATATCCGAGCCTTCCGTACGCTCCGGGTCGGAGGCTCAACTGGTATCCTTCACGCGGAAGGGCTGCCCCGGATGCGGGCCGGTTCGCGACTATCTTCGGGAAAACGGCATTCCCTTCCGGGAGGTGGATGTGGACAGCGAGGAAGGTCTCTCGGAAGCACGCGGGCGGAACATTCTCTCCACACCCACGGTCCTTCTCCTCGGCAGCAGCGGCGAGACGATCGGGGAAGCACGATCGCTCGATTCGCTCAGGGCACTCAGCCCGGAAATCCGGTTCTCCGCGGAGATCATGGCCTGAACGGTCTCCCGCCGCGGGCAGGACTCCGGAAAACGACCCTCGTGGATTATCCCGGGAAGGTGGCCGCATCGGTCTTCCTTCCCGGCTGCAATCTGCGGTGTCCCTTCTGCCATAATCCTGAGCTTGTCCTGCCGCCGTTCGACGAGGGTCTTCTGCCGTGGGAAGAAATCCTTACCTATCTCGAACGGAGACGGAACCTCCTGGAAGGTGTCTGCATCAGCGGCGGAGAGCCGCTCCTGCACCCGGGCCTTCCGGACCTGATCGCACGGATCCACGGGCTGGGCCTTCCGGTAAAGCTCGACACCAACGGGACGCTCCCCGAAGCCCTTGCCGCAGCCGGAGCCGATTACGTCGCCATGGATCTGAAGACCGCCCCCGAACGATACCCGGAGCTCGCCGGGCCCGAAGTCTCCGAGACGTTCCGGACTTCTCTTCCTTCCCGGATCGGGAGCTCGATCGGCTATCTCATCGAATCGAATACACCGCACGAGTTCCGCACCACCGCCGTTCCCGGCATTGTGGATTCCGATGATATCCGGAAGATCTGCAGCTGGATTCGAGGTGGAGGGTCCTACACGATCGCCCAGTTCCGGAACGGCAGAACGCTGTCGGCAGAATATCGCGAGCGACTGCCGTACGATCCGGCGACACTTCGAACGCTTGCACGGACTGCGGAGGGCTGCGGTGTTCCATGCCGGATCCGCGGGAATTGACCCTTCCGGGATCCGCCGCATCGGACATCGGCCCGCCATGAAAAAAAGAGCGACCGGATCACTCCGATCGCTCTCTCTGAATGTAGCGGCGAAGGGACTTGAACCCCTGACCGAACGGATATGAGCCGTTTGCTCTACCGACTGAGCTACGCCGCCATCGGAAGCAGGAGCACTATACCAACCTCCCCGATTCCTGTCAAGCCTGCCGTTCAGACAAGATTGAACCGTTTCGATTCGGAGACAAGGCGGCTATTCCAGAGGTTGTCCCGGATATACGCCTGACGGTCGTCGTACGCTTCGATTCTGCTGATGCGCTCCTGAAGATACCGGGCCGCTTTCCCGAGGACGGTGACCCGATCGTCGGCGCCGGGATCCCGGGTCTCCGGAAGTATGCTCATGTACAGAAAGGAATAGAGGCTGTTGTAGGGATCGATCGGGGAAAGACGTTCCGCTCGCGTCAGTCGGTACAGTTCCTCGATGCCCGCCTGCTTTCGCACCGGTTCGTCATCGGTGCCGAGGAGGTACCCGAGGTAGACCCGCATAACGTGACGGATCAGAACGTATCCGCTTCCGGACCCCACCGCTGCATCCTCGATCGAAGCCGACCCGGTGCTCCAGTTCAGGATTTCGCCCGGATGAAGCACCAGCTCGCTTTCCTGCTGCTCGCACAGTGCGATGCCGCGTCGCAGGGCGTCCTCCGCTTCGCGGACGAGTCCCTCCTCGATGCAGGCTTCCGCCAGGAAGAGCAGGGCCTCCGGATGCTCCTCCATCTTCCGAAGGCTCTCGACGGCTACGGACCGCTCTCCTTCGTAGAGGCAGGTGCGTGCCGTCCAATGTCGGAGCACCCGTTCCGCATCACAAAATCCGAACACCCGGGCGGTCGACCGTCCGCGGAGGAACAGGGTCCGTGCAGCCGGATACTGCCCCAGCTCAAAGTAAATCCTGCCTTCGAGAAGCATCGAGAACAGCTCCCATTCCCGCAGGGCGGCCTTGTCCGCAGCCGAGCGGGCGGACCGGACCAGGCGGAGACTTCTCGTGTAGTTGCCGTACACGAAAAGGGAAACCGATTCCAGGGAAGTGGCCACGATCTGCTCGAACAGCAGATTCCCGGCTTCTGCAGACTTCCGGCAGATGGCAAAGTAATCCGCCGCTTCGAGAACCTTGCCCTCGTTCAGCAGAAGGAGCCCCAACTGGATCGAGGCCTGACACTCTCCTTCGATGTCCTGAAGCTCCTGGAAGCCGATGAGCGCTTTTTTCACGCGCCCCATCGCGTCCCGGCCCGAGCGCAGCTTGCGGAGAAACGTGCCGAGCTGCAGCTGGATATCGGGATCATCCTCCGATCTGTCTTCGCCCGAAGCGGTGGCCGCGCTCCGCGCGTACATCCGCGCTCTCCGTTCGTCTCCCCTGATCAGTGCGGCGCGGAACAGGCCGGCCCTGCGGATCCGCTGCCATGCTTCCCGATCCTCCTGCGAGAGCCCGCGAACGGGCGGTGCGGGACCGCAGAACCGGACGGCTTCTCCCGTCTCCCCACGGTTCAGAAGATCCCGGACGAAGGACCGGGCGGGAGCGAGAAACGCGTTCGGCTCCCGAATCACGGAAAGCAGCGACAGAAGCCCCCGGTCTTCGCGGAATCGCCGCCGATGCCGGAGCTCCAGAAGAAGGCCGGCGATCCGGTGCCTCGCCGAGAGGAGCCGATCCGGAAGGAATCGTTCGGCCAGCCGGTGTGCGTTATCGGTGAAGCATTCCGATCCGTTCTCCGGCGCCGTCAGACCGATGGAAGAAAGGGTTCGGAAGAATCCGTGCAGATCGGCGGTATCCAGTCCCGGTTCGACGATCCGGAGGGCCTCCTCCGGCCGCAGGATTCCCGCGGCCGCCGACGCGATGCACAGGTAATCCTGCTCCCGTTCCGTAAGCCGTTTCAGCAGGGCCGGGTACAGCGCATTGGCACTCCGTTCGTCGCCTTCCCGGATGGTTCCGGCAAGATCTTCGGACCAGCCGGAGCCGTTGCGAAGCAGCGAGAGAAGAACGAACAGCGGAACCGTTTTCCGTCCCGTCAGGCGGCAGATCCCGTTGAAGTCGAGCTCTTCCACCCGGTCGACTTTGCTCAGAAGCTCCAGGATCCATTCCGGCGCCGGCAGCTCCACCTTTACCCGTCGGGAAATCGGGAATCGCTGCTGCGAAGGATACCAGGGTTTCTCCTCCACGATGACGGGAACGATCTTTCCGCCCTTCGACACGTCGGAGATGATCCGTGAGAGATGCGAGAGAAACTCCCGTCCATACCGGTGCGGACGGTGAAGCAGAATCACCGGCGGGAGGAGCTGCGCTTCCATGCGACGACGGAAACCGGTCAGATAGAGCAGGAACAGAAAGCTCAGATCCCTGTCCATGCGGTCGGGGATCGGCCGGACCCGCGGACTGTCCGACAGGAAGTCGACGATCGGCAGGAGACGTTTCCAGAGCAGACGCTCACTCCTGACCAGGAATCCGGGTGTTTCCTCCATCCGGCGGCGGTCCATGGAGTGAAGAAGCGGTATGCCCGGATTCCGGTATCCGCGATTCTCCGGTACGATCACCCAGCCGTGATCCTTCCCGACGAGTTCTTCCAGCTCGATGACGGTGTGGCGAAGCAGGGCATGCTCCGCAGAACCGGTGACGAGCAGGGATCCGCGGGATTCACGGCTGAACAGATGCGATTCCAGCGCCGCCGACAGGTCCTTCCGGACGGGAAGCAGACGGGCGAAACTCGAAAGACCTTCGAAGGCCTGTTCCGTCTGTCTGCGGTTTCCCGTGACCCGGAAATTCTCTCCCCGCTGCTCGAGCTCCAGCACGGTCACCAGCGGCGCTACGCGCTCACCGATCCAGAACGAATCCTCATCCGGCATGGAGAGCAGCAGGGCATTCATGGAGCGGAACAGGCGGTCGATGTCATCGGTATTCGCGAGATCGAAACAGACGGAAAAGCCGTAGAGCTGGTCCCGCAGCTGCCGGAGCTGCTCGTACACGTGCATCGTGGTTCGGAGAGCTGCAGCAGGCTCCGCCGTATATTCCGAACCCGCGAGGAAGAGAAAGGCGCCGGCATGCTCCTTCTGCAGACGGCACTTTCCCGCTTCCATCCCGAGGACGAGAAGTCTTCGCGTCTCCTGCAGGAGCGACGGAGAGATCCTCGCGACCTGAAGGTAGTCATTCAACCGGATCAGTACATAGAACACCCAGTTCCATCCATATCTGTTCTGCTTCTTTTATTTTCGACAGGATGAGGTGCTTCTACAGAAGAATATCCGGTTCGAAGCGGGAGATCGCCGTCGGACCGCATTCCGGAGCTTCCGGAACCCCGGCTCCGGACCATTCCGGGTCCCGGACGCCGTTTGTCCCCGGTTCCTACCGGTCCGGTTCCTTCTCCGGAACGAACATCGCATCCTCTCCGTACAGCTGCGAATGGAGGAACCGGAAATTCTGCGGCGACATTCCGAGAAACTGAACCCCGTAATAAAGATAGCGGTCGTCACTATAGTGGCGGGCGATCTTTCCCTTCGTTTCGATCACCCGGTCACCGAGACGAAGCGTGAGATCGATCACGGATGCGACTCCGAGCTCGGCGGAAAGCTTTTCGTGATCATGACAGAAGAGCAGTCCCGAAGCACTGATGTCCACCAGTCGGGTGCGGTCATAGGAAACACGGGAAAGATTCATGAAGTATCCGTTGGCCTTCAGCGAGAACGCCAGGATCCGGCTGAAGTTGTAGACGAATTCGACGTGTTTCGGCGAAAGAACTCCCGTCCCCTGTTTTTCGGAGGAAGTCGCGTACACGTACCCGATGACGTAGGAAAGGTATCGGATGGGACAGTAGAGCTCCGACAGGACACCCTTCTCCCGTTTCTTCCGGAGCAGATCCCTGAGAAACGCGGTCCCTTCCTTCCGGGTCATTCCCGATTCCTCGAGCTGTACGAGGAGCTCTCCCTCGGTGATGACCCGGGCTTCCTGGATGCGCGATTCATGGTAGAAACCTTCCCGCACGGAAGGGACGTAAAAGCACGCTCCGCTGCGACAGATCGCCTTCTCTTCGAAACTTTCCGGCTCCCGTTCCCGGAACATGACGATCCGGGTTTCGGTGGCGAATTCGGTCGCTTTCTGACGGAAGGTGCTCATGAGCTCGGAGAGTTTCGTGGCATCGAAGGAGGAGGAAACCCTGACGTCTTCGAGCGCCTCGTACGCCTGAGAGCGGGGGAAATCGAGTTCCACGATGGAGCCCTTGAACGCGAACGTCACCGACAGGTCGGCAGGCGCGGGTATCCGTTCGTAGTTTCGCCCGAGGTCCCGGAACAGGTCGCGCGGATAGGAAAGCTCTATCCGGTCTTCGAGGACCTTCCTGATCTCCGAGGTACAGGTCATCATGTTGTCCCGGACATTGAAATACAGATGGACCTCTTCACGCTCGAGCAGGGACGACACGGTCTGCGAGTCGATTCCGTCGAGCGACAGCACGATACGATCGGAATTGAAGTCGATGATTCGACTCGTCATCTTCTCCCGTCCCCTTCGCAGCTGTATCCGGGTTCCGTCCTCATGGAGTGCACGGAAGATGAACTCCCGCTCGATCCGGTTGAGTTGGACGCTCATCCGCTACAGCCCCAGTTTCCCGGAGACTCCCTGCATCGCCCGGACCGCCGTCCCGACGAACTCATCCAGCGGGATTCCCGCCTCCTTGCATTCGAGAATCCGTTCCCGGGACACATTCCGCGCGAAGTCCTTCTTTTTCATCCGTTTCACCACCGATGCCGGCTCGACCGAGGCGAGCTTCCTGTCGGGCATGACCAGTGCCGTCGCGACGATCAGGCCGGTCACGGTTTCGGCTGCAGTCATCACATGCTCCTCGGCACTGCTGCGGGAGAGTCCCAGCCCCTCGGCATTGTGCGACATGATGAGGGAGATGGTCTCGTCGTCGGCTTCGTGCTCCCGGAGAATTTCCGCGGTCCGCAGACCATGGACCGCGGGGTCCTGGGTGTAGTCGAAGTCGAGATCGTGGAGCAGACCCGTCACGTACCAGCGCTCCGGATCGGCTCCGAACCGCGGTGCGAGCGATTCCATGACCGCTGCGGTGGCGAGACTGTGCTTCCTGAGCCAGTCGGTTGAAACATGTGTTTCGAGCAGTTCATTCGCCTTCTGTCGTGTCATCCCGCACTCCTTCCACTTCAGCCGTTCTCTTGTATCGTAATCAAAAAGGTATGTCCGACGCAAATTCCTCCGGCCGGAACGGTTCGCTCCGGGGCTCGGACGGTTCGAGCAGCGCGAGAAAGTCGATCTGCAGATCGGTGATCAGCCATCGGTCACGCTCCCGGACCAGGTAGACGGTTCCATCCACCCGGCTCGACGGTCCGAAGAGCCGGACCCGGGAGGAACCGCTTTCCCCCTCGATTTCGGGAACACCGACCCGGAACTCCTGCGGGACCGCCTTCTCCAGGAGAGGATAGCGGAGACTGCGGGTAACGAGGGTTCGCCGATCCGGTGCGATCGCCTCTTCCTTCACGGTTCCGTTCCCGTAGGCTTCGAGAAAATCGGCGACGAGGGCAGCAATTTCCCTCCGGTCACGCTCTGCAGCGAACGGATCGGCGAGATCACCGATTTCGAAGTCGGCCGGCAGAACCGGCTCGCCGCTTCTCCGCGGAAGAAGCTGCCGCCAGGGGCGATCCGGCTCGGGCGGACCCGGGTTCACCGGTCCCGCCGATCCCCCGGCCTCCCCGCCCTTCGGCCGGTCCCCGGAAAGCGTGAAGGTCGTATCCGGCGCCGAACCGGGAAGCCGGCCTGCCGGACCGGCGGTATCGCCGCCGGCGTCCTCGACCCCGGCCGCACCGGGGCCGGCGGGATCTGCCGGCGTGCCGGCATCGGAAGCGTCACTCCGGGTGCAGGAGAGTACGGAAAGGGCCGACAGGAGGAGCAGGGACGGCAATCCGGGTTCGGGTTCCATCATTACGTCTTCGTTTATAGCAGAAGACCGACCTGCCGTCAAACCATCGGACGCTGGACAGACGGCCGGACCTCGGATAGGATGATCCCGTGAGCGAACGCGAATCCATCATTGCGGAACTCGAACGGGAATACACCGAGCCGATCCGGGATCCCCTCTGGAAGCACATCTACCTGTCCGGGGAATGCTTTCCCTGATCGACCGGCAACCGTTTCTGAAGCTCGGGACGAATCCGCCAGCTCGGCGCGGCTACCTGGTCTATCCCGGGGCCACGCACACGCGGCTGAATCACAGCCTCGGCGTCTTTCACCTGGCCAGGCGGATCCTCCGGTCCCTTCTCGCGTTCCCCGAGCACCCGATTTCAGCCGGGAGGGCATCCGGGCATTCCTCAGCGCCGCACTTCTCCACGATCTCGGCCATTTCCCGTTCCCCACTCGCTCAAGGAACTTCCCCTGGAGGAGCACGAGGACTGACCGGAGGATATTCTTTCCTACCGCTCCGCGAGCTGATCCGCGACCGGGTCATGACCGACCCGGATACGGCCGCCGCGATCGTCGATCCATGATGGATTCCCATCCGGGGAGACGGCGAGATCCGGATTTATCAGGAACATCCTCTCCGGTGTGCTCGACCCGGACAAGCTCGACTACCTGAACCGGGACGCCTACTTCTGCGGCGTCTCCTACGGCGTTCAGGACATCGATTTTATCATCAACCGGATTCTGCCCCACCCGGAAGGGAATCGCTCTGAGATGCGGGGGACTTCGCCGCGGTCGAGAACTCTGCTTTTCTCAAGTACCTGATGTACCGCACCGTCTACTGGCACAGGACCGTAAGGATCGCGACGGCGATGATCAGGAAGGCGGTCGTGTCTCGCGCTCTTCCGGGGAGAGATCCGGTCGCCGAACAGCTCTACGGGCTGGACGACGAGGAGTTCTTCGCGTTCTGTGAAGCATCGTCCTTTCCCGCCTTCCGGCTCGTGGGCCGGGTTGCGCGACGTCAGCTGCACAAGACCGCTGCGGAGCTCCCGTTCGACGAGGATAACCCGCTTCATGCCTCCCTGACGGATCTGGCGACGAGGATCAGGCAGGAACGGCGGATCGCCGGAGAGATCTCGGCACTTCTCGGCAGGGAGATCCCCGAGGAGGAAGTGATCATCGACGTGCCCGAACCGATTTCCTTCGAAATAGACATTCCGGTACGGGAGCGGGAGGAGATCCGGCCCTACGCGGAAACCGATACGGTATTCACGCCCCAGGCGGTGCGGGAGTTCACCCGGTCGCTCCGACGCATCCGGCTCATCCTTCCGCCGGAGATCGCCCGCGAGGTCGATCCGGCGAAAGAACCCGGACGATGGATCTGAAGGAGCTCCTCTCGGGGCCGATTCCGCCGTGGCTGATGCGTTTCGCGAAGCAGACCGGACGGGGGATCAACCGCTTCCGGATGATCGGCGACGGCGACCGGATCCTGCTCGGGATTTCCGGAGGGAAGGATTCTCTCGCGCTGGCGCTTGCACTCGCGCTGCGCCGTCGATGGATTCCCATCACCTGCCGCCTGGAAGCGGTCCAGATCGAATGGCGCCAGTATCCCCTCTCCGATGAAAACCGGCAGGCCCTCACAGCCTTTTTCGAAGCGCTCGACATTCCCTTCGACATCGTCACCGCCGACATCTCTCCCGACTCGTTCCGCGGTCGTTTCGACTGTTATCTCTGCTCGCGCAACCGGAAGCGGATTCTCTTCGAGGAGCTCGAACGGCGCGGCATCGGTATTCTCGCCTACGGTCATCACCTGGACGATATCGTGGAAACCACGCTGATCAACACTCTGCTATCGCGGGAGCTTCTCCACCATGATGCCGGTTCAGGAGTATTTCGGGGGTAAAATCCGCATTATCCGGCCGATGTGCGAGGTCCCCGAATCGATGACGCGCCGCGTCGCGGAGCGGCTCGACCTGCCGATTTTCTCCAACGGCTGTCCCCATCGGGACACGAATATCCGGTCCCACATGAAGGGAGTCATCCGCGAACTCTCGAAGCTCGACCGGAACGTCCGGGAAAAAATCAACCGGGCCCACGGGAATATCCAGATCGACTATCTTCCGTCCCGCTTGCAGGAGAAGTGATTCTGTCCTATACTGCCGGCGTATGAATTACTCCAAGCTCATGAAAGAACGGATCCGACGGGTCCAGGTCCTGTTCAAGGAAATGGGGTTTACGCTCATCGATGGCGAGCAGCTGGAGGACAGTTATACCGCCGGATACGAGGATCAGAGCGGCTTCCAGGGCGAGCTTCTTCATCGATCGGGAAAGCAAGTTCCTGGAGCTCGCCTTCACCTTCTCCTTCTCCCTGGAACTGAGCGACTTCATCACCGGAAAGCTCGAAGAGATGCTCCGGATCTGCTACGAGTACGGATGCTATATCAATATCCAGAAAAGCAAGAAAGAGATCAGCTTCTCCATATTCTCGAAGCTCTATTATGCCGGGTTGACCTACTATTCCCTGAAGGAAACGCTCCGTGATTTCCATGCCTGCATCGACGCGCTGAAGGAAGTTCTGGAGATCCGGGACGAGGAAGAGCCGGAGACCAAGGAGGAGGAGTAGCTCCATCCTCCCCGAAGCCGCTCCGGACAGGTTCCGCTCTTCGGGCCGTTCAGAACCGTTCGGTATGGATGTGCACGTCCTGCAGTCTTCCGGGAACTTCATTCTCGATGAACGTCAGGGCTTTCTGGAGTACCGATTCACCGTACTGTTTCGAATTGGAAACGAGGGCACCGCCGATCTGGGAGAATCCGAGCGAATCCTGCAGATCGACTTCAGCGACCGACAGCCGGAACTTCTTCTGCAGTTTTTCCTTGAGCGAGTTGACGACCCGTCGTTTCTCTTTCAGGGAATCCACGTCGGGGAGCTCGATTATCAGCTGTATCATGGATACGACCATACACCGTTACATTCCTTCTTTGAGTAGATCCTTGAGGTCATCCATCCGGAGATCCAGCAGGGCCGTCCCTTCCTCACCGCGCGTACGATCCTTGAGGGGCAGGAAATCCTCGTTGTAGGCTTCCGCCAGCTGAAACAGCTCGTCGCCCCGATATCGTCGGGGAATCATCACCTTCAGATCGTAGCTTCCTTCCTTCATTCCTCTCCGCATGATATGAATCGGGTCGGTGACCGTCACGGCGAAATGCGGACTGTAGTACAGCAGGAATGCCAGGACCAGAGCCATGATCGCACTGAACATGAGCAGGGTAGTTCGCGCCTGTTCCCTCGCCAGGAGCCGGATGTCGTAGAAGAAGGTGAACCGCCATTCCTCTCCGACCAGGTAATCCGAAGGTCCGAATTCCCGGGCATAGTATTCGTTCCCGTATCGCGAATAGAGCGTACGCTCACCCTCACGGATTATGAGAACATTATGCTCGAGAGCGAGAAGAGGTGCAAGTCCCTCCGGCAGGAGATTGATCCCCCCGGGTCCTCCGGCGGCGGCAGGCTCCCCTTCCCGATCCTTGCCTCCCGCTCCTTCGGTGTCTTCCGATCGGGCGGAAAGCGACAGCGGTTCCCGGCCCTCCGCACCGGACTCAGCCCCCGTTACCGGTGATTCGCCGCGGAGTTCCCCTCCGGTAACGGAGGCGGTGAACTGACGCTCGAAGGTCTCGAACCGTTCGGCGAGCACCCGTTCCACGCCCCGGATTTCGAGAAGATCGAACAGCAGCTCGAATCCGATCCCTGAAAGGATGACGACGGTCAGGGCGATCGTGATGATCTTGGTGATGTGCCGCTGCGCCATCTGCGCCTGTTCGTACCGGATCCTCCGGAACAGCTTGAGCAGCCGCAGCAGACGCAGTACCCGTGCCACCCGAACGGCCTTGACGACCTTCAGGAGATTCAGCGTTCCGGCGAAGGCGACGGAAATCGACGGCCCGGCGAAGATCGCCAGCATCATCGGCCCGGAGGAGAAAAGCAGGAGCGGCACGGAGGCAGCGAAGTCCACCCAGCCGCGACGACGGAAAAAGTACGCACCCGCCTCCCCGCGGCTCAGGGCCAGATAGAACCGGGCGAGAAACTCCACCGTGAAAAACAGGTCGAAAAGGAATCCGGCGACCAGGAGGTTCCTCCGGATCTCCCATGACCATTCGGAAAGGATCGCCACGTCTTCGATCAGCGTCTGGAAAAGAACCAGGACGATGGCGAGATTGACGATCCCTTCGAAAAGACTCACGATCCTGCGTTTCATCGGTCTCCGGGGCTCCTTCCTGTACGGCTACCAGCCATGCTCACTGGCGATCTTGTAGCATTCTTCGACCATGGCGATATCGAACCCGTAGAATCGGTAGTTCTTTCGCGCGATTCCGAACCAGCTCTTGTCCTGGGACTCCGCTCCGCGATCGACCGTCAGGTTCGGGTGATGGTTCCGGCAGCGTGCCGCCAGAATCGTTCCGAGCCGGGTGGAGGCTTCCACGGAACGGTCGTCCAGAAACGACACGCTCATGCGAACGGCCATCCGCAGGAGCTGGTCGGGCAGAACATCGATCTGCTCCCGGAGAACCGAGAAAACCCGATCCGCGTATGCGGGGGGAAAGAGCCTCCCGGGAACGACCTCGACCGTCGAATTTCCCGTGGCGCCGAGGGCATGAATCGACGGCTTGAGCAGCATGATGGTCGTCACCAGGTTGCGGATCTCGTCGCTTTCCATCTTGAGCCGCTGAACCTTCGTCAGCTCGAAGTGGATGTACTCTTTCCGTTGAAAACCCGCCTGGACGTACCGGTCGATGTAGCCGAGAAAGATGGCGGCATAGACACCCGTGAACGATCTCCGGGCTTCCGGCCGACGGAGCAGATCGAAAAGGAAATCCAGCAGTCTGCTGCGAACTTCGGCCTCCCGTACCGGCTGCTGCGTGTAGTACCGCAGGAAGCCGACATCCAGGCGCCGCCGGACATAGCTCTCGATATCGGCGAACAGCACCGTGTCCGTCTGCCGGTAGAGCGTCGATTCCACGACCGCCAGGATCTCCTGCCACGTTCTCCCCGGAAAGAAATCCTCCGAAGCGAGAACCGGATAGAGCTGGGCGGCGTTCGAACGTACGAACTGAATTACCTGCTCCTCCTTCTGCAGAGGAGATGGCGGCTCAGTGCGGGATTGCCGAGCAGACGATTAACGAATGATTGTGCTTTCTTTTCATCCGGCACCATGTAATTCCTATCAGACAAATTGAACCGGCATTGCTATAATACAATAATAGTGAAAAATAAGAAAGTCCAGTATTTGACGCTATTGCTCGGGTGCATCATCATGCCGCTCACGGCGCAGGAGTCCCCGCTCCTCGTGGCGATTCCGGAGAAGGAAGCGCTGTTCACGACGGAGCTGGGTGATCTCGATGCGGATCTCTTCGTCAGCGGCTCCTGGAATATCTCCGCCGTCGGATCCCTCGGACTTTCCTGGCGCGAACGAACGGGAGTCGAGTTTCCCGCCCCGTTTCCGCTCATGCAGGAAGGATTCCTCTTCCGCCAGGTTCCGGACCTCACCCTGTCGCTCTGGATCGACCGGCGCTGGTTCTTCGAAACGACGATGAAAGAGCAGAGCGACGACAATACGTTTCTTATGGGATACGTGGGACGGGAGGGAGAGTTCGTCCGTTCGGTTCTTGCGGGAAACAGCACCATCGCGCTTTCTCCCTATCGTTACCTCGATTTTCCCGATGCCGACCGCAGGTCTCCGGGAATGGCCGCCCTCTTCGAGACCGAACGAAGCAGCCACGAGTTTCTGCTCCGTTACGATCCGTCCGCACTTCAGCGGAAGAGCTTCGTCGGGGGAAGCGAGCGGGTGGAGTCCTTCATCCCCCTGTCGGGCTATGAAGAGGGCCGCTTCTTTCTGCTTCCCGACCGGGAACGTCGAGGGTATCGTCCTGTACCTCGAAGACCGGAACGGCACGGTGCTCTCCGCCGCCGACGGCCGCCGCTATCGCCGTGCCGACGGTCAGGACTTCTTCTACAATTCCATCAAGGGTACCCTGACGCTCCGTTCCCCGCCTGCCGGACGGGTGCTCGTTTGAGCTTACCGGGTCGGCGGGACGGAGGTGGGGCGCCGCAGGGGACGGGTCTGTCGTTTCCGTGGATTCTCCCCGATCCCGAGGGAGGAAATCTGTATACCTCCGGCGGAATCACGGACTTCATCGAGCCCCTCGACGGCCGCTCCGCACTGGTCCTGCACGAACCGGGGCGTCTCTACCCCTTTCAGATCCTGGGCCGCTACCCGCTTCCGCCGGGGGCGAGCGCGGCGGAGGCGGTCGTCCGGATCACCGATCCTTCGGGAGAGGCAGGCAGCGAAGCGGGAAAACCTGCAGCGTCGCTTCCGGTTCCTGATCGACGGGGAACGGGGCACCCTGACCGTGATCCGTACCGGCTCGGAGCCGGAAGATCCGGAGAACCGATATCCGTTTCTGGACGATTTCTCCTGGCCGTACCATG
>CAVSJD010000019.1:0-70401 GCA_963728215.1 uncultured Spirochaetota bacterium | reverse complement strand
ATGCCCACCACCAGGTCGACCCGGTTCCTGCCGACGGAAGAATCGAATATAGTCACGGAAGATGTCGAAGATCACCTTCCGCCGCTCGGGAAACGACTGGAGGGTCGGGACATCGACATGGATGGGGCTGAGCGTGCCGGACTCCAGGCGGTACGGTTCGTTGGGCCGGCAGCCTGGCCGACCGCTCCGATCTCGAGCAGCATCTTCGCCGTTTCATATTCGTGCATGGGGCCACCGGATGAGAGTATTTCCGTTATCGTATGCCGAACCCGTGAAAAACGCAAGACGCCTTTCCGGTCCATCGGGCCGGCCCGCCGGCGTTTTTTCCGGACCGACCCGTTCTTCCCGCCGGATCGTTTACGGCTGGGGCTGGGGCTGCGGCTGCGGCGTTCGCGGGGGCTGCTGTGTCCCGTTCGCTCCGGCCGTTCCGTCCGCACCCTTGGCGGCATCCTGTTCTGGAGCTGCTCCATCAGCTGCGCCAGGCGCCCGAGAGCGCACTGCCGGCTTCTTCGAAATCCCTCCGGCCGAGTGCGTCCGCGTAATCCTGCAAGGCCTCCACCGCCCGGCGGACGGTGGTGTCCTGTTCTACCATGGCCGCCCCGACCAT
This sequence comes from uncultured Spirochaetota bacterium, assembly GCA_963728215.1. Taxonomy (GTDB): domain Bacteria; phylum Spirochaetota; class Spirochaetia; order CAVSJD01; family CAVSJD01; genus CAVSJD01. The sequence continues at coordinate 69,794 of CAVSJD010000019.1, read as the reverse complement.
CTCCTCCGTTCCTGCCTGGAGTCCCTCGAGCTCCTGGCCGACGAGCAGCCGGAGTGCGGCCTCGAACGTCGGTGCCCAGACGACCTGATTCCTGGTCGGCCACCACGACCCGCCGGAGCTCGGGGATCTGTGCGTTCTCCGCCTGGAGGAATATCGGTTCCGCATAGATGTGTAGAGTTTTTCCTCGAAGAACAGCGGGATCACCAGCAGGTTTCCGGCGATCACCTCCCAACCCCGCTGGCTCCAGAGCGAGAGGAGCTGGGACATCTCGGAGTTCTGGTCGATCCGCGCCTCGATCTGCCGCGGACCCAGAATCTGCACGCCCTTCGCGAGGGTATACACCGTGAGCTTCCCGTAGTCCTCCCCATCGCTCTGCCCGGCCATCCAGGCGTTCATCACGTTCCGTGACCTTCGGGGTGAAGGGAAGCATGATGACGTACTCGAGCTGCTGTTCCTCGGGAAACTCCATCAGGATGTAATACGGTTCGACGGTGATGAACGACTCCCGATAGCGTTCGGTGGCGAAGGTCCAGACATCCTCCCGCTGATAGAAGGTGTCGATATCCTCCATGTGAAAGGTGCTGTAGAGCTCCGCCTGAATCGTGAAGAAATCGATGGGATAGCGGATGTGGTTCCGGATGTCCTTGGTACATCTCGGACCAAGGGCGTGAAGACATCCGGGAAGATGTTCCGGTAGGTCTGCAGGATGATGTCGTCGTCGTTCATCGCGTAGAGGGTAACCGTCCCGTCGTACGCGTCCACCACGGCCTTCACCGAGTTCCGCATGTAGTTGATCCCCCGGTACTTCTGGAGGACTGCCGTCGTAGAACTTCGCGTACGGATACTGGTCGGAAACGGTGTAGGCGTCGACGATGTACTTGATCCGGCCGTCCTCGGTCAGGATCGCGTAGGGGTCCCGGTCGAAGCGCAGGAACGGCGCGATCCGGCCCACCCGCTCCCTGATCTCCCGGTAGAAGAGCACCTTCGAATCGTTGGTGAAGTAAGCGGAAAAGAGGAGCCGATAACCGTCGAACTTCCATGCATAGGTGAGGAAGCTTGAGCAGGTTGTCCATGCGAACCCCGCCCTCGCCGTCGTAGGTGGTGTAGGCGTTTTCTTCTCCCCGACCGGATAATCGAACTCTTCCTGGGTGGTGTTCACGTAGACGTGGTCCGTGGTCCGCTGTCCGTAGTAGACCCGCCGGGCGGGCGATCTTGAGCTCGGGAACCAGAGACTCCGGGGGGATGTTCAGCAGGTACCAGTCGGGCCGTCCGCTGGGCCGGAGCTGGTGGACCGGGATCATCACCATGCCGTACCCGTGCGTGTAGAGCAGGTGCCGGCTCACCCAGGTCTGCGATTCCTGGGCGAGCATCCCCCTTCTCCAGTTCCCGGACCGAGAGCATCACCTGGGTATAGTCGCCGTTGATCCGGGAGCGGCTCCATTGTACGTCGTGAATTTTCGTAGTAGAGCCGGATCTCCTGCAGCTCCTTCAGCACCTCCATGAGCGCGCGCCAGTCCCAGAGACGCACGTTGTTCAGCGTGCTCCGGTTCGCCCGCACGACCGGTTCGGTGATCCCGTCCGCCACATCATAGGACGTCACGGTCACGTTTTCGTCGTCGATGGCATATGCGTGCCGGGTGAACTCGATGTGGTAGGGGATGTACTCGCGCTCCAGGGTGATCTCGTTCGGGGAGACGACCAGGGCCTGGGAGACGCCGGGAGCCACCCAGTTCGCAAGGACCAGCAGCGCGACTGTCGTCCCGGCGATGACGATGGTCCGCCGGGAGAAGGAGATCCCGCCGGTTTCCGGGAGCACTCCGGTGCCCAGGACGTTCCGGCGGAACCCGGTGTTGAAAGCCGCCGCGATCAGCCCGGCGCCTGCCAGGAGATAGATGACGATGGAAATTCCGAACGCCAGGGTACGTACGTTGGCGTCGGTCCAGCCTGCTCCGGTGACCACGCCCAGGGTGGAGGTGAGCAGCTGGAAGATATCCAGGTAGGAGCTCCATGCCATGAGCAGGAGCAGCAGTCCTCCCAGGTAGAAGGAACTGTCCGATCAGATCGGAGAAGCGCCGGCGTCTTCCTTCGGACAGCAGTCGCTCCTGCCGGACGGCGTTCAGGTACGCAGTACCCGCCACGCCTCCGGCGGTGATGACGACGAGAAAGATGAGCCAGCTCTGGATGACTTCGTAGAAGGGGAGGGTGAACAGGTACCAGCTGATTCTCCGCCCGAAGAGCGGATCGCGCAGTTCGGAGGCCTCCCGGTAGAGAAAGCGGAGTATCATCTCCCATTCTCCGGCAAGTGAGGATCCGAGGAACAGTGCGATCAGTCCGACTCCGATGAAGAACGGGAAGCGTCCCATGACCGGGGGGGAACCGTTCGAGCACGTAACGGAGATTTCCATAGAGGAACAGTCCGGATACCGCCGCTCCCGCCAGAAACAGCACGCCCTCCGTCAGGAGCACATCGAGGAAACGTTCGGAGAAACCAAGGTTGCGGAACCAGAGATACTCCCCGTAGAACTCGAGAACAGTGCCGCAATAACGAGAAGGATCAGGTCGGTGAGCAGGTAGATCATCGACCGCCGCAGGCGCCGCAGGAAATCCGCATGACTTATTTTCTCCTGTTTCCGGATAGTCAGCGCCAGCGGGATCGCGCCGAGGGCAAGCAGAAAAACTCCAATCAGGAAGAACATGCGGATTACCTCCTCAGGGCTTCGAATCCCGTGACGACGTCCCGAGCAGCTCCACGGTGATCGCGTTCTGCCGCTGGCGGTTCATCTGTGTTTTCAGCTCGTCGATCCGGTCCCTGATATTCCGCTCCGCCGCCTGCATGGCGGCGAGGCGGCTCGCGTTTTCACTGGCCAGAGACTGGATCACGGCGCGGTGGAGAGAGACGAAAAAATACTCGCGGACCAGGGCGGCGAAGAGCCGGTCCCAGGGCAGGAAGAACGTCGGGAGCATCCGGGTCGGCCATTCCTCCTCTCCGAGGTGTTCGAGCCAGTCCCGGTCCAGGGGCAGCAGGTGCTGCATGGTCGGCTCGAAGGAAGGAAGCTCCCGAGGTGGTGCGGTTGAAGAACAGGAATATCCGGTCGACCCGCGCCTCCGTCTGCTGGCGATCGATCCACAGCAGCGCCTCCCGGATCGTCGGCGTCACGTCCGCGCCGGAACCGACCACGGCGATTTCCCTGTCGGGATGCAGCCCCGCGTCCTCGAGGCGGGGCGCTGCCCGGGAACCGACCGAGAGGATCCTGCTCGTTTCCGTGTCGATTCCCAGGGAACGCACGCGGTCGGCCGTGAACGATACGATCCGCTCGTTGAACCGGCCGGCCATCCCCTGTTCGGACCCGAATACGATGATCCCGGTGCCCGGAGATTCCGCCGGCCCGGACTCGGGCAGGGTCCGCTCCCGGAGCAGGATTCTGAGACCGAGAATGATCGTCCGGAAATAGTCGTCCAGCGATCCGGCCGCCTGCTGGAATTGACGGATATTCACCGCCGCCAGCGCCTTCATGGTCCTGGTGACCGAATGAAGGTCCTGAGCACTCCCGAATTTCCGCTGCAGGTCCTGCATCTGTTCCATTCCGCTTCCTCAGCCCCCGGCTGTCCATCGTCTTTCCCGGTCCTCCTGCATCGCTTCGTCCGCGACCGACAGGATGCGCCGCTTCTCCTCGTCGGAGAGCTTCTTCCCGTCCAGGATCTTCCGGCTGATGTCTCCGAGCCGGTTCCTCACCGCCGAGCGGATCTTCCGCTTGCCGTCTTCGACCCGGTCGAGGGGGACCGGATCGAATACCCCTTCGGTCGCCGCGAGAAGAACGGCGAGCTGCTCCAGCACGGGTATCGTGTGGTGGCGGCTTGTGCTTCAGCACCTCGCGGACGTGCCGCCCGCGGTTCAGAGTCCTGCGCGTCTCCTCGTCGAGCCGGGTGCCGAACCGTGCGAAGGTCTCGAGCTCCTGATACTGGGCGTAGGAGAGCCTCAGATCCCCCGCGATATCCCGGTAGGCCGCGAGTTGGGTCTTGCCGCCGACCCGCGAGACCGAGCGGCCGATATCGATTGCCGGCAGCACACCCCTGGAAAAGCCGGGGCGATGTAGATCTGTCCGTCGGTGATGGAGATCAGGTTCGTCGGTATGTAGGCGGAGATATTCTGCGCCTGGGTCTCCACGACAGGCAGCGCGGTCATCGACCCGCCGCCGTGTTCGCCGGAGAGATGCGTCGAGCGCTCGAGAAGCCGGGAATGGACGAAAAAGATATCTCCCGGGTACGCTTCGCGCCCCGGCGGACGGCGGAGCAGAAGCGAGAGCTCGCGGTAGGACCACGCGTGGCGGGTTATGTCGTCGTAGACGATAAGGGCGTTTCGGCCGGAGTACATGAAGTACTCGGCCATGGCGGTCGCGGCGTACGGGGCGAGATAGTTCAACCCTGGCGGATCCTCGCCCGTGGTCACGACCACGATCGTGTTCGACATGCGCCGCCGCCCGCAGTTCGTCGATGACACTGCTGATGGCCGACACCGCGCTTCCCGATGGCGCAGTAGACGCAGTACATGTCCTTGTCCCGCTGGTTGATCATCGCGTCGACGGCGACCGTCGTCTTGCCCGTCTGCCGGTCCCCGACGATGAGCTCCCGCTGTCCCCGGCCGATCGGAATGAGCGCGTCGATCATCCGGATGCCGGTCTGCAGCGGCACTTTCACCGGCAGCCGGTCCATGATGCCCGGGGCATCCCGCTCCATCGGAAACCGTTCGCCCGTCCTGATCTGCCCGCGGTCGAGCGGCTCTCCGAGCGGATTCACCACCCTTCCGAGAAGCTCTTCACCGACCGGAACGTCCATGACCCGCCCGGTGCGCTGGGCTTCCTGCCCGGCCCGAGATCTCATCACTCCTGGTAAAAAGCACCACCCCGAGGTCTTCGTCGGACATCTGAAGCACGATCTTCCGCCCTCGAAACGGACCAGCTCTTCGGAACCCATGCCGGTCAGTCCCGATACCTCGGCGATCCCCTTCTCGACCTCTGACCCGATCCGACTTCCCGGGCCCGGAGGCCGGTCTTCCGCTCCCGCCGCCCGTCGAAAACGTCGACCGTGCGTCGAGGACCTCGCTAGGTTCCGGGAGCCCCGGTTTCCTCCGTTCCCTCAGCCTCCGGTCTTCGCTCATGTTCTTCTCCGGAACCTTTTGCCCCGGACCGCTCCGAGCGTCCGCTCATCTCGTCCGATCTCCAGTGAGTCCGGAGGTACCCTCCGATGCTCCAGGCGATCTTTCTGCCCTCGAGGGAACTCGATCCCCGCGATGAGCCGTCACTCCGCTCGAATCGCACCCGGAGATCTTCCTTCACCTGCTTCCGACGACCGAGAACTCTTATTTCCGCCGTTCCTTCGGGATCTCGAAGCTGATCCGCACACGGCGATCATTACCCTCTTCCCGGGGAAGCCCTCGAGCTCCCGCCGCTCCTGGTCGTCCGGCTTCTCGAGCCGGCCGATGAAACTCTCCAGGATCGCTCCTCCAGCTCTCTCGGCGAGGTCCCGCATCATGTCGCGGTCCTGCCGGCGATCTCCCCCCGGCACGAGTGCTGCAGGTCCGCGAGGAACGACTCCTGCTGTTCCCGCAGGGACGTAACCACTGCTCCCTTCCCTGCTCACCTCTCACGCGCCTCCTCGATCATTTCCGGGGCGCCGGGCCCCTCCTGCCGGGCCTCCTCCTTCCGCTCCCTGTCTCCTCGAGTCCTCCCTGCTTCTCGCCGGTACTCCGCTTCGCATTCACGGCCCGCTTCCGCTTCCTCCACTCCGGCGCGCGGTTCTCTCCGAATCGATTCCTGCCGCTCGTCCATCACCCAGAATACGCCGGAACAGGAAGTACCAGAGAATCCACACGAGGATCAGGAAGTTGACGATCTGCGCGCGAGCGTGAACCAGTCGATATTCACCGCTCAGCCTCCCCCGCCGCCCTGTGAAGGGATTGGCAAAGAGCAGAATGATGGAGATGACGAAACAGTAGATGGCCGTCGACTCGACCATCGCGAGGCCCACGAACAGGGTTCTGGTGATGGTGCCCGATTCGTCGGGCTGCTGCGCGATGGAGCCGAGCGCCTCGACAGCGCCATGGCTTCACCGATCGCGGGGCCGATCGAGCCGATGGCGATCGTCATGCCGGCGATGATGATGGACCACATGCCGATCAGATCTGGTTGCTTCCATGCGGATTCCTCCTTCGAGAATTGTTCGGATGCGCAGAGCGCGGTACTCCCCATCCCTCTCAGCCGGTTCTGTTCCTCTCCCAGCTGCCGCCGAGTCGCCGAGCCGATGTACACCGCGGCCAGGATAGTGAAGATGTACGCCTGGATCAGTCCGATCAGGAGACCGAGGACCCGCATGACGATCGGAACGAAGAGCGGTACCACCGAGATAAGGATCGCGACGATCAGCGAACCGCTCATGATGTTTCCGAAGAGCCGGACGGCCAGCGCAAGGGTCCGCGACAGATCGCTGATGATGTTGAACGGCAGCATGAAGGGCGTCGGAGTGATGTATCGCTTGAAGTACCCCGTTATCCCCTTTTTCATGATGCCGAAGATCGGCACCGCGAAGAAGACGCAGACGGCGAGCGCCCCCGTCGTGTTGAGGGAGCTCGTCGGCGGCTTGTACCAGGGCAGATCGTCAGCAGGTTGCTCATCGCGATGAACAGAAAGAGCGACCCCAGAAAGAAGAGAAACCGGACATCGCGCTGCTGGGTCACCTCCCGGATTTCCTGACGGATGAAACCGACCATCATCTCCAGCAGCGTCTGCCAGCGGGAAACCTTCGGGTCGGTCGAGAGACGGCGGGTGATCAGCCAGGAGGCGAGGATGAGGATCGCCATTACGGCCCAGGAGAACACGATGGTCGCGTTGATCCGTACGAAGCCCAGTTGGAAGAAGACCAGCTGGTCGGGTGTCACGCGCACTTCGGTCTGCATATCAGGCCCCGCCCGTCTGCTCCTGCCGTTCCCGCCTGACCATCAGGAACCGCACCAGCGTGAAGCTCCCGAGGGCGGCGACCGCCATCTGCCATTGCCCGCTGCGGACGAGAAACAGGAATACGAGCAGCGTGACCGCCATCCGGAGCAGGAAACTCGCCAGAAACAGCGGTGCCGGATGCCGGACCCGGCCGAGCATCTGCACGGTCATCCGGAGCCCGCCGAAATAGAGAATCCCCAGTGCGGCACCGGAGATCAGCGCCACGAAAACCGAAACCGTTTCATGCATGTCCCTTTTCCTCCTCGTCCGGGAAGTCCCGCTCTTTTTCGATCTCCCGCCGTTCCTGCTGGACCCAGTACCAGGCGTTCAGGCTGCCGATCGCGAGCCCGAAGACCATCAGCATCAGGGTCCAGGAGAAGCGGCCGGGCCAGCCGGCATCGATCCAGAGTCCCACGGCCGTGAAGACCAGAGTCGGTACCGCTACCGACCAGCCCACGATGCCGAAGAGCCCCAGACCGTGCCACACCGTCTGTCCCCGGTGTGCGATGCTCCGCATCTTCCTTCGCTCCTTGCGGGCGATCTCCTCGCTGAACTCGCGGTTCTGCCGCTCCCGGAACGACCGGTCGTCAGCCACGGTCGCCCATCCCCAGGAACCGCTTCGCGAAGTCCGCCTCCAGTCTCGAGAGAACCGACCGGGTTTTCTTCTCCCGCTCGCTCAGGCTGAGGAAATCCTCCTCCACCGCCTTCCGCAGGCTGCCCAGCTTTTCCCCCCGGACGCCCCTGCGGACCGATACGAGCAGCTGGTCGCCCACTTTGACCAGAATCCCCTCGTCCAGGGCCAGGTAGGTTTCTCCTTCCGACTGCTCCGGGACGTAGGAGAAGATGCCCGGTACCAGCTGCGTGACGAAGTCGATGTGCCGGGGAAGAACCGTGAAGGAGCCGCGGGCAGACTCGCCGGAAAGCTTCTCGACAGTTTCGTCCAGAAGAACCCGGGTAGGGAGCAGGATCCGCAGCCTCATGAGCCGTTCCCCTCCTTCTTCGCCTCGTCCGCGCCTCCGATCATGTAGAGCGCCTTCTCGGGGTAATCCCGGAACTCGTCGTTCAGGATCCGCTCGAAACCGTCCAGGGCCGCGTCCAGCTCCACCACCTTGCCTTTCTTTCCCGTGAACTGTTCGGTGGTGTAGAACGGCTGCGTCATGAAGCGCTCCAGCTGCCTCGCCCTGCGAACGGTATCCTGGTCTTCCCGCGAGAGCTCTTCCATGCCGAGCATGGCGATGATGTCTTTCAGGTCCTCGTACTTCGCCAGCGTGGAGCGGACGTCCTGGGCGATCCGGTAATGCCGGTCCCCGACGATCCTCGGGCTCAGCATCTTCGACTGGGACTGAAGCGGGTCTACCGCCGGGTAGAGACCCTGGCTCGCCCGCTTGCGGGAGAGCACGACCGAGGCGGAGAGGTACCCGAAAATGTGAACCGCGGCCGGATCGGTGAAGTCGTCCGCCGGAACATAGACGGCCTGGACCGAGGTGATGGCGCCGCCGCGGGTATTGGTGATCCGTTCTTCGAGCTCGGCGAGGTCCGTTTCCAGGGTGGGCTGATACCCGACCCGCGAGGGGAGCCTCCCGAGCAGGCCCGATACCTCCGATCCGGCCTGTACGAACCGGAAGATGTTGTCCATCAGCAGCAGCACGTCCTGGCCCGCATCGTCGCGGAAGTATTCCGCCATGGTCAGGCCGGTGTGACCGACCCGGAACCGGGCCCCGGGCGGCTCGTCCATCTGGCCGAACACCATGACGGCTTCGTCGAGCACGTCGACTCCCTTGAGCTCCCGATAGAGCTCGTTTCCTTCCCGGATCCGCTCGCCGATGCCGCAGAAGATGCTGACCCCTTCGTGCTGACCCGCCATGTTGTGGATCATCTCCATGACCAGAACCGTCTTCCCGACGCCCGCCCCTCCGAACAGGCCCGCCTTTCCTCCCTTTTCCAGGGGAGCCATGACATCGATGACCTTGATCCCGGTGGTGAAGATCTCCGATGTCGAGGACTGATCGGCAAGAGGAACCGGATGCTGATGGATGGACCGGCGCCGCATCTTTCCCAGCGGTTCCTTCCTGTCGATCGTCTCTCCGAAGACATTGAAGACCCGGCCCAGGAGTTCACTGCCTACCGGGGCGGAAATCGGAGCGCCCGTGTCCTCGACCGAATCACCCCGGGCGAGTCCGCGGGTCGCGGTGAGTGCAATGCTGCGAACGGTATTCTCGTCCGCGTGCGTCAGCGTTTCGAGAATGATCGAGCCGTTCTCGCCCGCCCGGAGCTGGTTGTAGATATCCGGGAGCGAGTCGGGGAACCTGATGTCGACGATGCTGCCCCGGACCCGGATGACCGTGCCGGTGCGCTGCTGACCGGATGCTTCCGCCATGAACCGCCCTTCTACCGGTGAATCGCTGCATTTGCGGTGCGTCCCCTCCAAGGTACTATCCATTCCCGGACGGGGGCAAATCCGGTGCCGTTCGCCGGATCGGGCTTTTCCGGAGCATGCGCCTTGCATCCTGCCGTTCGGCCTGCTATGTTGTGCAGAGGAGGTACCGAGTGATCATCAGGCATACCCTGGATCGGGAAGAGGCACGACGCGCCATGCGGGACGGCGAATTCGGGAGCGAGGTCGTCGGGAAGGGAGATCATGTGGCCGTTCTGCTCACCCAGGGCTGGTGCCCCCAGTGGCGTTACTTCGAGAGCCAGATCCGGACCATGATAGACAACGGCGAGCCGGCGGATCGGGATATTCACCTGTTCGAATTCGTCTACGACCAGGTGGATTTCTTTCACGACTTCATGCGTTTCAAGGAAAAGACGTTCGGAAACTTCAGCGTTCCGTATATTCGCTACTATAATAACGGGCGACTTTCGGATCAGTCCAACTACGTGACGACCCAGGGATTCCTCGGGCGGTTCCGGGAAAGCTGATGACTCCGGCGAGCCGGCTCCGGAGTCGGCTTCACCCGTTCCCGTTTCCGCAGTACCTTGGAGGAAATACCCCGTGGTTCCATTTCAGGAGGTGCTGGCATGTCGGAAGGAGAGTGGAAGGACATCGGATCGGTCGATGAGTTTCCGGAGGAGAAGGCGGTGGTCCGGGAGGTCGAGGGAACCGAAATCCTCGTCATCCGGAACGAAGGGAACGTCTGTGCCTGCGGCAACAGCTGCACCCATTACGGGGCTCCGCTGAACGAGGGCCTGATCCACGACGGAATCGTCACCTGCCCCTGGCACAATTCCCGGTTCGACATCCGCTCGGGAGAAGTCCTCTCACCGCCCGCCCTGGACGATCTGCCTTCGTTCGAGGGACGGGAGGAAAACGGCCGGCTCCTGCTGCGCAGACGCACCGGCAGGGAGCAGACCCGCGGGACGGAGGGAACCGACCGGACCTTCGTGATCCTCGGCGGGGGAGCCGCCGGAGATGCGGCGGCGGAGACGCTTCGACGGGGAGGGTTCGCCGGGCGGGTGGTGATGATCACCGCGGAACGCTTTCTGCCGTACGACCGGCCGAATCTTTCCAAGGGATTTCTTTCCGGCAAGGCGGACGAGGATGCGCTTCCGCTTCGCAGCGGGGAATTCTTTCTCAATCACCATATCGAGGTAATGCGGGAACGCACGGTCTCGTCGGTATCGCCGGACAGGAAGATCGTGCGGTTCCGGGACGGGGAGGAGCTGCACTACGACCGGCTGCTCCTCGCCACCGGCGGAGAGCCGAAGAACCTCCCGGTGCCCGGACACGATCTGAAAGGGGTTTTCCTGCTTCGCAGCCGCGCCGACGCCCGGGAAATCCTGAGCGCCGCGGAAGGAGCCAGGCGGGCGCTCGTGGTCGGGGCGAGCTTCATCGGGATGGAAACGGCTTCCTGTTTCGCGAGCCAGGGACTGGAGGTGACGGTGGCCGCTCCCGAAGCGGTCCCGATGGAGAACATCTTCGGCCGGGAGATCGGCAGTTTCCTGCGGAACCTCCATGAGAAGAACGGGGTCCGGTTCCGGCTGGGAACCGGGGTCGAGGCGATCGAAGGGAACGGGAAGGTCGAGCGGGTCCGCCTCTCGGAAGGCGAGCCCGTGGAAGCCGACCTGGTGGTCGTCGGCATCGGCGTCGAGCCGCGGGTAGGATACCTGGAGGGCACCGGCCTGACCGAAGAGGGCGAGGTGCCGGTGGACGGCCGGCTCCGAACGAGGAATCCCGACATCTTCGCTGCCGGGGACATCGCATCGATCCCGTATCCCTACTACGGCCGGAGCATCAGGATCGAGCACTGGGTGGTGGCCGAACGGACGGGACAGCACGCCGCCCGCGCCATGCTGGGAGACGAACGGGAGTTCCGGGCCATCCCCTTCTTCTGGACCATGCAGCACGGTTCTTCGCTCAAGTACATCGGCTTCGGAAACGGGTACGACCGGATCGTGTTCCGGGGAAAGGTCGAGGACGGGAAGTTCCTCGCCGGGTACTACCGGGGAGAGAAGCTGCTCGCCGCCGCGGGCCTGGGAATGAGCCGGGAGGTGATGGCGATCTGGGAGTGCATGGAACGGGGCATCGTCATCGGAGCGGACGACCTCGCCGACGGTTCGAAGGACCTTGCGCAGATGGTGCCGGGCGCCGGGAGGCCGTGCGCATGAAGCGGATCGTCACCCTCACCATGAACCCCGCCATCGATACGAGCTTCACGGTGCCGCAGGTCATCGCGGAACGCAAGCTCCGCTGCTCGCGCCCCCGGAACGAGCCCGGCGGCGGCGGGATCAACGTCTCCCGCGCGATCCTGAAGCTGGAAGGAGCATCCGCCGCCTTTTACCTGGCGGGAGGACCGAACGGGGAGCGGTTCCGGCATTTTCTCGACGACGAAAAGCTCGACCATCACCCGATCGGGATCGAGGGGAACATGCGGGAGAACATCGTCGCATACGAGGAATCGACGGACCGGCAGTTCCGGTTCGGAATGCCCGGCCCCGAGGTCGGCGAGCGGGAGTGGAAGCGGGTGATCGAGGAAGTCCTGGGCACCGGCCCGAAACCGGACATCCTCGTCGCGAGCGGCAGCCTGCCTCCCGGCGTTCCCGACGATTTCTACGCCCGTCTCGCCCGGGAGGCGAAGAAGAGCGGCATCCGGATCATCGTGGACACCAAGGGCGATGCCCTCCGGAAGACCGTCGCGGAGGGGGTCTATCTCATCAAGCCGAACCTCAACGAACTGGGGGAAGTGACCGGCCGGGAACCGCGAAACGACGACGAGATCGTTGCGCAGGCGCGGGAACTGATCGGGAAGGGCAGGGTGGAGGTGGCCGTCATCTCCCTCGGGTCCGGAGGCGCTCTCTGGGTGACCGGTGACCGGCACGACCGCGTCCATGCACCCACCGTGCCCGTGCGGAGCAAGATCGGTGCGGGCGACAGCATGACCGCCGGAATCGTCCTGGGGCTTGCACGGGACATGTCGGTCGAGGACGCGATCCTCTACGGAGTGGCCGCCGGTTCGGCGGCGGTGATCACGCCCGGTACCGAGCTCTGCCGGAAAGACGACACCGAGCGGCTCTTCCGGGACCTCACCCGGAAATAAGAACGGACTCTCCTGCCGAACGGCGTTCCGGGCCGAAATCACCGTTGTGGATTCCGGCTCGACCGCTTAGAATCTGAGTATGGATGAACATGCGGAAGAGCGCCGGTTCGCCGGTCGGATGAGCGAGGAGTACGAGCTGCTCCACCTGGCCTACCCGGATTACGAAGCGTTCCAGCAGCGGGTGGCCGACGGGGTCGCCGGACGGGAGGCGGAAGGGCAGCCGGACGGGCCCCCGGTCCGGGTGCTGGAGATCGGGTGCGGAACCGGGAGCACCACCCGTGCGATCCTCGAGCGGACCCGGCGTGCCCGTGTTCTCGCCCTGGACAACGAGCCGGAAATGATCCGGAAAGCGCATGAGGAGCTCGCCCGGTGGATCGACGACGGGCGGCTCGAGCTGCTCCGGGCGGAGGCTCTGACAAGGCTCCGGGAGACCCCGGCCGGATCGTTCGATGCGGTCGCCGGCGCATTCACCCTCCACAACTTCGAGGCCCCCGTTCGCGAGGAGCTCCTCCGGGAGTGCTTTCGCGTCCTCTCTTCCGGGGGCCTGTTCGTGAACGCCGACAAGTATGCGCCGGAGGAATCCGAGCGGTATGCCGCGCTGATCCTGCAGGTCGGCCGCTTCTTCGACGCGTTCGTTCCGCTCGGCAAGCCGGACCTTCTGCGCGAATGGGTGCTGCACAACATCGCCGACCAGGCGCCGGAGCGGGTGATGCCCGAGCGAGAGACCGTCCGGGCCATGGAAGCCATGGGTTTCCGGAATATCCGGGTCTCGGATCGGAGCGCCATGCAGGCCCTCCTGATCGCCCGGAAACCCGGTGCGGCAGGCGGAAGCACGTGAGCGGACGTCTCCGGCCCTCCTCAGCCGGCCGTTTCTCCGCCCGGGCGCCGCTCGATTGCAGGTTCACGGGGCATATGATAGGGTGGGTACATGAAAAATGACGAGCAGCTGGGTGACCGGCTGGTTCCGCTCCTCTCCGAGCTGATCACCAACCGGTGCGTGAACGACGGTGATCCCGACTCGGGCAACGAAATCCTCTCGGCAAGAAGTCTCGCCCGATTTTTCGACGGGTACGGAATCGAGAGTGAAATCCTGGAATCCCGCCCCGGTCGGGCGAACCTGCTGGTCCGCATCCCCGGAAGCGACCCGATGGCTCCCTCCCTGATGTACATGGGACATATGGATGTCGTTCCCGCCCGCGAGGAGGAGTGGAGCTTCGATCCTTTCGCGGGGGACATCGCCGACGGGTATGTCCGCGGCCGCGGAAGCCTGGACATGCTGAACCAGACCGCGGCCATGGCGGTAGCGGTCGCGGAGCTGGCACGCAGCGGCCGGCGTCTGCCGGGAGACCTGCTCTTCCTCGCGGTCGCCGACGAGGAGTCCACGGGGAGGTACGGTGCGCGCTGGCTGGTCGAGCGGCACTGGGACCGCGTCAAGACCGACTATATGGTCACCGAGACGGGCGGACTGTTCACGGGGAACGGGGCGAACGCCTCGATGACCGTCACGGTGGGCGAGAAGGGAGTAGCCTGGAGCCGCATCTCCTTCCGGGGACGTGCCGGGCACGGAAGCGCACCGTACCGTTCGGACAACGCGGCGCTGAAGGCGGCGGATGCGGCGCTCCGGATCGGCCGGTACCGGCCGAAACCGTTCCTTCATCCCGCATATCTGCGGATGGCGGATCGGCTGGGGGAGGGGTTCCCGGAGAAGCTCCTTCTCTCCACTTCCTGGGGAATCGATGCGGGGATCGCGATGCTGTACGGCCGGGATCCCGGAAAGGCCCGCTCCCTGCATGCCGCGAGCAGGCTGACCCTCAGTCCGAACATGATCGCCGCGGGAGAGAAGATCAACATCATCGCGGACCGGGGCGATCTCTCCGTCGACGCCCGCATCATGCCGGACCAGACGGTGGAGCAGGTCCAGGAAGCGCTGCTCGGAGCGCTCGGTACGCTGGGAGAAGAGAGCACCATCGAGTTCACGGAATTTTCCCTTCCAACGTGTCTGAGCTCGACACTCCGCTCATGCGGGCGATCGAACAGGTAGCCGAGGCGCACCATCCGGGAGTCGGTCTGGTGCCGTTCTTCTCGGGAGGGGCGAGCGACGGCCGTTACTGGCGGCAGCGCGGAACCACCGTCTACGGGTTTTCCCTCCACGACCGGCGCATGACGCTGGGCGACTACTCGCGGATGATCCACGGCACCGATGAACGGGTTTCGCTCGAGAGCCTCGGCCTGTCGCTGGCGTTCTTTCAGGAGCTGCCCGGGCGCCTCTTCGAGGAGACCGGTTCGGATTTCGATCCGGAGATGCCGTAGGAGCCGAAGCGGAAAAGACCCGTACGGCAGCCGCGGCCCGGTCGGACGGCGGCGGCCGCACGGGCGGTCAGGATGCGGTCAGCGGTTTCCGCTCTGGAAGATGGACGTGAGCTGTTCCTTCAGCTGATCGAGCACTCCCTGGTACTGCTCTTCGAGCCTGCCGAGATGCTGGCGCATCGCCTGGGCGAACTCCGGGTCCGATGCGGGATCGACCTGCACGGGGCGTCCCATCTGGCGGGAAAGCTCCTGCTGCCGCTGGCGCAGGCGCGGGGCGAGCTGCTGGCGGAGCGCCTCGTCCAGTTGTTTGCGGTCCGCCAGGTACTGGGTGAAGAACTGTGTGAGCTGGGTCTTCGCCTGATTCAGGACCCCGTGATCCTTCATCACAGCGGCCAGACCGGCGGTGATCTTCGGCAGCCGCTCGACCGCCGTCTCGTCCGACGGCAGGGTGAGGTTCGCCATCAGGGAATTGAAGAAGCCTTCCCTGACCCAGACGGTTTCCCTGGACGAGAATCCCTTCAGCCGCTTCTTGACATCCACTTCCTCTTCCGCGAGATACTCCGAAGCGAGCTGACGTCCTTTCACTTTGAACTCATGGGCGGTTACCGACTCGGGGTCACCCTTGATGTTCTGTGTCTTTTCCATTGCGATCTGCAATGCCGATTTGATCTCTGCCATGAATCCATCCTTTCTCTTTAATGTAGCGTTTGTGTTCCCTCTGATCAAGAAGCGGGACCCCCGGGGCCTCCGGGACCCCCGGCAGCCGGGGGCGGGGCGGGAGGCACGTGGATCTCCCGGTCGGTTACCACGATATCCATCCGCTGATCGTGCGGTTCGGCGGGAACCGAGGCCAGCAGCTGGGAAGCGAAGCAGATGCCCGCCGTCGTGCCCGGATGACGGTGCAGACCGAGGAACCGGTCGTAGAAACCCCGTCCCCGTCCCAGCCTTCCGCCCGCCCGGTCGAAGGCGAGGCCCGGTACCAGGATCAGCAGCCGCCCTCCCTGCCGGTTCGCCGGGGAAATCAGCGGGAGGTCCGCATCCGGCTCCCTGATCCCGTACGGGTTCGCCGCCCATCGCTCCGGAATGCGGTCGATCCGGTGAAACGCGAGCCCTGCGTCCGTGATCCGCGGCACGCCGACCGTTTTCCCGTCGGCGAGGGCCCGGGCGATGATCCGGTCGGTGGACACCTCGTCCGGCAGGGACAGGTAGCAGAGAACCGCTTCGGCTTCGCGCCAGAAGGAGCCTGCGAAGAGCCGATCCCCGACGGCTGCGCTCAGCGAATCCCGTTCGGCGGCCGGCATCGCCGCGAGTACGGCCCGCACGGCGATGCGGACGCGTTGTTTTTCTTCTTTCATCCCTTCCCATAGTACGCGTTCGGCCCGGGCTTGACAATCGGCGGGAGTCGCCCTATAGTAACTACCATGGTAGTCAATATTGTGGACCGGCTTCAGGAGCTCGGATTGTCGGAGTACGAGGCCCGGGCATACGTCGCACTGCTGCGGGAACATCCCGCGACCGCCTATGAAACCGCCCGGCGCTCCGGCATCCCCTCGTCCAAGATCTACCAGGTGATCGACCGGCTGGAGGCGAAGCGGATGGCGGTCGCGCTGGCGGAAGGAGAGCGGGTCCGCTATGTGCCGGCGCCGGCGCAGGAGTTTCTGAGCGGATACCGGGAGCGGATGGAGGAGAGCCTGCACGGCCTGGGCGACGAGCTGTCGCGGCTCGAGACGGGGCCGACCCTCTCGGCGGTGTGGAACCTCGCCGGGGAGGAGTCGTTCCGGGAACGGACGCAGGGCATGGTGCGCTCGGCGCGGAAGACGATTCTGCTCTCCGCCTGGGACGAGGAGCTGCGGGCCCTGGAGCCCGTGCTGCACGGGCGGGAACGGAAGGGCGTGAAAATCGCGATCGTCCGGTTCGGCCCGTCGGATGTCACGGCGGGGAAGGTGTTCGCGCATCCCATCGAGGACACGCTCTATTCGGAGAAGGGCGGCCGGGGATTCACGCTGGTGGCGGACGGCCGGGAAGCCCTCGTCGCGACGTTCGCCGCGGACGGCCGGGTCGAGGGCGCGTGGAGCGCCAATACCGGGTTCGTCACCCTGGCGGAGGATTACGTGAAGCACGACATCTACATCATGAAAATCGTCCGCCGGTTCGACCGCATGCTGGTCCGGACCTTCGGAACAGGATACGGCATGCTCCGGGACGTTTTCGAGGACGAAGAAATCGAACGGGACAGGAGGAAGGAACGATGACGATCCGGATCGACGGACGGTACTGCGGGCGGGAGGATGCGATGATCTCGGTGTTCGACCACGGACTGCTCTACGGGGACGGCGTGTTCGAAGGAATCCGCGTCTATGCGGGCGAGGCGTTCCGGCTCGGGCAGCATGTCCGGAGGCTCTACGACAGCGCCCGCGCGATCGCTCTCGCGATCCCCATGGCTCCGGAGGATATGGAGCGCACAGTGGCCGAGGCGGTCAAGCGGGAAGGGAAGCGGGAGGGATACATCCGGCTGGTGGTCACCCGGGGCGTCGGAGACCTGGGGCTCGACCCGGCATCCTGTCCGCGCCCGACGGTGATCGTCATCGTCGGACGCGATCCGGCTCTATCCCGAGGAGTACTACCGGAAGGGTATCCCGGTGGTGACCGCGGCCAGCCGCCGGCTCGGACCGGACGGGATCGACCCGCGGATCAAGAGCCTCAACTACCTGAACAACATCCTCGCCAAGATCGAAGCGAAGAACGCAGGCTGCATCGAGGCGGTCATGCTCAACCGCGAGGGGTTCGTCGCGGAGTGCACCGCGGACAACCTGTTCATCGTCCGCGACGGCCGGCTTCTGACCCCCGCCGCCGTCGACGGGGCCCTGGAAGGGATCACCCGGGGGTTCGTGATGGAACTGGCGGAGCGGCTCGGGATTCCCGCACTCGAGCGGCGCATCTCCCGGTACGATCTCTACACCGCCGACGAGTGCTTCCTGACCGGCACGGGGGCCGAAGTCGTTCCGGTCATCTCGGTGGACGGCCGGCCCGTCGGGTCGGGAGCGCCGGGTCCGCTGACGGCCGGGATCGCCCGCAGCTTCCGGGAGTCGGTCGGCGCCTGAGCCGGCGGGATCCTCCCGCGGGCGCCCGCCGACCGGCCGCCGGGTCGTCAGTCGACGACGGCCTGGTCCCAGAGTTTCCGGTAGTTCTGCTCGATCTGCCGCTTCAGTCCGAGATGCTCGCGGTCGTCCTCGCTGGGTGATCGCCTTGAGATAGAGCTCGTGGGTGACCAGCGACTGTTCCTTGCCCGCCCGGCGGGCGAGGTCCTCGATCTTGCTGCGGAACAGTTCGTAGACGGTATTCCCGATCTCGACGATGAACGGATTGTGTGTCGCCTGCAGGATCGCGTAATGGAATTTCAGGTCGAGCTCGGTCCATTCCGCGGACGCGAGCTCCCGGGATGCGAGCTGCTCCTGAAGGATGTCCCGGATCCGGCCGAAGTCCTCCCCGGTACCGTTCCGCGATGCCATGTCGATGACCATGTTCTCGAAATGCTGCCGGAATTCGATCAGCTCGCGGGAGTTGTCACTCGCGAGGATCAGGCTGAAGATCAGCGGATTGAGGTTCGACTGTGATGAGGTCCTGCGCAGGAACATGCCTTCTCCGCGCTTGATCTCCACGATGCCGATGGCTTCGAGGATCTTGATCGCCTCCCGCACCGAGGTCCTGCTGATTCCCAGCTGATCGACCATCTCCTGCTCCGTCGGCAGCTTGTCCCCGTACCGGAGCTCCCCGGCGATCATCTTCTGCTTGATCAGGGCGATGATCTCCTCGTACCGTTTCTCTTTCCGCAGCGTTTCACGGAATACCGTCTGTCTCGAATCCATCGTCATCACCATCTTCGGGTCGGTCGATATCGTGCGTTTCACTGTATCCGCACTCGGCTGAGCTGTAAAGTGTTTGACAGCTCCACTAAGCTATTATATACTACGTACTACGTGATATCAAGTGCGGGTCTTCGGTGACCCCATCCATGACAATCCAAAGGAGGATCGAATGAAACGGATCGGAATTGCACTTCTTCTTCTGTCCATGGTTGCAATGCTCTGGGCAGGCGGAGCGAAGGAAGGAGCGGCGGCAGCCGGGAGCGCCCCCGCGGAAAAGCAGAGCTACGAGTTCAAGCTCGGTCATCTCGCCCCGGTGGGAGATCCGCGGCACGAGGCCCTGACCATGTTCGCCGACCAGGTCGCCGAGAAATCGGGCGGCAGAATCAAGATCGTCGTGCATCCGAACTCGACGCTGGGAAGCGAGCGGGAGCTCTTTGAGCAGGTCCGCGGCGGCATCACCGAGTTCGCCCTGATCGGATCGGTGGTCGGAAACTTCGTCCCCGAGTTCGCGAGCATGGACCTTCCGTATCTCTGGAAGAGCCAGGAGCACCTTCGGAACGTGCTGACCGGTGAAATCGGACAGCAGTGGCAGGCGAAGATGAAGAAGGAGTTCGGCGTCGGCGTTCTCGGCTTCTTCGACCGGAACCCGCGTATCCTCGTGAACACCAAGCGGCCCGTGAAAAGCATCAAGGACATCCAGGGAATGAAGGTCCGGGTCCCCGAAATCCAGATGCACATGGACACCTGGCGCGCGTTCGGCGTGCAGCCCACTCCCATGCCCGCGAGCGAGTTCTACATGGGACTGAAGATGGGCGTGATCGACGCGATGGAGAACCCGGTGGAAGTCATGTACACCTGGAAGATCTACGAAGTCGCGAAGTATCTCAGCAAGACGGAGCATATCCGTTCCGCGCTCTACTTCATCAACAGCGACCAGGTGATGAACAAGCTCTCCGACGAGGACAGGCAGATCATCCGGACCGCCGCCGAAGCCGCCGAACTCTGGCACAACAACGAGGTCGCACGGCTGCAGAGCGAGCTCTACAAGAAGCTCGAGGCCGAAGGAATGGTCGTTGTCTATGACGTGGACAAGAGCGGCTTCATCGAAGCGTCGAAGAAGATCCACCAGCAGTACATGCAGACCATCGGCGAAGAGACCTACAAAAAGATCGTCGCCGCGCAGTAGGATATTCCGGCCACGCTATCGGGAGGGGGAATCCGCATCGGGCGGCCGGAGGCGTTCACACGATTGCCTTCGGACGAACCGGCGGTTCCTTCTCCACCTTCATCCTGAGGAGCGACTATGCAGAAGTTCGAGCGCGGGTTCCACCGGTTCTATCGGTGGATTCTGATCGTCATGTTCATCGCGATGGTGATTTCCACCATCATGCAGGTGATTTTCCGCTACTTTCTCCGGTATCCGCTCGGCTGGACCGAGGAACTGTCGCGCATCCTGTTCATCTGGACGACCTTCCTCTCGGTCGGGCTCCTGGCAAAGGAGAACCGGCTTCTGAAGGTGGACGCCCTGGTGAACAGCCTCTCTCCGCGAGCGAAGGAGTGGGTGTACCTGGCGGTGCGGCTCCTCTCCGCCGGCTTCATCTTCTGGCTCGGATTTCTGGGAATCCGGCTGCTGGGCCTGGCCCGGGGCCAGCTCTCTCCCGCCCTGGGAATTCCCTACTGGTACATCTACCTGAGTCTCCCGGTCGGGATGGGATTCGCGGTGATCTATCTCTTTTCGCAGACCGCCCTGACGCTGCGGGCCCTGATCCGGCCGCGGCCGCAGATGAAGGAGGAGGGTAAGCGATGACGTACCTCGTCGGTCTCTTTGCGCTGCTGCTCGTCGGGACACCCATCGGCATCGCGCTGCTTGCCGTCGGGCTTCTCTTCCTGGTCCTTTCGGCGAGTATCGATCCCCTGATCGCGGCCCAGCGGGTCGCCACCGGCATCGACTCGTTTTCGCTTCTGGCGATACCGTTCTTCATGCTCGCCGGAAACATGATGAACCGGACGGGGATCACGAACCGCATATTCACACTGGCCCGGGTCATGGTGGGGCACATCCCCGGTTCCCTGGGCCACGTGAACGTTCTCTCCTCGATGATCTTCGCCGGAATGTCCGGGTCGGCGGTCGCCGATGCCGCGGGTCTCGGTGTGATCGAGATCAAGGCGATGACCGAGGACGGCTACGACAAGGACTTCAGCGCCGCGATCACCGCCGCGTCCTCGACCATCGGGCCGATCATCCCGCCGAGCATCTCCTTCGTCGTCTACGGCCTGGTGGCGGGGGTTTCCATCGGCGGGCTGTTCCTCGCCGGCTTTCTCCCCGGCCTCCTGATGGGGCTTTCGCTGATGATCGCGGTCTTCGTGATTTCGGTGCGGCGGAAGTACCCGGTATCGAAGCGGTCGGGAATCGGGCTCATCGCCCGGACCTTCGTCCAGGCGCTCCCGGCGCTCATGGCACCGGTGCTGATCGTGGGCGGGATCCTGCTGGGCATCTTCACGCCGACCGAGGCCGGAGCCTTCGCGGTGCTCTACACCTTCATCATCGGTCTGCTGTACAAGGAACTCCGGCTCAAGGACCTGCCGGATATCGTGTACGACACGGCCCTGACCGCGGGCAACACCCTGTTCATCATCGCCGTGACCGGCTTCATCAGCTGGCTCCTGTCGATGAAGCAGGTGCCGATGCTGCTCGCCCAGTGGATGACCGAGGTCGCCCCGTCGTCATTCCTGTTCCTGCTGCTCCTGAACGTGATCCTGCTGGTGCTCGGCTGCTTCATGGCCTCGCAGCCGGTCATCATCATGCTGACGCCGATCATCCTTCCCGCCGCACTCGTGATGGGCATCGATCCGCTTCACCTGGGTGTGGTGATGGTGCTCAACCTGATGATCGGACTCATCACCCCGCCGGTGGGGCTCTGCCTCTATATTGTGAGCGACATCGCGGAGCTGCCGGTCATGAAGGTCGTCCGGGCCCTGGTGCCGTTCCTGATCCCGCTTCTGGTCGTGCTGCTGCTGATCACCTATTTCCCGGGAATCCCGCTGTTCCTGCCGCGGCTGTTCGGGTTCGCGCAGGGCTGAAGATACAGAATATGAGAGATACAGAGATGCTGGAGGAAAATGATGGCTAGCTACAGGATCGCCGTTCTGCCCGGCGACGGAATCGGACCCGAGATCACCGAAGAGGGCGTCCGCACGCTCCGCACGGTGGAGGATATCTACGGCGGAGCGGTCCGCTTCGAATACGAGACGTTCGATGCCGGAGCGGAGCGCTGGCTGAAGACGGGCGTGGTCATGCCCGACGGGGTTTTCGAGCACTGCCGCGATTCGGACGCCATGCTCATGGGAGCGATCGGCCTTCCGGAGGCGCGGCATCCCGACGGGCGGGAAGTGAACGGCGACGTGATCTTCAAGCTGCGCTTCGACCTCGACCTGTATGCCGGCGTGCGGCCCGTGAAACTCCTGCCCCGGATTCCCGGACCCCTTCGGGAGACGAATCGCGGGATCGACTATGTCGTGGTCCGGGAGAACGTGGAAGGACTCTACGCCTCCCGGAACGGCGGCTGCCTCCTGCGCGACGAGCTCACCACCGACACGATCATCATCACCCGGGCGGGGACGACGAAAGTGGTCGACTACGCCTTCCGCCTGGCGGGGCGCCGGAACGGACGGCCGACCGACGGGAAGCGGCTCGTCTCCTGTGTCGACAAGGCCAACGTGCTCAAGTCGTACGCCTACTTCCGGAAGGTGTTCACCGAGGTCGCCCAGAAGTACCCGGAGATCGAGTACGAGTACGTCTACGTGGATGCCATGACCGCCTACCAGGTGCTCGACCCCAGCCGGTTCGACGTGATGGTGGCGGAGAACATGTTCGGCGACATCATCTCCGACCTCTCGAGCGCGACGGTCGGCGGGCTCGGCCTCGCACCGTCGGGCGACGTGGGGGACACGCACGGGCTGTTCCAGTCGGCGCACGGTTCGGCTCCCGATATCGCGGGGAAGGGGATCGCGGATCCCGTCGCCACGATCCTTTCGGTGGCGATGCTGCTCGACTGGCTCGGAGAGCGGAAGAGCGACGACAACCTGATGGAAGCGGGTGAGAAGGTGCGGCAGGCGGTGGACGCCGTGCTCGAGGAGGGATCGGTGCGGACTCCCGACATCGGCGGACGCTCCTCGACCCGGCAGTTCGGCGATGCGGTGCTCGCGGCGCTGAAGCAGGCCTATGCACAGCCGGCCCGATGAGGGCCGGAATCATCCGCCGCGGCAGGACCGCGGCGGAAATCCCACCGGAACAGGAGCATGCCGAATGGTGAAGGGAATCGAGCACATCGGGGTCATGGCGCGGGACACTGCGGCTCTCGCGGAGTGGTACGAACGCGTACTCGGCATGCGGACGGTGTTCCGGAACGATGCGAGTCCGGCCACTTTCTTTCTGGCGGCGGGAGAAGGGCCTGTCGGGCGCGGCTCGCTGATCGAGATTTTTCCGTTCCGGGAAGGTCCCGAGTATCCGGCGACGCCCGGGCGCCAGATCCTGCACATCGCCTTCGCGATCGAAGACTGGGACGCCGCGGTCGAGCGGCTCCGCAGCCACGGCGTGTCCCTGATCGGGGAACCGGTCGACGTGTTTAACGGCGGCCGGCTCGCGTTCTTCAACGACCCGGAGGGAAACTGGCTGCAGCTGATGTACCGCCCCGTCGCGCCCTGGCCGACGGTCTGAGCCCGGCGTCGGAGATGCCGTTCGGCCGGAGCGCTTCCCGGCCGAACGGCCGGCCGCCTACAGGGAAAACCCTCCGTCGACCACCCAGGCCTGACCGGTAACGAGGTTCCCCCGTTCGATCAGGGAAAGGATCACTTCCGCCACGTCCTCCGGGGTCGCAGCCCGACCGAGCGGGGTGCCTTTCGAAAGCTTCTCGACGTGATCCTCGTGGCCTTCGACCCAGCGGCTCATCACGATTCCCGGCGCGACGGCGTTCACCCGGACTTCCGGTGCGAGCGCCAGCGCGAGCGACTTGTTCACGCTGAGCATGGCCGCCTTGGAGGCCGCGTATGCCATGCAGCTCCCGCGTCCGTTGGTGCCGGCGATCGAGGCCACGTTCACGATGCAGCCGCGGTTCTTCTTCAGCTCCGGCGCGGCAGCCCGGCTGACGAAGAAGGCCCCCTTCACGTTCACGGAGAAAATATCGTCCCAGAGCTCATCCTTCATGCCTTCCAGATCGTCGAGCGCCACGTAATGGGTTTTTCCCGCGTTGTTCACCACGATGTCGATCCGCCCGAGCTCCCGCACCGCCGCTTCGATCATCTCCCGGACCGCCCGGTCGTCCGCGACGTCCGCCTTCCACGGAAGCGCCTTCACGCCTTTCGTCCGCAGCTCCGCCGCCGTCCGCTCCGCATCGTCCGCCGAGCGGGAATAGTTCACCAGTACGTTCACGCCCCGGTCGGCCAGAAGGAGCGCCGTCGCCCTGCCGATGCCGGTACCTCCGCCGGTGATGATCGCGGTCCTGCCGTTCAATGCCATTTCATTCCTCCCCACGGTAGTTTCGTGCATTCGACTGTATGTACCATATATACCATGGATTGATGAAGGTGGGCAGAGAACAGGGACCGGTACGGCAGGGAGGCGATCTGCGGGATGATCGGCAGACGGGCCGTCACAGTACCAGAACGAGTGCAGCCAGGAGAACACCCGCTCCGGCAAAGCGCATCGCCATCCGGGGAGCTCCGATATCGTGCTCCCGGTTTCCAAGGTGTTTCCCCACCAGCACGATCAGAAGAATGCTCCAGAGTCCACGGGTGCCGTAGACGATGTTCACCAGGGTGGGATTGCGGAACACGCTGATGGCGACGGCGATGGCGACGGACTGAAGGGCCATGAACACCCCTGAAACGAACAGAGCGCCCCTGCCGGAGGGCGGAAACGGGAAGACCAGCTTCGGCCTCAGAAGGAGCGGAATGCTGCCGACCAGACTCGCACCGGTCATCATGATCGGCATGAAGATGAAGGGATGCAGCTGCCGCGATCCGGCAACGAGGATGATATCCATCGCGGCGAACGAGGCGGCGCTCGCCAGGGCAAGCGCAACTCCGGCAATGGTGAAGCCGCTGCCGCGGGTGGCGGAGAGGCCGAGCAGGAAAATCGCTATCATGGTCGCCACCGAGCCGATCCACAGATCCGCCGAAAGATCCGCCCCCAGCAGAATGACGCTCAGGATCGATACGAACACCACCTTGGTACCCATGATCGGGGTCTGGATGCTCACGTCTCCGTGACGGATGGCGAGGAGCGTGACGAACTGCGCGACGAGATACGTGAAGGTTCCGAGCAGCGGATAGCCAAGAAGCGTGCCGACGGGAATCGCTCCGATCGGAGGTGCGAACAGAAGCAGGATACCGAAGAGCGGCGCCTGGAGCCCGTTGACGATGATAAGCTGCTGGTACGATCGCGCCCCCTTCGCATAGGCGTGTTTGAGAAGGAGCGTCGATATCGCATTGGAGAACGCGGAAAGGAGCGCCAGCAGGGCGTCCGGTGCTATCGGCATATGCAGGACAGGATAGAGCATCCTGCATTGAACTTCAATACGATCCGGAAAGGGGCGGGAAGTCCGGGAGACTACCGATTCTGCCGGAGGTGCGTTATACTGGAGTCATGAACGAAAGTGAGGCGAAAAAGACCTTCTCCAACGTCTATCATGTGTACCGCGTCATGGGCGGAGACCTGGTGGATACCTGCCGGAAACGGGGCATCCCGGACGAGCTGATCGAACGATTCGTGAAGGAGGAGCTGCTGGCATCCGATGCGATGAACGCCATGCTCGCGAAGCTCAGGCCGGGGCCGGTTCTGTACGATCCGAAGGTCGACGAGTTCATCGAGGCTCACGACGAGTTCGCCGCGCTTGGTCTCACTTTTCCCCTCCGAAGACGGCGACGGCTCGAGAAGAGTCCGGGACGGAAGGACCTGAATTGATAAAATCCGGGTGATCAGGTTTATCTCGAGAAACGGTCCGCGGCGGCATCCCCGTCGGGCCGGGCTCTCCGGTCCGCCGGGAACCCGCCGGGAATCGTCCCCGTCCCCGTTCCGGGAGCGGCTCAGCGGCCGCTCCAGAACTCCTTAACCTTCGCGGTCCACTCCGATGCCGGTGTTTCGGCCCATGCCTTTTCATCGTCGAACCCGGGAGCGTTCTCCATCGTCGATTCGGTGACACTGATCCGCACCTCGTCCTCTTCGACGTCGATCGACAGACGCTCCAACGGTATGGGGTATATCTGTTCGCCGAGGCCCAGGAAGCCCGATCCGCTGCTCAGACCCAGATATTCCACCCTGCCGCTCTGCGTATTGAGCATGACTCCTTCCACGTCGCCGGCGTCGTCTCCCTTCGCATCAAGGATATCGTATCCGTCAAGGACCGATGCAAGCATGATGCGTCCCGCTTCGGTCCGCGCGGCGAGTTCTTTGAGATCCTGCTCGCTCGTGCCGGGGCCGGGATCGATCTGCACGTCATAATTGTAGCGGGGCTCCGCGAGCCACCAATCCCGGAACGCGAGGTCCCATTCCTGCCGGGGGTTGAGCATCTCATCCCTGTTCACCGGAGGCGCCGCCGAGAGCTGTTCCGCCTCGAGCCTCGCCAGGCGGACCTGCTCCTGCCCGGGATTCAGATCAGCCATTTCGAACGGAACCAGATGCAGCTGCTGACCGAACTGGTAATCGTAGATGAAGGGAGTGAAACGGACCAGCAGGTAGGGGACCGATCCGTCCAGCGTAATGACCAGGTCCTGCAGGTCTCCCAGGACTTCGCCGTTCCCGTCTACGACCTGGTATCCGATCAGATCCTGCATCAGAATGAATTCCGCTGCGCCTTCCTTCCGACTTTCCTGCTGACCTTCCTGAGCCGAGAGGAAGGTCGATGCGGCCAGCAGGAATACCATCGCCAGAAGGATCACGAAGGGTGCTCGAATCGTTGCGTTCTTCATACCATCTCCTTATCGTTCGAAAATACTTCGCGTACCACATACAATGTGCATCGACGGACCGACCCGGGGCAAATCGGAGGGGATTCCGGACGGACCGGCGGATCAGCTCCGGGTCCGACCGTACGGGACCCTCACCATCCCGCTGGACGTACCGCGGATTTTCATCCACACTGTGGATCGGAACGATGAGCCGGACGGCGGGAAATGGACAGGATGCGAAAAAGCTGATACAATCGGTAGGAAAAGAAGCAGCCGCGAATGATCCGTTCGCGCCGTACATCCACCGGAAAACAGAGTACCCAACGATATGAATCGACCCGAACACGACCCCGGCCGACCGGCCGTACAGGAATACATCACCATCGAAGGAGCCCGGCAGAACAACCTGAAGGGCTTTTCCCTCCGCATCCCCCTCGGACAACTGATCGTTGTGACCGGGGTGAGCGGTTCCGGGAAATCGTCCCTCGCGTTCGACACGATCTACGCCGAGGGGCAGCGGCGATACGTGGAAACCTTTTCGCCCTACACGCGCCAGTTCCTGGGCCGGATGGACAAGCCGCAGGCGGACCGGATCGAAGGGATCCCGCCTGCCATCGCCATCGATCAGACCAACCCGGTCCGGACGTCCCGGTCCACCGTCGGCACCATGACGGAGCTGAACGATCATCTCAAGCTGCTGTTCGCCCGGGCCGCGCAGCTCCACTGCCGGGGCTGCGGAAAGCCGGTGCGGCGGGACAGTCCGGACTCGATCATGGAAGAGCTGGAGCTCCGGTTCGGGGAGAAAGGGCCGGAAGGAGCGGCAACCGCCGCGGACGCCGGAGCGGCTGACGCCGGAGCGGCTGACGCCGGAGCGGCGGAGGAACCGGGAAGGCGGCTGCTGATCGCCTTCCCCGTCCCGCTGCCCCGGAACCTCCCGGAGGAGGAGGTGCTCGATCTGCTCGCGAAGCAGGGCTATCACCGGATTCTCGGACGGGAGGGTGACGTGCTGCGGGTGATCCAGGACCGGATCCGCCTGCGCCCGGAGAACCGCGGCAGGATTCTCGAGGACCTCGAGGCGGCCCTGCGGCACGGCGGGGGCACGGTCGAGATTCATCCCGCGGGAGAGGACGGCGTCCTCGAGGCGCCGATTCGTTTCTCCGACGACCTGCACTGCCCCGACTGCGATATCCGGTATCGGGACCCGGTGCCGAATCTCTTCTCCTTCAACTCACCCATCGGGGCCTGCGACAGCTGCCGCGGTTTCGGCCGGATTATCGGGATCGACTACGGCCTGGTGACCCCCGATCCGACCCGGACCATCCGCCAGGGTGCGATCAGGCCGTTCCAGGGAGAGAGCTACCGCGAGTGCCAGGAGGACCTGGAGAAGTACGCCCGGGAACGGGGCGTTCCGCTCGACGTCCCGTGGCAGGATCTGGACGAGGATACCCGCCGCTGGGTGCTGGCGGGCGAAGGACCCTGGGAGCAGGGGGTGTGGTACGGGGTCGACAGGTTCTTCGCGTGGCTCGAATCGAAGAGCTACCGGATGCATATCCGGGTGCTCCTCTCCCGCTACCGCTCCTACGGCCTCTGTCCCGCCTGCGAGGGGGCGAGGCTGAAGCCGGAGGCGCTGCTCTACCGGATCGAAGGCCTGAGTCTTCGGGACGTGATGCTGCTGCCCATCGATCGCTGTCTCGCCTTCTTCTCGGAGCTCCGGCTGCCGGCGCCTGCGGACGAGGCTACGGGCATGCTCCTCGGGGAGATCCGCCAGCGGCTCCGTTACCTGACGGCGGTCGGCCTGGGCTACCTGACCCTGGACCGCCAGTCCCGGACCCTGAGCGGCGGCGAGGTGCAGCGCATCAATCTCACGACCGCGCTGGGGACCTCCCTGGTGAATACGCTCTTCATCCTGGACGAACCGTCCATCGGGCTGCATCCCCGGGACATCGACCGGCTGATCGGAATCCTGACCCGCCTCCGGGATGCGGGCAACACGATCATCGTCGTGGAACACGATCCGGACGTCATCCGTGCCGCAGACCTGGTGATCGACATGGGCCCGGCCGCCGGCGAGCACGGGGGCGAGATCGTCTATACGGGGACCTTCTCCGGGCTGGTCGACGATCCGCACTCCCTGACGGGACGGTACCTTTCGGGAGAAAAGCGGGTCCGGGATGCCGCGGAAGGGACGCCGGCGGGTGCCTCGGGCTCCCGCTCCGGGGACGGGTCCGCGGCCGACGACGGTACCGGTACCCGGCGGAAGCGGCCGGAGCGGAAGCGGGCCTCGGGGGAGATCCGGATTCTCGGGGCGGAAGAGCACAACCTGAAGGGGATCGACGTGTCGATTCCGCTGGGAACGCTCGCGTGCATCACCGGGGTGAGCGGTTCGGGCAAGAGCACCCTGGTGGAGGACATCCTCTATCGCGGCCTGCTGAAGCTGAAGCGCAAGCCGGTCGAGCAGCCGGGAGCGCATCGGGAGATCCTCGGCCACGAGCTCGTGGATGAGGTGGTGATGGTGGACCAGAGCCCTATCGGCCGGACCGCCCGATCAAACCCCGCGAGCTATGTGGGAGCGTTCGACGCGGTGCGGAAGCTGTTCGCCGCAGAGCCGCTCGCCCGGGAGCGGGACTACACCGCCGGGACTTTCAGCTTCAACGCCGGCACCGGGCGCTGCCCGACCTGCAAGGGCACGGGATACGAGCACATCGAAATGCAGTTCCTCTCCGATGTGTATCTCCGGTGCCCGGAGTGCGACGGGCGCCGCTACCGGAAGGAGATTCTCGAGGTTGCGCTCCGGGGAGAGTCGATCGCCGACGTACTGGAAATGACCGTGCAGTCGGCTTGCGAATTCTTCGCAGCGGAGCCCGATGTTCTCCGGGGACTTGCACCGCTGCGGGCGGTCGGGCTGGACTACCTGCGGCTGGGCCAGCCTGTCCCGACCCTCTCCGGCGGAGAAGCCCAGCGGCTCAAGCTCGCGGGATACCTCGCCGAGAGCCGGGGACGGAAGCGCGGCGGGCGGAGTCTCTTTCTCTTCGACGAACCGACGACGGGGCTTCACTTCGACGATATCGCGGTGCTCCTGCGAGCGCTTCGCGAGCTGATCGCCGCGGGGCACTCGGTGGTCCTTATCGAGCACAACCTGGACGTGATCGCCGCCTCGGACCGGATCGTCGATCTCGGTCCCGAAGGGGGCGAGGCCGGCGGCCTGGTGGTGTGCGAAGGCACGCCGCAGGAAATCGCCCGCTGTCCCGGCAGCCGAACCGGGAATTCCCTGCGGGAGTACTTCGCCCGGGAGACTGCCCTCGCGGAACGGGCGTCGGGTCCTGCACGGGAAGAAGTCACGGCCGGCGGAGAGGAGACGGAGTCCCGGCGGGGGAAGGAGCCGGAGTACCGGCGGGGGAAGGAGCCGGAGTACCGGCAGGGGAAGGAGCCGGAGTACCGGCGGGAAACGGGCGGGAAATCCTGATCCGCCGGGCCCGGGAGCACAATCTCCGGAACATCGACGTCCGGATCCCCCGGGACGCCTTCACCGTGATCACCGGCGTGAGCGGATCGGGGAAGAGCACCGTCGCCTTCGACATCCTCTTCGCAGAAGGACAGCGGCGGTACCTTGAGTCGCTGAACGCCTATGCCCGGCAGTTCGTCCAGCCCGCCTCCCGTGCGGACGTGGACGGGGTGATCGGCGTGCCCCCGACGGTGGCGATCGAGCAGCGGACCAGCCGGGGCGGCCGCAAGAGTACCGTCGCGACCATGACCGAGATCTACCATTTCCTTCGGCTTCTCTTCGTGAAGCTGGGAACCCGGTACTGTCCCGACTGCGATCTGCCGATCCGGTCGCGGAGCAGGGAAGGAATCCTCTCGGACATCATTCGCGACTATTCGGGCAGCCGGGTCGCGATCCTCGCCCCGCTCGTGACCGCGCGCAAGGGGTACTACACCGACCTGGCGGCCTGGGCCCGGCAGAAAGGCTTCGAGACGCTGCGGGTGGACGGCGAAGCGGTGCCGACCCATCCGTGGCCCCGGCTCGACCGCTACCGGGAGCATGACATCGACCTGCCGCTCGGAGAGGTGGATCTCTCCCCGTCCGCGGAGGAGGCGCTCGCGGCGCTTCTGGATCCGGCACTCGAATACGGGAAGGGAACCGTTCGGGTCGTCCCGGTGCTCGCCCCGGGAGACGGGGAGGAGGAGCGGGAACTTCCGGAGGAGATCTTCTCCACCAGCCGCGCCTGCCCGGGTTGCGGCAGGAGCTTCGAGGAGCTCGACCCGCGGCTGTTCTCCTACAACTCCCGCCACGGCTGGTGTTCCCGGTGCTTCGGCACCGGACTCCATCTGTCCGGTTTCGACGATGAGCAGACCGGAGAGGAGAGCCGCTGGAACGACGGCTGGGAGGGATCCGAGATCCCCTGTCCCGACTGCGGGGGGACGCGGCTCCGGCCGGAGGCTCTGGCGGTTAAGTTTCGCGGCCGGAACATCGCCGGGTTCGCCGCGCTTCCGGTCTCCGAGGCGGAGCGTCTGTTCGCCGGGATGCCCCTCGAGGACCGGGAACGGGAGATCGCCCGGGACATCCTCACCGAGCTTCTGGGGAGGCTCCGGTTCCTCGAAGAGGTGGGCCTGGGTTATCTCTCCCTCGACCGCTCCGCTCCGACCCTGAGCGGCGGCGAAGCGCAGCGTATCAGGCTGGCAGCACAGCTCGGGTCCAATCTCCGGGGAGTCTGCTACGTGCTCGACGAGCCGACGATCGGCCTGCATCCGCGGGACAACCGGATGCTCCTCGCCTCGCTCCGGTCCCTGGTACGGAAGGGCAACAGCGTCGTGGTCGTGGAGCATGACGAGGACACGATCCGCCAGGCGGACTGGGTCATCGATCTCGGTCCCGGGGGAGGAACCGCGGGCGGCGAGGTAATCGCCGCCGGCTCTCCCGGCGAAATCCTGGTCCACCCCGCATCCGTCACCGGGGCGTATCTGCGGACGCCCCTGCGCCATCCGACCGGCGACCGCACCCGAAGCGATGCGCCGTCCGGCGACGGAAAGGATTCGGCTTCCGACGGGGAAACCGGCGGAGACCAGCTCCGCATCAACGGAGCGTCCATGCACAACCTCAAGGGCGTGGACGCGGAGTTCCCGCTGGGCAGGCTGAACGTGGTGACGGGTGTGAGCGGCTCGGGGAAGAGTACGCTCGTCCGGGACGTCCTGTACGCGAATCTTCGGAAGCTGGTGATCGAAGCCAGGCCCGGCGGGAAGCGGGGGAAGCGCTCCGGCGGAGCGGGGTCCGACCGGCCGGATCCGGGGCTGCGGGGCTGCGAGTCGATCGAGGGATGGGAAGCCGTCGAACGGGTCCTGGAAGTCGACCAGACGCCGATCGGGAAAACACCGCGCTCCTGCCCCGCGACCTACGTCGGCTTCTGGGACGAGATCCGGCGGCTCTTCTCTTCCGTTCCCGACGCCCGCATGCGCGGCTACGGTGCGAGCCGGTTCTCCTTCAACGTCGCGGGCGGCCGCTGCGAGTCCTGCGCCGGGCAGGGGATGAACCGCATCGAGATGAGTTTTCTCCCCGACGTGCTCGTTCCCTGCGAGGAATGCGGAGGCGCCCGGTTCAACAGCGAAACCCTGCAGATCCGGTACAAGGAGAAGAACATCGCCGAGGTGCTCGCCATGAGCGTGGACGAGGCGGTGGAATTCTTTGCCGCCCAGCCGAAAATCGCCCATCCGCTCCGGCTGCTGCAGGACGTAGGAGTCGGCTACCTGACCCTCGGTCAGCAGAGTCCCACCCTCAGCGGCGGTGAAGCCCAGCGGATCAAGCTGGTCACCGAGCTGTCCCGGGCGAAGCCGGGTACCGGCCGATCGGGCGGCTGCTTCTACGTGCTGGATGAGCCGACCGTGGGCCTTCACATGGCCGACGTGGAGAAACTCGTCCGCGTACTGCACCGCCTCGCCGATGCGGGAAACACGGTGGTGGTGATCGAGCACAACCTCGACGTGATCGCCGAGGCCGACCAGATCATCGATCTCGGCCCGGAAGGCGGGGACAGGGGCGGCCGGATCGTCGCGGCGGGGACGCCGGCAGAGCTCGTCCTGCTCGGACGGAGACAGGCAGCCGCGGGAAGCGGCACGGCCGGCTCCGCGGACAGCCCGGAGGAGGTCGCCGAGCGAACCGCCGGGATTTTCCCCGGGAGCGGGATTGACACCGGGGAAACGATCTCCCATACTGCGGCGATTCTCGCTGAATTCCTCGACGGACGGGAAGCGATTCCCGCCGCCGGCTGATGCGGCGGAAGGAGAAGGAGCCTGCAGGAATGATCGGTATCAGGAAAGCGTTCGATGCGGATATCGCCGCGATCACCGAGATCTACAACCAGGCCGTGCTCCACACCACGGCGACCTTCGACACGGAGCCGAAAAGCGTCGCTGCGCAGCGGGAATGGTTCCGGAAGCACGGCGACACGCATCCGGTCCTGGTTGCGGAGGGCGGGACCGGCATCGTCGGATGGGCATCCCTGTCACCCTGGTCCGACCGCTGCGCCTATGACTCCACCGTCGAGCTGTCGATCTACATCGCCGAAGCCGATCGGGGAAAGGGCATCGGAAAGATGCTCCTCGGCGCGCTTCTCGCCCGGGCGCGGGGACTCGACCTGCACACGATCATCGCCCGGGTTGCAGGCGGAAACGAGGCGAGCCGCCGGCTCCACGAACAGGCCGGTTTCCGTCTGATCGGAACGATGCGGGAAGTCGGCTACAAGTTCGGAAGATTCCTCGACGTCGAAATCTATCAGCTCATGCTGAAGGGGTAGGCCGCAGCGATTCCGCAGCGGCTCAGACTTCTCCGCGAACCCGTTCCAGGACCGGCTCGAGCGCCCGACGGCGTTCCTCCTCGGACGGAACCCTGTCTCCCAGTCCGCCGGGAAGCTTGAAGAACTCGATCCGCTCCCGGATCGTTTCCGGAATCCGGCGGTACGAAATCCGGCTCCCCTCATGATCCGCGGGAGCCGCGCCGACGGCGACCGCGATAACCATCTTGCCCTCCAGCTGCTTCCACCGTCGTTTGAGAAAACCCGTCAGCGGCATCCATCCCGCATAGGTTCCGGACACCGCGACGATCCGGTCGTACTGGGCGATCGCCTTTCCGCTCGCCTCCCTGAACGGCACCGCACTGCCGCCCGCGGCCTCGGCGATCCGCAGCGCGTACTCGCGGCTCGTGCCGCGGAAGGTCCGATATGTCACCAGCGTTCTCATGATCTCCTCCTTCTCTCGATTATACTGCAGAAGATGCTTCATGATGAGTACGGTGGGGACGCTCCGGCGCTCATGTCGAGGGCACGTCCTGCTTCCGGAAGTCCGAAGCGGTGATGCCGCGCTCGCGGCGGAAGAGTTTCGCGAAGTAGAAGTAGTCCGGGTATCCGCACATCGCGGCGATCTCCTGGACGGTCAGGCGGGTATTCCGGAGCAGGAAACAGGCATGCTCGATGCGCTGCTCCCGCACGTACTCCGCGAGCGTTCTCCCCGTTCCGGTGCGGAACAGCAGCCCGAGTTGCGCCTTCTCCAGGCCGAACCGTTCCGCGAGGTGATCGAGCGTCAGATCGGCGTCGAGATGGTTCCGGACATACTGCCGGACGGCCGCCGTCACATCTCCCTCGTATCCGTCTCCGCCCGCGCCCCCCTCGCCGGGTGGCCGGATCCGCTCCCGCACCGCCTCCTGGAGGTACTCGATCATCCGGCCCGCATCCGTGAATCGTCCGGTCAGCCGTTCGAAGTCGGGAGCGAGGGGAACGGGAGGCAGTTTCCGGGCCCCGTCGGGATGCAGTCTTCCCAGAAGGGCCGCGAAAAGGTTGAAGAACTCGAGCACCTCTTCCACGGACGGCCGCTGCCGGATGCATATCTCCCTGACCTCGTCCAGGAGTCGATGGATCCTCGATTCGCTGCCGGCGATGAACAGGGACTCGAAGTCGGGTATCATTTCCGTCAGGGCGCCGGAAGTTCCGGGCGCGTACCGGGTCGCGCAGCGTTCCCCGGAGGAGAAACAGCTCAGTGCGGCGACCCGTGCCTGGCGGATAAGCTCCGAGATCTCCCGGGGGTCCCGTCCGGCCAGGCTGATTCCAGCCGCACGCCCGTCGGCGCCTCTCCGGATCAGGCTCCGCACGATGCCGTCCACCCGGTTCGAGGGAAGGTTCAGGACCCAGACCGTCGACCGTTCTCCCAGCGGCAGGGGCGCGGCATCGGTGGGGAAGTCCCGCTTCCGCAGCAGTTCCTCGATTCCGTCCTGCGGTTCCGCCGCCACGCAGAGATACCCGTCGTACCTTCCCGAAAGACCGAGACGGTCCAGGATGACGCCGGAATCGGTCCCGGTCGCGAGGGATCGGAGGAATTCCAGCGTTTCACGGGTGCTTCGTTCGATGCGGCTCTCGCTGTCCCGCTGTTCCTGCTCGATGCTCTTCCGGGTGCGGTCGAGCGCGTCGTGCAGCACCTGTTTCTCGATCGGCTTCAGCAGATACGCGACGGCGCCCAGGTCCAGGGCCCGTCGGGCGTACTCGAACTCGGAGTAGCCGCTGATGAAGATCACCCGGGGAGGGGCGGGAAGCCGGCGGATGCGTTCGAGCAGATCGAGTCCGGTGATTCCCGGCATCCGGATGTCGGTGACGAGGATGTCGGGACACAGTTCCCGGACCAGGTTCAGGCAGTCGGGTCCGTTGCCGGCCGTTCCGACGATCCGGTATCCCAGCTCGGTCCAGGGAACTTTCCGCTGGAGCCCCTGCAGAATGTACGGTTCGTCGTCCGCGAGAATGACACTGAGCATCCTGTTTCTCCTACAGCATCGGCAGCCGCATGGAAACCGAGGTGCCGGCATGGGGAGTGCTTTCGATCCGCAGCCCGTACTGCTCGCCGTAGACGAGCCGGATCCGGTTCTGGATATTCGAAAGACCCAGCGAGCGTCGTTCGGCGGTAACCGTCGCTGTCACGCCGCTGCCGAACTCGAGTCCGTGCTCCAGGCCGCTCCGGATCGTCTCCAGGCTGGCGGATTCCATCCCGATCCCGTTGTCCGATACCGTGAGCTCCAGCAGTCCGTCGCTGCCGGTCCCGATCAGAGAGAGCCGGCCGGCGCCCATTTTCGGCTCCAGTCCATGGAAGATGGAATTCTCCACGATGGGCTGGAGGAGGAACTTGAGCATCTTCACTTCGAGCAGTTCCCGATCGATCCGGATGTCGACCTCGAATTTCTCGAGGAAGCGGATCTTCTGGATCCGCAGGTAATCCTCGACGCTCCGCAGTTCCTCGGCCACGGTAACGATCTTCCCGCCCTTGATCGCGTACTTGAACAGGTTGGAAAGACTGATCGCGATCTCCTGGATCTCCGGCACATCGTGCAGCGCGCCGATGCTGTTGAGACATTCTAACGTATTATAGAGAAAATGCGGATTGATCTGGCTCTGCAGCGCGCTGATCTCGGCTTCCTTGTGCTGGAGCTCCTCCTCGAGCAGCCGCCGCTCGATGAGCATCCGCTCTTCCTTGCTCTGCAGCAGCTCCTCCGTCCGTTCGCGGATCCGGGCGATCATCGAGTTGATCCCCTGCTGCAGCACCACGATTTCTTCCGTCGATGTCTCGGGCACGATCCGGACGTTCAGGTTGCCTCCCTCCGCCTCCTTCAGGCATGCGAGGGTTTTCTGAATGGCGCCGGTGATCCGTCGGGAGAAGAAGAGAAAGATGAAGAGGCTGAGGAGAAAAATGAGGCCGGTCACGAACGTCACGATCCTTACGAAGACCGCCCGGTACGCGAACATCTCCTCCTTGGTGATCGAGAGTGCGATGGTCCAGTCCCAGGGCTCGAAGGTATCGAAAACGGAGAACCGCGCCTTTCCTGCGTAACGGTACTCGAGAATGCCGCTCTTCCGCTCCCGCATCGCATCGGCGAAGCCGGAGTCCAGGGTTTCCCCCTCCCCGAGATACCGATGGAAGATGACCCGGTTCCGGTCGGTGATGATGTACAGATGCCCCGATTCTCCGAACTGGTAGTCCGCCAGATCATCCACCACTTCCCGCTGGGCCGACCGGACGTACTTGTCCACGGTCATCAGCTCGGTTTCGACCAGGATATTGTAGATCGACTCGACCTTGCGCTTGATGTTCGACAGCTCCAGCTCGAGGAGACGGGAGTTCAGGTCGTACACCGTTCGCGTCATCATGATGATGCCGAGCGAAACGATGGCGACGGCGAGGAGCACCAGGATGGTGGCGGACAGGATGTTCAGCTCGTTCTGGATTCTCATCGAAGAATTTCCGCGTTCTTCAGCATGCTCGTGCTGAAGATGATTCCGAGCCGGTCCGCGATCTTCAGGTTCAGGATCAGGTCGAAGCGGCGGTTGGTGACCATCGGGATCGTGTCCGCCGGCTCACCGTCCAGAATCCGCAGGGCCGTCTGGGCCGACCAGATCCCGAACTCTTCGGGGACTTTCAGATAGCCGAGAAGGGCATAGGGCATGAGGAACTCGTTCATCGCCCCGGTCGGCACCTTCGTGTATTCCAGCGCGACGCGTTCGGCATCCGGGTAATCGAAGTCGCCCAGGCCCGGTGTCCCGACCAGAAGAATATCCACCTTCTCCTGGAGCGCGATGAACGACCGCTTCCA
Organism: uncultured Spirochaetota bacterium; assembly: GCA_963728215.1. GTDB lineage: Bacteria > Spirochaetota > Spirochaetia > CAVSJD01 > CAVSJD01 > CAVSJD01. The sequence goes on along the minus strand of CAVSJD010000019.1, from coordinate 32,539 downwards.
TTCCGCATAGCTGGTCACATAGACTTCCTCGACCATGTCGATGTCGAGCATGTTCCGGTAGTACTCCCCGTCCTGCCGCTCGGTGTAGGTGTCCGATGCAAGATACCCGATCCTGGTGCCGTTCCCGGGAGCATACTTCTGCAGCTGCCGGATCATCCGGTCGACCAGGTTCACTTCCACCATTCCCGTGACGTTTTCGGCGGGAAACCCGTACTGCGCGGGATCCCAGTTGATGCCGCAGAAGACGAACGGAATCCGGCTGCCGAGATAATAGGGGGCGATGACGTACTTGGCGGCGCTGTCGTCGGAGGCGATGACCACATGCGGCCGATACTCCTCGATCAGCTTCTTCGCCTTTTCGCCGGCGGCGAGCTTGAAGGTTTCGGAGGCATTCCGCTTGGTATCCATGTAGAAGATGCGGAAGTCCGCACCGCTGTCGTCCAGGACCTTCCGGATTCCGTCCGCGATGCCGTCGTTCCACGGCCATCCCTGATGGTAGGAGTCGATGTAGAGAATCCGTTTTCCGGCATACTCGCCGGCGGCGGATGCGTATCCGCAGATGAGAACGAACAGCAGAAGCGGCAACGTTCGCCTGATGGGATCACCTCGCTCCGAACGATTCCGCTCCGGTCGGAATGCCGCCGAGGCGGTGAATGCCAGTATAGGAGGAAAACGTTTACCTGTCAATTTTGTACATACTTTTCCCCGGATTCGTCCATACCATGACCGGCGGAGTCATGATATCTTCGAAGAGACTCCAGGAGACGGCCGGCCGGCCGTTATCCGAGGAAATCTGTAAGGAGGTTCCCATGAAAAGAACCGTAAGCATTCTTCTGGTATTCGCCCTTCTGCTCGCGACCGCGACCGCCGTGTTCGCCGGAGGAGAGAAGGAAACCGCGGGTGCGGCGGCCGCTGCCAAGCCGATCACCCTGAAGTACGCCCACGTCGGCGTAGCTGGAGAGCCCCAGACCCGGTACGCGGCGGAGCTCGCGAAGCTGGTGCAGGAGCGGACCCAGGGCCGCCTGGTTCTGCAGGTCTACCCGAACTCCCAGCTCGGCGGCGTGAGCGAAATGGTCGACGGAGTGAAGTCGGGCGCGATCGACATGGCCCACCATGACTTCGCCTCGCTCGGCAAGTTCCTCACCGACATGTCGGTCTTCAATGCTCCCTATCTCTACCGGGACCAGCGTCACGCGATCGAGGCGACCAATCCCCGGACCTCGCCGGTGCTCCAGGACCTGAACAAGAAGCTGGTCGATGCGGCGGGCATGCGCGTCATCGGCAGCCATTTCCGCGGCGCCCGGCAGCTCTCGGCGAACTTCCCGGTCTACTCGCCGGCAGACCTCAAGGGCAAGAAGATCCGCGGCGTGCCCCTCCAGCTCTGGCTGACGATGATCCAGGGCATGGGCGCCATCCCGACCCCGGTCGAGATCGCCGAACTCCACACCGCCCTGATGACCGGCGTGGTGAGCGGCCAGGAAAACCCGCTGACGAACATCTACGCTCAGAAGTTCTACGAAGTGCAGACCCACATCATGATGACCAACCACATGCACTCGGTGCTCGCCACCTTCATCAACGAGAACTCCTGGAACAAGATCCCGCAGCAGGACCGTGAGCTCTTCATGGACGCCCTCGCCCTCATGGCCGAGACCTCCCTGCAGTGGGCGGAAGAGGACGAGAAGGACATCACGCAGAAGCTGAAGGACCAGGGAATGACGTTCATCACCGAAGCCGACGGCCTGAAGGTGGACGAGTTCCGCCAGGCGGTCAATGCGAAGGTGCGGGAAGACTTCCCGGGCTGGGCCGAGTACGTACAGCGCATCCAGGCGATGAAGTAGGCATTTCGAAGACTTGATTACCGACTTGAACCGGTTTATCGTACACGTGTGACCGGCCCTCCCGGACGCCTCGTGCCCCGGGAGGGCTCTTTGGAACGGAGGGACGGCGCATGCAGCGTGGAGGGAAAATGCGGAATACGGATCGGAATATCGCCACCGCGGCGCTGTTCGCCATGGTCCTGCTGGTGTTCGCACAGGTCGTCATGCGGGTGGTCTTCCTCGCTCCGCTCGTGGGAGCGGAGGAGCTCGTCCGGTACCTGCTGATCGGAGTGGTGTTCATCGGCATGCCCTACGCCACGCGGAGCGGCGGGCAGATCCGGATGGAGGAAATGCAGTCGATGTTTCCGAAGTGGATCCGTCTTTCGATCCGTTTCCTCGCATTCACCGGCGGAGTGGTCGTATTCGGGACCGTGGCGGCCGCATCGATCATCACCACGCTCCACAACCTCCGGAATACCACCGCCACGCTTTCCATTCCTTTCTGGATCTTCTTCCTCCCCACGATTCTGGGGTTCGTTCTCGCCACGTTTGAATATGCGGTGCTCTGGATCGGTTTCTGGAAGCATCCCGAGATCAGGTATGCCGATGACGGCATGCCGGAACACAGTTCGTAACAGGAAGGGGAGGACGGCTGGAGATGGGAGTCCTGATTGTCACGTTGTTTTTCATTCTGTTCGTGATCGGCTTTCCGGTGGTGCTCGCGATCGCGATCCCCGCGCTTATTTATGTGTTCGTGAACGGCGTCACCATCGACATGGTCGCCCAGCGGATGCATTACTCGCTCGATTCCTACCCGCTCATCGCGGTGCCGGTGTTCATCTTCGTCGGAAACCTGATGAACTCTTCGGGAATCACAAGCCGGATCTTCAAGTTCGCCGATACGCTCGTCGGACGGCTGCCCGGAGGGCTCGCGCAGGTGAACATCTTCGCCAGCCTGATCTTCTCGGGAATGTCCGGTGCCGCACTCGCGGACGTCGGAGGGCTGGGCCAGATCGAAATCCGGGCCATGAAGGAGCGCGGGTTCACGGGTTCCTTCGCTTCGGCCGTCACCTGCGCATCGGCGACGGTGGGGCCTATCTTTCCGCCCAGCATCCCGCTCGTCATCTACGGATCGGTGGCGAGCGTCTCGATCGTGAAGCTGCTTCTCGCGGGCATCACTCCCGCGATCCTCGCGGTGGTGACGATGATGCTCATGACCGGTTTCATCTCGATCGTCCGCGGCTACCCGCGGGCCGAGCGCTGGCCGACCCTGAGGGAAATCGTTCACGACTTTCTGCCGGCGTTCCCGGCGCTCATGACCCCGATCCTGCTGATCTTCGGCATGCTGTCGGGCCTCTTCACACCGACCGAGGCCGCGAGCGTCACGGTCGCGTACGTTCTGCTCATCAGCACCGTTATCTACCGCGAGCTCACCTGGCGGCACCTGATGACGGCCGCGTTCGAGACGGTGAAATCGACATCGGCGATCCTGCTGATCGTGGCGGCGGCGTCGCTCTTCGGCTGGATTCTCGCGGTCGAGCAGATTCCCCAGCTCTTCTCCGAGACGCTGCTGTCGATCAGCACGAATCCGTATGTGCTGCTCCTGATCCTGAACGGGATCCTGCTGGTGGTCGGAATGTTCCTGGACAGCACCACCGCAACCCTGCTCCTGGTCCCGATCATCGTCCCGCCGCTGGTCGGCGCGGGCATCGATCCGATCCATCTCGGCCTGGTGTTCATTTTCAACATCATGATCGGGCTGGTGACTCCGCCCATGGGGCTTTCTCTCTTCATGGTGAGCAATATCGCGAGGGTCCCGATCAAGGACGTCATGAAGGCGATTCTGCCGTACTTCATTCCGCTCATCGCGACCCTGCTCATCATCACCTATGTACCGCAGTTTGTGCTGTGGATACCGAATCTTCTGCGCTAGGAGGCTTTCATGATCGTCATACCGGAATCTCAGGGAACGAAGAAGCTGATGGTCGCGTTCAAGCGGGGCGACCTCATTATCGAGGAACTGCGGGCGTATCTGAAGAAGGAGAATATCGACGCCGCGCTCATCACCTCGGGAATCGGGTCGATGGACATCTGCAAGCTCCACACGATCACCGGGACGGATCTGCCCCCGAAGGACCGGAATTTCACCCTGGAGGGACCGGTCGAAGTCGGCTCCCTGCTCGGTTCGGTGGCGGGCGGCGAACCGCATATCCACGTCGTGGTACACGACGTGAAGAACGATCAGGTGCATGTCGGGCATCTGGAGCCGGGTTCCCGCTGCTGCTACCGGGTCGAGCTCGGACTGACCGTCATGACGGGCGTGAAAACGAAGCGGGTCGAGGACAAGGCGACCGGCCTCATCGACATCATGCCCGCCGAAGGCTGATGCGATGAGCGATCTGGATCGAATCAGCTCGCAGGCGCCGGGAACCCTGGACCGGTTCCGGCTCGACGGGAAATCCGCCCTCGTGGTGGGCGGCACGAAAGGCCTGGGCCAGGCGATGGCCCTGGCCCTGGCGGCGGCGGGTGCGGACACGGCGGTCGCCTCCCGCGGGCCCGCCGGGCTCGAGGAAACCGCCGATGCCGTCCGGAAGCTCGGGCGGAAGGGCCTCGCCATCGCGGTCGACGTGACCGACGAGGCGCAGGTCCGTTCGATGATCGGCCGGGTCGTCGAGACGTTCGGGAAGCTCGACATTCTCGTCACCAGCCAGGGCATGGTCCACCTGCAGCCGCTCGCCGAGTACGACCTCGAGAAGTGGCAGCAGGTGATGGACGTGAACGTCAAGTCGGTGTTTCTCTGCTGCAAGCACGCCGGTGCGCAGATGCTCAAGCAGGGCAGGGGGAAGATCATCAACATCTCCTCCGTCCGCGGCTTCCAGGGCAGGGCGGAGGACGCGGCCTACGCGCCGAGCAAGGGAGCGGTGAACCAGCTGACCCGTTCCCTCGCGATCGAGTGGGGGCCGAAGGGGATCAACGTGAACGGGATCGCCCCGGTCTTCACCGTCACCGACATATCGAAGAAGTTCCTCGCCGACCCGGCGAAGCTGAACTGGGTCCTCGGACGCATTCCGATGAAACGGCTCGGAGAGCTCGACGACCTGTTCGGGCCGGTGGTGTTCCTCGCCTCCGAGGCATCGAACTTCATCAACGGCCACACGCTGCCGGTCGACGGAGGCTGGCTCGGGGCCTGAGTGCCGGCGGGAGGGGCCGCCCGAGCCCCTCCCGACCCGCACCCGATTCCGTTCCTTCCGCGTGATGCAATCCGCAGTCCGCATTCCCGAACATTCCGGAGGTCCGTCATCGACGCGCAGTCTCTTTTTCTCCCGGTGTTCTTCACCCTTCTTCAGATCATCGGTCTGCTGGCGGTCGGTTTCATCGTCGGACGGCGGGGAAGCTGGGAACGACCGTTCTTCCAGGGGCTGAGCCGGATGATGGTCCGGGTCACGTTTCCCCTCTACTTCTTCACGAGAATCAGCCAGACCGATCCGGCGGACGTGCGGGACAGCATGCTGTTCCCCGTCGCGGCGCTCCTGATCATCGGCCTTTCCCTCGCGCTCTCGTTCGCTATATTCCGGCTCCTGCCTCTGCCGCGCCGCGAACGGCGGGTCGGAGTGGCGCTCGCATCGTTCGGGAACGCCGGAATGATTCCCCTGACGCTGACCGAGCTCTTCCCTCTGACCCTTCCGTTCTTTGCCGGAATGTTCGGGATCGCAACGCCGTCGCTCTATGTCGGAACCTATCTGCTCGCCGAAACCCCGCTGATCTGGTCGCTCGGAAATTACCTGACGACCGGAAAGGGCAGGCGGCCGCGGATCGGAGAGCTCGTCACACCCCCGCTCATCGGAATTCTCGCCGGGCTGTTCGTGCTCGTCTCGGGCCTGCAGCCGCTGCTGCTCGACCCGGGGCTCCCCTTGCTCTACCTGCTCCGTTCCTTCGAACGGCTCGGACAGATCACCTTTCCGGTCATCCTGCTGATCCTCGGCACGATGATCGGCCAGCTCCGGCCGGAACGGGAAAGCCTTCGCCGTCTGCTGCCCCTGACCCTCGCGGTCTCGGGGATCCGGTTCCTTCTGCTGCCGGGGATCTTCTTCGCCCTCGCGTACTTCCTGCTTCCGCGGCTGCCGCTCTCGATCACGCAGAAATGGGTCCTGTTCCTCGAGATGACCATTCCCCCCGCCACCAACCTGTCCGTCATGGCTTCGCAGGCGGGACTGAACGAAGACTCCGTTTCGTTCACCATCCTGGTCGGTACGGTGCTGTATCTGTTCGTGCTGCCGGTGTACGTCGTGGGGTTCTTCTCGCTGCCGGGCGTACTCTGACGTTCAGTTCCTTTCCGTTCACTGCAGTTCCCGAAGCTTCCGCCAGAGCGTGGTGCGGCTGATCCCGAGCGCATCGGCCGCCCGGCTGCGGTTTCCCTCGTGTTCGCGAAGGGCTGCGAGAATCGCATCGTTCTCCAGCTCGGCGAGGGGACGGGCGGTGGCCGCTCTTCCGGGCGGAGGCCGAGTCCGCCTGCGGGCCGGCGCCGAACCCTGCCGTCGCGCCTCCGTCATTCCGTCCCGGCGACGGCCTCTTCCGCGGGCTCCCAGTCGAGGGCGAGCGCCAGGTCCCCGGGAACGATGACTCCATCCCCGGCGAGCGCCGCCAGGCGTTCGCAGACGTTCATCAGTTCCCGGACGTTCCCGGGCCAGCGGTAGCCGTACAGCAGTTCGGCGGCCTCGGGGGAAAGGCGGACGGGCGGAGATCCGAATCGATCGGCGAAGATGCGGAGGAACCGGTCCAGCAGCAGCGGTATGTCCTCCCGGCGGCTGCGCAGCGGAGGAATGTGGATTCTCAGCACGTCGATCCGGTAGAGCAGGTCGGTGCGGAAGCCGCCTTCGTTTGTCTGGCGGCGCAGGTCGCGGTTGGTGGCGGCGATGACCCGTACGTTCACCGGTATCACCCGGTCGTCCCCGATGCGCATGATCTCGCGCTCCTGGAGCACCCGCAGGAGCTTCGCCTGGAGCGTGAGGGAGACCTCGGCGATTTCGTCCAGAAAGATCGTGCCTCCGTGGGCGAGCTCGAAGAGGCCCGCCTTGCCGCCCCGCGACGCACCGGTGAAGGCGCCCTCGGCATAGCCGAAGAGCTCGCTGTCGAGCAGGTTCTCCGGCAGCGCGGCGCAGTTGATCGCGACGAACGGACCCTTCGTCCGGGCGCTCGCCGCGTGGATGCTGTGGGCGAAGAGCTCCTTGCCCGTACCGGTTTCCCCGATGATCAGGATGTTGGCGTCCACCCGGCTGAAATTGGCCGCCGCCTGAATGGCTTTCCGCAGCCCCTCGCTTTTCCCGGTGATGTCGTCGAATGCGTACTTGGCCGTCAGGCCCTTGCTGTGGATCTTCTTCCGGATCCGTCCTTCGATCTCCTGGATCCGCGAGACGTTCTGGAATGTCGCGACCGCCCCGGTCACCTCGCTGCCGACCCGGATCGGAACCAGGTTCGCCGCGATCATCACGTCTCCGACGTGCTCGAGGGCGCCGATCTCCTCCTCTCCGCGCCGGAGCACTTCCATGAGTCCCGTCGAAGGGAGATAGCGGCGGATCGGGGTACCGACGGCCGTGTCCCCCTCGGTTCCCAGAATGGAACGGGCGGTCCGGTTCATCGCCGTGATCAGACCGCGTCGGTCCACCGAGAGAATCGCCTCGTGGGTGTAATCCATCACGATCTTGAAGAACTCCGCCCGCTCCCGCTCTCGGGCCTGGATCTCCGATGCCCGGACGGCTTCATCGATCGCCTGGCGGATGGCATCCTCCCCGCTCTTGATCCAGGTGCTGGGAACCCCCAGATCCCGGGCGGTCGTGTAGGCGGTGAGCCCTCCCACGATCGCCTCGGCTCCGCCCTGGAGGGCTTCCCGCACCAGGGCTCCGGTATCGCTCTCGAGCTGTGCCCGGTAGCAGACGACCTCCACGTCCAGGATGCCGTGCAGGGTCTGGGCCCCGTAAATCATGTTGCCCGAGCCGATGATCGCGATCTTCCGGGCCCGGAACTCCCTCCTGCACTCATCCAGGGCGCGGATCACGTCATACCCGGTCACCGGGATCTCGACGGCAGTCACCTCGGGATGATACTCCCGGACCGCAGCGTAGGTGATGCCGCGGGCGATGACGATGTCGCCGGAGAATCGGAGCCGTTTCGCCTCCTCGACTCCCAGAATATGGAAGCTCTCGAAGCTGATGCGCTCATCGCGGTACCGATCGATGCAGCGCTGCACGGTCTCCTGAAGATCGAGATACGGAACCACGAACGTGATTTTCAGCATCGGCCGCTCCTCGGACTCCATGGTAGCACGGGATTCCCGATCCGAACAGTGAAACAGTAACAGAATAGAACAGTTTGAAACGTAACGTAATGAAACACGAGCATGAATCCCCGGATGGGAAGAAAAGAGGAAGTGCAGGTATTCTCCTGCTTAACAAGAAATTAACCGTATGAGAGAATCGCAGTGATATGATGGCATGGTAATTGCACTGTCTCATCAGAAGAACCAGATTATTCTGGAAAAGGAGAAAGGACATGAAGAAAGCAGTACTGATCGTATTCCTCCTCGCGGTATCGTTCTCGCTGGTATGGGCGGGCGGCGAGAAGGAAGGAAGCGCGGCGGCCCCGGCCGGGAAGACCTACACCGTCCGGATCGCCCACACGCACACCGAAGAGGGAATCTATTACAAGGGTTCGGTGCGGTTCAAGGAACTGGTCGAGCAGCGCTCGAACGGCAGAATCGTCGTCGAACACTTCCCGAACGGTCAGCTCGGAGCCGACAAGGACATTCAGCAGGCGGTCAAGCTCGGCGGTCTCGAAGCGGGTCTGTCCTCCTCTCCGGTGGTCTCCCTGAACGACTACTTCAAACTGCTCGACGCTCCCTACCTGTTCGTCAGCCGGGAGCACGTGACGAAGGTTCTCGACGGCGAGATCGGCCAGAAGATGGCAAAGCCGCTCGAGGCCGAGGGCATCAAGCACCTGGGATACTGGGAGAACGGTTTCCGTCACATCACCAACAACGTTCGCCCGATCAACAAGCCGCAGGACCTCGCCGGCATCAAGCTGCGCACCCCCGAGAGCTCGGTCCGCGTCGCGACCTTCAAGGCATTCGGCGCCAACCCCGTGGCCATGCCGTTCACCGAGGTGTTCGGTGCTCTCCAGCAGGGAATCATCGACGGGCAGGAAAACCCCCTCGCGACCATCTACCAGGCGTCGCTGCATGAAGTTCAGAAGTACCTGAGCCTGACCGGCCACGTCTACTCCGCGGTGCACCTGCTGTTCAACAAGCAGCTCTTCGATTCCATGCCGGCGGATCTTCAGAAGGTCCTGGTCGACGCCGGGCGCGAGACCGCGGTGTACACCCGCGAGCTCGGTGCCGAAGCCGACTCCAAGCTTGCCGAGCAGATGGCGAAGGCCAGCGGAATCAAGGTAAACCAGGCGGATACGAAAGCGTTCGTCGCACTGGCCAAGCCGATCTGGGGCGACATCGTGAAGTCCGTCAAGTTCGAGGATGCAGGCAGCATCGTGGAGCAGATCGCCGCTGCGGGCAACTGAGCCCGGCCTGCGGCCGATCGACCCCAATGAATCAAGCGCGGGAGAGGCTTCGGCCTCTTCCGCTTCTCCCTCCGGAAAACGAAAAGGATCACACCGATGAAGCGCATGATTGACCGGATCATCGACGGCATACTGGTCGTCCTGATCCTCGCCATGACCGTGGTGATTTTCATCTCGGTATTCCTTCGCTACGTGCTCAACAATCCCCAGTCCTGGACCGACGAAGTGTCCCGGATCATGATCGCCTGGCTGTCGTTCCTGGGCGCGTACATGGCGCTTCGCGAGGGGAAGCATATCGGGTTCGACCTGCTGGTGCAGAATCTCCCCGTACGGGTGAGAGCGATCGTCCACCTGGTCGGCCAGGCATTCGTTCTCGTTTTCCTGGCGGTCATGATCTGGCAGGGCGTCGTGTTCAGCCGCGCCTTCCTCTGGACGCCGATGGAGTACACGGGAATCCCCCTGGGGATCGTCGCCTACAGCGCCATCACGACCAGCGGGCTGCTGCTGTTCGCCCAGATGGTGATCAACATGATGGAGTCGGCCCGGGCGCTCTTCGGCCGGAAAACCGAAAGGAGGTCCGCATGAGCCTGGTCATCCTCGTTTTCGGCCTTATGTCTCTGTTCATCCTGATGAACATCCCGGTTGCCTTCGCTCTGGGCGTGACCTCGCTCGCGTTCATGGCGCTCGCCACCAATGTTCCGCTGGTGATCGTGGTCCAGCGGCTCTATCTCGGGGTGGACAGCTTCACCCTGCTGGCCGTGCCGCTCTTCATCTTCGTCGGTGTCCTGATGAACTACACGAGCCTCTCGAGGCGCATCGTCGAGTTCGCCATGGCGATGGTCGGTCACCTGCGCGGCGGTCTCGCGATCGTGAACGTGGTGACCAGCATGTTCTTCGCCGGCATCTCCGGTACCTCGATGGCGGACACCGCGGCGGTCGGCGGAGTTCTGATCCCCGGCATGATCAAGAAAGGCTACCGGGCGGATTTCACCGGTGCGGTGACCGCGGCATCCTCGACCATCGGCATCATCATCCCGCCGAGCGTACCGATGATCCTCTACGGCGTCTTCGTCGGCATGTCGGTCTCCACCCTGTTCATCGCCGGAATCGTTCCGGGAATCCTGGTGGGGCTCTTCATGAGCATCCTCGCGTACGGCATTTCCGTGAAGCAGGGATACGGGTCGGATACCACCTTCTCGCTGCCGCTGCTCCTGCGTACCTTCGTAGCATCGATCCCGGCGCTGGTGCTTCCTCTGATCATCCTGGGCGGCATCATGGGCGGTGTCTTCACCACCACCGAGGCTGCCGGTATCGGGGCGGTCTACATCATCATCTACGGTCTCGTCGCCCGGGACTTCGGGTGGAAGCAGATCCTCACCGCAGCGCGCGAATCGGCGCTCATGACCGGTCAGGTCATGATCATCATCTCGGTGGCGAATCTGCTCGGCTGGGTCTTCGCATACGTGCGGATTCCGCAGCTCCTCGTCTCCCCGTTCCTCGATATCACCCAGAGTCCCCAGGTATTCCTCTGGATCATCAGCTTCGTGCTCATCGTGGCGGGAACGTTTCTTCACGGAACGGCGATGCTCGTGATCCTGGTTCCGCTCTTTCTCCCGGTCGCGACAAAACTGGGCATCAATCCCTTCCAGCTTGCCATGGTGGTCATGATGTGCTGGGGCATCGGCCAGCAGACTCCTCCGGTCGGCTCCGCGCTCTACATCACCTGTTCCCTGGCCCAGATCGACATGTGGACACTCACCAAGGCCAACGTTCCGTTCATCATCATGCTGCTCGGAGTGCTGGGACTGGTCATCCATCTGCCGGATCTGACCGTATTCCTGATCCCGAGGCTTGTGGGCCTCATGTAAGGAGACAAGAGATATGCCCGAGAAGCGTAAACGCATCGGCTTCATGCTTGGCGACCCCTCCGGTATCGGGCCGGAACTCGTCGCCAGGGTCCTTTCGCTCCCCGAACTGTACGCGGGCATCGAGCTCGTGGTGGTCGGCGACGCCCGGGTGTTCCGCCAGGGACAGGAGATCGCCGGCACGCATCACGACCTGCCGGTGCTCCGGAGCCTCGACGACGCGAAGCTTACCGCCGGACGGCCGGTCCTGCTCGACTTTCCCACCATCGCCCCGGGCGGCTATCCCATGGGCACGGTGAGCAGGGAGGCGGGGAAGGCCACCTTCGATACGCTCCGCTTCATCCTCGACCTCGCGCGGGCGGGAAAGCTCGACGGATTCGTATTCGCCCCGCTGAACAAGGAAGCGATGCACCTGGGCGGGAACCCGTACAACAGCGAGCTCTCGTTCTTCCGTGCCGCATTCGAGCAGCCGGAGGTTTCCAACGAGCTGAACTTCATGGACGAGCTCTGGACGACCCGGGTCACCTCTCATGTCGGCATCGCCGAGGTGAGTCCCCTGATCACGAAGGAGCGGGTGGTCGACACCATCCGTTTCATGGACCAGGTGCTCCGGGACTACGGGCACTCCGAGCCGCGGATCGCCGTGGCCGCGCTCAATCCCCATGGAGGTGAGGGCGGCATGTTCGGAAACGAGGAGATCGTCTCCATCACCCCCGCGGTCGAGCAGACCCGGGCGGAGGGGATCCATGCCGACGGCCCGTTCCCATCGGACACGATCTTCCTTCGCGTGAAGGAGGACGACTACAAGGGAGTGGTCTCGATGTATCACGACCAGGGGCAGATCGCGATGAAGCTCATGGGCTTCGACCGCGGTGTCACGGTGGCGGGAGGCCTTCCGGTCCCGATCGCCACCCCGGCCCATGGAACCGCCCACAATATCGCCGGAAAGGGCAAGGCCAATCCCGGAGCCACCATCGCCGCCTTCCGGGTGGTCCGCAGAATGGTGGAAAGCCCCCAGCGCCAGCCGGCGCGATGAACGATCTGCGGGGGTGACATCGGACCCTTCCGGTTCGATGCCGATCCCGACCCGCGTTTCGTGCCGACATCTCTCCCCGGGATACCGGCCGGTCCGATCGGCCCGGTCCGGCTCCCGGGGACTCTTTCGCCGCAGCTCCTCGTGATCTCCCTGCCTTCAGGTTTCCCGTCATGACATCAGCCCCGATTCGAATTCGATTCCGTTTTTCTCTGCAAAAAAGGAAGGGGCGACGGCCGCACAGAAGCAGCAGCCGGTTACCATCCGGATCGCAAGTGCGTTCGAGCAGAACACTTCGATGCTGCGGGCCGCGAACCGGTTCAAGCAGCTGGTCGAACAGCGGTCGAACGGCAGCCTCAAGGTCGAGATCTTCGCCGGCGGCGTGATGGGCGGAGAGAAGGACAACCTCGAGGCGGTGCAGCTCGGAGAGATCGAGATGGGCATATTCGGAACCTATCCGATCGTGACCCTGACCCGATCCTATTCGTTCTTCGATGCACCCTTCATCTTCCGGGACAAGGAACACTTCTACTCGGTATGGGAGAGCAAACTCGGAGATGAGGTGCGCAATATTTTCCAGGAGAACAATATCGAAGTCCTGGGGATCATGGGGCGCGGCTATCGTCACCTGACCTCGAACAAGCCGATCAACAGTGTGGAGGACCTGAAAGGGGTGAAGATCCGCATGGGTCAGTCGAAACCGTTCATCGAGGCCTTCTCGCAGATCGGCGCGGTGGTCGTCCCGATCGCGCTGCCGGAACTGTTCACCTCGCTGCAGCTGGGACTGGTGTCCGCCTCCGACGGACCATTCGACCAGATCTATTCCTACAAGCTGTACGAAGTGCAGGACTACCTGGCCATCACCGGGCACCTGTATGCGACTTCCATGTGGCTCATGAACAACGCCTTCTACAACGACCTGTCGCAGCAGAATCGGCAGATCGTCGATACGGCCGCGAAGGAGGCCCTCGCCTTCGGAGACGAAGAGACGGTGAAGGACGAAAATGCGCTGCTCGGAAAACTCCAGGAAGAGGGGATGAAGGTCACCCGGCCCGATTACGAGCCGTTCATGCGAGCGGCCCAACCGGCGCTCGAGAAGCTGTTCGAGGAGGCCTGGCCGGTCACCACGCCGGACGAGCTGAATCGGTACTGAGCCGGTAGGGAACCGGAGTATCATTGCGCGGAGCCGCGGCCGGGGATTCCGATCCTCCGGCCCGGCTTCTCGTCTGTTTCGAAGCAGGCAGACAGCCAGGGAGGTTACCTTGAAACCCGCCAGACCCGTGAAACTGCTGAACCGGCTCCTCGACGATTTTTCCACCGCCCTGTTCCTGGCCATGTTGATCCTCGTATCGCTGCAGATCTTCTTCCGCTTCGTGCTGCGGATCGGGGTCCCCTGGACCGAGGAGCTGAGCCGGCTCGTATTCCTCTATCTCGCATTTTTCGGGAGCGCCATCGCGCTGCGGGAGGGCACCTTCATCTCGGTCGACACGTTTCCGCTGCTGCTCAAGGGCAGGGCCCGCGCCGCACTCGACCTGGCGATCACGATCTTCAGCCTGGTGTTTCTCGTCGTGATGCTCTGGGGGAGCCTCTTCATGACCCGGCTCGCCTGGCCGACGGTTCTCTCGACGGTGGGCTGGATCAGCAACGGATGGCTCTACGTTTCGATGGACGTGAGCTTCGCCCTGATGATTCTCTACACGATCGGAGCGATCGTCCGGGCCGTGCAGCGGCTCGCAGGAAAAGATGATCGGGAGGCGGCTCATGGCTAGCTCGCTGTATATCATCGTCCTCGTCGCGCTCTTCCTGATCGGGCTGCCGGTTGCCTTTGCCCTGGGCGGAACCTCCGCGATCATGACGATCGTCGCCCGGGGTCTGCGCTTCAACCCGGGATTCATGGCGCAGCGGGCGGTCTATGGAATCGACAATTTCCTCCTGCTCGCGGTGCCGTTCTTCCTCTACGCGGGAAAGGTGATGAACGTGGGAGGGATCACCGCGCGCATCTTCCGCTTCGCCAAAGCCCTCGTCGGCTCGTTCCACGGCGGGCTCGGGCACGTGAACGTGGTGGCGAGCATCATTTTCGCGGGAATGACCGGCACGGCGGTTTCCGATGCCGCGGGACTCGGGGCGGTGGAGCTCAAGGCGATGAAGGAGGACGGGTATGACGACGGCTTCTCGGTCGCCATCACGGCGGCATCCTCCACCATCGGGCCGATCATTCCGCCGAGCGTCCCGCTGGTGATCTACGGACTGATGAGCGGCGTCTCGATCGGCGGGATCCTGATCGCCGGCCTGGTGCCGGGCATCCTCATGGGACTCGCACTGATGGTCGCCATCGAGATCTGGGCCAGGAAAAAGAAGATGCCCCGGGGCGGTCGTTTCGACATCCGGGAGGCATGGGACGCCTTCCTGCATGCGATCTTTCCTCTGCTGACGCCGATCATCATCATCGGCGGAATCCTCTCCGGCATCTTCACTCCGACCGAGGCCGCGGCCGTTGCGGCGGTCTACGCGACGATTCTCTCGGTGGTCATCTATCGGGAGATCGATCTGCGGGGTCTCCGGGAGATCATGAAACAGACGGTGGTCGATACCGGGGCGATCATAATCATCGTGGCGCTCGCGATGATCTACGGATACGTGATCACCCGGGCGAACATAACCGTGATGATGGTCGAGCAGATCGGGCTGATTTCCACCGACCCCATCGTGGTCAGCTTCATCCTGCTCGCGTTTCTGCTGTTCATCGGCTGCTTCCTCGAAGCGACGGCGGCGATCACGATTCTGGCCCCGATCCTGCAGCCGATTCTCGCGGCCTCCTCGATCGACCCGCTGCAGTTCGGGATCGTCATGGTCCTGACGCTGATGATCGGGCTGCTGACTCCGCCGTTCGGCATGGTCCTCTTCGTCCTCAACCGCATCAGCGGCCTGCCGCTCCCGAAGATCGTGCGGAGCGTGCTGCCGTTCCTGATCCCGCTGCTCCTCGTGGACGTGCTGCTGATCATTTTCCCGGACATCGTCACCTTCCTGCCCGCACTCTTCCTGCGGCGCTGATCCCCGCGCCCTCCCGCTCCCGGGGAGGGCGTACGCCCGGGCCCTCCCGGAACCGGCCGCTCCGATTCCCGGTTGTTTCTATAAATAGAAACTTTTCGTTGACAGATCGCGGATTCCCGGGAATAATAAACTGAAAAAATTGAATAAATATGCACAAAAATTCAAGCTGTGTACGGGTCGACAGAACCGCTCGGAGCGCGGGAATGCCGGCCGGGAGGAGGACTTCATGCTGGGAATCCCGGATCCGTGGGTAGCCATTCCCTTTCTGCTCTGCATCGCGAGCATGGGACTGTGCGTCGTGTACGGGGTGATGAACTGGAACCGTGGGGCGGAAGTGGAGTCGGCGGAGATCGCCGAGGAATCCGCCTGGGAAGCGGAAGAAGCCGAACTCAACGAGCGCCTGTAGGCGGGGAGGAATCATGAACACGCTGGGCTACACCATACTGGTACTCGTCTATCTTTCGGCGATCGGCTATCTCGGCTTCCTGGGGTATCGAAGGACGAACACCGCATCCGACTACATGGTGGGCGGGAGGAAGATCCACCCCTTCGTCATGGCACTCTCCTACGGCGCCACCTTCATCAGCACCTCGGCAATCGTCGGATTCGGCGGTGCCGCGGGCGTCTTCGGGATGGGTCTGCTCTGGCTCACCTTTCTGAACATCTTCATGGGCATCTTCATCGCGTTCGTCTTCTTCGGAAAGCGGACCCGGAAGATGGGGCACAATCTCGAAACGCATACGTTCCCCGAACTGCTCGGCCAGCGGTTCAAGTCCCGTTTCATTCAGGGATTCTCGGCTGCCGTCATCTTCCTGTTCATGCCGCTCTATACCGCTGCGGTGCTCATCGGGGCGGCCCAGTTCATCGCATCGATCTTCGGCATACCGTTTGAGGTGGCGCTCTTCTTCTTCACCGCCATCGTGGCGCTGTACGTCGTCATGGGAGGCATCAAGGGCGTCATGTATACCGACGCGCTGCAGGGAACGCTCATGTTCGTGGGAATGGCGCTCCTGCTCTTCCTCACCTATCGCTCGCTCGGAGGCATCACGGCCGCGCATCAGAAGCTCACGGCGCTTTCCGACCAGGCGGTTGCCGTGTTCGGAAAGGCGGGACACCAGGGATGGACCCGGATGCCCGCGGCCGGTTCGCCGTTCTGGTGGACCCTGGTCTCGACCATCGTCATGGGCGTGGGAATCGGAGTCATCGCCCAGCCGCAGCTCGTGGTGCGGTTCATGACGGTGAAGAGCAACCGGGAGCTGAACCGCGCGGTCCTGATCGGCGGAGTGTTCATCTTCTTCATGACCGGCGTCGCGTTCCTGGTCGGTCCGCTCACGAACGTGTTCTTCTTCGAGGCCACCGGCAAGATCGCCGTCCAGGCCGCGGGCGGAACCGATGCAATCATCCCCGAGTACATCGGGCAGTTCATTCCGCCCTGGTTCTCGGCGATCTTCATGCTGACCCTGCTTGCGGCGGCGATGTCCACCATCAGCTCCCAGTTCCACACCATGGGAACCTCCATCGGCCGCGATCTCTATGAGAAGGCATTCGGCCTCGGCGGCGGCCATTCCATGATGGTCACCCGGATCGGGACCTTCCTCGTCATTCTCCTGAGCGCGCTCCTGGCATACATGCTGCCGCGCGTCTACGCGGGAGGGGAAGCGATCATCGCCCGGGGGACCGCCATTTTCTTCGGCCTCTGTGCGGCCGCCTTCCTGCCGGCCTACCTCGGAGCGCTCTATGTGAAGAGACTGCCGCGAAAGGCCGCGATCGCGGGCATGCTCTCGGGATTCATCGTGAGCGCGTTCTGGATTCTCTTCGTCCATCGGGCGGAGTCGTCGGTGCTGCTGCTCAGCAAGGCCCTCTTCGGGGTCGACAGTCTGGCGGGCAGCAGCGTCTGGGCGGTAGTGGATCCGGTGGTGATATCTCTGCCGGTTTCGGCGCTGGTGACGCTGGCGGCGGGATTCCTGTTCCCGGGCGACGTTCCCGAAGCGCATCTCGACCGCTGTTTCTCGGGCATCGGGAAAAGCCGGAAAGCCGGAACGGCGCTGCCGCTGAAGAGTGCCTCGGCGCAGGAGTAGCGGTCGCAGCGAGACTGCGGCCCCGGATCGCTCCGGGGCCGCAGTACCCGTTTCGATGATGGAAAAGCGGACGTCTACCGGAAGCGGGATGCCATCCGGTGGAATGTGTTCCGGAGATCGACAACCACGTTCCGTCCACCTCGCTTCAGGTCGTGGGCGGCACCTTCGGTAGCCGTTCTCGCGTCCCGGAACCGTTTCCGCAGGCCGGATCGGCGGGTCCGCAGCTCCTGCAGTTTCTTCGTGTAATCTATCCGCTGACTCGCCCGTGCCTTGCGTACCTGGGCGCGAAGTTTTCGCATATCGGCATCGATAATCTTCAACTGCGCCGCAATTTTCTCCCGGAAAGGATTCTTTTCTGCCATATGGTGTACACCTCCTGTGAATGTTCAGTCTGAGGGCCTTCTAGATAAGTACTGAAATTCAGGAGGAAAACGGCAACCCGAGTCCGGGCTCGATCGCATACCGGCATCCGGTTGTCTCCGGAAAATCGTCGGGCGGGAATGAGGGGGAATGGAGCCGGAGACGGGAGCGATCCCGCCCCGGCAGCGGTCGGAAATCCGGCTCAGCGCCTCGTTTCCGCTCCCGCGAGTCGGCGGGTCAGTTCCGAGGCCACGTCGGCCGGCACCTCGAGGAACGAGGAGCGGTTCAGGATCCGGATGGTTCCGACGGGGAACCGGTGCGTGCCCATCGAGCGGTTGACCATCTCGAGGACCCCGGTCTTGGTCATCCCGTCGGCCTTGCCGCCGGGAATGTCGATACGGACGAAATCGCCCCGATCCTGCGTCGGGCGGCTGCCGCCTCCGAAGCCGGAGTTCCCGTCCCGGAAGCGGCCGCCGGAGCGGCCCCGGTCCGATCCGGAGAACCGTTCCTCGGACCGCCGGTAGCCGGCGCCCGGCCGGCGGTATCCGCCGGTTTCTCCTCCGCCGTTCCAGCGGGCTCCCGCCGTCTCCCGTGTCCCGCGCCGTTCCATCGAGGGTGCTTCGAGCCTTCTCGCGGACCCGTAGGCGGCGATCTGGTCATCGAGCTGCGCACGGAGGAACCGCTTTACGATCTCCTCCTTCGACATGTCCGCGAACCGTTCGACCGCGGTTTCGAGCATCGCATCGATCGGGGATTCCCCTGCGTCCGAGTCATCGGCGATGCGGTCGAGCAGCTGCTCGGCCCGGCGGGCGATGATATCCGAGCCGCTCGGTGCGTCGACCCGTTCGAACCGCGCGCTCATGGCGTACTCCAGCCGGCGGATGCGGGCCCGTTCGGAGGGCGTGACGAGCGCGAGGGAGATTCCGGACTTGCCTGCACGACCCGTCCGGCCGCTCCGGTGAACGTAGCTTTCCACGTCCGAGGGCAGCTCGTAATGAATCACGTGAGTCAGGTCGTCGACATCGAGTCCGCGGGCGGCAACGTCCGTCGCCACCAGAACGCGGACCACTCCCTTCCGGAACCGCGCCATGACCGAGTCGCGCTGGGCCTGGGAGAGATCGCCGTGGATGGCGTCCGCGGCGCAGCCGTTCTCCACGAGGAGCTCCGCGACCTGTCGGGTGGATTCCTTCGTGCGGCAGAAGACGATTCCCGAGAGTTCGGTCTCGAGGGCGATGAACCGCCTGAGTGCCTCGCTCCGGTCGTGCGGACGGACCAGGATATACCGGTGCTCGATACTCCCCTCGTTCTTTCCTGCCGAAAGGTCGGAGATTTCCGCGGGATGCTTCAGGTAGACTTCGGCGATGGTGCGGATTCCGCCGGGCATGGTCGCGGAGAAAAGGCAGGTCCGTTTCTCCTCCGGGGTCGCTGCGAGAATCGTCTCGAGCTCATCCTTGAATCCCATCGAAAGCATCTCGTCCGCCTCGTCCAGGACCAGCATGCGGATTCCCGAGAGATCGATCGAGCCTCGGTTCATCAGGTCGATGAGGCGCCCGGGCGTGGCCACAATGACGCGGGGATGCTTCCGGAGCGCGCGAAGCTGCGGGAGAATCCCGGCACCGCCGTACACCGGCACGATTCCCGGATCCCGCATGAACGCCGCGTATTCCGCGAGGTCTCCGGCTATCTGACAGCAGAGCTCCCGGGTCGGACTCAGAACCAGCGCTTCCGGCCGTCCGGAGGATTCCTCTCCGAGCAGCTGGAGGAGCGGCAGGCCGTACGCGGCGGTTTTTCCGGTACCGGTACGGGCCAGGGCGATCAGATCACGGTCTCCGCCGAGGAGTGCGGGAATGGTTTTCTGCTGTATGGAGGTCGGTTCGGAAAATCCGAGCTTCTGGACCGCACGGACCAGTGCTTCGGAAATACCGAGCGTGGGGAAATCATGCATTGTGGTGCCACCTGTTTGAGACGATATGGACGGGATCCTTCCTTTTGAAAAACCGAAGGCTACGCGACGAGCAGGCAATCCGGCGTTTTCTGGATGTAGCGATCTTACCCGATCCCCGGAAAAAGGTCAAGCGTCCCGCTCGGCTCCGGCTCGGCGGCTGGCCCGGAGCCGCCGCAGCGTGCAGGAACGGATTCCGAAAGGATGATTCCGGCGGACTCAGAGCACGGTTTCGAGGATGCTCGCCAATCCCCGGAGGGCGGCCACGGTGGAGTAGCGGAGAGCGAGTCCTGTCCGTGCTCCGAAGCGGAACTCCACCCCGGTCGTTGCTGTCAGGGACAGATCGATCGGCGGGAGACCCTCGAACCGGACCGACCAGTCGATGCCGTCCCACAGGAAGAGCAGTACGGAAAGGAGCAGGGGCGGTTCGGGTTCCCTTACGCCCGGCCGCACGCGGTCGACCAGGTCGTCGGTTTCTGCAGGCGGCTCCGCTGCTTCCGCAGTTCCCGTCAGGGCGGCGTGCGCCCATTCCGTCCCCGTTGCGGCGATTCCGATGTCCAGCAGCCAGAGAATGTCCCTGATGGGGAGGACCTGCCCGGAAACGGATGGAAAGGCCGGATCCGGCAGGTCGATATGTTCGCCGACAGCGGCTGCCGGAATTCCCGTTCCGGTTTCGTGGGTTCCTGCCCGGAGGGTGGAAACGGGCAGAAATGCAAGGAATGCAGCCAGAAACACCGCACCGGCCGCGCAGGTTCGAAAGGACATGTGTTTAATGTACTAAGCCGACGGGGGGATCGTTGTCGGAGTCGGCTGCGGGCCCCGTGAAATTTCCGTGAAGAAATCCCCGTTCGGCCCGGAACGGGGTCTACCGGCCGGCGATCTCGGCCACGAGCGCATCGACATCGTCCTGATCGATGTCCGAGCGCCGCTCGAACGCGAGCTCCTGGTTCGCACCCCGCAGCTTTCGAAGAAGACCGTAGACGATGACGAGCAGAAGCTTGTTGCCGGCGACCGAGAACTTCCGGATGAAGCCCATCAGATCGGGCCGCCGGATCTGCATGAGGGTGACGGGGCCTGCAGCGACCACGTCCGCGGTCCGCTTCACCTTCAGGAACATCGCCGCTTCTCCGAACACGTCTCCTTCACCCAGGCTGCAGATGAAGACTTCCTTCCCCTGCTGGCGGACCATGACGTGAACCGTACCGTCGAGAACGATGAAAAAGGAGGAGCTGACATCTCCTTCGGAGACGATTTTCTCGCCCTCGTCATAGGTGATGATACTCGCAATGCCCAGGAGGGCCGTTAGCTCCTGCTCCCCAAGCGGTTTGAAAATCAGGACCTTTCCGGTCTGCGCGCGAACGGCTGCCCCGTCGGATATGGTTTTCATACCGCCAGTATACCTCAGCCGGCAGGGAAACGAAACAGGCCGGAACGGAATCGAAGCGATCTCATTCGTCCTGCAGCCCGGGCTGAAGCTTCTCCGCGGCTGCCGTGGAATCGGCATGCGAGCGGCCGAGGTGGCGGAGCTCCCGGAAGAGGAACACGCCCGTCACCAGGGCGGAGGAGAAATCGGCGATCGGCGCTGCGAGGAAGATCCCGTCGAGGCCGGCGAACACGGGCAGGATCAGGAGCAGCGGAATGAGGAAGAGCACCTGGCGGGAAAGGCTCAGAAACATGGCATGCCGCGGTTTGCCGGTGGCCTGAAAGTAATTGGCGCTGACGATCTGGAATCCGATGACCGGAAGCATGAAGAAGAATATCCGGATCGCACGGGTCCCCAGTGCGATCAGCTGCGGGTCGTCTGCATTGAAGAGCCGGATGAAGAAGCCGGGAAAGAAACTGATCGCCGCGTACCCCAGCATGACATGAACGGTGGCTGCGACCGCCGCGAGCGTGAGTGCCTTGCGGACCCGGTCATACTTCCGGGCACCGTAGTTGAAACCGATGATCGGCTGGGTGCCCTGGTTCAGTCCGAAGAGCGGCATGAGCAGGAACATGGCGACTGAGTAGATGATGCCCATGACCGAGATGGCGATGTCAC
Source organism: uncultured Spirochaetota bacterium (assembly GCA_963728215.1). Classification (GTDB taxonomy): domain Bacteria; phylum Spirochaetota; class Spirochaetia; order CAVSJD01; family CAVSJD01; genus CAVSJD01. Next base: position 10,783 of record CAVSJD010000019.1, on the reverse strand, counting down.
CGCCGTAACGCTGGAGCTGGTTGTTCAGTATCGCGTTCATGACGCTGGCGGCGAGCTGCATCGCGAACGGGGCCGATCCGAGCGCGAGAATCCGTCCCGCCACGGCACCATCGATGCGCAGGTTGGCTCGATGAAAGGTGAGATGGCTTTTCCCGCGCCGGATGAAGTAAGAGAGAACCCAGATCGCGCTCACCGCCTGGGAGATCACGGTCGCGATCGCCGCCCCCCGGACTCCCATCCCGAAGGTGAAGATGAAAAGAGGATCGAGAACGATGTTCAGGCCCGCACCGATGAACATGGTCGTCATGGCCATACGGGGATTGCCTTCGCCCCGGATCATGTGGTTCATGCCGAACCCGAGCGCCATGAACGGCGTTCCCAGAAGAATCGTGCCCATGTACCGGCGGGCAAAGGGGATGATGGTATCGCTCGCCCCGAAAAGCCGGAGCAGGGGATCGAGGAAGATGAGCCCGAGCACGAGGAGCGAGAGGGAGGTGACGACCAGCATGGTGAAGGCGTTCCCCAGCACCGCCTCGGCGTACTCCTTTTTCCCTTCTCCCAGGGAGATCGAAATGAGCGCCGTCGCACCGATGCCGACGAACATGGCGAACGCCATGCTCACGAGCATCAGGGGAAATCCGACCGTCGCCCCGGCGAGTGCGAGAGAGCCCACGCCCTGACCGATGAAGATCCGGTCCACCACGTTGTAGAGCGCGTTCACCAGCATCCCGGAGATCGCGGGGATCGAGAAGTGCAGCATCAGCCGTCCCACCGGCCGTTCTCCCAGCTGCCTCGCGCGGTCCGTCGTTTGCATCGAGAGTTACTCCTTCGGGTTGTTCGACGACTCCGGTTCCCGGAGATCGCGCATGAGATCCACCAGCTGTTCCATGAGCCGGGCGAAGCGTTCGGACCGCTCCGGGGGCAGATCGCGGAACAGGTCCTCGAGCCGGGCTTCCACGCTCCGGTACCGGTTCTCCACGTATCGTTCGCCTTCGGGGGTGAGCGAGAGTCTCTGCTTTCTCCGGTCATCCGGATCGTTTTCCCTTCGCACGAGACTCATGCCCACCAGGTCGTCCACCAGGGAAGTCAGGCTGCCCTTCTGCATGTCCATGCAGGCACCCATGGATCCGGGGTTTACCGTTCCGAGCCGCTTCATGATGAAGAGCGCCTTGTTCTGATTCTTGTTGCATCGGTGTTCTTCCCGGTCGTGGAAGACGCGGGAAATATGCCGGTGGAAAAGCGGCATGAAATCGAAGATAAGCTCCCGGATCCGGACGATCGTCCCTTCCGCCATCCTTCTCGTGTACTCCTTACTGTTCGGAATTCAGATAGTCAGAAATCTAACTATTTCTCGCTTTTCCGTCAAGAGGGACCGGTCGGGCATCGGTGAAAAGCGTTTGCGTTTTCGGAAAAATCCTACCATACTACATGACGTGAAAGCCGCGCACATCAATCCGTTTCTCCAGGCGACGATCAATCTCTTCCGGCAGACCTTCGGCATCGTGCCCGATGTCGGGACACCGTACCTCGTCGACGACTTTCACTCCCATCGCTGGGAAATCTCCGGCGTGATGATCCTGACCGGTTCGGCCATCGGCGTCGTCTCGCTCCGGCTCTCCCGGCTGCTGGCCTCGAAGCTGCTGGACAAGTCGGGAGTGTGCGTGGACGAAGAGGACCGGGAGTCGATCATCAGCGGAATGATCGGAGAACTGGTGAACGTGATCTCCGGGAATGCGGCGACCGTCCTGAGCGGGTACGACATCCGGGTTTCGGTGCCGTTCGTGGTTCAGGGCAAGGATCACTCCATTTCCTGGCCGGACCGGGCGCCGGTCATGGGAGTTCCGTTCATCACGAAATACGGTCCCTTCGCGGTCTACGTGAGCCTGATCGATCTGGGGAACGGGAGGACAGCGGGATGAAGACGGCAGGGCGCGGGATCCTGTACGGCGAGATCAGCCGGCACAATCCGGTCACGCTCGAGGTGGAACCGGGAGAGCGTTTCCGGGTGGAAACCGAGATGAACACCGGGAGCTGGCTGCAGGACCCCGCCGATACCTGGTCGCCGGAGAAGCGGAACGCCCGGAACCCGGTGAGCGGCTGCATCGCCGTCCGGGGTGCGGAGCCGGGACAGGCGCTCGCGGTACGGATTCACCGGATCGAGCTCGCCGGGGTCGGCTATACCGCTTCGAACCCGGGGCCGGACCGGTTCGGCGATTATCTCCGCCGGCGGGAGTGGGGCGTCTTCTCCCGCACGGTGAGGATCGAGGGCGGGTACGTGCTCTGGAACGACCGGCTCCGGATTCCCGTGCAGCCCATGATCGGCGTCATCGGCTGCGCTCCGGCGGAGGGTGCCGCGGTCACCGTCGAGAACGGCCCGTTCGGGGGCAACATGGATGTCCAGGAGGTCGCCGAGGGCAGCACGATTCTCCTGCCGGTCGAGGTCGGCGGCGGGCTGCTCCATGTGGGAGACGTTCACGCGGTGATGGGCGACGGGGAGATCTGCGGGGCAGGGGGCATCGAGACCCGTGCCTCGGTAATCCTGAGCGCGGACCCCGTGGCGAGGCCGGAATCCATGCGGTGGCCCCGGATCGAGATGCAGGACGAGATCATGACCGTCGGCTGTGCACGGCCTGCCGAGGAAGCGTTCCGGATCGCCCTGCAGGAGCTTCTGGGCTGGATGTGCGAAACATACGGATTCCGGGAGACCGACGCGTACCTGCTCCTCGGACAGGTGCTCCGGGCCCGGTGCACGCAGTTCGTCGATCCGCTTTTCACCTACGTGTGCTCGATCCGGAGGGAGTTTCTGGTTCCGGGTTGAGTCCCGCCGCAGGCACGGGAGCCGGGTCGCCGGTGCCGACCGATCGCCTGCCGGCCCGATCGCGTCCCGGTTTTCAAAATACCCATCGATTTCCCGATTGGGAAATTGTCCCGATCGGTCATTCAGGATACACTGGCCCCATGGCAACTGAAGTGTACGGGCTGCTGCCTCCCCACCTGGTGATCTCCGCGGTGGAAGGGGCGTTCGATATCCGGCTGGATGGGATGATGACGGCCTATCCGAGTTACGTGAACCGCGTCTACGGCGTCCGGGCCGAGGAAGGTGCGGGATACGTGGTGAAGTTCTATCGGCCGGACCGCTGGAGCGAGGAAGCGATCCTGGAGGAGCACCGGTTCATCGCTGCCTGTGCGGAGGCGGAGCTTCCGGTGGTGCCGCCGCTTCCCGACGGGGAGGGGGAGACGCTCCAGACGGTCGTCTCGGTGGAAGAGGACCGGGAGCAGGAGTTCTTTTTCACACTCTATCCGAAACGGAGCGGGCGCATCTTCGACGCCGAAGGCGACGAGGAATGGCTGCGGCTGGGCAGCCTCCTGGGCCGGCTGCATGCCGTGGGCCGGCAGGAGAAAGCCGTTCACCGTCTGCAGTGCACGCCCGATGCCTCGACGCGGGGGTTCATCCGCGAACTGAACGATGCGGGAGTCGTGCATCCGGACCAGCGGGCCGAGTTCTTCGAGCAGCTCGAAGAGACCGTTATGCTCATCGATCCGCTCTTCCGCGGTGTTCCCCTGCAGCGCATCCACGGCGACTGTCATCGGGGGAACATTCTCGAACGGCCCGGAGAAGGGCTTCTGCTCATCGATTTCGACGACATGATGATGGGGCCCCGGGTACAGGATTTCTGGCTCTTTCTGCCGGACCAGGCCCGTTCCAGCCGCCGCGAGCTGGAGCTCATCCTGGAAGGCTACGAGCAGTTCTCGCCGTTCGACCGGGGAACGCTGCGGCTGATCGAGCCGCTTCGCTTCATGCGGATGGTGTACTTCCTCGCCTGGTGCGCCCGTCAGCGGGAGGATCTGCGGTTCCGCGAATCGTTCCCCGACTGGGGAAGCGGTGCGTTCTGGAGCCGCGAGACCGAGGACTTCCGCACCCAGCTCTCCGTGATCCGCGACGAGCTCGAAGAATAGCCGGCGCACCGGTATGACGGTCCCGGGCGAGCCGTGGGTCGACTGCTTTCACACCATGCTGCGTCCGTAAATGGCGGACCTCGCGCGCCGGGCGGCCTCCCGGGGGAGGGTGGTCGCGGGCACCAACACCATCGAGCCGCATTATGCACTCCATCTCCGCCGGCGCCGTCCGACGGATCCGCCAAAAAAACGGCGCAGGAAAAGAAAAGGCTTTACAGACTCCCTTCTTTCTGCAAAAATAGAAACAATAGAGAAAATAGTTGTCATGCCGGGAGATCAGTATGAAGATAACCGAGCGGATCCGGAATGTCTATCCGGCCGACGACGTGATAATCAGGGAAAAGGCGGTTTCCCTGTTTGTCGTATCGGTGAGCATGTTCGTGGGATTCGCTCTGCTCGCGGTGGTCCGGCTCGCGGGCGGTCACCTGGCCATGGGAATCGGCGAGCTGATCGTGAGCCTCATCATGGGGATATCGGGGTTCATGATTCTCAAGGGCTTCTACCGGATCGTCAGTATTGTTGCCCTGATTCTCTTCTATTCCGCCGCGTCGGGCCTGTTCGCGATCCGGGAACTGGTGAGTCCCAATGATCTCTACGCACTGCCCACCTACTTCATCCCGGTGCTTCTCACCGCTCCGCTTCTGGCCTACACCCGATGGCAGGTGATCGGAACGATCGCCCTCGCGCTCGCCGGGGAGATCATTCTGTACATCGTGAAGGTGCTCCCGTTCGTGCGCTCGATCGGGGCGGCCGACCCCGGATCCGAGATGGCGGTCGCCTTCCTGCTCAGTCTCTTCTCGGGCATCTTCACCTATCAGCTTTTCGAGATGCAGCGCCGGAGCCACATCACCATGCAGTCGCAGACGGAGCGGTCCCGCCGGCAGTATGATTCCCTGAGCAGCATCGTGGACGGAGCCTCGCGCGCCTTCGATCTCGGCGAACGGCTTTCCGGTTCCGCCCGGCACAACCTCGAAACGGCGGAACGGATGCTCGCCGAGCTCGGCGCCATGAAGGAGCGGATGCAGGCTCTTCTTGCCGATATGGCGACCAACGAACGGGCGAACGGCAGCATCGCCGTCGCCAAGGATGCGGTCAGGACCGTGATGGAGAGCCAGGCCCGGGCCATCGAAACGGCCGTTGCATCCACCGGCGTGCATCCTGGACCACGTCAAAGGACATCCGGACGGAGGTGACCGAAAAGAGCGGCGTCGTGGACGAACTGATCGCGGTGTCCGGCAGGAGTCTGCGGCAGATCGAGGAGACCGCCGGTCACATCGACATTATCGCCCGGTCCGCCTCGAGCATCCTGGAGGTGATCGGGGTGATCGACGACATTGCCGGACGGACCAGCCTTCTCGCCATGAACGCGGCCATCGAGGCGGCGCACGCCGGCGAGACGGGAAAGGGATTCGCGGTGGTCGCCGGGGAAATCCGCAAGCTGTCGGAAGAGACGAACCGGAACTCGAATACCATCCGCAGGACCCTGGGAACCACGATCGGGCAGATCGAGGATTCGGTCCGCCTGAGCGCACAGATGAAGGACGACTATCAGGATGTTTCGGACAAGATCGGCACGATCCGGACGGCGATTGCCGAGATCGGAGAGAAGGTCGCCCTGCTCACCGGGGAGTCAGAATCGATCGCCCGTTCCGCCGACGACCTGACCGGCTGGGGAGCGAAGGTGCGGGAGTCGCTCGCCGACATGGAGCATGAGCTGGACGGAGGGCGGGAGAGCCATCTCCGGATCAAGGAGATCATCGGCAGCCTGGATCGGGAGATCGGCGTTCTGTCGGGGGTCGCGGACGCGATCCTCTCGGAATCCGATTCGCTGAACCGCGTCGGCCGGGAAAATGTGGAGCAGTTCAAGCGGCTCACCGACTCGATGCATGCCCTGGCCCGGGAGGGACAGGATCTCTGACTATTCGAAAATGATCATTGCATTTTCAGCCGCAGACAATAGAATTGAGTCCATGTGGAGCTATTTTTTAATATTACTCCATTATACCTGAAGGAGCCTTACATGAAACCGATCGTTCCGATTTTTCTGGTGCTGGTTCTGGCCGCCATGCCGATGTTCGCCCAGGATATATCGAAGATATCCGTCGTTACCGAAGAGTGGGAGGATGCCACCAACGCGGACGGGAGCGGACTCTACTTCGAGATTCTGCGTGCAGTCTACGAGGCGTCCGGCTCGTCGCTGGACATCCAGATCATGCCGTACAGCCGGGCGGTGGACACCGTCGTGCGCAGGCAGGCCGATCTGGTGATCGGAACCTATATCGATGAGGTGGAAGGGGTCGTCTACCCGAAGTGGCACTTCGACTCCGACATCGTATCGGCGCTCTATCTCAAGCAGCGGTTTCCCGCGTTCAAGGGCGAGTCGGATCTCGCGGGAAAGCGGGTAGCCTGGATGCGCGGATACGGATACAACGACTACATCGAAGTCCCCATGACCATGACGGAGGTGGATAAGCGGGAAACCGCGCTCGCCCTGCTGGGGCGAAGCCGCGCCGACTTCTTCCTCGATGCCGCCGCCGATATCGACACCATGCTGGCCGACCTTCCTCCGGCGGAAGCAGCGAAATATGCGGTGCAGCCGATCAAATACCTCCGTCTTTTCATGAGCTTCGCCGACACGCCCAAGGGAAGGAAACTCGCCGCAACCTGGGACCGGAGCTTCGACGCACTCCTGAAAAAAGGAACGATCAAGGCCCTTTTCGAGGAGTGGGAGTTCATGGACTCCTACCGATTCTGATCGATCGAGAGAAAACCAAAGCATGAAACGCTCCCTGTCGGCGAACATCATTGCAGCGCTGATTTCGGTCCTGATCCTGGTGATGGGAGGCAGCGGTCTCTTCTCCTATCTCCGGGAGCGCCGGGCGCTCTCGGTCACGTTCGAGGACGAGAACGTCCGTTCCCTCGAGCGGCTCTCCTTCGTGCTCCGCGATCCGCTCTGGTTTCTCGATCTCGAAACCGTCGAAAAGCTGGTCCTGTTCGAGATGGCCGAACGGAACGTACGTTCGATCATCGTTCTGGCGGACGACGGTTCCGTGCTCCTCGCCCGGGAGAATCGGGAAGAGGCGGCGGTGGATCGGGGCGCAGAACCCCCGGATCCGGCCCGGATCGCCGACGGGACGTTCCTTGCCCGGGACCTGGAGAAGGACGGGCAGAAGGTCGGTTCCGTCGTACTCGAACCGTCGGATGCCTACATCCGGGATACGCTGCGGCGGGATCTGATCTTCATAATCGGCGAGCTTTTCGCACTTTCCATAACGCTCATCCTCGTCATATTCTTCAGCCTGGAACGCATGGTGCTCGGGAAAATCCGCAGGGTCTTCCGTTTCATCACCCGGCTCTCCGAGGGCGACCTGACCGGCACGCTCTCGATCGGGACCGGAAACGAGATCGGGCGGCTCGGCGAGCATCTGACCGGCTTCGTCCTGTCACTCCGGGGGCTGCTCGCGAACCTGAAGGAGATCAGCACCGGGAATACCCGCTCGCACGAGAAGGTCGCCGGGAGCATGACCGAGCTGGTGGATGCACTTTCCGGGATCGACACCATGATGGAGGACATCAGGAGCAAGACTGAGCACCTGACCGGCGAGATCGGGGGATCATCCTCGGCGGTTCAGGAGATCGAGCAGCAGCTCTTCGTTCTGAACGACCGCTTCGACCGGCAGCATGGCTCCATCGATGCCTCGGCGGTGAAGGTCCGGGAGATGATCCGGTCGATCGATGCGCTCTCGTCCGTCACGTCCGAGCGGATCGCGTTCCTCGAACGGCTCACCGGAAAAACCGCGCGCGGGGGCCGCGAGATGGTGCGAACCCGGGATGCCATCGGCGGCATCGCCGCATCGGTGGATTCGATCCGGGGGATCCTCGGGGTGATCGAAGACGTCGCGCAGCGATCCAACCTGCTGGCCATGAACGCGGCCATCGAGGCCGCCCATGCCGGTCAGGCGGGAAAGGGCTTTGCGGTGGTCGCCGGGGAGATCCGCAAGCTTTCGATCGCCACGGGCGATCACGCACGGCAGATCGCCCGAACGGTGGAGGGAATCGTCGGCCAGATCGAGGAAACCCGCGGGATCACCGCAGAGGCGGAAGAGGTGATCCGGGATATCCTGTCGGACATCGAGGAAACGACCGGAAGCATCCGGCAGATTCTCGGTACGGTGAAGGAGATGGCGGCAGGGAACGAAGGCACGAGCGCATCCCTCGACCATGTCGTGGCGATGAGCGGCGAGCTCTCCGCGGCGACGAGCGCCATCGCGGCCCGGTCGGAGGAGATCGGCCAGGCGATGCGGAACGTGAACGATCTCTCGGAAGAGAACCTGCGCAGCATCGGGGTCGTCACCCGGAATGTCAGCGCCGCATCGGCGAGCATGGAAGGCCTTCAGGAGATCGGTTCCGCCGCGGTCGAGACGGTGAAGGTCATCGATCGCGAGCTCGAACGTTTCAAGACCGGGGAGGAAGCATGACCGAAAAAACCGGACGGCCCAGGCGGTATTCGCTCACGCCCGCAGGGGGTATGAAGCATCCGGACATCGCACGGCTCGCCGCCGCCATGGACGAGGTGCGGGAACGGACGGCGGACCAGTTCGATGACCTGTCGCCGGAGATCCTGAACGCCGATCCCGGGGGAACCGGCATCTCGATCGGTCGTCTCGCGCTGCATCTCGGATGGGCGGAGGCGAACATGATCCGGAAGATCGCCGGAGATGGGACAGGGGAACCTCTGCTGCATCTGCTCACGCCGGGAGCGCTGCAGCATTTCTCCGACGCGGTCCCGTCGGTTCCGGATTCGGCGCATCTGCTCGAGCTTTACCGCCGCCTCCGGAGGGAGGTCACCCTGCCGGTTCTTTCGGCCGTCGCCGATCCCGACGCTCCCTTCGATCATCCCGGCCTGCGAACCGTGCGCGAGGTGCTCCACCATCTGCTCTGGCACTGGACCTACCACGGAGGCCAGATCGGTCTGCTCGCCCTGCAGCTCGGACGGGATTACCGCTGGATGTTCGAGGAACGGGGGTAAGGCGCCGCTTTCCCGCGGCGAACGGAGCCGGATATCCCCGGAATGAGTATCTTCTCTCTCGGTGAGGTGCCGGAACACGGGCGCCTTGCCACCGGAAACCGGCATCCGCAGGTGATACCGACCGGAAGGGAGGGATGATACATGGCGAAGCCGCGGGAGACGAATCGCTTTTTTGCCCACACGGACGACGGGAAGACTCACGACATCATCGAGTACGTACAGGAAAATACCCTCAGCTACCGTACGGATGAAGGCTGGACCGTACGACGACTCGACCGGCGGAACTTCGAGATCGATACGCCGACCGGTCCGCGTCGGGCCTGGGTGCTCCACGAAGAGGCCGAATAGTCCGCCGGCCGATCCGTTCGGCCGCTTCCGCCCGACGGCCGACGACCGACCCGGCCCTTGCACGGGGCGGCCGCTCCGGGTACACTCTGTGCGCAAACAAACGACAGGAGGCGGAGCGGAATGGCGGAACGGAACGGAAGCCTGCAGGGCAGGGTCGTCTGGGTGACGGGATCGTCCCGGGGAATCGGAAAATCGATCGCCGAGCATCTCGCATCGTGCGGAGCGGACGTGGCAATTCACGGTACCCGACCGGATTCACCCCGGACATTCGGAGAAGGCGAGAGCCTCGAAGCGGCCGCCCGGCAGCTGCAGGATCGCTACGGCATCCGGGCGATCGGGGTGCACGGGGATCTGACCGACCCCGATGTGGTAAAGGCGCTCGCCGGGAGTATCGGGGATCGGCTCGGACCGGTCGACGTGCTGGTGAACTGCGCAGGCGGCGACATCGGAACCCGCGGGGTCGCCGCGTCCAATGCCGGCAAGCCGGAGCGGAACGACGCGGTGGGCGTATCGATCGAGGATATCCGGATCGTGCTGGACAGGAATCTCATGACCTGCATCCTCTGCTGCCGGGAGATCTGTGCCGGCATGATGGAGCGGAAGCGGGGCAGGGTGATCAACATCGGCAGTATCGCCGGAACGCTCGGCATATCCCAGTCGGTGATCTATGCCACCGCCAAGGCCGCGGTGCATGAGTACACCCGCTGTCTCGCGGCCCAGCTGCGCCCGTACGACATCACCGCGAACGTCGTGGCACCCGGAGACACGGTCACCGAGCGCTTCCTTCACAGCCGCGTCACCGACGATGCGAAGAAGGTGGAGACCGGAACCCTCGAACGCTACGGCCGGCCGATCGAAGTCGCCCGGACCGTCGAGTTTCTCGCCTCCGATGCCGGAAGCTTCGTCAGCGGGCAGGTGATTCGCGTCGACGGCGGAACGCAGACCTGGGCGTGCTGAAGCGGCAAGGGTGCGGGAGGGGTTTCTCTCTCCCGCACTCCAGCTATAAATCATATCCTCAGTGAAATCCTGCCGATGGATCCCGACGATCTGTATTCGCAGATCTTCATCCCGATGGCACCGAAAAGAAAGCGTCTGAATCTCCGGGTCTTCTTGCAGGTCCGATTTGCCGCAGATACCCCTCCGGTCTGAAGGGTGTCTGCATTCGAATTCCTTTGACAACAGAACAAAGGTGTCTTAAAGTAAACTTGTTGCATATTGAGAAACATGTTCAACATGCAATCAAGGAGGATATATGAAAAACGGAATGATCGCATGTGCACTGCTGATCTGTCTCTCCGGGATGTTCGTATATGCCGGAGGAACGACCGAGCAGGCTGCATCGAAGGCGGAACCGCTGGTGATCAAGCTCAGTGATCAGGCGAATGAGGAGAATCCCCATTACAAGGCGGACGTCTTCTTCGCGGAGCAAGTGGCAAAGAAGACCAATGG
>CAVSJD010000018.1:0-227789 GCA_963728215.1 uncultured Spirochaetota bacterium | reverse complement strand
TCAACGAGAGCTTGTCCGCGATCGCCCGGGTTCCCAGCCCTTCTCCGATCAGCTGAAAGATCTCCAGCTCCCGGTCGCTCAGCGTCTCGACCGCCGTTTCTTCTCCGCGGGCTCCGCTTCCGCGGAACATCTTGTCCATCATCCTCGACCGCATCCGGTCGCTCACGTACATCTCTCCCGAGAGAACGCGGCGGACGGCGGACATGATGTGCTCGGTGGCCTCCGCCTTCATGATGTATCCTTTCGCTCCGGCGCGGAGCACCCGTTCGGCATACACCGTTTCGTCGTGGAGGGAAACCACCAGTACCGGCAGGTCCGGATCGATCTTCGCGATATCCTTGATCAGCTCGATGCCGCTGCTTTCCCGGAGCGATATGTCCACCAGGGCGAGATCGGGGCTGGTCCGGCGGATGACCTCGAGCGCCCCGGCCGGGTCTTCGGCCTCCCCGCAGACCACCAGATCGTCTTCCTGATTGAACAGGAGCGCGAACCCCTGGCGGACAATGGGATGATCGTCGACGATCACCAGTTTTTTCCGTCTTCCGCTCATTCCTCGTATCCTCCGGATGAGGTCGGTGCTTCGGCAGCGATGATCGGAGCTCCGTCACTCTCGATCAGGGCCGGAATCGGTATCCGGCAGACCACAAAGGTGCCTCCCTCTTCAGCCCGGAACACCTCCAGCCGTCCCCCGACGGAGTTCGCCCGGTGCTCCATGATCCGCAGCCCGAGCCCCGGCGTTCGATCCTTCCTGATTCCCGTTCCGTTGTCATGAAGCGAGAGACAGAGCTCCGAATACTCCATACTCAGGGTGATCGACATGGCCGTCGCATGGCCGTGCCGGTGGGCGTTGTTCACCGCTTCCCGGGCGACGCCGTAGAGCTGGGAGACCAGGGCCACTTCCGGCAGCGGAAGATCCTCCGGTGCCGATACGGTGATCCGCATTCCGAACAGTGAATCGGCGTCTTCCGCCAGTTCCTTGAGCGCTCCCGCAAGCCCTTCGGACCGAAGCGTCAGGGGAATGAGCCCGCGTGCCAGGTTCCGGGTCTGCCCGATTGCTCCCTGTACGAGCTCGGACAGTTCCCGTGCAAGCGCCTTCTCCCGGGGCAGCTTCTCCCGGCCGAGCATATTCTCCAGCGCCCCGATCTTGAGCGAAATCCCCGTCAGCAGCTGCCCCAGGCTGTCATGCAGCTCCTGACCGATCCGCTGCCGCTCGCCGGCACTGATCTCGAGGACTTCCTTTTCCAGCTTCCGCCGCTCGGTGATGTCGGTGGCGATGATGGAAACACCCCGCAGCTCTCCCGCCTGCCCCTGGATCGGCGACAGCGTTATCGCGACGCTCAGCACCCGGCCGTCCTTCGCCTTCCGATAGGTTTCGATCCGACGCGCCGGTTTCCCCTCCACGAGCTCCTGCAGCAGCTGCGGAATCTCATCCGGCACGTAGGCGGGTGTGAGCAGGGCGATGTTCAGGCCGGAGACTTCGCTTTCGGTATAACCGAACATTTCCTGCGCGCCCCGGTTCCAGCTCCGGATGATTCCCTCGGGGGAGCAGCTGACGATCGCGTCCCGCGAGTATTCCACCACCGAAGCGAGCCGCGACTGCATCGCCTCCCGGTCGAGCTGCACCGTGATGTCCCGGATCACGAGGACATGACCGGTCACCCGGTTCAGCCGGTCCAGCAGCAGGGACCGCCGGTACTCGATCGGAACGGGCGGGCCGGATTCATCCCGCAGGAGGAACGCCCGCCCGGAGGCCGGATCGGTTCCGGCCTGTTCTGTCGGGGCGATCAGCCGGAACGGCTCGGATCCCTCTTCGTCCCGGGAAATCCTCAGCACCCGCTCGACCGGCAGTCCGTCGGCGATGCCAGGCCCGATGCCCAGCAGGCGCAGTGCCGAGCGGTTCAGGAAACGGACCGTACCGTACGCATCGGTGGTGATGACGCCGTCCTCGATGCTGCCGAGCGTCGTCTCGAGGAGCTCCTCCTTGTCGCGGACCACGCTCTCCATCCGGTGCTTGTAAAGCGCCATCTCTATGGCGGAATAGACCTCGCGCTGGTTGAACGGCTTCGTTATGTACCCGAAGGGTTCGGTCAGTTTTGCCCGAGAGAGGGTGTCCTCATCGGTGAAGGCCGAGAGATAGATGACCGGGATCCGGAATTCCTGCTGGATCCGCTCCGCCGTCTGGATTCCGTCCAGCTCTCCCTTGAGCTTGATATCCATGAGAATCAGGTCCGGCTGGGAACGACGGACCGCATCGAACGCCTCCGCTCCCGTCGGAACGGTCGCGAGTACCCGGTAGCCGACCTTCCGGAGCGACGCGCTGATATCGGCGGCGACGATGAACTCGTCTTCCACGACAAGGATGGATATTCCGCGGTCCTGCATCGGCTCCCGTACTCCTTTCTCCGACCGTGTCCGCCGGAAACCCGCTACCGTCCCGCCCGCCGGAGAACTTCACCGGCAATCGACGGCAGCGGCAGCACGATGTCCACGGCACCCCGCTTTACCGCTTCGGCGGGCATGCCGTACACGACGCAGGTCGCCTCGTCCTGGGCCACGGTGAACGCACCCATTTCCTTCAGTTCCCCCATCCCCCGCGCCCCGTCATCTCCCATTCCGGTCATGATCACCCCGACCGCGTTTTTCCCCGCGTAGCGGGCCGCGGATCGGAACAGCACGTCCACCGACGGCCGATGGCGGCAGACCAGCGGGCCTTCCTTCACCTCCACGTAATACCGGGCACCGCTGCGCTTGAGCAGGGTGTGCCGGTTTCCCGGCGCGATGAGGGCACGGCCCCTGACCACCGAGTCGTTGTCCTCCGCTTCCTTCACCGTCATCGGCGCAGATTCCGTTCAGCCGTTCGGCAAATGCGGCGGTGAAATGTTCGGGCATGTGCTGAACGATGACGATGGCCGGCGCGTCCAGGGGCATGGCCATGAGAAAATCCTTGAGTGCTTCGGTTCCCCCGGTGGAAGCTCCCACCACTACCACCTTCTCCGTCGTCTCGATCACGTCGTGGCGGATCGCCTTCGGCAGTATCGCATCCGCCGTCAGTTTCGGCGCGATATCCCGGATCAGCGGTTTCGGAGAGGTTTTCTTTACCCGGGTCAGGTTGGCTGCCCGGACCGCATCGAGAATACGGGTCCTGGACTCCTCGAGGAACTGCTTGGTACCCACCTTCGGCTTGGTGATGATCTCCACCGCCCCGTATTCCAGGGCCCGGAACACGTTGTTCGAGCCCTGCTCGGCCTTGCTCGAACAGATGACCACGGGAATCGGATGCTGATGCATCAGTTTCTTGAGGAAGCTCAGCCCGTCCATCCGGGGCATTTCGATGTCGAGGATGATCACGTCCGGTATTCCGGTTTCCATCTTCTTGGCGGCGATCAGGGGATCCGCCGCGGTCGCCATGACGGAAATATCCGATGCATCTTCCAGGAGTTCCTTCAGGGTTTCACGGACGACCGCCGAATCGTCGACGATCATGACTTCGATCTTCGATCCCATCATTCGAGTGCTCCCGGTTTTCGGTATACGGTCGGGGCCACGGATCGGAGCGGCAGATTCATGCCGGTCAGCGTTTCCGAATGGCCCAGGAACAGGAATCCGCCGGGGACGAGAAGGCGCGACAGCTGGGTCAGAAGGTATTCCTGCCGGTTCCGGTCGAAATAGATGATCACGTTCCGGCAGAAGATGACCTGAAAACGGCTGGCGATGCCGTAGTCGCGATGCATCAGGTTCAGCCGTTCGAAAAGCACCTTCCGCCGCAGCTCCGGCCGGAGCCGCACCTGCCGCTCGCCCCGCGATCTTCCGCGGAGCAGGTACTTTTTCCGGTACTCGGCCGGCACCGGTTCGACGCGATCCTCGGCATAGATTCCCGTACGCGCACGGTCGAGCATCCGGGTCGAAATATCCGTGGCGAGAATCCGGAACCGGAAGTCCGGGGTCCGCTCGTGGTACTCCGACAGCACCATGGCGAGCGTGTAGGGCTCCTCACCGGAGGAGCAGCCGGCGCTCCAGAGATAGAACGGCCGGTCGCGACCCCATCCGCCCTCGGACTCGAGCACGGGCAGCACCTGTTCCGACAGCACCCGGAAATGGTCCGGTTCCCGGAAGAAGTCGGTCTTGTTGGTGGTTACGGCATCGATCAGGTGAACGAGTTCCCGGCTGTCACCCTCCTCGTCGAACACCATGTCGAGATACGAGGTATAATCACGGCAGCCGCAGGACCGCAGCCGCTTCTGCAGGCGCGACTCCAGCATGACCCGCTTGGTATCCGGCATTTTGATGCCGAGCTCCTGCTCGATGAAACCGCTCAGCCTCCGGAACTCGTCGTCCGAAAGCCGGATCGCCGGTGAAAGACCGGCGGAGAGGCCGCTCAGCTCCTGGCCCGAGCTCATGAGGCCGCCGCCGTTTCAATCCTGATCGCCATTTCCGCAAGCCGCTGGACATCGATGATCAGGGCGATCGATCCGTCACCGAGAATGGTGGCGCCCGAAACCCCCTCGACATTCCGATACATCTTTCCGAGGTTCTTGATCACCGTCTGGTGATCGCCCACAACCCGGTCCACGGCAAACCCGATCCGGCCGTGATCTCCGTCGACCACGACGATCTGCTCGATCTCCGGCAGCTCTCCCGGAATGTCCAGGAGCTCCCGCAATCGGGTGAACGGCAGCGCCTCTCCTCGGTTGTTCACGATCCGTCTCCCGATGTGCAGTTCCCGGTCGGCGGCCGTCAGCTCCAGACACTCCTCCACCATCGAAAGCGGCAGGACGTACGAGCAACCCCCGGATTCCACCAGGAGCCCCTCGATGATCGCGAGCGTCAGGGGGATCCGCAGCGTGATCTCGGTTCCCCGGCCGGGTTCGCTCCGGACGGATACCGATCCTCCGAGATGCTCGATCTCCTTCCGCACCACGTCCATGCCGACCCCGCGCCCGGACACCTGGGTCACGCTCGCCGCGGTGGAGAAACCCGGGGCGAAGATCAGTGCGAAGATCTCCTCTTCGGTAAGCTCGGCCTCCGGCGCGATGATCCCCCGCGTCCGGGCGGTCTGCAGAATGCGATCCCGGTCGAGGCCCTTTCCGTCGTCCTGAATGGATATGAGCACCGAAGCACCGGAATGATACGCCGAGAGCCGGATCGTTCCCCGCCCCGGCTTCCCGTTCTGCGTCCGCGTATCGGGTATTTCGATGCCGTGGTCCACGCTGTTGCGGATGATGTGAACCAGGGGATCCGAAAGCCGCTCGATCACCGTCTTGTCGAGTTCCGTCTCTCCGCCGACGGTCACCAGGTCCGCATCCTTGCCCAGCTCTCCGGCGAGGTCCCGCACGAGACGTCGGAACTTGCTGAAGGTCGTTCCGATGGGCACCATCCGGATGCTCATGGTGCCGTCGCGCAGCTCGGCGGTGAGCCGTTCGATCTGCTCGCTGATCACCGCGAGATCCCCGTTTCCGATCTGGTCGGCCGCCCGGGTCAGGCTCGCCTGCACCGTGACCAGCTCGCCGACCAGGTCGACCAGAAGGTCGAGCTTCTCCGAGGCGACCCGGATGCTCGAAGAGGAGAGCTCGCGCTGCGCCTTCTCCCGCATCCTGCGCAGGTGCGCCTGCTCTTCGAGGGCCGTCTCCACCTCGGAGGCGGGCACCCCCTCCTCCTCGATCAGGACCTGGCCGATCCGCCGCTGCCGCCCGATCGCGCGATCGACGGTCGAAGCGGGAATGATGCCGCGGGCGATCAGGATCTCTCCCAGCTTCCGGTATCCCGGATCATCGGCCAGCGCATCGAGATCCTCGACCACTTCCACGGTGATATCCGCGGATCCCTGCACGAATATGAATACGTCCAGTATCGCGTTCTCCGGGTGCCTGGTGGTCAGAAGGATATCCCAGAAGGCGTAGCACTCCTCAGGCTCGAGCCGGTCGAGCGGCGGGATATCGTCCTTGTGCATGATGACCGTACAGTCTCCCAGTTCCTCCAGCTCGGCGATCAGCAGCAGCGGATTGGTGCCGTTCCGGAAGAGCGCGCGTGCGGGTTTGAAGTGGATGCGGTAGGTGACGGGTACCTCGAGAAGATCTTCCGCTCCCGCGGTCGTCGATTCGCGTTTTCCGGAAGTATCGGCTCCGCGTTCCTGTTCGCGGAGCTGCTTCTCCGATGCCGCCAGCTGTGCGTCGGCGAAACTCCTGAAATTGCGCAGGAGCTCCGCGGATCGAGCCGCCAGCTCGTCCGAAGGCTGTTCCGGTTCTTCGAGAAGCTCACGGATGTGGTCCCGGGCTGCCAGGGTGTGGTCGATCAGCTGTCGCCCTACCGGAATGCGCCCTTCCCGGACATGGTCCAGAATGGTTTCCATTTCATGCGCGAACCGGGAAATCCCGTCGAAGCCGAACATCGAAGCCGAGCCTTTCACCGTGTGCATGACCCGGAAAACGGCGTCCACCTGATCCGATCGGTCCGGATGCTCCTCGAGCTCGAGCAGCGACTGTTCGAGCTGATTCAGCAGCTCATATGCCTCTTCCTTGAACGCGTCCTTGAATCGATCCATCATGATGCGGCCGCCTCCCCTGCCTTCCCGTAGAGGGCATCCATGTACCTCTGCAGATCCCGGGCATCGTCCGGGGGAGCCTTGCAGAAACCGCTCGCCGCGAGCCGGGCCTGCACATCGTTCGACAGCGTACCCGTGAACTCGAGCAGTTTTCCCGCACCGTCGGCATATCGCCGGGCGGAAAGAATCAGCTGAATGATGGAGAGATCGAGAGACTCGAGGCGGGAAAGGTTCAGAATCACCTTCGGGGCCTTCCCGAATGCCGCGATCAGCTCGTCCCGGATCCGTCCCGCCTGTTCGATTCCGACGATGCCGCTCAGCGTCACAACCTGCAGCTCGCTCCCGGACTCCTTCACGTCCTTCTTCGTGTCCGCCTTGCGGCCCGTTCCCCTGGTCGAGTTCTTT
This sequence comes from uncultured Spirochaetota bacterium, assembly GCA_963728215.1. GTDB lineage: Bacteria > Spirochaetota > Spirochaetia > CAVSJD01 > CAVSJD01 > CAVSJD01. Next base: position 220,846 of record CAVSJD010000018.1, on the reverse strand, counting down.
GCCATTTTCTCCACCATCTCTATTTATTCTTCTTCATCATATACCATGAAGAATATAAAATCAACAATTTTATCAACAGTAAACAAGAAGCCCCTCCGGATGGGAGGGGCTCTGCAATCGGCGATAGGGATACGTACTGAAACGGTGAGATCGGCGGGATCAGATGAAGTTGTCCGTCTCCAGGTAGGCTCCGAGCTGGATGGCGCTCTCGAGGAATCCCGCTTTCCGCTTTTTCACCTGGATCCGGAGCAGGACCACCCGATGCTCCAGGTTCACGGTCCAGCCGATGACCGACAGGGGGTCCTGTACCGAGAGACCCGTTTCATCGGCGCTGCCGCCCTGGAAGATCCGGGTAACGGTGTACTCCCGGGACCAGAGTCCCGAGGACAGCTCCTCCACGCTCATTCCGAACAGCGGCGCGAAAAGACTGCTCCGGCGGTCGCGCTGCAGGGCGTACTCCACGGGGCTGAACGGCCGGTCCCGCAGTGCCAGGAGTGCGCTTCGGTCCTCCCGCTCGCGCGTCCAGTCGATCCGGGTCAGGGAACCCGACGGCAGCGAGAGCAGGACCTTCTGGGCCTCCCGGATCGTGCGGACCTCGTGCCCCCCGATGGAGACCAGCCGATCGCCCGCGGCGATACCCGCGGAATGGGCCGCCTCGCCGGGCACGACATACATCACCTCGAGCCCGCGGACCGATTCGTGCAGCGCCATACCGACCCACGGATGCACCGCCTCCGATCCTCCGTAGAGGTCCGGCAGCAGATCCTGGCCCCAGTGAGAGGGAATCGCGAAGTTGATTCCCTCGAACTGTTCGATCCCCGCGAACACGAAGCCCGCGAGCTCGCCGCGCTCGTTCACCAGGGGACCGCCGGAGTTGCCGGGATTGATCGGCACGTCGACCTGGAACGCGTCCCCCATCTGGAGGAACCGCCTGCCCGTAGCCGACACGATACCGCTCGTGATCGTGTTTTCCAGCCCTCCGGGCGACCCGATGGCAAAGACCCGTTCTCCCGGGTCCAGCTGCTCGGTGTCCGTGAAGGAGAAGGCATACGGAACATCCGACTCCACCTTCAGCAGAGCGATATCGAACGTCCGGTCGTACCCGACCACCTTTGCGGGAATCCGCTCGGCGTTCTGTCCGGAGAGACGGATGAACAGCCGGGAATAGCCTTCATACTCCGGATCCACCTCGCTGGAGATGACGTGATAGTTGGTGATCAGATAGCCCCGCCGGTCGATGAAGAACCCGCTGCCGATGACGCGGTCGGGATATCCGACGCCCTGCTCGATCCGGATTCCCCGGTTCACCCAGATCGTGACGACGCCTTTCATCATGTTCGCCGTGGAGGGAATCTTCTCCGCGAACTCGGAAAAGTTCGCCGGCACCTCGAGATCCCGGGAATGCATCTCTTCGACGATCCGGCGCAGAACCGTGTTGTCCTCGAGACCGATCGCGTAGCTGCCGTAATCGATCATCTCCTCGCGGGAGCCGGCTTCGACCTTCAGCGCCTTCAGGAACCAGACGAACGCGGTAACGGCGTTCCCCTGCTCCCGTTCCCGGTTCGCCAGCAGCAGGTAGATCGCACCTTCGGAGTACCCCTCGTACCGCTCCTCCTGGCCGAGAGAGCGGAGCGAGACGAGATACTGCAGGGAGCGCTCGTATTCGCGGGACTCCAGCGAGGTCCGGAACGCTTCCTCCATCCGATCGAGGGCATCCTGATAGATTCGCTCCAGGTCATCCGATTCGATGGCCGAAGAGGAACTGCCCCGCTCCAGCATTATCTCCTGGAGCGCCCCTTCCAGCTTGCCGTCGGAGATCATTCCGGTAAGTCGTTCCCGGGTCACCTCCGTGCGGGCCGGTATCACCACCGACGGCTCCGAAGAGGCGCAGGACATCAGCAGGGTCGACAGGGATATCAGCAGGCCGGCAGCGGCCCGGATCGCTCTCATTTCTCTTCCTCCCGGAAATGGGTGTCCCAGCCCGGACTATCGGAAAGCCGCCACCACATTCCCGCCGGAGGCAGGTAGTCCCGGCGGAAATCGACGATCCCGTCGCCGTCGGTATCTCCGTCGAGACGGGAGAGCAGTCCTTCCCGGTAGTACTCGGTCAGCTCGAAATTGCCGTCGAAGTCCGCGTCGCGCCTTGCCAGTTCGGCAATGCCGTCCCGGTAGACGAGCTCGTAATCCGGTTTTCCGTCGCCCGAACGGTCTTCCCGGAGCAGAACCGGCATGCCGCGTTCCAGGTCGAGCACCCGGTACGGGAAGGCGGCTCCTTCCTTTCGCGTCTCGATCCGATACGCGTGCCGCCCGAGCTCTGACAGGCCCGGAATCGGGATTTCGCCGCGTTCGGTTCCCGGATGGAGCCGTCGGAGCGGTTCCGGAAGGTATCCGTCGTCCTCCGCCGGAACCATGTTCAGTACCGGGTAGGAAAACGCGCCGGGAACCAGGTCCAGAACCGTCGATTCCGCCGGCTCCCGGAGCTCGGCGGACAGGACTTCGGGATATTCCGCATAGCGGATCCGCAGCATCGCACGCCCTTCGTCGGCCGGACTCCGCCGCTCGATCCGCTCGGGAAGGCCGTCCCGGTAGAAAACCTGCAGCTCGAAGATCCCGTCCTGGTCCCGGTCGGCCCGGTATTCCGCGATCGTTCCGTTCTGGAACAGGTATCGCTCCTCGTGGTATCCGTCCGCATCAGAATCCGACTGCGCCGCCCCGCTGAAACCGGACACCCGGCTCAGGAACTCCCTGACGGCCTGGTACCGCGCGTCGGGGTTCCCCCGAACCAGCGCATCGTGAAAGGTCCGGACGGCGGAAGGATCCCGGAAGCCCCCCAGCCGCTCGAAGCGGAGAATTTCCCGGAACGGTACGTCGCGATCGTCCTGCCAGGCGAGCACCGCCTGCGCGGCGGCGGCGGGATCATCCCCTCCCGCCTCGAAATATTCACCGAGCAACCGCCGCTTTTCCGCACCTGCGGGCAGCTGCCGGACCGCCTGCAGTAGCAGCGCCCTCCAGGCGGGGTCCGTCGGATCGCCCTTCCCGGCCCGGGCCGGTCCGGTGAACACCGACAGATCGCCGCTCTCCTTCAGCAGCTCGAGCCGCAGGGCAAGGTCCGACGGGTACCGATCGACGCCTCGACGGAGTATCCCGACGGCCTCCGATTTCCGCCCGAGCTTCGAAAGGGCTCGGGCCGTCAGGAGAAACGCCCGCGCGCTCCCCTCGGACGGAACCCGGGCGAGCAGCGAAAGCGCGGCAGCGGGATCTCCGATGCGGATCGATGCTTCCGCCAGGAGCTCCCGCGCTTCCCGTTCGGGGAAAAGCTCGAACCGGTCCGACTGAAGCGCCTGCCGCAGCAGCGAAAGTGCGGGGCGGAACCGCTCGGGGCGGGTCATCTCGAGTCTCGCCTGGAGGAACAGGGCATCGGAGGATAAAGGATCGAACAGAAGCGCCTTGGCCGCGAGTCCGCCGGCATCCCGTACCCGGCCCTCCCGATACGCCGTGAGGGCATGATCGAGGTAGATGCGGCCGATCCGCCGGTCCACGACACCTGCGCCGTCATCCCGGTCGGAGGCCTCGAGATCCGCCGCGCCGGCGGACAGGGACAGAATACTGGCGAACAGGAGAAAGCGAAGCAGGAGCACTCAACCTCCGTTCCCGAGAGCGGGTCTACTCGGCCTCCACCTTCTCACGGGCTACCCGCGGCGGGAACCCGAGAAGCTCACGGATCTCCTCGTCGGTCAGGGTTTCCCGCGTGATCAGCGCTTCGGCCACCATGATCAGCTCGCTCCGGTGCTCGTTCAGAATCGCCGTCACATCGTCGAGGGCCGACTCGAGAATCTGCTTCACTGCGTCATCGATCTTCCGTGCGGTATCTTCCGAGTAATCCCGGTGCCGGGCGATTTCCTTCCCGATGAAGATGGGTTCCTCTTCCTGCCCGAAGGCTACCGGACCGATCGCGTCGCTCATTCCCCACTCGCACACCATCCGCCGGGCCAGCTCGGTTGCCTGCTCGATGTCGTTCTTGGTCCCGGTGGTGGTCTCGTCGTAGATGAGCTTTTCAGCCACGAATCCGCCCATGGCGATCTTGATCCGGTCGGTGAGCCAGCTGCGGGACCGCGAGTAGGAATCCTCCTCCGGGAGCGATATCGCAAGCCCCAGAGCCCGTCCGTGGGGAATGACCGTGACCTTGTGCAGGGGGTCGGCGTACTTGAGATAGTAGTGAAGCAGCGCGTGACCCGCCTCGTGATAGGCGGTCATCTTCTTCTCCTTCGGTGCGATCACCCGGGAATTCCGGGCAATACCGATGAGAAGCTTGTCGCGCGCTTCCTCGAAGTCGAGGGTCTCCACGAGGTTCTTGTCCTTCCGTGCGGCGTAGAGAGCGGCCTCGTTCACGAGGTTCGCAAGGTCTGCACCGGAAGTACCCGGAGTCGCCCGGGCGACCCGCTCCAGGTCGACTTCCGCGGCGACCGGAATCTTCTTGGCATGAAGCCGGAGAATCGCTTCCCGTTCCTTCACGTCGGGCATATCCACCACGACCTGCCGGTCGAAACGCCCCGCCCGCAGAAGGGCCGGATCGAGGACGTCCGGCCGGTTGGTCGCCGCCAGGATGATCACGCCGTCCTTGGTGTCGAATCCGTCCATCTCCACCAGCATCTGGTTCAGGGTCTGCTCGCGCTCGTCGTGTCCGCCGCCGTAACCGGCGCCGCGGGTCCTTCCCACCGCATCGAGCTCGTCGATGAAGAGAATGCACGGAGCGTTCCGCCGTCCCTGCTCGAACAGGTCGCGCACCCGGCTCGCGCCGACGCCGACGAACATTTCCACGAAATCGGAGCCCGACATATGGAAGAACGCCACATTGGCCTCTCCCGCGCAGGCCTTCGCGAGAAGCGTCTTGCCCGTTCCGGGCATCCCGACCAGCAGCACACCCTTGGGAATCTTGGCTCCCATCCGCGTGAACTTGCCCGGGTTCTTGAGGAACTCCACCACTTCCTGAAGCTCGTATTTCGCCTCTTCCTGGCCCGCCACATCCGAGAACACGATCTTCCGGTCGTTGTCGAGATATCGCTTGGCCCGGCTCTTTCCGAACGAGAAGGCCTTGTTGCCGCCCCCCTGGACCTGCCGGAACATGAACCAGATGAAGAAGAACCCGATGATCCAGGGCACCACGTCGATCAGGATCCGCCAGGGAGAAGCCGATCGGAGCGCACCGGAGATCCGGATATTCCGGTCGCGCAGAAGATTGATGAGCTGATCATGATAATAGGGGATATTCGTACGGAACACCGTCACGTCGCCCGACGGATTCTTCAGCGTTCCCTGGATCTCGTACTGATCGAAGATCTTGACCGACTCGATCTGCCCTTCCTCCACATAGCGGAGAAACACCGAATACGGAATTTCCGTCGTGGTGGTCCGCTCGTTGAAGAGAAACAGCACGAGAAACATTGCAAGGAGAGAGATGAGGAAGACGAGCGCGAAACGGTTGTTGTTGAAGTTGAACCGTACGGGCCGCTGATTATTGTTATTGCCGCTCTGATTATCCATACTTATCCTTTCTTATCGAACCGAAAACGGAATACGGTCTCGCCTTCGGCGGCACCGAGCCGGGCTCGTGGAGCGAACCGGTTCCGATACCCGTACGGCTCCCCCAGAACGGCGAGAATACCTTCCCGGTCCTCGATGACCGGGATGCGCTGCCGCAGGTCCGGAGGGACCATCCATTCGGACAGCAGCTTCCGCACTTCCTTCCGTCCGGTCCCGATGGACATACGGTCTCCCGGTCCGGGCGATCGAGCGATGAGGGGAGGCCTCGTAGACTCTGTTCGGATCCATGGAGTGCTTTCACCCGGAAGGAGGACACCGCATTCCACCGTCAGGCTGACCGTACCGGCAAGAGCGTATCGCACCCCTGCCGTCAAAACAGTATGATAGCCCATTTCCCCGGTCTGTACAATATCCTTCCGGAAACAGGCACGCACTCCCCGCTTTTCCAGAACCGCACCGTATCCTCTCAGTAGTATACGGTCTTTTCCTTCGGGGTCAAGATGCACCACCGGCTGAAGGAAGCGGAACGGGAGCCTGGCTCCCGGAGTTCCTGTCTCCGCGCGTGCGTACAGATCGAATACCGTGCGGATGCGGACGGCCGGCGCCAGCGAGGCGAAGTCCCGGTAGTCCGTGCACCAGCCTTCTCCCCAGGGTTCCCAGTTCCAGCGCTCCCGCATCCGCTCGTCCAGGAACCCTTCGTCGATCCGCATTTTATCCGCGAGCGAGAGCAGCGCCGTCGGGTATCCCGGAAATACCTGCCTGATCACCGGAAGCAGCTCGTGCCGCACCCGGTTGCGGAGATGCCGCAGCTCCCGGTTCGTGGTGTCGAAGTGAAAGGGAATCTCTGCCGAGCTCAGGAAGGCCATGATCTCCTGCCGCGATGTCGACAGCAGCGGCCGGATAATTCGGCCCCGCCGCTCCGGGATGCCGGAGAGTCCCCGGGAGCCCGATCCCTGGAAGAACCGCATGACGAGGGTTTCCAGCTGGTCGTCCCGCGTATGCCCCAGGGCGATCCAGTCCGCTCCGAGCTCCTGCGCCGTCCGCTCCAGGAATGCGTACCGCTTCCGCCGGGCTGCATCCTCGAGGCCGGTCCCCTCCTCCCGCGCGATGCGTTCGAGCTCGCCGGCCGGAAGCTCCTCCTCCCGAAGGATCAGCCCCAGGCGCTCCGTCATGCGTCCGACCAGCTCCCGTTCGGCCGACCGCTCCTCCGGCGGGCGGATGCCGTGATCCATCCAGGCCGCGGCAGCCCGGACACCCAGTTCGTCGCGCAGGGAGGCCGTGAGATGCAGAAGCGCGGTGGAATCGGGACCGCCGGAGCACGCGACCAGGATGAGATCGTCCGGCCGGGTCGGCAGTTCCCGGAACACGCGGCAAACCCGCTCCCGGAGATCCGCGGATCGCGTCACCGGATTCATTCCGGCGGGAGCCGGCGATTCAGGTCGCCCATGACCCGCTCGAACGGCTCCTCTGCAAGGCGGAACACCGCATCTGCAGCGGTTTCGAACGCCGAACGGTACGCGGGCTCCTCGGCGGCGGGAGGAGGACTCAGGACATGTCGTACGATTTCTTCTTTTTTTCCGGGACGGCCGATTCCGACGTAGATCCGCGGGAACCCGTCGGTTCCCAGGTGCCGGATCACCGAGGCGAGGCCGTTGTGGCCCGACGAAGAACCCCTCCGCTTGATGCGGATGGTTCCCGGGGGCAGGTCGAGGTTGTCGACAACGAGGAGTGTCTGTTCCGGGGCCATCCGGAATCGCGAGAGCAGGCCGGGAACGATCTCTCCGGACCGGTTCATCCAGGTGAGCGGCTTGACGAGGACGATCCTGCCTTCCCGGGCGTTCCCGCTCGCGAAGAGGTACGAACGGAACAGCGGCTTCCGGAAACGGACCTGCAGGCGCCGGGCCAGCAGGTCCGCAACCAGGAAACCGACATTGTGCCGGTCGCGGGCATGATCGGCACCGGGATTCCCCAGGCCGATGACGAGCAGATCCAGGGTCTATTCCTCGGCGGCTTCCGCACCTTCGACGCCCTCACCCTCTTCGGCGGCGGCCGGCGCTTCGGCACGTACGGTGGTGATGGAAACGATGGACTGATCGGGGGTATGCAGATAGCGCACGCCTTCGAGAGCGGGCAGATCCGACACATGAATGGACTGGCCGGTCTTCAGGTGTGCAACCTCGATATTGATCGCCTCCGGGATATTGCTGGGTACGCACTCCACTTCGGCGGAATGGAGGAAATGTTCCATTATACCGCCCTCACGGACACCGATCGGGGTACCGATGAGATGAATCGGGATATGGGTCCGAAGCATCTTGCCCTTCTCGACCTCGTAGAAGTCGATGTGCAGGATTTTTCCCGTCAGGATATCCTCCTGATAATCCTTCACCAGGACATCGTAATCCTTCTCTCCGACCTTCAGATTGATGATCGTGTTTTCCGAGACGGTCTTGAACTGCATCTGGAAATCATGTCCATCGAGAGAAATGGGAAGAGAGTTCCCCCGGCCGTAGACAACGGCGGGAATCTTTCCGGCTCTTCTCAGACGGCCGGCCGTACCTTTCTTTACCTGATCGCGCTTTTCGGCGATCACTGTTTTCTGCTCCATGAGAGGCTCCTTCTCCTGAATTGGTTACCTTCGAGCGCAAGAGGATGCGCATTTTCTGATACGAATTGCTGGGACGGCAGGATTCGAACCTGCGAAATGCCGGGACCAAAACCCGGTGGCTTACCGCTTGCCGACGTCCCAAGGTTAGAGATGGACCGATAACGGCTCCGGAGTTACTCGTCGTCTCCATGAACGACATCCATCACCGGGTCATCCGGCTCACCCTCGAAGAAGCTGCCTCCATCGACGGCCTTGTCGTAGCTGTCGAGGATCACTTCCTGGAGGTGCGCCCGGAAGTCCGGACTGATGGGATGCGCCACATCCTTGTACTCGCCGGTTCTGGTCTTCCGGCTCGGCATTGCGATGAAGGTTCCGGTCTTGCCCTCGATGATCTTCACATTGTGTACCACAAAGCAGTTATCGAAGGTCACCGTCACGTAGGCCCTCAGCTTGCCATCCGAGCTCAGTTTTCTGACCCGGATATCAGTGATTTCCATGAAGACGCTCCTTCTCCGCAGCCCGACGGCCGCACTTTTTATTCTAATATGGCAAACGGTCTCCTCGCAAGGGGCTCCGAGACCATCACCGTCGGGAAAACCGAACGCAGCTGCCCGGCAGCCCGTTCGGCAGGTCCTGATCCGGAAAACAGTCCGAACATGGTGGACCCGCTCCCCGATACCGCAGCGGATTCCGCTCCGGCATCGAGCATCATCTCCCGGATCTTCCGGAGAACCGGATAGCGCTCGCACAGCATCCCGTAGAACGAATTGCCGAACGTCCACTCCCGAAGAGGTCTCTCTTCGTAACAGGTACGAAGTTCCGCCTCATCCGCCGTTCCCGCCGGTTCCGAGGGGTGGTCCGTTTCGCGCCGGTTCGCCCGCCACCGGTCCAGCCAGGCGAACGCATCCGCCGTCGAAATGGCCAGATCGGGATACACGAGAAGAACGCGGAAATCGTTCCGCGGCAGTACCGGACGGATCGTTTCTCCCCGTCCGCTTACTACCGCTGCAGGCGAACCGCAGAAGAACGGCACGTCACTTCCGATCTTCGAGGCAACCGCAAGCAGCTGCTCATCCGGAAGACCGGGAGAAAAGAGCGTGTTCAGCGCGGTGAGGGTGAAGGCGGCGTTGCTCGAACCGCCCCCCAGCCCCGCCCCCATCGGGATTCGCTTCTCTATGGTGACGGAGACCCCGTTCCGGATACCGGTAACGCGGCGGAATGCCTCCACTGCCCGGTAGATCGTCGTCCGCTCCACCGCCACGGGAAGGTTTCCATGAATTTCACATACGTCATCGACTTTCAAAGAACGGATCGTCAGCTCATCATACCAGGAAATCATCTGAAAAAGAGAAAGGAGTTCGTGATATCCGTCTTCCCGCCGGCCCAGCACATCCAGATGCAGGTTCACTTTCGCGGGCGATTGGATACGTACGATCTGCCCCATTGCGCCCCATTATACAAATATCCCTGCAACTGTCAAATGAAAATCCATTTGACACCTTCCACGGCGGTCCCTATACTGGGACCATGACAAAACAGGTTCAGGACATGGTCCGGCTTTCTCTTTCGGAAGTTCTTGCCGAGCTCGGCATCCGGGACCTTGCAACCGGCACGACGCGCGAAGCGGCTGATATCGGCGCGGTCTGCAGCGTCGGATTGACCGGCGACCTATCGGGATACCTCCTGATCTCTTCCGACCTCGCGAGCGCCGGGAGCCTGGTCCGGGAGATGGCTGCGGGCATGGAAGGCAGCGCGGAGGAGGGTTTCGGCCCGTTCGGCAGGGCCGCATTCGGCGAACTGGGGAATCAGGTTGCCGGCCGGTCCATCATGCATCTTTCGGAATCGGGCTTCGACTGCAACATCACGCCGCCGACCGTCATCACCGGACAGGAAGTCCACTACGGTCTCCCCGATGCCGACGTTTTCTTTTCCTTCAGCGCTTCCGGGGCGTTCGGGAATCTCGACTGTTCGGTGAATCTGAGGCGGAGAAAAGATCGCTGAAAGCTGTTGACAGACTAATCATCTACGACTTAGATTGCATGATAGCTATCGCAAACCATTATCGGGGAGAGAGGATCCACGCCATGACCGTTATCCTGACGCCGATGTCTGAGGAGCAGATTGTCCGCCCGTACCTGCTCGGTGACGACGACTACGACGACTACGAAGAAGAAGAAGATCTCGACGAAGATCTCGACGAAGAAGACGACGAGGATCTCGAAGAAGATCAGGAAGATGACTACGAAGAGGATCTCGACGACGATATGGATGACGATGACTTCGAAGACGACTTCGACGAAGATTATCTGGACGACGATGATCTGGATGAAGAAGACGACTTCGAAGACGACCTCGACTACGAGGATTACGAATAGAGCAGAGACCGCTCCTCACCCGGGAGCGGCATCTCACTTCCCTTCGACGCTTCCGAACACGACATCTCCCGTGAACCAGAGCCGCTCCAGTTCATAGAATTCCCGTGCCTGTCTGCTCATGATATGAATGACGAAGTTTCCGCAGTCCATGAGAACCCAGCCGTTCTTCTCCATGTCGAGATGCTTCGGCCGCGCCGAAGGCTCGACGTTCCGGCCGGTCAGGAATTCGTCGAGATGCCGCATCAGACCGCGGGCGTGCGCCTGGCTGGTCACGGTCGTGATGACGAAGTAGTCGGTCCAGCTGCTGATCTCGCCGATGTAGAGCGCGACCGTATCGGTCCCGTTGTGCTCCGAAAGAAGCCGGGCCGTATCGATTACCAGTTCCTTTTCGTCCGCAGGCTGCACATTTCTATTCCGAACAGTACCTTCCATCGAAGTCCTTTCCCAGTATGATTGTGATGTCCGCCTGCTCCAACCCGGTCAGGTCCGGTTCGCTTTTCACGCGGCTGCAGCGGATGAGGTCGGCTATCCGACGGGCGAGTTCCGGATTCTCCCGCCGGTCGATGATCTGTGTATATTCCTCACCGGTCGAATCCGTGTTCCCGACCGTGGCATTGTCATACCCGAAGCTCTGGTAGAGCGTCGCGGTCCGGCGTGCGAGTCCCGGCACCGTTGTCCCGTTGAGAATCTGCAGCCGCACGACCAGCTCGTCTTCGCTGATGACTTCACTGCTCCCGAGCGTTTCCACGGTCTGGGCAACGGTTTCCTTGAGCAGCTTTCCATTGAAGTGCGGAAAAAGCAGGGTCTGCTGATCCACCTGCCGGTTTGCACCCAGCACTCTGCTGAAAATCATCCTCTCGACATCAAGATGCGACATTTCCCGAATGAAAGCAAGAAGGGCGGCCCGATCCATATTTCCCGTCACCGCTTCGGCGACAAGCGGATACACCTGCGAATGCTCGATTGTCGGGGCGGCCTCTCCCAGCTTCTTGAGAAATCCCTGGACCGCTTTCTGCCGCCGGGCGATGACATCCGCCTCCAGCTCGTCCGCCGGCGCGTACGAGAAGAACTGGGCCATCTTGCTGCCGTCCAGCAGGACGCTGCCCGACGGCAGCAGGACTTTCTGCTCCCCCTCGATCTTCTCCACCGGATTCGCCTGGAACACGGCCACCCCGTCCACCAGGTCTACCAGGTTCGTGAACGAATCGAGCCGGATATCGATCACGAACGGGATCTCCTGCCCGACCAGCCCTTCCACATGCTCCCGGAACGGACGCGTGCTGCCCTTCCGGTAGAGGACGTTGATCCGGTCGAAACGGTTCAGACTCTCGATGAGCAGTCCCGTGTTCCCTGGAATATTCAGGAGCGACGCCTTCCTGGTCCCCGGATGATACAGAAACAGCTCGGTGTCGATCGGTTCTTCTTCAGAAGAAATGATCAGGAGCACCGCCAGGGGATTCCCCTGCGCGAGGGTATCGGTGACACGGTCCGTCCGGGTCTTCAGGTAGATTACGAATCCCGAGACGAAGATCGTGAGAAATATGAGGACGAGCAGCAGGAGTCCTTTGTCGAATCCCTTCAGTCGTTTCACTGCGGTTTCCCTTGTCCGTGGATGAGTTCATGGTACAATGCCTCGGTTCGCGCTGCAAGGGGCCGGCCCCGCTCACGGTTGTGTTCCAGCTCCCGATGCACCGCTTCCCTGAGCGCTCCGTCCAGATCCTTCGAGAGGATGAACACCCGGTCCCGCTCGGCCACGTGTTCCCGGAGCGGTTCCAGGTAATCCGCGAGATAGAGCACCCGGGCCGTTGCGTTCATCCCCGGCCGCCCGAGGGTGTGATCCCGGATCGCATCGAGCAGTTCCCGGTCCGTCACGCCGAAGTGCTCCCGGAGGAACCAGGCGGCCGCCCGCCCGTGGGCGAGAACCGGCCTGCTCTCCTCGATCGGATCCAGCATTCCGTCCGGACCGAGGTCCGCTCGAGCAGCGTCCCCGATCCGGGAAGGCTCCCACTCCCGTGCGATGTCATGCGCGAGGCCGGCGACATATCCGCGCTCCTCGTCCAGGCCGTACCGGCGACAGAGCCGGGCCGCGAAAAACGCGGTACTGCGGCAGTGAGCGAAGCGATCGGACGACAGGCCGGATACCAGATAATCGAGAATCGGCTCGACGGGATATCTCATGCCCGGTAGAGATCCTCCCGGAGGATGTAGTCGTACACCGGTTCCGGGACGAGGTAACGGAAGGCCTTGCCTTCCCGGACCCGCTCGCGGATCCCGCTCGAAGAGACGGGGATCATGAGGTTCTCCACGTTCCGGTGCGGATAGGGAAGCTCCGGAATCCGGCCGTTCTCCCGCCGGAGCACGATCAGATCGACACGCTCTGCAAGCTCGTCCGCCTGCTTCCAGGACGAAAACCCGGGGACCAGGTCGTCTCCGATCATGAGCCCGGGCTTTCCATCCACCGGATACCGCTCGACGATCGATCGGACCGTATCGATCATGTAAGACTTCCCTCCCCTCCGGAACTCGCAGTCGTCGGCGATCGCGTCCTCCCGGTCGCCGAGGGCGAGTTTCAGCATGGAGAAGCGATGAACGAACGGGATGATGTCCGCGGTTTCCTTGTGCACGGGGATGTTCGAAGGCACGAAGATGATGCGCCGGTATCCGAGCTCGCAGCGGGTCTCTTCGGCAAGAAACAGATGGCCCACGTGGACCGGATTGAAGGTACCCCCGATGATCAGGGTCCTCACTGCGCGTTCCCTCCGTCTTCCCCGTCAGGATTCTCGCGCACCGGATCGACCGGATCGACCGGCTGGACGGATTCGGCCTGCTCGTCCTGCTCCCGTCCGCTGCCCCGGACAAGGGTTTCGAACGCGCGGATCAGCTCGTCGATCCCCCGTCGGGTGACCGCGGAGATGCCGAGAACCGTCTCGTCCGGATAGGCCTCCGCGAGCCGTGCAAGGCGGTCTTCCGCCTCGGGCAGATCGAGCTTGGTGCCGACCAGAATACGCCGTCGTCCGGCGAGCTCCCGGGAATAGGAAGCGAGCTCGCCTTCCAGCATGCGGAACGAATCGATGCAGTCGGGATCTCCGAGGTCCAGGAGATACGCAATGCCGAAGGTGCGCGCGATGTGCTTGAGAAAGCGCAGCCCCAGCCCCGCTCCGTGAGAGGCGCCCTCGATGATTCCCGGAATATCCGCCAGGATCATGTCGCGATAGCCGAGCGAGAGAACGCCGAGGTTCGGAATCTTCGTGGTGAAGGGATATGCCCCGACCTTCGGCCGGGCATTGGTGAGTACCGAGAGGAGCGTCGATTTTCCCGCATTGGGAAGGCCGACGAAGCCGATATCGGCGATGAGCTTCAGTTCCACCAGCAGCCGGGCCGAATCACCCGGCATGCCGGGCTGGGCGAACCGCGGAGTCTGGTGCCGGGAGGTGGCGAAGTGGGAGTTTCCCTGTCCGCCCCTTCCGCCCCGCAGGAATAGCCAGCGTTCACCCGGTTCGGTCAGATCCCGGAGGACTTCACCGTTTTCCTGATCGCGGACGCTGGTCCCCGGCGGAACCGTAATCTCGATGTCGACTCCATCCCGGCCGTGCTTTTTCCGGCCGTGGCCCTGCTCGCCGTTCCCGGCATGGAACACCCGCTTGAACTTGAGGTGAGAGAGTGTCTTGAGGTTCTCCTGAACGACGAAGACGACATCGCCACCCTTGCCGCCGTCTCCGCCGTCGGGACCGCCCTTCGGGACGTACTTCTCCCGCCGGAAGGACACCGAACCTGCACCGCCGTTTCCGGAGCTTACCTCGATGACTGTTTCATCAACAAAATTCTGCACGGAAGTATGCCGCCGCCGCGATCAGACTCCTGCGAAGGGTCTGATGCAGACGGTCTTCTTGCCGCGGCGTTCGGCGAACTCGACGTACCCTTCCTGCTTGGCGAACAGGGTATCGTCCTTCCCGATGCCGACGAATTCGCCGGGGTGGAAGCGGGTGCCGCGCTGCCGCACCAGGATCTCTCCCGCCTTCACGAGCTGACCGCCGAAACGCTTGACGCCCAGCCGCTGGGAATGAGAATCACGCCCGTTCTTGGAACTGCCGCCGCCTTTTTTATGTGCCATATCCCTTACTCCTCGAAATCATGAATCCGGAGGGCGATCAGATCGGGATGTTCCCGCTCGAGATCCGCAAGCCCCTGCAACAGGGAATCGGTGACTCCCCGGAGCCATCCTCTCCGCTCTTCGGGTACAGCCTCCACCCGCAGGTCGAGATGCCCTTCCCGCTCCGCGCTCCCCCGGGTGGGGATCTCTTCGATCCCGTCCAGAAGCCGCGCCGTCGTTCTCATGAGCACGGTTGCCGCGGCGCAGGCGATATTACCGCCCCGCGCCGCCCCCGTCGCGTGTCCTTCCGCCCCGAACCGCCTCAGACAGCCAGTCCGGTCCAGAAAGAGCTCCACCGCGATCAGAGGTCCTTCCTCAGGCTCCGACGATTTCGCTGACGCGAAGTACCGTGAAGTCCTGCCGATGGCCCTGCTTCTTCTTGTAGTCTTTGCGCTTCTTGTACTTGAAGATGACGATCTTCTTGGCCCGGCCGTGTTCCTGGATCGTCGCCTTCACCTTGTGACCCGCGACGAAGGGCGTACCGATCTTCACATCACTGTCGTCGGATACCAGGAGAACGGAATCGAACTCCAGCTCGGCTCCCTTCTCGCCTTCCATCCGGGCGACCCGAATGACTTCGCCCTTTTCCGCCCGGTACTGTTTGCCCAGTATTTCCACCAGTGCGTACATCGTTTTCAACCTCGATTCGCGAATTTATCACACCCGCCCCGGGCAAACCGGGTCTGCGGACAGTATGCAGGGTTATATCATATTCCCCGGCCCAGGGTCAAGGGCCATGAAACCCGGGATAAGACTCACCGCAGAGACGCAGGGGACGCAGAGGGGAACGCAGAGAATAGGGAAAAAGGAATTTCTGGACAATCTTCTTCAGATCTCTCTGCGCTTGTACATGCTCTGTGTCCTCTGTGTCCCTGTGGTTCTCCTTTTTCCTCTCCCCCCGCCCGTCAGGGCAGCAGGGTGGTCCCCATCAGGTACCGGTCGATCTCGCGGGCGGCGCCGCGGCCTTCGTTGATGGCCCAGACGACCAGGGACTGGCCGCGACGGGAATCACCGGCGGAGAATACCTTCGGCACGGAGGTGGTGAAGCGGCCGTAGTCGGCCTTGATGTTGCTCCGCGCATCCTGTTCGACCGAGAGCGCCCCGATGATGTCGTCCTCGGGCCCCAGGAATCCGAGTGCGAGGAGCACGAGATCCGCTTCCCAGGTCTGCTCGCTTCCCGCCACTTCCTCCATGTTCCACCTGCCGTTTTCGTCCTTCTTCCATTCCACCTGCACCGTTACGGCGGCGGTGACGTTTCCGGCGCCGTCTCCGAGACGAATTTCTTCGTCAGGATCGAGTACTCCCGCGGATCGCGCTCGAACCGGTCGCGGACTTCCTCGTGGCCGTAGTCGATCTTCATGAGCCGGGGGTAGGTCGGCCAGGGAAAGTCTTCGGTCCGCGCCTCGGGCGGCTTCGGCAGGAGCTCGAAATTGAGCAGGCTCGCGCAGCCGTGGCGCATGGAGGTGCCGATGCAGTCGTTTCCCGTGTCGCCGCCGCCGAGCACCAGGACTTTCTTTCCCTCGGCCGAAATGTACTTTCCGTCCGTGAGGTTGCTGTCGAGGAGGCTCCGGGTATTCGCGGTCAGGAATTCCATGGCGAAGTGGATCCCGCCGAGCTCCCGGCCGGGAACGGGAAGGTCCCGCGGTTTCGTCGCCCCCAGGGCGAGCAGCACGGCATCGTATTCGTCCACGAGCGCCTTCGGGTCCAGGTCCGCTCCGACCCGCACGCCGGGACGGAATTCGATCCCCTCCTCGGCCATGATCCCGATGCGCCTCTCCATCAGCCCCTTGTCGAGCTTCATGTTGGGGATGCCGTACATGAGAAGTCCGCCGATCCGGTCGGACCGCTCGAACACGGTAACCGAGTGGCCGGCCTTGTTCAGCTGGTCCGCAGCCGCGAGACCCGCGGGGCCGCTCCCCACCACCGCCACCCGTTTGCCGGTCCGCTTCTCCGGAGGCATCGGGTGCATCCATCCTTCCTCGTACGCCTTGTCGATGATGAAGGCTTCGTTCTCCTTGATGGTGACCGCAGGATCGGTGATCCCGAGCACGCAGGCCGACTCGCACGGAGCGGGACAGACCCGTCCGGTCACTTCGGGGAAGTTGTTGGTCTTCATGAGCCGGAAGAAGGCGTCCCGGTAACGGCCCCGGTAGATCAGGTCGTTCCACTCCGGTATCAGGTTGTCCACGGGACAGCCGAAGGACGACTGGCAGAAGGGAACCCCGCAGTCCATGCACCGGGCTCCCTGATCCCTCCGTTCCTTCTCCGGCAGGTGCTCGTGAAATTCTTCGAAGTCTTCGAGCCGCCTCGCGGGCGGCCGGTCGGTCACGGTCTTTCGCTGATATTCCATGAATCCGGTGGGCTTACCCATGCACGGCCTCCATTGCTTTCTCTTTCTGCTGCTTCAGAACCCATTTGTAGTCGATCGGGATGATCCGGACGAACTCGGCCAGGCGATCGTCCCAGGCATCGAGCAGACCCGCCGCAACCGTCGATCCGGTGAACCGGTGATGCCGCTCGATCATCAGGCGGACCTCCTCGGCTTCTTCCGGCGTCTCGTCGAGCTGTTCGAGCTCGACCATGTCGCGGTTCACCCGGTCGGGGAACGCGCCCTCCGAGGTCCCAGACATAAGCGATGCCGCCGCTCATGCCGGCGGCGAAGTTCCGTCCCGTCCCGCCCGAGGATCACGGCCCGGCCGCCGGTCATGTATTCGCAGCCGTGGTCGCCCACGCCTTCGACGACGACCCGCGCCCCGGAGTTCCGGACACAGAATCGCTCGGCGGCCCGACCGCGGAAGTACGCCTTCGCCGTCGATCGCGCCGTACAGAGCGACGTTTCCGATCACGATGTTTTCTTCCGGCACGAAGCGGGCAGTCCGGGGAGGATAGATCGATCAGCCGCCCGCCGGAAAGTCCCTTCCCGACGTAGTCGTTGGCGTCTCCCTCCAGCTCCAGCGTCACGCCTTCGGCGAGCCATGCGCCGAAGCTCTGGCCCGCGGAACCGGTGAACCGGACGTGAATCGTGCCGTCCGGGAGCCCTTCTTCGCCGTATTTCTTCGCGATCCGTGGCTCAGCATGGTGCCGACCGCCCGGTTCACGTTCCGGATCGGCAGGTCCAGCCGCGACCGGGCGCCTGTTCTCCACCGCCTCTTCGGTCAGGGAGATGAGCTTCCGGTCCAGCACGTCGTCGATGCCGTGGTCCTGCTTCTGCGTGCAGTACACCCCGACTCCGTCGTGCGGCCGCTTCGCCGGCGTGAGGATCGGGGTCAGGTCGATGCCCCGGGCCTTCCAGTGCCGGACCGCGCTGTCGGTTTCGAGCATGTCGACCCGGCCGACCATCTCGTTCCAGGTGCGGAAACCGAGGGAGGCCATGATCCGGCGGACCTCCTCGGCGATGAAGGTGACGAAATTGACCACGTACTCCGGCCTGCCGATGAACTTGGACCGGAGCTTCGGGTCCTGCGTCGCCACGCCCACCGGGCAGGTATTCTTCTCGCATTTGCGCATCATGATGCAGCCGAGGCTGATGAGCGCGCCGGTCGCGAGACCGCATTCCTCGGCTCCCAGCATGGCGGCGATCACCACGTCGCGGCCGGTCTTGATCTGGCCGTCGGTCTGCAGGACGACCCGGCTGCGCAGGTCGTTCATCACCAGGGTCTGATGGGTTTCGGCAAGGCCGAGCTCCCAGGGCAGACCGGCATGCTTGATGCCCGTCAGGGGCGAGGCTCCGGTACCGCCGTCGTGGCCAGCGATCAGGATGTGGTCGGCGTGCGCCTTCGCCACTCCCGCGGCGACGGTGCCGACCCCGACCTCCGAAACCAGCTTGACCGCGATCCGGGCTTCGGGATTGGCGTTCTTCAGGTCGAAGATCAGCTGCGCCAGGTCCTCGATCGAGTAGATATCGTGGTGCGGAGGCGGAGTGATGAGCCCCACTTCCGGGGTGGAATGCCGGGTCTTCGCGATCCACTCGTACACCTTGTGTCCGGGCAGCTCGCCGCCCTCTCCCGGCTTGGCGCCCTGCGCCATCTTGATCTGGATCTCCAGTCGGCATTGGTCAGATAATTGATGGTGACCCCGAACCGGCCCGAGGCGATCTGCTTGATGGCCGACTTCTTCGAGTCGCCGTTCGGGAGCGGGATGAAGCGCTCCGGATCCTCGCCGCCCTCTCCGGTGTTGGATTTGCCGCCCAGGCGGTTCATGGCGATCGCGAGCGCCTCGTGCGCCTCCTGCGAGATCGAGCCGAAGCTCATCGCGCCGGTCGCGAAGCGCCGGACGATCTCCGATACCGGCTCCACCTCCTCGAGCGGAATCGGCGTGCCCGGTTTCAGCTGAAGCAGCCCCCGGAGAGTCGACTGGTTGACGGACCGATGGTTCTGCCGGTCGGAGAAGCGGGTGAATGCAGCCCGGTCTCCCGTCCGTGACCGCGTTCTGCAGCTCGGCGATCGACTCCGGGTCCCACATGTGCTTCTCGCCCGTTCGCCCGCCACTTGTAGTCGCCGGGGTTGTACACCTCGCTGCCGATCGGCGCGTTTCCGCCGGGATAGGCGAGCCGGTGCCTGCGATGCGCTTCCTCGGCCAGAGTCGGCGAAGTCCGCCGCCCTGGATCCGGCTCGCGGTCCCGACGAAGCAGCGTGTCCACGACCTCGGAAGAGAGTCCGACCGCCTCGAAGATCTGCGCACCCTTGTAGCTGTCCAGGGTCGAGATGCCCATTTTCCCGAACACCTTCCGCATTCCCTTCGCGAGGGCATCGCGATAGTTCCCGACGATCTGCTCGTCGGTCAGGGAAACCGGCACGACTCCCTCGCGCTGCATCCGCCACATCGCCTCGAACGCGAGGTACGGATTGACCGCATCGGCCCCGTAACCGACCAGCATGCAGAAGTGGTGCACTTCCCGCGGCTCGCCCGACTCGACCACGATGCCGATCCGGGTGCGCATCGCCTTCCGCACCAGGTGATGGTGGACCGCCCCGGTCGCCATGAGGGCACTCACGGGAACCCGTTCTCCGCCGGCGGACCGATCGGAGAGCACGACCAGGCTGTACCCGTCGGCGATGGCCTGTTCCGCCTCTTCGCTGATCCTGTCCAGGCAGGCGGTCATGCCCTGCGCACCCTGTTCGGCGGGATAGGTGATGTCGATCGTGAGGGACCGCCAGCCGCGGTGATCCATGTGCCGGAGAGCGGCAAGCTGTTCGTTGGTCAGGATCGGCATCGGCACCCGGAGCCGACGGCAGTGTTCCGGCGCGGTAGTCGAGCAGGTTGCGCTCCGGGCCGATGTAGGCCTCGAGGCTCATGATCACCTCTTCCCGGATCGAATCGATCGGCGGATTGGTGACCTGGGCGAAGAGCTGCTTGAAGTAGTCGTAGAGCATCCGCGGCTTGTCCGAAAGCATCGCGAGCGGGGTATCGTTTCCCATCGATCCCAGGGGTTCCTTGCCTTCGGAAGCCATCGGCTGAAGGATCAGGTCAAGATGCTCGGTGGTGTAGCCGAACATCCGGAGCCGCTCGTAGAGGGTGTCCGGATCGAATCCGTGGGATTCACCGGCCGGATCGAGCTCGTCGAGCTCGATCTTCTGGTCGTCCAGCCACTGACGGTAGGGCCGCTGGGCGGCGAGGCCTTCCTTCAGCTCGTCGTCCCCGATGATCCGCCCTTCCTCGAAATCGACCAGGAACATCTTCCCGGGCTGCAGCCGCCCCTTGATGCGGATTTTCTCCGGCGGAATGTCCAGCACGCCGACTTCGCTCGCCATGACGACGATGTCGTCGTCGGTCACGTAGTAGCGGCTCGGACGCAGGCCGTTCCGGTCCAGCACCGCGCCGATGTAAGTGCCGTCGGTGAAGGCGATGGACGCGGGGCCGTCCCAGGCCTCCATGAGACAGGAGTGATACTCGTAGAAGGAGCGCTTGGCAGGGCTCATGGCGGAATGGTTCTGCCATGCCTCGGGGATCATCATCATGATCGCTTCCGGGAGAGAGCGGCCGGCCATGATGAGGAGCTCCAGGGCATTGTCGAAGTTTCCCGAGTCGGAGAGGTCCGGCTCGATGATCGGAAAGAGCCTGGGGAGCTCGTCGCCGAACAGCGGACTCTCGAGCACGCCTTCCCGGGCGCGCATCTTGTTGATGTTTCCCCGAAGGGTGTTGATCTCTCCGTTGTGCGACATGAACCGGAGCGGCTGCGCCCGGTCCCACGACGGGAATGTGTTGGTGGAGAAGCGGGAATGAACCATGGCCAGGTGGCTTTCGAAGTCCTCGTCCGCAAGGTCGCTGAAATACGGGAAGAGCTGCTCGGGCGTGAGCATCCCCTTGTAGATGATCACCCGGGTCGAGAGACTGCAGAGATAGAAGAAATGGTGCCGGTCGTGCTCTCCTCCGCGGATCCCGCTGGTCGCCTGCTTGCGGATCAGGTAGAGCTGCCGTTCGAAGGCGCCCTGGTCGAGGCCGTCGGCGGCGCCGACGAACAGCTGCTCGATGACCGGCTCCGAGGCAAGCGCGGTGGGCCCGAGGCTCGAGTTGTCGGTGGGGATTTTCCGGAAACCGAGGAGCTTCTGGCCCTGCGCCTCGACGATCCGGGAAAGCTCCGCGCGACAGGATTCCCGTTCGCGCTCGTCGCGGGGAAGAAAAACGAGCCCGGCCGAGAATTTTCCCCGTCCGGGAAGAACGATCCCTTCGGCTGCAGCGGCCTTTTCCAGAAATTTCCACGGAAGGGCGGTGAGCATGCCCGCTCCGTCGCCGGTATTCGCTTCACATCCGCAGGCTCCCCGGTGCGTCATGTTCAGGAGCACCTCGTATGCGTTCCGAACGATCGCGTGGCTGCGCTGTCCCTTGATGTGTGCGACGAAACCGACCCCGCAGCTGTCCTTCTCGTTCGCGGGATCGTAGAGTCCGTGCCGTCCCGGCCGTTGCTCATATGCCATGAAAGCCCCTCCTGGGTCTAACCGCTTCGGCGGCGCCCGGCCGCTCCTGCGGCCCTCGTGCCGCGTATTCGATGCCTTCCCGTTCTCCACTCGAAGCGGATGCCGGAATGATGAACCTGCAATTCCTGTGCCATTTTACATGAGTCTATCTCTCATGAATAGGCATATACATTATTATCAGATTTCTTCCGTTTGATCAAAGGGGAAATGTGGGTTTTATGCAGATAAATCTCGTATTTTTGTATAAATATCCACCCACGGGGAATCGGACCAACCGATGGAACGCACGATCCGCCCGACCGGATGCTCCGGGACGACGGGAAACAGGCCCCTCGTCCCGGCAGACCCGGCGAAAACCGGAATGGACACCGTTATGTAGGAATTCGTCCCGCTTTTCCCACATAACGGTAGGGTATTTTCTACCGATCGGAAGATTACATCTTCGTCAGGAACGGAATGCCGATCAGCCGGAAGGCATTCCGGAAAATCCCGAGAACACCCCTGACCAGCGCCATCCGTGCCGCCGCGATCTTCCGGTCCGGATTGTTGAGGATCGGGTGATCATGATAATAGCGGCTGAACACCTTCGCCACGTCGAACAGGTACGTCGCAACGGCCGACGGGGCCAGGTTCTCCGCCGCCTGGGTGATGATCCGGGGGTATTCGGACAGCAGCTTCACCAGCTCCCATTCCTCCGACTCGCGAAGCAGGGTGAGATCCTCCCCGATGCCCGCGAACTCCTCCCGACGCTCCTCGTACTTGCGCAGCATGCTGGAAATCCGGGCGCCCATGTACTGCAGGTAGGGGCCGGTGTTTCCGTTGAACGAGATCGATTCCGCGGGATTGAACACCATGTCCTTCTGCGGATTCACCTGGAGCAGGTAGTAGTTCAGGGCGGCCAGGGCCACGCTCCGGGAGATCTCCTCGACATCTCCCACCTCCTCTTCCCGTTCCTTCTCCCGGATCTCCTTCGCCGCCATTTCCACCAGACTCCGGAACAGCTCATCCGCATCGACCACGGTTCCTTCCCGGCTCTTCATCTTCCCCTCGGGAAGCAGGACCATTCCGTACGAGAGATGAAAAAGGTTCTTCGCCCATTCGAAACCGAGCTTCTGCAGAACATAGAACAGGACCCGGAAGTGGTACTGCTGTTCCGATGCGACGACGTAGATGAGCCGGTCGAACGGCCAGTCCCCGTGCCGTGCGATCGCGGTGCCGATGTCCTGGGTGAGATAGAGCGTGGTACCGTCACTGCGGAGCAGAACCTTCTTGTCCAGGTTGATCTCGGAGAGGTCGACCTGGACCGAGCCGTCTTCCTCCCGGTAGAACGATCCCGCTGCGAGGCCCTTGAGCACTTCCGACCGGCCCGACTGGTAGGTCTCACTCTCGTAGTAGAAGGTGTCGAAGGAGATTCCGGTCGCCCGGTACGTCTCCTCGATTCCCGAAACGGTCCACGCGTTCATGGTCTTCCAGAGCTCCACCACCTCGGGCTTGCCCTGCTCCCACTCCCGGAGCAGCTGCCGGGCCTGCTCCTCGGCGGACGGGTCGCTCTTCACCCACTCGTTGAACTTGACGTAGTATTTCCCCACGAAGTGATCCGACTTGAGTCCTTCGTCTTCGGGCGTCCGGCCTTCGCCGAACTTCAGGTACGCGAGCATCGACTTGCAGATGTGAATCCCGCGGTCGTTGATGAGGTTGACCTTTCGGACGTCCGCTCCGGCCGCGGCGAGAATCCGTGCGACGCTCTCGCCGATCGCATCGTTCCGCATGTGCCCGAGGTGCAGAGGCTTGTTGGTGTTCGGACAGGAGAACTCGACCATCACCTTCTGCCCGGCCAGGAGATCGACCTTCCCGTACTCATCCCCTTCCCGCTCCACCGCGGCGAGAACCTGGCGGGCGACCTCCGTGCGGCTGAAGACCACGTTCAGGTAGGGCCCCTCCTGCGTAATGCCGCCCAGCCGCTCCGCCTTCCCGGATGCAACGATCTTATCCCTGACCAGACCGGCGATGACCGGCGGAGCCGCCCTGAGGATGCGGGCATAGGGGAACATGGGGAAGGCGAGATCACCGAGCTCCGGACGGGGCGGGATCTCGAGGATCACCGACTCCTCCGACGGTACCGGTTCGATGCCCTTCTCCCGCGCGAGCTCCGCGACGGCCTCCGCGATCAGGCGTTTCCATTCCTGCTTCATGTCGATCATGCGATCACCTCATCCTGGGAAATAGCCGAACAGCGCCGCCATCCGGGTGTACCGGTCGGCTCCCTGGCGGCGGTAGGAACCGAGCGATCCGGTGCAGGCGGTGCAGACGTCCGCGATCATCAGGTCACCGACGCCGCATCGCTCGAGGAGCGCCGCGTTCGCCGCCCGGAGATCCAGGTGCGGCCGGCCGTCTCTCCGGACGACCGATGCGTCTCCCCACTCCGATGCGAACAGCCGCGCCCGATCCTCGTCCACCCGGTAGCAGCAGGGGCCGATGGACGGGCCGAGCAGTGCGGCGACATCTCCGGGCCGCGTCCCGTATCGTTCGCTCATGAGCCGGACCGCTTCTGCGGCGATCCCGGTTCCCTTCCAACCCGAGTGGAGGAGCGCCCGGGCGCCGGTCCCCGCGTCGTACAGGAAAATCGGCATGCAGTCCGCGACCGACACGGACAGAACCGGTCCGTCTGCGACCGTCATGAGCCCATCCGCCTCCCGCGCCTCGCCGGGCGCCTGGTCCTCCGCCGCGACGACGGTACGCGAATGCACCTGCCGCAGGAAAAGCGCACCCGATGCCCCGATGCCGAGCGCCTGCGCGAACCGGGCCCGGTTCGCACTCCCCGTCCCGGTGAACGGACTCATGTCGCCCGCACCGAGCAGCGACAGTGCCGCCTCCGGTGCGCCGGTTCCGAGCGACGGGAAGCGTACGAACGGTACGGGTACTTCCGATCCGGTCTGCGGCAGGGTGACGGTCCGGACGTTCTGCATCATCCATATTAAAGCAGAGAACGCCCGCCTGTGCAACTCCCGGCATGCGGCGTGCCCGGCATACACCGTGCCTGCCGTTCCGGCCGTTCGGGAGGAACCGCCGGCTCCGCGCACCCGCGGCGGTATTCCTTGTCGGCCGGAATTCCGGTAGAATTGTCCGGTACCGGGACGGTCCGGCGGTCGAGGAACCGGCGGTCGAGGAGGTGATACCATGGACGAACGGAACGCATCACGGGAACTGATCGACTTCATCGGCCGGAGCCCGACCCCGTACCACGCGGCAGCGGCAATCGCGGAACGGCTTCGGGTGGCCGGCTTCATCGAACGCAGTCCCGAGGATGCCTGGACCGTCGAACCGGGAAAGGGGTACTTCACCGTCCGGCACGACACGCTGGTCCTGGCGTTCCGCATGGGAACGGGCGATCCGGTCGATACCGGGTTCCGCCTGGTCGGCACCCATACCGACTCCCCCGGGTTCCGGATAAAACCGGCTCCGGCGATGAAATCCGAGGGAAGCTATCTCAGGCTCAACACCGAGGTATACGGCGGCCCCATCCATTCGACCTGGATGGACCGCCCGCTCTCCGTGGCGGGCAGACTGCTCGTCGCGGCCGACCGGCCGCTCCACCCCGGGAAGCACCTGATCGATTTCCGCCGTCCGCTTCTCGTCATTCCCAACCTTGCCATCCACATGAACCGGGAGATGAACCGGGGCGTCGAGCTCAATCCCCAGGTCGACCTGCTTCCGCTGGCCGGTATGCTCACCGAGGGCGGGAACGCCGAAGCCCGTTTCCGCGCGGCGCTCGCCGCGGAAGCGGGTCTGCAGCCCGGGGAAATCGTCGACTTCGACCTGTGCGTCTACGATCCCTCCCCGGGATGCCTGCTCGGGCTCGACGAAGAGCTGCTGTCCGCACCCCGGCTGGACAACCTCGAAGCGGTCCATGCCGGACTGACGGCCCTGCTGAACGCGGAGGCCGGCGAAGCGACGCAGGTGCTGGTCTGTTTCGATCACGAGGAGGTGGGGAGCGCGACCCGGCAGGGAGCCGATTCGCCGATCCTCGCGGAAAGCCTGCGGCGGATCGCGGCGGCCGCAGGCGGCCGGGGCGTCGGGGATGATTCGTTTTCGCGGGTGACGGCCCGGTCGTTCCTGTTCTCGGTGGATGCCGCCCACGCGGTTCATCCGAACCGGAGCGAAAAGCACGACCCGACCAACCGGCCGGTCCTGAACGGAGGTCCGGTTCTCAAACGAAGCGCGCGGCAGAGCTACATCACCGACGGGGAGAGCGCGGCGGTTTTCCGGTCCCTCTGCGATATCGCGGGAGTTCCGTTCCAGCAGTTCCTGAACCGTTCGGACGAGCGGGGCGGCAGCACGATCGGGGCGCTCTCCTCGACCCAGCTGCCGGTGCGCGGCGCCGATATCGGCATTCCCCTGCTGGCCATGCACTCGGTCCGGGAAACCTGCGGAATGCGGGATCACGCCTCGATGATCCGGCTTCTCGAGGCGTTCTACCGGACCTGAGTTCCCGGCGGGGTGTCGGCCCCCCCGGCGGGGCGGCGGCCGTCCCGGCGATCCGGGTCGTCAGCCGGCCGGCCCCGACCGGCGCATCCGGCCGGCTCAGCCCTACAGCCGGTCGAGCGTCATGCCGCCTTCCACCATGATCACCTGCCCGGTGGAGTACGGCAGGTCGCCGCGCAGCAGCATCCCGACGGCCCGGCCGACGTCCTCCGCTTCGCCCCAGCGCGCCTGCGGGATCAGCCCCTCGGCGATCAGCCGGTCGTATTTTTCCTTCACCCCTGCGGTCATGTCGGTCCGGATGATCCCGGGGCGAACCTCGTAGACCGGGATACCGAACTCGGCGAGGCGCACCGCCCAGAGCCGGCACGCCATGCTGAGCCCGGCCTTGGAGATGCAGTACTCTCCCCGGTTCGGAGATGCGACCGTGGAGGATATCGAGGTGACGAACACGATCGAACCGCGGTACGCCTCGTCGGCCCGCTTCTGCTCCAGCATCCAGTTGGCCGCGAGCTGGGTCAGGAAATAGGGTCCCTTCAGGTTGGTTCCCATCACCTGGTCGTAACTCTCGGGAGTCGCATCGAGGATGTCCTTCCGTTCCCGCGGAGCGATCCCCGCATTGTTCACCAGGGCATCGAGCCGGCCGAAGCGCTCGCGCACCGCATCCACGAGCTCCTGCCGGGCGGTCCCGTTTCCCACGTCGGCCTGGACGTAGAGCACCTCGCTCCCGAGGGACCGGAGCCGGTCGAGGGATTCCGCTGCCGCCTCCTCTTCCCGGACGCCGCAGATTGCGAGCGACCATCCATCCCCGGCAAGGGCACTCGAGATGCCGAACCCGATTCCCCGGGCGCCTCCGGTGACGAGCGCAACCCGGCTCACGTGGCGGACTCCGGCTTGTCGGTCACCTGGGGCCGCGCTCCCTCCGGAAGCGGCGGCACGTCGACGCCCTCCTTCGGCAGGGTTCCGGCGAGCTCCTGTTTCCAGTGGGCCACGTCGCCGGCGGGACCGTAGCAGTAGATCATCACCATGGGCTCCTTCCCGGTGTTGGTGAGCTGGTGGTAGACCCCCGGCGGGATGAAGACGGCCTGGCCGCCGCGAACGGTGCGCCGCTCTTCACCCAGGCACATCTCCCCTTCCCCGCTGGAGATGAAGTAGACTTCCTCCTGCTCCTGGTTGTGCCAGGGCACCTGCCCCCCTTCGGGATCGAGCTCGACGTACCCGAGGGAGAAGTTCTCTGCCCGGATCGGCGATGCGCCGCCGACAAGGTTCTGCGTCCGCCGCCGCGCGGGATACGCCGCCCTTCCATCTCGGAGAGATCGGCTATGATCATCTGGTGCCTCCTCGTTCTCTTCGTGTGCCGATTATGCCTTCGCCGGCCCGTTCAGGACGGGAAGAAGACCGGAGCCGGCTCTCCGCGGGCGATCCGTGCAGCCGCCAGGGCCGCTTCCCGGATGTGATAGTCGCCCCACATGCTCGACTCGCCCGGACGGAACGGCCGCCCCGCCGGGAACGTGGTCCCAGCCCGCGGGGCCGATGGTAGACCGAGTGGAGCAGCAGACCGTGATGGTCCGGGGTCGGTGCTCAGGTACGGCTCCTCGAGCAGCGTCGAGAGGCACCGTGAGTCCTGCCGTGAAATAGCGCGTCGCCGCCGGCATCGTCCTTCCCCGAGAGGAAGCGGCCGAGCCGCAGGAGCCCCTGCGCGGCGATTGCCGCCGCCGAGCTGTCCACCGGCTCGAACCTCGTTGAACGGGTCGGCAGGACGCGACAGGTAGTCCCCCAGCTCTGCGAGGCCCGGACGCGCCGGTGTCCCAGTAGGGAACGCCGTCGGTCGGCGTGTTCTCGATGTAGAAGTCGGCGGTCGCCCGGGCGGCCCGGAGCATGAATCCGCTCGACATCGTCCTGTCCGCCGAACGGCTCGAGCTCTTCGTCGAGAAAGCGTGTCGACGAACTCCAGCTCTTCCGCGATAGCCCAGGAGTGATCCAGCGCCAGCCCCCGCGTCCAGGTGCGTGAAGGGCGAATAGCCCTGCTGGGTGGACGGGCAGCGGTACGCCCCGTCGACCACATTGAAGATGCTCTCGTGCGCGACCCGGCCGCGAACATCGTAGATGTCGCGCCCCTCTCCGTAGTAGACGTTGTACTCGGCGGTGGTCCGCGCGTGCTCGACCAGCCGCCCGAGGAGCGGAGCTCGCGGTCGTTCTCGGCCGAGCAGCGCGTGTCCGAGCCGGTACGCCAGGGCAAGCGACCGAGCGAGCGGATGGTATCCGCGAACAGGGAATGCGGCCCGTTGAAGGAGTAGATGTATCCCCCGCCTCCGGCGATCTCCGTCCATCGGTGTGCCTGGACCGCTCCGGAGGCCTTCAGCGCCATATCGTAGATACTCCCGCTCCCACTGTCCCGGCGTCGATCCGCCCCTCGTCCATCAGCCGGAGCAGGTTGCCGTAGGTGCTGACGTTGTTGAAGCCGTGATCGTGCACGCCGAAATGCGTCAGATGGGGCGCCATCAGCCGCCGGGTGTTCTCGAGACCGTACGCCAGAAACGCATCGTCCCCGGTCGCGTCGAACTGCAGGAGCGCGGAGCCGAACTGGAATCCCTGGGTCCATTCGGTCCAGCCCCGGCTGGTGTACCGGCCGTTCACGGTGAAAACCGGGGAACCCGCACCGGTGAGGTCGTACTCGTTCCGGATGTGAAGAATCTTCTCCCCCGAGAGACGCCAGAAGCGCTCCTGGTCGCGTTCGAGATCGATCGGTCGAATGTCGGATCGGATTATCATAGTAAGATTGTATTCGGGGGTCCGGAAGAAGTCAAACGACGGAAGCGATCAGGCGTGGAACTCGACCTCGTAGATTTCACCGAGGATCCGGGCTGCCTCTTCGAGCTTCCGCATCACGGTGTCCAGATTCTTGAGGAATGCCGCGTTCCCTTTCCCGCCGATGGAGCTGAAATTCGCCAGCGTATCGAAATGACCGCCGACCTGTCCGTACAGGATGCCCTCCAGCACGTCCTTCAATATCCGCATGTGCTCGAAGGCCCTGCTGCAGATCCGTTCCGCTTCCCGATCGCCGCCGGAGATGACCGCCTGGATCTTCTTCTGCCGGACGGCCGGGGGGATGATCTCCTTTCGGATCTGCACGAGCGCGGTGCCGATGTCTCCGCCGGACGAGAACCGCTCCTCGAGGCGCTGAATGTTCCCCTCCAGGCTCAGCAGGCCGTTGTACGAGTCGGTGAACTCGGTGCGGTTCTCCTTCTTGTAGAACTCCCCTTCCATGAGGAGCACTTTCAGATGACGGTTCATGGCCGGGACGAAAACGGTGCGGGAGAACCGGAACAGGAACCCGAGTGATCGGCGGAATTTCGCCCGGATTCCGGCGCCGAGCTCCTCGTCGCGATAGAACCGGAGCGATACGGAGGTGCCCTCTTCCCCGATATATTCCTCGGCCTGTCGCTCGAGATCCTCGATCCGGAGGCTGGTCACGTAGCCGTGCAGCCTCGTCTCGATCCGCTGCTGCCAGAACTGCCGGTAGAGAACGAACCAGTCCTCTCCTCCTCCGCTCTGAGCCGGAAGCCAGTTCAGGTCCCGTCTGATGTAACGGATGAGATCCCGCAGCGGAATCTTCCGGTTGAACTGCCGGATCTTCTGGAACAGGTCCTCGGCGCTGCGGATCTGGTTCCGGATCCGCTCTTCCATCTCCTCGTCCGGCTCCTTTCCCTTCTCCGGCCGGGTGAAGAGGAACAGCGCTTCGAGGAGCTGCGCCGTAGGCGGCACGCGCATTCCGGCCAGAACGTTTTCGAGCTCGACCAGGTGATCCTTCGGATCCCGCAGGGCGCAGGGCAGCGGCTGCGCATCCTCGGAGAGGTGGAAGCATCCGAGCAGCTTGCCGAAGGGAACCCTGCAGAGCGCCATCAGATGATGCAGGAGCCGGATATCCTGGTAGAGGATCGCGCGCTCCTTTTCGGAAATCTGGCTCAGCGATGTCTCGAGCCGGTACAGGAGCTCTCTCCGCATTTCCGCTTCGGACTGCTGCAGGCCGCTGCTGAACGCCTGCTCGGGATCGGTTTCACGGAGAATGCGATCCTGGATCTCCGGAAGCTCGATGCCGGTCAGGAAGGCGATGAACTCCTGCCGGTCCTTTCCCAGGGCACGGACCAGGAAAGGCTGCAGGAAGTCGGCTGCTTCCTTGAGTCCCGTCAGATCCTGATGGAAGGCCGGAAGCAGACGCTCCCGGGTGATGTCCACGATGCCGGAGGCCCGATGTTCCACGCTCCGCCCGAGCCGCCGCAGCAGCAGCTGCTCCAGCACCTCCTGACGACCCGTCCCGGAAAAGATCGTCTGCAGGAAGAGCAGGAATTTCCGCCAGAGCCCGAGCATCGCGTAGACTTTCTCGGCGTCCACCTCTTCCGGAAGCTCGTCGTCCAGGAGGAGGGGCTCATCGGAGACGGAAAGCGAGGACTTGAGCTTGTCCATCATTTCTCTCCGCTCTCCGTGAGAAAGTTCCTTCACCAGCTTGTCGAAATTCGTTGTCGTCGTCTGCATCACCCGTATCCAAGATTACTGTAATTCCGCCAATATATCCATCCCTTTTTACATACCGGGGAATTTTTCGGCGTTTCCGCATCCTGTCCCGGCGGATCTTCCGGAATTCATGATCCCGCCGGTTGACAAATTCATCTTCTTCCATTACATCTGCAGTCAGTATGAAACGCATGGCCGGAACAACCAGCCTATCCTGTTCTCACCTCCCTGCCGCAGCCGATACGATCGGAATCGCCGTTATCAGCATTATTATTATTCTCTTCGGAGCCGGCGGGCAGGGGGCATAGCGAACCGGATGATCCGGAAGCGAAAAGGCCGTCCTCCTGCCCGGGGGGACGGCCTTTTTTCATATTCGCCCCGCGGGGCGCACACAATCGGGAAGGAGCGGTTCATGAAACGCAGCGGAGCACATCTCGTGGTGGACGCGCTCGTACGGGAGGGGATCGACGTGCTGTTCGGTTTTCCCGGCGGTGCGGTGATTCCCCTCTTCGACGAGCTCTACGGCCGCCGGGAGCTCCGGGTGATCCTTACGCGGCACGAGCAGGCGGCCGTCCATGCAGCCGACGGCTACGCCCGGTCCACCGGCAGGGTCGGGGTCTGCATCGCCACCAGCGGGCCCGGTGCGACGAACACGATCACGGGTCTCGCGACCGCGAACTTCGACTCGGTCCCCATCGTCTGCATCACCGGGCAGGTTCCGAGGAACATGATCGGGAACGACGCATTCCAGGAAGCGGACACGGTCGGCCTGACCCGTCCGGTCACCAAGCACAACTACCTGGTCACCGAGCGGAAGGACCTGGCACGGATCCTGAAGGAAGCGTTCACCATTGCCGGAACCGGCCGGCCGGGCCCGGTACTGGTGGACATCCCGAAGGACATCCTCCTCGCCGCCGACGATACCCCCTACCCCGACTCGGTCTCGATCCGCGGCTACGCCCCGGTTTACCACGGGCATCCCGGCCAGATCCGCCGTGCCGCCGGGCTCCTGGCCGGATCACGGCGGCCGCTGTTCTTCGCGGGAGGCGGCCTGCACATTTCCGGGGCCGCCGATGTGTTCCGGAAGCTGGTGGACCGGACCGATCTGCCGGTCGTCAGCTCGCTCATGGGCATCGGGGCGCTGCCCCATGAGCATTCCCGGAACCTCGGGATGCTGGGAATGCACGGCACCCCCGCAGCCAACCGCGCCGTCTCCGCCTGCGACTGCCTGTTCGGCATCGGAGTCCGCTTCGACGACCGGGCGACCGGCGATCTCTCGCGGTTCGCACCGGGGGCGAAGATCATCCACCTCGATATCGACGCAAGCTCCATCTCCCGGAACGTACCGGTGGAGGTCCCGATCGTCGGCGACGCCCGGCAGGTACTCGAGCAGCTTCTCCCGCTCACCGGGCGATCCGACGTCGACCCCTGGCGGGAGGAGACGGCCCGATGGAAGGCCGGGATGTCGCTGCATGACGGACCGGCCGCGGATGCCGCCGGTCTTTCGCCCGTCCGGGTCGTCGAAGCGATCTCCGACGCGTTTCCCGACGCGATCATCACCTCGGAAGTGGGACAGAACCAGATGTGGGCCGCCCTCTTCTACCGCTTCCGCGAAAGCCGGTCCTGGCTCACGTCGGGAGGCCTGGGCACCATGGGCTACGGCTTTCCCGCCGCGATCGGGGCGCAGGCGGGAAATCCCGACCGGAAGGTCATCGATATCGCGGGAGACGGCTCGATCCAGATGAACGTTCAGGAACTGGCCACCGCGGTGACCGAGGGGCTGCCGGTGATCGTCGCGATCCTGAACAACGGATATCTCGGCATGGTTCGCCAGTGGCAGGAACTGTTCCACGGCCGCCGCTATTCCTCGACCTGCCTCCGGCGCCGACGGAGCTGTCCGCCCGACTGCGACCGGCCCGGCGAGGACTGCCCGCCCTACGTGCCGGACTTCGTGCGCCTCGCGGAGGCGTACGGCGCGCTGGGTCTCCGGGTGGAACGGGAGCAGGAGATCGGCCCGGCCCTCGAGGCGGCACGCGCGGAGCTGAACCGTCCCGTGATCATCGATTTCCTGATACGGCGCGAGGCCAATGTCTGGCCCATCGTTCCGTCGGGTGCGGGGCTCGAGGAGATGCTGCTGGGAAGGGAGGGCTCATGAATCATGTCATTTCCCTCCTGGTGGAGAATCACCAGGGAGTTCTTTCGCGGATCGCCGGCCTGTTCTCGGGCCGGGGCTACAACCTGGAGAGCATCACCGCGGGACCGACCGCCGATCCGACGGTCACCCGCATCACCCTGGTGTGCGGGGGCGACGACACGGTCATCGAGCAGATCAAGAAGCAGCTGCACAAGCTGATCGACGTGATCCGCTTGGCCGACCTTTCCGACCTGCCCCGGGTGAGCAGGGAGCTTCTGCTGGTCAAGGTCGCCGCCGAGGCGGGAAACCGGGGCGAGCTGTTCCAGGTTGCGGAAGTCTTCGGGGCCAGGGTAATGGACGTCGGAAGCGAGTCGATCATGGCCGAACTGGTGGGAGACCCGTCGAAGCTCGACGACTTCCTCGCCCTTCTCGGCGACGACCGGATTCTCGAGATGGCCCGGAGCGGGCTGGTGTGCATGGAGCGGGGAAGAAAAGGAAAGGAACGCCGGTCCGGTCGGGCGGCGGAACGAAAAACAGAGCAGAAGAAAGGAGCAGAGGATGCAGACTGAAGGAACGCGCAACATCGTCATCTACGATACGACCCTGAGGGACGGCATGCAGGGGCTGGAGATCAACTATTCGCTGCAGGATAAGCTGCAGATCGCACACAAGCTGGACGAGATGGAGGTCGACTATATCGAAGGCGGCTTTCCGCTCTCTAACGAGAAGGAAGCGGCATTCTTCGAACAGGTCAAGAAGGAGCGTTTCGACCACGCGAAAATCGTCGCCTTCGGCTCGACCCGCAAGCCGGGCGGAAACGCCGCCCGCGATCCCCACATCCAGGCTCTCCTGCAGACCGAAACGCCGGCGGTGATCGTCGTGGGAAAAACCTGGAAGGGCACGTCGGCACGTGCTCAAGACCAGCCTCGAGGAGAACATCGCAATGATCTACGATTCCCTCGATAGCTCCGAAGCGCGAAGGACGGGAAGTACTCTTCGATCTCGAGCACTTTTTCGACGGATAGCGGGACGATCCGGGGTATGCGCTGAGGTGCTCAAAGCAGGAACGGCAGGCGGGGCATCCTGCCTCGTTCCTCTGCGATACGAACGGAGGAACGCTTCCGTCGGACGTGGGCAGGATCATCACCGAGCTTCGCGGACTGAGCTTCGATCGGCCCGGGCGTCCATTTCCACAACGATCCCGGATGCGCGGTGGCGAACTCGCTTGACGGAATCGACGCCGGGGCGATGCATGTGCAGGGAACGGTCAACGGCTGGGGAGAGCGCTGCGGAAACGCCAATCTCTGTGTCGGTGGTGCCGAATCTCCAGATCAAAATGGGACACGCATCCGCCATGGGCAGGAAACTCCAACATCTCACCTCGCTTTCCCGGTTCGTCGCGGAGAAGGCGAACATCATTCCCGACAAACGGCAGCCCTTGTGGGCGAAGCCGCCTTCAGTCACAAAGCGGGACAGCACGCCGACGTCCTGATCAAGGCCCCCGGCTGATGGAGCACATGGAGGCGGACCTCGTCGGAAACGAACGGCGGATCCTTCTCTCGGAGCTCGCCGGAAAGTCGACGGTGGTGAAGAAGCTCGCCCGGTACGGGGAGTTCGACAAGAATCACGAAGCGGTCCGGAAACTCACCGCGCTGCTGAAGGAAAAGGAACGGGAGGGATACGAGTACGAGGCGGCGGAAGCCTCCTTCGATCTGCTGATACGCAAGACGCTCGGGAAGTATACCCCGCTCGTCGCCCTGAAGAACTACCACCTCGAATCGTATCAAACCGACGGCACCCCGCCAAAACGGTCGGCCGGATCTTCCTCTGCTCGGACGACAGCCAGATCATGGGAGCGGCGGTGGGAATCGGTCCGGTAGAGACGCTGGATCACGCGGTCCGGGACGCGCTTCAGCATCATTTCCCGTTCATGAACGAAATCTCCCTTACCGACTACCGGGTCCGGGTCCTGAATCCCGAACAAGCGGCGGCGGCGAAAGTGCGGGTGTTCATCACCTCTACCGATCATCAGCGTTCCTGGGACACGGTGGGAGTGTCGGAGAATATCGTCGAAGCCTCCTGGGAGGCTCTCGTAGAGAGCATGGAATACTACTACAACAACGTCGTTCTTTCCGACGGGACGGGAAACGACTGACCGGAAGGGAGGAGAAGACATCATGGCGCCGATCGTCATTTATGTAACCGGCTTCCGCCAGCACGCGGGAAAAACCGTCACCAGCCTCGGGCTGATCTCCGTTCTCAAACGGTTCATGGATCCCTCCCGGATCGGCTACATCAAACCGGTGGGCCAGGAGATGGTCGCCCTTCCGGACGGATCGAAGGTGGACAAGGACGCGCTGGTGATCCGGGAGTTCTCGGGAATACCCGACATCGACATGGCATATGTTTCTCCGGTCCGGGTCGGATCGGGATTCACCAAAGATTATCTGGACGCCGGGGACAGGGAGGGGGAAACGGCGCGGCTCAAGCGCTCGATCCTGGACGCGATCGGGACGATGTCCGGGAAGCAGGTGATCATCGCCGAAGGCACCGGACATCCCGGCGTGGGCGGCATTCTGGGGCTCTCGAATGCCGATGTGGGGAACCTGATCGGCGCGAACGTCCTGTTCCTTTCGGGCGGAGGCATCGGCAAGGCGCTCGACATGCTGGAGGTCGATCTCTCCTATTTCCGCTTCAAGGGAGCCCGGGTCCGGGGGATCGTATTCAACAAGGTCATCCCGGACAAGATCGACCAGGTGCGCCGTTACATCACCGAAGAGCTGCTGACCGAGCGCTACGGCTATCCCGGAGCGCCGATCCGGATTTTCGGCTTCCTCCCGGAGGTCGACGATCTGCCCCGGCCGTCGATGTACCTGCTCAAGGATATCTGCCGCAACGTCTCGCTCATCGGCGACCCGGAGACCTCCGCATGGAAGCGCCCCTGCGGACATATCCGGATCATCTCGCTTCCCGACGAACTGCTGGTCCCCGACCGCTACATGCTCCCCGGCGATCTGGTGCTCATGGGCTCCGGGGCCGGAGGAAGGCTGGAGAAGGTTCTGAGCTACGCGACCCGGGTTCCGGGCGGTATCGGCGGGCTCATCTTCACCTGCGGCGAAACGGCGGGCATCTCCGACGCACAGGAGCGTGCGATCCGGGAGTCCGGGATTCCCGCGTTCCTGGTGCCCCAGGACACGGCGACGGCCGAGGAGCGTATTCACGAGGCGTACGAGAACACGAAGCTGCAGGTCTTCGACGCCCAGAAGGCCCGGGAGATCGAGGAGCTGTTCGCCCGCCACTTCGACACCGAACGCTTCCTCGAGACCTTCGGCATCCGGTAGCCGGTCGGCGGGGGTCGATGCAGCAGCCGGTCGGGGGAGCCGATGCGCCCCCGACCGCCCTGCGCCCCGCCGGCTCTACACGGCGCCGGCCGCAGGCCGCGGCCCCGGCTGGAGGGCAATCTGCGGCGGCAGGGGCCGCACCACCAGCTCGCCCCGCGCGAGGTAGCGGATGCCTTCGACCGCCGCGCGTGCCGCCGACATGGTGGTGGTATACGGCACCCGCCGACGGACCGCCTCGATCCGGATCTCGTGGTCGCCCTTCTGCGAGTAGCGGCCGAGAGGCGTGTTGATGAGCAGGTCGATCCGCCTAGACCGCAGATGATCCACCAGATGCGGCCGCCCCTCGTGCATTCTTCAGGATGACCTCAGCGAAGATTCCGTTCCGGAAGAGAAAATCCGCCGTCCCCCGGGTCGCGGCGATCTGAAATCCCATCTCCGACCAGTTCCTTCACGATCGGCAGAATCGTTCTGCTTGTCGCTGTCGTGCACCGAGACGAACACACGTCCCTTCGATCGGAAGCGTGGTCCCCACCGCTCGCCTGGGCCTTGGCGAACGCTTCGCCGAAGGACTTTCGCCGGTTCCGATCACCTCTCCGGTCGATTTCATCTCCGGTCCGAGCAGCGGATCCTCGTTCGGAAACGCTCGAAGGAGAACACCGCCTCCTTCACCGCCCATCCGGTGATGCATTTTCCCGATCCCCTACACCGTCTTCCCGACAAGTCCCTGTTCGGCGAGGATTCTGTCCCCGCCAGATGCTGACCGCGGTATCCACCAGATTCACCCCCGAGGCCTTGAAAAGGAACGGAACGGTCCGGGAGGCCCGGGGATTCACCTCAAGCACGTAGAGCATCGCCCGCCCTTCACCGCGAACTGGATGTTGAGAAATCCTTTCACCCCGATCTTCCGGGCGATCCTCACCGTCGCCTCCACCATTTCATCGAGCATCTCCTGGGCTCCGACTTGTAAGGAGGAAAGACGCAGGCGGAGTCGCCGGAGTGGATACCCGCGGCCTCGATGTGCTGCATGATGCCCGCGATGTAGACGTTCTCTCCGTCGGAGAGGGCGTCGAGGTCGTACTCGAAGGCGTCCTCGAGAAACTGGTCCACCAGAACCGGCCGTGCCGCGACTCATGGTACTCCGCGAGACAGAAAGTCCGCGAGCTCTTCCCGGTTGAAGGCGATGAACATGCTCCTGCCGCCAAGAACGAAAGAGGGCCGCAGGAGCACCGGGAAGCCGATCTCCTCGGTATGGAGTACCACCTCATCCGGGGAGTTTCCGCCATCCGGTTTCTCGGCTGACGCAGACCCAGCCGCGGACGAGCTTTGCGAAAAGACCCCCGGTCTTCGGCATCCAGATGCTCGCCGACCGAGGTCCCGATGATCCGTTGCGCCGCCCCTCTCGAGCTCCTCCGCCATATTGAGCGGAGTCTGGCCGCCGAGCTGCACGACGACGTCCCGTGACTCTTCTCTTCTCTGATCACCTCTTTCACATGCTCGAGTACCAGCGGCTCCATGTAGAGCCGGTCGGAGATGTTGAAATCGGTTGAAACCGTCTCGGGGTTGGAGTTGATGATGATCGTCTTCACTCCCTGATCCCGGTAGGCGAGCGAGGCGAGGGTGCAGCAGGTATCGAACTCGAGCCCCTGCCCGATCCGGTTCGGACCGCTCGCAAGGATGATCACCGCTTTCTCTTCGAACGGCTCTCCTTCGTCCACCTCGCCCCAGGTGGAGTAGAAATACGGCGTGTTCGCCGCGAACTCCCCGGCACAGGTGTCGACGAAGTGGATACGAAGCGGGGATTCCCGCATCTTCCCGCATCGCCTCGACCTCGGCTTCGCTCCTCTCCGTGAGCACGCCGATCCGGGCATCCGAGAGCCCGTTGCGTTTCGCCTCGAGCAGCAGTTCAGGGCTGAGCGGCTCGGTCGCGAGCCGTTCCTCGAGGCGTACCTGCTCCAGCATGCTGTAGAGGAACCAGGGATCGTAGAAGCTCCGGCGGGCAAGCTCGGGGATCGCCTTCTCCCCCTCCCGCTTGAGCAGCGGTCTAGGTCGCGAAGATTTTCTGCGGATGAAGCGTCGTGAGCATCCGCTCGAGCTTCTCCTCGCGCACGCGCAGCGGCTCCAGTTCCGTCCAATACCGATCTCCGCCGGAACGCAGCGCCTTGTTCATCGCTTCGGTGAACGTCCGCCCGATGGCGAGCGACTCGCCCACGCTCTTCATCTGCGTCCCGAGCGTCCTGGTAGGCCCGGGGAAACTTTTCCATCTCGAACCGCGGAACCTTGACCGCGCACGTAATCGAGGGCCGGTTCGAAGCAGGAGACGGTTTTCCCGTGATCTCGTTCATGATCTCGTCCAGGGTGAATCCGACCGCGAGGCGCGCCGAACAGCGGGCGATGGGAAATCCGGTCGCCTTGCTGGCCAGCGCGCTCGAGCGGGAGACCCGGGGATTCATCTCGATCACCACCATCCGCCCGGTCGCGGGGTTTACTGCGAACTGCACGTTGGAGCCTCCGCAGTCGATCCCGATCGCACGGAGGATATTCGAGCGAGGCAGTCCGCATCACCTGGTATTCCCGGTCGGAAAGCGTCTGAATCGGGGCGACGGTGATGCTGTCGCCGGTGTGCACGCCCATCGGATCGATATTCTCGATCGAGCAGATGACGACCGCGTTGTCCATCCGGTCGCGCATCACCTCGAGCTCGAACTCCTTCCATCCGATCAGGGATTCCTCGATCAGCGCCTCGCCCTACCGGACTCTCCATGAGCGCCCGTTCGACCAGCGCGTCGAACTCGCCCTCGGTATCGGCGATGCTGCCGCCCTGACCGCCGAGCGTGAAGCTCGGGCGGATGATGACGGGAAGCCCCGCCTCCGCCTTAAGGCCCCGGGCCGCCTCGAGGTCCTTCACGATCGCCGACCGCGGCGTCTCCAGGCCGATCTCCGCGCAGACCTCCTTGAACGAACCCCGATCCTCGGCCCTGCGGATGGCTTCGATGCTCGCGCCGATCACCTCGACCCCGTACTTCGCGAGAATTCCCTGATCGTGAAGCGCGAGCGTCAGGTTGAGCCCGTCTGCCCGCCCATCGTCGGGAGCACCGCATCGGGCCGTTCCGGCCGGATGATCTCCTCCACATACGGGGCCTTGAGCGGTTCCATGTAGATCCGGTCCGCAAGGTTCGGCGTGGTCATCACGGTGGCTGGATTCGGGTTCACCAGGATGACCGTGTAGCCTTCCTCCTTGAGAGCGTTTACGGCCTGGGTCCCTGAGTAGTCGAACTCGCAGGCCTGGCCGATCACGATGGGACCCGAGCCGATGATCAGGATCGAGGCGATATCTTTTCTCGCGGGCATGAACGCTCCTTCTTCTGTGCGGCCGCACTGCCGGCGGCGTATCCGGGAACGGCTTCCAGGAACGACCGGAAAATCCAGCGGGAATCCTGCGGCCCCGGCGCCGACTCGGGATGGAACTGAACGGAGAGCAGCGGGAAGCGGCGATGGCGTATTCCTTCGTTCGAATCGTCGTTCGCGTTCCGGAACCAGACTTCCGACATCTTCGGGAAGCGTCGATTCGTCCACCGCGAATCCGTGGTTCTGGCTCGTCACGAGCACCCTGCCGGTCGATTCGTCCCGCACCGGATGATTGATCCCGTGATGCCCGAACTTCATCTTGAAGGTCTTCGCGCCGAGCGCCCTGGCTATCAGCTGATGTCCGAGACAGATTCCGAAAACCGGTTTCTTCCCGAGCAGGTCCCGGACCACGCCGACCTGCCGGTCGAGCACTCCGGGGTCGCCGGGGCCGTTGGAGTAAGAGCACCGCATCGGGTCCCGAGTTCCATGACCGTCGCGGTGTCGGTCACGCTCGGCAGCACCGTAACGCGGCATCCGAGCGCCGTGAGCTCGCGGATGATGTTCGCCTTTACCCCGCAGTCCACGAGCAGGATGTGCGGGAACCCTCCGGGATTCACGGTCTCCGCTTCCGGGTCCCGACCTCCTCGATCAGGTTCCGGCCTTCCATCGGCGGGAACCGCTGCAGGTACTCCCGGCAGCGCGCGAGCTCGTCCGGGGCGAGTTCGATCGCCCCCTCGTTCCGGGAACGAACGATCACTCCCAGCGGACTGCCCTCGTCCCGGATGCGGAGCGCGAGGCCGCGCGTGTCGATGCCCGAGATTCCCGGAGTTTTCTGTTTCGAGAGGAACCGGTCCAGGCTGATCCGGCCTTCGGGAACCGGCCCCGAATAGAGTGCCCGGACCGCAAAGCCCGCGGCCTTGACCGGAAGCAGCCCCGCCTCTTCGGGCCCGCACTCGGACCATTCGGCCGACGTGCCGTAGTTCCCGATATGCGGATACGTCATGACGACGATCTGTCCCGCGTAGGAAGGATCGGTCAGGATCTCGTGGTAGCCGGACATGCCGGTGTTGAACACCACCTCGCCCGCAGCCTTCGCCCGAACGGTTCCGGGCACGAGCTCATCCGCCTGCGGTGCGGGGTATCCGAACGCCGGTCCCCGATGAACGCTGCCGTCGGGCAGCACCAGGAAATGGTAATGGGTCATTGCGCCCCCTGTCTGCATTGTTACTGAATGAGTATGCATGTTTTGCGAATAAATATCCACCCCCTGCAGCGGGGAAAACGCATGCACGGTAGGGATGCGCGGATAAAAAAAAGCCGGTCCAGTCGCCCGGAACGGCCCGTTTAGCCCCTAGGGGAATCGAACCCCTCTTTTAAGATTGAGAATCTCATGTCCTAACCGATAGACGAAGGGGCCGTTACTTTCTTCCCGGGGAGGACTCGAACCCCCACAACAAGAGCCAGAATCTTGCGTGCTACCATTACACAACCGGGAAATCTCTTGCGTGACAATGTACTGGATCGTCCGATTTTTGTCAATACGCGGGATTCTGCAGGTCCCCGCCCGCCATGCTATTCGCCGTGGTACTCGATCAGCGTATCGACCGGAATGCCTCCGACGATCTTGCCGTAGTCCAGGAACGGAAGCCCCACGACGGAGAAAATCCGGACCACCTCTCCCCCCCTTCGGCGATCAGGTCGGCTGCCGCCCGGATGGTTCCGCCGGTCGCGATCAGGTCGTCCACCAGGAGCACCCGGCAGCCCGGTTTCACATCTTCCCGGACGACTTCGACGGTATCCTGGCCGTACTCGAGGTCGTACGTGCGGGACATCAGCGTGCCCGGAAGCTTTCCCCGCTTGCGGACCAGAAGAAGCGGAAGTCCGAGCCGGGCTGCCAGCGGAGCCGCAAAAACGAATCCGCGGGCCTCGATGGCCGCGACCATGGTGAGGTCCTCGTCCCGGTAGAGCTGCACCATGCGGTTGATGCAGAGGGAAAAGGCTTCCGGCTTCATGAGGATTCCGGTGATGTCATAGAAGAGGATGCCCGGTTTCGGGAAATCGGGAATTTTCCGGATCGCCTGGTCGAAAACCTGTTCATCTCGCATCGTTTCCTCCGCTGCGGATTCCTGACGGACTCGGGCAGATAGTAGTACGAAAGAATCCTGCTGTCAACGGATCATAAAATTGTTGATTTTCGAGAAAATTTGAAATATGCTGAACGGGTATGGTACACATCCTTCCGGTCGCGAGCGGGAAAGGCGGAGTCGGCAAAACCGTCTTTTCGGCGAATCTGGGCGCTTCCCTGGCGAAGCAGGGGAAAACCGTGATCCTCATCGACCTGGACCTGGGCGGGGCGAATCTGCACACCTGCCTCGGTGTCAGGAACCGGCACGCCGGTCTGGGGGGCTACATCAACCGGAAGGAATCATCCCTGGAATCCCTGATCGTCGAAACGGACGTCCGGCGGCTCTATTTCATTCCCGGCGATTCCCTGCTCCCCGGAACGGCCAACCTCGGATTCTTCATCAAGAAGAAGATCCTCGCCGAGATCCCGAAGCTCGTGGCGGACTTCGTCATTCTCGATCTCGGCTCCGGCACCGCATACAACACCGTCGATTTCTATCTCTGCTCCGCATCGGGCATCATCGTCACCACGCCCGAGACCACAGCGGTGCTGAACGCCTACTCCTTTCTGAAGACCTCGCTGTTCCGCCTGCTCACCCGGACTTTTCCGGCCCGGAGCGCCGAGCGGGAGCTGATCTCCCGCTTCGTCTCCGAGAAAATAGAGGGCACCGACCACACCTTCGAAGCCCTGGCCGCGCAGCTCGGGCAGCTGGCTCCGGATTCCGGCAGGACGGCCCTTCAGCAGATCCGCAGCTTCTACCCCCGGATCATCCTGAACCGGGCGCGGTCCGACCGGGACATTCCCCTGGGTGCGAAACTGCGGCAGATCGTCAAGCGGAACCTCTCGACGGAGGTGGAATACATCGGCATCCTGAAGGACGATGAGCTGGTCTCCCGGTCGCTTCTCAAGCGGGTGCCGGCATATCAGCTGGAGCCGAATTCCTCGTTTGCCCTGAACATGGACCGGATCGCGCAGCGGCTCATCGCCGCACCGGTACCGCGGGAGCTCCGGCTCTACGAGGCCGACGAAGATCTCTCCGAGCTTGCATCCTCCGGCCGCACCTGAGCGGCGGCTCCTCTCGGGCAACGATTTCCGGCGACGATTCTTCTTTCCCTCCTCCCCCGGTCAGCATTATGATTCGGATATGGCGAATGCATATCTATCCTACTGGTCCGACGAAGATCTCTCCTTTCTGATCGACCTCCTGGAACCGGATTCCGGCAACCGGCAGGGACTCATGAACGCCCTGCGGGAGGATCCGGAGATTCTCGAGGGGATGCTGGGCGACCCGCGGCTGTTCCGCAGGCTGGCAGGCGATCCCGAGGGGATTCTGCAGGTATCGGGCAGACTTTTCTTCGCCGTGCTCCTCGAACGGGTCCGGAACGATCTGCGGGAGCGGGTGTTCACCTTCGAAAACGACAACCGCTACAGCGTGGTGGTCTTCGACAGCGGCGCGGCGCTCCGTCTCCTGGACGACGCGGAGGTCCGGAGCTATCTCGCCGACATGCTCGCGTCCTTCGCCCGCATCGGCACCCGGCAGGTCATCGTCCGGGTCAAGCCGGGCGTGTTCCGGAAGGTGTCCCTGAACGATTTCGACATCGAAAGCCTGATCGAATACAGCCGGCTGGCGGATGCCGGGCAGCGGTTCCTGTCCTACAAGCGGATCGCCGATATCTGTCTGTTTCTGATGGGAGTGTTTTCCGATTACCTGGATGCCCGGACGATGATCCCCGGCGCCTGGTTCCGCAGCCGGAGCAGGAAGGAACTGGCCGAGTGCGGACGCTATTACTATCAGGCGGCATCCCGGGAGCCGCCCGTGGCGGGTGAGGATATGGAGCGGGTTCTGAGGATCCTCTCGCAGCAGTTCCTCCTCGCCGCCAAGCCGCTGGTCTACCTGTCGAGCCGGTATCTGGGGTTCGTGAGGAACCGCTCGTTCCTCTCCTGAGGGTCGGGTCTCAGGGGTACGTCCGCCGGAACAGCGGCACCCGGGCCGAAGCGTTCAGGTCGAGGTCGTCCCTGACGCCGTCCGAGAGATAGCGATAGCCGATTCCGGCGATCATCGCGCCGTTGTCGGTGCAGAGATCGGGAGAGGGGAAAATGACGTCGAGGTCGTCCCGTTCGGCCACCACCCTGCGAAGATAGGAATTCGCCGCCACTCCCCCGCCGGCCACCACGGTCCGGATCCCGGTATCCTCTACCGCGAGAAACAGCCGGGAGAGCAGAATGTCGACCGCCGCTTTCTGGAACGAGGCCGCGATATCCGCGGGGCCCGTTTCCCTTTTCTGTCCTGCGGAACTGGTCGAGCTGGTTGATCACCGCCGTCTTGAGCCCGGAGTACGAGACATCGTAGCGATGGTCGCCCTTGTGCAGCGACGGCATGGGAAACGCGAACGCGCGGGAATCTCCCTCGCGGGACAGCCGGTCGATGGCGATGCCTCCCGGGGAAGCCGAAACCGTAGTGCTTGGCCACCTTGTCGAACGCTTCACCGCACGCATCGTCGATGGTGGTGCCCAGGACGCTGAACCGGTCGTAGTCCTCGACGATGCAGATCATGGTGTGCCCGCCGGAAACCAGAAGCCCCAGGAACGGATACGGGATATCCCGCTCGAGCTGGGGTGCGTAGAGATGGGCACGCACGTGATCGATGCCGACCAGGGGAACGTCGAGCGAAAAGGCGAGCGCCTTGGCGAAGGAAACGCCCACGAGAAGCGAACCGACCAGTCCGGGCCGGTTGGTTACGGCGATCCCGTCGATACCGGAGCTCTCCGTGCCCGCTTCGGACAGGGCGCGATCGTACACGTCCCGGATCCACTCGGTGTGTTTCCGCGAGGCGATCTCCGGCACCACCCCGTCGTACGGGCGGTGGAACTCGATCTGCGTGGCGATCACGTTGCTCAGGATCCGCTTTCCGTCCTCCACGAGGGCGACCGAACACTCGTCGCAGGAACTCTCGATGCCGAGTACCGTCATCTCAGCGTTCCAGGAGAAGATCGGTGATGTCGGTGAACTCGTACCCGTCCTCGATGAGGGTGGGATAGATCTCGAGGAGGAAATCGGCCAGCTCCTGCGTCCAGACGTGACCGATCATCACGGTACGCCCACCGGGTTCGGGCCTGTTCCAGGCCGCCTTCGAACGCTTCGCGGATAGCCGCTCGGTCCGCTTCGTTGTCAAGAAACACGGTACGCTCCAGTATTCGGGTAAAATCGACGGCCTTCGCGGCGCTGCCGCTCCGGGTCTCCGCCGTGGTGCGGCTGTCCAGAAAGAAGAGATTCCGTTCCCGGAGACGGCCGAGCACGAGTCGCATTACCCGTTCGTCGGCAGTC
The DNA here is from genome assembly GCA_963728215.1 of uncultured Spirochaetota bacterium. Taxonomy (GTDB): domain Bacteria; phylum Spirochaetota; class Spirochaetia; order CAVSJD01; family CAVSJD01; genus CAVSJD01. The sequence goes on along the minus strand of CAVSJD010000018.1, from coordinate 175,997 downwards.
GCGAGGGATCCCTTGTGGTTGTTCAGGCCCTGAACCCCCGGCACCTGCGCCAGGTTTTCATCCAGTACCCGGAGAATCTCGGCGTCGCTCATGTTCGTGAAAATCATTCCCGGATCCGCGTTGCCGTCGGATTCCGCCTCCATCGGCTGATGCAGGATCAGGCCTTTTCCCGCATCCCGTATCCTTTTCGCAGCCGCCCCGGAATACTGCAGCCCCGGAAGCACCGCGAAGGTGATCGGACCCGGGAATCGGAGAAACGGCTCGAGCTGGCGCAGATTGTACCCCACGTCGTCGATGACCAGGACGATCTTCGCACTCCCGGAGACCGGGGCGGGCCTGACTTCGCGGCGCGGCGCGGTACGGGCGGCGGCGGCGACCTGACCGCCCGAAGCAGTGCCGGCGGCAGGTCCGGACGGGGGAGCCGCCGCGGGCGCTGCAGCCGGCCCGGGAACGGGTCCCGGAGACGCCGCCGTTCCGGTCGCACCGGACGGCGATACCGCCGGCATGCGGGGTGCGGAGACAGCGCCGGCAGAAGATCCTCCGGCCCGGCCGGGTGATGCCGGTGCCGACGAAACGGCAGAAAACGATCGTTCGGGATTATTCCGGGGAACGAGCTGTATGAGGGCTGTGAGCAGGATCGCGATTACGGTGAGCAGGGTGACCGCCTTCAGCGGCCCCTGCTTCCGCGCCCGGGAAACCGGCCGCTTCGGGGCTCCGGCTTCCTTCCCGGTATCTGTCGGCCGGCGGACTTGCTCCAGCTTCCGTTTCTGTCGGCTGTTCTCCCGCCTGTTGTTCACTGCTCGAGGTTAGATCGAAAATGCCCTTTGGTCAAGGCAGGCGGCGGTCGGCGTACGATGCGCCGCCGGTCGTCAATGGTAGACATACCCGCGAAGATCCTCGGCGTTTTCCTTGAGCTTCCGCAGCGCACGCATCTCGATCTGCCGGACCGTCTCGGCGGACATTCCCATCACCTCGCCGATCCGCTTCAGGGTATACTTCTTGCCGCCGTAGAACGAGAAGCGGTACAGCAGAATCTGCTTCTCCTTGTCCATCAGGCGCTCGAGGAAATTCATGGTCTCCTCGCGGATCGCGGTCTGCATGATTTCCCGGTCCGGGGCGTAGGAGTTGTCTTCGTAGAGATCGATCAGCGTTCCGTTGTCGTCGTTGATTTCACTGTCGAGGGAGATCACCGAATTGGACATGGTCAGGATCGCGGCTACCTCTCCGGCCTGCATCCGGAGATCTTTCGCGACTTCTTCCATGGACGGTTTGCGCATGAGCTTCTGGCTGAGAATGGTGTAGGACTGCTGGATCTTCTTCAGCGCGTCCTCCTTGCGGTGCGGAAGCCGGATGCTGCGGCGCTTGTTGGAGAGGGAACGTGCGATCGACTGGCGGATCCACCAGGATGCGTAGGTGCTGAAGCGCACGTTTTTGCGGTAGTCGTACCGGGAGGCCGCTTTCATCAGCCCCAGGTTGCCTTCCTGAACCAGGTCGATCAGACTCACATCCGGCGCGGTGAAAGTCTTCGCGATCTTCACCACCAGGCGGAGATTGGACTCGATGAGCTTGTTCCGGGCGGCATCTTCGCCCTTCTGGATACGTTTTGAAAGGTCGCATTCTTCTTCGAACGTAAGAAGAGGTGCCTTTTTGATCTGCTCGAAATAACTTTTCAACGTATCGTCCTGGAACCTGCTTTTCTTCCTGTTCATGGTTCTCTCCTGATAACCATGAAGATGCAACTACCATGCCAACGCCGTTGAGAAATTGCATATATTGTAACTACTTGCTGGATAGATAAATAAAAAGCCGTAAGAGAATCGGAACTTTCAAACCACGGAGCGGAGTTCACTTTTTCATACACCATTGTATCACACTGTTCATAAAAAACTACGATTCCCGTCACCGGGTACCGCTGAGTTGATCGTACATGATCCGGGCGATTCCGAAATCGCCGCTTTTCGCCATCATCCGGGCGTACTCGTCGTAGAGCATATCCTGGAAGATCTCCTCCGACATTCCGCCGTCGAGAAGACCGGATTTCTGGATATTCTTCCGCATGCTGCCGAGCATCTGCTTGAGGAACAGCGTCTCGAACTCCTCGCAGGCGTCCCGGAGTTTCGGGTCCCCGGCTCCCGCCGCGCCGTCGTTCACGCCTGCACGCTCGGCGATGCGCTCGGCATCGCGGGCCTGGCGCTGCATCTGTTCCGTTCGGAGCCGCATCATCTGCGAGTCCATCATCATCCGGTCGATGTCCATATCCTTCTCCCGTCTACAGGATTATCAGCTTGCCGTACAGGGCGCCCGCGGCTTCGAGCGCCTGCAGGATCCCGATCACCGCATCCGCCGGCATCCCGATCTGCCGCATGAGCTCCACGAACTCCTCCACCGTGGGCGAATCGGGAATCTGGAAATGGGTCTGCGACTGCGCCCCGCCCCGGCTCCCCGAGGAACCCGACGAGGTCGCGCCGCCGACGGAAATTCGCGTATCCTTCCACGAGACCGCGACGTTTCCGATCCGGACATCCTTGCCCATGACGACGACGCCGGAACGCGGATCCACGACCACCCTGGCTGCAGTATCGGCAGAAACCTGCAGCGACTCGATCTCCGCGATGGCTCCCACAGGATCGTTTCTTCGCTCTTCCGGCAGCCGGACCCGGATTTCCGCCCCGCTGACCGCCTCGACCTCCGGGAACTGTCCCCGGATCGCCTCTGCGACCGCTGCCGCGGTGCTGAAATCGGGGACCCGGAGGATGATGGACAGCAGGCCGTCCGGGGCGAGTTCGCCGGCTACATCCTGCCGGAGGATCGCGCCGGACGGGATACTCCCCGTGGTGGATCCGCCGCCCGCTCCCGCTCCGTTTCCCGCTCCGGCCACCAGGACCTTTCCCTGGGCCGTCGCGGTCAGACCGCCCCTCGCATCCCGCAGCGGCGTCTGCAGGAGCACTCCGCCGGCGAGACTCTTCGCGTCCCCGATGCTCGACACCGTAACCGGAAGCCTGCTGCCGGCCCGCAGGGAAGACGGTACATCGGCGGTCACCATGACGATGGCGGAATTCCGGCTCCGGATATCCTCCACGGTGACGGGAACGCCGTACCCGGTCACCAGATCGACCAGCGCCTGGCGCATGAGCACCGATCGCTCGCCGTCTCCCTTTCCGGACAGACCGGTGACGATGCCGAACCCCGAAAGCTGGTCTTCGCCCTGTCCCCGGACGACGGCGATATCCTTGATCCGGACCTGCGTCTGGGCCGGCAGCGCGGCGGGCAGGAGGCACAGAAGCACCGCCGCGAACAGAACGGCGCTGCGGAAGGATTCCCTATTCGATGCCAATCTCCACCTCCCTGCCTGCGGATAGAACTCCGCGGAACCTGCGACCCGTGGACGAAGCGACCACGGGGATGGTCTGCCCGATCCGTCCGGAAGCGAGCGTCTTTCCGGTCATCTCGATGCTGATGAAACCGCGGCGGAATCGCAGAGAAACCGCTTCCCCCGCGCGGACATCGGGAATTTCCCGAACCGCCGAAGCGGGAATCGCGGCGCCCGTCACCAGGCTTCGGACCAGCCGGTACCGGACACCCGGCTCGGGAACGAAGGGCGCCTCGGCCCCGGCGGAACGTTCGGTCCATCCGATTCTGATGTCTCCCGGCGCGAGCTCGGCTCCCGCGGAAAGCGCCCTGCCCGCCTCGGCGCCCGGCAGGAACTCCCGGATGGACACGAGCAGCCTGCCCGAACCTGCCTCCGGATCGGCCCATCGGAAGCGGATTCTTCCCTCCCGCAGGGAACCGGCTTCCCGCTCGAACTGCGGCGCCCGTGCCGCCGCAAGCGGAGCCGGAAGCGGGTCGGGAAGCAGCAGTTCCACCCGGCACGACTCGTCCGGGAGCATCCGCCCGACGGACCCGAGAAGATCCGGAAGCCAGGCGACGCCCGACCATGCGGCCGGTACGAAACCGATTCGTCGGCCGACGAGGACCGGTGCGGAATCTTCGAGGAGCGGCATGAGAAGTTCCCGGAGCTGTTTCGACGGGACAAGGGCGGGATGAAGCGAGGGAGCGGTCAGCGATGAACCGTCTGCGGCGGCTCCGCTTCCGGGGAGCAGGAAGTCCTCCGCGAGGAGGTCGGCTTCCCGCTGGACGACGACCGGGCGCAGATAGTACTCGTCCGCCGCCGCGGATCCCGACACCCCGAGCAGCAGGGGTAACAGCAGAGCCGGAATCCGACCGCGACGGATAGTCTTCATGATCCGCCCGTTACCGCTTCAGGTTTACCGCGGTACCCAGCATGTTGTCCGAAGTCTGGATCGCCTTCGAGTTGAATTCGTAGGCGCGCTGGGCGACGATCATGTCCACCATCTCCTGGACCGTTGCCACATTGGACATTTCCAGAAAACGCTGATTCAGCCGCCCCATTCCCTCGAAGCCGGGCCGTCCGGCAATGGACTCGCCGGAACCGTTTGATTCGAGGAACAGGTTCGCGCCGACCGAGCGGAGCCCGGCGGGGTTGACGAACCGGTAGACCTCCATCTGTCCGACTTCCACCGGATCGTCGATTCCCGGAAGCTCGACGGTGATCCGGCCGTCCTCGCTGACGTTCAGCGTCTCCTTGATGAACCCTTCCGGCAGGATCACCTCCGGCATGACCCGGTAGCCGTTGGAGGTGACGAGCTGGCCGTTCGAGTCGACCTTGAAGGAGCCGTCGCGGGTGTAGGCGTAGGTTCCGTCGTACTGGAGCACCCGGAAAAAGCCCTCACCCTCGATCGCGAGGTCGAATACGTTCCCTGTGTGCTGCAGGTTTCCCTGACCGAACATCCGCTGGGTTGCCGCGAGCTTCACGCCGTGACCGACCTGAACCCCGGTCGGAACCACCGTGACCTCGGTGGCAGGGGTTCCCGCCGTCCGGGCGGTCTGGTAGAGCAGGTCCTCGAATTCGGCCCGCACTTTCTTGAAACCCGTGGTGTTCACGTTCGACAGGTTATGAGCGATCGTATCGATATTGAACTGCTGCGAAGTCATTCCCGACGCCGCCGTCCAGAGCGAACGCATCATGATTCGCCTCCTCTTTTACCGGTTTTTACCGGTGCTGTCCCGCTTCGTTGATCAGTTTGCCCAGGAGCGTATCCTGAGACTGTATGGATTTCTGATTCGCCTCGTAGGCGCGGTTCACTTCTATCAGCTTCACCATCTCGACGATGGGATTCACGTTCGCACTTTCCACGAATCCCTGGTGCACCTTCGGCCGGCCGGCTTCCCGGGTCTGCAAATTTCAGCCTGCCCCGATTCATTGCTGGTCCGCCAGTAGGAGTTTCCCTCCTTCTCGAGATACCGGGTCCGCTTGAAGGAAACCATCTTGAGCCGGTCCAGAAGCTCGGTGTTGTCCCACTGGTTCTCGCGTTCGGAAACCAGGCGCTTCTCGTCCTCGGCGAGCGAGGCATTGTGGAAGATCTTTCCGTCCTCGTCGATGGTAAAGTTGTTCTTCTTCAGCTGGATTCGGGCCGTTCTCACCCAGGACCAGGCTGCCGTCCTTGGTTACCAGGTAGCCTTCCTTTCCCAGCACGAACGTCCCGTTCCGGGTGTAGCGCTCCCCCCGGGGAGTCATGATCGCGAAGAACCCCTCACCCTCCAGGGCGACGTCGAAATCGTTCCGGGTTTCCTTGAAGGAACCCTGGCTGAAATCGGTGAACACTTCGTTCTGCTCGATGCCGAGCCCCAGCTTGCCCGCGATCGGACCGGAATCGGACGATCCCCAGGGTTTGCCTGCACTCCGTCATCTCCCAGACGCCGGAGGAGAATCTCCGGGAACGCCTTGTTGACCGACATGTCGCGCTTATAACCGTTCACGTCGACATTCGCCAGGTTGTTGCTGATGACGTTCATGCGGTGCTCCTGCGCCGCCATTCCGCTCGCTCCGGTGTATATTCCTCGAATCACGGTGTCCTCCGGTCCTCGATCATCCGACCGCAAGAGATTTAATATCGGGAATGGAATTAGATACGGAATGATAACCGGAGATAATTCGACATCCTCTTGATTTTTTCCGGAGCGTTTATATAATGTGGAACTGCGCGCCAGAATAGCTCAGCGGTAGAGCAGCTCACTCGTAATGAGCAGGTCCTGGGTTCAATTCCCAGTTCTGGCTGGAATTGAGGGAATGAGACCATATACAGTGTCTCATTCCCTTTCTTTTTGCAGAATCGACACCATACAGGTATTCTGAGATGGGTACAGTGCACCTGTCCGGGTACAGTCCTGGGTACAGCTACATTCTATATGAAACAACTTGACATACAACATTAATGTTGTATCATAAAGATATGAAGGGGCGAGATCTGGTAAGGCTCCTGGAAGAAAATGGATGGACGCTTGACCGGATCACCGGAAGTCACCGGATCATGGTGAAGCCCGGACAGCGGTCGGTCCCCGTCTCCTTCCACGGCGGGAAAGATCTTGACCAGAAATACGTAAAGGCAATCCTGAAACAAGCCGGCATCGAATGAGGAGGTGCAGCATGCAGTACTATGCCCGTATCGAACAGGATGGGGACATCTACCGGGTGAGCTTCCCGGACCTCCCGAACGTGATCACCTACGGAGAATCGCCGGAGCAGGCTCGGCAGTATGCAGCTGAAGCGCTTTCGGGAACCGTTGAGGCCGACTTCGAACGCGGATTCTCTATCCCTGAGCCGCGGGAATATACCGGACCGGATTACGTTCCTGTAACCCTCGAGCCCCACATCGGGGTGGCGATCACTCTTCGCACGATTCGCGGAGAGCGCAGCCAGAAGGAAATCGCCGAGGCTCTCGGCATTTCCCCCCAGGCATACCAGCGCCTCGAGAACCCGCGGCGGAGCAACCCGACGCTGAAGACACTCGAGCGGATCGCCGAGGTGTTTGGAAGGCGACTCGAAGTGCAGCTCAGATAAGGCACGATGGCGAAACAGAAACCCTGCCGATTCAAGATCCGCAGCGCGTTTATCCTACATCAGGGAAAGAAGGTACTGATTAATTGAAATGCCTTGCTCGGCGGCCTTAATGGCGAGCTCGCGATGCACATCTCTCGGCATCCGGAGTACGAGCTTTCCGGAATAATCCCGATCCCCGTAGGGTTCCGGCACCGGTTCGCCGGACTCCGTAAGATCATCGAGCACGGATGCGACGACCTGGCGAATCTCTTCGAATGCGGACAACGGGGTATCCCCGTGTGCGGCAAGGGAGGGGAACTCAAGGCACCGGCCGATATGCGCTTCATCTTCCCTGGACCAACCGATTCGATAGGTATACCGGTCAGGATTCACGATTATTCTCCCTTTGAAGACGTTCCAGCGCCCGGGCCACGGTGTTCTGAAGATATGGTGGCTTCCGGATACCCGCGGTTCTCCGAAGTACCCGATGCAGAGCGCCAGCAGATCATCAAAGCGAGCGTTCTTCGGGTTATTGAGAACCTCATCCCCTTTCATTCAAGAATAGTACTATATATAGTATTATTCGTCAATGGCTTCGATTTTTTCAGAAAGCGTGTTTTCTCCACACCTTCCCCACTCTTCCTGCATTCATGATGATACGAATGAAAAGGAATCAGCCGATCGCGTAATGAGCAGGTCCTGGGTTCAATTCCCGGTTCTGGCTGGAACAGATCCTTCCTGCATAAGGAAACAGAGAGCCACCGGACAACCGGCGCTTTCTCCTCATGAATCCGAATGAGAACAGGGTTGAGAAAACCTGTTCACGGGAGAGAAGATGAAGCGCCGTTTTTATCTGCACACCAGGAAAAACGGTACATTCTGCGCCGAACTCGTCGATCCCGCTACGGGGAGAAAGCTCACCGCCACGTCCCCGGCCAGCCGTGCGTCTTCACGTTGCTCCGGACCAGCCACTCCCGCAGTTCCCCGAGAAGCTCCTGCTTTTTCCCCGCGTGTGCGGGATCGTTCCAGAGGTCGTGCAGCTCGGTCGGATCGTTCTCGAGATCGAACAACTGCCCTTCGCGTTCCCCGGCGAAGTGCACCAGCTTCCAGCCGCCTCCCCGAACCATGGTCATGAAGTCGATAGTCGGAAGGTAGTCGTCCCTCGCGTGTTCGGCGAAAACGTATTCCCTGCCCTTCGCCTCCGGCGCGTTCGTGATCAGCGGCATCAGCGAGACGGCCTCCATCCACGGCCTGGGCTCGACACCGGCGAGCTCGAGGATGGTCGGACCGATATCGAACAGCTCGACCTGGTCTGTTACCGTTCTCCCCTGAGGGAACCGGTCCGGCGACCAGAAGAGGGTCGGGACCCGCACGACCTCGTCGTACATGTTCCACTTCTGGCTGTGTCCGTGGTCGCCCAGACTGTCTCCGTGATCGGAAGTGAAAACGACCACGGCGTTCTCGAGGTAGCCGTTCCGCTCCAGCGCCTCGATGATCTGGCCGATTTTCTCATCGATCATCGTCACGTTTGCCAGATAATACGCACGCTGAAGATGACGCTGCTCTTTCGTCGGGTGTTCCAGATGCCGGATCGCATCGGGATTGTTCGCGAGCATGCTGCGCCGTAAGGCCTGAAGCCCCTGCGGCTGTTCCCCGAGCGATTCCTCCGGCGGGTCGACGATGGGCAGGTCCTTGTCGATGTATCTGTCAATGTAGCGGTCGATCGGATCGTACGGCGGATGCGGTCCGGGGAAGCCGATCTGCAGGAACAGCGGCTTGTCCAGCTGCTCGGTGTTGTTCCACCATCGCTTGTCATGCTGTTCGATCCACCAGCTCGCCAGATCCCCGACGAAGTTGTCCGGATGGAGATCCTCCGGGAGCTTCCACTCGTAGGCGCCCAGCCGCTCCTCCCAGTCCGGCAATTCGGCGTACGCCGCCCGGCTCGGTTTCTCGCATCCCCTGATGCGCAGCGCGCGATCCCATTCGTCGAAGAACCAGCGGTCGCCCCGGAAACGGTCCTTGTTCTCGACCACGTACCGCTCGTGGAAACCGCACGGCGTATTCCAGGGGGAGGTGTGCATCTTGCCGATGTTCACGCAGTAGTACCCGGCCTCCGCGAGGTCTTCGACCCAGGAATGTCTCCAGGCGTCCCGGTTGTTGACGAAGACGCCGTTCGAATGGGAGTAGAGCCCGGTGAAGAGGCTCGCCCGCGAGGGAGCGCACGAGGGAGCGGTGATGAAACTGTTGGTGAACGTCACCCCTTCCTCGACCAGCCGGTCGAGGTTCGGCGTGTCCATATGCGGATATCCGAGCGCCCGGATAGTATCGTAGCGCTGCTGGTCCGTGATGATCAGGATGATATTCGGTCGCGGGTCACGTTCTCTTCCGCTGGTTCCGGTTGTCGGCATGGCAGTTATCCTCTCACACGATTTCCGGTCCGTTTCAGGTTCTCCCTGATGACCGGTAACAGGAACGAAATGATGGTCAGGGCGAAAAATACCAGGAAAATCGGGTTCTCCAGGAACGTCAGCCAGTTCCCCCGGGAAGCGCTGAGCGCCCTGCGGAGTGCAGCTTCATTAATGGGTCCCAGGATCAGCCCGATGACCAGCGGAGCCCCCGGAAACCCGTACTTCCTCATGAGGTAGCCGACCACCCCCATCCCCAGCATGATCGCCACGTCCAGCAGGCTGTTCGCGATTGAGTAGGAGCCGACGAAGCACAGGACGAGCACGCTGGGCGCGAGGATCCGGATCGGAATGTGCACGACCTTCGAGAAGGCCCTGATTCCGATCAGCCCGAACCCGAACAGGAGGATGTTCGCGATGACGAGACCGGCGAACAGCGAGAAGACGGTCCTGCTGTCGGTCTGCAGAAGCAGCGGTCCGGGCTGCATCCCCTGGATCATGAACGCGCTGATGAGAACCGCCGTGGAGGGATCGCCCGGTATCCCGAGCGTGAGCATCGGGACAAGTGCGCCTCCGGTCGTCGCGTTGTTGGACGCTTCCGCACTCGCGACTCCCTCCAGAGAACCGGTCCCGAACCGTTCCGGATGCCGCGACTGCCGTTTCGCCACATCGTACGCCAGGAACGCAGCGATGCCGCCGCCGGTTCCCGGTACGATGCCGACGAATGTCCCGATGAAGGAGGAGCGGATGATGTTCCAGAACTGCTCCTTGAACTCCCGCCAGCTCAGGGAGAGCCGGTCGATTTTCCCTCCCTCCTCGAGGAGAACCGTCTCCCGCTTCTCCTTGATGAGATAGAGGATCTCCGACACCGCAAATATTCCGATCAGGACCGGAATCAGGTTGAAGCCGGACAGCAGCGCCGTGGTGCCGAAGGTAAACCGGGCCACCCCGGTCACCTGATCCATGCCGACCGTCGAAAGAAGAATACCGATTATCCCGGCGATCAGCCCCTTGAGCAGATTCTCGCCCGATACCGAAGCGATGATGCTGATGCCGAAAATGGTCAGCCCGAAATACTCGACCGGTCCGAATTTCAGGGCGAAGCGCGCGATCTGCGGGGCCAGGACGATGAGAACGGCCGCGCTGATGAGCCCGCCGATCACCGAAGCGACCAGGGCGAGGTAGAGCGCCTTTCCCGCGTTCCCCTGCTGGGCGAGCGGGTAGCCGTCGAAAGTCGTCGCGATGGACGAGGGGGTGCCCGGAGTCCGCAGGAGAATCGCCGTGATCGACCCGCCGTAGATTCCGCCCACATAGACCCCGAGCAGCAGGGCAATGCCGATCTGGGGAGCGAGCAGAAACGTCAGCGGGGTGAGCACCGCGATGCTCATGGTCGCACTGAGTCCGGGAAGCGCACCCACCGTGATGCCCGTCACGACGCCGAGGGAGATCGCGAGAAGGCTTTTCACGGTGAGAATGTCGAGAAACCCGAGACCGAGCTGCTGGAATAGTTCCATATCATGATCTCCTCAGAAGAAACCGAGAACTCCTCTCGGCAGCGGGACCCCGAGGAGGAATCGGAACAGGATATATATGCCGACGGGGACCAGAATCGCCGGAATCGCTATACCGTGCCAGGTCCTGCCGCCGAGCAGCACGAGCAGCGCCGCCATGAAGAGAACGGTAGACAGCAGGAATCCGAGCGGAAGGAAGAGGAGAAGATAGAGAACGCTTACGGCCCCGGTGATCAGGATGCGGCTCATCCCTTCCGATCCGCCGGCCTGATTCCCCTCCTCCCGTTCCGGACCGCCGCTCTGAACCCGTTTCCGGACGGCCGCCTGCACCCCCAGGAGCACTCCGCAGAAGACGAGAAGCAGGCTGAGCAGCTTCGGATAGAACTGCGAATTGACTATGGAACTGCGCTCGACGAGCAGCATCGTCTGGATGGTGCCGCTCAGAAAAAACACGGTGATCCCCAGGATGCAGAGAATCAGCGCAATGAACAGATCGTCTCGTTTCATGACTCATCACCCATCGGGATTTCAGGAGATCCGGCTTCCCGGAAACGGCAGCCGCCGCTCCCGGGTCACCGTTATCGGCTGCGCTACTGCTTCATCCCCAGCTTCTCGGCGATCTCGGTATAGAGCTCCCGGAAATGAGTAAGCTGCTTCCGGGACGCCTCACCGTCCAGGTACTCGATCGAGAGCTTGAGCTTCTTCGCCAGCTCGAGGAATCCGGGATCCTCCATCGCACTCTTGAAAGCATCGTGGATCTTTTTCACCCGATCCGCCGGTACTCCTGCCGGGACATAGAGATGGTTGGCGACGCCGCTCTCGACGGGAATGCCGAGCTCCGCGGTGGTGGGAATGTTCGGGAATGCCGAGTACCGCTTGCTGTCCATGACGCCGAGCGCCTTCAGTTCCTTCGCCTCGACCAGCGGACCCGCTTCACCGGCGGTAAGGGCGGCGACGTCGGTATGGTGTCCGAGCACCGCGATCTTCGACGGTCCTCCGCCTCCCTGCGGCGTGATGGTCATGTCAACGCCGTACTGCAGCTGCAGTTCGAGCATCGCAAAATGGTCCGTCGCACCGACCGCGGCGATCCCGACATGCACTCCGCCCGGGTTCTGCTTCGCATAGTCGATCATCCCCTTGATGTCGTCGTACGGGGTGTCGGGATGCGCGACGAGAATGCGCGGCTCGTAGCTGATCTGCAGGACGGGCTCGTAGTCCTCCGGTCCGTACTGCAGGGTGGTGAGTGCTGGCTGCGTGACGAAGGCTCCCCAGCTGTTTACCAGGATCGTGTATCCGTCCGGCGCTTCGTTCAGTGCGAAGGTGGTCCCGACCGTTCCTCCGCCGCCCGGCTTGTTGATGACAGCCATCGGCTCGGGGAAGTACTGGCCCATCACCGACATGAGCGCGCGGGTCACGGTATCGGTGCTTCCGCCGGCCGCCCACGGTACGATCACTTCCACCGCCCGGGTCGGATACTCGCCGCCCGCCGCGGCCGATTCCTTTCCCCCTTCGGCAAACGCAGGGAGCACGAACCCGATCACCAGAAGGCATAGAAACAACTTCTTCATGATCTCCTCCTTTTCCTGTTCCGGTATTTATTCAACCGAATCAAGGCTATATATGTACCAGATTAGCATGATATTCTGGAGAAAGAAAGGAATATTTTCCTGCTTGAGACTTTCGTCGACGGGACAGCCGTGCAAATAGGGAAGATGAAAACGACAGGGAATGGGCGAATCCTGTTGCGGCGCGGAGTGCCGTGCCTCAGACCACCCGGGCCATGAGGCTGAATGTCTGCCCGCTCGGGCTTTTCGCGGGGTCCATGGACAGGATCGTCATGAGAAGCGGCGGAACATCCTCCGGATTCTTGATCCACTCGTTCCCCTGGAACACCGATCCCGGCCGGTCCCATACCGGGCGAGACAGCTCGGTCTTAACCGGACCGGGAACGAGCTCGTTCACCGCGATCCCGTACTCCTTCAGCTCCCCGGACAGGAGCTGCGTCAGAACGTGGATGCCGGCCTTGGAACAGGCGTATGCGCCGGACCCGGCTGTCCCCCGCTGTCCGAGACCCGAGCCGATCGTCACGATGTGGCCGCCTCCGACGCCCCTCAGATACGGGATCGCCGCCCTGACGGTCAGATAGGTGCCGACGAGGTTGACGGCGAGGGTCTCGCGGAAGTCGTCGGGTACGCTCCGTTCAACGGTCCGCCGGTCGAGATTGGTGCCGGCGTTCGCGACCACGATATGGAGAGCGCCGAACGTTTCCGCCGCGGCCGAGAACGCCCGCTCGATCGCCTTTTCGTCCGTCACGTCGGCTTCGACGGAGAGTCCCGTCCCGCCGGCGGCGCGGATCTCCTCGACCGTCTCCGCGGTCTGCCCGGAGGTCCGGGAAACGCAGCAGACCGCCACGCCCCGCCTGCCAAGCTCGAGCGCGATTGCACGTCCGATTCCCCGACCCGCTCCCGTCACGAGCGCCGCCTTGTCGGCCAGCCAGCCCGATCCGCGATCAGTTCGCTCCATGGCCGCTCCTCCCGTCGAGATTCAGCAGATGCGTGAGCGCCAGGATCGCGGCGCCCTCGGCGACCGCATGGGGCGCCCAGCTCGAATACTCGATCTTCAGATCGTTCAGCGAGAGCGAAAGGGTGTTCCTCCGGATCGCCATGCCCAGCGGAGAGGTGAAGCACTCACCCGCCCGGACCAGGTTCGTGTGAATCGTGAGCAGCTCGGGGTTCAGCACCGAGATGACCGTGGCGAGCGTCTCACCGACATGCCGGCCGACATCATGCAGGAGGTTCATCGACAGCTTTTCGTGCTGCAGCGCACTGTCGACGATATGCTCGACACCGATTTCGTAGTTGCTGCTCCCAAGCAGGTCCCGGTCGAGGCGGCTCATCACGCCCTCCTCGTCGAGCCGGTCGAGGCGCGCGAGCGCTTCGCTGCAGATTCCCTTGTAGGAGGCGATAGTCCGGAGGCATCCATGGTTACCGCAGTAGCAGGGCTTGCGATGGCCGGGCACGATCACGTGTCCGAACTCTCCCGACAGTCCCGAGAAGCCGGAATAGTACTTTCCCTCGATGAAGATGCTGAGCCCGACCCCGAACCCGATGTTGGCATTCACGAACGTCTTCTTCCGGGCGATATAGCTGTCCCGGTACTCCTGGAGACAGATGAGATGCTTCGGCCGCCCGATGTACACCGTAAGGTCGTATTTTCGATCGAAGTACCCGCCGAAGGACAACTCGACTTCCTCGTCATGATGGAGGAATCTCCGGACGATCCCTTTTTCCTCATCCGAAAGGCCGTGAACGCCGATGCACATCGCTCCGATCCCGGAGATCGGGGTTCCGCACGTCGCAAGGAACGCCGTCAGGTTCCGGTCCAGAGACGCGAGAACGTCCGGCTTGTCGATGCTGTTCTCGAGCTCCTCTTTTGCCAGGATCGTTCCGTTGAAGTCGGCGAGTACGAACCGGTCGCCCGAGGGGTTGAGCTCGATGCCGATGACGGCACCGAACTCCCGCCTTACCGAGTAGCGGTACGGGGCGCGGCCCTTCGCCTCGCTCTTCGCCTCGCCGACCTCGAGGACCCCTTTGTCGCTCAGCCGCCTCACGATCGCATCGGTCTTCGACTTACCCCACTCCGACTGCGCGATGAGCCGCTCCCGGGTGTGGGCATCGTGGAGGGAAATCCGTTTCAGGATATACCGCTCTTCCGGATCGAGCCGATCGAGGGAGAGACGGACCGGTCGTACGGTATTCACGTGTTTCTGCTCCTTATCATCGGAATCAGGTACTCCGCCGCCTGCTCCGCTGCGATATCCGGCGTCGGTTCAGGCAGAATCTCCACCGACAGCCATCCGTCGTAGCCGATCGCACCCAGTCCGTCGAGGACGTCCTCGAAATCGATGTGTCCCTGCCCCGGCGCCAGCCGGTTCGAATCCGCGAGATGGACGTGACCGACGCGGCCGCCGCCGTCAGAGAACGCCTGTCCGATTCTCCGCTCCTCGATGTTCATGTGGAAGCAGTCCGGCATGATGCCGAGCGAAGGAGATCCGATCCGCTCGATCAGTTCGGCCGCCTGACCGACTGTGTTGATCAGATTTCCGGCGAAGCGGTTCAGCGGTTCGAGCAGGATCATGACCCCGGTTTTCTCTGCGCGCTCGCAAAGCGGCAAGACGCTCTCCCGGAATCGATCGAGCGCCTGATCCCGCGTCATTCCTGCGGGGATCGAGCCGCACGCCCTCCCCAGCGCGACCTTCCCTCCGAAATCCGCGGCGAGTCCGATCATCTCCGACAGCACCTGCCGGGCCGTCCCGCTCGTCGCGTCGTCCGTCAGGGAGAGCCGTGACTCGGCGAACACCAGCCCGGTGCTGATGCAGCTCACCTCGCGGTCGTATCGGGCGAGCACCCGTTCGAGGCGTTCCCGATCGACCTCTCCGGCCGATCCCAGGGCGAGCTCGATTCCATCATATCCGAATCCGGCGGCCCGTTCGATCGACGTCTCGAAACCCCTCAGCGCGACGGAAGCGCTCGGCGGGGCGTCGTCCCGCGCAACGGCAATGGATAGCTTCATTTGTCCTATACTAACACGAAATGCCCGGTTCCGGAACAGATCGAACGATCATTCAGGACGTTATTCTGCCGGACGAACCGTTACCGCCGGATCAGTCGCTGGGCGACCGATCGTGAACTCAGTGCGGAAATAATTCCGACTTACAAAAGGGTGAAATAGTCATTTACTGCCATTTCTTCAGATTTTGGATGAACACAAAGTCCGCCCCGGGTTATCGGGGAGGACTTTCTGGATAATACAGATAAGAAGATAACGGGGGTTTGCGGACGGCCGACGGCTGACAAAACCCCTACTCCACCAGCTGGTTCTTCCGGCGGGAGTTCACGAAGCGGGCGAAGTCGTTGATGTTCTTCACGACGATCCGGTCGGGATAGAGCTCGATCCGGCGCTGCGTCACGAAGTGGTTCAGGATTGTGCGGCACTGCTCGGTGCTCATTCCGGCCCAGTGCGCGATATCGTCGACCGACGCCCGGAACTCGGGCTGGTCGGATGCCGGCAGATCGGACTGCTGCGTTTCGGCCAGCATGAGGAACACGTCGGCGACCTTCGCCTGCACATCGTCCAGGGTCAGGATCATGATCCGCCGTTTCTGATCGTAGATCCGCTTGGTGAAGAGCCGGAGCAGCTTGAGCGCGATGGCGGGCTGACCCTGCATCAGGATCTCGAAGTTCTCGCGATTGAACTCCAGCACCTTGACCGCCGTCGCGGCGATGGCGGACGCCGAGCGGGGCGCCTCCTCGAGGATGGCCATCTCCCCGAAAATCTCCCCTGGCTGCAGGATGTCGATCGTCTTCTCGATGTCTCCCATGATCTTCACGATCTGGACCTGCCCGGACTGGATAAGATAGAAGATATCGCCCGGCTCGTATTCGCAGAAGATGATGTCGCCCTTCTCGTAGGTAACGGCGAAGCGCTCGAACATCGACAGGTTTATGCTGCTCATGCGGCGCCTCCTTCGATGGTCCGAACGGCCTTGCGTGCCTTGCGGTAGATGCTGTCTTCTTCGGCGGTCATGGTGAGAATCTTCTTGTAGATTCCGAGCGCCCGGGGATTTTCCTTCTTCGCTTCGTAACACTGCGCGATATGGAACAGCGCATCCGCCAGATCGGGATGCTTCGGGTACTGCTGGATCAGGGCGGTATAGTGCCGGATGCACGCATCGTGCTGGCCCAGAGCGAACAGGCAGCGGCCGATCTCGTACTGGCTCTTTGCCGCATATTCCTCGTCCTGCCCCAGCTCGATGATCTTCCGGTACTCCTTCATCGCATCGGCGTGACGGTTCTGACTGAACAGGCTGACTCCGTTGTAGTAGACTTTCGCCACATCCGACAGTTCCTTGCCCCGCTCCGGCTTTGCGTTCTGGACCGGAGCGCCGCCCGCCGGGGCCGGCCCCTTGCCCTGCCCGAACTGCTGAAGGTTCCGTTCCGCCGCATCCAGGTCCTTGACCGCGGAATCGGCGAACTGTCCGGAGGGATAATAGGTGAGGTACCGCCGGAAGGCGTGGATCGCCTGCCGGTAGAGCCGCTTCTTGAAGTAGTATTCCCCGATACTGAAGAGTCCCGCCTCGGGATTGATCTGCTCGTCCGACGAGAGAAGGCTGCGTACCCGCTTGTGCATCCGGCGCAGCTGATTCGAAAACACTTTCAGCATTTTCACGATGATGCGGGTGTTCTGGGAGACCAGCCGCTCGAACTCGGGTACGGTGAAAATGATGACCGACGCATCCTGGAGCACGACGGCGGTTTCCTCACGGGGGTACTTCCCCATGGCCGACTTCACTCCGAAAAACTCGCCCGTCTTGATCAGCTCGTGGATCTCCTGTCCGGTCTCGAAATCCGAATACCGGAGGCTTACCTTCCCCGAATTGAGGATGAAGATTCGGTCGCTGATATCACCCTTGAAGTAGATGATCGAGTTGGTCCGGTACTGCATTGCCTTCGGCGGCATGTGCGCTCCTATCTCCGGCCGGGATCAGGCGCGGGGTTCCCGACGACTCAGCCCCGGATCCTTCAGAATTGTACGAGGAACGTATCGAGCTGTCAACCGAGTCGTTCGCCCGAACAATTCCGTGCCGATCCCTTTTCTTCCCTTTGTTTATCGGTCGTTTTCTCCATCCGCCAAACGAATTGTGCACCGCCGTTGACCTGCAGCGGAATTTCCGTATCATGATGGCTCTATGATCGATCTTCACACGCACTCCTTCTGCTCCGACGGCACCCTCTCGCCGGCTGAGCTCGTCCGGCTTGCCGCCCGAAAGGGACTGAGCGCGCTCGCCCTCACCGACCACGACACGACCGCCGGTCTCGACGAGGCGGCCGCGGCGGCGCAGGAGACCGGCCTGGTTCTGGTGCCGGGCCTGGAGATCGAGATCGACTTCTCCCCGGGGCAGTTTCACCTGCTGGGTCTGGGCCTCGTCCGATGGGGAGCCGCGGTCGAGGAGCAGCTCCGGGAGGTGCTCCGGAAACGGAATGAACGGAACCGGCGGATTCTCGACCTGATGCACGAAGCGGACATGGATGTCAGCCCCGAGGAAGTCGCCGCCGAAGCGGGCGGCGATGTGATCGGCCGCCCTCACTTCGCCCGGGTGATGGTGGCGAAAGGGTACGCATCCTCCATCGACGACGCCTTCCGCCGTTTCCTGCTCAAGGGACGTCCGCTTTTCGTCCAGCGGGAATCCTTTTCGCTGGAGGAGGCGGTGGGGCTGGTCCGGGGTGCCGGCGGCCGGGCGGTCGTGGCGCATCCGCTTTCGCTCTACCTCTCCTGGAGCAGAATACAGGACCGGCTCGTCGAGTGGAAGCAGCAGGGAGTCGAGGGACTCGAAGCCTATCATTCCGGTACGAAAGTGAACGATGCCCGGCGGCTCGAGAAGCTCGCCGGGGAAGTCGGCATGTTCGTAACCGCGGGCTCCGATTTCCACGGGGAATCGCGCCCCGACCGGAAACTGGGGCGGACCTCCGGCGGCCGGAAGATCGAAGACCGGTTCCTTCAGCCGTTTCTGCCGGGATAACGGTCCCGATCCCCGTCCGGATCCCGAACACATCGTTTTTTCCATTCTCCCTCTGTCGATCTCCACAATATATGTTATGATAGGGGTATTACGACATTCTGCAGGTAGTGGAAAAACTCGATGGTACAGTATATCGGGCGAAGGGCTCTCGCCTCCCTGAACGATGTTCTCTACGGTGCAGGATTTTTTCTCCAGATCATCCGGGAGACGCTGCTCTTTTTCCGCAGACGGCAGACCGGCTTCCGGGTCTTCGTACTGCAGGTGCTCTTTACCGGTATCGAGGCGCTGGGAGTCATCTCGCTCCTTTCGCTCGTTCTCGGACTGGTGATCATCATCCAGGGGCTTTCACTGCTTCCCCAGTTCGGGCAGCAGCAGCTGCTCTACCGGATCCTCATTATCGTCATCACCCGTGAGCTGGGGCCGATCCTCACGGCCTTCGTCATCATCGCCCGATCCAGTACCGCGATCGCCACCGAGCTCGGCAACATGGTGGTCACGCACGAGATCGAGGCCTATGTCTCGATCGGCGTGAATCCGGTTTCCTACCTCGTCGTTCCGCGATTCCTGGGAGTGATCGTCGCCTCGGTGTTCCTGAACATCTACTTCAACATTGCCGGGCTGGCCGGCTCGTTCCTCGTGGCCCAGTTCGTCCGGCCGGTCCCGTTCGCCGACTACTTCCAGAACCTCTTTGCGGTCCTCCGCCCCGAGGACATCCTCTCAGGCCTGATCAAGAGCATCGTGTTCGGCGTGATCATATCCACGGTGGCGACCTATTACGGCTTCAAGGTGAATCGCGCATCATGGGAGATTCCCCAGATGGCGATCAGCTCCGTGGGGAAGGGCTTCATGCTCTGCATCCTCGCGAACGCCCTGATCACCCTGATCTACTATCTCTAGGAGTGAGAATGGAGGAACGGGATATCACGACGGCCAGGCCCGCCGCCATCGAATGCGAAGGGATCATCGTTCCCGGAGAGGGTGACGACGCCCTGCATGAGGTGAGCGTGTCCGTTCCCCAGGGCGCCACGACGTTCATCATGGGCCCGTCCGGCTGCGGCAAGAGCCTGCTGCTCAAGGTGGCCGCCGGACTTGCCATTCCCGAACGGGGAACGGTGACGATGAAGGGAATGAACATCCGCACGGTTTCGGAGCGGAGCCTGTTCGACCTGAAGATGGACTACGGTTTCGTGTTCCAGGACGCGGCGCTCTGGGCGAACATGACGATCTATCAGAACCTTGCGCTGCCCATCGAGACCCACTCCATGAAGTTCGCGCGGGAGGACGTCCGGGAGATGGTCGAATCGATGGCGCGGCACTTCCGGATTTCTCAGCTCCTTCAGCTGCGGCCGTCGAGCCTCTCCACCGGCGAGCGGAAGGTGGTATCGTTCCTCCGGGGAATCATCACGGATCCGACCATCCTGTTCCTGGACGAGCCCCTCGGATCGATGGATCACGCGGCGGCAGAGCGGATCGTCGCGGAGCTCCGGCATCAGAAGCAGGAGGGCAAGACCCTCCTGGTCGCGACGCACGACGCGCAGCTCACGAGCATGCTCGCGGATCACCTGATCATCATGAAGGACGGACGCATTCTGCTGCAGGGCGGGTTCAGCGAGGTCGTACGCTCCCGCGACCCGGCAGTGATCGAGATCCTGACCCGCGTGCTGAGCGAGGCGTCGACCTTCGATACCGATATCCTGGACCTGCTGAGCGGAGACGGGACCGGCCGGCCGGGCACCTGACGGATATCCGACGGGCGGCATGTGATACAATGGAAACGGGAGTTGCGGAATGAAGTTCAGAATTCGGTTCGCGGAGCAGATAGTGGGGATATTCATCCTGATCGGGATCCTGGTTCTCGCGGGGAGCCTGATCCTGATGGGGGCGAACCAGCGATGGTTCGCCCGGAACTATGTCTTCTCCACACGGTTCGCCTCCGCGGGCGGCCTGGCCGCCGGCAAGAGCATCACGCTCAAGGGATTCGAAATCGGAAAGGTCTCCCGGGTGGAACTGAACGAAGAGAATCTGGTGGATGTGGATTTCTACATCTTCGACACATACTATCCCAAAGTTCGGCAGAACTCCGTGATCCAGGTGACCGGAAAGACGCTGGGATTCGGAGGCGGCGAGGTCATCTTCCACCCCGGCAGGGGATCGGGTGATCCGCTTCCCGAGCTGTCATTCATTCCGTCCACCGATTTCGCCGAAGGCAAGCGCCTGGTGGCCGCGGGGCTCACCGACACCTCGGAAAGCAAGGATGCCATGGCCGGACTGCTCGACCGGGTCCAGGTGATCCTGGACGACCTGCATCCGGTGCTGATCTCGCTCGACCGCACTCTCGTCTCTCTGGATTCGGTCCTCGTCACCACCAACCGGAGTCTCGAAGGCAACACGGCGCTCCCGGTCGGCGCCCTGCTCTCGGACCTGGACGGGGTGCTCAAGAACGTCCGGGAGATTACCGCAAACCTCCAATCGACCAGCGAGGCACTGAGCGACCCGGAACGCTTCATCTACGAGGTGATGGATCCGAAAAGCTCCATCGCGACGCTCCTGAACGACAACGGCCGGCTCTTCCTCGAGATCGAGAAGATCCTTGCCGGCGTGAACGATTCGGTCCAGGAGGCGAAAGAGTTCGCGACCTACGTGAACAGCACGCAGCCGCAGCTTCTGGGAATTCTCGAGCAGGGTCGGGATACGCTGGTACAGGGCGAAGCGGTGCTGGAGGGCCTGCGGAACAATCCCCTCCTCCGGGGAGGAATCTCCGAGCAAAAGGAACCGCAGGAGCCGTTCCGGAGCGCCCGGACGGGAGAATTCCGATGATGCGCCGGACGCTTTCTCACCGGTTCGCCTCCGGGGCTCTTCTGCTTCTGCTCCCGGCGCTTTCCTTTTCGTTTTTCGCGTGCTCCTCGGCGCCGAAAGCGCCGGACGGCCGCTGGGAGGTCCGGAACCGGGCCGCCGCGTTCGTCGAATCGGGAAACCGTTACCATGACGAAGGCAGGTACGACCAGGCCCTGCGCTTCTACCAGCTGGCGCTCCGGGACCAGGTCTCGGTCTACGACCGGGAAGGAATGACCCGGACCTACCTCGCCATCGGCACCGCGGCCCTCGCGATGGGCGACGAAGCGGCCGCGGAAACGGCCTTCCGGGAGGCCCGCTCGCTCGCTAAGGAGACGGCCGCTCCGGCACTCCTGTCCCGGAGCGCCGACAGCCTCGGCCGGCTCGCGCTCGCCCGGGGAGCCTACCCGGAGGCCCTCGAGTTCTTCCGGGAGGCGCTCGCGGACGACGGGTCCGGAACCGTTCCGGAGGAAGACCGGGCCGTGATTCTTCATAATACGGGAGTCGCCCTCCGGGAGCTCGAACGATACGACGAAGCGTTCGCCTCGCTGTCGGAAGCCCTCGCGCTGAACGAGGCGGCACGACGGCACGGGGAGATCGCCTCCAACCGGTACGCCATTGCCCAGATCCGCTCCCGGCAGGGCAGGTACCGGGAAGCTGTCTCGGAGCTCATGACGGCGCTCGAGAAGGACCGGCTGGTGGAGAACGGGGTCGGGGTGGCGAAGGACATCCTTGCGCTGGGGCTGGTCAGCCGGTACGCCGGTGAGCGGGCCGAAGCGTACGACTGGTTCCGGAAGGCGCTGCTGATCCATCGGGCGCTCGGAATGGAACGGGAAATCCCGGCGATCCTGCGCCATCTTTCCGAGACGGCCGCAGAGCTCGGCAGGAGCGAGGAGGCCGCAGCCTATGCCGAAGCGGCACAGCGGACCGGCGGCACGGCCGGAGGGGCGCCGTGAGTTCCGGTCTGCTGGGCAGAATCGGCCGGGGCTATGCCCGGCTGGGGCGGAGCGTTCTCGCGGTGCTGGCGCTGCTGGGCGCTTCTCTCGCGTCGGGGCTGATCATCGTCTTTCCGCTCTGGTACCTGGCGACCCGCCACCGGGAGCTCTACGGCCTCGCCATCCTGCTGCTGACCACGGTCGTGATCGGCTGGCTGATCCTGCGAAGGGCCGCCCGCACGCTGAAGGAATACCCTTCCCTCCGGGCCTACGCGGCGGGAGTCCTCATCCCCTTCGCCGGCAGGGCGGCCTCGGCACTGGCGGTTCTCGCCGCCGTCTACATCGACCTGCTGCTCTACGGCCGCGGCCTGCCGGCGCCCGCCCTGATCGGAAGTCTGGCGATCGCCTTCCTGCTGGGATGGCTGCTCTTCGGGAGAACATCCGCCCCCCGGGAACGGAAGTGAACCGGGGCGGACCGCGCTTTCCCCTGCTCTTTCTGTACGGCCTGCTGACGGTTTTCCGGGCCCACGCGGAGTATCCGGAGATCCGGGCGCTCTCGGTCCGTGACCACCTCTTCGTCCAGCTCCAGGAGGACATCAGCGGCTATCATCGGGCAGCGGGAAAGGGGTCCGAACCTCCCCCCCTTGCAGTGTACCGTTATGTAACCGCCGAATCGACCGATCTCTTCGCTCTCGCGGCCCGGGCGAATCTGCCGTACGAGACGCTGGCGTCCATCAACCGGATCGACCGATCGGGACCGGTTGAGAAGGGGCGGACGCTGCTGATCCCGAACCTGCCCGGACTCTTCATCCCCCTGCGACCGGAAAACGACCTCGAACAGGTGATGGTCTCCTGGAGGAAGACGGACGAGGGGTCTCCCGTCCGTCTGCTGCTTCCCGGCGGCCGTGAGCCGGTCCCGTTCATGTTTCTTCCCGGGGAACGCTTTCACACCGTGGAACGAGCCTACTTTCTGGGCATTCTGTTCCGGTTTCCTCTTCCGGTCGGCCGGATCAGTTCCGGATACGGCAGCCGGCTCCATCCCGTGACCGGAGAACAGCACTTTCACGGCGGGATCGACATCGCCGCACCGGTGGGAACCGAAGTGTTCGCGGCACGATCGGGTACGGTGATCCGGACCGGTACGGACCCGGTATACGGCATCCATGTTCTGCTGTCCCACGAGGGGGATTTTCTGACCCTCTACGGGCATCTGGAATCGGTCTTCGTCGAGTTGCACGATACGGTGAGTTCCGGTACAATACTAGGCACAGTGGGCACTACGGGAATGACCACCGGTCCTCATCTCCACTTCGAAATCCGCAAAGGCGGAAGGACCAGGGATCCAATCGAGCTCCTGCCAGGGAATACGAGATGACAACCAGACGAGCGGTCCTGTTCTTTTCCGCCTGCATCGCGGCGACGCTGTTCGTCCCTCCCCTGCGGGGTGACAATGTCCGCGGTCCTCTCGCCGGGACGTTTTCCCTGTCCGGTCGGGTCGCGGAGAGCGGCGCATCGACGATTTCCCTGAATCTCGAGGACCTCGCCGCCGTCGTACCGGACGGGGACATGCGTTTCATCCAGGGCGTATCCATCCGGATCGACGTGCCCGAATCGGTGCAGTACTACGGCGACAGTTTCGCCCTCTATCTCTACCGGCGCATCAGTCCGGAACCGGCCGACGGGATCCGCACCTATCGCGGCGAGCGTCTGGTCTTCAAGCCGTTCGCCTTCATGAACCGGGTCGAGATACAGGTTCCTCTCCGGAAGCAGCATACCCTTGTCGCCTCACCGGACATCACCCTGATTCGCGAGACATTGACGGCGGATGACTTCCCGCTGCTGATCACGATCCTGCCGGTTATGAAGGGGATTCCCCAGAGCCTCTCCCGGGCACAGTTTCCCGTGACCGTACGTCCCCTTTTCGCCGACGAAGGATCGCTGCGGCTGCGGGCAGAGATACCCGAGGGAATCGCTCCGGGACTGCTTACGGTGAAGATCGACGGAAAGGACGTCGCGTACCCGGCGGAGGAATACCTGCTTCCCGCCGGCATGCATCAGCTGACCGTCTCATCGGCCGCGTTTCAGCCGGTGCAGCTTTCGTTCGGAATCGAGCGGGGAAGGACCACCGAACTCGCGGTGCCCCTGGTTCCGCTTCGCCCGGAACTCCTGATCGAGGCACCCGCGGACACGGTGATCTTCCTGGACGGCGCCCGGGTCGAACCGTCGGCACGGAAGTTCGCGGTCTCCCCCGGAAGTCATACGGTGGTTTTCAAGCTGGGAGATCAGCAGGTTTCCAGGCGTTTCGATGTGGAACCCGGCAAGTTATACAAGATATCACTTTTCCTCGATATTTCCATTCAGGAACGCTAAACCTTTCCTGAAGAGGGACGATAATATGAATGTCGGTCACGTTATAGTTCCCCTCCCAGTTTACTATATGTACCGACACGGGCCGGTTCTTCGAACCGGCCCACTTTTTTTCCGGGGCCTCCGTTGTATTGACAAAAGCAGAGTTGCCCCGTACCCTTGTGCTATATGACGGAAGCCAGAAAACAACTCGTTACCCATATTCTCCTCGGTCTTGCCGCCGTTCTCGCCATCGCGATCGGAGTGGCATCCGGACTTGCAATCGCAGCGACGAAGAACATCCAGTCCATCGAGGACATCGGTCGCGATCAACCCGCCCTGCCCTCCCAGATCCTCGACCGGAACGGTCAGCTGATCACGGAGTTCTTCCAGGAGGAGAAGCGGGAGATCGTGTCCATCGAGGAGATTCCCCGGTACATGGTGTACGCCCTGATCACCCGGGAAGACAACGAGTTCTTCGAACACAACGGCTTCAGTCTCAAGGGCACCATCCGCGCGGTCTGGAATATCGTTGCGGGAAACTACTTCTCCGGGGCGAGCACGATCACGCAGCAGGTCGCCGGCACGCTCTACGCCGACCGGTCGGATATCTCCATCCGTCGGAAGATCGTCGAGCTCTGGTGGGCGTTCCAGCTGGAGCGCAGCCTGACAAAGTACGAGATTCTTCAGCTATATCTGAACCGGATGTATTTCGGGAGCGGAACCTACGGCGTGGAGGCGGCGTCCAAGTTCTACTTCGGTCACTCGGTTCGGGACATCACTCTCGCCGAATCCGCCATGCTCGTGATCCAGCTCGCAAGTCCGGGGCGGAACTCGCCCATCAACAACCCCAACCGGGCAAAGATGCTCCAGCAGCAGATGCTGGACCAGATGGTGAAGCTGGGCTACACGACCGGTGAGAATGCGGAACGCTCGTTCATCGAATACTGGAACAATTACGACTATACCCGGTCCAGCGCCGAGATCGCCATCAACACGAAAGAGGACCGGGCGCCGTTCTTCAGCGAGTACGTCCGACGACAGCTCGAGGAGATGGTGCTCGGGTCGAACGACATCTACCGGGACGGGTTCATCGTCCATACCACCCTCGATCTGGAATACCAGCAGGTGGCGGACAAGGTGATGCAGAAAGGCATCACGGACGTGAACCGGACCTACCAGTCGAACTCGCAGTTCCGGCTCGACTTCGCCGACGAGACTTTCGTCCCGATGATCGACCTGCTCTCCCTGACCTTCAACCTGGACGACATCCGGGTCGCCGGTGCGAAGAAAAAGGAAAACGCGCGGCAGAGCTTCCGCGACACACTCAACCCGGTGATCGATCTGGTCTCCCTGATGTTCAACGTGGAGGATCTGAAGCTCGCGGCAAACATGTCCTACGCCCAGACGAAAAACGCGGCCAGCCAGACACAGGTGGAAGGCGCCCTGGTGACCATCGAAAACGAGACGGGTCATATACTCGCGATGGTGGGCGGCAGCAAGTTCGAAAGCATCAACCAGTTCAACCGGGCGGTGCAGGCCCGCGTCATGCCGGGTTCCGCATTCAAGCCGCTGTACTACTCCGCCGCCATCGATTCCCGGAAGTTCACCCCGGCGACCCAGATCTACGATTCCCCGGTGGTGTTCTGGAACGACGACGGCACCCCCTACACGCCCCTGAACTACAAGGGCGAGTGGGCGGGCTCCGTCCTGCTCCGGACGGCGCTGGCGCACTCGATGAACGTGCCCTCCATCAAGGTCCTGGACCGGATCGGGTTCGACGCCGCCATCAATCGCGCTTCGGCCCTGCTCGGAATGACCTCACCGGAAGAAATCGCGACCTTCCCGCGGAAATATCCCCTGGGACTGGGGGTCATTTCGGTGTCGCCTATCCGGATGGCGAAGGCGTATGCCACGTTTGCCAATCTGGGCAGAGAAGTGACCCCCATCGGCATCCGCTACATCGAGGACCGGAACGGCAGGATCATCATGGAGCCTGAAAAGGAACTGAGGATCCAGCAGAAGAAACTGGGCAAGGACATTCAGGTGATTTCTCCCCAGACCGCCTACATCATGACCGATCTCCTTCAGACCACGGTCCAGGAAGGGACCCTGAACTATGCCCGGAATACGGTCGGTGATTTCGACATGCCGATGGCGGGAAAGACCGGAACCACCCAGAACTGGTCCGATGCGTGGACCATCGGCTTCTCGCCCTACATGACGACGGCGGTGTGGTTCGGTTTCGACAAACCCGGGCAGTCGCTGGGCGTCAACCAGACCGGCGCGGTCACGGGCGGTCCGGTCTGGGCCGCCTTCATGAAGGAAGTTCACAAGGGTCTCCAGCCGAAGGATTTTCCGGTCGTGACCGAAGGGATCCGCAGGGTCGAGGTCTGCGCCGTGTCCGGGCAGCTGGTCACTCCCGCCTGTGACGACGGGACCGTCGAAGAGGTGTTCCTCGCTGGAACCGAGCCCAAGCAGTTCTGCGATTTCCATGAATACCGGGATCAGCAGCACGGAGAGATTCTCACCCGGCTCAACAATGCCCTGAATCCCATCATCCCTGATAATCAGTTCGATGACGAGCCGCTCTCCATCGGCGGACTCGACAGTTCTCCGTTGTCCGCGGACCCCCGGGATTCGGACGCGTCGCGGACTCCGAGGGATGATCCGTTCGGAGACGCGTACACCGATCCGTATCCCGATACCAATTACCTGCTGAACCCTCAGATCGAGCTCGATCCGGAGAGCGGCGGTCGTGAGGAACAGGGCCCCGGATTGAACGAACTGGACAATCCGCTGCTCGATTGAGCCCGGAGAACCTGTTGAATATATGATCCGGAAGAGAAACTTCCGGTACAATCTCTCAGGAGGCAGGGCCGATGTCTGAACGCAGATATTCGAAGGACCACGTATGGGCCGCACCCGCGGACGGAACCGTTCGCGTGGGGCTGTCGGGCTTCGCCCGGGAGGAACTGGGCGACGTGGTGTTTCTCGAGCTTCCGGAACCGGGAACCGTCGTCAGCGCAGGCGACGCGGTGTGCTCGCTGGATTCCCTCAAGTCGTCCAGCGAAATCTACGCGCCCGTCTCCGGTCGAATCGTCGAAGTGAACGAGGAGTTCCGCGAGGGTCAGAACCTCGATCAGCTGAATGCGGATCCGGAGGGAGCCGGATGGATTTTCACGATAGAGATGAATCATCCGGAAGAGTTCGGCAGCCTCATGACCGAGGCGGAATACGGCGATTTCGTGCAGGAGCGGTAAGTGCAGATACGAGTCGAAGACATTCTCATCCGCAGAAGGATCCGGAAGGATCTCGGGGACCTGACTCCCCTGATGGAAAGCCTGAAGAAGTACGGGCTGATGAATCCGATCGTCATCAACAGCAGGAATGAACTGATCGCCGGTCACCGGCGCCTGGAATCCGCCCGCCGGCTCGGCTGGAAAACCATCAACGCTCTGGTGGTGGAGAAGGAGGACGAGCTGACGAAGCTTGAAATGGAGATAGAGGAGAACATTCAGCGACGAAACCTGACTCCGGACGAGCTCTCGGAAGCCTACACCAGAGTGGAACGGCTCCAGCATCCCGGATTCTTCCTGCGGATGTGGAACGCCGTCCGGGAGTTCTTCCGCCGGCTCTTCTCCGGCTTCTCTTCGCGGAGACAACGGCGCCGGATCTGACGTCCGCCCGGCGCGGGATGCTCAGGAATCGGTTCGCCGGAGATCCCGCACGGAGAGCCGGGAGATCGAACCGTCCCGCGCCTGAACGAATATCGTCTCTCCTCCGAAAACCAGGGTGGAATAGGGATTCAGACCGACGTCGGACGAGGCGAGCAGGTTCAGGTCCCGATCGAATCGGGCAAGATGCCATGCGCCGTTCTTCTCCATGACGGCGTACACTTCCTCGTTCCGGACTTCGACGACGCTCGCCTGGAAGATGTCCTCCCGACCCTCCTTCACGACCTCCAGGTTCCGTTCCTCCAGGAGCACCAGCCGCACCGCCCCGGCACCGCCGGTCCGACCGGCGAGCACGACGATCCTGTTTCCGAGCGCCTGGTACTGCCGCCCCCGGATGGTGTTGAGCTTCGAGGCGCGAAGGCGGGAACCGTCTCCCGCGTTGATGGCGAGAATCCTGGCCAGCGGCTCGTCGAGCCCTTCGATGACTTCCAGGAAATAGAGCTCCGGAGGAGCACCCGCCGGACGGACGGCCGCCGCCGCGGCGATCTGCTGCTGTTCATCGATGACCGCCTGCTGGTCCTGGGCGATCACTTCCCGGTCTTCCCTGACCGCATCCCTCCGCTCCTGAATATCCTGCTCCCGGCTGACGATCCGGTCCTCCCGGCGAGCGACATCCTGTTCCTGCTGCGCGACCGCAGTCTCCCGCCGGTCGAGTGCCTGCTCCTGTCGTTCGATCAGCTGCCCGGTTTCCTGCCGATCCTCCGGCGTCATGTCGACCCGGGCGAGTTCCTCCTGCTGGGTCTCGGCCGCGGTACGTTCCTGCTCGACCGCCGTCCGCTCTGCTTCGATCTGCCGGCGTTCACTCTGCACCGCCGCCCGTTCCTGCGCAAGGCGCGACGCCTCCTGGTCCAGGCCGCGCTCCTGCAGTTCGACCATTTCCTTCCGCTCCGCCACGCCCCGATCCGGCTGGGTCCGGAGCTGTTCCGTTACCGCATCGTCGGTGAGCTCCTGCCCGTCGAGCGAGCTCAGCCTGCCCTGGCCGGCGGCCGACGACAGAGGAATCAGCATCTGGGTTCCGCCCGGCCAGTCGCTGTAGAGGTTCGAGAGGCCCGCCTGCTCTTCGTTCAGATAGCCGATGACGTTCGGAATATAGCGACCGCGGAAGTAGTCGAGGTCACGCCGATGGACCGCATTGTACAGGGTGATGAAATCCGCGAGCAGAAGCGCATCCGGAAGATTGTAGCCGTATGATTCCTGGAGGAACCCCGCCACCATGAGACGGAGATTGTCGATGTGGTCGATCTGCGACTCGGGCAGAACCATGAAAATATCCGCACTGAGTGCGTCCGGCCGATCCGGATCGACGGCATGAATGACGGCGTACCGACCGTAATAGCGGAACGGACCCGTCCCGCCGGTCATGGTCCGGGCGAGATACACGCCGATTCCCCGGATTTCTTCCGCCGATTCGATCTTGGAACGAGGTCCCTCGTAGTTCACGAACCGGATGTACCGCTCCGAGGTCGTGGCAAGTTCCGCTCGACTCACATCCAGACCGAAGAGGGCCGATACCGACCAGAGAAGAATGACTATGATGAACGCTCGTTTCATACCGAATCTCCCTTTCCGTATTTCATTCCCATATCTATAATACTGCCTTTCTCTCCATGATGCACGCGGAAAAAAGATCACCGGTGCGCTGCGGAGATTCTCCGGACCGCCGCGAGGGCCGCGGACCGGATCTCCCGCGGCCAGGAACCGCGGATGATCAGCTGGAGAATCTCGAGTGCTGCGGGAGGCGCCGCACCGCCGTGATAGCGGGAAATGCCTTCCGCGGCGGCGATCGCGGAGACCGCGAGCCGCTCGTCGGGACGTCCCGAAGCCGAGCTGTCCGCCACGAGCCGCATCACCGTTTCCGACATGATTCCTTCGGGATCGCTCGCCAGCTCTCCCATCGCCCGGACCGCTTCGGCCTGCACCAGGGGATCCCATTCGTACCGGGTCAGTTCGACCAGGAAATCGCGGTCCTTCAGGGAAGCTATCCCGCCCAGCATCCGGACCGCACCGAGACGGACTTCCGGAGACAGATTCGCCCGGGTCCGCTGCAGCGGCGCGGCTGCGGAATGTTCGTCGGAGGTGAGAAACCGGAGGATGCGCGCGAGATACGGCTCGCTCCGGCCCATACTCCCGTCGTTGTACCGCTGCCGGATCTCACCGAGTACCGAAAGCTGCTTCTCCTTGTCTCCGGACCGGGCGAACGCGACGAGGTAGAGATAGTCGAGATTGCGGGAAAAGTACTCCTCCACCTGCAGCCGGCGGCGCGGCAGATCGACCCTTCCGTTGAGCGAAGGAGTTCCGCGCCGGAGCGGCCACGGGCCGGCGGCCGGGGGAGCGGCATGAAAGGAGTACAGGACCCAGTCCGAGCCGCCGACGTAGAGGATCCCGTCGCGGCTGAGGACCGGCGGCCCGGGAATCCCCCCGGTCCGGTAGGTCCAGAGCATCGTCCCGGCCGGGTTGCAGGCCGTCACGGAACCGCCGGACAGGGTGCAGTACAGCGAGCCGTTCCGGTCCGCAGCGATCCCGTTCACCTCGCCCTCCCCGGCCGTTACCTGCCAGTACCGGTCGCCTTCCGGTCCGAGAAGGAGCAGCTCTCCCCCGATCGTTCCCGCCGCGACCGTGTTGCCCGGCAGCACCACGAGCGCCGATATGCCGGTCCCCGCTTCCGCGCTCCAGAGGCGGATCCCCTCGGCGCTCCAGGCACTCACCACGCCGCGCTCGTCTCCCGTGAACAGCACCCCGCCTTCCCCTGCGGCGAGAACCCGGACGGCCGAAGGAAGCTGCCGCTTCCAGGCGAGCTGGGACCAGGGGTACACCGCCGAGAGGGACGGTTCGCCGGTGGCGATGAAGACGGTTCCTTCCGTATCGATCACGGGGGGAGCGGTGGCCGGCGCGGAGAGCGGGACGAGCCATCGGACGCGTCCCAGATGGTTGATCGAGTAGAGCATGCCCTCGCCGGTCGTCAGGTAAGACTGCCCCCGTCGTCGATTCCCGGCTCATGGGAGAATCCGCCGCCGCCGAACAGCTTCCAGACCCGCCCGCCCGCATCGTTGACGGCACTGACGCCGCCGTCGGCCGTGACGGCATAGGCGGTCCCGTCCAGGTTGACCGACAGGATTCCCGTCGCCTTCTCCCGCAGATCGTAGCGCCACTTTTCGCTTCCGTCGGGATGGATCGCATAGAGATAGCGGTTGTCGGCGGCGAACAGCACGGTTCCGCCCCTGCCGATAGCCGGCGAACCGAGAATCATGCCGCCGGCGACAAACCGGTCGAGAAGCGGAGCATCGCCGCCCGGCGCTCCGAGCGACTCCGCCGGCAGAAAAGCCGGAACGGCAGGGAACAGAAGGAGCAGGATGATGATGATCCGGAGGAGCGGCTTCGGCTGCACGCATTCAATGTAACATTATTTCACATTTTGGGCAAATTTCCGCGCTCGTCTTCCGCCCGTTCTCATTTCCTGGAGAGAATGCATACCGTCTCGATGTGGGCGGTCTGGGGATAGAAATCGTAGAGCCGGAAAGACTCTATCCGGTAATCGCCCTGCAGCAGCTCCGCTACGTCCCGGGCCTGGGTGACCGGATCGCAGGAGACGTAGACGACGGTCGGGAACCGGCCGCCGAGCAGATACTTCCGGACCCGGGAACCGAGTCCGCTCCGGGGCGGATCCACCAGAACGAGGTCCGCCCCGCGCGGAGCGTCCCGACCGGCGACCCACCGTTCCACCGGCATCGCGAAGGCCCGGACGCCGGAACGCCCCCCGGTGTTCTCCTTCACGAACGCGAGGGACCGCTTTTCCTGTTCCACCGCGATCACCCTCCGGAACGAGTCGGCGAGGAATGCACTGAACAGTCCGACCCCGGCGTAGAGATCGAGGGCGAGATCTCCGGCCCGTCCCGCCAGGGTGTTCTCCAGCAGCGACCGAAGCACGGCCAGGTTGCTCTGAAAAAACCCGCCGGGCGAGAAGCGGATGGTCCGGCCCAGGAGCACGGCCTCCGCCCGGGAGTCCCGCCCCGCAGCCGCGAGCCGTCCGTCGGCTCCGAACAGGGTGATCCGATCTCCCGTGATCCCCTCGGGACGCTCTCCGCCGTTCCAGGCGGCGAGAAACGTGTTGATCTCTCCCGCGGCGACCGGGCAGGCGTCGATCGGGACGATCCCTTCGCTCCGGGCCATCCGGTAGCCGAGGCGGCCCGTTTCGGTCCGGTGCAGCTGTACCCGGTTCCGGTAGGCGTACGCGGGAGACGGTTCGGACCCGAAGGCCGGAAGCTCCAGCCGTCCGGTCCGCCGGAACGTTTCGCGGACGATTTCCTCCTTCAGGGCCAACTGGCGCTCGTATCGGATGTGCTGGAGCGTGCATCCTCCGCAGGTTCCGAACACCGGACAGGGAGGCAGGACGCGGTCTTCGGAAGGTTCCAGCACCTTCGGGATGGACATCCGCAGAAAATCCTTCCGCTCCTCCACCGGCGAGGCCTCTACCAGTTCACCCGGCAGGACGTAGGGAACGAAAGCCACCTTCCCGCCCGCTCTCGCGAGTCCGTCTCCGCCGGTCACCAGTTTTTCCACTCTGAGCGTCAGATCCGCTGCCAAACTTCCTCCGTCTTCGTCTCCGCCGCGGGGAGCGAACCGGGTTTCCCCGATTTGTGAATACACTTGTTTCTCATGCGGATGTATCGTATAAAGATAGTACGAATCCCTGCATCACGCCAAGAAGGACATCGAGGGTCGACCCGACCGGGAGAGGAAGAGATGGGAACCAGGAAAATCACCAGCCTGCCGACGATACGCCGCCTGCCGTCATATCTTCTCGTAGTGAGGCAGGCCCTTGAAGAAGGCGCGGAGTTCATCTCGGGTACGATAATCGCCAACGAGCTCGAGCTCGAACCGATTCAGGTACGCAAGGATCTCGCGATCACGGGCATCATCGGAAAGCCCCGGGTCGGGTATCCTGCCCGGGATCTCATCACCGCCATCGAACACTTCCTCGGCTGGGATTCGACCTACAACGCCATCATCGTGGGCACGGGAAACCTCGGATCCGCGCTGCTCGGGTACCCGGAATTCAAGCGCCACGGCCTGAACATCATCGCCGCCTTCGATACCGACAAGGGACGGATCGGCAAGCGGATTCACGGAACCGAAGTGTTCCACCTGGACCAGCTCACGGAAAAGGTCCGGGAGCTTTCGGTCAAGATGGCCCTTCTCACGGTCCCGTCGCCGTTCGCACAGCCGGTCGCGAATCAGCTGGTGGATGCCGGGATCATCGGGATCTGGAACTTCACCAATGTGAAACTGAAGCTCCCGCCCTATATCGTGGTACAGAAGGAAGACCTGTCGTCCGGGTATGCGGTCCTTTCGGTGAAGATGGGAGTGCCTCAGCACCACAATGAAACCAAGCTCCCGGCGCGGCGGACTTTCGGCTCCTGATCGGCGCGTTCAGCCCGCGTATCCGCGCGGGGATCGGCCGGAGCTTCCGGCGAGCACGATCCGGTAGAGCTCCCGCTCCAGTTCCAGCAGACTGCGATCCCGCAGGTCCCGCCCCGGCCCGGGTACCGGGTTCTCCAGCCGTCCGACGATCCGGGCGGGTCGCTGGGAGAGAATCATGATCACGTCCCCCAGCAGAATCGCCTCCTGGATATCGTGCGTGACGAAAACCGCCGTCCGCCGCTCCGCGGTCCAGAGATCCTCGAATGCATCGAGCAGGGAAAGCTTCAGCGCGAGATCGAGCGCCTGAAACGGCTCGTCCATGAGGATGATGTCGGACGGAAAGGCGAACGCCCGGGCCAGGGCGGCCCGCTGCTTCATGCCCCCGGAAAGCTGCCGCGGATAGGCATCCGCCGATCCCTCGAGTCCGACCAGCGAGAGAACCCGGCCGACCGTCTCGCTCCGTTCCCGGTTCCCCATCCGTTCGCGAAGGACGAACTCCACGTTCTGCCGGACCGTGAACCAGGGCAGCAGCCGCGGCTCCTGGAAGAGATAGCTGATAACCCTGCCCGCTCCCGTTTCCACGCTGCCCGAATCCGGCGAGGTCATTCCGGCGAGGAGGTTGAGGAGCGTCGTCTTGCCGCACCCGGACGGTCCGAGGACGGCGGTGATTCCGCTCTCCCGGAAGTCGGCATCGAGCCCGTCGAAGACCACCGTGTCCCGGAACCGTTTACCCAGCTGCCGTACCCTCACGGGCAGCCTCCCCTTTCCACGGAATGGCGCCCGCCGCACGGAGAAGGAGCCGCTCTGAAAGCGCGCTCAGCAGGATCGTGACGAACGTCCAGGCGAATACGGTGGATATTTCGAGCTGCGCCTTGGCTTCCTGCATCCCCGTACCCATCGCCCGCAGTGGCTGGCTGATGACCTCCGCGGCAACCACCACCTTCCAGGTCAGCCCGAGTCCGGTCGCCGCTCCTGCGAGCAGGTAGGGAAAGATGGCAGGAAGGTAAACCGAAAGGAGGACCCTCCGCCGGGAAACGCGGTACACCTGCGCCATTTCGATCCAGCCGGGCTCGACCGCCCGGATTCCTTCGGTCACGTTGCCGTAGATGATCGGAAATACCGACAGGAATGCGACGAAGACCGGGACCGCGTCACTCCGGAACCAGAACAGGGCGATGAGGATGACGGCGATGACCGGCGTAGCCCGGACGATCGTCACGGGCGGGTGGAGGAAGGCCGCCGCCCCCGGCCGGGTTCCGGCGACGATGCCGGCAACGAGACCGGCCGAAAGGGAAAGCA
This sequence comes from uncultured Spirochaetota bacterium, assembly GCA_963728215.1. Taxonomy (GTDB): domain Bacteria; phylum Spirochaetota; class Spirochaetia; order CAVSJD01; family CAVSJD01; genus CAVSJD01. The sequence continues at coordinate 141,037 of CAVSJD010000018.1, read as the reverse complement.
GGAAGGCCGTGATGCCGCGGACTATGGTCGCCCCGACCGCCGGCCAGAAGCGTCCGGAGAGAATCAGCCGCCCGGCCTGCAGAAATGTCTCCTCGGGATGCGGCAGGATGATGCTCGCGCCGGTCAGGACGGCGGCGGCTTTCCATATCAGCAGGAAAACGGCGATCGAGACGAGCGCGGGGTACACCCCGGAAGGCCTCCGGCGGTCCTGTTCCGGAACCGGCCGCCTTCCGCTATTCGGAAAGATAGAACCCCTCATCCGGCAGTTTCCCTCCGAGCGCCTGGGGAGCGTAGTCGAGGAGCACCTGCAGGAAGTCCCGGACCAGGTCCTTCGCCTCGCCTGCAGGGATAAAGGTCAGATTGCAGCGCGGCAGGGCCGCGGCCGCCTCCTGCGCGTTCATGCCGAAATCCAGGGCGTCGATCAGCCTTCCGGCTTCTCCGGGCTGTTCGTTCGCCCAGTGCACGGAATCCCGGTACGCATCGAGGAACGCCTTCACGATATCCGGACGCTCTCTCGCGAGCGTTCCCCGAACAACGAGCACCGTGATGGGATAGGAACGGTCGGTACCGCGGATCCGGCTCCACTCCTTCTGCAGATCGAGCGCCACCCGTACGTCCTTCGATGCGTTCAGCACCTTCGTCACGAATGGTTCGGGGAGAATCCCGGTGTCGACCCGTCCGGCTATCAGGGACTGTGCAAGCTCCGGATGCCCGAGCGAGAAATCGATCCGGACGTCCTGTTCCGGCACGATGCCGTTCCGGGAAAGCAGATACCGGAAGAGGAAATCGGGTGTGGCGCCCTGACCGATATTGTGGACCGTACGGCCCGACAGGTCAGCCCACGAATCGATCGACGGATCGCGGCTCATCAGGTAGAGCACCCCGTAGCCGGTGACCGCTCCCATCGGGTAATCGATACCGCTGCCGTAGAGCTTCGCGGCGACGTTCACCGGGAGCGCGGCGAAGTCGACGGCCCCGGAAACGATCTTCGCCACCATGAGATCCGGAGAGGCAGCCAGCTCGTATTCCGCGGAAACCTGCGGCCCGAGTTCCGGCTTTTCGGAAAAGAGCCGCACCATCCCGAAACCGGACGGGCCCTTCAGCGCAGCGACCCGGACCGTGACCGGCCGGCCTTCCGGAGCCTTCCGCTCCCGGGCCCCTTCCGCGAAAGCGCCCGCCGCCGCGGCGACGAAGAGCATGCAGATGATCATCGTTCTGTTCATGTTCGGCAGTTTCATGCGGATATATCCCCTCCCGGTCGTCGGATGCGGGCCGGCGGTTCGCCGGAAGGCATCCGGGCCGGAGTCAGTCTGTCATCTGCATCCCGGCCGGCCGCCGACAGCTACTCGGGAATCACCCGGAAGTAGCGCTTCTTGCCCGCCCGGAGAAGCAGCTCGCCATCGCGAAGCCAGGAGGAATCGACGGTCTCGCCGATGTCCTCCACCTTCCGGTCGTTCACCATGCGCCCCACCCTGGGTCACGAGCCGCCGCGCTTCACCTTTGAGAACGCACAGAGCGCGGTGAGGCGAACAGGTCGAGCACGTTGATTCCCGCATCGAGCTCGCGCGCCGGAATCCAGCCGAAGGGATCGCGGCCCGGTCCCGAGCGCTCCGCCCGGCCGCCTGCGGAAAACGCGGCCCGCGCCGCTCGCGAGCGCCGTGTCGGCTTCCTCCCCGCCGTGGACCAGCTTCGTCACCTCCTATGCGAGCACTTCCTTCGCACCGGTTGATCTCCTGCGTCCCGAGCGCGCCCGAGCCGCCGGCACTCATCGACCGGGAGGAAAGTGAAGATGCAGCGAGAAACTTTTCCACGTCGGCGTCGGGAACGTTTCTCCAGTACTGGAAAAACTCGTACGGACTCGTCATCGCCGGATCGAGGAAAAGCGCACCCTTCTCGGTCTTTCCCATCTTCTTTCCGTCGCCCCGCGTGACGAGCGGAAACGTGAGCCCGAAGGCTTCCCGGCTCCTCCATCCGCCGGATGAGATCCGCGCCCGAAACGATGTTCGCCCCACTGGTCGTCGCCGCCGATCTGCAGCGGACAACCGTGGCTGCTGGTAGAGCACGCAGGAAGTCGTAGCGACTGCAGGAGCTGATAATTGAACTCGATGAACGACAGCCCGGTCTCGAGCCGCATCTTGTAGGTCTCGAAGCTGAGCATCCGGTTCACCGAGAAATGTTTTCCGATATCCCTGAGGAAACTCGATGTAGTTCAGGGGCGCGAGCCACTCGGCGTTGTCCAGCGAGAAGCGCCCTTCGGCGTCGAAGTCGACGAACTTCGCGATCTGCCGCAGCGATGCGGTCGCGCATTCTCCTGGATCTGCTCCACGGTGAGCATCCTGCGCATCTCGGTCTTCCCGGAAGGATCGCCGATCCGGGCCGTTCCGCCGCCGACGAGCGCGATCGGCCGGTGTCCCGCCCGCTGGAGGTGCGCCATCGCGAAAAGCGGCACGATGTGCCCGGCGTGGAGACTGGGCCCGGTGGGATCGACACCGACAGTAGAACGTCACCGGCCCCTCTCGAGAGCCCGGAAAGCCCCTCGAGATCGGTGCACTGCTGGAGGAAGCCCCGTCTCGCTCGAGAGGCGTCTCGAGCGCGCGGATTCAGTCCGGTCTCGCCACCCGCCTGCTCCACTCTCCGGTACGCTTTGATCTCCTTCCGGATCCTCTGCACGAGCTCGTCGATCTTCACGCGGACCTGCTCCATGGAATCGCGGAAGCGGAGCGTGACGGTCCGGTCTTCCTTGGTCTGGTAATCGACGGTGATGCAGTACGGGGTTCCCACTTCGTCCTGCCGGCGGTAGCGCCGGCCGATGGCGCCGCTCTGGTCGTAGAAGGTCGAGAAATCGTCGCGCAGGCTCTGTCTCGATCTCCTGGGCGAGCTCGGCAAGGCCGTCCTTCTTCACGAGCGGAAATACACCGACGGTGATCGGCGCGATTTCGGGATGGAAGCGCATCACGACGCGGGTATCGCCTTCGGCTACCTCCTCCTCCTCGTAGGCATCGGAGAGCACCATGAGCACGCTCCGGGTGAGTCCGGCGGAGGTCTCGATGATGAAGGGCATGTACCGCTCCTTCGTCTCCTCGTCGAGGTACGTGAGATCCTTGCCGGAGTACTCGCTGTGCCGGTCCAAGGTCGAAGTCGGTCCGGTTGTGGATGCCCTCGAGCTCCTTCCAGCCGAACGGGAAGAGGAACTCGATGTCGTAGGCGTCCTTCGCGTAGTGCGCGAGTTCGTCCGGGCCGTGCTGGTGAAATCGCAGGTGATCCATCCTGATGCCGAGCTTACGATAGTACTCCATCCGCTGCGCCTTCCAGTACTCGAACCACTTCTCGTCCTCCGCCGGGTGGCACGAAAAACTGCATCTCCATCTGCTCGAACTCGCAGGTTCTGAAGATGAAGTTCTTCGTGGTGATCTCGTTCCGGAACGCTTTGCCCACCTGCGCGATACCGAACGGAATCTTCTGCCGGCTCGACTGGAGGACGTTCTTGTAGTTCACGTAGATTCCCTGCGCGGTCTCGGGGCGCAGATACACCGTCGACGCGCCTTCCTCCACCGGGCCCATGTGGGTCTTGAACATCAGGTTGAACTTGCCGCGGCTCGGTCAGCTCGCCGCCGCACTCGGGACACTTCCGTGCTCGTCACGTTTCTCTTCGGGGAGCTGATCCTCGCGGAAGCGCGTCTTGCAGGCCTTGCAGTCCACCAGCGGATCGGTGAAGTTCTCCACGTGTCCGGACGCCTCCCATACGCGCGGGATGCATGAGGATCGCCGCGTCGAGCCCGACGATGTTGTCGTGAAGCTGCGTCATCTCTTTCCACCAGAACCGCTGGATGCGATTCTTCAGTTCCATCCCGAGGGGACCGTAATCCCAGGCCGAGGCGAGTCCGCCGTATATCTCGCTCGACTGGAACACGAAACCTCTCCGCTTGCCAGAGAGACAGAGCTTCCATCGAAACGCTGTTTTCCGCCTTCTTTTTCGCTTGATCTAGCCATATCCCGTTACCTCACCCTATCGCTTCAATCAGGATACGGTTCCGCACCCGCCGCGAGGAGTGTCTTTAAGCCGGTCGCACTTCGTTTTCTGCAATCCCGAGGAGCCGCATCGATTCGAAAAGCGGCGGAGACACCCGCGTACCGGTCACCGCGACGCGGAGCGGCATGAGCAGGTTTCCGAGCTTCGTCCCGAGCCGCTCGGCTTTCTCCCGGAACAGCTGCTCGTTCTCCTCCTCGGTCCGCGCCTCCAATCCCTCGAGCTCCGGATCGAGGTCTTCGACGAGCCGGAGGGTTTCCTCCGCGCTCGTCTTCTTCGGAATCAGCTCCGTCGACCGTCGTACGTTCTCGATGATCCCGGAAAAGGAACCGCACGAGCTCCGGCGTCATCCGAGAGGAACGCGGATCCGCTCCCGGATCATCGGCATGGACTACCTGTGACCAGCTCCCGCTCCTCGGGCGGACGGCGGATCTCCAACCAGCCCTTCCTGCTGCAGGTACGGCAGCAACGAGCTCCGCGAGCTCTTCGTCGGTTTTCTGCCTGATGTAGTGTCCGTTGAACTGTTCGAGCTTTTTATAATCGAACACCGCGGGAGCCTTGTTGAGCCGGTCGAGCGTGAAGATCTTCGCAAGCTCCTCTTTCGAGAAAAACTCCCGCTCGTCGTCGTACGACCAGCCCAGGAGCGAGATGTAGTTGATGATCGCTTCCGGGAGATACCCGGCCTTCCGGAACTCCTGCACGCTCGTCGCCCCGTGCCGCTTCTAGAGTTTCTGCCCGTCGCTGCCCATCACCATCGGCAGATGACAGTACACCGGGGGCTGCCAGCCGAACGCCTCGTAGAGGAGCACGTGAAGCGCTCCCGAAGGGATCCATTCCTGCGCACGGAGAATGTGCGTCATCTCCATCAGATGATCGTCGATCACGTTCGCGAGGTGATAGGTCGGGAACCCGTCGGACTTTAGCAGCACCGGATCGGGATTGATGTCGGTGTTCTTCCGCTCGATGTCGCCCAGGAGAATGTCGTGGAACGGCGTCGCACCCTCGAGCGGCATCTTGAGCCGGATCACCGGGCGGATTCCCTGCTCGCTGAATCGGGCCGCATCCTCCGGCGAGATCTCCGGCAATGCCTGTCGTAGCCCCGAACGCCCCCGCCGGCCGCAGCCTGCTCTCTCCGAAGCGCATCGAGACGTTCGGGCGTACAGTAACAGCTGTATGCGTTCCCCTGCTCGATCAGCTTCCGCGGCGTGTTCCCGATAAATATCCGTCCGCTGCGACTGGAAATACGGTCCGAACGGGCCGCCCGTATCGGGGCCCTCGTCCCACTGAATTCCGAGCCATGCAAAGGTGTCGTAGATATCCTGGAGCGCATGCCTCGTGGTACCGCTCCTGATCGGTATCCTCGATCCGCAGGATGAACGTTCCGCCCCGGGCGCGGGCGAAAAAATAATTAAAAAGGGCTGTCCTCAGCCCTCCGATGTGCTGCAGCCCCGTCGGTGAAGGAGCATAGCGAACGCGAACGCTCATCGACTATCCTCGTACCATGCAGAAAGATACACGATTATAGAAAAGATACCGCCCCCGGGTCAAGGCCGGGGAGGATTCGGATCGGGGTAAGGAGGAACCACGGAGGCACAGAGGACACAGGGGTCGGAGGGAGAGAAACTAAAAAGATCACAGAAAATACTGATAAAATTATAGTCCGCAATTACTTTTTCCTCGAGCTCTTTCTTCTCCCTTCCTTGTGTCTTCCTGGTTTCTCCTTTCCAGCCTCTGTGTAGGCGGTTTCGAGAGAAAACGCCGGCTCTGTGCCTCTGTGGTGAGCTCTTACTCCTCCACCAGGGGCACGTCCACGGCGGCGCCGTCGCGCTCGGCGGAGAGATAGCCGGCGTAGACCACGGCGATCGTGTCAGCGGCCAGCAGGCTGTCCGATTCGATCTCGCTTCCGTGGGCGATATTCCGGTAGAAGGCTTCCATCTCGTGCTGGTAACCGGTGAACCAGGCGCCGTCGGGAGTCGTCGGGGCCCATCCCTGCTTCGTTCCGATCTTCTCGACCACCTCGATTCCCTCGAAGTACTCTTCGCTGGGATTGTAGGTGCTCATGGCGTCGGTCGGAGCGATATTGATGATGCTCCGGTGATTGTCCGCGCTCACTTCCACCCATCGCCGGACACCGCCCATGACGAGTTCGGTCGCGAACACGTCCGCCGCGGTCCCGTCCTCGAACTCGAGGTGTACCGCGGCAAAATCCTCGATATCCCGGTAATCCGATCGAAGATGACCGAGATCCCGGAACGCCGGGCTCGCGGTGATCCGGTGGGTCCGCACGCTCACCCGCGACGGCCGGATCGGTTTGCCGTTTCGCGCCCTTCCCTCCACCTTCTTGAGATAGAGCATGCCCGTGAGCGGATGCACGCCCTTCCCCATAAGGGATCCGCCGCCGGAGAAGGACCAGATGCCGTAGAACTTCGAATGAGACCCGGAATGGGACTCCTGGCCGAGCATCCAGAGAACTCTGCCGCCGCCCTTTTCCAGAATCTCCCGTTCCTTCTGGATCGCCGGTGCGTACACCCAGTTCTCCGCATAGAGGATTCTGCCGGAGCTGCGGCGCTCGGCTTCCCGGATCGTGTCCACGCTCTTCATCGCGGAGCGAACCCCGTCTTCCCGGGGAAAGGTGAGTCCGTCGAAGTCGGGCTTCCCGGTTCCGAAGTAGCCGGTGAACGGTTTTTCCACGATGACGCTCCGGCCCGCTCCCAGGGCGGTCACCGCGAGATTCTCGTGGGATGCCGGCGGCGTGCAGTCGTGAACGACGTCGCACGAATCGATCAGCCGGTCGAGGCTGTCGAAGACCGCGATCTCCTTCCGCCGCGCGAACGCCTCCCGGTGCTCCTTCGTCGGGCTGTAGACCCCGGCGATCTCGACGCGCACCCCGTAGACGCGGCGGAGCGCATCGACATGAAAATCGGCGGCAAAGCCGGACCCGGCGATACCCGCCCTCAGAACGTTCCGATCCATTGTTTTCTCCTCGTGCTCCCGACGGCCGGGATTGCGGGTACTATTGCCGGTACTCTTCCAGGAACTCCCGGAGTCGCCCCAGGGCATCCGTCAGTTCGTCCTTGTTCGGCAGAAAGACGATGCGGAGGTGATCCGGCTGCGGCCAGTTGAACCCGGTTCCCTGCACCAGGAGCATCTTCTTTTCGAGCAGCAGATCCAGAACCAGCTTCTGATCGTCCTTGATGCCGAACCGGGCCGGATCGAGACGCGGAAAACAGTAGAGCGCGCCCTTCGGCTGCACGCAGCTGACCCCCGGAATGTCGTTCAGCATGCGGTAGCAGACATCCCGCTGCTCCCGGAGCCGGCCTCCCGGCAGCACCAGGTCGTTGATGCTCTGGTAGCCCCCCAGTGCGGTCTGGATGACGAACTGGGCGGGCACGTTGCTGCAGAGCCGCATGTTGGCCAGGATGTCGATGCCTTCCCGGTAGCCGCGGGCGGATCTTCATGTCGCCGCTCAGAACCATCCATCCGGCACGGAACCCGGCGACCCGGTAGGATTTGGAAAGGCCGCTGAAGGTGATGCAGGGAAAGTCGTCGGACAGGGAGCCCATGCAGACGTGTTCCATGTCGTCGTAGAGAATCTTGTCATAGATTTCGTCGGAATAGACGAGCAGGCCGTGCTCGGTCGCGAGTGCGGCGATCTTCTCCAGCACTTCCCGCGGATAGACACTCCCGGTGGGATTGTTGGGATTGATCACGACGATCGCCTTGGTGCGGTCGTTGATCTTCCGCGCGATATCCTCCGTATCGGGATACCAGTCCGACTGCTCGTCGCAGAGATAATGAACCGCCCGTCCTCCCGCGAGATTGACCGCTGCGGTCCAGAGCGGATAATCCGGCGCGGGGACCAGGACCTCGTCCCCGTTGTCCAGGAGTCCCTGCATCGACATGACGATCAGCTCGCTCACGCCGTTGCCGACGTAGATATCCTCGATATTGACGCCGGGGATCCGCTTCTGCTGATAGTACTGCATGATGGCCTTGCGGGCCGAGAAGAGCCCCTTGGAATCGGAGTATCCCTGGGCATTGGGGAGATTGAGAATCATATCGTGCAGGATCTCGTCCGGAGCGGTGAAACCGAACGGGGCGGGATTCCCGATGTTCAGCTTCAGGATCTGATACCCCTCCTCCTCGAGCCGCTTCGCTTCCTTCAGTACCGGGCCCCGGATGTCGTAACAGACATCGTCGAGCTTCTTCGATTTCTCGAAACTCCTCATGCCTCATGCTCCCTGTGCAGGGCGACGCTGAATCGCGCTGCGAGATGCACCATCTTACCGTTGGAGACGGGTTCTTGGCAAGCGTCGGCCGCAGTCCTGTCGGACGCACTCCTGTCGGACGAACCGTGCGCTCCGTTTCCGGCGTGCCGGGTTCGGACTATGCCTCCGGGGCAGGCCAGGAAACGGTCCCCGTCGATGTTCCTTCGTCCGGGGCATCTTCGCGGTACGCCCATCCGGTCGCTTCCTCGATAAGCTTCGAAAGCACGATCACCTGGATGTTCCCCTTCGACCGCTCCACCGTCCGTTCCCAGCCGGCGCGCGGGAAACGCTTCCGGAACGCCTCCCGTTCCCGGCGAAGGAGCTCCGTGAGGTCGCGATCGGTATCCGAGAAGGCATCCATGAGGTAGAACGTGAGGAGCCGCAGAACCGGATCGCGGACTTCCCCTGAGAGGTCGAGGAGCTCCCGTTTGGCCTCGTCGCCCTTCTGCAGAAGCATGAGCGAAAATGCGTGATTCCATCGGACCCAGTGCCGCTCGCGACCGCGGGTTTCGCTCCGGAGCGGACCGAAGTAACCGAGCATCGCCTGCGGGTCGTTCGCCAGAAGATGCGGGATCCCGAGGGGAATCGCGAACCGGGCCACCAGGCGGGGACGCTGCCGGCGCAGGAACTGCTCGAGTTTTCGGACCGATTCCAGGTCGGATCGCACGAGATAGGTGTTGATGAGGATTCTCACGTACTGGGATCGGATCTGTTTCCTGCCGTAGATCCGCTCCTCGAGAAACGTGACCAGACCCGGCCAGTCTTCCCGTTCGAGGTAGTGAAACAATTGCCAGTTCATGATAAAATAGACATTCAGTGAGCTGATGACCAGGAGAAACAGGACGGCCAGATACCAGTTCCGGGACCAGAACAGGCGGGTATACTCCCATCCCAGCATTGCCAGCGGCATCAGGAAGATGAAAAGGAATGAGAAAAGGATGATAACGTTGAAAACGATGAATACCACCCTAAACTTCATCAGATTTTCTCCTATAATATAAGTAGACCGATAATGCTCCCGGAACCTGCATGGTACCAAGTGTACTCAGATCGGGAGCACGCGTCACCCTGCGTGACGTGCAATTTTCACAATATGGCGGTTTTGGAAACGGTATGGAAACGATCCCGGTCGATGAGCTCAAGGCACAGACCTTTTTCACCGAACCGGTATACCTGGACGGAAAATTCATCCTGCTCAGTCCGGAGACGTCGATTCCTGCCGATCTGATCAGGCGTCTTCGCGATTGGGGCATCAGGGAAGTCTATACGGATGGAAAATCCGTTCAGCATCCGGTCGCGTTCGCCACGGAGGAAGCATCCGAGGAGTCGGCGGCAGCGGTTCTCGACCGGGACATCAAGGAGAACGAGCATCTCGAGGAAGCGCGGGTATTCTATAACGGGATAATGGACTTCCTCGAGGGCTACTATGCCGGGTACGTGGAGCGGCAGGAACTCTCCCTCAGCATGATCACCGAGAAGGTCAAGGACATGATCACCGCCATGAAGTACAACCGGCGGTTCATCCTTCGCCTCTCCGGAGTAGAGCTCCCGGAACGGAACTACCTGGTCACCCATTCGGTCAAAGCGGCCGTCTTCTCCCTGGCCATCGGGCATTATCTCAAGCTTCCGCAGCACCGCCTGATCGAGCTCGGAATCGCGGCGCTCCTGCACAAGATCGGCATGATCCGTCTCCCGTCCGAGCTCTACATGGCAAACCGGGCTCTTTCCGACCAGGAGCGCAGGGCGATCATGGCGCACCCGGTCCTCGGATTTCAGATCCTGAAATCCATGTCGTTTCCGATGAGTATTTCTCTCGCGGTTCTCGAGTACTCGGAACGGCTGGACGGTTCCGGATACCCCCGGGGCCTCGCCGGAGACAAGATATCCTTCTATGCCCGGATCATCGCAGTCTCCTGTTCCTACGAAGCGGCCACCTCGAAGCGTCCCTACCGGGAAGCCCGTACCGGTCACCTCGGACTTCTCGACCTGCTCCGGGACCGCGGAAAACAGTACGACGACCAGGCCCTCAAGGCTCTGGTCTACAGCCTGTCCATTTTTCCGCTCGGATCTTTCGTCGCGCTGACGAACGGGGCGCTGGGCGTCGTGGTCGAGAACAACCAGGACAACCCCCGTTTTCCGGTGGTCAAGCTGCTGGTGAACGAAGCGGGAGAAAAGCTGATGGAGCCTCCCCTCCTCCAGACATCCGAGCAGGGAGTTCACATCCAGCGCCCGCTTACCTCCGAGGAACTCGTCGCCATTCAGAAGTCCCGATAGCACTCCGCAGCCCGGGCTCCGGGCGCCGACTCGAGCAACTTTCCGGAACTCCGAATTGACAGTTCCGGCGTTTTCCGTTACGGTGGGCCAATCCGCCCTCTCGCACGGCGACATCGTTTACCAACTGCAACATCGCGAGGCGCATCCATGAAGCGGAACGACTCCTATCTGAAGATACTCCATGCCCAGCTGCGGGATTTCGCCTCCGAACGGGACCGGGACCGGCTCCGGGAGCTCGCCGACGCTCTCCGGACAGGCATCCGGCATCCGCTCGAAGTGGCCGATTCCGGACTCTTCACCGATGCCCATCCGGTCCGGCTCGAGGCACTCGCCGTCTTCGACGCGTTCGAAGCGGTCACGAACGGGATGGAGAACCCGGAGGCGATGGAGCGCGTCGCGGCTCTCCCCGGGCACTCCATCTTCTCTCCCTGGAAGCCGCTTATCCTGGCCATTTCGGCTTTCTATCGGGGCGATCCAGCCGCGCTCGGCGAGCAGCTGGCCCGGATATCGCCGGATTCGATCCCCGGGCTCCTCGTGCCGTTCCTGGAGACGCTCCCGGATGCCGGTCCCGGGTCCGGCCGCGGCGAAGCAGCGCGCGAGCTCGCGTCAGCGGTGATCGACGACGATCCCCTGCTTCGCAGCGGGCTTTCCCAGCTCGAGGATGCGCTGGAGGAAGGGATCGAGGAGCTCTTCGTCGAGACGGCCGTTCTCCTGTTCCGGGATCTCGCGGCACGGCAGCCGACCACGGCCGAGCGGCTGCTGCTCTGGTGCTTCCGGGCACTCCGGGAAGCGGGACTCTCCGTCGAGGCCCTTTCGCTCCGCATCCGCTCGTCCCTTCCGGCGTGCCGGCTCCATCGCCTCGAAGCACTCGCAGCGATGGACGGGGATCCGGCGGCAGCCCTGCTCGCCTGGGGAAGATCGCTGCTCGCCGGCCTCCGGGAAGAAGCCCTGAACCTGACCGAAGTGCGGCAGTACGTGCGGATCCTGCAGGAACTGCTCGACGCGGCGGAGAAACGGGGCTCGCTTCCCGAGGCGGTGGAAACGGACGGTCCGGCCGGAAGCGGGCTGCGCAGGCTCGCTGAGGAGCTCGCCGGAGAGCTCTCGTTCCGCTTCGCCATTGCTTCGACGGAACTGCCGCCGGCGAACCGGCCCCGGGCGCTGCTTCGGGCCGTAGCGGCTGCGGTCGCCGCGGAAGATCCGCAGCCGCAGGAGCCGCAGGAGCCGCAGGAGCCGCAGCCGCAGATTCCGGAAGAGACGGAAGGAACCGGAGTTCCGGCGCACGCAGCCGCCGGCGGCCGGAACGGCTCGGGCAACGGCAGCGGCAACGGACATTCCGCCGCGGGAGGCCGGAGAGGGCGCGCCGGGCGGGCTCCGGAGGCCGATCACCGTGCCGGAGAAGCGATGCCGCCGAAACAGCTCGAGCTGTTCTCCTTTGCGGATGCACCGGGATGAGGCGACTGTCGCCGGCACCCGGCAGCCCGGGACGGCATGCGGCTTTCCGGGGCGGACAGGAGGGAACGCGATGAACGAAAACGATCGGATCGGGAACCGCCGGTCGAATGAGGGCCCGGGAGACCCGTGGACCGTTCTGGGGGTTTCCGCGGACGCCGGAGACGAAGAAATCCGCGCGGTCTACCTGACCGGGTGCTCGGCTGCCTCCGCCGACGAACGCCCGCGGCTCGACGAGGCATACCGGCGGATCCGTACCGAGGCCGACCGGGTCCGTACCCGGCTCCTCGGCCCTGCCGTTCCGGAGCGGCTCGAGGAGCTCGCGGCGGAGATCCGTCCGCGGCCCCGCTACGCCGGCCCCGGGGTATGGCTCGCCGCTCTGGACCGGCTCCGCCGGAAGCGGGAATCCGATCGCCGCGATGCGCACCCGGAATAGGCTGGTACGAAGCGATATTTCTGGTATACTGGAGTCTATGGATCAGGTGACCGTAACGCTGCCTTCGGGCAGACAGATATCGTACCCGTATGGGACCCGGACTGCCGAGATCACGCGCGAGGAGGAGTTCCGGGACGGATCCGCCTACCCCATCCTCGCGGCCATGGTGAACAACGAGCTTACCAGCCTTTCCTTCAAAGTCGAGGTAAACGCCCGGGTTTCCCCGGTCTACCTGAACTCCCCTCCGGGGATGAACACCTACAAGCGGTCCCTCTGTTTTCTGCTCGCCTATGCCGCCCAGCGGCTTTCTCCCGAGAACAAGCTGATCATCGGCCATTCGCTCGGAGACGGCTACTACTACTCGCTGGAGGGCCCCCGCGAATGTGACGATGAGGCGATCAGGCTCCTGGACCGGGAGATGCGTTCCCTGGTCGAAGCGGATATTCCGATTCAGCGGGATGTCGTTTCCTACAGCGATGCCATGGATTACTTCCAGACCATCGGCTATCCCGATACGGCCCTCCTGCTCAAGCACCGGAGCGAGGGCAAGATCCCGGTCTACCGCTGCGGAGACTACATGGACCTCGCTCACGGCCCGCTCGCGGTCTCGACGGGACTGCTCGAGTCATTCGAGGTCCGACCCTATCCGCCCGGCTTTCTGCTCCGGTTTCCTTCGATCGACACGCCCCTCCGGGTCGGCCCGTTCCGCGACAACCCGATCCTCTTTTCGATCTACAGCGAATACAAGCAATGGGGAAAGATCCTGGGCGTCCACACCACCGGCAGGCTGAACGACCTGAACGGGCGGGAGGAGCTGGTCCAGTTCATCAACGTATCGGAAGCGCTCCAGGACAAGAAAATCGCCGAGATCGCTGACCGCATCAGCGAGCGCATCGACGACCTCAAGGTGATCCTCATCGCCGGACCTTCATCCAGCGGGAAGACCACCTTTGCGAAGAAACTCGAAATCCAGCTCCGCGTGCTCGGTCTCCAGCCGGTTCCCATTTCGCTTGACGACTATTTTCTGCCCCGGGAGCTGACTCCCCGGGACGAAAACGGTGAATTCGATTTCGAGTCGATCCACGCCCTGGATATCCCGTTCCTGAACGAACAGCTCCTGCAGCTCTTCCGGGGAGAAGAAGTGCTCCTGCCGGCCTTCGACTTCAAGCTGGGGGGCAGGAAAGAGACCGGCCATCCGCTGAGACTCCCCGAACGGGGCATCGTCGTGATGGAAGGCATTCACGGCCTGAACGATGAGCTGACATCCCGGATCGCCCGTTCGGCGAAGTACAAGGTCTATGTCTCCGCCCTTACCCAGCTGAACCTCGACGATCACAACCGGATCCCGACCACCGACAATCGCCTCCTCCGGCGGATGGTGCGGGACCATCAGTTCCGCGGTTACAGTGCTCTCGAAACCCTCAACCGCTGGCCGTCGGTCCGACGGGGCGAAGAGCGGAACATTTTCCCGTTTCAGAACTCGGCGGATACCGCCTTCAACTCCGCCCTCGATTACGAGCTGGGAGTGCTCAAGCAGTTCGTCGAACCGCTGCTGAAGACGGTAAAGCCGCATCACCCGGTGTATCACGAGGCGGTACGGCTCACCAGTTTCCTGAACAACTTCCACCCGATTCCTACGCGCCTGATTCCTTCCGGTTCGATCCTCCGGGAGTTCATCGGCGGAAGCTCGTTCAAGTACTGACGGGCTCGCCTCACCGCCGCTCGATGCTGGCGAGCCCGCTCGTCTCGATCCGTTCCTCCGATACCTCGCCGGAATAGACGACCTTCCCGGCGCCGCTGATCTCGCCGCTGAGCAGTCCGCCGGTCATGGTGAGCATCACTCGTGCCGAACCGCTGACATCCACGTCGGCATTCTCCGTCGGTGCATCGCGAAGATCGGCATTCAGCGCGCCGGAACTGTCGATCCGGATATCCCGGAAGCCGCTGTTCTCGCCGCGGACATTCGCCGCACCCGTCGACTCGATCTCGAGCGTTTCGCCGATGAAGCCTGAGAAGTCGATATCGACGGCACCCCCCGACTCGATCCCGGTCAAAGCCGGCAGCACGATTTCGGCCCGCACGGTTCTTCCCCCGAGCCGGATTCTGCCGTCCCACGAAAGCTTTGCGGTGTTCCCCGATCGGACGACGCGGATCTGCGGCAGCAGTTCCTCCGGGGCATGAACGATCAGGACGGCCTGCTCACCATGCCTGATTCCGGCTTTCCATGTTCCGTTGAACTGCAGCCTGCTCGCACCGTCTATCGGGAATTCCCGAACCGCATCGGGTCCGCGAGCCGCGGAAACGCCCTCGAGCGGTTCAAACGAAACGGCATCGCCTACGATGATCCGGAATCCGATGACCGCGGCGATCGTCAGGACGAGAACCCCTCCGGCACCCGCGAGCAGCAGCAGCGTACTTTTCTTCAGCTTCCTCTTCATGACCGCGCTTCCTTTTCCGATGATTTCCGGTACTCCTCGTACCGCCGAACCAGCTCCTCCGCCGACATTCCCAGCAGCTGAAGATTCCTGAACACCGTCGGAAGCACTTTTTCCACGAACTCCTCTCGCCGCATCCTCTTCGCCTCCTCTTCCGCTCCCGGCGTCACGAAATAACCGATCCCCCGCTGGTTGTAAATGATACCCTTGTCCTGCAGGTAAGCATAGGTTCTCATGACCGTGTTGGGATTGACCTGCAGTTCCGCCGAGAGATCCCGTACCGATGGAATCTTTTCTTCCTCCCGGAGCTGACCGCTCAGGATCCGCTCCGTCAGATGCTCCCCGATCTGAAGATAGATCGCCTGGGTGTCCTTAAATTTCATGCCCGACCTCGGTTTCACGCAGCCTGAGCCAGGCGAACAGCCACATGAACGGAGCGATGAGCAGCCAGTATCCGGTTCTCAGAACCGCGACCAGAACCCCGGAGAGGCTTCCCGCCCGCTCCGCCAGCATCGCGTGATCGATAGCCGCATCGAAACCCGGCTTCCATCTACCGCCCGCGAAGCCGGAGAACACGTCGTTGAAGACGATCCGGAACAGCAGCATGAGCAGAATGCCGTAGGCGATCGAGGCCGCCGCCAGAACGAGAACCGTTTTCACCGCCTGGTGCTTCCGGAAGAACACGCCGCCGGCGACGAAGACAGACTGGAAAACCAGGAAATGCGCAGCCGAGCGCCACACCCCCGCATCGAACGGCAGGAACAACGGCCGGGAACTGCCCCATACCAGCAGGTTCACACCTTCGGCCGCCAGGGAAAAGAGCGTGAAACCCAGGATAGTCGCCGGAATGAAGAGAATCGTCAGTTCGGAAAACCTCGCCGCGAATTTCTCCTCCGGGGAGGCCGGAAGAAGGAAGAAGTCAGCGGATCGATCCTTCCGATGGATATCCGACCAGAAAAGACTGCTGATGATCGCTCCCCCGATGAAAAGGAAGAGCCGGTACATCTGCAGGTGAAAGGAGCCGCCGTCCCGCCCGAACCGGACCCCGACGGAAAACACCAGGAGAGCAAGGGCCACCGTGCCGGCGACCACCCCTATCGTCCGATACCGGAGCACCAGGTCCCGGCGAATCACGAGCAGGATTCTTGCCGGAGAGAATCGTTCACTCCTGTTCATGGGAACCTCCTTCCGCGAGCAGGGACAGCACGCGATCGCGGTTGCGGATCACTGTGTTGAAAAGGACTTCGATGTCGACCGGAGATTCTTCGCCCCCCTCGTTCCTGCGCACGACGAGCGTTCCGCCCAGGCTGCGTTCAGCGAACAGGATGTCCGGATCTTCAGAATCTGCCGATCCCGACTCGATCGAGAATGAGAGATGCCGGGCGACCCGCTCCAGGGACTCGTGAAGGATGATCCTCCCCTCCTCCAGGATGATGATGGGGTCGATGATGTTTTCCATGTCCCGGACCTGGTGTGTGGAGATCAGAAAGGTCCGGTCCTCCTGCAGGGCCGATGCCGCGACGCGCCGGAACTGACTCTTCGACGGAATATCCAGGCCGTTCGTCGGCTCGTCCATCATCAGGAAGCGGCATCCCGAGGCGAGTGCGAAGGCGATGACGAATTTCTTCTTCTGACCCAGGGAAAGCTGCGGGAGGAGCCGTTCCGGACGCACCTCGAACTCCGCCAGGTATTCCCGGAATCGGGACCGGTCGAAGCGCGGGTAGAACGGGGCATGAATCCGCTCGTACCCGGAGCTCGTCAGCGCCGGCACGGAAACCTCCTCGGGTACCAGGTAGAGATCCGACAGCATGCTCGGCAGCCGACGTCCCGCTTCGACCCCGAAAACCTCCACGCTTCCGCTCCCGGGGAACAGCAGACCGGACATCAGCCGGAGAAGCGTCGTCTTGCCGGCCCCGTTCCGCCCCAGAAGCCCGTAGATGTTCCCCGGCTCGAGCACCAGGTCGAGTCCGTGGAAGAGCGGCTCCCGACCGTATCCGAAATCGAGCTGCTGGATGCGCACCATTTTTCCCCCTCATAACTAGTGTACTACATATCTAACACACTGATAGGATATCGCATCCACGGCAATCCGTCAAGCGGATCCGCAGGCGATTTCGGCGGGACCGGGGGAAAGGGCGGGTCCGGCGGGGAGCGGGTCGCAGGGAAAAGAGCTCCGAACCGGAGCCACGGCATGGGATCCGGTCAGACCCGGGCAGGTCGGAACGAAAAATCGCTCCAGTCGCCCCGGAGCGTCGGGCCCCGGTCGAGCTCCCGGCGGAGAAGATCGAGAAAATCCCTGCGGGGTATTTCTTCCGCACCCAGAGAAAGCAGGTGAGGATTGGCGACCTGGCAGTCAATCAGCCGGAACTCCCTGTCCCGAAGCGTCGTGACCAGCGCGATGAAAGCCGCCTTGGATGCGTTCGGCTCGCGGCTGAACATCGACTCGCCGAAGAAGCAGCGCCCGAGCGAAAGGCCGTAGAGACCGCCCGCGAGCGTTCCCTCGTGCCAGGCTTCCACCGAATGCGCGAAGCCCAACCGGTGGAGGCGCACATACGCATCCTGCATCTCCTCCGTTATCCAGGTGCCGTTCTGTCCCGGCCGCGGGGCCTCGGCACAGGCCGAGACGACCTCCGGGAAGGACGCGTCGAAGGTTATACGGAACTGCTCCTTGCGGAGAATGCGGCTCATGGAGCGGGACACGTGCAGCCGATCGGTGGTGAGCACGCAGCGGGGGTCCGGACTCCACCAGAGGATGGGATCCTCATCGGCGAACCAGGGGAATATCCCCTGGCGGTAGGCGGAAAGGAGCATGCCCGGAGAGAGGTTTCCCCCGCTGGCGACGATGCCCTCGGGGGTGGCCTCTTCAGGGGAGGGAAACGGGAACCAGGTATCTTCGCTCAGGTACGGAAAGCCGGCGCTCAATCCGGCCTATCCCTCCACCGGCTCGACGGGATCCGCCGCGGCCTGTTTCGTGCTCCCGTCGGCTCCGTCTTCACCGGGGTCTCTCCGCCCGGGCCGGCCCTCGTCATCTGCCGGCGCGCCTTCGACCGCGGAAATCGCGATCTCCCCGTCCCGCACCGTCACGCGGGCGGTTCCTCCGTTGGAAAGGTCGCCGAAGAGAACGGCATCGACGAAGTAGTTCTTCACCTTGTCCTCGAACAGCCGGGCGATGTTCCGCGCTCCGAACTCCTCCGAGTAACCGTTCTCCGCCAGCCAGGTGACCGCCTCGGGAGTGAGCTCGAGGTACGTGCTTCTCGGTCAGAGTCTTCTCGAAGGCCCGGAACTCCTTGCGGACGATGTCCTCGACGATCTTCTGGTCGAGCTTCCGGAGAAGACGACGACCTTGTCCAGCCGGTTCCGGAACTCCGGGCTGAAGAGTTGCTCCACGGCCTTGTCCACCGCTTCGAGCTGAACCGTTCCGCTCGCCGAAACCGATGAGCGATCTTGCCGATGTTCCCGCGCACCGGCATTCGAAGTCATGATGATGATCACGTTCCTGAAATCGGCCTTCTTGCCGGAGTTGTCGGTCACGGTCGCATAATCCATCATCTGCAGCAGGATGTTGAAGATGTCCTGGTGCGCCTTCTCGATCTCGTCGAGAAGCAGTACGGCATGAGGAGTCCTGCGGATCGCAGTCGGTCAGCAGCCCGCCCTCGTCGTAGCCGACATAGCCCGGAGGCGATCCGATGAGCCGGCTCACGGTGTGCTTCTCCTGATACTCGCTCATGTCGAAACGATGCATCGGCACTCCGAGGGTGTCGGCGAGCTGCCGGGCGAGCTCGGTCTTTCCCACGCCGGTGGGACCGACGAACAGGAACGAGGCCACCGGTTTGTTCGGCGCCCGGAACCCCGCCCGGGAACGCTTCACTGCCTGCACGACCGCTTCGATGGCCTGATCCTGTCCGAATATCTGCGTCCTTCAGATCTGGACCTCGAGGTCCTTCAGCCTGTCCTTCTCGGATACCGGACGCTCCGCTCGGGGATCTTCGCCATCTTCGAGATCGACCTTCTCGATCTCCTTGTCGGAGATCGTCAGCCGGCAGCATCATCGGGCTCCGCCTCCCGGTAGCTGGTCATCCGCATCTAGGCACCCGTTTCGTCGATCACGTCGACGGCCTTGTCGGGCAGATACCGGTCGTTGATGTAGAGCGCCGAGAGGTGCACCGCCGCCTGGAGCGCATCCGGCGTGTACACCACGTTGTGGTACTTCTCGTAGCGGTCCCGGAGTCCCAGGAGGATCTTGCACCGTGTCCTCTTCCGACGGTTCGTCCACCTCGATTTTCTGGAACCGCCGCGACAGCGCGCGATCCTTGTCGAAGTACTTCTTGTACTCCTCGTAGGTTGTCGAGCCGATGCATTTGCAGCCTGCCCGAGGTGAGGGCGGGCTTGAGCATGTTCGAGGCATCCATGGCGCCGCCGGAGACCGCTCCGGCTCCGATCATCGTGTGGATCTCGTCGATGAACAGGATCACCTTGTCCTTCTTCTGCAGCTCGTTCACCACCCGCTTCATCCGCTCCTCGAAATCGCCCCGGTAACGGGTACCGGCGAGCATCGATCCCATGTCGAGCGAGTAGATCCGTGTATCCCTTCAGCAGCGGCGGAACTCACCTGCGACGATCCGCTGCGCGAGCCCTCGGTGATCGCGGTCTTTCCGACCCCGGGATCTCCGACATGAATCGGGTTGTTCTTGAGCCGGCGGCAGAGCACCTGGATGGTCCGCTCCAGCATATCCTCCCGGCCGATGAGCGGTTCGAGCTTTCCTTCTTCCGCGGCGAGCCTGCGTCAGCTTGGTCGTGAACGCGGCGAGCGGATCGTTGCACGGCCTTTTTCCCCGTTTCCCTGCCACCGGGCCTCACTCGGCTTCGCTCCTCCTCGTCCGGCTCCTCTTCCTTCGCTCTCCTCCGATGGATTCTCTTGGAGAACAATCCGTGGGAAACGGTCTCGAGCAGATCGAGCCGGGTTATCCCCGCTTTCTTCAGGAAGTAGGAACCATGAGATTCCGACTCGTCGTAGAGCGAGACGAGGATATCGCCGATCATCCACCTCGCCTTTCTGGGAGGCTTCGGTGTGGAACACCGCCCGTTCGATGACGCTCTGGAACCCGAGCGACTGCGCCGGCTCGGCATGCTTGACCACCGGGATGTGTGTGTCGAGATGACGGTCGACCATTTTCCGGATGTAGTCCGGGTCGACCCCGCAGTTCTCGATGATCTTCCGCGACTGATCGATATTCATCGCCGCGAACAGGATGTGTTCCGGCGTAAGATACTCATGGTTCCGTTTCTTCGCTTCCGATATGCGGCATTCAGGAGATCCTGAACATCCTGACTTATTCTCATTATATTTCACCTCTGATACTCCTCACGCTTTTTCCATCGTACACTTGCAGCGGGAACTCTCGCTCCTTCGCCATCTTTCGGACCTGCGTGACTTTCGTCGCCGCAATATCGTAGGTGTAAGTCCCGACGCTCCCTTTTCCTTTCCGATGCACATCGAGCATGATCTTCGTCGCATCGATGATCGATTTCTGAAATACCCGTAACGAGCACCTCGACGACGAATTCCATCGTCGTGTAATGATCGTTGTGAAGGACCACCAGATACATCTCCGGTTCCTTGGTCTGTTCTTCGGTCCGTTCCTCGATCTGCTGTTCGTAATAGGGCATGTCGTTCGGTTCTTCAGCCACTCTCAGCTCCCCGTATCACCTATTATAATAAGCGGTTCCTGATTTCATGACAAGGGCAGTAAGGACAGACTGCAGGTTCGGACGATCCCTTAACAACCCGACGACCCCGTGGTATGGTGGAGGCGAGGAGAACGGAATGGCTGTTTCACGTGTCGCGATCGCGGCCTGCACCGATTATGAACCGGAGGGCGTCTACCGGGCGCTCCGGGACGTGCTGGAACCGCTGGGAGGTCCCGGTGCTTTCGTCCGACGGGGCGAGCGGATTCTGCTCAAACCGAACCTGCTCTTCGGCTATGCTCCCGAGCGCGCCACCACCACCCATCCCGCGTTCTTCGACGCTGCGATCCGCATCTTCCGGGAGGCGGGGGCGACGCTCACCTGGGGCGATTCCCCCGGCTACGGGACACCCGCCGCGGCTGCCCGCAAGGCGGGACTGACGGAGGTGGCCGAACGACACGGGATCCCTATGGCCGATTTCGAACATGGAGAAACCGTGGACTTTCCCGACGGCCGGGTCTGCAGGGAGTTTCTGATCGCGTCGGGCGCCCGGGACTGCGACGGCATCGTCACGCTGCCGAAGATGAAGACCCACGGCCTGACCCGCATCACGGCGGCGGTGAAGAACCAGCTCGGATGCGTTCCGGGTTTCCACAAGGCGCGATCCCACATGCGCCACTCCCATGCGCACGAATTCTCCCGGATGCTGGTTGACCTGAACCGGCTTCTCCGCCCCCGGCTCGCCCTGCTCGACGGAATCGTCGCCATGGAGGGCAACGGCCCCTCCGGAGGCGATCCGGTGGCCCTGGGCGTCGTCGTCGCGTCCGCCGATCCGGTCGCCGCCGATGCGACATTCTGCCGGATCGTCGACCTCGATCCCTCCTTCGTGCCTACGATCACGTTCGGCGAAGAGGACGGCCTGGGGTTCTGGAAAGAGGGGCAGATCGAATATCTCGGCGAGCCGATCGAACGCTTCCGGCGGCCTTCGTTCCGCGTCAGCCGTTCGCCGGTCCGGGGCGATTCGGTGCTCCGTCCCCTTCGCCCCCTTCGCAACTGGATCCTTCCCCGGCCGGTCATCGACGCCTCCCGGTGCGTGCGCTGCGGGATCTGCGTGGATGCGTGCCCCGTACCGGAGAAGGCGGTTCGCTTCGGGAAGCGGGGGAAAAGCCGGCCGCCGGAGTACCGGTACGCGGCGTGCATCCGCTGCTACTGCTGCCAGGAGATGTGTCCTCATCACGCCATCAGCATAGCGACTTCCCTGCCGGGACGGCTCTTCGGAGCGGGCTGAATGGAACTCGACAGGGCTCTGAAGCTGTTCGGCCTGACCGGACAGGCGTCGGTCGGAGAGCTGAACGCCACGTTCCGGCGAATGGCCAAGAAGTACCACCCCGATGCGAGCCGCGGGAACGAGGCGGTATCGCACGAGCGGATGACCCGTCTCAATCTCGCATACGAGACGGTTCTGACCTTCCTGACCGCTCCGGGCGCCGCCGCGGACCGTCCGACTGAGCGCCGGGCCGGGAGGGGCGCCGGCGCCTCCGGACTCGATGCCGACGTCCGGGCCGCCCTTTCCGCGGGTGTTCGCGACTATATGGGCCTCTTCCGCCGAGCGGTGAGCACCGTTCAGCAGGCGGTATACCTCTATTACCAGTACGGACTGGAGAATATCTATCTCCGCGAAGAGGGGGTCCGCCGCTTCCGGTACCGCGATTCGGTACACCGGATGCAGTCCGCCCTGAAGCAGCTCGAGACGCTCCCGGCACTCATGGATGCACTGGCCGGGCCGCTGACCGCCGCAGGGGAGGTTGAGGCGCTGCGAGAGGAACGCGAGCGGCTCGCCTGGTTCAGCGAGTTCTCCGCCGCGCTCCTGCGCAGCATGATGATCGGCCGGAAGCTCTCCTCGAGCGCCACAGCGGAGGAACGGACCGCCTACGGCCACTATCATCGGGGGAGCGAAGTGCTCGACGAGACGATCCGGGAGCGGCTCTGCGGCGACGGAGCTCCGGGCCGACCCCTCGCCGGAGCCCTGAGCGTCGGGTATCACGAGTTCATGCAGGTCATCACCCGCCATTACCACTCGAGCTGGATCGCGGAGACCGTGATCCGGATGCACCTGCTGGAACTCTACGAAAGGGGTCGCACGCTCCTCCCGACCATCCTGGTATAGGAACGGAACGCTCCGCCGTCGGCTCCCCACCCGCCGCAGGTTCCCTGCCGCCGCCCCGTCGGTCGAGGCACCGCGGACGCCCGCCCGAAAAAAAGCGGCCCCCGGAATCCCGGAGGCCGCCGCATTTCATTCACCTGTCCGTCCGACTTTTCGCCGTCCGTCCTACTCGGCCTTCTGCTGCAGCTCTTTTTCCTTGATGTTCATCTGGGCGATCGCCAGCTTGGCGATGGGAATGCCGTAGGGTGAACAGGAAACGTAGTTGATGCCGTTTTCCTTCACGAAGGGGATGTTGGCCGGCTCCGCTCCGTGCTCTCCGCAGATCCCCATGACGATGTCGGGCCGCGTCAGTCGACCGCGCTCGGCGGCGATCTTGATGAGCTCCTTCACCTGCTCTCCCAGGACCTGGAACGGGTTCTTCTCCAGAAGGTCGAACTCGCTGTAGTCCGCGAAGAAGTTGTTGAAGTCGTCCCGCGACAGTCCGTTGGTGGTCTGCGTGAGGTCGTTGGTTCCGAAGCTGAAGAAATCCGCGTAGCGGGCGATCGTGTCCGCCTGGAGCGCCGCGGCAGGAAGCTCGATCATGCTGCCGACCTTGTACTCCACCGGTTCCTTGGACTCGAACTTCGTCCGGATCTCCTCTTCGATTTCCTTGATGCCGACGATCGACTTGCCTTCGATCTTTTTTCCGTTCCGGATCGTCTTGAGCTCGTTGGCGGTCATGACGATGGGGATCATGATCTCGGGCTTCGTCTCGATGCCTTCCTTCTTGAGCATGTAAGCGGCTTCGAAGATGGCCGAAACCTGCATGTTGTAGATCTCGGGATAGCTGATGGCGATCCGCACGCCGCGGTGACCGAGCATCGGGTTGAATTCCCTCAGCATGTCGCAGCGGGCCCGGATCTCCTCTTCCGTGATTCCCGGGCTCTTTTTCTTCATGTACGCGATGAACTCGGCCATGCTGTCCTTGGTGTGCGGCAGGAACTCGTGCAGAGGTGCATCGAGAAGCCGGATCGTCACCGGATACGGTGCCATGGTCTTGAGCATCTGGTAGAAATCGGTCACCTGCATTTTTCGCAGCTGATTCAGCGCCTTGACCCGTTCCTTGAGGTCGCTGGCGATGATCATGGACCGGAAGAGCGGAATCCGCTTCTCGTCGAAGAACATGTGCTCGGTCCGGCAGAGCCCGATCCCGCGAGCTCCGAATTTCTTCGCCAGTTCCGCGTCCTTCGGCTGATCTCCGTTCGCATGGACGTCGAAATCGTCACCGATATATTTCTGCAGAATATCGAGCACTTCCATGAGCCCGCTTCCTTCGGGTGAAGGTTCGATCAGGCTCAGCTTTCCGAAGTAGATCGACGGTTCGTCGTAATACGGGACGTTCATGGCGATCCAGTCGCCCTCTTTCAGCACCCGCTTCCCGATCTTGACCGAGTCCTCGTTGACCTGCATGTCGGGAAGGACCAGGGCGACCTTGCCGAGGCTCCGCGCCACGACCGGCGCATGGGATGCATATCCGCCTTCGGACGAGAGAACTCCGCGCGCCACTTCGATCGCCTTCACGTCCTCGGCGAACGTGGATGCCATGACCAGGATGAAGTCGGTCTCGTCTCCCGTCTGAACGGCCATCTTGTAGGCCTTCATGAGCTTTTCCGTGGAGAAGTAGACCCGCCCGATCGCGGCACCGACTGCTCCGGCGATTCCGCCCTGACAGGCTGGGGAGCTTATCCGCGGATCCCATATCGAGAACCGGATGCAGGATTTCCGAGAGACGGCCCGGCTGGATCGCCTTGATCAGGAACGTATCGTCGATGACGCGGTCCTTGTTCAGGTGCAGAAGCGTCTTGATCTCGGCCTGGGTCGACTTGTTCGGCACCGGCCGCTGGTCGATCAGCCAGAGCTCGCCGCTCTCCACTGGTGAACCGGATGCTCCGCATCTCCTTGAAGTGCCGCTCCACGGTCTGCGCGATCTTCTCGAGCTCCTTCCGGATCTTCCCGTCGATCCCGATGACCGGAGCACCTTCCTTCTCCGTCGCATCGAACGAGTTCATGAAATACTTGCCGCTGATGGCCGGATCGCCGGTCACGATATTCCTGGTGTAGTAGCTGCCGAAGTAGCTCTTTTCACCGTAATTTCCGAATGCCATCGCCTGGATCAGAAGCCCCGAGTCGCTGCTGGTCGCACTGTTCCGGAACGAAGCGCAGAAGAGATCGATGACCAGCTCGAGCTGTCCGAGCGCACTGGAAAACACCTCTTCGGGATAGAGCGATCGGCTGGCGTCGATCGCCTTCCGGGTCTGATCCTTGTTCTTCGAGGACTCCAGCGCTTTCCGGAACGCTTCCAGCTGGCCTTTCCGCTTTTCGGCCGGAGCACCCATCTTTTCCATCTCGATCAGCTTGAGAAAGATCCCCCGGTACTCATGGTAGGCGAAATCGTCTCCGACGAATCTGGCGAACCCGCCCAGGGTTTCGTCGCAGAGTCCGATGTTGTGGATCGTGGTGGTATTGCTCATCATGTTGAGCATCGGACTCTCCACCACCTTGATCAGAAGCGGTTTCTCCGGGGAACCGAACTCCTTTCCGACTATGCTCTCCACGTGGGACAGCGCTTCGGCGAGCAGTTCCTGCACACCGGCCGGATGCTCCATAATCTCCTGCATCGAATCATTGGAAAGCAGAATACCGGGCAGGATCGGCAGCTCCAGGTTTGCCAGTTCCATCACCCGTTTTCCGCGGACTCCGATGGTCTCCAGTATCTCGGGATCGCTCACGTACTGTGTACTGCTGAATGGGTAGTATCGCTTGGTTCCGATTCCGGTCCTGTTTGTAACGTTCATGCGCTTTACCCTGTTTTTCGTTGTGGTTCATGCGCCGGATCGCTTCGGTCGGCGGCCGCGTGCGCCTCCGGACCGAAGCTCCGTCGATCCGTTCTTCCGCGTGCGCGTCAGAAAAGATCGAGGATCCGGTCGAACTCGCCTCGGAGAAACGTCTCGAAGCGTGGACTCGCACCCTCGAACAGATACCGCTGCAGCTTGGAGACATCCCTGATGTCTCTCCCGCCACGCTGAAGAGAATCGGCATACCGTGCTTCACCTTGCCCCATTTGAACAGGGCGTTGATGTCGTTGATGCGCTCGTTCTCGTACCAGATGAGCACGTCGAGTCCGGGGTACTTGGTCTGGTAGCTCTGGATGATCTTTTTCCAGGCTTCCACGTTCCCGTTATGGAATAGCTCGTTGGATACGATGACCGAGTACTTGGGCGTCACCCGCCTTCACCGGAGTGCGGCAGCGGACATGCTCCGGGCACCTGCTCTTCCGGTACCGGTTCCGGGACGGGGGCTCGGCCCCCTTCACGACTTTCTGTGTGGTATACCCCTTTCGGGCCGTCACCTTCCGCCGTAGAGAAGTGTTACGAAATCCGATACCGCGGATTCCTCAACACCTTTCCATTGATTCATCGGCCACCGCACCCGCGTACACGATGAAGTACTCGTCTTTCACCAGCGGGAGAATCGGCTCCCACTGGTCGGCCCGCTGCGGGATTGATGACCGGACAGGCCGTTCTGGGGATGATAATAGGCGAGGATGAAATGGATATTGTTCCACCGTGTAAGCGCAGCCGAACAGCTTTCCGCATCCTCGACGGTACGGACGAGGTTGTGGGACAGCGATGCGTAGCCGAACTTTTCGAAGCAGGCGCACTTAGCATGGGTCGTACCTGGAACCTGCGGAAGAGCACTCCCGCGTCCAGGGACTCGGCGAGGAGGTCGGCCAAGTTGCCGCCCTCCTGGACTTCCGATACGATACCCGTTTACGGTCTTGAAGTGTCGCAGAGCAGTGTTGAAACCTGCTCTGCTCGACAGAAAATTCGAGTTCGTTGTCTCTATCCATGCTCACAGCTCTTTCAGATTATCGCCCCCGGTCCTTTCCTCGTGAGGGTTACGTCCGCACGTCCCCTTCACCGCCGCTCTGTCAGGGCGGGAGGCTGCGGTCGCTTCCGGCGCTTCTTCACGCGCTCACAGCGCTTCGGAATAGGGTGCGCTTGCTGCTGGAATCGACCGTGGCGAAGCTCTGGTTGATGTCCTCGCGCACGGTGGATCGGCGGCGCTTGAAGGAAGCGAACGCCGCATCCTGGAAACCCTTCGAGATTCCGTGCAGGAACTCGTTCAGCACGTTTCGCCATACCGCTTCAGCGTGAACTTCTTTCGCTTGATGCGTTGATGTCCACGTCGAGGACGAGGCCCGGCTGTATGTGGTACGGGTTGATCTTGTAGTCGAACTCCTCGAACTCCTTCTCGAGGAAGGTGATCCGCTGATCCAGGATTACCCGGGTCGCGGGTTCTGGTACCCGAAGACGATCTTACCTTTTCGCGGATCGTCTGAGCATCTTCTTGCATGAGCGTCTTCTGATAGATGTAGGTCTGGTTCAGCCGCTCGACGTCGGTGTCCTCGGACTTGACGCAGCATGATCTCGTTCCAGTTCTTCTCGAGCTCTTCGTACATCGGATCGCCGGTGTCTGCCTTCATGTTCTGCGGATCTTGCATCGCACCTTCGAAGGCGAGATCCTGGAAATCGCTGATCTTGAAGTTGGACTTGCTGTCCTGATAGACGACCTCGACCACGTCCCAGAGGTGCTGATCTCCTTCTTGAACTCTTCATCTGCTTGTCGTAGGCATTCGCGCTCTTTCTACCAGCTGCTCCTGATCGTAGTACTTCAGCCTCATCTGGTAGCGCTCGTCCGGCAGGCGGCTGGGATCGGTGTCCTCGTACTCGCGGATGATCAGCTCACGGGCATTCTTGAGGTTCTCGATGAACTGGTATCCCATTTTGCTGGTGTCGAGAATCGAGGTGATGGAGTTGATGGCGGTGTTGAAACCGCGGTTACGGATGTTCTCCATGTCGACGATCTTCTTCAGGGTTTCGCGGATGTTCTGCGGATCGAACTCTTTCGCGTCGATTTCCGCCCGAAGTCCCTCGATCTTGTCCATGAGGCTCTTGGCCATGAACGTATAGCGGAGCGACTCTCGTTCTCCTTGTCGTCGTCCGTGTAGTTCGCGACGCGCTTCATCTTCTCGAACATGATCTCGCTGTCGGAAAGCTCTTCCTTGCCCTCGTCCACCAGCTCGTCCTGGAACGCTCCACTTCCCGATCGATCATTCCATTATGGTGCGGGAGATCTGGTCCTTGATCAGGTACTCGACGGTGGCCTGGTACTGGAAGATCGGACTGATGAGTTCGGAATCGAGGATGTTGACCGAAAGCTTGACGTCGGTAACCGTCTGCGGCTTTATCGCGTTGTCCTTGAACGAACACTTGATGACGGAGTAGGCGTTCTCGCCCCGGATGAACGCACCGACGTCGGATTTCTGCCGGAGCAGCGAGTTGGTCTCGTTCTCGAGATCGTTCAGTCCGCGCTGGACATGGCCCTGAAGGTGACCGTACATGTTGACGATGGACTTTTCGATTTCACCCGTGTTGAACTTGTCCGCACCGCCGATCTGGTCCAGCATCTCGGCGATTTCCTTCGGGGTATAGCGGGCCAGAAACCTTCGTCTCTTCCCGGTCGACGAAATTCCGGATCTTCTTCACCATTTCGTCTTCGGTGGTGACCATGTACCGGTTGAACATGTTCTGGTAGTTCTGGTTGAAGTAGTTGTACAGCTTCTGCTTGAGCCCGCCCATGACGTCGAGCTTCTCCAGCACTTCCGAAGGAAGCTTCAGGCTGATTTCGTTCAGGATTTTATCGGTTTCTTCCTCAACGAGCTGCTTGAATTCGAGTTCCTGGTCCCGCCCCTCCTGGGCCAGACTGTTCCGCGAACCGACTGCCGACGGTTTCGCAGGATGGAACACATTTGGACTTCTGGGTAGGTCTGCTGCCATCTTGACTCCTTCTTCCTGTTCTTCCTGACATTTTCTAAAAAATGTCAGTATTCCAAGATTTGTTAAAAGTAAGTATACGTGATTCTGTTCCCCTTGTAAAGCCAGACTGCTCAAAGTGGAGATTTTGCACCATCCTGAACCAACAGAATCCTACTAAATTATATAACAGGGAAAATAAAATTTCTAATAAAAAAAGCGTTTTTCATCCTGCTGGAGAAAAATTGACGACGGAGCTGCAGGCGGGACTCTTCGGGGAGCGGCAGGAGAACTTTTTCAGCCGCCGGGCTGCCGCTCGGGCAGAGTTGCGTCGGTGAAGAGCAGCGGTGGGGCCGAGGAGGGAACCGTCTCCGGCCGTTCGCGGAACCGCACGATGATTTCGGTGCCGCCTCGCGAGCCGATCTCGAGAACACCGTGCATTTCCTCGACGAGGCAGGTCACCAGCTGGAGACCGAACGTTGCGCCGCCCTCTTCCATGCGGCGGGCGACCTCGGAGGAAATGCCCGTGCCGTCATCACGGACTCCCAGGATCATGTCATCGCCGTATCGGGAGAAATGAACGACGATCGTTCCGCCGCGCTGGCCGGGAAAGGCATGCTTGAGACAGTTCGTGATGAGCTCGTTCAGGATGAGGCCGCACGAAAAGGAGATCCCGGGATCGAGGAGCAGGTCAGCTGCGTCGATCTCGAGCCGGATGCGCCCGCGTGCGTTGAACAGCTCGAGCAGATACCCGCCGAGCGAACCTGCCAGATCGCGCAGACTCATGACCGAGGGATCCTGGCGGGACAGAATCCCATGGATCTGCGCGACCGCGGCCAGACGCGCCTGGTTGTTCCGGCAGAAGTTCCTGACGTCCGGATTCTGCAGGGACGCGGCCTGCATTCCCATGACGCTCACGACCCCCTGCAGATCGTTCTTTACCCGGTGATGGACTTCGCGGATCAGCATGTCGGCCGCCTTCAGCTTCCGGAAGAGCCGCTCCTCGTGGCACTTGCGATCCGTCACGTCCCGGATCTGGAGCAGACAGGCGTCGTCCCCTTTCCAGTTCACCCGGCAGCTCACGGCTTCGAGCCACGCCGGCTGACCTTCGAGGTCCCGGACCACGAGCTCGGTATCCTGACCGACCGGGTACGGGAAACCGCTGCCCGACAGATCCTCGAGCCGTTTTCCGAGCATCCGCTCCGCGGCCGGATTCATGAACCGCACCAGCCGCTCTCGATCCAGCACGACCATCCCGTCGCTCGACTTCTTCACCAGTTCCTCGAAAGAAGTCTCCCTCCTCCGCTCACCCTGATGCTGTCTTCCGTGCTGCCTCCGATCCTTCATATCGCTCCTCCCTGAGCAGGTTCCCGGTCGACGGCTCCTGCGCGGATCCGCTCCGCGGCAGGTGCGGATACTCAGATGTTGATGCGGATAAAACGGTCGACCATGAGCGCTTCGAGAACGTCCCGGACCCATCGATTGCAGCCGGCGAGCTGCAGGCTTCTTCCGTCGCCGGAAAGCCGCTCCTCGAGGCGGATGATTCGTTCCACGGTCATGGGGTTGATCTGTTCGAGCCTGCTGAGATCCAGGATGATGTTCTTCTCCCCTCCCCGGAGAAGCAGATCGACCGAATCCTCGAAAATCCGGTACGTCTCTATCTGAACACACCGTTCGATGGCGAGGGTCTTGCCCCCCTCGTTCCTTCCGGTAACTTTCAGCATATGCCTCCCCTCCCTGCAGGTGCCCTGACTGCCGTCTCCGCACGGCCGTGCCCGGCATATGGATCGTCACCAGAATATCTCCATTCCGGTCAGGGGTACATCATCTGCTGAGTCTAATTTTCCGGGATAAAGGGGTTAAAGTTTCCGACCCCGCGGTAGACCGGAGCGGACCGGCTCCGTCGGGTGCCGGTCCGTCGCGATCCGCAGCCGGCGGTGGTCAGATCTGGCAGATTCCTTCCTTGATTCCGTAGCGGATCAGGCCGGCGGTGGTGTGAATCCCGAGTGCCTTCATGATGTTGTTCTTGTGCACATGGACGGTATAGGGCGAGATGTTGAGCTTGGCGGCGATATCCTTTTCGGTCAGGCCTTCGCACACCAGGCGGAGAATCTCCCGCTGCCTGCTGGTCAGGACGCTGCCGGAATCCGACATCGATTCCTCACTTCCGGCATTCAGGAAGCCCTCCACGAGATATTCGGAGAGACTGGGGCTGAGATAGAACTTCCCCTTGTGAACTTCCTCGATCGCGTGGAGGATCTCTTCGGAGGCGCTTTCCTTGAGGATGTATCCCCGCGCGCCGGCCTTGATGACCCGCTGGACATGGATCTTGTCGTCGTACATGGAGAGTACGAGCACCTTCGCTCCGGGCTGCATCTTCAGGAGACGGCTCATCGTTTCGATACCGTTGAGAAGCGGCATCGCGATGTCCATGATGTACACGTCGGCAGGATCATGCTCCGCCATCTCCAGGACTTCCCGTCCGTTTGAGGCTTCTCCGACAACGTGGATATCCTTTCCCAGATGCTCGATGATCGACCGGATACCGGCTCGCACGACCGTGTGGTCGTCGGCCAGGAGAACTTTAATAGCCATCCTTCCCCCGCTCATTCGTTCCGCTCGAAATATAAGCCCCCTCCCGCAGTCAAATGTACTGGCAAATCATGCAAACCGCAAGGAAATTCAGCTGTTCCGGTTAGATGAATCCGACGGAGTCATAGACGGGTATGGTTACTGCGGTCCGGGCATCCTTCCGAAGCGGGATCCGGCCCTGCCGGCGGGCCGGTCCCCCGTTCCGGTATCGGGCGTCAGCCGAGCATGTCGGCCGCCTCGCGGATCATCTGGTTCGCATAGCCCCATTCGTTGTCGTACCAGGCCATGACTTTCACCAGGTCGCCGTCCACCACCCGGGTCATCTCCAGGTCGACGATGGAGCCGGCCGGATTCCGGATGATGTCCGAGGAGACGATCGGCTCGTCGGTGACGACGATGACATCGCGATACCGGTCCGTCTCCGCCTCTTCCGAGAGGACCCGGTTCACCTCCTCGACGCTGGTTTCCCGTTCGGTCAGGAAGGTGATGTCGGAGATCGAGCCGACCGGTACGGGCACCCTCAGGGACACCCCGTCGAACTTGCCCTTGAACTGCGGCAGCGCCTTCGTGGTGGCGATCGCAGCGCCGGTGGAAGTCGGAACGATGTTCACCGCCGCCGCCCGGCCCCGGCGGATGTGCCTGTTCGGTCCGTCCACGATCTCCTGAGTCGATGTGTATGCATGGATCGTAGACATGAGGGCCTTCTTCACCCCGATCCGCCGGCTCAGGATCTCGAACACCGGCGTCAGGGAATTGGTCGTGCAGCTCGCGGTCGAGAGCATCTCGTCCTGCCGGTGTTCGGAATTGTTCACCCCGAACACGACCGTCGCGACATCTTCACCCTTGGTCGGAGCCGACAGGATGACCCGCTTCGCACCCGCTTCCCGATGCTTCTGCATGCCTTCCCGGTTCGTGAAGATTCCCGTGCATTCGAACACCAGATCCACGTCCATGTCCTTCCATGGAAGCTTCGCCGGATCCTTCTCGTGCAGCAGCCGGAACTCTTTGCCGTTCACGACCAGTGCATCCTCCCGGCTGCCGACCGAGGCTTCGAAGATGCCGTAGACGCTGTCGTACTTCAGGAGATAGGCAAGGTTTTCCGCCGGGATCAGGTCGTTCACCGCGACCAGGTTCAGCTCCGGTCTTTCCAGGATGATCTTGAAAGCCGCCCGACCGATCCGGCCGAGTCCGTTTATCGCTACATTCGCCATCGGTAAATCCTCCCCCGTCTGCGTATGGATCGTTTTCCCTAATTTACACAGACAGGAAGGAAAAAGAGAAGCCGCCGGATCAGAGACCGGACCGGAGATCGCCGATTTCCCGGTCGACCTTCCGGATGAAGTTTTCGCTGTAGGAGAACTGCCGGAGCAGATGAAGCTGCTCCCGGATGCGCGCCCGCTCCTCCGGGCTTCCCGGGCCGCCTTCGGGCACGATCCGGAGATAGGCTTCGAAGCCCTCGTCCAGGTTCTGCTTGATCAGCGTGACCGCGATCCCCCAGATGGTGTCCCCATCGGTGATCTCGTACGGAGCGTCCCGGTTGGGCAGCTCGAGGCTGTTTCCCGGGAAGATGCGGTGCGGATTGCGCTCGGCTTCCCGGGGGCTCTGCATCTCCCGGTATCCGTTCAGTACGGCGATCTTGTTCGCCAGAAGGTATACGTCCATCATGGTGATGCGGACTCCGCCCCGGATCATGGGTCCGTCGAAGGATCCGGGATCGCCGATCCGATCGCGGTCGAAGGGTGCATCGTCGGCACCGGGTTCGACGGCCGGGACGGCCGCCGCCGGGCGCCCCGCGTCATGCGCGGGCCCTGCCGCCGGAGCCTCCGGCCCCGCGGCGATCCCGGCTCCGGCTTCTCCCGGCGCCTCCGGACCTCCCGGCGCCTCCGTTGTCCCCGGCGCAGCGGGCCCGCCGCCGGCGGCTTCCGTCCCGGGAGTACCGTCCGGACCGGCGGCCCCGGTTCCCGTGACGCCGGCTCCGGTCTCCGCCCCGGAGGCGGCCTGATCACCGGCATCCGGTCCGACGACGGCGCCTTCCGTTCCGCCCGGCACCGCGTCCGTCCCGTCAGCCCGCCCGTCGCCGGTGCCCGGTGCCGCGGTCCCGGGAACCGTGATCCCCGGACCGGTGGTGCCCGGACCGGTTTCCCGGGCGATGGGACCGCCGCCGTCCCGGGAGCCGCCGAACGGCCCGAAGTAATAGAGGGCACCGCCGCCGGCCAGCAGCAGGAGCAGGATGAGCGCCGCGACGAGCAGCCATCCGCCTCCCCTGCTCCGGGATGCGCTGGAGATCTTCGCCGGGCGCGCGGCCTCGGGGGACGGCCCTTTCGGCGCGGCGGCTTCGGGAGCCGCAGCTGCGGGTTCCGCGGGCCGGGCGGCGGATCCCGCAGCGGCTGCCGCAGCCGTTCCCGGGACCGCCGCTGCCGCTCTCGGCGAGAGCTGGTCCACAAGGGCGACCAGGCGCTTCCGCTCCCGGAGGTAGAACTCCTCCTTCTGGACCAGCTTGCGATCGAACTCCGCCAGCAGCGTCGCCGCCTGCGCAACATCCTCTTCGGTTATTTCCGCGCGCAGGAGCCGGAACATCCGGTACGGGGTGTCCCGTTCCAGGAACAGATCGCAGCGGAGCGGGAAGCCTTCCGGCAGCGCGGAGCCCGCGGCTCCGAGCTTGCCGTCGAGCCGTTCCATGAGCGATGCGGCGTCTTCCCGCCGCTCGCCCCCGAACAGCGCGAGAAGCTGCAGGGCATTCCGCAGCGGGTACACCGTCGCGCTGCCCGAAAGGCTCGAGAGGGAAGCGAGACGTCGTTCCGCCGACGCGGAGGACTCGCCGCTCTCGCCGCCCTTCAGCAGAGCCCGGAGAACCGACTCCACGTCCTGCAGGAGACCGGCTTCGGAAAGGGAAACCCGTCCCTTGAAGAAGGGGAGAAGATCGGAGTAGTAGAGCCGCAGCAGCTCCGCCTTCGAAGGCAGTTTCCGCTCGAGAACGTGCGGCATTCCCGGGGGAACCGGTCCGAGATCCGTACCGTCGGCCAGGGACAGCTCCAGACCTGCGAGACTCAGATGCAGCCGGCTCTTCCCCTCGGGAGCGCCCCCGTCCCGTTCGGCGGCTCCGCTGCTGACCGTCATCGATGTCGGATGCCGGGCGACGTTCATCGTCAGGCTTCCCTTCCCGCGCTGAAAGGACATTCCCAGGTGCGAGAACGTGTCGGCCGACGTGACGGCGATTCCCTCGCCTTCCTGTTCCCCGAGGTTCCGATAGAGCTTCACCGCGAGCCCGATGGATTCATCCCTGCCCGAATAGACCCGCAGCGGATCCCCGGTATACGCCTTCCGCTTGAGAAGGTCCATCAGGCTGGCGGACAGCCGCTCGGTGATGACTCCGGACAGAGCGTCCGGATCGAGGCCCTGATGGACGTAGCGGCCGAAGTACTGCTCCGGCAGCCCCCACGAGAGAAAGCTGCCGCGATGGAAAAACACCACCGAGCCTTCCAGAACGAGGAAGCCCGGCTGCTCGATCTGCTCCTGGGAGAATCGCAGGGGATGCCGGTAGAGAATCTGCTCCAGCTCCCGGCACAATGCCTCGAAATGGAGATCGCTCCGCTCGCGGCGCTTCAGGTCGAACACGAGGGTCTTGTCGTACCGCAGATGCACGTCGCCGTCTTCGTAGAAGTAGACCATTCCGCGGGTGTCGGAGGTAGTGAGCTGCTGGAAGTTCTCGATCTTCGCCTGTCCGATCCGCTGGTTCCTGAGAAAGTCCCGGAAGAAGTCGAGGATCTTCTCGTCGCCGATGTAGCGGCTCTCGGTGATGTGCGCCAGGTCCACGTTCTGCCGTTCAAGCGCCGGGTTCCCGGTGAGCGAATCGGTGATGACGATGTTGTTGATGTAGGGAAGCACCCGCTGCGGCAGGTGCGGAGAATTGCCGATGCGCAGGAAGGGCCGGTAGTCTTCCCGGTCCGACCCAGAGGTAGACGATGTAGCACTCCCGGTCGATCTGGAAGAGCCGCTTCGAGGGCTGCAGGGAGTACTGTTGCATATTGGACATCCTCTCCATTTTTTCGTCCACTTTAATAGTATCGTGTCCGACCGCTCCTGACAAGCTTTTTCCTATCGGTGAATTCTACCCGATGAAAATCCGGTCGCCGCCCTTTTCCCCGTCGGGAAGATGGTGTATACTTTCGGCACCGCCGGCCGTCGGTGTCTCGAACCGGTCGATACGCAAGCAGGAGCACCTCTCATGATCATAAACCAGAACACGAAGCGGAAGATCATCCCCATCGCCAGCGGAAAGGGCGGCGTCGGGAAGTCGCTGCTGACCGCCAATCTGGGGATCGCGCTCGCCGAACAGGGCAAGCGGACCACCGTAATCGACCTCGATCTGGGCGGCTCCAACCTGCATACCTGCCTCGGGCTGAAGAACCGGAATGCCGGCATCGGGAATTTCCTGAGCGATCCGAAGGTGAAGTTCGAGGACGTGATCGTCCGGACACCGTATGACCAGCTCCGGTTCGTTCCCGGCGACGTCCTGGTGACCGGCATGGGCGACATCCAGCCGGCACAGAAGAAGAGGCTCACCGATGCGATTCTCTCCCTCGACGGCGACTACGTTCTGATCGACCTGGGGGCCGGGAGCACGTTCAACGTGATCGACTTCTTTCTCATCTCCAATTCGGGCTTTCTCGTCGTCACGAACCAGCCGACCGCCATTCTGAACGCCTTCGGCTTTCTGAAGAACCTGGTCTTCCGCTTCCTGCAGCGGAGCTTTTCGGACAACAAGGACGTGACGAAGTACTTCCGCTCCATTCTGAAGGAACGGGACCCGGGATCCACGCCCACCATCGCCGACATCATGGACGGACTGGGAAAGATCCATCCGTCGTCGGGCAGGAAGGCCCGCCGGCTCGTCTCCATGCTGCAGCCTCATGTCGTCATGAACATGGCGACCGCGCCGGACGATCTGCAGATCGCCGAAAGCCTGAAGGAGCTCGTGAAGAAGAATCTCGATGTGAATCTTGAATGCATGGGGCTCATCTTCCGGGACGACGGGGTCAACGAATCGCTGAAGAATCTGGAACCGCACATTATCAACGACCGGTCCTCCATTGCGGCCCGGGAGATCGAGCGGATCGCCCTGAAAATGGTGCATTCCGAGCGATTCCCGGAGATGCCGCTGGACCTCGACTACTATCGCGATACGTTCGAGCTCACCCAGATCGAAGCGGAGAACGACTACCGGGAACTGGCGACGCCCCTGCAGGGATCGGACGCGGCGCTCGAAATGACGGAACTCATTTCCATGATCAGTGCGCAGAAGCAGCAGATAAACGAGCTGAAAAGCACCGTACGGATGCTCACCATGAAGAACCAGGGCTGAGGCCGGCAGTCTCCGCCGGCCCGTGCCCCGACATCACCGGAGCGCGAGGCGATCCGGATCGCTCAGGCGTAGGTTCCCGTCAGGAGTTCCTCGAACACCTTCATGATCATCTCGCTGGTCTTCGCCGCGTCCGAGGAAGGAACGCGGGCTTCCTTCCGAAGGGCTTCCTTGATGAAGTTTGAGATGTTCTGCCGCAGCTCCGGCGTGTGGAAGAAAATGTAGGAGTAGTTGCTGCCTTCGCTCTTCAGCACGGTGAAGGACGTGTAGGTGATCACCGGCTCCTTCCCGACCATGATGCGGTCCTGCCGCCTGGTCACGTGGATGTCCAGTTCCTTGGAACGGTACGGGATCCGGTGCGCATCGTCGCGATATGCCGGCTCGGTGTGCTTGTTCGGATAGTTCGTCGGTTCCACCAGCACGAAGATCTTCTTCCCGTCGGCCTGAAAGGTCAGCCCTTCATCGTTTGCGAAGATGGACTTCACGTTCGCATAGGAGATGATCTCATACCGCGTGTAGGTGGTATTCGCGTCGAAGAAGGAACTGACGATGAATCCGCCGTCCCGGGGAAGCTCGTTGTTCTGATAGGCGTGAAACAGTTCTTTCGCTATGGCCACGGCACGCTCCTTTCGTTGAATATTCGAATTCCGTCTTTCTTTTGATATTTTGTACTTTTTAGATTATAGGATAGAGAGCATGAACTGTCAATTCCTTTCCCGAAACCGGTACCCCGGAAAATGTCATTCTAAAGTTTTTGGAATATTTCGCTTGTAAAGAGATATTAGATATTATACACTGAAGAAGTCTTCCTCCAGAGACGGAAGGAGATCCGCCGGGCGGACCGAGGCCCGCGCGGAATCTCCTGCTCCGACCCATCCCGGCGCCGCTTCTGGGTGCGGCGGCGCTGCGGATGCGGGCTCTTTCCGGCACGTCCGGCCCTGTCTCGAACCGGTCCTATCGTTTGCGGTAGACCGGCGGCGGGAGCAGAACGCCCCACCATTTCCGGTAACGGCGCACGTACCCGCACTCGGGCGGCATGTACCGGCTGAAAAGCGCATGATACATCCGCACCTTCCGGCAGTCGCGGCAGACGCGGAACCGCCGGTCGTAGACGGTACAGGCGCGGGTTGCGGGATCGAGAAAGCGGCAGGGCCGGTCCAGATCGATGAAGACCGCGCCGTTTCCGGAGATATCCTTCTCGTAGCAGCAGAGACCGCAGCGGGTACAGGTGTCTTCCCAGTCTTTCCGCCGCCGTCGAAGCGCCTGCCGCATCCGGCC
Organism: uncultured Spirochaetota bacterium; assembly: GCA_963728215.1. GTDB lineage: Bacteria > Spirochaetota > Spirochaetia > CAVSJD01 > CAVSJD01 > CAVSJD01. Next base: position 103,215 of record CAVSJD010000018.1, on the reverse strand, counting down.
GAACATCAGTCCATCCCGGACAGCAGTACTTCGTCGTTCTCGAAATCGCGGCGCCGGATGTCGTGAAACCTTCGTACCAGCTTGTCGGTCGTGAGGTTCCGCTTCTCGTCGCCGTCGGTATCCAGGATGATCTCCCCGTCGTCCATCATGAGCAGCCGGTTGCCGTACTGGATCGCGTGGTGCATGTTGTGGGTGATCATCATCGCCGTCAGTTTGTACTCCCGGATAAACTTCACGGTCAGGTCCAGCACGAGCTGGGCGTTCTTCGGATCGAGCGCCGCGGTGTGCTCGTCCAGGAGGATCACCGAGGGGCGGGAAAGGACCATCATGAGGAGCGTGAGCGCCTGTCGCTGTCCGCCGGAGAGCAGTGCGACGTTCTCCTTCATGCGATCCTCGAGCCCCATCCCGAGACGGGCGAGCTGCTCCCGGAAGAACGCCCGCATCTTACCGTTCAGGCTGATCCGCAGTCCCTTGAACCCCTTCCGGTAGCAGATCATCATGTTGTCTTCCAGGGTCATGTTGGATGCGGTTCCCATCTGAGGGTTCTGGAAGATCCGGCCGATCTCTCGCGCCCGCCGGTACTCCGGCACCCGCGTCACGTCCCGCCCGTTCACGGACACCGTTCCGGCGTTCGGGAGAACAGGTGCCCGCGACCGCGTTGAAGAGCGTGCTCTTTCCGGCCCCGTTCGAACCGATGATGGTGATGAAATCCTGCTCCTTCACCGACAGGGAGACATCGCGAAGCGCGGTCTTCTCGTTCGGGGTCCCCTCGCCGAAGACCACGGTCACGCCGCCGAGCCGGATCACGCCCTGATCCTTTTCGGCCCGGTGAGCCGGAATTTCGTCATCGCGAGAGAGAAGATGATGAGAAGACCCGTGATGAGCTTCAGATCGTTCGGAGTCATATTGATATAGTACCCGTAATAGCGGCCAAGATACATGATGCCCTTGAAAAGAATCGAGCCGATCACGGCCCGGATCAGCAGCAATCCGATCCGGTTCGACTTGATCACGAACTCGCCGATCATGACCGAGGCGAGACCGGTGATGATGATCCCCTGACCGAATCCGACATCGGCGAAGCCCTGATACTGCGCGGCGAACGCCCCCGACAGGGCGACCATTCCGTTCGCGAGTCCCACGCCGATCACCTTGAGCAGTATCGGGATTCACTCCCTGGGTGATGACCATCTGCTGGTTGTCGCCCATGGCTCCCATGGTGAGCCCCAGGTCGGTGTGAAGAAGAGATCGAGCAGAACGAGCACCAGAATCGTGATGATCAGGAAAAAGAGGAGCACCGCATACTCTTCCGGCATGAACGATCCGAGAACGGATACCACCCGGGTCAGGATAGTCTCCTGGCGCAGGAGCGGCAGATTGGCTTTGTTCCCGAGCACCCGGATGTTGATCGAGTAGAGCATGGTCATGGTCAGGATGCCTGCGAGCAGATTCGGGACCTTGAGCCGGTTGTGGATGACGGCGGTGACGCACCCGGCGAGCACTCCGCCGGCGGTCGCAATCGCCAGGGCGATCCAGAGCGGGGCTCCCTGGGTGATGAGCGTCGCCATGATGGCGGCGCCGAACGGGAAGGAGCCGTCCACCGTGAGGTCGGGAAAATCGAGGATCCTGAAGGTGATGAACACCCCCAGGACCATGATTCCGTATACCAGTCCTTCGACGAGAATGCCTTCGATCATGCCTATTTCCGCAGCGCGCCGTTCTCCACGATTTTGTCCGCAGAGTCGATGATGTCCCGGGGCACGGTGATTCCCAGCTTCTTCGCGACGTCGAGATTGATCACGAGGTCCATGTCCTCCGGCGCCGTCATGAAGCGGGTGGGAATGTCGGCGGGAGATTTTCCTCCGAGCAGTTCCGCGACGAGCTTCCCGGTCTCGCGGCCCATGCGGTAGTAGTCGTGCCCGAGGGCAGCGAGCACCTCGATGGTCTCGGCGGAGCTGGGATCGGCGGACATGATGGGAATTCCCGCCTTCCCCGCGACTTCGGCCACCGCGTTCAGCGCCGAGACGACGGTGTTGTCGTTGGAGATGTAGATCGCGTCCACCCGGCCGACCAGCGTCTGCGTCGCCTGCCGGACCTCCGAGGAGTTGGTCACGGTGGCTTCCACGAACTCGATGCCCATCTTCCGGGCGGTCTCCTTCGCCATGTTCGCCAGGACCACCGCGTTGGTCTCGCCGGAGGAGTAGACGTGCCCGAGCCGTCGGATCGGCTTCATCCGGTTGAGCAGCGTGATCTGCGTCTCCACCGGGGTCATGTCGGATACGCCGGTCACGTTGTCGCCGCCCTTGTCGAACGATGCTACCAGTCCTGCGGCCACGGGATCGGTCACCGCCGAGTAGACGACCGGGGCGTTGTCGACTCCGTTCGCCAGGGCCTGGGCGGTGGGGGTCGCGATTCCGATGGCGACCTTCACGCCTTCGGACCGGAACTTGTTGGCGATGGAGGCCGCCGTGCTGATTTCACCGTTCGCATTCTGCAGATCGTAGGTGAAGTCGTACCCGAGAGACGCCAGCTCGTCCTGAATGCCCTGTTCGATGGCATCGAGGGCGGGATGTGAGACGATCTTGGCGATGCCGATGGTTTCCTTTCCGGCCGCCTTCCCGCTTTCGGCCGAGCCTCCGGCGAACAGCGGTCCGGCGAACAGGACCATCGCCAGGACGGATATCGAAAGAATGCGGATCTTCGGGAACAGACGCTTTTTCATGACTACTCCTCTGCAGGTGCGTTTCAGGTGTTCTCTTGCATAGAAACACGCTCTGTTTCTATACCACGATTCAGGCATCCGGGTCAAGGAACCGGGAGCCGATCCGGTGAGCCGGGCCGGGTCGCACCGGTCGCCCGGCGGATACCGGTTCCTTGACTTTCACCTCCACCCTGACTATACATGCAGCATGACGATAACCTTCCTCGGAACCGGTACTTCTCACGGCATCCCCATGGTCGGATGCACCTGTCCGGTCTGCCGCTCCGATGTCCCTGAAAACCGGCGGACCCGGGCATCTCTCTGGATCCGGACTGCCGAACGTTCGATCCTGATCGACGCGGGGCCGGAGTTCCGGCTCCAGGCGGTCCGGGAGGGCATGCGCAGCCTGGATGCGCTGTTCCTGACCCACGCCCACGCCGATCATCTTCACGGGCTGGACGACATCCGTCCCCTGAGCGTGGATCGGGCCGTTCCCGTCTACGGCAACGAGCCGGCGATCCTCGAGCTCCGGGAACGGTTCGCCTACATCTTCCGGACAACGCAGGAGGGCGGCGGCAAGCCCCGGCTGGACCTCCATATCCTGAACGGGAAACCGGTCGCCGTCGGAAGCCTTTCGGTGACGCCGGTGCCGATCCTTCACGGAGAGCTGCCGATCCTCGGCTACCGGATCGGACCGTTCGCGTATCTGACCGACTGCAGCGCCATTCCGGATCCGAGCCGCCGGCTGCTGGAGGGGCTCCGGGTGCTGGTGATCGGGGCGCTCCGCCACCGGCCGCATCCCACCCACTTCACGGTGAAACAGGCGGTCGAAACGGCGGCGGAGATCGGCGCGGAGCAGGTCTACCTGACCCACATGACCCACGATCTGGACCACGACAGTCTCGAACGCGAGCTTCCCCCCGGAGTGCGGCCCGCGTTCGACGGCCTGACTCTGGAGGTGTCCGATGTCTGAATCCGGGAGTCCCTGGTTCGAGGACGATGCGTTCTGGATGGAGTTCGCTCCCTACATGTTCAACGAGGACAAGTGGGGTTCGGCTCCCGAGGAGGCGGCTGCGGCGCTCCGGTTGATGGAGATGGAGCCCGGCAGCCGGATCCTGGACAGCTGCTGCGGAGTGGGACGGCATTCGGTCGCGTTCGCGGAGCTGGGCTGCAGGGTGACCGGGGTCGACCGGACCCTCCCCTACCTCGAAGCGGCCCGAGAGACGGCGGCGAGCCGGGAGCTCGACATCGAGTTCGTTCATGCCGACGTCCGGACGTTCCGCCGGGAGCGGGCCTTCGACGGGGCCGCCAACCTTTTCACCTCCTTCGGCTACTTCGAATCCCCCGGGGAAGAGCGCTCCATGGTCGAGAACATCCGCGATTCCCTGCGGGAAGGAGGTGCGTTCCTGGTTGACGTGACGGGAAAGGAAGTGCTCGCCCGCAAATGGGTCGAGCGGGACTGGTTCCGCGACCGCGACGCGACGATCCTTACCGAATACCGGATCAGAGACGACTGGACGCGCCTGGAAAACCACTGGATCCTTATCCTGCCGGACCGCCGGGTGGATTATACCTTCTCCCACCGCATCTATTCGGCAGCCGAGCTCACCGCCCTGTTTCTTTCGTCCGGCTTCTCGAGAACGGAGGTCTACGGCGGCTTCGACGGCCGGACGTACGATCAGGACGCCGAACGGCTGATCGTCGCCGCGTTCCGCTGATCAGCCGGTCCGGTCGCGGAAGCTGAGCCGGACGACGGTTCCCCCGCCGTTCCGGCTGTCGATCCGGATGTCACCGCCGCATCGCTCCAGCACATCCATGACATAGACCATCCCGTAACCGTTCCCGTCGGGCTTGCTGGTCCGGCCGACGGAGAAGAAATCGCAATGCAGGCAGGAAGACCGGTCGCAGCCGATTTCCGAGCAGTGCCGGATGCCGACCCCGTCGTCGCTGACCTCTATGAACGCGAGGCCGTCGTCCTGGCGTCCGCAGGAGATCCGGATCACCCCGTGGCGGCCCGACATCCGGACCGAGTCCCAGGAATTCCGGATCAGGTTCTCCACCATCTGGGAAACGTCAGAGGCCGCTGCCCGGATGCACACATCTCTTTCCAGGTCGAACTCCAGCCGGGCCGACCGCTTGAAGTCCCGGTCGATCAGGAACAGCTCCGCCGAGGATTCCAGCAGACTGCGAAGATCGATGAAGGTCTGCTCCTTCGAGCCGGAAGCCCTGGATGCGTAGAGAATCCGGTCGACCTTCTCCGAAAGGCGCAGCACCGCCTTTTCGAGCATGTCCGTGTTCCGGCCGTCCGGATGTCCCATCCGCTGCAGCGTGATGCAGTTGTTGATGAGGGTGATGTCGTTCCGGAGATTGTGCACCAGCCCGGACACGTTCCGCCCGATCCGCGAGCTGGGACCGAGCTCGTCGATCCGCGAGGAGAGATCCTTCTGGCGCCGCAGGTACTCCGAGCTCTCCTCCCGTCGGAAGATGAGAAGAAAAGCCAGAAACATGACCAGGTAGGTCACGACATGCAGGCCGACGAGCACGCTCGACGGCGTCGTGCCCCGGGAGGAATATTCCACCAGGACGAAAAGTGCAGCCAGAAGGAAAGCAGCCTTCCCCCGGATGCCGGTCTGCAGGAATCCGTACCGCTCCAGCAGGATGATCCCGATTGCGGAAACCCCGGGGCCGAGAAAACCGCCCGGACTTTCCAGGACCGCGAGGGATGCATTCGCAAAGACGAGAACGATCTGAAGGAGCCGGAACGCCGCGCTGTCCCGGGCGGAGGAAACCAGCATGATCGGGGTGGAAACCAGGACGGCCAGGACGCCGGGTCGGAGGAGCATATCTGCGGGCGGGAGACGCTGGATGATCGCCAGGTTCGTCACGTTCAGAACGAGGACGATGAAACCGGTCGCCGCGAACAGATAGGCGAAGTTCCGCTGTAAGGCAAACGTCCGTTCCATTTCTCTCCCGTCACTCCTCTGCCGTCATCCGCGCCCCCATGCACGCGCGCTCACTCCGCCGCACCCGGAGCCGTTCGACTCTCCTCATGCCGTCCCTGCGGGGAAGAGAAAAGTATAGCCGCATCCGCCCGGCCTGTCCATGAAAACCTGCGGAACGGGTGCACGACATTTCAGTTCAGAAAGTCATAAACTCATTGAGGAAATAGGCATATGGTGCTATTCTGACAGTTGTATGAACTGTCAGTATCGGAGGTGCCTTATGAGTTTGTCTCCTTCTCTTGCGATCTTGCGCGATCAACGCGCCGCTCTGCTCTCGCAGATCGGGGCCATCGAGGAGTTCCGCCCCGGCTCGCTTGCCGGGCGTTATCGCAAGTGCGGTAAGCCCAGGTGCCACTGCGCCCGTGAAGGGGAGCGCGGACATGGACCAAGCTGGTCGTTGACCCGTGGGGTTAAGGGCAAAACGGTGACCAAGGTCATTCCTGCCGACCGCGTGGACGCCGCGCTCCAGCAGATTGACCGCTACCGCGAACTGCAACGGTTGCTGCACGAGTACACCGAGCTCAACGTGAGGATCTGCGACGCTCTGCTTGAGCGCGCCTGCGATGAACCTGAGGGCCCCGAAGGGGCTGAAAAAGGGGGCTCTACGCGGAACTCGGACAGCAGATAGAAACCGAGCTAACCACCTTGGTCGGCCATCTTGCAGGCGAGCGGACAGTCCACTTTGAGACGATTGAACTGACGGTTCGCTCCTCGGCTCTCGGTATCGCCGCACGAGTGCTTGAAGCGGCGCTGAATGGCGACACGCGTGACTACCGCGGTCCGGCCGCCTCATGTTCCTGCGGCGCGGTGGCGCGCTATGCCGGCAGAAGAGCCAAGACGATTGTCACGGTGATCGGTCCGCTGGAGCTCCAGCGCGCCTACTACCATTGCGCTCAGTGTGGACACGGGTTCTTCCCTCGCGACGAGGCGCTGCACATCGGCAGCGGTTCGCTCTCCGAGGGGATGCTGCGCATGGTCGGGACAACCGCTTCGCTGGTAAGTTTCGCCGAGACCGCGGAGTTGTTGCGTACTCTCTGCGGGGTACAGATCGAGGCCAAGCAGGTTGAGCGGTCTGCTGAATCACTCGGACATGATATCGATGCTGATGAACGAGCGGTGGTCGAGTCCGGCGTGCCGATCAGCACCACGATGTACCTTGGCATCGACGGGACGGGCTTACCCATGCGCCACAGCGAGCTCGCAGGGCGCGCCGGCAAGCAACCTGACGGGACAGCGAAAACCCGTGAGGCGAAACTTGTGACGATCTGGAGCGCCGACGGGCGCGATAAGGACGGAACACCCGTGCGTACCCCGGGCTCGGTGAGCTACAACGCGGCGATCGAGAGCGCGGCAACCTCGGATACTGATGAGCAGCTCAGTGAGTTCGCCTCCCGCGTTGAGCGCGATGCGACTCGACGCGGGTTTAACGCCGCCGAGCGTCGGGTGATCATCGGCGACGGTGCTCGTTGGATATGGAATATTGCCGATGAACTGTTTCCCGGTGCCATTCAGATCATCGACATGTACCACGCCAAAGGGACTTTGTCGCAGCTTGCCAAGGACCTGTTCGGCCCGGTGGGAGAACAAACCGAACAGTGGGGCAAAGCTCGGCGCGATGAGCTTGAGAACGGCCAAATGCGAGCGATCCTGCGAGCCATCGAGCCACACCTGAAAAAATCAAAAGAGGCGCGCACCTGCCGTGAGTACCTGCTCGCACATCGGCATCGGCTCGACTACCCCCGGTTCCGGCGTATGGGGCTGTGTACCTCAAGCGGCGTCGTGGAGGCCGGCTGCAAACTCGCCATCGGTACCCGGCTCAAGCGCGCCGGGATGCATTGGACCGTCGGTGGGGCAAACGCCATCATGGCTCTCAGGGCGTGCAGACTCAGTAGCCGCTACGACGCCTATTGGGATCGTCGCCGTGCTGCCTAACTGTTCTCACGGAAATGTCGTGCGCCCCTGCGGAACCGGCGAGTTGATTCCTTCCGGTAAAACCGGTACATTGAGACATCGATATGAAAGAAACAGCAGACTCACCGCTCACACAGAAGCAGATATTCCTCTTCTGGCTTCCCCTCATGTTCATGTGGATGGTCATGGCGGTGGAACAGCCGGGCATCGCCGCCATGGTCGCACGGCTGCCTGACGCCAAGACCCAGCTCGCCGCGTTCGGCGTGACGCTCGCGATCGCGCTCATCATCGAGAGTCCGATCCTGCAGCTTCTGACCGCCGCGACCGCACTCGGACGCTCCCGGCAGCAGTACCGGACTCTGCTCCGCTTCATGCATCTGCTGGGGGCGTTCCTCACGCTCCTGCACCTCGTCCTCGCGTTCCCGCCGGTATTCAGGGTTCTGCTCGGCAGCGTGGTAGGGGCGCCTCCGGAGATCACGGAGGCGAGCGGGAAGGCGTTCCTCCTGATGGTTCCGTTCGCAGCCAGCGTCGGATATCGCCGCCTCTGGCAGGGAGTGCTGATCGGGAACGGCCGGACGGACGTGATCCCCGTCACCATGATCATCCGGCTGCTCGCGACCGCTGCGGTGCTCGTGGGCGGCTACTTCGCCGGGTTCATGGCGGGCGCCCAGCTCGGAGCCGCGGCGCTCACGGTCGGGGTGGCGGTCGGAGCGCTCGCGGCCTACCTGTTCGCCCGCCCCATCATCCGGGCGCTGCCGGATCGCGAGCAGCTTCCAGCCGGATCGCAGAGCGGCGGAGACGGCAGCGGCAGCCGGAACCCGGGGACGGCCGATCTGCTCGACATGCGGGGACTGCTGCGATTCTACGTGCCCCTTGCCCTCACTTCGATGATCGCGCTCGGTTCGAGACCGATTCTTACCGCCGGGATCGCCCGCTCCCCGCTGCCCCGGGAGTCCCTCGCCGTCTGGCCGGTTCTGACCGGCTTCATGTTCCTCTTCAATGCGGCCGCCCTCTCCTACCAGGAAGTGGTGGTTTCGCTCTACCGCAGTCAGCGGGACGCCCTTCAGCTCCGCCGCTTCGCGATCCGGATTTCGCTGGGAACCGGAGCGGCATTCCTCACGGTAGCGCTCTCTCCCCTTTCGCGGATATGGTTCGATCGGGTCGCGGGGCTTCCGCCGGACCTTCTTGCCCTGGTTCGCTCTCCGCTGCTCGTACTCTGGGTGGTTCCGTTTCTCTTCGGCTGGATTTCGTGGTATCGCGGGGTCCAGGTTCACTTCGGCCGCACCCCGGTCATCACCCAGGGGGTTGTGGCGAACCTGGTCGTCCTGGTTTCGATGATGCTTCTGGGCACCGCGCTCCTTCCGTTTCCGGGAGCGGTATCGGGAAGCATCGCGTTCGCCGCTTCGTTTCTGGGAGAAGTGCTCTATCTGAGGCAGCGGACCCGGCGGCTCGGAATTCTTCCGCAAGAGGAGACGGAAACCGCCGGCACACCGGTCGTCACGAATCCGGAGCGGACGCAGGCTCCACCGGATCGACGCCGGAGCTGAGCCCCGCGGTGGTGATATCCGTCGGGCCGGAACCCCCGGCTCCGATATCCCGCATCTCCGGCCAGACGACGCGCCCCCGCTTGATCACCCGCAGCACCCGGGCATCGCCGACCGGTCCCCCGCCGAACAGGTCCCGATCCAGCACCGTGAAATCCGCCTGCAGGCCCGGAGCGATCCTTCCGAGCCGTCCGCCGTCGCCCGAGAGCTCCGCCGCGAGCCGCGTGTAGAGCTCGACCGCCTGCCAGGGCGAGAGCGCTTCGTCGGGATCGTGCATCCGCGTCGCGGCATCGATCCCGCGGATCGCGTCGACCGGCGTGATGTACCAGTCCGAGCCGCCGGTCACCGCGACTCCGCGCTCCCGGAGCGACCGGAGGCGGTTGCAGCGGAGCGCCCGATCGGGACCCAGCACCTGCGCATAGAAGCCGTCGCGGCCGCCCCAGAGCCGGTCGAAGAGCGGCTGCATCACCGCGCTCACCCCCGCCCCGGCCATCCCGTCCATCACCTCGTCGGGAACGAGCTCGCAGTGGATGATCTGATGGCGCAGGCCCTTCGGCGACTGTTCCTCGACCTCGCGGTAGATCCGGAAGATCTGGGAGACCGCGGCGTCGCCGATGGCATGAACCGCCATCTGCAGCCCGGCGGCATGGGCCCGGCGCACCAGGTCGCGCCAGTACTCGTCGGCACGGTAGAGGGTGCCGCTGCTCTCCGGCCGGTCCGCATACGGCTCCAGCAGGGCCGCGGTACGTGATCCGAACGAGCCGTCCACCAGGATGCAGCCTCCGATGCGGGGGGAGCCGAGCTCGAGCGCCCGCTCGACGCTGTCCTGCTGGGGGTAGAGGACGAACTCCACCGGGAACTCGGAAGCCCGGTCGCGGATGAGCTCGAAATGGTCGGGACATCCCCTGCCCTCGCTGATCATCGTGTGGACGGTGGTGTGGCCGCCCGCGAGAGCCTCCCGGGATGCCGCCCGGTAGGCTTCGAGGACGGCTTCCCGGCCGAGGGTCCCGTGAAACCAGCGGGAAGCCTCGCTGTTCTCCTGCCGCACGAGCTGCGCGGCCCGGGGACGGGCGTCGGCGCTCCAGGCGACGGCCCGCAGGGCGGCGGAGTTGAGGATGCAGGAATGGCCGTCGACGCGCCGGATCATGAGCGGAATATCCGGCACCACCCGGTCGAGCTCCTCCACGGTGGGGAAGCGCCGCTCGGCCAGGCGGTTCTCGTCGAAACGCCAGCCGAACAGCTTTCCGCCGATCGGCTGCGCCGCCGAGAGCCGGCGGAACACTTCGTCGAGAGACTCCGCTCCGTCCAGATCCGCGGAGATGGTATAGAGGCCGCCCTCGAAGGAGTGTGTGTGCGTGTCGATGAAACCGGGATACGCGAACGAGCCGCCCAGGTCGATCCGCCGTGCCGTCGGGATGTCCGGCGGATCGGTCCGGAACAGCTCGAGAATCCGGCCGCCGTCGGTCAGGACCGCCCGGACCGAATCCCCCTCCCGTTCCATCGTGAAGAAGCGGGCTCCGTGGAAGAGTGTCATCAGCCGCCTCCCGGAACGGCGGATCCCGCAGGTGCGCCGGATCCGGCGGAACCGGCCGGATCGCCGTCGGCGGCCGCGGCTTCCCGCAGGGCCGCTTCCGGGTCCTTCCGTTCCGCTGCAACCCGCCTCAGGTAGGCCACGGTCGCCGCCAGATCGTTTCCGAGACGCCGGTGCAGGCGCTCGAAGAGATCGTTGTCCTCGTAGTACGTCATGTAGAGAAGCACGTACGCGTTGTTCAGCTCCGCCCGGGCGAAGCCGCGGTAGCGGTCGGTCAGGAAGAGCCGGTCGTAATCCTCGAGAAACCGGGCCTGGAACGATCGGAAGAGCGCTTCCCGTCGGGCGGGGAGCTCGTCCTCGGGGAGCCCTTCGGCGTAGAGATCCACCAGCTCGTCCCGCAGGAGATGCATCCGGGAGATGAACGCTTCCCGGTCGTGTTTCGCCTCGAGAATGCCGGTATATTCCGGCGAGTCCGCCCCGTACCGTTCCCGCACGTACATCCGGGCACCCTCGTCTCCGACGAAGCTCGCGAGCTGCTCGTTGAACGATGTGCTGCCCTTGATCCAGACGGTCGCGTGCGTCTGCTCATGGATGATCAGGTTTGCGATCGCATAGGGAGAATAGTCGATCATGAAGGAGTAGACGGGATCGGAGAACCAGCCGAGCGTGCTGAAAGCGTCCACCTTCCGGACCAGGACATCCAGGTTCTTCTTCCGCAGCCGCTCCGCTTCCCGGAGCGCATCCTCCCGGCGATAGAACCCCTTGTAGGGAAGAGAGCCGAACAGCGGGTAATGCCAGGTATACGGGACCAGGGCATCCTTCGGGGCGGCGGAAACCACGTCGACAAGGTATTCCTTGTCGATGCGGACATAGCGGGAGTAGTTCCGGTCATCCGAGAGACCCAGCCTGCTCATCGACCACGCCTTGATGTCCTGCACCAGATCGAGAAACGCACGGTCCTCCTGCGAAAGGTCGCCCGATGCGAGCACCGAATCGATATCCTGCGCCTGCCGATCGTATCGGATCAGGTAGCTGCCCTGAGTCGTGAGGTAGCAGCCGCCGTTCGCACCGATGACGAGCAGGCCCAGCGCCGCGGCCAGTACCGGAAGGAGATCCCGGATGCGGCGCGCTCCGCGCTCCCGATCAGACCCGGACATTCTCCTCCTCGAAGCGCCGCAGCGCCTCCTTCGCCCCGGAAATCCCTTCGAAGAGCACCGCACGGATCCCCTCCCGCCGGGCAGCCTCGACATTCTCCGGAAGATCGTCGAAGAAGATGCACGATTCTGCGGGCACTCCGAGGCTCGCGACGGCGAGGCGGTAGATGGCGGGATCCGGTTTGGTCACCCGGTGCTCGCACGAGTAGATCCGGACGGGAAAATATCGGATCCACTCCGCTTCTTCACGAAGGAAGCGGACATGATCGTGATGGATGTTCGAGAGCAGACCCAGGTGCCGGCCCCCGGCGGAAAGCTCGCGAACCCAGTCCAGCATCGACTCGTTCATGCACGACCAGCGCCGGATATCCTCCCGGATCAGGGCATCCGCATCGACGTCTCCGATCGGGATACCCTGCTCCTCCAGTACCCGGGCCCAGTATCCGGCCCCGGTGAGTTCGCCCCCGTCGTAGGCGTTCCGGTGCCTGCCGTAGCTCGCCGCGAGACGCGCAGGATCGGCCCCGGCGAGCTCGCAGATCCGCTGAAGGCTTCCGCTGTCCGGAGACAGGGTGAGCACGTTGCCGTAGTCGAACAGGACGGCGGTTCCCTGCACGCTCATGCTTCCTCCGGGGAGAGCTTCATGCCCACCATCGCTCCGACCACCTCGATATCCGCTCCCCGGGCCAGCATCCGCATCATCTCGATCTCGGTCGCCCAGAGCTCCTCATCGATGGTTTCGAGGATGAAGGGAAAGCCGTCGAAACGGGAATCCCGCATGAGGCGGCGGAACGTATCGAGCCCGAGGTTTCCCATGCCGATGCTGTGGTGCCGGTCCACCCGGCTTCCCAGGGTCACTTTCGCATCGTTGAGATGGATGGCCCGGAGATACGGGAGGCCGATGATCCGGTCGAACTCGCCGAAGGTCCGATCGTAACCCTCCTCGGTGCTGATGTCGTACCCCGCCGCGAACGCATGACAGGTGTCGAAGCAGACCCCGACCCTGCGGGGATCCGCCGAGAGCTCGATCAGGCGGGCGATGTGCTCGAAGCGGTAGCCGATGGCGGAGCCCTGGCCCGCGGTGATCTCGATGACCAGCGTCACCCCGGACGTTTCCGCGAGAACCCGGTTCATCTCCCCGGCCACCAGCTGCATGCAGGCTTCCTCGTCGACTTCCTTCAGGTGCGCTCCGGGATGAAAGTTCAGGGCGGGAATCTGCAGCTGCTCCGCCCGGCGAACCTCGTCGAGGAACGATTCGAAAGACTGCTTCCGCTTCGCCGGGTCCGGATTCCCCAGGTTGATCAGGTAGCTGTCGTGGGGCAGCACCTGCCCGGGCGGAATTTCCGCCGCCGCGAGGTTCCGGATGAAACCGTCGATCTGTTCTTCGGTCAGCGGACTTGCCTTCCACTGACGCTGGTTCTTGGTGAAGAGGCCCAGGGCGTTCGCCCCGATCGCCATCGCCCGCAGCGGGGTCTCCTGCACTCCGCCTGCCGCACTCACGTGGGCTCCGATATGGGTCACGGTTCGCTCCTTTTCCGGCTGTTTTCACCATCGATTGTACCAGAAACGGGGAATCGCCAGAAGGGGCTTCCCGAATCGGATCACGGTGAATCGTTATCGCCCGAGCGCCGCCCGATCCGGGCTTCCCTTCTCTGCCGCTCCCGCTCCTTCTGCGCGAGGTATTCCTCGCTGAGGTACACCTCGCGCGTCTCCTTGAAGGTATGCTCCGGAATCCGGGGCCCGATGACGTTGTATCGGTAGGTGATCCCGGCGCTCAGGACGACGAGTCCGGTTTCGACCCGGTTCCGGAAATCGAAGTGCAGGCCGAGATGCAGCGCGGCGGCTCCCACGCGGTAGTTGAACGGTCGCGGGTCCTCCCGGTAGTCCTCTCGCCCGGCGCTCCCGGGGTCTCGCGCAGCGCTCCCGGGGTCTCGCGCAGCGCTCCCGGGGTCTCGCGCAGCGCTCCCGGGGTCTCGCGCAGCGCTCCCGGTATAATAGCTGCGCTCGATCTCTACCATGACCCCGGGCAGGAAGACGGGGTTGTCGTACCCGCTGCCCTCCGGCTCTCCGAGACCGACCAGCATGTCCGCGGAAATCGTGAGATGGTTGTCGCCCAGAATGTTCGTCAGGGGACCGGGAAAGCGATACCCGAAGCCGGCGTGTACCGGAAACAGGTAGGTGCTGTACGGCCGTCCCCAGAGCGGACCGAAGGCGCTGATCCCGCCCCGCAGATATCCGACATACTGCTCGGCGTGCACGTACCGGAGGTCGAGCGTGATCCCGGAGAGCCCGACGGTTCCCCCGAGGGAGAAATCGGTCAGCGGGAAATGACGGTATTCCTTGACGTTGTCGCTGAAGTGCGGCTCCCGGACCGCCTCCACCTCCGAGACGAGGACGGTATTCATCCTGACGGCACCGTACCCGTACGGAACGGGATGCTCCGAACCGTCGGGCAGCGTATCGGAGATCGGTCCGCGCCGGGCGAAGAGAACCGCATCGCGCTGGCGGTTGGCGAACTGGGCGTACAGGAGACTGCCGTACCGCTCGCCCTCCATCTCCACCATCCAGCCCTCCGGATCCTCCCCGGTCACCAGCAGACCCCGGGAATCCTCCGGGAATCCCTCCTCCGAATAATGGTCGAAGAGTCCCGAAGGAACGGGGCGGTTCCCTTCCGGCAGCTCGATGCCGCCGTCGGCGGCCGCGGGTCCGCCCGGCTCCGCGGCGGGTACGCCGGGATCAGCTCCCTGGGCGATCGCGGACAGGGGAAGAAGCATGATCATGAGGAGAGACGCTGGAACAAGGGAGGATGGCTTCATGTGGCAGTCTCCATGTCGGGATCTTCGGGCAGGGTTCGGCATCCGACCATACAATAGCACTGATGCGCCGGGATTCCCGCACCGTCGGACCTCCCGCACCGCCACCCGCACCGACGGGAGGTTGCCATTCTGCGTTACACGGGATATGCTCCCCCGGTATGCTATCGGAAGATCCGACCACCGTGAACTGGGACACCTGGATCCCGAAAGAGCGGGCCGTTCTCTGCTTCATCGTCCGGAACGGACAGGTGCTCCTGATCCGCAAGAAACGGGGCCTGGGTGCGGGCAAGATCAACGGCCCGGGCGGGCGGCTGGAGCCGGGCGAGCTTCCCCTTGCGGCAGCGATCCGGGAAACCGAGGAAGAGGTGGGACTCACCCCGCTCAGGCTCCGCGAAGCGGGCGAGCTCTCGTTCGTCTTCGCCGACGGGTACTCGCTGTTCGGTACCGTCTTCACAGCCGGGGACTGCATCGGGGAGGCGGTCGAAACGGACGAGGCGGACCCGTTCTGGTGCGCGGTGGACAGGATTCCCTACGAGGAGATGTGGGCGGATGACCGCCTCTGGCTGCCGCACGTGCTCGCCGGCAGATACATCCGGGGCAGATTCCTGTTCGACGGCGACCGGATGCTGACTCACCACGTCGAGACCGGAAAACCGTAATGACACCGATCGGCCGACCGGCGCGCTCCTCTCAACGTCTCCGGTTCAGGGTATCGAGACGTTCCAGGTCGTTCTCCGCGAGTCGGCGGATGTTGTCCGGAATGTCGCTTACCAGGAGTTTCCGCAGAATCGACTTCGCCTTGTCGAAGTGATGGTAGAAGGCATGCGCCGCGGAAAGAGCATACTGGGTCAGGTAATCGTCGGGGTTGATCTCCGCCGAACGGAGCAGACAGCGGTAGCTGTTCTCCCCGTCGTTGATCAGGCTGTAGAGCACTCCCAGATTCCGAAGCGCCGAAGCATGCCGGGGGTTCAGCTCGATCGCCCGTTCCAGGTTTACTTTCGCCGAGTCGTAGCTGCCCTTCCGCAGATATGCACATCCCATCGCTTCGAAAGCGTCGGGATTCCGATCGTCCAGCTTGATATAGAATGACAGGGCCTTGATCGCCTTGTCGTTCTCGCCCATTTCTGTAAAGGTTATTCCGATGTTGCAGAGGGCTTCCGGATTCGAAGGATCTTCGACCAGAATCGACTCGAACACCGCCTTCGCTTCGTCGAATCGTTCCGCCTGCAGCAGTTCGACACCTCGATCTACATCACTCGTCATACGCTCCCTCATTCAGTCAAACGTTTTTTACATATCGCTGGGGAAAAGATACCGAAATTCATTCCCGTCGACGACAGCAACTTTATGCAGATCTGGTTATCCGACGGGGAGCAGGATATAGTTTCCGGTATGACGGGAAAGGTCCTGCTGCTTCGACCGGTCCGGGTATTTCTGCTTTCGGCGGTTCTGGCGGTCGCTCCGCGGGTCGCCGCCCAGGATCTTCTCCTGCTCTCGCTGCATCCGGAAGGATCCTGGCAGGTCGTGGAACGGACCGATGTCAGACGCTATGATACGGGCCGTTACGTCGGCCTGACCAGCCGGGAAGTCCGCGGCCTTCTGGGCTCCGACCGGGACCCGTCCTCCCACGATCCTGCCGAGCCGGCCGTCCTGCGGGGCGTGTTCCTGGTCCTGGAGGAAACCCGGCGGGATCGCCGGGAAGCGGCGAGACGCATCTCCGAGAGCGTTCCTGCCGAGATCGAGCTGGCCGGAGACGGCAGTTTCGCGATCGGGGCGGGAGATCGTTTCCCCGTCCTACCGGGGATTTCCCGCGCTCCCCGACGGTCCGGTATCCGCCGGCGCAAGCTGGGACGCCCCGGGCGTGCTGGCCCTCGACCCCCGCGGAACCGGGGCAGATCACGCTGGTTCCCTTCCTTGCACGATACGAGTATCTCGGGAAACAGCAGTACCAGGGAAGGCTGGTTCACGCCCTTACCGCCCGTTTCGCAACCCGGTACCGCACCGGCGATGATCCGATCGGGGACCCGGCGCTGCTCGAGGTTTCCGGGCGGCACGACGTCTCGATCCTGCTGTCGGAGGATGTCGACCGGCCGCTGTTCTTCCGCGATTCCCTGGACGAAAGCTACCGCTACGATGATGGAGAGCTGGCCTTCCGCGGATTCTCGCTCGTCTGGATGAATCTGCAGACCGAGGCGAAGCTGGCCGAAACCGAGGAGTCTCTGCGCGATCGCCTGCCGGCGGAGCGCATTCCGGACGTGAAGATCGAACGCAGGCGCGAGGGAGTGGCACTGACGCTGGAAAAGCTCCACTTCATCCCTGACCGGGCGGAGCTCCTTCCGGAAGAAGTTCCCCGACTCGATGCGATCGCAGCGGCACTCGGGGCGCTGACGGAGAAGAACTTCCTGGTGATCGGACATACCGCGGACGTGGGAACCGCGGAAAGCCAGCTCATCCTCTCGGAGGAGCGGGCGAAACGGGTCGCCGATGCCCTGGCCGAACGGGGCATCGATCCGGGCCGTTTCCTCTATACCGGGCGGGGAGGGACCGTTCCCGTTGCACCCAACGACACCGAAGAAGGCCGGGCCAGGAACCGGCGGGTGGAGATCCTCATCCTGGAGCAGTGATCACAGCGTCCGCCTCCGGCGGTACTTCGGGAGACAGGTCCGCACTTCGGCACCCCTTCCCGGCTCGCCGTCACAGAACGAGACTGTCGCGTATCGAAATGTTCCGGAACAGGATGTTACACGGTGAGATAGTGCTCGGTCCGGAAAATTCCGTTCCACTCTTCCGGCGTACCATTGGTTTCATAATAGGTGGATTCCTGCAGGTAGTAGTTTGCCGCCTTGTCGGTCGGATGAACTGCAAGAACCTTCCGGAACAACATCGCGGCGGCGGTGAACTCCCGGTTGAAGTAGAGATGGACCGCCCGCTCGAATTCGGACTGGGTTTTTCGCTTCAGCTCGACGATATCTTCGGGATCTCCGTTGAAGATATCGAAAATCGAAACGTACTGGCGCCGGCCTTTCACCTGGATCTTTCCAAGGAACCGATATTCGAACTTGGTTGGATCGGCGAGCAGCATGAAGGTCCGCTCGCTGATCAGGATCGAAGTTCCGAAGAATTTCGTCAGGCTCTCTATCCTGCTCGTCGTGTTCACCGAGTCGGAAATGACCGTTCCCTCCAGCCGTTCCTCTTCTCCGATGGTGCCGAGCATGAGATGGCCGGTATGGATTCCGATGCCGATGCTGATCGGCTTCCAGCCTCCCTCGATGCGGATCCGGTTGTAGTCGGCGACTACGGTCTGCATCTCGATCGACGCATGAAGAGCCTCGTCGACCCCTTCGGAGAAGAGCGCCATGACGGCGTCTCCGATGTACTTGTCCACGAAACCGCCGTGCCGCCGGATTACCGGTCCGACCCGGGTGAGATACGAGTTGAGGAAGCGGAAATTGTCCTCGGGGCTCATGTTCTCCGACATCTCGGTAAAGCCGCGGATATCCGCGAACATGATGGTCATCTCCTTCTGGACGTTGTCGCCGAGGTGAACCTCGTCGATGCTCAGCTTCCCGAGATGCCTGAGAAACTCCATCGGGATGAAGCGGGTAAAGGAACGGTGAAGCCGCGAAATCTTCAGATGCGTGGTGATCCGGGAATAGAGCTCCTCCCGCGAGAAGGGTTTGAGAAGATAGTCGTTGGCGCCCGAGCCGAGCCCTTTCACCAGAGCGGATACATGGTGTTTTCCGGTCACCATGAGCACCGGCAGTTCGTTCATCGGGTAATTCTGCCGGAGCTTCCGGCAGAACACATAGCCGGACATGTCCGGCATCCGCCGCTCGATGATGATCAGGTCGATCCGGTCGCCCCGGGCGAGCATGCGGAATGCCTCCTCTCCGCTCCGGGCAAAGACCACCGAATACTGTTTCAGGGCCAGCACGCTCGCGAGAACGTGGAGATTCGCCGGTTCGTCGTCCACGAGCAGGATCGAAACGTCCTTCTCTCCGACGATTCCCTTGATCGTGACCTCCTCCTGCGCCGGAGCGTGCCCGTTTCCGTTCTCCTCTTCCACCGGTTCGAGATCCTCTTCCGGAGAATCATCCTGGGCTTCCTCGCCCGCATCCAGGAGAAAACTGAAGGTGCTGCCGGTGCCCGGTTCCGAACGCACCGAGATGGTGCTGCCGTGCATCTGGATGAGGCTCCGTGCGATCGCCAGCCCGAGTCCGGCTCCCTGGCTCCGCCGGACCATTTCGGTCTCGGTCTGCGTGAACGGTTCGAATACCGCTTCGAGTTTATCCTGCGGAATGCCGATCCCGGTGTCGCTTACTCCGATGCGTACCGAACCGTCCTGCAGCTCCGCCCAGATCGAGACCGAACCCTCCCGCGTGTACTGGACGGCATTCGCCGTCAGATGGAACAGAACCTGCTGCAGGCGCAGGACATCCGCCATCACCGGGGGCAGGTTTTCGGGAATCCGCAGCTCCAGGGAAAGCTCCTTTTCCACGAGCTGGGGCCGTACCATCTGAGCCACCGATTCCGCGAGCCGTCGAACGTTCAGCGGCCGGATCGAGAGAGGAGTGTTGGTGTTCCGGAGCATGGAGTAGTCCAGAATCTCCCCGACGAGCTCGGAGAGCTTCCGGGCGCTGGACAGGACCATCTGCAGACTGTCCTGGGCCCGACCCGACAGCAGTCCGGCGGAGCCGTCGATCAGGGAGGATACGATGCCGATGATGCCCTGCATCGGAGTCTTCAGCGTGTGCGTTATCGTTGCGAGAATGTCGTCCTTCAACCGGTCCACATCCCGCAGCGTATCCAGGGCGAGACGCCGGGAGCGGTCGCGATCGTGTGCCAGAGCCCTGATCCGGAAACCCGCCGCCAGCGAGAGCAGCAGCACCTGGAAGATTCCGGCTACCGTCGCCGGCAGGAACCCGAATCTTCCGATCAGCGGTTCCCGGACGTGATCCGGCAGAAACACCGGGAGAACGGGAAAAGCGAGAACCAGAAAAAGCGCGGCCGTGAGGAGAAGCCGTCCGCCGTCCATCCGGTATCCGTATCGCAGAACGGCAGCCAGGAGCGCTCCCACAACCGCCGCGGCTGCTGCGGCTCCGGCCTCGATCCGCCAGTGCGCGGGCACCAGGAATGCCCCGGCGGCAAAGACAAGCGGCAGGAGAAGGGCAGCCGCCAGCATGCCCCGATACCAGGCCGGTGCGGCATCGCGCAGGCCGAGAAGCGTTCGCGCGGACAGAACCGTGCCCCCGAGTGCAGCGCCGCCGCACAGGGCGATGAGCGGAAGCACTGCCTCGCCGGAAGGCCCGCCGCTCAGAAGCAGGAACAGACCATAGGGGGCGACGGCTGCGGAGAGAGCCAGAAACGCCCGGTCGGATACGGCGAAAAACAGGAAAAGATGGAATATCGTCAGAATCAGAAAGGATCCCGCCAGCACGCCTGCCGGCAACAGGTCTCCCGGTGCATCCGGGAAGAGCCGGAGGGAAACAAGAGACAGCAGAAAGGCCGATGGAAATGTCCCCGGCGGGAAGAGAGTTTTCAACATATACCGGTCCTACGTTATTCTTTCGGATCAGGGTCCGATAAACTTGAAGCAACGCAACGTCTTTCACCTGATCCCGGTTTGAAGTATAATGCGAACGGAGTGAGTTATGCAGGAGAAAGATTATTATGCCGTCCTGGGAGTCGCAGAGCAGGCGAGCCAGGATGAAATCAAGCGGGCGTACAAGAAGCTCGCGGTCGTCCATCATCCCGACAAGAATCCGGAGAACCGGGAAGAAGCGGAGCGCAGATTCAAGGAGATCTCCGAGGCGTACTACGTTCTCGGGAATCCGCAGAAACGCCAGGAGTACGACACCATGCGGAAGTACGGCTCCTACACCGGGAGCGGACAGTCCGGCTTTACCGGGAATCCGTTCGGTTTCAACTTCAGCGACTTCATGAATCAGTTCGGCGGCACAACGCGCAGAAGGAGCGGAGGAGCCCGAACCGGCGGCCGGCGGGACTTCAATATCTTCGGCGATATCTTCGAGGATCTGTTCAGCGGCGAGGAGTCTTCGGGCGCCGGAGATCGAACGACCTACTTTTCGTTCGGCGGCGGACAGGCAGGATCCGGCACGGCCGCACGGAACCGGCCGGCACAGCAGCAGCAAACGGAGACCGACATCCACACCGATATCCGGCTGAACCGGGAGCAGGCGGCGAACGGGTGCCGGATCAAGCTGAAGATCCCGAACGGGAAGGCGCTGATGGTTACGGTCCCCGCGGGTGCCCGGAACAATCAGAAACTCCGTCTCGCCGGTCAGGGCAATCCCTGCCCCTGCTGCGGAAAGAAAGGAGATCTTTTCATCACGCTGCAGGTTTCCTGACCCGGACGGGATATCCGGTCCGGTTCCCGCAAGGAGGACATCGATGGCTCTCGGCCGCTATCTCTCGCCGGAACGGACCCTTTTCCTCTCGGCGGTCGACCGGGAGGGCCTGTTCGAGGAACTCGCGGACGCGGCAGGCAGGGACATCCCGGGGATGGACCGCGAGGAAATTTCCTGCAGAAGATCTGGGATCGCGAGCATCTCGCTTCGACCCGTTCCCGGGCGGAATCGCCATTCCCCATGCCCGGATAGAGGGTCTCCCCTCCCGATCCTCTGTGCAGGTCTGAGCCGGGAAGGAATCCGGTACGGTTCCGCGGCGGACGAGAAGGTGTATCTCGCCGTTCTCATCCTGAGCGGGGCGGAGCAGCATCTCGAGGTGCTCCGGCAGACCGCAGCCCGGCTCTCGGCACCGGACCTGATCGAGCGTGCTCTCGCAGCCCGGAATCCGCGGCAGCTCTACCGGATCCTGCACCGGCTCCGCAGTCGGGGACAACGTCCCCGGAAAGGCACCGTTCCACGATATTTCCACGGCGGCACTGCGGCACGCCCTGGCGCTGGCGGAGGAAATCGGCGCCGGAGCGGTGATCGTCCATGCGGATCGCCGGGAAATACTCGCGATCATGGAGTCGCTCCCGGTAGCGACCACCCTCCCCCATCCCTTGTTCGCCGCGGTTCCCGCTTCCGCCGGCAAGGCTCCCCTTCCGCCGATCTGCACCGATTCCATCCCGGTTCCCCAGGGCAGCTTCAGCCGGGCGAGCCGGATCGAGCTGTCGCTCCTTTTCGCTCTCAGCCTCGGACACCTCGCACGCGGTGACCGGGTGGTCAGCGTGCTCGGGCCGCCGGACACCGGCCGCCTCGATTCGGTACTGGTTTCCGACCTGGACGCGACGTTCGACCTGCTGTTTCCGGTCGTGGAAGGAGCGGTGGCGGAGGACCCGCAGAACCAGGTCCTCGCGCGGGCGATCGGGTCGCGGCGACCATCGCCCGGGAAGGAAGAGAGGGAAAGCCGGTCGGAACGATTTTCGTCCTTGGCGATTTCGAGCGGGTCAGGCGCTACTGCCAGCAGATGGTCATCAACCCGTTCCTGGACACGACGAGCGGCCCGCAGTATCATGGATCCGAGTCTGGAGGAAACCATTAAGGAGTTCTCGCGGATCGACGGGGCGTTCATCCTCCGGGGAGACGGCGTGATCATGTCTGCAGGAACCTACCTGACGGCGGACCCGGCCGACTCCACGCTGCCCTCGGGATACGGATCCCGTCATCGGGCGGCCGCGGCCATCACCACCGTCACCGACGCGGTTTCGCTCGCGGTCTCGGAATCCACCCGGAAGATTTCCCTGTTCCGGCGGGGCGAGCGCTTCTCCGTCATCGAGTGAGGCGGGACGACTTCCCGAGCGGAGACTCGTCCCGGTCGTCCCGCCGCGCCGCATCTCCACCGATCCGCCTGCCGCACCCTTCGAGACCTCCGGGGACTTTGGACTCCCGCGGCTTGAAAACCCGCTGCCGTCGGGCTATGCTGGGCACATGAAACCAACGAAAGGCCTCCTCCCGGCAGCGCCGCTGCGGGCTGCGGTACTCCCGGCGATTCTCGTCCTGTTCGGCTTCGCAGCCGGCTGTGCATCGCCGCCTCCTCCGGCCGAACAGCCGCCGCCGGCTGTGGCGGAACCGGTTCAGCCGCTCCCGTCGCCTCCGGAACCGGCCCCGGTCGACGAGCATCGCTGGCTGTCCCGGATATTCATCACCGACCCCGGCACTCCCCATCAGGGCGAGATGGGGTACCTCTTCTACAACGACGAGCTCGTCGAGGGCTGGTTCGACGCCATGCAGGTCGGACAGCAACGCTATCTTTTTCATGACCGCATGCGCACCTGGCAGGCCGGCGGCTACCTTCCGGACGCGAAATACCGACCGAAGCATCCGGCAGTCGCCGGGGCAGTCGCCGACGGGGAACTGCGGCAGGGCTGGTATGCTTCCGATCCGCTGCAGAGGAAGGACGGAACCCCGGACTTCTGGATCCACGTTTCACGGGGCACTCTCGCCGCATGGCTCGACCCGCGGCAGATGACCGCCTTCGCCGATTCGCACGGTATCCGTCCCATCACCCGGGTGGAACCGATCGACCTGCACGGCCAGGCGGTGGAGAAGAAGGAATGATGTGGTCGAGCTGAGTTCGACCTGTAATCGCTGCTCTTTTCGCAAACAGTTCCAGGGCGGCCGCACGGGCCGCCTTTTTCATGTCCGCTTCCGCCCGAAAACGCTTGCCGCGCCGTCCCGCGCTCCCGTACCTTTTCCCAGGACCGGCATCAAGAGGAGGGAGCATGAAATACGCAGCAGTTCTTTTTCTGATCGGTTTCACGGCGGCGGGGCTTGCGTTCCCGGGCTCACCGCTGTACGCGCAGGAGGTTTCTCTTCGCGCGGGCGGACGGACCGGCCTGAACTTCGGATGGTTCAGCGGAGACGACTGGGAAAATTCAATCGACAGTCGGGACGGTGACAACGGCATCGCACTCGGCACGACCCTGGGCCTGTTCCTCGAGTTCGGGATCAGCGACCGGTTCGCCGTGCAGCCGGAACTCCTGGTCGGCAACCTTCGGGGCAGATACTCGTACGAGGAAGACATCTCCGGCGACGACAGGTCGGTGCTCATCAACCTCCGCGTTCTCGAGATCCCGGTTCTCGCAAAAGGCAGGCTGCCGGTCGGTCCCGGTTCGATCTATGGGGTCGCCGGTCCCGACCTGATGTTCGTTCTGGGTGATGTCGATTTCGAAACCTTGACCGATAACACCCGGACCATCGTCTATGAAGGGCCGGATAACCGGGTCCTGTTCGGGTTCGCGATCGGAGCGGGATACGAGCGGCCCGTTGGTCCCGGGACGCTCAGCGGGGAGATCCGGTACACCCGGGTTCTCTCCGGGTTCGAAGACAATTTCGATGCGTTTCCGAATGCGATCGGGGTAACGGTGGGATTCGCACTCGACCTGTAGACTCTTTCCGTCCGAAGGGGCCCGACGGCCCGAAGGCTCAGTCGACCCGGCAGGTCGTCGCGTTGTCGATGTAGATGGGAAGATCGAAAAGCCGGTAACGGCCGATATAGTCCTCCATGCCCTCCGGCACTTCCCCGAGACGGGCGTGGTAGTCCCGGAGCTTGCGGTAACTGCCCATCGACATGACGACCCGCCGGGGCGGCTCTCCGGCGCTTCCCCGCTCCAGCTTCTGCCTGAGTACAAACGCGATAAGCTCTTCCGCCCGCATCGCAGCCTCCTCCATCAATGTACCACCCGGAAAAACGGAAAACAACGGATCCGTTACCGGTACCCATCGGTCCGGTCGGCCGCGTTGCGAGGAATGGTGATTCTGCAGGGAATGAACTTGCGAAAGCCGTGTTGAAGGGATAGAGTGGAGGCATCCGGTTCCGGTATCCGGAACTTCTTCCGGAGGGATTATGGCCGTTCGCCTGCTCCAGTTCCTGCTCCTGACGCTGATCTCAGCCGCACTGTCACCCGTTTCCCTGCAGGCCCTCGACTTCACCCTGGGGGTTCAGGCGGGCGGCATGCTGAGCCGGGCGAGCGGACCGACCTGGGAAGAGCCGCTCGAAGACGACGGGGGAGAGAACGGAACGCATATTACGAATACCCGGCGGGCGACGTAACCGGAACCTATACCGAGCGAACCATGGAAATTCCGCTGTTCGCCCGGTTCCTGGTACCGGTGGGAAAGGGCGGGATCGTGCTGATGACCGGGGAGGTACGCTATTCCCGTCCCCTCGCCTACCCTGCCGACGACACCGAGGTCGACATCGATGCCCTCTCTCTTCTGTTCGGGGTCGGCGTCCCGCTCTGACGGTGGCCGCCATCCGTAAACCGATCCTGCAGAATCCTGCCGCACCCGGCCGGATACCCGGACTGCGAAGTTCCGATTTCCCGCCGCCTTCCGCCATGGTACAATACGAGGGAGCAAGGAGGCCTGCGCCATGGCGGAAGGATATCTTCACCGGGTTCATCGTCTTAGCCCGACCCGGCGATCGAGTCCATCATCCGCTCCTGGCTGCAGGAGATGAAAGCGGAACGTTCACGCATCCTCGGCCTGCCCGGAACCTTGTCGGTCGACCGGCTTGTCCTGGGATACCTGCAGACGTTCGAACGGTAGGGAACCCGGTGCGGCGGTCCGGTTCGATCACCGGCCCCGGTCGTCGTACTTGTAATCGGCATAGTCGAGAATCGCTCCGTCGTCGATGTATCCGCAATCCACCGCGATCTGCCCGAACAGTTTATGCGGCTCGCGCTGCTGTCTGCGCAGCACATCCTGTACCTGGTCCAGCGACATGATGCCCAGCGTTACCAGGAATTCTCCCATTTTTTCGGTGATGGAGTATGAACACATCAGGATCGCTTCCTCCCGACAGCAGCGCACCAGTACGGGATGAATAGAGAAATTCATCCTTTTGTGTAAATAGTATGCATTTCGGGAAGCGGGTGCAAGAAGAATCGATGCAAAAAGTTATCGGCGGGCGGCGTCCCGGGTCATCATTCACGCGGCGATCCGGACGTCGGTTGCTACCGGGCGGCATGTCGGCGGATGAACAAAAAAACGCCCGGGATATCTTCCGGGCGAATCATTTGCCTTTTACTGAATGATTTCTTTCAGCGAGCGAAGGGAATCGAACCCTCGTCACGAGCTTGGGAAGCTCGGGTAATAACCATTATACGACGCTCGCATGCAACGGACAGATGGTAGCAGATACGCCGGAACCTGTCAAGAAGTCCGAGTTCCGGTGCCCGGCTTCCGGCAGTCCGCTTCCGGCTTCCGCGCGCCGGCGCCCTGGTGATCCTGCCGCTTCCCTACTCCGGTCCGACGGTGTGCCGGATCACTTCCCGGTCGAATATCGAAAGCACCAGGATGCTGTTTTCAGGCTCCACGAACGGAACCGCCAGGTTGCCGCCGGGATGTTTCATGGCGAAGACTTCCCGTCGCTCGCCCGACGGAGTGATCGATTCGAGCCGCATGTCCACCGCGATCGGGTAATCGGGCAGCGAGTACTCGAACAGTCCCGCCACGTAGCCGCGGGGCACGGATCTCGGCCTGGTCACCACGAGGTGAAGCGGCTGATTCTCGGGCATGGTCTGTCCTGAACCGGGATCCTGCGAGACAACGATTCCCGGCATCTCCCCCGCGGCGGTTTCCCGCAGCGAGAACAGGAACGGCACATTCTCCCGCGAAAGCTTCTGGATGGCCTCGGGATACGGCAGACCGACGAAGTTGCCCGCGCGCAGCTCCTTCCCCGCCGGACCGCGGCTCACCACCAGCTCCAGATCGGTCAGCCCCGTCAACTCCGTCCCGGCTTCCGGATTCTGCTCGATGATGGTTCCCGGCTCGGCTTCGGCGTCGAAGACATAGGTGACCGGTTCCTTGATCCGCAGAAGCGGCTTGTAGGTGGTAAAAAGCGTCTGAAGATGGATCTTGACCTCGTTCAGATTCTGTCCGATGAAATTCTCGACCTTGTCGACCACCGCTCCCTTGCTCACCACAAGGCTCACCCGCTTTCCGGATTTGACCAGGCTCCCGGGCCTCGGCTGCTGACTCACGATCTTTCCCTTCAGGGTCGGATCGGACGAGAAACGGACCTGGACCTGCGGGTAGAGGCCCTTGTCCTGGAGCGTGATGAGCGAATCGACCAGTTCCATCTCCCGGACATCCGGAACGGATACCTGCTCGGTCCCCCGAAGGGAAAGGAAGAACGCGATCATTCCCGCTGTCCCCGCGAGCACGACGGCACCGACAATGGCAATCACCGCGATCCTGAAATAGTACTGTTCCGGTCCGTCATCCGATCCGGAGAAAACACCGCCGGATCGTCTCTGTCCATATTTCATTCTGGTCCTCCGAGGATGCTCCCGAGGAATCCCCGGGTGCCGTTGAGGAAGGAGTGATAATCCAGCGGCTTCTTCGCCTGCAGCTGAAGCCGTCGCAGGGCAAGGACCCCTTTTCCCGTTTGTACCAGAATTCCGGCCTTCTTGTCCATACCCAGCACCGTCCCGGGTTCCGCCGCACCGTTTCCGTCCTCGAAAACGGACGGCGGCCGGTCGCCGTCCGCACGGGCTTCCGCCTCGAGGATCAGCAGGACCGTTCCGTTCCATCCGGTCCAGGCCCGGGGCCACGGATCGAAGGCGCGGACCATCCGTTCGATCCGCTCCGCGGGCATCGTCCAGTCGATGTGTCCGTCCTCCTTGTCGATCATGCCGCAGTAGACCGGATCGCCCGCCTGGGGAACCGGCCGTTCCGTGCCCGCTTCGATGGCCGCGAGCGCGTCCCGCATGAGCGCGGCTCCCCGCTCGGCGGCCAGCGCCGTCAGGGAACCGGTCGTTTCCCGGCCGGTCATCGCGATGCGTTCCTGGACGAGAATATCGCCTTCGTCCACTCCCGGTGCGATTCTCTGCACCGTGAAACCGGTCTCCCGGTCTCCCGCCAGGATCACCGCGGGGATGGGCGAAGGGCCGCGGAAACGCGGCAGAAGGGAAGGATGCAGGTTGATTCCGCCCTTCGGAAACAGGTCGAGAAACTTCGGCCCGAAGATCCGCCCGTACGCCACCACCGCCAGCACGTCCGGGGAGAGATCCGCGACCTCCTCCCGGGCTTCCCGTCCGAGCGTCCGGAGCTGCAGCACCGGAAGCCCGAGCTCGAGGGCGGCCGACTTTACCGGCGAATGGGCCGGCTGCCGTCCCCGCCCGGCGGCCCGGTCGGGCGTGGTGAGAACGCCGCAGACGGGAAAGGCTTCCGCGATTGCCCGGAGGGAGGGAACGGCGATGTCGGGTGTTCCGGCGAACAGGACGCGCATCAGCTGCGTACTTTGGATTTCTTTTTCCGCAGCATCCGATACTGCTTCAGCACGTTCTCCCGGTCCTCCTCGGAAAGCCGGTCGATGAAGAGAACGCCGTTCAGATGGTCGAGCTCGTGCTGGATGACACGGGATAGAATCCCGTCGGCGTCGAGCGTGAACGGTCTTCCCCGTTCGTTCCAGGCCTGCACCTTCACCGCAGCGGGGCGCAGCATATCGGCGTATACACCGGGAATGCTCAGGCATCCCTCTTCCAGATCCGCACGCTCGAAGGAAGTCTCCATGATCTCCGGGTTGATGAAAACTCGGGGAATGTCTTCTCCGACGTGCACCACGAAGATCCGTCGCAGGTCTCCGACCTGGGGTGCGGCGAGACCGATCCCCTTTCCCCGGTACATGGACTGCAGCATGTCCCCTGTGAGCTGCCGGATTTCATCATCGATATCGGGAACGGCAGCCGCCTTTTCCCGCAGAACCTCATTTCCTAATGTGAGTATTTTCATCATCATTCACCTGTCTTTCATGGTACCGGAAATTCGCCCGAAATGCAACCTCGGTAAGCGGGACGGGGATCGGTGGTGACGGCCGCGCAGCGTGTCGGAATCCGCCGCCGGTGCACGTCAGAGGAGACTGACCGGATCGACATCGACCTCCAGGTAGACGTCCCGGGGAGCGGAAAAGCTCCGGTAGATCCGGGAAACCGCCGCGTGGAGAACGTCGAAGGAGGCGGAACGGAAAATGAGCTGAAAACGGAAATTCCGGGAGATGACCGCGAGGGGACACTCGGCGGGCCCCAGGATCTCCGCCCCCGTACGTCCGGCGGCCATGACCCCTTCGGCGAACGCAAGGGCCGTATTCTGGGCCCGGTCGCGGTCGCGGCTGCGGAAGACGATACGGATCAGGCGCGAATAGGGCGGAAACCAGAGCATCCGCCGGCTCTCCAGCTCCTTCCGGTAGAACGAATCCTCGTCGCCTGCGGCCGCGAGGCGGATCGCTTCGTTCTGCGGCAGGAAAGTCTGAACGATCACCCTGCCGTCGGGGAAGAAACGCCCGGCCCGGCCCGAAACCTGCGTCACCAGGGCGAAAGTCCGCTCCTCGGAACGGAAATCGGGAACCTGCAGACCGGTATCCGCAAGGACGATCCCGACGAGCTTGACGCCCGGGAAGTTGAGACCCTTCGCCACCATCTGGGTTCCCACCAGGATATCGATCTTTCCGCTGCGAAAATCGGACAGGATCTCCGGCAGCACGTCCCGCTTCCGGACCGCATCGGTATCGACGCGCCGGATCGAGAAATCGGGAAAGTGCCGGGCGAGATCCTCCTCGATCTTTTCGGTCCCGAAACCCGAATAGCCGACGTCGAGAGAGCCGCATTCGGGACAGACGGAGACGGGGAAACTCCGGAAGCCGCAGTAGTGACAGAGCATCTGGTTCCGCGATTTGTGGTACGTCAGGGAGACCGAGCAGTTCCGGCACTTCATCTGATAGCCGCAGCTGCGGCAGTGAAAGAAGTAGGAGAAGCCCCGCCGGTTGAGAAAGAGAATCGACTGCCGCCCCTCTTCGCGGGTCCGCCGGATCTCTTCGCTGAGGCGCTTCGAGATGGCGCCCTGCTCCTTCTTCATGTCCACCACGACGATCTCGGGCATGCTCCCGCCCGAGAGCCTCCGGGTGAGCCGGATGCGGTCCAGGCGCCCTTCCCGCATCAGGTGAAACGCCTCGGCGGATGGCGTGGCGCTCCCCATGACCAGGCGGGCACCCGCGTCCCGGCAGCGCTTCATCGCGACCTGACGGGCGTGATACCGCGGCGTGGAGCCGGATTTGTACGAACCCTCGTGCTCCTCGTCCACGACCACCATGCCGAGGTTCCGCACCGGCGAGAAGACGGCGCTCCGGGCACCGATGACCAGACGCGCTTCGCCCTTCCGGATCCGCATCCACTCCGTGAGCCGCTGCGAGGGGGTCAGTCCCGAATGGAGCACCGCCACCTGCTCCCGGAAACGCGCGCGAACCGCTTCGACCACCTGGTGCGTCAGGGAAATCTCCGGGACCAGATAGATCACATCCCTTCCCTCTTCCAGGGTCAGGGCCGCCGCGCGCAGGAACACTTCGGTCTTGCCCGAGCCGGTAATTCCGTAGAGATAGAAGATGCCGCTGCGGGCTCCGCAGATCCTCGCGATCGCAGCTTCCTGTTCGGTCGAGAGGGTCACTCCGCCGGAGAGTACCGGGTCGCCGGGAATGTCCAGCCCCGGAAGGCCGCGCTCCTGGCGGCCTCCGGGCAGCATCACCGAAAGCGCCTCGCCGAGGCTGCAGAGATACATCGAGGAGATCCAGCGGGACAGCTCCACCTGCTCCGGACCGAAAAGCGGCTCCCGGTCCACCACGCGGCGGATTTCCTTGAACCCGGTGACGCCTTCGGGCGGGGAATCCCGTTCGGCGACCACCGCGCCGGTAAGGACCCGCCGGCCGACCGGCGCCGTCACCCGGACCCCGACGACGCACGGCATTCCGTCCGGAACCGTGTAGGTGAAAGTCCCGTGTACCGGCAGGTTGAAGGAGACGTCGACGAAGCGCTCAGCCATCGAGAAGGTCCCGGAGACGCTGCAGATCGTCCCAGACCGGCTTCCGCAGATCCTGGTTCCGGAGCACTGCGCTGGGATGGTAGGTGGGGATGACCGGGATTCCGGCAAAGGAATAGGTCCGTCCGCGGAGCGCGCCGATCCCGCTCGCCTGTCCGGTCAGTATCCGGGAGGAGATCCGCCCCACCGTGAGGATCGCCCGGGGCCGGAGCAGCGAGATCTGCCGCCTGAGATACGGGCAGGCACGATGCCTCTTCGTCCGGCTGCGGGTCGCGGTTTCCGGGCGGGCGGCACTTGACCACGTTCCCGATCCAGCAGTTGGTCCGCCGCGAGAGACCGATGGCGTCGAGCCACTTGTCCAGGTACTGTCCGGCCCGCCCCACGAACGGCAGTCCGCTCCGGTCCTCCTCTTCTCCGGGCCCCTCGCCGATGACCATGACGAGCGGATCCATCACGCCCATTCCCGGAACCGCGTTCCGCCTGCCCTCGCAGAGCCGGCAGAGGTCGCACGCGGACACTTCACCGGCGACCTGGGCGAGCAGGGCTTCCCGCCGCTCCCGGGGCAGGAGGGAGTCCTCGTCGGCGCCCCCGTCGTCCGGTCCGGGGCGTGTTCCGTGCGGAGTGCCGGACGGCCCATCGGGCCGGGAGCGGCGATCCCCGGCCGGGTCGGGCCGGGCAGTCGGACCGCTCCCGTCGGATGGTGCCGCCGCACGAACGGGTGTTTCCGCCGCTGGTGTCCGGGAGAAATCCGGGGGTTCCGGATGAATGCTCCGGTAACCGGTCTGAACATAGTCCTCGACCAGGTCGAGGAGCTTCCAGAAATCAGTATAGGAACGGTTCGCCATGATAGATCACCTTGTGCAGCACGAGTCCGTGGGCCGGAGCGGTGGTTCCCGCCCGCTCCCGTTCCCCGGACCGGAGAATCTCCTCCATTCGGGAGGGATCGATCATTTTCTGTTCCAGTTCCAGCATCGTCCCGACCAGGGAGCGGACCATTCGCCAGAGAAAGGCGTTCGCGGCGATGCGGAACACCAGAAAGGGTCCCTCGGCAAAGAAGCATGCCGAGTGAACGGTTCGGACCCTCGTCGGATTCGCATCCCGGGGAACCGTGAACGCCGTGAAATCGTGCGTACCAACCAGGCAGGCGGCCATCCGGTTCAGCTGCACGATGTCCGGCCGCTCCTTCACGTGGAGAGCGTAACGCCGGTAGAGGGGATGCGGCGCGGGACCGGGCTGGATCCGGTACTGGTAGATGCGGGCCACGGCGCCGTAGCGGGAATGGAACGACGGGTCCGCCTCACTGCTGGCGAGCGCTTTCACGTCGCGCGGCAGGTAGGAGTTCAGCGCACGGGCGAACTGCCCGGCGGGGATCGAGTCGATATCGGTGAAGAAATTGGCCACCTGTCCGTCGGCATGAACGCCGGAATCGGTCCTGCCGGCAGCGAGAACCGGAACATCGTGCCGGTGCATTTTCCCGAGCGCCTCCTCGAGCACGCCCTGCACGGTTCTTCCCCTGGCCTGCACCTGCCATCCGTAGAAGTCGGTGCCGTCGTACGAGAGGAGGAGACGGATGTTCCGGCTACTCATCCGCGACGTCTTCCTTCAGCTCCTGTGCGATCTCCGCATAGATCTCCCGGGCCTGCTCCAGCAGCGGCGACGGCTTGTCCTTCGAGGCCTTTCCCATCCCGAAAATCCGGGCGATCGTTCGCTTTGCCTGTCCGAGGGACGCCTTCCGCTTCGATTCATCCTGCTGCGGTCCGTACTTGTACTCGAGAAGACCCGAAAGGTAGAGAAGACCGTCGTAGCCGTAGTTCTTGTCCAGGTCGGGACCCAGGTTCTGGGCGCCGCCCAGCGTCTCCTTGCCGTTCTGCTCGTATTCCACCGCAAGGGAATAGAAAAACCGGGCCTTCCGGTAAAAGAGCTTCGCCAGGTAGTCGTAATGCTCCGAAGGAAATTTCCGGTGCAGGTCGTTCGAGAGCCACGCCGCACGGAGCGCCGAGACGCCCCGCTTGAAGGTCGGAGCGAACTCCTTCGGCAGGAATTCGTAGCACATGACGGCCAGGAAGTACGAGGCGACCCCTTCCTTCAGGTTCCGCGGCTCGGCGAAGTCGAGATCCGGAAAGATCGGACGGATGGACTCGAGCCGCCGCTCGGAATCCCGGGAAAGATTCTCCCTCGCTTCCCGGGGATTTTCGGAGAAGTCCTGAGGATAGGCGGCGGTGAGACAGGAAGGACAGACGGTGACCGGGTAGACCAGCGGATAGATCTCGCCGAACTTCTTCGACGGTTCGTAGAGCCGCCGCAGTTCGTCGGTCAGGTTTCCGGCGATCATCCGTCCCCGGCCGGTCAGAAGCTCCTCGCGATAGAATCCCGTTTCGCAGACCGGACAGGTCAGAGGATTCCGGGAAAAAAACGTGAGCTTTCCGCTCGCATTCTCCTGCGTCTCCGTCATGGCATCTCTCCCTCGATCACGACCATGGCCACGGCGTTCTCGCGCTCGTGGGTCAGGGAAAGGTGGATCACTCCGCCTCCGACCCGATTCAGCGCATCCCGCGCGGTCTCCGAAAGCTGGATATGCGGCTTCCCGTTGTCGTCGTTCGTGACCCGGATATCGCGCAGCCGGATGCCGCGCAGACCGGTACCCAGGGCCTTCCCGAAGGCTTCCTTGGCCGCGAATCGGGCCGCGAGCGAGAGGATCGCCGTCTTTCCCTTGCGGTGAACCGAGGCGAGCTCCTCGGGATGGAAGTATCGATCCAGCAGCTCGGGATCGTCGATCCATCGCGCCATCCGGTTCGCATGGACGATATCGATGCCGATACCCCGGATCACCGCTGCGCCTCTCCTCTTTCGATGGAATCGCTTCCTCCGGTCCGCCCGATCTCCAGACGCACCACGGTCGGTTCGAAGGAGAGCACCAGGAATCCCCGGGGAAGATCGGGTCGCGCCGGAAGGGTGTACACCCCGGGGCTCTCGATGCCCGAGCAGTCTACCAGCAGCTGTACCTGATCGGGTTTCAGATTCTCCAGCTGATTCTGACTCGTCTGTACGCGGATGGATCCGGAAGGCAGGGTCGAGCGCACCGAAAGTTCGGGATCGAGTCCGATCGTGACGACATCCACCGGTTCAAGGGTACGGAGGATGACCGCCTCCTGGATGGTGGCACGGAACTCCACGAACTCGCCTCCCCGCACCGACAGCAGAGGGCTCGGCATCGCGAGTCTCACCCGGGTCGTGAAACTTTCCTGCTTGCCGGCAAGCTCCACATCCTCCGTGGGAATCGCCTGGAGGCTTTCCATGAGCGAGCGCGGGCCTGCGACGGTTACGGCGGGAGGCGAGACGAAGGACTGGGTCATCTCGTAGCCGCGGGCGGGAAAACCCGAGAGCGTCGGCGTCACGTCGACCGACTTCACCAGCAACTGTTCCAGGGTGATGGTAACGTTCAGCGGGTCGACGCGGAATTCCAGCGCGTCGGCTTCCAGGGCGGTGTCCTGCCGGCGGATGATCACCGGCACCCGGTAGACTCCCTCGCTGGTGTACTCGGTAAGATCCGTGACCGCCTCGATATCGTCTTCGAGGATCGGAAAGATCGTCCCCGCTTCACCCCGGATGGTTACCCGGACCACCTTCGGATACGGAGCCGCCGGAATGTACCCCGATGCGGTGACCACCTGCAGCGGAACACTGAGAAACCGCTCCTCCAGATTGCTGAAGCGGTTGAACAGAAAGAGCACCAGGGCGGCGACGACGGAGAGCACTTTCGCGGGCCAGTTTTCCGCCAGCCGTTCGGGGAGCGGTCTACTCTTCAAGAACCACTTCCTCCCGCTCCTCTTCGAGCTCCCGGAAGTTCAGGAGCTCCTTCATTTTCCGGCGAATCTCATCCACCGTCAGATCGTAGTAGATTTTTGCGTCGTATGCAACGGAAATGGCTCCGGTCTCCTCCGATACCACCAGCACGAGCGCGTCGGTCTCTTCCGCCAGGCCGAGCGCCGCCCGGTGACGGGTTCCGAAGCTGCGCCGGATGTCCGCCTGTTCGGAGAGCGGCAGGAAACAGCCCGCCGCCATCAGCTTGCCCTCGTCGATCACCACCGCCCCGTCGTGAAGCGGTGTCTCGTGTCCGAATATGGTCAGGATGAGGCTGGAGGAGAGTTCCGCATTCAGTCTCGTTCCGGTATCGATGATGTTCTTCAGGCCCACGTTGCGGCCGAACACGATGAGCGCACCCCGCCGCCTGCCCGCGAGCACTTCCACCGCATTCAGGACCGAGTCGAGCTGCTGCGGACGCGCCCGGGTGGTCATGCGGAACCAGGTGCCCTGGCCGATCCGCGTGAAGATCTTCCGCAGCTCCGGCTGAAAAATGATGGCGATGCCGATCACGAGACCGGGAGCGAGGGTGTTGAGGATCCAGAGCAGGGTGCGGAGCTGAAAGAAAAAGGCGGTCGCGTAGATCAGCACCATCAGGAACGCGCCCTTCACCAGCTGGATCGCGCGGGTCTGCACGAGGATCTGATAGCTCTTGTAAATCAGGAACCCGAGGATGAGGACGTCCAGGATCGGCAGGACAACTTCCTTCGCGAGCCATGTTTCGGTGATCCAGCTCATCGATCCACCGCCCTGCCGACGGACCGGATCGCATGGTGCATCCGGACCAGGTCGACCGTGGCTCCGACATCGTGCACCCGGAGGATATCCGCTCCGCCGTACAGCGCCCAGGCTTCCGCCGCGAGGGTCCCGGCAAGCCGCTGACCGACCGGACGGCCGGTGACCGTACCGATGAATCCCTTGCGGGAAAGTCCCACCATGATCGGACACCCCAGGGCCCGGAACGCGGAGAGATCGTGCAGGACGGCGAGGTTGTCCTCGAGCCGCTTGCCGAAGCCGATGCCCGGGTCCAGGATGATCCGGTCGCTTCCGATACCCGCCCGGCCGGCCCGGTCCATGAAGTCGGAAAGCTCCTCGATGATCTCCGGGACCACATCCTCGTAGAACGGCGCTTCCTGCATGGTTTTCGGTGTGCCCCGCATGTGCATCAGCACCACCGGGACCCCTTCCCGGGCCGCGAAGCGGGCCATGTCCGGATCTCCGGTAAGGGCGCTCACGTCGTTGAGGATATCCGCACCCGCTTCGAATGCCGCTTCCGCCACCCTGACCGAACGGGTGTCCACCGATACCGGAATATCGCTCGCTTCTCGGATCGCCCGGATGACCGGGACGATCCGACGGAGCTGCTCCTCCGGATCCACGGAATCGGAACCGGGCCGCGTCGACTCCCCTCCGATATCCAGAAGGTCGGCTCCCTCGCGGATCATCCGCAGCGCCGCTTCCGCAGCCGTCTCCGGGTCCGGCATCCGGCTTTCCGGATAGAAGGAGTCGGGGGTGCAGTTGACGATTCCCATCACCAGCGCGCTCCGGTCCCCATCCGTTCCGGAAAAGGAGATGCTCCGGCCGTTTCGCAGATTCAGTTTCCGGGTTTCGAATTCATTCAATCGGTGCTCCCGTCCCCGCTCCCGTTCCATCCGGCGGGGTCAGCGAAAATTCTACCAGCCCCGACAGGGTGCGTCAAGCAGATCGCCGGAACGGGCGGTCAGGAAGAGCGGATCATGCCCGCCGGCGCGGAGCGGAAGGTCGCGGAGTCTTCCCGGGACGCACCGCCGTTCCTTCGACCAGCGCCGCCGCTTTCCCGGCGATCCCCGGCCCGTCGAGACCGCAGGAAGCGAGGAGCTCCCCCCGGCCGGCCTGGGAGAGGAAGCGGTCGGGAGCGCCCAGCGGCAGCACCCGGGCGGAAAGACCGCGCGAGGAAGCGAGGGCGGCGACGGCTTCCCCGATACCGCCCGAACGGGCGCCGTCCTCCACGGTCACCACGAAGCGATACGATGAGAGAACTTGCGCGAGATGATCCTCGTCCAGCGGCCGGATGAAGCGCAGGTCGAAAATGTCGGCATCGAGACCCGCATCGGCCATCAGCGTCCGCGCTTCCCGTACCCGGTCCAGGAGGCCGCCGACCGAAAGGAGCAGGAGATCCGCCTGCCGCTGAACGAGGAACCGGCCTCTCCCCTCCTCCAGGACCGGCGGCGGACCGGCAGGATCGGCGGGACAGGAATCCTTTGGAATGCGGATCAGGGTGGGCCGTTCATGCTCGAGCGCCCATGCGAAGGCCGCTTCGGTTTCCGCCGCCCCCGAGGGGGCGAGAAAGGTGAGATTCGGCACGGACCGGAACAGCGGGATGTCGTAGAGACCCTGATGGGTTTCGCCGTCCCCCGGAACGAGTCCCGCCCGGTCCATGACGATCACCACCGGAAGACCCGGCAGGGCGACATCGTGGATCACCTGGTCCACGGCCCGCTGCATGAAGGTCGAATAGATCGCGACGACCGGCCGCCGCCCGGAAGCGGCGAGACCCGCCGAAAACGCGACCGCGTGCTGCTCCGTTATCCCCGTGTCGAAGAACCGGGTGGGATATCGGAGCTGGAACGGCTGCAGTCCGGTTCCGCCCGCCATTGCGGCGGTGATCGCGATGATCCGGTCGTCCCGACCCGCCGCGTTCAGCAGGGCGTTCGAGAACACTTCGGTGTAGGTTCGCGGTTCCTTCTTCTCGATCTTTCCGTCGACGATCGAGAAGGGAGACACCCCGTGGAAAAGGGAAGGATTCCCCTCGGCGTGGCGATATCCCTTTCCCTTCCGGCTCCGGACATGGACCACCACCGGCCGGTCGAGGGACCGGATCATCTGGAACGCCCGGGTAAGCATGCCGAGATCGTGTCCGTCGATGGGACCGACGTAATCGAAGCCGAGATCGGAGAAGAGGTTCTCCCGGAACAGGACCGCCTTGAATCCTTTCTTGATCCGCTGGATGAAATCCATCATGTGGGCGCCGTAATACGGTATGCTCTCGACGGCGTTGTCGATGGTATCCCGCACCTTGCGGTAGGCCCACGTCGCCGTGAGCATGCTCAGATGCGCGGAGAGCGCGCCGACGTTGACGCCGATGGACATGTCGTTGTCGTTCACCACGATCACCAGGTCCTTCTGGAGATGACCCGCGTGGTTCAGCCCCTCGAGCGCCATTCCGCCGGTCAGGGCTCCGTCTCCGATCACGGCGATCACCTTTCCCCTGCGCCCGGCGAGCCGCTCGCCCGCGAGCAGTCCGAGTCCGGTGGAAACGGATGTGGCCGAGTGGCCCGTCTCCACGACGTCGTGCTCGCTTTCCGAACGCTTCGGGAAGCCGCTCAGTCCGTTCAGCTGTCGAAGAGAGCCGAACTGCGGGAATCGACCGGTGATGAGTTTATGGGTGTAGCACTGATGGCCGACATCCCAGATGATCTTGTCGCGCGGAGAATCGAAGACCCGATGCAGCGCCATTGTCAGCTCGACGGCACCAAGATTGGAGGCGAGATGCCCGCCGGTCCGGCTTACCGTATCGATAATACAGGCGCGGATTTCCCCTGCGAGCCGATCGAGTTCTTCCGACGGCAGCTTGCGAAAATCCGACAGGTCCGAGATCCGTGAAAGGAGGGGATAGTCCAGAGGCATGCCCTTCCGTGTTCAACGTTTCGGGATGGTATCCCTGCGGGAGGCCAGGCATATGCCAAGCCCCGCAGAACCGACGTATCTACTTGTTCTTCTTCTTATGCCTGTTCTTCCGCAGTTTCTTCTTCCGCTTGTGGGTCGCGATCTTTTTCCGCTTCCTTTTCCTTCCGCAAGGCACGCTATTCACCTCTTCCTACGTATTGACCATCGGCCCCGGGGCCGTTTCCAGCCGATCGGCGTCCGGTCATTATGACGGTTCCCGGGGTCCGCGTCAAGGCCCCCGTCTTCCCGTTGTCAACCCGTCTTCCCGCCCCGGTTCACCCGAGACCATGGGCGGCGAGAAACGGTTCCACGAGCATCCGCACCGATTCCGTCGCTTCCGGCTCGATCCGGACCGTGCCCGGAATGCTCCGGAAGAACGTCCTCTGCCGCTTCGCATACTGCCGGGAGTTCCGCTTCATCAGCTCCGCGACCTCCGCATATCCCATGCATCCGACCTTCTGCATGAGAAAGAACTCGCGATAGCCGATCCCCCGCATGCCGGGATCCTGCTCGCGATATCCCGCGGCGATCAGACGCCCCACCTCGTCCACCAGCCCGTCCCGGAACATCTCTTCGACCCGGAGGTCGATCCGGTGCGCAAGATCTTCCCGCTCCCGGTGCAGGTCCAGCAGCAGCGGATCCAGGTCCGTCCGGGGCCGGTCCGGAACCCGGTAGGACGAGAGCGGCCGTCCGGTGGTGCGGAACACCTCGAGCGCCCGCAGGATGCGGTATTCGTCGCGGGGTTCGATCCTCCCGGCCGTAACGGGGTCGACCTCGCCGAGCCGGGCGAACATCGCCCCGAGGCCGCGGCGCTCGCGCTCCACCCTGATCTCCTCGCGGATTCCGGGATCCCCGGGGGGCGCTTCGGGAAGGCCGTACAGGAGCGACCGGATGTAAAAGGCCGTTCCGCCGGAGACCAGCGGCATCCGTCCGCGCTCCCGGATCTCGCCCAGCAGCCGCTCGGCTTCCCGGACAAAGTGGCCGGCATTCCATTGCTGATCAGGTTCCAGAATGTCGATGAGATGATGCGGGATGGATTCCCGGAGCCCGCGATCGGGCTTGGCCGTACCGACATCCATGCCCCGATACACCTGCATGGAATCGGCACTGATGATCTCGAAGCGGTCCCTGAACAGCTCCCGGATCAGGTCGGTCTTGCCGACGCCGGTGGGGCCGAACAGGGCGACGAAAGGGATGTTATTCTTCGATCCGGTATTCAACTTTGCCGGAGAGAATCTGCTTCACGGCAAGGGAGACCACTTTTCCCTGATTCACGTCAAGTTCCTCGTCGCCGGTCACCGTCAACTGGTAGGCACGGCGGATGGCGGCGCAGGTAAGCTCGTACATATTGCCCTGGTAACTGATCAGACGATCAAGGGGGAGAATCATGCGCCAACTCCTGTCAACTCGGATACATACGGCCGTTGGTCCCGTATTCCGCCAGTATAGCAGGAACCGGGCCGGCGTGTAAAGCGGTCGTTCTGCCGGGAACTGCCGGGAACCGCGACCGACCGGCGGGAAACGATCAGCCGCCGCCCAGGTCGGTTTCCCGGAATGGCTTTCACGCGGTCCACGATGATCGCGGCTACCTCCTCCGGGCTCAGCCGGTCGGTGTCGATGACGAGATCCGCATGAAAATACGCATCGTTGTCGATGCCGTAGAGCCGGAGATAGCGCTCCCGGTCCCGCCGGTCCCGCTCCCGGGTCTCCCGGAGCACCTCATCGAGGCTGCCGCCCTCCCGCTTGAGGATGCGTCGCGCCCGTTCCCCGGAGGACGCCTTCAGGTAGACCGTCAGCTCCGCATCCGGAATCAGCCAGATGGCGAGACGGGAACCGAGCACGCAGCTGCCCTCCCCGGCCATCTCGATCTGGCGCCGGTCCAGGGTGAGGTCCCAGGCGGGGTCCTCCTCCGCCATCCTGCGGAGCTCGTAGAACTCGATGCCCTTCTCCTCCGCAAGATTCCGGAACGTGAAGTTGATGAGGCGGAGAGAGAGACGGTCGGCGACGATTC
Source organism: uncultured Spirochaetota bacterium (assembly GCA_963728215.1). Lineage (GTDB taxonomy): Bacteria > Spirochaetota > Spirochaetia > CAVSJD01 > CAVSJD01 > CAVSJD01. The sequence goes on along the minus strand of CAVSJD010000018.1, from coordinate 63,203 downwards.
TGCTCGTGGTGGAGTTGCCGCAGCCGCTTTTACCCGAGATGGCGATCCGCATGCTGCGCTACTCCAGGTTCCGGAGCTGCTCCCGGATGTTCTCCAGGGCGTCCTTCATGTCGATCACCGCCTGACTGACGGGCACCAGGATACTCTTGGAGCCGATCGTGTTGATCTCCCGGTTCAGCTCCTGGCAGATGAAGTCGAGCTTCTTTCCGACCGGGCCGTCCGCGGCCGCATTCTCGCGAAAGCTCGAGAGATGCGCCCGGATCCGGACGATCTCCTCGTTGATGGTGTACCGGACCAGCATGACCGCCGTCTCGGTGTAGATTCTCCCTTCGTCGGCCTCGTTCCCCAGGACTTCACGGAAGCGCTGCCGCAGGGAATCCCGGATGGTGCTTTCGAGCTCCGGCACGTGCTCCTCGATCAGAGCGGTCCGCTGTTCGAGCAGCCCGATCTGGGAAAGGATGTCCGCTTCGAGCGCCCGGCCTTCCCGGACCCGGGAGGATTCGAACTCCGCCAGCGTGTCCCGGAGGAGCGGCCGGAGCCGGTCCCAGTAATCTTCCAGGTTGCGCTCCCGCTCGGCTTTCAGAACGCCTTCGAGCCTGAGCAGATGCGAGAGATGCAGCGGCTCCTCGATTTCCGCCAGCTCGGCGAGCTCCCGAAGGGCGCCGGCATACGCCCGGACCGCGCCGCGATCGATGCTGACGGTGACTCCCTCTTCGGTTTCCCTCACCTTCAGGGATACCTCGACCCGCCCCCGGGGGATACCCTTCGCGATCTCTTCCCGGACCCGGTTCTCGAGAGGGCTGAGAAACGGAGGCAGACTGACGGCGATGTCCAGGTACCTGTTGTTGTATCCCTTCAGCTCCAGCGTCATCCGCAGTCGGTCGTCCTGGTATTCCCGGTATCCGAAACCGGTCATGCTCTTCATTCGGTCATCCTCCGCCGTTTCCCGCCGCCGCTCCCGCAGCGGTGAGTGCTCCGTACAGTTCTTTTCCCAGTTTCCAGTTGTCGCCCGCGCCCATGGTCACGAACAGATCTCCGGACCGGAGGGTTTCCCGGCACCAGGGCAGCGCGTCGATCGGCTGCTCGAAGTAGTGGACCTCGCGATGCCGCTCCGCGGCCTTCCGGTAGAGATCCAGCCCTCCGATATCCCCCGGATCCGCCTCCCGGGCGGAGGCATAGATTCCGTGCAGGACGACGGCATCGGCAGCCGCGAAGGCGGATGCGAAGTCCTCGAGCAGCGCCTTCGTGCGCGAGTAGGTATGCGACATGAAGTCCGCCACGATCCGGCGTCCGGGATAGAAGGCCCGAAGTCCTTCGAGGGTGGTACGGATGGCGGTGGGATGATGGGCATAATCATCCATGAAGAGGATTCCACCCGCCTCGCCGACGATCTCGCTGCGCCGCCGCGACCCGGTGAACCGCAGAAGTCCGTCCCGGAGGCGTTCGAGCTCATCCGGAGACCAGTCCGCCGGCAGGGCATCCCCGCCGCCGTCTCTTCCCGCTTCCCGGATGAGGGATACCAGGGCGACCGCCGCGGCGGCGTTGCGCACCGTGTGCCGGCCGGGAATCCGCACCGCGAGCTCGCCGGGAAGACCCCGCAGGGTGAACAGGCTGCGGCCCTCCCCAGTCCGGATATCCTCGATCCGGAACGGACCGTCGGCAGTCTCGCCGTAGGGAACGAAGCGGATGTCGGGGCGCTCCGCCCGGAGCCGGCCGGCCACGTCCCGGGCGCCCGGATCGTCGCTGCAGTAAATGAGCGCACCGCCGGACGGAAGCAGACGTCCGTACTCGAGAAAGGCATCTCGGATATCGTCGTAGCCGGAGAAGTAGTCGAGATGATCGGGCTCGACGCTGGTCAGCACGATCCGGTCGGGCCGGAACGCGAGGAAGTGCCGGCGGTACTCGCAGGTCTCCGCGATGAGGAACCGGTCGCCCCGGATCAGGGTGGAGCGGCCGCCGAACGAGGCGACCGCCGATCCCGCGACAACCTGCACCGGCAGTCCCAGCGCATCGGCGAGCGTACCGGCGATGCCGGTGGTGGTGGTCTTTCCGTGCACCCCGGCGATCCCCGACGCGTCGGTCTCCCGGGAAGCCTCCCCGAGCGCCTCGGGATAGGTCATCAGGGGTACGCCTCTGCGCACCGCTTCCTTCAGCTCCGGATGATCGGCCCGGTCGTACGCGGCGGAATGAACCACCAGATCGGCCGAAGCGGGCAGGTTTTCCGTGCGGAACCCTTCCCGGAACGGAATCCCCAGCTCCCGGAGGATGTCGTCGGTGTAGAAACGGTCGGTCGTATCGGAACCGCTCACCTCGGCGCCGCGAGAGAGAAGCAACTCCGCGAGAGCCGCCATGCCGGTACCCTTGATGCCTACCAGGTAGATCCGTCTGCCGCGCCAGTTCATGCCGCCATAGTATGCGAAGCAAAGCGATTGTGCAAGCGAATTGAAAATTCACGCGGACCTGAGTACCTTGTGTAGCATGGGAAGAAGGTGCATGAAATGAAGGGAAAAGAGATCATTAAGAAACTGAATCCTGCCCGATCGGACCTTCCCGGCAGGATCCGCCTCGTGCTCGAGAGTCTGGTCGATTTCGTCGGACGGGTTGCGGCGGAGTTCAGCCGTGACAACGGGCTGATCCGGGCCTCCGGGATGGCCTATTCCTCCCTGCTGGCCCTGGTTCCCCTGACGGTGGTGGTATTCTCCTTCATCTCCGCATTCGGTGCCCTGGACAGCCTGATCCGCGACATCCAGAACGCTCTGGTGAACTTCCTGGTGCCGACCCAGCAGGACCAGATTCTCCGGTACGTCCGGCAGTTCACCGAGAACGCCCGGACGCTCGGGCTGGTCGGATTCGTGTTCTTCACGATCACCTCGATCCTGCTGCTTTCGACCATCGAGAATCACTTCAACGAGATCTGGGGAGCACGGATCGACAAGAGCCTCGGAAGGCGGCTCACCGTCTACACATCCGTCCTGGTGCTGGGAACGCTCCTGATCGCCGCGAGCTTTTCGGCGTCCGCCGCCCTGGACAACCTGGTCGGATCCCTGCCGCAGATCGAATTGCTCGTCAGGTTCGTCCGGGTCCTCTTTCCGATGTTCCTGATCCTCCTCGCCTTCCTCCTGATGATCAAGCTGGTCCCCTCCGCAAAGATCGAGCTCCGGAGCGCGCTCGTCGGCGCGGTCTCGGGGGCGTTCCTCTGGATCGCGGTACAGCGCGGGTTCGCCGCATGGGCGAACATGTCGGTCCGGAATTCGGTCATCTACGGGTCCCTCGCCCTCATCCCGATCTTCCTCATCTGGCTCTACCTGGCTTGGATCATCATCATCATCGCCCTGGAAATCACGTACGTGCACCAGCAGATCCGGAAGAGCTCCTCGGAGAACTACATCGCCGTGGAGAGTGACGCCGAACGGATCCTCATCGGGGCTTCGCTTTTCCTGGCCGTGGCGCATGCCTTTCACCGGGGAGAACAGCCGCTTTCCTCGCACGAGATCTCGAAACGTTTCTCGATCTCGCCGACCGAGATCACCCGGATCGCCGGACTCTTCGAGGAACGCGGCCTGCTGATCTCGCTGGAGGAGCCCCGCTGGGCCTACCTGCCCGCCCGGTCGCTCAGCCGGATCGCGCTCCGGGACCTCTTCCGGGCACTTCTTGGCGAGGTGAAACCGCAGGTGCACGAGGCGCTCTCGGACGAGCGGCGGATCCTCGAGATGGCCGGGGAGATGAGCGAACAGGCACTGGCCGGATTGGATAATCTCACGGTAGAGGATATCATGGAGGATACAAGGAGCGAGAGCTGATGCACTTCCCCCGTGATATCCGGATTCCGCTGATCGCCGCCGCACTGCTGGCCGCCGGTGCGGCACTCCTGCCCGCGCACGAGCTCGTCCTCGACGTTCCCGATGCGCTCCGGCCGTTCTGGGCAGCCCTGCTCGCGGAGCATCCGCTCCCCGGCCCGCCGGACGACGGACTGCCTGCGGACGGACCCGGCGCGGCCGTTCCCGGATCCGCCGGGCGGCAGCCGGCTCCGGTCGCACGCGTTCTGCGGATCGAGGTCCGCTCCTTTCGCGTACCGGCCGGATCCGCCGGGGCGCCGGGTGGGGTCCAGGCGCCGGGGGCGGTCCAGGACCCGGCTGCCGGCCCCGTCCCGGCCGGGGCGGGACCGATCCGGGACGCCGTGATCCGGAAGACAGTGGCCCGGGAGGTGTTCGCCCCGGCGGTTCCGCTCTGGGATCCCCGGCAGGAGATCACGCTCCGGGAGCTCCTCCGGGCCGGAGCGGATACCCCGGAGATTCTTCCGCTCGGGAACATCCGCCCGCCTCTTCGCGCGCTTCCGGTCGACGGGCTCCACGCCGGGGAGGAAGGATATCCCCTGACGGAGGAAACCGTCCTCTCCATCGAGGATCCCGCCGGCGAGGATCCCGATCCGGCGCTCATCGCATGGCTTTCCGACGTGCCGGAGGCTACCGCAGCGGAGCCCACGATATGGATAGCCGGCGTAGGGGACATGATGCTCGCCCGCGGCGTGCAGGAGATCCTTCTCTCCGGCCCGGCCGGGATCGAGCGGATCTTCGGCGACACGATTCCGCACCTGCTCGCCCCCGACATCCTCACCGGCAACCTCGAGGGAGCCGTCACACGCCGCGGAGCCCCCCTCGAAAAGGGATACACCTTCCGGTTCCTCCCCGAATCGCTCGGCCCGCTGCAGGACGCCGGTTTCGATTATCTTTCGCTCACGAACAACCACGCCTACGATTACGGCGAACAGGGCTTTCTCGATACCCTGGACCATCTCGCCGAGCGGGGGATCGCGACTTCCGGCGCCGGCAGGACGCCCGCCGAGGCATCCGCCTTCACGAGCCTGTCGGTTCGGGGCCGGGAGATCAGGCTCCTCTCCCTGGGGGACTACCCCGTCGAGCGCAGCGGTTTCAGCGGCGCGCGGGACGCATCGGTCACCTCCCGCCGGCCGGGGATCCTCTTCCGGGGTCCCCTCGCCCTCGAGGCGGTCGGGAAGATGGTGTCCCCGGAGAGCTTCGACGTGGTCCTGGTGCACGGTGGCCACGAATGGGCTCACGAGCCGAGCCCCGAACAGCGCCGGTTCTACCGTGAGCTCGTCGACCTCGGCGCCGATCTGATCCTGGGATCGCACCCCCATGTTCTGCAGGGAATCGAGTCCTACCGGGGAGCGCTCATCGCCCACTCGCTGGGAAACTTCGTCTTTCCGGGGATGGGGGAAATGTCCCGGGCGGAGGAATCGATGATTCTCTCCGTGGGTATCCGGGGCGGGGAGATCCGGTACGTCCGGATGGTGCCCGTGAAGATCGACTATCGCACCCTTTCGACCGACCGGAGCGGAACGATTCTCCCGCGGTTTCTCGAGATGACCCGGCGGCTCCACAAAGCATCCCTGGAAACAGCTCCGCAGTGATACAGAAAGGGCCGGCCCGAAGGCCGACCCCGCACTATCCATGAAACCGTCGTTCGGAGCGCGCATCCGTCCGTGGATGCACGAGGCCGCGCTAGTTCATCATGTAATGAACGTTTTCTTCCTTTGCGTTCTTTACCGAACGGAACATGATCCTGTCGTTCCTGACGCTCACGATGATCTCGGCTTCCGCTCGCGAACCGGCCCTTGAGCATCTCCAGGGAGAGCGGGTCCTCTATTTCCCGCTGGATGGTCCTCCGGAGCGGGCGTGCGCCGTACTTCCGTCGTATCCTTCTCGATCAGCCATTCCTTGGCTTTCCTGGTCAAGTCGAGCATGATGTCCTGCTCGAAAAGTCGGCCCTGGATCTCGGTCGACAGGATCTCGAGAATCGTTCCGCACCTGCTCCCGGGAGAGGGCTGTGGAATACCACGGTCTCGTCGACCCGGTTCAGGAATTCCGGCCGGAAGACTTTCTCGCAGTTCGCCCATGGCGGACGACTTCATCTCCCGGTAGTCCAGAAGCCCTTCGGAGCTCCCGGAAACCCGACCGCGCTTTCGCGGGAAATCTCCCGGGCGCCGACGTTGGAGGTCATGATCATGACCGTGTTCCGGAAGGAAACGGTGTGGCCCAGGTTGTCCTGCAGCTCACCCTTCCTCCAGTACCTGCAGGAGGATGTTGAACACATCGGGATGCGCCTTCTCGATCTCGTCCAGCAGCACCACGCTGTAGGGCCGCCGGCGGATCTTCTCCGTCAGCAGGCCGCCTTCCTCGTATCCCACGTATCCCGGAGGCGCTCCGACCAGCCGGGAGACATTGTGCTTCTCCATGAAGTCGGACATATCGATCCGGACCAGGGCGTTCGCGTTCCCGAAGAGGAACTCCGCCAGCGTCTTCGCCAGCAGTGGTCTTTCCGACGCCTGTGGGGCCGAGAAAGATGAACGACCCGAGGGGCCGGTGCGGCGAGCTGAGACCGGTCCGGGACCGCCGGATCGCGGACGAGATAACGCCGATGGCATCGTCCTGTCCGATCACCTTCCGGTGCAGTTCGTCCTCGATGCGGATCAGCTTGTCGGACTCGGTCTGGGCGATCCGGTTCAGCGGGATTCCCGTGATATCGGAGATGATGTACTGAATATCATCCATATGGATGATATTCTGCTCGGACCGCAGGGTCACCTGCCATTCGCTCTTGAGATCTTCCACCCGGGCCTTGAGCTGGCGCACCGTATCGCGCACCGCCGCCGCCTTTTCGTAGTTCTGGGTGTTCACCAGGTTCAGTTTCTCCTGGGTGAGCTCCTCGATTTCCCGCTCGAGATCCGCGATCTCGGTCGGCCGCACGCTGTTGTGGATCCGCTTGCGGCTGCCGGCCTCGTCGATCAGGTCGATCGCCTTGTCCGGGAGGAACCGCTCGGAGATGTAGCGGTCGGGAGAGATTCACCGCGGCCTCGATCGCCTCGGGCGTGTAGGTCACGTTATGGTGCAGCTCGTACTGCGTCTTGATTCCCTTCAGAATCTCGACCGCCTGGTCCGGCGAGGGCTCGCCGACGAGTATCGTCTGGAACCGCCGCTCCAGCGCCGCGTCCTTTTCGATGTACTTCTTGTACTCGTTCAGGGTGGTGGCGCCGATGCACTGGATCTCTCCCCGGGAGAGGGCGGGCTTCAGCATGTTCGACGCATCGATTGCGCCTTCCGCCCCGCCCGCACCGATGATCGTGTGGAGCTCGTCGATGAAGAGGATCACGTTCCCCGCGTTGACGATTTCCTTCATGACCCGCTTCAGCCGCTCCTCGAACTCGCCGCGGTACTTGGTGCCCGCGATGAGGGAAGCCAGGTCCAGCGTCAGGACCCGCTTGCCGATGAGCACGTCGGGCGCGGAACCGTCCACGATCCGCTGGGCCAGTCCCTCGACGATCGCGGTCTTTCCGACACCCGGCTCACCGATGAGAACCGGATTGTTCTTGGTCCGCCGCGCGAGGATCTGGATGACCCGCTGGATTTCCCGCTCCCGTCCGACCACCGGGTCGAGCTTGCCCTCCCGTGCATAGGTCGTAAGGTCCCGCGAGAACTCGTCCACGGTGGGCGTCGGCTTCTTGCTCGGCGGCGGCTGCTAATCTTTCGCTTCTGCTGCGGCGTCGAACCGCGGCTCCGCGGATCGCCCTGACCGCTGATCTCCATGATGGTCATCCGCAGGGATTCGGGCGTCACGTTGTGGAGTGCGAGGAACCGGGCCGGCACACTGCCCTTCTCCCGCGCCGAGGCGAGCAGAAGGTGCTCCGTTCCGATATATTCATGTCCCATGTTCCGCGCCTCTTCGGCGGAATCCTCGAGAATCTTCTTTCCACGCTGGGACGGCGGCACATCGCCGAGAATGAATCCGCCCCGCTTCTTGGGAATGCTCTTTTCAATTTCCAGCTGCAGCTCTACGGGATTTACGTTCATGCGCTGCAGCGCCTTGTATCCGACTCCTTCCCCTTCCTTTATCAGGGCGAGGATGATATGTTCGGGAAGGAGTTGCTCGGAGTGAAAACGCTTCGCCTCTTCCTGGGCGATCTGCGTCAGGATCCGCTGAGCTCTCTGGGTCAACCCCTTAAACATTAAGTGCCTCCATTACTGCCTTGTTTGCTCAAGCAACTTTTGTACTAATCCGGCACGTGCTGCATTGATCGCTTCTTCGTCCGCATCCTTTGACTCGGCTCCCATGAAAAATCTTACATGGGCCTTCTGGGTCAGGAACAGCAGCGCCGTCACCGTCTCCAGGGGAACATCACGAATGACTCCCAGGGCAACTCCGAGTCGCAGCGCTGAGAGAAGTTCTATCGCTTCGCGAGCATTGATGGACCGGCAGTACCGGAGAATGCCGTAGGCCCGCCAGATCGGGTCTTCCACCGCGACCGGCCGCATATCCATCATTTCCTCTTTTGCCTTCCGCTCATAATGTACCAACTGTTGAATGATACCTTCAAGTTTTTCCAGTATTTCCTTTTCCTTCATCCCGATGGTGATCTGGTTCGAAACCAGGTACATCCCGCCGAGCGATCTGGTTCCGTCGCCGAAGAAGCTCTTCACCGAGAACCCGACCTGACCGATCGCCTTGACGGCATTGTCGATCAGGCCCGTGGCCATCAGCGCGGGAAGGTGGAGCATGGCGGAAGCACGCATTCCGGTACCCGCGTTCGAAACTTCCGACGACAGATACCCCAGGTCGAAGGAAACCGCGTATTCGAGAGACTCCTCCAGAAGCGAGTCCAGCGTGTCCACCTCCGTCCAGGCCTGCTCGAGGCTCAGTCCGGGAAACAGCCCGGCAATCCGGAGATGGTCCACCGAATTGACCGTGCAGAAGACCTGCTGGTCTTCCCGCAGGAACAGATCGCTCCCCTTCCCTTCCGCCCGCTCCGCGGGCAGGATGTTCCGCTCCAGCAGCAGTTTCCGCTGGTCCGGAGTCAGATTGTCCACCGGGATCAGGGAAAATGCATGCTTCTCGGGAAGGCGGGAGAATGCGTCCGCGACGGCGCTCTCCACCTCCCGTTCATCATCATCGGTCATGCGTCCCGGGAATACGTTTCGTGACAGGTTCCGGGAAAGCCGGATCCTGCTCGAGATGACCACGTCGAAATCCGGTCCCGGGTGCAGAAACCACCCTTTCCCGCCGTTGAAGACGGCCTGATCAATCATTCCGCGGTTCGCCCGTATGCTCGAGCTCCTGGATCCGGTCGCGCAGGAGCGCGGCGGTTTCGTAATCCTCGTTCTCCACCGCCTTCCGGAGTTTCTGCTTCAACCGTTCACGATCTACGAAGAACGTCTTGTAGGTGAGCAGCCGTCGGGGATACTTCCCCCGGTGCATGAGCGGACCCGATCCGGTATTCACCATTCGGGAGATCTCCTTGCGGAAGACGGAGTAGCATTCGGCACACCCGACTTTTCCGCTCTTCCGGAGTTCCCCGGAGCCTGTTCCGCAGCGTCCGCAGACCATCTCCTTCTCGCCCGCAGCGGATTCGCCGCCCGGCGAGACCAGCCCCGTCAGGAGCTGCGTGAGGGAGAGTTCGATCTTCTGGGAAGCGGTGGAAATACCCTTCCGGCCGGCGCACTCCTCGCACAGGTGGAGCTCTATTGTTTTGCCGCCCATGATCTGCTGGATATGGATAACCGCATCCTGGTCATGGCACATTTCGCATCGTATTGACTGTTCCACGTTCTCTATCATAGCGAAAAAGCGGTGATTTGTCGACCTGCCCGGTCGGGCAGGAGACCCGTCTGCAGAAGGTACGTACCGTTCGGGGATCGCTGTTCAGCATCGTCTTTTGTTCGATGTGCGAACAGTAGCAGGTATTCGATGATTAGGGAAGAGGGGGGCTGAAGGCCGCCGGCCCGCCTGAGGGTGGAGCCGACGCCTCGTCCCGAGCCGGAAACCGGCGGTCAATGCTTCCTCAGGACTTCCAGGGGCCGGATGCGGCCGGCGGAGCGTGCGGGAAAATATGCCGCGAGAAGCGAGACCGCCACGGTGAAGCCCGCAACCAGCGCGACCTCCAGCATGTTCACCCGGATGGGAATCCTTTCCAGGTAGAATGCGGGATTGAAGATCCGGATATCGGTCGCGGTCGGCGGAGCGAAGGGGTTCGCGAGCCGCAGAAGAAGCTCCGCTCCCGAGTTGACGGCCCATTCGAGAAAAAGTATCAGCTCGTTGATGTTCACCGCCGCGAACAGTCCCAGGCAGGTGCCGAGAAAGGTTCCGGCGACTCCGACCAGGAAGCCGGTGAACAGAAAGGAAAGCGTGATCCCGCCGGGACTGCCGCCGATGCTTTTCATGATGGCGATCTCCTGCCGGCGTTCGATGACCAGCATCACCAGGGAGGAGGAGATGTTGACGGCCGCCACCGCCACGATGAGCGCCATGATGAAGAGGAGCAGCGCGCGGGTGGTCTGGAACGACTTGTACTGCGCTTTTTCCAGGTCGTACCAGGTGGCCAGCCGGGCGTCGTCCGGCAGATACGTCCTGATCCGGGCGGCGACGGGTCCGAGGGGACCGAACGGATCGGCCACCTTGATTCCTATGATCTGCTGCGACGAGGCCGGGGCCAGCATCGATTCGCCCCGGGAGTACGGCACGAAGCTCCAGAGGGCATCGAGCTCTTCGTAGCCCGAGGAGACGATCCCCGTCACGGTAAAGGGATCGATGCGGGGGATGAAGGCCTTTCCCGGCGCGGATCGGGCGGTCACGATCCGCACCTGGTCCCCCGGCCCGACTCCGAGCTCCCGGGCGACTCCCCGGCCCAGCAGGATGTTCCGCGGAGAGGAGAGGTCGAAGCTGCCCTCGACGATGTTCAGATACTCCCGCATTCCCGGGTCGGTCTCGAAGAGGTTCTCCGGTACCGCCCGGATGGTGGTTCCGCTTCGATTGCGGGATGCGGTGATCAGCCCGAGCCCCTGCCGCTCGGGGAAAGCGGCGGTGACTTCCGGGAGTCCCGCTATCTCTCCGGCGAGCCGTTCGATCTCATCCGCGGGAAGTTCCCGGTAGAATATCGCCTGAAGATGATAGGTGCCGACTTCGATATAACGGGCGGTGATCCCTTCAATCATTCCGTCGGAAACTTCGAGAACGATATAGAGCGGGATCAGACTGAGGGCGATGCCCAGCACGGCTCCCGCCAGATGACGGGAACCGCCCTCCTTCCCGCTCCGTCCGCCGAGGTTGCGCAATCCGATGAGCAGAATCGCACCGGGTTTCATCGCTCGTACAGCTCCCCGTGCTCGAGGTGCAGGTGCCGCTCGGCGGATCCGGCCACTGAGGCGTCGTGGGTGACGAGGAGCAGGGTCTTCCCATAGGTCCGGACGAGGGAGAAGAGGAGCTCCTGCACGATCCCCGAGTTGCCCTCGTCGAGGTTGCCCGTCGGCTCGTCGGCGAGGACCAGGGCCGGATCGTTCACCAGGGCCCGGGCGACCGCGACCCGCTGCCGTTCGCCGCCCGAGAGCTGCGACGGATAATGGTGCATCCGGTCGGCCAGGCGGACATCCCTGAGCAGCGATTCCGCCCGGGCGACGGCGCTTCTGCGATCGCCTCCCGCCATGTAGAGCGGCAGCATGACGTTCTCCATGGCGGTGAAATCCCGCAGAAGATAGTGAAACTGAAAGATGAAACCGATGACCCTGCTCCGGTAACCGGTCAGCTCGTGCTCCCGCATGGCGTGGACGTCGTACCCGTTCACGCGGATCGTCCCCGACGAGGGGGAGTCGAGACCTCCGATCAGGTTCAGGAGCGTGCTCTTTCCGCTCCCGCTTTCACCGGTGATGACGACCAGGGACCCGGGCGCCACCTCCAGCCGGACATCCCGGAGAATGGGAAGCTCCTCCGGACCGTTGCGGTAGACCTTGCAGACTCCCTCGATACTGACGCCTTCGACCCGAACCGTCATGAATCACTCCTCCCGCAGTACGCCCGCCGGGCTGATCCCGGAGATCCGCAGTGATGCAAAGAACGCCGCAGCCGCCGTGGAGAGCTGGGCGAAGAGGTAGACCAGGAGCACTTCGGGGAAGAGCACCCGGCTGGGAACCTCCGTGAGATAGAAATAGGTGGGCGAGAACAGCGAAAAGCTCTCGCCCGTTCCGCCGGGGAAAAGCGGCCGGAGCAGCAGTCCAGCAAGGAACAGGACTCCGTTCGCGATCCGCTCCGCCAGGAGAAATACTTCGTTGATGTGGGAAGCGAGGAGCAGGCCCAGAATCACTCCGACCACGCCGCCGACGAACCCGATGAGCAGACCTTCGGAGACGAAGATGGCACGGATGCCGTGGCTGCCGGCCCCGACCGCCCGCAGAATCCCGATCTCCTCGCGTTTTTCATACACCGTCCGCCTGAGCGAGTGAAAGATGTTCACCGCCACGACGATGAAGATGAGACCGACCAGCAGGAGCAGCATGATCTTCTCCATGCGAAGGGCTCCGAAGAAGGCCCGGTTGTATTCCCGCCAGGATACCGCCTCGATTCCGCCGGCTTCCGGCAGCGACTGCAGCCGGGAGAGCATCTGCCGGTCGCGGAACCGGTCGTCGAGCTTCATGCCCCAGACCCGTTCGGTTCCGGCGGGAAACATAACCGGATCATCGATGGAAACGAAGCTCCAGGTCAGGTCGAACAGGTAATAGCCGGTCCGGAAGACGCCGGTTACCAGGTACTCGACACCTTCGGGCCGCAGCCCGCCCGATCCCGCCGCATGAGGCAGCGCCAGGAGAGAAATCCGCTGGCCCACCTGGACCCCGAGGAAACGGGAAAGCTCGCTCCCGATCACGATCGTTCCCGGCTGCTCGACATCGAAGGAGCCGCGAACGATTTCCAGGTGCTCCCGCAATCCCCGGTCGTGCTCGAATGACTCCTGCGGGATTCCCCGGACCATGCAGGCCCGGGGATCCGAGTACGATCCCACCGCCAGGGTCTGCACGTCGGAGAACGGTACCAGCGCCCGCACGCCGGGCAGGGACTGCAGCTCGCGGATGCTCTCCGGCTGCAGGGCTTCCGACGCCCGGAGCCTCAGGTGATAGGAGCTGACTTCCAGGATATCCTCGATATAGCCGATCTGGAAGCCGTTCATGACCCCCAGGACCGTGATCAGCGTCATCACGCCGACGGCGATTCCCGCCACCGAGAGCAGCGAAGAGGCATGCCCCTTCTCCCGGCGCCGGGTCCGGAAATTCCGGGACGCGACGAAGAAGACCCAGCGGATGTTCATCGGCTTCCTCCGGCCGTACCGGCCCTGCCGCCGGCACCGGTCCCACCGGTCCCAGCCGGTCCCACCGGTCTCGCGCACCCGGATCACCTCCCCGTTGCGGATGAACTCCTCGCGGATCTTTTCGTTCCCCCGATAGTATGCCCGGAGGAAAAGCTCTCCCGCGAGATAGAGTTCTTCCGAGCGCTCATCCTCACCCGTACGGACGACGACCTTTTCCCGAACCCCGTTCTTCAGATACGTCTCGCGCCGCTGTTCGCCGTCCCCGTCGTATTCGTAGCGCCAGGTCTCGGTCACGCCGCGGGACTCCACCTGCCTTTCGACGAGCAGATCTTCCTCGTATAGATAGCGGGTTTCCCGCGCGATCACGGAGCCGGTCAGGACCCGCTCCGAAACGATGCGGCCCGCCTCATTGTAGGCAAACTCCTCCCGGCGGGCGGAGCCGGGAACGGTCACCGTCGAGGATACGAGCCGATCGCCGTCGTAGGTGAAGCGCTCGAGGCGCACGAGCCGTTCCGCGTCCCATTCCTCCCGGAAAGCGAGTCGGCCGCTCCCGTCGTACCGGAGCAGGACGCCTTCCTGTTCCCGCAGGTGCTGCTCCTGGAGCAGCCGGTCGTCGGAGAAGGAAAATGCGGATACCCGGGAACTGCCGTCCGGATACTCCCTGCGGACTTCCCGGAGCTTGCGGTCCCGGGTCCGGATATAGCGGTCGGTGAACAGGAGCGCCCCGTCCGGTCCGCGGACCGTCACCGAATCGAGCTCTCCGCGGACGTAGCGATTCTCCCGGATTTCCTGCAGCTCCCCCTGCTCGTACGTCTCTTCCTCCGCCACCCTGCCCAGCCCGTCGAACCGCTGGACGGTCTGCAGGACGTCTCCTTCACTGAAAGTTTCCTCTCCGAGCCGTCCCGCCGAGGCATACTGCCGTTCCCAGCGTTTCTCTTCCTTCCCCTCATGGAAGAGCGTCAGCGTCTCCCGGTTTCCCGACACCGTCCGGGAGAGAACCCACGGATGCCCGCTCCGCTCGGCGGGACGGATCTCCTCGAATCGCATCCCGATCTGATTGGAACGGTAGAGATCCTCGCTTCCGGCGAACAGGGGAAACGCGAAGACGAGAACGAGTACCGAAAGGATCCGGAAAATGCCGGTGCCGCGTTCCATGCCCGAGCTACTCAGCCTCCAGCATGCCGTCCAGATACCGGTCCGCATCGAACGGCGCGATATCTCCCATCTTCTCGCCCGTACCGATGAACGAGAACGGAATGCCCAGCTGCTTGCAGATCGACAACGCGACCCCGCCTTTCGCCGAGGAATCGTACTTCGTCAGCACCGCCGAGTCGATTCCCGTCGCCTCCCGGAAGATCTCGGCCTGCCGCAGACCGTTCTGCCCGGTGGTCGCGTCGATGATCAGCAGCTTGTGATAGATCCCGTCGCCGATCTTCCCGCGAACGATCTTGTCGATCTTCTCCAGCTCCCTGACCAGGTGGGTCTTGTTGTGCATCCGTCCCGCGGTATCCGCGAGTACGATCTCGTCGCCCCGGGAGCGGGCGCTTTCGATGCAGTCGAAGAGCACGGCCCCGGGATCGGAACCCTGCACCTGGCTGACGACCCGGAGACCGAGCCGCTCCCCGTGGAGCCGCAGCTGATCGACCGCCGCCGCACGGAACGTATCCCCCGCCCCCAGCACGATCCGGTCGGTCCCGGACGTCCGCCGGAACCAGTCCGCAAGTTTCGCGATGGTGGTGGTCTTGCCCACTCCGTTCACGCCCAGCACCAGGAACAGATTGAGCCTTCCCCGCTCGATCCGCACTTCCCGGGTGAGAAGATGACGCGAGAGGATGTCCTTCAGTGCAGCCGTGAGCTCCGGCCTGCTTCGGAGCTGATCCTTCCGGGCGGATGCACGCAGCTGATCCACGGTCTCGGTCGCGAGAATCGGCCCGAGATCCCCTTCGATCAGGACGTCTTCGAGCTCATCGAAAAATTCTTCGTCCTGTGGTCCCATCCGCAGCAGATCTTTCAGCCTGGAACCCAGCGTTTTCCTTGTCATCGAATCGTCTCCCGACACTGAATCATCCGTTCAGCGGCTTCGTTAATAGAGCGCCTCACCGGCGCGGATGTAGCGGCGGAGCTGGATCACCGCGTTCACCAGCGTCGCCCCGCTCAGGGCGAGTCCGCCCAGATATCCGTAAAAGGTAACCACGCGAGCATTCTGGAGCCGGTCCAGCTCGTCTGGGTCCGCATCCGGATCTCCCAGGAGCTGGCTCTGTCCCGCGGTGTAGTTGTCGTACAGCCCGTACAGGATGATCGGGACCGGCACCGAAAGAACGAAAAGCGTGAGCGCCCGATAAAATCCGTCCTTCCGCTGCCGGAACAGCTCGACCTTGTCCACCTGCAGGGGAAGGAGCGAGAACGTGAGCCGGTCCGGGCCTTCGGGCGGGAGCATGGTCCGGAAGCTGCGGTACCCTTCCTTCTGCAGCGTGAGCTGGGAGAACTCCCGCGGTCTGGGAAACGTGAGCGGCGTCTGCCCCATCCAGAGCGCGTCCAGATAGACATCCGCCGGCTCGGGCTCCGAAGTCACCGTGACCGGTTCCTGCTCCGCGGTTTCGAGAGACACCTCCACCCGCTTCTCCTCGAAGGGCTGCAGGAAAACCGTCAGCCGCTTCGTTTTCCCGGCATCCGAGAACACCCGCACCCGGGCTTCTCCCGGGGGCAGATATCGCGCGACCGCCTCTCCCCGCCCGAGGAGCCGGTCGTTCACGGAGATCTCCGCATCCTCCGGAACCGCCGACACCGTGAGGAACGACCATTCCCTGCCCAGCAGCAGCGTTGCGAGCTCCCGGGACAGCCGCTCCACCGCCTGGTCGGCCTCCTGCGGCAGCACGGCATCCTCGTAGGCGAACAGCACCGTGCCGGAAGGTACGGCGGTTGCCTGGAAGGTTATGTAGAGGTATTCCTGCACCTGCTGGAGAGAACCCTGCAGCAGAAGATCCACGCCGGATTCGGGCAGCGGCCGGTAAAAAGACGGGAGCAGCTCCCCCCTCTGGTTCTCCTCGGCGAGCCGGATCGGTTTTTCCGCCTCGACCCGGACCTGCCGGTGATCGGTTCCGGAGAGCGATGCGAGCAGCTCCTGCTCCTCCCGGATCTCTCCGGTGAGATCCTCGTACGCTTCCCGGTAATCGACGCCCTTCTGCTCGAAAAGGAGCGCATCCCGTTTCCGCTGCAGCTCCGCGAGGTCCCGTCCCGCCGCGCGCATCGCCTCGGAGACCAGAAAGCGCCGGTAGCCCTCGAGCTCCGCGTCGCCGTAGCGATGCACTTCCATGGCGGTGATCTCCGCGAGCAGAAGCCGGGGAATGCTGCTCGCGAGGTACCGGTTCTCCTCGTCCACACCCGGGGCCGAGAGCAGGGAGACTCCCACGGTATACGCTTCCCGAGGATCCGTGACGGGAGCGGCCTGGGCTTCCGTCCGGATCACCGGAAGGGAGAGAAGGAGTCCGCATGCCGCGAGCCGCACGAGGACGCCCCGGGTCATCCGACTCTCTGGGCCCAGGAGAACCGGAGGTATTCCTGGATGAACCGGTCGATGGCTCCGTCCATGACCGCCTGAATATTTCCGCTTTCGGTCTTCGTCCGATGATCCTTCACCATGGTGTACGGCTGGAAGACATAGGAGCGGATCTGGTTGCCCCAGGAAATGTCCTTTTTCTCTGCGGCATGTTTCTCCCGTTCCTTGTCCCGCTCCACCCGATAGTACTCGTAGAGACGGGAGGTGAGCACTTTCATCGCCGTCGCCCGGTTCTTGTGCTGACTGCGTTCGTTCTGGCACTGCACCACGATACCCGACGGGAAATGGGTGATCCGCACGGCCGAATCGGTCTTGTTGACGTGCTGGCCGCCGGCTCCCGAAGCGCGATAGGTATCGACCCGGATTTCTTCCGGCTTGATATCCACCTCGATATCTCCTTCGATGACCGGAGACACGTAGACCGAGGCGAAGGAGGTGTGTCGTCGGGCGGCCGCGTCGAAGGGAGAAATCCGCACCAGCCGGTGCACGCCCGTTTCGCCCTTGAGGTACCCGTATGCATAGTCACCGCTCACCTGCATGGTGATCGACTTGATCCCGCCTTCGGCTTCCTGAAGATCGATGATCTCCATGGAGAAACCGTGCCGCTCGATCCATCTGCTGTACATCCGGTAGAGCATGCTGGTCCAGTCGCACGCTTCCTGGCCGCCCGCACCCGAATGGACGGTGAGGAACGCATCGTTGTCGTCGAACTCCTCGCCCAGGAGCTCGTACACCTGGAGCGTCTCGTGACGGTTCTCCATCTCCGAAACGGACCGGTCGATCTCCTGCTCCACCGACGCATCGTCTTCCTCCCGGGCAAGCTCGAGCAGTTCTAACAGGTCCGAGAGTTCCCTGCGCAGTTCCTTCCAGGGTTCGTAGCGGTTCTTTTTCTTTTTCAGCGTTGTAAGGACGGTCTCCGCCCGCTCCCGGTCGTTCCAGAAATCAGGCTCGGAGGACTGGGCTTCGAGCGCGGTTATCTCTTCTTCGAGTTTTTCCGGGTCAAAGACGCCTCCAGGTATCTTCGACTTGGTCCTGCAGCGATCGAATCCGCTGCTCGAGTTCCTGTAACATCGTGTTCTCCTTGCCGTATCTTCTCGTATATGTTCCGTCCAGTATAGGGAAAAACGGCAGGAAACGGAAGGGGGAAAATTGGAGATCGGGATTCACCGCCGAGACGCGGAGGAGATCCGGTCCTGTGAACACGGCAGGACCCGGGAGGACTCGGGGAGACCCCGGCTGCAATACAACAACGCAGCTGAAACGGTTAATGCCGGTCTCACAAGACGGTTTTTCCCTCTGGACAGATCTCCAATCCGCCGAATAGTATAGAATAGCGTGTACGGATGAGGTGATTCGATATGATGCGCAGACTCCCTGTCGTGCTGCTGATGTTTGCGGCAGCAGTTATTTCCGTTCCGGCCGAAGAGCAGCGGGTTTTCGCGCCCTTCGTTTCCCGGCTCTCCGCGGAAGCCGACGACGAACGTGCTCTCCTCTCCTGGAAGGATGCGGCCGATATCGACGGCAGCTATCTCGTCTACCGGCACGACCGGCCTATCGACGAAACCACGTTCCCCGAAGCCATCCGGATCGGTGAGGTGATGCCGGGGGTCGGAAGCTACATCGACACGCCTCCCCCGGGAAAGGAATACTTCTACGCGGTCATAGCCACGGATTCAGCCGGGAACCGCTATCCCGTTTTCGTTCCGTTCCGCAACGCCACCCGGCAGGGAGTGGTCGTGAGGGAAATCCCGGTCGCAGAGCGAGCGGCCAGGGTCAGCGGAATCGCAGCGCGGGTGGATGGCGATGCCGTAGAGCTTGCATTCAGTCCGTCGCGCGGCGATCGGTCCCTCATCGTGTTCCGGAGCACCAGCCCGATCGTATCCTCCCGGGATGTGTACGAGTCCATCGTGCTGACCACGGTCGAGAGTTCCCGGAACGGCTTCCGCGATTACCCGGTGCCGGGCATCTCCTACTACTATGCCGTCCTCGATTCCGCCATGGTGGAGCACCAGCTGGCCGATCCCGAAGAAGGCGTGAACGCGACGGTTACGGCCGTTATGATTCCCCTCCAGGAGGAACGGATCGGTCTCCCGGCACCGCCACCCATTCGAACCATCAACCCGCTGCCGTTCCTGCGGATCACTTCCGGGCTCACTTCCGGACAGCCGCTCGCCGGATCGATTCCCACCGGAGCGGCGGTCCGACAGGAGCTTTCGGCCGAGGCGGCCGAAGCGGAGAAATCCTTTCTCGCCGCCATCCCCGATGTCCGCTCGAACCCGATGCGGCTGACGATACTCCCCCAGGATCGCGGTGAGCCGTCCGACGGTGAGTCGATGACGCTGTATTATATCCTGAGAGAGACGCTCATTCCGGGAGACTGGGACCGCGCCGATGAGTACCTCCGGAACTTCCTCAGTGTTCCCCATTCCCGGTCGGCGTCCGACCGCGCGCGGTTCTATCTCGGCCAGACGCGGTACTTCCGCGAGGAATATCGGGAAGCGTTCATGGATTTCCTTCAGACGGAGGAACGGTATTACACCCGGACGCAGCCGTGGCTCCGGGCGAGCCTCGACCGGCTCCGGAAGCTGGAGGACTGAGCCGGATGCTCGACCGGTCGATCTCAGACGCCTGCCGGATCCTTTTCGGGACGGAACTGGAGAAGCAGGCCTCGCGTTCCGGCATCCTCGATGCGGATACGGTCCGTCAGGCTTTCCGGAAAAAAGCGCTGCTCCTTCATCCGGACCGTCTTCTGAGACTGGAACAACCCGAGCGGGAAGCCCGCACGCTGGCGTTCATCGCGGTCCGTGAAGCGTACGAAGAAATCATCCGGTACCTCGGCAGCGGCGGACCTCCGGTGAACGATCGGGTCCGGGCCGCAGATGCAGCCGGAAAACCTCCTCGGCACACTCCTCCCCGACAGGGGGAAGGCGGGTTCCGGAGATCCGCACCCGGCGGCGGGTCCGGATCTCCCGACTCCGGGAACGGACACACCTCCCGGCGGTTCCGCGAGGAAACCCGATCCGCGGGAGCGGATTCCGCCGGGAACGGCGCCGGGGACCGGACCGGGGCCGGGACCGGGCACAGCGGGGCCGCCCGGACCTCCGGCACAGCCAGGACCTCCGGCGCCGCCGGAACCTCGCGGGCTGCCGGCGCTGCCCGGGACGAATCCGCCTGGAACGGCTTTTATCGGGGGAGTCTTCCCCTTTTCCGGCTCCGCACCGGGGAATTCCTCTACTACCGCGGCCTGATTCCCTGGCACGATCTGATCCGGGCCATCGTCTGGCAGCGCAATCAGCGGCCGCGCTTCGGTGAAATCGCCTCGGAGTGGAATCTGCTGGGCCCCGAAGACCTGGATCTTCTTCTGTCGAGCAAAGGACTCTTCGAACGGGTCGGAGAGGCCGCGGAGCGTCTCGGCATTCTGCCGGAAGCAGCCATCCGTTCGATCCTTTCCTTTCAGCAGACCCGCCAGCGGCCGATCGGTTCCTTCTTTACCGGCAACGGTCTTCTCACCATCGGCCAGCTGGGACGGACGCTCGCAGCCCTCGACCGGCACAATGCCCGATTCCAGTGAGAAATCAGGTGAATACCGGAGCTGCAGGTCGCTGAAAGGATTTCCGGGTGCCGCGAGAACGCGTTCTCTACGTCAGGACAGGGATTCGATTCGAATGGTCAGCTGAACTTCCCAGCTTCCGCCGGGTGCGAGGGAGACGAACCATCGGGGAATGAAGCAGCTCGACTGGTAGAGCGTCTCGAAGCCCTCCTGCGATTTGGTGACCGATTCAACCGGAAGGTACCAGAGCTCGAAGTCTTCGGAGGATGTCAGGGTGATCCGGGCGCCGTTCGCTTCGTCCTCGACCGAAATGGTAGTTACCCCGCAGCAGACATTCCGCCGGTTTCCGAGGGAAACGGCTCCGTCCCGGCCCTGTGCGACGACCCGGGAGCGATCCGGATCGATCGACGCGAGGGAAAGATTGATCTCCGATCCGAAGTGCAGCTCGAGCGGACGGGCACTTTCGTTCCGGAGCCGATACTGGATCTGCAGGCCCGTTCTCCGGAACGTGTAGGCTTTCTCCAGATCCAGCGGCTGCGGCTCGTTCTCCGTTCGCACCAGCCCCGACCGGCCCAGCACGAGTTCCATCCGCTCCCGATCGTATCCCCTGATCTGGTGGACTCCCACGAGAAAGTCGCCCATCTCGCGGTACTGCATCGAATCGAGGCTTTCGATCCCGTCCTCGGGATGGAAAAAATGATCGATGAACGCCTTGCGGAGATAGGTATCGTACCCGAGATTCCGGATGTTATCGTCGTGATAGCTCTCCCGGTAACGGCTCATGGTATCGAGGTAGTTCCAGGAGCTCGGAAGGTAGTCGAGCTCGAAGAGCATTCCTCCCCGGAGATGAATATAGGCGTTGATCTCGTGTCCCTGATAGAGGTATTCTTTCTCACCATCCATGTCGAAGTCGACCGCGATCAGCGACGGGATGAAGATACCCTTCTCCCGGGTCACCTTTTCCGCCTCGATGAGAGCCCGGTAGACTTCCTTCCGGAGATGGTTCACGTACAGCCCGCCGGACTTGTCGTGCCAGTACGCGTTGTGGCACTGCCCCCTCCAGAGCTCCTCCCGGGCCGCCTTCTTCCGGTACTTGTCGCCCCGGAGCTGGTTCACCAGGATCTGCGTATAGAGCATCTTACCGTAGAGCAGGTTGCTTTCGGGATAGTTGGTCAGGAACTGGCGGAAGAACCGGCCGGTTTCCCTGCCGCCGCTCTCCTCTCCCTCATCGAGCCGCCGCGGCATCGCCGATTGGTGATGACCGTCCTCCAGCCAGCGCATCATGTCCCGGTAGGTACTGCAGGGAAAGTAGGCGCGGTGGCGCGGAAGCGTGTGACGCAGGTAGCGCCCCGGCTGGGTTGTTTCGATCCACGACGCGCTGTCGCGAAGGAACGTGAAGAACCGCTCGAGCCATTTCTCCTCGTAGCAGATCCGGTGGGTGTCCTCCCAATCGCCCAGCCGCTCCCCTTCCATCATGAGGACCATGACTTTCTCGGGATCTTCGGCGTCGGCGGAAGAGCGGATATGTTCCAGTGTCGCTTCCAGCGGCTCGAACGGCATGTGCCGGGTATGGGTGCTGGAGACCGGAAAAACCACCAGCGTCTTTCCCTGATCCTCGGTGATGCAGGGGTGCAGGGAGGCCGTCCCGTTCAGGACCGCAGTACTGAACTGGTAATCCCCCAGGAACGTGTAGTCCATCCCGCTGTTCCTGAGGCTGGAGGCGAGTGACGGCTCCCAGATGTTCTCGGTTACCCAGCTCCCACGGGGACGCCGGCCGAACCGTTTCCGGATGAACGTGGTAAGGCTCTCGATCTGTCCAAGCCGGTCGGCGGTGGAGATGAGCGGCAGCACCGGGTCGTAGAACCCGCCGCCCAGGAGCTCGACCTGTTTCCGGTTCACCATTTCCGCGAGCACGTCGAGAAATTCCGAGTGACGCTGCTCCAGCCACTGGAGCAGCGTCCCGGAGTAATGGAGCACCACGGGGATTTCCGGGAACGTGTACAGTACGCTCAGGAAGGGCTTGTATGCCCGCTGGTAGGCGCGCTCGAACTGATAGTCCCTGCTGCCCACCGGCTGCGTATTGCTGGTCCCGAAAATCAGCCGGATGCTGTTACTCATGCCGCTCCCGGCCCGGAACCGCTTCCTGCTCCGCCTTCGGCTTTTTCGGTACCTCGGGACGGCGGTGCTCGGCGGTTGCCGGGATGATGCATTTGGTGGGACAGGCGAAGGCCGCTTCCGACCGGCTGCCCTTCGCGGAGTAATCGATACGGGAAAGGTTGTTCTCGACGACGTATCCGCCTTCGGGAGACTTCTTCTCGCAGATCTTGCAGGCGATGCAGCCGACCTTGCAGTATTTCCGCACCGCGGCACCCTTGTCGGTATTGCTGCAGGCGATGATGTAGTCCGCCGAATACGGGGTCCACTTCATGACGCCGGTCGGACAGACATCGATGCACTTTCCGCAGCTTATGCACACGTCCTTGTCCACCCAGACGCAGCCCTCGTCGTCGTAGCCGATTGCGTCCACGGGACAGACCTTGATGCAGCTGCCGAGCTGCAGGCAGGAAAACTTGCAGACCTTGTCGCCGCCGTAGAGCATGAACAGGCCGTTGCAGTCGTGGATTCCCTCGTACTGGAACGCATATTCGCTGTGTTCGCGGTTGCCCCGACAGTGAACCTGCGCGACCTGCTTCTCCTTCTCGGCTCCCGCCTCCACCGAAACACCCATGATCTGGGCGAGTTGCCGCAGCGCCGTCGTGCCGCCGGGACTGCAGAGATTGTACTCCGCTTTCCCCTCGAGCACCGCCTGCGCGTAGGAGGCGCAGCCGGCGAAACCGCATGCACCGCAGTTCAGCCCGGGCAGGGCAGCTTCCAGAGCGGCGATCCGCTCGTCCTTTTTGACCGAGAATATCCGCGAAGCGAAGGCGAGACCGAGGCCCAGAAGGCCGCCGAGCACGCCTACCGCCAGAAATGCGAACAGAATTTTGAGTACGATCATGATAGCGATGAACCTCCTTATCCGATCAGGTTCCGCAGCAGGGCCTTGTCGAACGCCATGAAAGCGAGCGCCATCAGTCCGCCGGAAATGAACGCTATCGGTATTCCGCGAAACGGTCTGGGCACCCATTCCGTATCGAGCTTTTCCCGGAGCGTGGACATCAGCAGGATCGCCAGAAAGAATCCGGCTCCCGCCGCAAAACCGGCGATGAAGCTCTCGATGGCGTTGTAGTCGCTTGCCACCGCAATCAGGGCGATTCCCAGCACCGCACAGTTGGTGGTGATCAGCGGCAGGTAGATGCCGAGCCCCTTGTAGAGCGGCGGCGACACCTTCTGGATGACCATCTCCACGAACTGCACCAGGGCCGCGATCACCAGGATGAAGGTGATGGTCTGGAGGAACATGAGATCCAGAGGCACCAGAATCAGCCGGTACACCGCCCAGGTCGCCAGGGACGCGATGGTCATGACGAACGTGACGGCCATTCCCATTCCCACCGCCGGTTCCACATTCCGGGAAACTCCGATGAAGGGACAGAGCCCGAGGAACTGGGTGAGAATGAAGTTATTGATGAATACGAAGGTGATGATGATACCGACGTACGTCATGGATTCCTCCGAAATTATGCGGATACCGCTTCTTTCGGGGTTGATGGCTGCCTTCGCGTCCGCTCCTTCTTCCGGATCTCAAGCCAGTTGAAGAATGCCTTCAGATACCCGATCACCAGGAGCGCCCCGGCCGCCAGCGCGAGAATCCGCACGGGGGCGACCGAGAGGCCGGGTATCCTGATCACGCCGCTGAAATTCCCGAAGGGGAACAGGGTTATCGTGCCGGCACCGAGGACCTCCCGGATCAGGGCGATCAGCGATGAGACCGAGCGTGAAACCGACTCCCATGCCCAGGGCGTCCAGCACCGACCGGCCGATTCCGTTCTTGTTGGCGAACACCTCGGCTCGACCCAGGATGATGCAGTTCACCACGATCAGCGGAACGAAGACGCCCAGGTTTCTCGAAAGCGCCGGGGCGTACGCCTGCATCACCAGATCGACGATCGTCACGAACGAGGCGATGATCACGATATAGGACGGAATCCGCACCTTCTCGGGGATGAAGTCCTTGAGCAGGGATACCAGGATATTGGATCCCAGCAGAACGAAGATGACCCCGGCCCCCATTCCGATGGCGTTGACCACCATCGTCGAAACGGCCAGGGTCGGGGCAGAGCCCCAGGACTATGACGAAAATCGGGTTCTCCCGGAAGATACCCTTTGTGAACTCCTGAATCATTTGACGGCCTCCCAGCTGCTCCACGTATTCCGAGCCGGTTGCAAGGGCCCTGGCGACTCCCATGAAGGTGATCGTGGCGCCGGTCACCGCATCGGCCTTCTCCTGGGGGAGTTGATCCTTGCGGACCGGAATCGACTGATCCGCATCGCCGCCCCTGCCGATGAACATCTCCATGTAGGCCGGGTTTTCGGCCTTCTTTCCGAGACCGGGCGTCTCCTGGTTGCCCATGAGAACGGCCGAGTTGAGCTCACCGTCCGGCCGGTAGGCTGCCACGATCTCCATGTCGCCGCCGTACCCGTTGCCGACCAGGCGGAGCACGTATCCGTCGGGACTCGAAGTCGGGTACAGCTCGCGCACCATCGGATTATCCTCGACCGCGCGCCGCTCGCCGATCGTCGCTCCGCCCGCCGCCTTCGAAAGCGCCTCCTGGAGCTCCCGCGCCTTCCGCTCGGCGATCACGGGCGCCGTGGCCGCGTTCACCAGCCCCAGGACCAGAGCCGCGACGGCGCAGATGAGCGGCGAGCTTGCCGCCGATTTCCGCATAACTGCTCATGCCGCAGCCCCCTTCGCCTTTGCGGGCTGGCCGAACCGGCGCGGACCGGTGTACCGGTTGATGACCGGCACGAAAATGTTCATCAGAATGATGGCCAGCGAGACGCCCTCGGGGAACGACCCGTACACCCGGATCATGAACGTGAGAAAACCCGCCCCGGCGCCGAAGATGAGCATTCCTCTCGGCGTGAAGGGCGATGTGACCATATCGGTCGCCATGTAGAAGACGCCCAGCATGAGTCCGCCGGTGAAGAGATTGAACAGGATATCGCCGGTGAACAGCCCTCCGCCGTAGCGAAGCCCGCCGAACAGCCAGACCAGCAGCGCGAACGTCCCGAGGTAGGAGACCGGGACATGCCAGGTGATGATCCGCCGGCCGAACAGGTAGATGGCGCCCGGCAGCAGCAGCAGCGCCGAAACCTCTCCGAGACTTCCGGGGATGTTGCCGACGAAGACATCCACGTACCCGCCGGGCATCCGGATTCCCAGCGGATCGAGGACCACCGCGTTGAGCCAGTTCGTGATTCCCCGGTCAAAGCCGCTCCAGGCGTAGCCCTGCGCGTTCAGGAACGCCATCGGCCCGGAAGCTCCGCCCTCGAAATCCAGAGTCCCGCCTTGATGAAACTCAGCGGCGTCGCCCCGCTCAGGGCATCGAGTCCCGGGTTCGTCCGGGGAACCGTCCAGGTCGTCATGTGCGCCGGTCCAGGAGAAGAACACGAAAACCCGTCCCGCGAGGGCGGGATTCATCCAGTTGCCGCCCAGGCCCCCGAAGGACCATTTGACCACCGCGATGGCGAACACCGAGGCCACCACCGGCATATAGAACGGGATCGACGGCGGCATGTTGTAGCTCACCAGCAGACCCGTGAGAAACGCGCTCCCGTCGAACAGCGTCGAGCGCCCGAGGAGCCGGGCGATCACGTACTCCGTCGCCGTCGCGGCGGCGATGGACGCGAGGGTCACCCAGAGCGCCTGCAGCCCGAATACCCAGACGCCCCACAGCCCGGCGGGGACGAGGCAGAGACTACCGTCCACATGATCTTCGTCGTGGAAGTGTTGTCGTGAATCTGAGGCGACGTCGTTACGAGTCGGCGCTTCCTGTTGTGCGCTCATGCCGTTACCTTCTTCTTCCGCGAAATCCTCTTCTCCTACCCTGAAACCCTGCACCAGGGGGATATGGGCGGGACAGATGTAGCTGCAGCAGCCGCACTCCCGGCAGTCCATGAGGCCTTCCGCCAGCGCCTCATCGTATTCCACGTGATCCAGCCACTTGAAAGCGCGTCGGACTGAGCCCCATGGGACAGGCCGCGACGCAGCGGCCGCACTGGATGCATGCCGTCCGCTGGAAGCCTGAACCTCCTGCGCCGTGAGCGCGAGAATCCCGGAGGTTCCCTTGGTTACCGGGGTGTCCAGGTCGTACACCGTGAGCCCCATCATCGGTCCGCCGGCCAGAATCTTCGCGGGCATTTCGCGTGAATCCCCCGCACTCCTCGATCAGCTCGCCGAAAAGGGTGCCGATGCGAACCTTCAGGTTCGCCGGCTGCCTGATCGCTCCGCCGGAGACCGTGAGCACCCGCTCGATCAGCGGCTTACCGAGAACCACCGCCTCGTAGATGGAAAAAATCGTCCCTACGTTGGAGACGACCGCGCCCGCATCGAGCGGGAGCTTGCCGGACGGCACTTCGCGACCGGTTATCGCCTTGATCAGCTGTTTCTCGTCGCCCTGCGGATACTTGAGCGCCAGCGGGACGACCCTGACCGGAAATCGAGCTTCGCGACCGCTTCCTCGAATGCCGCGATGGCATCGGGCTTGTTCATCTCGATGCCGATGACCACCTGCTCGGGATCCAGGACCTTCCGGGCGATCCGGATGCCCTGGACGATCTCCTGGGTCCGCTCCAGCATGAGCCGATGATCGGCGGTCAGGTACGGCTCGCACTCGACGCCGTTGATGATCAGGTACTCCGCCTTCGCGCCCTTCGGGAGCGAGTACTTCACGTGGATCGGGAACGTGGCGCCGCCCATGCCGACGAGCCCCATGTCCGCCATGATGTCGAGCAGCTCCTTCGTCGAGAGCGATTCCCAGTCGGTCCGCTGCTGATGACTCCTTCCCAGGCGGTTGAACTCGCCTTCCAGCTCGATCACGACCGCGTCGGAGGGGAGCCCGGTGGGCAGGAGAATCTTGCGGATCTCCTTCACCGTTCCCGGGACCGGGGAGTGGATGTTCGTGGAAACGAAACCGGTGGACCTTACCGATCAGCGTTTCCTCCGTCACCTTGTCTCCCGGCTTAACCAGGCACTGCGCGGGAGCTGCCGAGATGCTGCTGAAGGGGCACGATCGAGAGAGACGATATCGCTGCATTCTTGATGGCGCTTCCTGCGGTCGCGCTCTTGTTATCGTGTGGATGGATTCCACCCTTGGGGAATGTTTTCAGGAATCTCATGCTTCTTGTCTCTTTCTCCTTGGAATAGGATTCCTCATACCATACCGTGTAGGAGGCGAGATACGCAACCCTGCGAGGATCGTCGGACCGAACGAAACGATGCAAAGCAGGAGATGCTTCAGATACTGTTCCCGCGTCACCGGGACCTGAGCGGCACCGTAGGCGACGCCCATCGGCCGGTCCTGGCGGTACAGCAGGTACTCGACACTTCGCTTGTCGATGCTCTTCAGGACATCGTCGACCCAGGCATCGGAAAACCGGATCACCGCTTCCCGGGACTGCACGATGCGCACTCCTTCCCGGACGTACCGGGAAAGCATGAGCTCCTCGTTCTTCTCCGGAAACCGGTACTCCCTGCCGTACAGAAACCCCTGCTGATACGCGGCGTGCACCAGGTAATCCGAAAGGTCGGGCAGTGAATGCTCCGCGTGTCGGAGCCAGAGCCGTTCCAGCGAATCCCGGGAAAAATCAGCGATATCGCCGTAGGGTATCGGCCGCGGGACGGCCGGAAGATCCCTGCCGGCCGTTGCCACCATCGAAAGCGGCGAGACGGTCAATAGTATCACGAGGAGGGTGCGAAATACAAGAGAACCCGAACGCGAGAAGGCGAGAGATCCGTCCCGCAGGATCGGAACCGGCAGGAACGGCCGGTGCAGCCGGCGCTGCGAACCCCGCTGCAGGAGATGCAGATATACCACCGAAAGCGATGCGGTTCCCGCCAGGCCGGCGAGAAACGGCACTGCCGTCCCGAAGCCGCGCCACGGCCACACGGCGAACACGACCGACAGCAGCAGCGCGGCGGCGAGGGCTCCGGAGCGGGAGGCCAGGCGATAGCCGCGGGAGTCGCCGGAACCGTAGTACAGGCACTGGCGGTACCACGGAAAGAATCCCTCTCCCCATTCGGCCCAGGCGAAATAGAGCGCCGCGGAACCGAGCAGCGGGCCGGGGCCGCCGGCCAGGGCGGTCGAAATCCACGGCAGGGCGCCCAGGGCCAGGAGCAGCCGACGTCCTCCCGACGCCCGCAGCAGCACGGCGAGGACCAGAAGGGCGAATCCCGCCGCCGCCAGGGGCCCGTATTCCGTACGTCCGCCGGCGACGCTCCATTCCCCGGGAAGGCCGGCGAGCAGCTTTTTCATATGGAGGGAAAAGCGGAACGGACCGCTCCGGTCGGGAACGTAGAGGACTTCCCACGCTCCCCCGTCGCCTGCCCGGAAAAATGCGCCCGTGTTCCGCATGTAGGGATCGAAACGTGGATCGAACGGCTCGAACCGCTGGGGGATCCGGGAGATCGGGATCGTCTCGGTGCCCGTCACGGTCGTGAAGGCGATGCGGGCCGTATCCGGAGAGATGACGCCCTCATATCCGCCGGCCGAAAGCCGCTCAAGCACGTCGCCGCGCGACATGCTTCGAAGGAGAAGAAGATTGTAGCCCTTCCATGACCGGTCGGCGGCGGCGGCGGCAGGAGCGAACGGGGATACGATGACGGAGGCGGCATAGAGCAGCATCCAGAACACGAGAAGAGGGAGGGTATTCGTTCGGTGCTGCCCCTGTTCCATTTCGCTGGTTCGGAATTGTCCGGAGGCTACAGCCGACTGAAAGCGACGGCGATAAAGAAGCCGAGGACGATACCGACGGTGACCTCCAGTGCCGTGTGTCCGTGAATTTCCTTGACCGGGTAAAAGGGGATGCCGAACCGCTGATTCAGCTCCAACCCGACCTGGTTCATGACTCTGGCCTGAGCTCCCGTTGCACGCCGAACCCCCAGGGCATCACGAATGGTGAGTATACCGTAAAACAGCGAGAGGATGAATAAAGAAGAGTGTATTCCTTCCTTGAAGCCGATCGAGGTGGACAGGGCGGTAACCAGAGAAGAGTGGCTGCTGGGCATGCCGCCGGTTTTCCAGAAGAGCACGACCAGCAGATCCCGCGACCGATGCGGACGGGACCGGAAGACCTCGATGAGCGCCTTGATCAGCTGTGCGATAAACCAGCTGAAGAAGGCGGAAAGGAAAATCGGATTGTTCAAAAGGAAATAGAAGTAACTGACGGTTCTGCCTGTCATCTGATTGTTGTGTGGCGCCTCGCTGGTTTCGGCCCAGTATAGCATCGATCTTCCTTGACAGCAAGGAGACAGCAAAGTAAATTCTCCCCAAAACGGAGAATCCTCAGGAGTGATGCAGTGAAGGGGGACGCCTTCCCGGGTTACCGGGCCGGAGAGAACGACCAGGGGAAACGTCTCGACCGCATCGTACGCGACCTTCTTCCCCGCGCCGGACTGAGCGAGATCTACCGGGCGCTGCGGAAAGGGAGGATCCTGGTCAACGATGCCCGGCGGCCGGCGGCGTACCGGGTCATGCAGGGCGACCTGATCCGGATCGATCCCTCCCTGCCGGGAGCCCGACCGGAGAACGTTCCGGCGGATGGGTCCGCGGTTTCGCCGACATCGGTTCGAGAGCCGGGCCGGACCGGACCTGCGCCCGGAATCGACATCGAGGGAATGATCCTGCTGGAGACCGATGCCGTGATCGCCCTGAACAAACCCGCGGGAATGCTCGTGCACGGGCCCGGCTCCCTGGGAGAGGCGATCGAAGCCCGGCTGGAAGGCAGCCTGCCGCCGTCCCTCACCTTCCGTCCCGGACCGCTGCACCGGCTCGACCGGAACACCTCGGGCGTCCTGCTCTTTTCCCGGTCCCTCGCGGGCGCCCGCCGCTTCGCCGAGCTCATGCGCCGGCGCGAGATCGGCAAATACTATCTCGCTCTGCTCTCGGGCGACCTGCAGCGGCCCGAAGCCTGGCAGGGCGCCCTGGTGCGGGAGCAGGGAGTCACCCGGTCGGCAGGTCCCGGCGAACGCGGCCGGATGAGCCTGACCCGGGCAGCACCCCTGCTCCGCGCCGGGGGCATGACCCTCGCCCTCTGCGCGATTCCCACGGGAAGAACCCATCAGATCCGTGCGCAGGCCGCCGGTCGGGGAATGCCGCTGGCGGGAGACCGGAAGTACGGCGGCCCGCCCCTGCCCGGAGGGTATCTCCTGCACGCCGCCGCGCTGCGGCTGCCGGAGTACGACCCTCTGCTCTCCTTCCGCGACGTCTACGCCCCGCTTCCCCCCGCGGCACAGTCACGGCTTTCGGTTATGTTCGGCCGGGCGCGTCTGTTCGAGATGATCCGGGATCTGCCGCGGCATATCGACGGCATGAGCGGGGGTTCGGACGGTCAGGACGGATAGGACGCTTGCGGGCCTGTCCGGGAGAATTCCGCCCGAACCGGCCTCGGAGCTCGGCTGGTCCAAATCGGTAAATAAAGGTAGTATGGGAATATGAATATCTTCCATTACGCGGGATATCTGCTCAGAGGTATTCAGGTGTTCGCCCTCGTGGGCAAGAGCGGGACCGGGAAGAGCTTCCGGGCCCAGCTGGTCGCCCAGAAGTACGGCATCGAGCTCATCATCGACGACGGGCTGCTGATCCGGGACCAGAAAATCCTGGCGGGCCGCTCGGCGAAGAAGGAAAAGGGATATCTCGCTGCGGTGCGGACCGCGGTGTTCGACGATGCCGCGCACCGGCGGGAGGTGCGGGAATGCATCACCCGTCAGAAGTTCAAACGGATTCTCGTTATCGGTACTTCGGACCGCATGGTCCGCAGGATCGCGGACCGGCTCGAGCTTCCGCCGGTGAGCAGGATTCTCAGGATCGAGGATATCGCAACCGAGGACGAGATCGAAGTGGCCATGCGCACCCGTCAGCTCGAAGGAAAGCACGTCATTCCGGTCCCCGCCATCGAGGTGAAAAGAAGGTACTCCTCGATCTTTTACGACTCGGTCCGGATATTCCTGCGGAACCGCCTCAACTCGAAGCCCCAGATGATCGAAAAGGCGGTCGTTCGGCCCGAGTTTTCCCGGCAGGGTCGGGTGAAGATATCCGAATCTGCGATCACGCAGATGATCCTGCACTGCGTGCGGGAGTTCAGTCCCGGAATCAACGTGAGGAAGATCACGGTGCGCCCCGCTGCGGAGAGCTACCGGCTCGCCATCGATATCGAGGTCGCGTACGGAGTCCAGCTGTCGGGCAACATCCACCAGCTGCAGCGATACATCATCGACAATATCGAACAGTTCACGGGTCTGATCATCGACGAGCTGGACGTGACGGTTCAGTCGATCTCGGAACAGCGGCCGGAAGAGCCGAAAAAGCGGAAGGCGGGAACGCCCCGCTGACCGGAAGCGGGAAGGCTCCGGTGCAGTCCCGACCCGGGGGTCGGCGTCCGCACCGGAAGGGATCACATCGACATCGACATCGTCACCGGCCCGGTCCGTCCGGAGACTGCGTCTCGGCGGAGGTCCGGGGGGGACGTCTCCTGCGGCGCTTCCGGGTTCCGGTTCCCGATCCGTTCCCCGCTTCGGTTCTCGGACGGGTGGCGGTGCCGTTCCCGCCGGCATCCGCGACGGGAATCCTGCCGTTTCCTCCGGTGCCCGCAATCTGGCCCTCGGCAGCCCCCCGATTCCGGCCCCCGCGCCGGCGCTGCCGCTGCTGGGGCCGGATCTCCTGCATCCGGACGGGCTCCACCCTCTTGCCGGTCTTTTTCCGGATCGCGTAACGGACCGCCATCTCCACGTCGATGTTGGGAGCGACCAGGGGCTTGAGGAATTCCTTGACCGTCCGGACCGCGTTCTGCAGCGCTTCCCGCTCCTGCTCCTCGGTCAGGTCCTCCCGGAATGCCGCCAGGCATCCCTTTGCCGTGAGGTAATCGGCCGCCAGATGTCCGAGCATCCTGCCCCGGCGGCTTTCCTGCCCCTCCCGGACCCGCTGGTCCAGGCTTTCGAGACGCTTGATCAGCTTCTCTTCCGTAAACCCGTCCGATGGAGAGGAAAGCATCCGGTCGAGCTCCGGCAGCAGATACTTCAGGGCTCCGAATTTCCGGGCCATGGCGATCATCTCGGTCGATCTGCCGGATTCGAGGATCTTGAACAGCTCCTCGGTGAGCCGCGACGGAGAAATATCCCCCAGCAGGCGCGACTGATTCTTCATCCTGAGCCGCATGAGGAAGGGGATCCGGAACGTGAGTCCCGAGGCGTACTTGATGGCCCGGATGATGCGGACCGGATCCTCGGTGAAGATGGTATTCAACGGGATCAGCGGGCGGATCGTCCGGTCGCGGATATCCTCCATGCCTTTCACGTAATCGATCAGAACCTGTTCCTTCGGATCGTAGTACATGGCATTGACCCGGAAATCCCGCCGCTTCACGTCCTCTTCGAGGGTTCCGTAAGTGGCGTTGTATCCCGAGGAATCGGGAGCCCGGAAGGTGGCAACCTCGATGATCTTGCTTCCGAAGAAGATATGGACCAGGCGGAATCGCTTGCCGATGATCCGTGAGTTCCAGAAGAGCTTCCGGATCGCTTTCGGCTGCGCATCGGTGGCGATGTCGAAGTCCTTCGGTTTTTTGCCTACCATGAGGTCCCGGATCGAGCCTCCGACGATGTAGACCTCGAATCCGGCCGCTTTCAGCTTGTCGGTTATCCGGATCGCATCGGGATCGATATCCGATCTCCTGATGCCGTGTTCCTCCTGCGTGTACACGCAGCCGACTTTCCTTATCGTACCGTTCTCATTTTTCGCGTATCGAACCAGCAATGGTGTATCGAACCTCGCTTCTTCCTGAAATCGTGCAACTCCATACGGTCTGCTTCCGCCGATCGGTTGACCGGCGCGCCCGGGGATACGGGCATTCTTTTTCATGATTGTTCTGCATGGCATGCGGGACGACATTCCCGTGTCGGGGGTTGGGTGAGAATCTCCGTGAAAGGATGCTGTTCATGGGCGGCTGTAGGTCACCCGCGACTCCTGGTATCCGCATCGCATCTCATTCGCTCCGTCGGGCCGGGTGATTCGCCCGGGAATCGGAGGCAGGTCCATCATTTTCTGCAGCAATGATACCCGATTCGGGAAAAAGCGTCAATCTCGCCCCTCCCCGGGTCCGCCTCCCGCCGTTCCGTTCGAGAATTGCCATTCCGCGGGAAAAACGCTATCATCCCCGCATGGCGAACATTATCGAACCGAGAGTCTTGAAAGGGTTCCGGGACTTCCTCCCGGCGCAGGAGATCGAGCGGAAACGCATTCTGGAAGTGCTGGAACGGATGTTCCGGACCTTCGGCTTCGTCCCCATCGATACGCCCGTCCTCGAGTACACCGAGGTGCTGCTCGGAAAGGCGGGGGGCGAGACCGAGAAGCAGGTCTACCGCTTCCTGGACAACGGACAGCGGGACGTCTCGATGCGTTTCGACCTTACGGTCCCCTTCGCCCGATTCATGGCGGCGAATCTCCCGTCGCTCTACCTGCCGTTCAAGCGGTATCACGTATCGAAGGTGTGGCGTGGAGAGAACACGCAGCGGGGGCGGTATCGCGAGTTCATGCAGTGCGACTTCGACACGGTCGGCGTGGACAGCGCGTCGGCGGACTTCGAGATCCTGCTCCTGATGCAGCGCTCGTTCCGCGCGCTCGGGATCGACCGGTTCGCCATTCACCTCTCCCATCGCGGCGTGTTCAACCGGCTTCTGTCCCGACTCGGACTCGCGGACCGCTCCGTGGAGGTCCTGCGGATCGTCGACAAGCTGCAGAAGATCGGCGAGGAGCAGGTGATTTCGCAGCTCGGCGAGTTCGCCCCGGAAGCGGCATCCCGGGAGATTCTGCACTTCATCCGCCGCGAGGAGGACTTCGGCGCGACACTCGCGAAGATGCAGGAATCGGCCGGCGGAGAATGCGAGGAGATCCGGCGGCTCCGGGAGATCCGGACGTACATCGAGGAGCTCTCCCTGCAGGACGCCTTCGTGCTCGACCCGTCCATCACCCGCGGGCTGGACTACTACACCGGGATCGTGTTCGAGACCTACCTGACCGACGTGCCGGGGATCGGCTCGGTCTGCTCGGGCGGCAGGTACAACGACCTGGCATCCCTCTATTCGAAAGAGCAGCTGCCGGGCGTGGGCTCCTCCATCGGAATCGACCGGCTGATGGCAGCCATCGAGGAGCTGGGCAGCCGCCCGGAGCGGCAGGGCTACACCGACGTGCTGGTCTTCTGCCTCGATGAAGCGCTGGGCGGGTACTATCATCGGCTGGCGGCGCAGATCCGGGAACAGGGGATCTCCTGCGAGGTCTACCCCGAGGCGAAGAAGCTCGGCGTTCAGTTCACCTTCGCGGAGAAGAAGGGGATTCCCCTCGGCCTGATATGCGGGGAGAGCGAAGTCGCGGCCGGAACGGTCACCCTGAAGGATCTCCGGTCGCGCGAGAACTTCCCCGATCTGACCCTCGAGGCGGGAACAGCAAAGATTCGATCGCTTTCAGGACGGAGCTGAGCGACCCGCCGCTCATCGCCTCCGGGAGGTCGGCCTGCGTGTGCCACTGGGGGTAGTCGAGATCGATCAGGAGACAGGTCGGGATTCCCGCGAGCAGGAACGGCGTGTGATCGCTGATGATGTACTTCACCTGCCGCGGCTTCCGCCCGATAAAGGGCGGCAGCTCCAGCGACGCACCGATCCGGAAGAAACGCCCGCTCCAGGCGAGGCTCCCGGGGAAGGACGCGATATGTGCGTCGATGTCGAAGACCATCCCCTGCCCGCCCACCATGTCCAGGATCAGCGCTTCGGACGGCGGCGGAAGGAGCGGCCGGTCCGCCCAGCGCTGCGCCCCCGCCCCGAACTCGTTCCCCGATATCCCGCCCACGTCCTCCGCATCGAAGAGCACGAGCTGAACGTCCCGCGCGGGACGCCGTTCGGCGAGCAGTTCCGCCAGCGCGAGGATGACCGCGGTTCCCGATCCGCCGTCGTTGGCGCCGGGGATCGGCAGGCCCCGGAGCGCGGGATCGGGCTCCCGATCGGCGATGAGCCGGGTGTCGAAATGGCTGCCGACGAGAAGCGGACCCGGGCGGCCGGAGTCCGGCCCCGGCCTCCCCGCACCACCGGCATCGCGGCTGCCCGCGCCGCGGCCGCGGAACAGCCCCGCGATATTCCGGCACGGACAGCTCCGGCCGTTCAG
This sequence comes from uncultured Spirochaetota bacterium, assembly GCA_963728215.1. Taxonomy (GTDB): domain Bacteria; phylum Spirochaetota; class Spirochaetia; order CAVSJD01; family CAVSJD01; genus CAVSJD01. The sequence goes on along the minus strand of CAVSJD010000018.1, from coordinate 27,654 downwards.
GTTTACCTCGAATTCCTGCACCTCGACCCGGTCGGCGGCAGCGGCCATCCGGTCATGCAGCGCCTCGCCGAAAAGCCGGTGCGACTGCGAGCCGGGATACCGCGGGCCGAAGGCGACCTGCCAGCGGACCAGATCCATGAGCGCAGCCGCTGAAGGGTCCGGTGCTGTCCGCCGGCGCGCGGGCGCGGTCTCCGACGGCGGGGGTATCGTCAGCGTCGTCACGAGCATTCATGGACGATCCTGCCCTCCCGGACGTGCACCGTCAGCCGGCGGCTTCCGGCGGACGAGTAGGCTTCGAAGGCGGCATCCTCCAGGATCCCGGCCAGCGACGATTCGATGCCGCGGGCGCCGGTCTCCCGGTGGAGGCTCTCCCGGACGACTCGGTCGATCACTTCGGGCGACAGGTACAGCTCGATTCCGAACAGGGCGAGCTCGCGCCGCCAGGAACCCGCGACCCGCTTCTCGAGGATGGCGCGGAGCTGTCCCTCGTCGAGGGCGGTGAACGGGATGATCCGGCTGAACCGGCCCATCAGCTCGGGAAGGAATCCGTACTCGTGAAAATTGCGGGCCGAATTCACCTCGTCCTCGGTGTAGGAGACGGCGATCGCGCCCGGCGGCGACGGCACCCGGCCGAACCCGATATGGCCGCCCTCCTGTCGCGCGATGCTCCCTTTCAGCCCCGAGAACGCACCGCATGCGATGAACGAAATGTGGCGGGTGGAGAGAACCGCCCGCGGGGAGTAATCGGAATGCGAAAGCTCCACCGGGACCGTCACTTCCGCGGACTCGAGCATCTTCAGGAGCTCCCGCTGCACCCCGAGGCCGGTCACGTCCTTGGTGGTCCCCGCCCCCGCGAACACCGCCCGGTTCCCGCCGGAGGCGAGCTTGTCGAACTCGTCCATGCAGACGATTCCGACCGAAGCCGCGACGCTGTTCATCTCCGCCGCGTACAGAAGGCGGGTGAGGATCGAGCGGACGTCCTGTCCCACGTAGCCCGTTTCGGAGTACTCGGTCATGTCCACCATGGCGGTCGGGAGCCGGATGATCTCCCGGAACAGCAGCTCGGTCAGGTACGTCTTTCCGCAGCCCGTGGGACCGACGAAGAGCAGATTGCTCTTGCGGGGCAGCTCCTCCGCGGGAACGCGGTCGACGTAGATCTTCCGCAGCAGGGCCAGATGACGGAACGCGAAGAGCGAAGCCGCCCGGACCGCCCGGTCCTGCCCCTCGTAGCCCAGCTCGCGGATTCTGCCTTCGATCTGACGCGGCGTCAGATCGGGGAGAGACTGGAGATACGCCGCGAGATGCCGGTGTTCGTTGCCGGGAAGGGAATCGGTCTGCATGGGAACAGACTACCACCGCTCCGGCCGGTGCGCAAGCGCTCCGCACTTTCAAAGACCCGGACGATCGGTTATATTGAATCCATGCAGCCCCATGAGCTACCGGTATATCGCGAGAAACAGCGGATTCTCGACGCCCTGGCGAGCCACCAGGTGATCGTCGTGGAGAGCCCCACCGGGTCGGGAAAGACGACCCAGATTCCCCTGATCCTCCACGAGGCGGGGTATTCGAAGAACGGGGTCATCGGCGTCACCCAGCCCCGACGGATCGCCGCGGTTTCGGTGAGCGACTTCATCGCCCGCCAGCTGGGAACCAGCGTCCCGGGGCTCATCGGCTACAAGATGCGTTTCGAGGACCGGACCAATCAGGACACCCGGATCAAGATCATGACCGACGGGATCCTGCTCCAGGAGATGAAGGCGGACTACGCCCTGTCCCACTACAGCGTCCTGATGGTGGACGAGGCCCACGAGCGGAGCCTGAACATCGATTTCGTGCTGGGGCTCCTGAAGCGCGTGCTCGAGATGCGGCCGGACTTCAAGGTGGTGGTGTCGTCGGCGACGATCAACGCCGAGGTTTTCTCGGAATATTTCAACCAGTGCCCGATCGTCCACATCGAAACCAGCATGTATCCGGTCACCGTGGTGTACGATCCGCCCCCCGAGGGCCAGGGGTACGACGGCCTGCTCATGAAGACTGCGGACATCGTGGCACGCACGGTCCAGGAACGCCCTGACGGGGACATCCTGATCTTCCTCTCCGGGGAGAAGATGATCAAGGATACCCTGGCGATGATCGACGCCGGACCGTTCCGCAAGCGGATCCACCCGGTCCCGCTCTATTCGCGGCTCGGGAAGGAGGAACAGGAACGGGTCTTCGATCCCGCCCCGAAGGGAAAAATCAAGATCGTCGCAGCCACCAACATCGCCGAGACCAGCGTGACCATCGAGGGCATCACCACGGTCATCGACTCGGGTCTGGCCAAGATGAACTACTACAACCCCCGGACCTTCACCTCGTCCCTGGTGGAAGGACCGATTTCCAAGGCCTCCACCAACCAGCGGAAGGGCCGGGCCGGCAGAACGCGGCCGGGAGTCTGCTACCGGCTCTACTCGAAGCAGGACTACGGCACCCGCCCGCTCTTCTCGACCGAGGAGATCTACCGCACCGACCTGTCGGAAGTGGTGCTGCGGATGGCGGAGATCGGCATCACCAACTTCGAGTCGTTCGACTTCATATCGCCTCCGGGGCGGCAGGGCATCATCGGCGCCATTGATACGCTGAACTACCTGGACGCCCTGAACGAGGACCGGACCCTGTCGAAGATCGGGAAGGCCATGGCCGCCTTCCCGCTCCTGCCCCGTCATTCCCGGATCCTCGTGGAGGGGATCTACCGGTATCCGCAGGTGATGGAGGAGGTCCTGATCGCCGTGGCGTTCCTTTCCGCGAACAGTCCCTTCCTGCTGCCCGCAGGCGAGGAGATGTCGGCGCGCAAGGCGCATCATCAGTTCCGGGACAGCGAGGGCGATTTCGTCTCCTATCTCCGGCTCTTCCGTGCCTATCAGGCGAGCGGGAACCGGCAGAAGTTCTGCGAGCGCGCCTACCTGGACGCGCGCAGCATGGCCGAGATCGCGAACATCAAGGAGCAGCTGCAGCAGATCGTGTCGGACATGGGCGTCCCGATCCTCTCCGGCGGGAGCACCGAGCAGTATCTCTGCGCCATCTCCCGGGGACTCATTCAGTTCGTCTGCGTCCGGGACGGCAGGTTCGACTACCGCAGCCTGACCACCGAACGGGTGCAGATCCATCCGGGTTCGGTCATGTACCGGGAGACGCCCCGCTTCATCGTGGCCGGGGAGATCGTGAAGACTACCCGCACGTACGCCCGGTCGGTCTCACCCCTGCAGAAGGCATGGATCGACCAGATTTTCCCCGGCCTGTTCGGACAGCTGGTCCTGGACGAGAAAAGCGGAAAGACGGTCGAGCGGGAGAAGAAGAAGCGGGACACCACCTGGCAGATCGGAATCGGCGGAGAGACGTTCGAGCTCGAAGCGACGAAAGGGAAAAAGAAGCAGGCGATCCTGCCCTGGGAACGGATCTCACCGATTCTCCGCCAGCACGAGCCTGCCTCGCTCCCGGCCTATCAGGGGCTCAAGGGCAAGGTGGTGTGGAACGGGTACGAGCTGATGGCAGGCCTGAAGCTCTCGACCATCCTCCGCGTGATCCCCCACATGAATCTCGACACGAATTCGGTCGACAACTGGCCGCGGGGCGTCTCGTATCACAGCAACCGCCCCGACGAGCTCACCGAGGCGGTGGCGGAATACGTTCTGCACCCCTGCAAGCGGAAGGATGCGAGCAGGACCCTCGGGTTCCTTTCCCTGCAGACGGACGGCAGCGGCGGATACTGGTTCAAGCCGATCAAGAGCTTTCACACGGCGCTGGACCAGAGCATCGCCTCGCTGGAGGAACTGGTGGACGAGCTCGGGGAGGAGGTGTCGAAAGACCAGGTCGAACGACTGAACGCCGTCTACCGGAAGCTGACCGGGTTTTTCGAAGGATAGCGGGCCGGGGCGGGGCCGCTACACGAAGCGCTTGCTCTTCTCCAGGAGCACCTCGTCCTTTCCTCCGGCGGACGGGGAGAGATGCTTCTTTTCGACCAGGCTCGCGATCACTCCCGGCACTTCCTCGCGGCTGAAGCCCAGGTGCTTCGCCGCCCAGTCGGCAAACTGCGGAATCCCTACGGTCCAGCCCTTGAAGTTCTGGGTCCCGAATTTCCGGGCATACTCCACCACGCCCACCAGCACCTGGTTTTCCCGGTTGGAGGTCATGAGGTCCTGGATCAGGATGTTGGACCTTCGAATGCGCTCGGAGAGGATGGTGATCATCCGGACGGCGAAGTCCGGATTTGTCCGGACCATGGAAAGGAACAGGGCTTCGTTCATCACCAGGAGCTTCGATGCGCGGACCGCCGTGGCGGTCGCCGAACGGGACTTCTTTTCGACCAGGGACATCTCTCCGAAGATGTCTCCGTTCCGTAGAACTATCAGGCTCTTCTCGGTCATCCGGGAGGTGCGCTTCGTGATCTCCACCTCGCCGTCGATGATGATGAACATCTCCCGGCCCGGATCTCCTTCACGGAACAGGACCTGCCCCGGTCCGACGGTCCGGACATATTTCTCGTAGACATCCTTTCTCAACCGCACTGCACGTTCCTCACCGTTTCCCTTATCGGCCGATCAGGGCTGCCGCTGGAGTACGGTTCGTACCAGTTCCTCTTCCGCCTCCATGGTGAACGTGTCGCCGGCGCCGCGCTGGAGGACCAGCCGCAGCGCTCCGCCGCGCCGCTTCTTGTCCCTTCCCATGGCGGCGACCAGCGAATCCGGCGGAAGTTCGGCGCGGGTCCGGTATCCGTACCCGGCAAAGAGACGTTCCACCCGCTCCGCGTAACCGGGATCGGTCAGGCCCAGCAGCACTCCGGTCCGCATCGCCATGATGCAGCCCCAGGCTACCGCTTCGCCGTGGGTCCAGCCGGAGAATCCGGTTGCGGTCTCGAGGGCGTGAGCGAACGTGTGGCCCAGGTTCAGATAGGCACGCACCCCGGTTTCCCGCAGATCCGCCTCGACGAGCCCGCCCTTGATCCGCAGGCAGCGTTCGACGATTTCCTTGAGCAGCGCATCTTCCCGGGCGAGAATGTGATCGCGGGAATGCTCCAGCAGTAGAAAAAGCTCGGGGTCTCCCAGCATCGCGGTCTTGATCACCTCGGCGAGCCCGCTCAGGAACTCCCGCTCCGGCAGCGTCCGGAGCGATCCGATGCAGATCCGGAGCTCTTCCGCGGGATAGAACGTGCCCACCAGGTTCTTGTAGCCGCCGTAATCGATTCCGGTCTTGCCGCCCAGTGAGGCATCCACCATCGCGAGAAGCGTGGTCGGAACCAGCGTGAGCCGGCAGCCCCGCATGTAGAGCGACGAGGCGAAGGCCGCCATGTCGCACACCACGCCGCCGCCTGTCCCGACGATCCGGCCGTCGCGCGCCAGCTTCGCCTCGAGCGCTCCGGAGAGGATCGCATCGACGCTTTCCCAGTTTTTCGCACCCTCCCCCGGAGCGAGCGTTACGCTCGGGGCGCCGGATGCGGGAAACACGGATCGGGTGTTCCGGTCGTACACATGGAGGGCCGGTCCGTCTTCGGTTCCGGGCAGCGTTTCGCCGGGACCGGTAAAGCGGATGCGGGTGGCATATTCACCGAACTGGAATTCCATTTCGTTCCTCTCGCTGCGGTTGTCCGCCTTCGGAGATTCCGCTTCCTCGAGAAAGGCGGCGGCTGCAGAGGCGCGAATCCGCTACAGTGCGGTGACTATGCGCTTCACGAAGGGGTCTACGATCGAATAGATCCGCTTGTTTCCGCAGATCCGGGAGTCAACGATGCCCTTTTCCTTCAGGATCGCCAGGTGCTGCGAGATCACCGGCTGGGGCTGTCTGAGGCAGCGCCAGAGCTCGGAGACGCACTGTTCGTCCTGGGTTTCAATCAGGCACAGAATTCTCAGCCGAACGGGATGACCGCACACTTTCAGCTTCTGCGCGTATTCATCGATTGCCTTTTCAGAGCAGCCTTTCACGGTCTCCATACAGCGTCCAGAATACCCCTTTTGTCTCATTGTATCAAGAATCTCAGCCATACTACTCCACATATTGCTATATAGCCAGTACTAAATATAACAAATTTTGAACAGTCTGTCATCCCGGAAAAACGATCCTCTTGCAGAGGCGTCGGCGGACGGGTATCATGGCGGAATGAACATGCACTATTTCGACTGGGCCGCAACGGCTCCACCGGACCCCGACGTCCTGCAGGAGGGACTCCGCTGCGCCGTCGAACGGTTCGGGAACCCCTCCTCCATCCATCCGCTCGGCGATGAAGCCGCCCGACTGCTCGTCGAAGCCCGGGAGCGCTGCGCCCGGGCCCTCGGAATCGATCCGTCCGCCGTCGTGTTCACATCCGGCGGAACGGAAGCGAACGGCATCGTCCTGTTCTCCCTCCTGCAGAGAAGAGAGCGGGGGCACCTGATCGTCTCGTCCATCGAGCACGCATCGGTATACGAGCCGGTGCGTACCCTGGAGCGGATGGGCTTCCGGATTTCGTGGGTCCGTCCCGGAAGCGACGGCAGGATCGTCCCGGAGGATGTCGTGGAGCAGGTGCGCGACGATACGCTCATGATCTGCGTACTGCTCGTGAACAACGAGACCGGAGCGGTTCAGCCGGTCGGCGACATCGTCCGTGCCGTCCGGGAGAACTCGCGGAAGGGCGGAAGACGGATCCACATTCACACCGACGCGGTCCAGGCGCTGGCGAAGGTGCCGTTCTCGCTCACGGAGCTCGGGGTCGACTCCGCCTCCTTCAGCGCCCACAAAATCGGCGGGCCGAGAGGAGTCGGCATGCTCGCCCGCTTCTCGCCGCTCCAGCCGCTGGCGGTCGGCGGCGGCCAGGAATCGGGACTGCGCCCCGGGACCGAGAACCTCCCCGGCATCCATGCCATGAGCCTCGCCCTCGAGAAGAGCACCCGGTCCTTCGGGGAGCGGTATGAACGGGCCCGCGATCTTTCCCGGATACTCCGTACGGAGCTCTCGGGCCTTCCCGGGTGCACGACGATTCCCGCAGAAAGAAGCAGCATTCCCGAGGATCTGTTCTCCCCCTGGATCCTCGATGTTTCGTTTCCCCCGGTTCCCGGCGAGGTACTCGTCCGGGTGCTCGGGGACCGGGGTTTCGCCGTCTCCACCGGATCCGCCTGCTCTTCGAAAAAAAAGGGCCGGACCCGGGTTCTGGAGGGCATGGGGATTCCCGAGCGGATCGCCTTTTCGGCGGTCCGGATCTCGTTCGGCCCTGCGACGACGGAAGCGGACATCCGCGAGCTGGCCGATACGCTCGGGCAGGAGATCGGCATGCTTCAGCAGACGGTTCGGCAGCGATAGCACGGACACCAAGGAGACGACCCGCATGGACACCCTGTTCCTGATCAAGCTCGGAGAGCTCACCCTGAAGGGGGGCAACCGCCCCTCCTTCGAACGAACGCTCAAGGACAATATCCTGCGCCCGCTCGAAGGCACGGGAGCATCCCTTGAAATCCGCCGGGACCGTTTCTATCTCCGGGTTCCCGCCGGGCATGCGGAGGAGGCGAAGCAGGTGCTCTCGAAGACCTACGGACTTTCCGGCATCGCCGAAACCCGACAGGTGGAGAAATCGATCGATCGGATGCGGGAGGCCGCGATCGCTCTCGGAGAGGAGATCCTGGCCCGGGGAGCGGGAACATCGTTCAAGGTGGAGAGCCGGAGAACCGACAAGAGCTTCCCGCTCGATTCATACGGTATTTCCCGGGAGCTGGGCGCCGCGCTGCTCGAACGTTTTCCGCAGCTCACCGTCAGCATGGAACGTCCCGACTGGGTACTGCATGTCGAAGTCCGCGAGCATGCATACCTCTACGGTCCGCAGGAGAAGGGAGCGGGTGGATTGCCCGTCGGATGCGCCGGACGGGGGGTGCTTCTTCTCTCGGGAGGAATCGATTCTCCGGTGGCGGGCGTGCTCATGGCCAAGCGGGGACTCCGCATGGACGGCGTCTACTTCCACGCCTACCCCTACACGTCCGACAAGGCGAAGGAGAAAGTGATCCGGCTCGCACAGATCATCTCGCCCCGGGTCGGAGGAATGCGCCTCTGGATCGTCCCGTTCACCGAGGCGCAGCTCGCCATGAAGCAGGGCGGGAAGGTGGATGAACTGACCCTGATCATGCGCGCCGCCATGATGCGGATCGCGCACCGGATCGCCGAGCGCCGGCGAGGGGTCGCCCTGATCACGGGCGAGAGCCTGAGCCAGGTGGCGAGCCAGACGCCGCAGAGCCTCCGTTTTACCGGAAGCCTGACGGATCTGCCGGTCTTCCGGCCCCTGATCGGCATGGACAAGGAGGAGATCATCCGGATCGCGAGGCGGATCGGGACGTTCGAGACATCCATCCTTCCCTACGAGGACTGCTGCACGATCTTCGCCCCGAAGCATCCCCTGGTGCATCCCGACTTTGCCATGATGCAGGAATCCTGGCGCACCCTGGAACTGGATGCCCTGCTCGAGAAGAGTCTGGATGCGGCCGAAACGATCGAGGTCTGAACGAGGCCGTCCGGCGACGACCTCAGGTTCCGGTCGTCACGATCCGGTCGCCGCCGCGGGTTCCTTCGAGGATGAAGATGACGTCGAAGAGCTCGAAGAGCCGGAGTCTGCGGGTTCGCTTTTTTTCGTCTCTCCCGAGTCCGCCGCCGGAGTGCTTTTTCCGTTCTTCCCGCCGGAGGATTTCTTGCTGTCGGTGACGTAGAAACCGCTTCCCTTGAAGATGATTCCCGAACCGCCGGTAATGAGCCGCCGGACTTCTTTCCCGCATTCGGGGCAGAATTTCAAAGGTTCCTCAGACATGCTCTGGAACACCTCGAACCGATGGCTGCAGTGTTTGCATTCGTAATCGTAGCTGGGCACGCCTTTCTCCTGTCGCTTGAGGTTACTCTATGTTACGGAATGAAATATAGCGGAAAAGCCGCTGCTGTTCAAGAGGAAGCCGCCGCGGGTGCCGCCGAAGGCTCTCACCGCACGGCGCTGTCGTAGATATCCATCCGGACCGGAACGCCTTTTCCCGACAGGTATTCCTTGATGCCGCGTACGGTATAGTCGCCGAAGTGCACCATGGAAGCGATCAGGGCGGCGTCCGCCTTTCCTTCGGAGAACACCTGCGCGAGATGCTCCGGGGTTCCCGCTCCGCCGGACGCCACCACCGGGATGCCGACCGACTCGGAGATCATCCGGGTCGCCGTGAGCTCGTAGCCGTCCCGGGTTCCGTCGGCATCGATCGAGTTCAGCACGATTTCCCCCGCCCCGAGCGCCTCCGCCTGTTTCGCCCAGGCCAGGGCGTCGAGGTCGGTGGGGGTCCGCCCGCCGTTGATGAACACCCGGTAGCCGGAGGGCATCTGCGGATCGCTCGCGGCATCCATTCCCAGGACCACGCACTGGCGTCCGAACAGGGATGCCCCCTCCTCGATGATGCCCGGGTTCTTTACCGCCTGGGAATTGACGCTCACCTTCTCGGCTCCCGCGAGCAGCACGCGCCGCATGTCCTTCGCGGTGCCGATCCCGCCGCCGACGGCGAAGGGTATGAAGATCTGCTGCGCCACCCGCTCCACCACGTCGATCATGATGCCCCGGTCCTCGGCGGATGCCGTGATGTCGTAGAACACGAGCTCGTCGACCCCCTGGAGGTAGTACTCGGCGGCCATGGCCACCGGGTCGCCCAGGTCGATGTTGTCCCGGAACTTCACCCCTTTCGTGGTCCGACCGTCCCGGACGTCGAGGCAGACGATGATCCGCTTCTGCAGCATGGTGGTTCCCCCTCAGCCCTTCAGGAAGTTCTCGAGCAGCCGGAGGCCGACCGGCCCCGATTTCTCGGGATGAAACTGCACCGCCGTGAAGTTGTCCCGGGCAAAAGCCGCGGTGAACCGGATGCCGTGGTCGCTCTCGGCGATGGTGTCCGCGGGATCGTCGGGCGACGGATAATAGGAGTGGACGAAGTAGAATGCGGCGCCGTCCGGAATGCCGCGGAACACCGGATGACGACCGTCGTGCCGGACGGCATTCCATCCCATGTGCGGAACCTTCAGCCCCGGACCGCCGGGAAACAGCCGGGCGGACCCCGCCACCAGGCCGATGCACTCGACGTCTCGTTCCTCCGACCGGCTCAGCGTGATCTGCGCCCCGAGACAGATGCCCAGCATCGGTTTTCCGGAACGGAAAAAATCTCGGATCGCTTCGTCGAGTTTCCCCTGCCTGAGAACTCCCATGGCGGCCGAGGCCTCCCCGACTCCCGGAAAGATCAGCCGGTCCGACCGGAGGAGCTCTTCCGGATCCGCGGAAACCCGGTACCGCACGCCCAGATGGGAGAGGGCCGTCTCCACGCTCCGGAGATTGCCCGCCTCGTAATCGACGACTCCCGTCAGCATTCCTGCCTCCCTCTCAGCCGTCCGCAGCCGCGGACGGCAGCGGCAGCCCGGCAAGAAGCAGAAGCACCGCCTCCCGCCCGATCGGACCGCCGGTAAAAATCAGCGACTCCCCCGCCCGTTCCACGTGCACCAGCCGGTATGCCTCGACGGGCGAAGCGATCCCGCGCTCGGCCAGCCAGGCCACCGCGGCGAGCCGGAAAAGAATCAGGAACGCCCGCGCATCCTGCTCCCGGGAGAACACGATGACGCCGCTCATACGGTAGTCCGCAGGCACCCCGTCGGCGGAAGGCTCTCCGTCGAGCGAGAACCACGCCCGCTCGAGCGATACCCGGCGGAGCGGCGCCGGAAGCACCCGCTCGAGCGCCCGGGCCGGCTCGGGCAGGTAGACCAGGATATCCCGCCCTTCCGCTTCCTGCATGATGTCCGGCGGCGGACCGGCCGCCGGCTCTCGCAGCAGGTACTGCCGGAGCATGATCTCCACTCCGCCCGAGGCGGCCGCCAGCAGTTCCCCCGACGGCAGCGAAAGCTGAAGGGGCGTATCCGCGCTCGTCCACCAGCTCATGGCCCTGCCTTCGATCCGGCCGCTCCGCTCCGACCATCCCTCCTGCCGTGCGAGCCGGTAGCGGATGTACTGCCGCGGAAAATCGCCGGTGACCGCGGCCGCGAACTCCGGGTTCGGGAGGCCGTAGGGGTTCGCGGCAAGATAGATGCGGTCGATCCGTTCGACCGCCCCGGACAGATTCTCCCGGCCGGTGAGAGCGAGGAAATCCCGGTACAATCCGGGGTCCCGGTCGATCCGGGCGCTCAGGTAGAGGGGGCTTCCGCCCGGAAGCAGCCCCCAGACCTCTTCGCCCTGCGGGGCCGGGGGCAGGGTCGCACAGCCGGTGAGGATCGAAGCCGCGAGCAGCAGCGGGACGAGGGGTCTCCCGGTCACTCGCGCTCCAGGGCGACCAGGCACGCTTCGTCTCCGCAGTCGATCTTCTGCCCGTCGGACCGGCGCTCCCAGTCGAGCCTGCTGGCGAGGGTTTCGGAGAGCAGGTAGTCTTCGAAATTCTTCACCGCTTCCTGCACCTGCTCGGGCGCATCGAGGTAGAGACGGATCCGGTCGGTGACCGCGAGCCCCGCCTCCTTGCGGAGGTTCTGGATGCTTCGCACCAGGTCCCGGACCATTCCCTCCTCGCGGAGCTCCTCGGAGATCTCCGGATCGAGGGCGACGGTCAGGGAACCCTCGTTGAGCACCTTGAGGTTCTCCTTTTCGTTCCGCTGCACCATGATGCTCTCTTCCGTTACCTCGACCGACCGGCCGTCCAGATCGATGGAAAGCGTCGCGCCCTCCAGGAGCGACTGGATCTCTCCCGGCGAGAGCGCCTCGATCCGCGCGGCGGCGGACTTCATGTCCTTGCCCAGCTGCTTTCCGAGCACGCGGTAGTTCGCCTTTGCCGTGAATTCGACCAGTTCCTCCTCGTTCTCGCGGAAGATCACGTCCTTCACGTTCAGCTCGTCCCGGATCAGCTCCTCCATCTCCCGGAGAATGGTCTTCTCGTCCCGGTTGCGGGTCACCAGGTGGAGCGCCCGCAGCGGCTGGCGGATCTTTATGTTGAACATGCTCCGCAGGGCCCGGCCCATGGAGACCGCCTGCCGGGCGACATGCATCTTCCGCTCCAGCTCGAGATCGCGCATCTCCGCCCGGGAAACCGGGTAATCGCAGAGGTGGATCGATTCGGGCATCTCCGGCGTCCGCAGGTTGCGGTAGATCTCTTCGGAGATGAACGGCATGATCGGCGCCGCCGTGAGCGCCAGACGCAGGAGCACGCTCCGGAGCGTCTGGTAGGCCTCGTCCTTGTCCGCGTCGTTCTCGCTCCGCCAGAAACGGCGGCGGGAGCGGCGGATATACCAGTTATTGAGCAGGTCGATGAAGTCGACGATCGGATCGATCGCCTTCTGCATGTCGTACGCTTCGAGCCAGGCGGTGACGTCTGCAACCAGCCGCTCGGCCTCCGACAGGATCCAGCGATCGAGCGGATTCTCCGGACGCTCGGGAGTATCCGTCGGCTCCTCGCCGTCGATGTTCGCATAGGTGATGAAGAAGCTGTACGCGTTCCAGAGCGGGATGATCACGCTCTTGAGCACCTCGCGGACGCCGTCGTCGGAATAGCGCAGATCCTCCGCCTTCACCACCGCCGAGCGCATGAGGAAGATCCGCAGGGCGTCGGCGCCGAACTCCTCCATGACCACCATCGGATCGGTGTAGTTCCGCTCCGATTTCGACATCTTCTTCCCGTCCTCCGCGAGAACCAGACCGTTCATGATCACGTTCCGGAACGCGGGCGAATCGAAAAGCGCGGCGGCCAGAACCGTGAGCGTGTAGAACCAGCCGCGGGTCTGGTCGAGTCCCTCGCAGATGAAATCGGCCGGGAAGTTGCTCTCGAAGTGCTCCTGGTTCTCGAACGGATAGTGGTTCTGCGCATAGGGCATGGAGCCCGACTCGAACCAGCAGTCCAGCACTTCAGGGATCCGGCGCATGGTGCCGCCGCAGGAACACGGGTAGGTCACCTCGTCCACGTAGTGCTTGTGAAGGTCGTCGAGCCAGACGCCCGACTTCTCCTGCAGCTCCTTCCGGCTGCCGAGGCACTCCATCGCATCGCACGCATCGCAGCGCCAGATCGGGAGCGGGTTGCCCCAGAAACGGTTCCGGCTGATCGCCCAGTCGCGGGCGTTCTCGAGCCAGTTGCCGAACCGTCCCTCCCGGAGATGCTCGGGCACCCAGTTGATCTGCCGGTTGGCCGCCAGCATCGATTCCTTGATCCGGTCGATCCGGACGAACCAGCTCGAGATCGCCCGGTAGATGAGGGGCTTGTGCGTTCGGTAGCAGAAGGGATAGCTGTGGAGATAGCTGCTCCTTCCGGATGAGCTTTCCCTCATCCTTCAGCTTCCGGATGATGCTCTTGTCGGCATCCTTGACGAACGTCCCCTCGAAGTCGGGTACCTCGGCGGTAAAGCGGCAGTCGGCGTCGATGGGACAGATGACCGGCACGCCGGTCCCTTTCATCGCCTTGTAGTCCTCCTCGCCGAATCCCGGGGCGATATGGACGATGCCGGTACCGTCCTCGGTCGTCACGTAATCGGCGAGCAGCGTCCGGAAGGCGCCGGTTCCGGCGAGGTCCGCGAAATACGGGAAAGAGCGGCTCGTATTCGATGTCGGCGCTGCGCTTCCCTTCTTTTCCTCGACGATCGTGTAGTCGCCTTCGTTCTTGTAGTAGGTGCCCAAGCCGTTCCTTCGCGAGGATATAGAAATCATCCCCGTCCTTCACCTTCACGTAGTCGATCTCCGCGCCCGAACGCAAGCCCCAGGTTGGACGGAAGCGTCCAGGGCGTGGTGGTCCAGGCGAGCAAATAGGTGTTCGCCTGATCCTTCAGCCGGAACCGGACGGTGATGGCGGGATCCCGCACCTCCCGATACCCGCCCAGGTTCACCTCGAAATTAGAGAGCGGCGTGGCGAGTCCGGGGCTGTAGGGCAGCACGTAGTAGCCCTGGTAGACGAGATCCTTGTTCCCAGAGCTGCTTCATGACCCACCAGATCGACTCCATGTAGTCGGGATCCATGGTCTTGTAATCATTGTCGAAATCGACCCATCGCCCCGACCGGGTGATGATCGAGCGCCATTCGCTCGTGTAGCGCAGGACGATGGAGCGGCAGTTCTCGTTGAATTTCGCGATTCCGTACGCCTCGATATCCCGCTTCCCGGAAATTCCCGAGTTCCTTTTCCATCTCGTATTCCACGGGGAGTCCGTGGCAGTCCCAGCCGAAGCGGCGATCGACCTTGTATCCCTTCATGGTCCGATAGCGGGGAATGATGTCCTTTATGGTACCCGGCACGAGATGACCGAAGTGCGGCAGACCGGTCGCGAACGGAGGTCCGTCATAGAAAACAAACTCGTCGTTTCCTTCGCGCTGGGAGATGGAGCGGCGGAAAATATCACGATCCGCCCAGAATGCGAGGATCCGCTTCTCCATTGAAGGGAAGTGTTCTTTCGGATCGACAGGCGTATACAAAGCTTCCTCCTGAGAACGGTACCGAACGGGGAATTCCTGATGCCGGTATTCCAATTGATGCGGGTATTCTAGATAGATGGGAATATGGTGTCAATAGGGCCCTGTTACTGCATTCGCCGGAGCTCTCCGCCCTTCCACTTCACCGGGACCCGGAACAGTGTGAGCAGCGTGATCCAGGAATAGAAACCCATGGAGAAGACGACGTGAAACGGCAGGAGATTCCAGTAGCCCCGGACGGGCATGCTGCCGAGCATCCCGCCGAGAAGGGCGACGAGCGACATGCTCACGAAGGACGAAAGGGGCAGAAACAGGAGCGGAGCGAACAGCAGCGCGAACGGAATCGCCAGCACGCTCAACGAGAGATGAAACATCACGTAGCGATAGCTCAGCCGGGTCGCGATCTCCGGGGCGAAGATGCCTCCGGTGTTCCACCTGAGTTCCTGCCTGACGAGCCTGCGGAAGCTCTGCTCGGGGGCGGTGGTTACCCTCATCGCCGGATCGGTGAGGCCGAGAATGGACCAGCGTGTTTTCGAGCGAAGCTCGGAGATGAGCTCCGCGTCCTCGGTGACCGAGTAGGCCAGAGAGCCGAAGCCGCCGATATCCCCCAGCGCTTCGCGGCGGACCGCCATGTTGTTGCCGAATCCGCCCGTGGCCATTCCGAGGCCCGCGCTGGCCGCGGTGTAGGCATACCGGAACATGTGGTCGAACGCCTGGTAGCGGGACAGGTAACCGGAATCCGTCCGGGTGACGACCGGAGCGAAGACGAGTCCGATCGAGGGATCGAGGAAGCGGCCCGCCATGCCGCCCACCCAGTCGGCGGGGATCTCGCAGTCCGCGTCCGTGAACAGGTAGATGTCGCCCGCCGCCTGTTCCACCCCGCGGGCGAGAGCGTACTGCTTCGGATTGGTCCGGGGAGTGTCGGACGAGAGCGTGACGATCCGCACGCGATCGGGAAACCGGGCGGCGAACTGCTCCATGAGCCGGCCGGTGGCGTCGTCGGATCGGTCGTTCACGAGCACGATCTCCATCCGCCGGTAGCGCTGTCGTTCGAGGGAGGCGAACAGCAGGGGAAGGCTGCGTTCCTCGTTGCGGGCGGGCACGATCACCGACACCAGAGGATGGTTCCCGTTCCCTGCGGAAACGCCGCGACGCTCCCGGAGACGCGCAAGGAGCAGCCCCGCACAGAGCACCAGGTGGGTCATCACCATGGCGATGCCTGCAGCGGCGAAAGCGATCGCGGCGATCCGATCCGTCAGGCCCGGTAGATCCATCTCGTCAGCCTCCAGTACCGCGTGATGTTGCGATTCGATTCGACAGCACGCGAGGTCATCTTAACTGATACCCGACGTTCCCTCAAGCGGAACGCCGGAGAATCTGGATGACGAAATAGAGCATGGCGGCCGCGCCGGCCCCGGCGGCATCCTCCGGCCTCGAGGCTTCGATCCCCCGTGCCAGGTGAGCCAGGTCCCGGGGCGCCTCGCGTCGGGACAGCAGATCCCGGCATGTTTCCCGGATCTCGCCATAGGTGCGGTCCCGGAAGATCTCCCGGATTCGCTCCTGCCGCTCGAAAATCGGCTGCAGCTCCAGGCTTTCTTCCAGAAGTTCCTCGATACCGAGTCCCGCCCGGGTGTTCTCCTCCCGGTAGAGGTCGGAGAGGGACGGTTTCATGCCGCAGGTCCGGGCGGCCAGCGAGAAGCAGGACTGCCGGAACCGTTCTCCGCGCTCCGGAGCCGCGATCCGGAAGAGCCGCTCCAGGTGCCGCATCTCCGGGTCCATGATCCCGAGAGCGATCAGGTAGTTCATGGCGACATTGGGCGGCCAGACGTCCTGCCGGGACAGCTCCTCGACCTTCGCGAACGAGGCTCTGTGCCCGATCCGCGCGAGCGACTTGGCCGCGGTCGACCGGACCGCGGGATCGGGATCGTCCAGGAGCCGTATCAGCAGCTGCTCGGTCCGGCGATCCCGGAACGACCCCAGCGTGAAGATCGCCGTGTCGCGATGGTACGATCCCGGGTCCTCGGCCTCGGCGAGCACTTCCGGCAGGAGCGAGTTCCTCGGCCGGGTGAAGAGGGCCTTGAGCACGTCGGACTTTTCCGCGGAAAGCGGAGTCCGGAGAATCCGCCGCATCTCCGAGGTGGCCAGATGCGTCCTGCTGCGGCGGAGCGAGAGCAGGATCGCCTGCCGCTTCTCCGGATCCTCGGTCACGTTGAACTGGTAGATGTCGAGAAAGGCCTTCAGGTTCCGGGGCGAGAAAAAGAGGTTCGCCGTCTCGCGGAGTGAAAGACTGCCCTCCTCCCGTACGAACAGGCAGAGGAATCCCGTGAGAAAGGCCAGCCCCGCCGCGGTGAAGAACATCAGCCGGAAGGGATTCGCGAAGCCGGAGCGTTCCCCGAGATCGACCAGCAGTCCCGACGCGATACCGAAGCAGAGGGCGAAGAGGGCGGAAAAGAAACTGAGCATCGAGGTATAGCCGATCTTCTCGTCTTCGGGAATGGAGAGGACGATAAGCCGTCCCACGAGCTGGAATATCAGGGCATGGAAGAAATAGGTGAAGAAACCGAGCACGAAGAACGTTGCGAGCCCGGCATCCGCAGACAGCATTCCCCACACGGACAGGGAGGATCCCATACCGGCAAGCACCATGGCCAGGATCGGACGGGAACCGACCCGGTCGGCGAACGGCCGTACGGCGTAGCCCGCGAGGATCATCGCCGTCGCCCCGACGAGCGTGAAGAGAAACACCAGGCTCTGGGGAAGGCCGGCTTCTCTCCGAAGGAACGGAACGATCATTCCCAGGAATACCAGGAGACCGAGGCTGAACCAGTGGATAAGGATCACCAGGAGCCGCTCCGGCCGCCGCCACTGTTCGGCGAACAGCACGAAGATGTTCCGGCCCCGCCGGTACTCCACCGTCTGGCGGGAGGGAATCCTCCGGAGGGCGAGAGCCGACTGGGTGTTCGTGACCAGGCCCAGCGCCTCGATCACCAGCAGGCCCGCAAGGCCGGAGAGGGCCCGGACCGAGAGGATCAGAAAGCTGACGAACCGGGCGATCAGCAGGGAAGTCTGAAACCGGATGTAGGTACTGGTCACGATGTCGCCGGTGGTGGATGCGGTGGTCAGCATCTGCTGGATCGGTTGAACCACCACGACCCCGGCATTCCGGCTCAGGCAGAACAGGGTGTAGACCACGAGGATGAGGGTTACGGCGGCCTGGCCCTCGAGAAAAACGAGCCCGCCGTAGAGCACGCACACGGCCCCCCGCAGGAGCCACGCAACGAAGAAGATCTGGATCAGGTTTCTTCCCGACAGCAGCCGGGGAAGAAAGATGAGAACGATGCCGCTGATGTGGATCACGGAGGAGATGTAGCCCAGCTGCAGGTTCGAGGCTCCGAAGAAAACGGCCATGAGGAAGACGGTGGTGTCTCCGAGAAAGGCGAATCCCATCCCGTTGTAGAACGCGTGCCTGGTGTATGCGCGGCTGCCCTGCTCGCGCTCTTCCGGGGAGAGGTATTTCGATCTCATATCCGTCCAGAATACCAGATACGGCGCTTTTTCGCACTACCGAATTCTGAGTACCTTTTACAGGTGCCTCCGGCACTCTTGTACGGGTGCTCTGCGGCAGGTAGAATACCGATCACCGGAGGAAGGTGGAAGTGAAGATCGCCCTGTTTTCCGACTGCTACGTACCGATCAAGAACGGCGTGGTGACCTCGATGCAGCAGCTGAAGGAAGGACTCTCGGCGAAGGGTCACGAGGTCGTGGTCGTCGCCATCGAAGTACCGGGTTACGAGGATCCGGAACCCGATCACGTGCTCCGCGTCCCGTCCCGGCCGCTGGGACTCGGAACCGAGCAGCAGGTCGGCCTGCCGAAGCAGAAGCCGGTCGACGCGTTCCTCCGGGATCATGAAGTCGAGATCATCCACTCCCACACCGAGTTCACCCTGGGCCGGAGCGCCCGGAAAGCGGCGAAACACCTGGGGCTGCCGCTGGTGCAGACGACCCACACCATGTGGGTCGACTACCGCCATTATCTCCCCGCCGGCTTCCTCATGACCCGCCGGATAACGCGGATGTTCCTTCGGCAGTTGATGAAGGGAGCCTACGCCTTCATATCCCCCTCGGTCAAGGCGCGCAATTACTATTCCCGGCTCTTCCCCGATACGCCGTTCGCCGTCATCCCGAACGGTGTCGACCGGAGCTCCTTCCGGCCCGCCCCGGCGGATCCCGAAGAGACCAGGGCCCTTCGCGACCGCTACGGCATCGGCGAAAAAGACCGGGTGATCATCTTCACCGGCCGGATCGGGAAGGAGAAGCGGGTTTCCGCCCTTTTCGAAGCGGTGGCTCCCCTGCTCCGCGACCGGCCGGACGTCCGGATGGTATTCGTCGGAGAAGGGCCCGCGCGTGCCGATCTCGAACGGCTTGCCGGGGAATGGGGAGTGACGGAGAAGACGGTTTTCACCGGCTTCATCGACTGGAAGCAGATGTACCGCTACTATTCGATGGCCGATATCTACGCGACCGCATCCCTGAGCGAAGTTCATCCCATGACGCTCATCGAGGCCGCCATGACCGGGCTGCCGGCGGTGACGCGGCGGGACGAGAGCTACATGACATTGATCGAGGACGGGGTGAACGGCTATCTCGTCGACACCGACGAGGAGATCGGGCGGAAGATCGCCTTCCTGATCGACAACCCCGAAGTTCTCTCGGAGTTCTCCCGGCGGAGCATCGAAACTTCGCAGATCTTCTCCGCCGAGAATCACGTGAAGAGCGTCGAAACGTTCTACCGCAGGGTGCTCGACTCCTGGCCCGGCCCGCTGCAGGCCGGAGCGTAGTCCGCCGGTCGGGGGGATCCCCCGACTATGTCGGGAGGAGGTCAGAAGCGGTAGGAACCGAAGAGTACGAGCTGGAGATCGACCAGGTCGTCTCCCCTCACGTGTTCTTCGTTCCATACCCTCAGGAGCGAGACGTCCGCCCCGGCCCAGGCTCCCCGGACACCCGGTTCGCGCGAAAGCCGGTATTCCCCGGAGAGCCGTGCAGCGAGGAGGACCTCGGCGGTGCCGGAGGGACTCGTCATCGTGACCGCATCCTCTCCCTCCCCGTACGGGGAGAGCAGGGTCTGCTCTCCGCTCCCGAGAAGCGTCAGTCCCATGCCGGCCCGGCCGCGGCCGAAAACGCGGTAGTCCGATGCCAGGGAAAGCAGCACCGCATCAGGACCGGAGCGGTATCCCAGCGGCTTGTCCAGGACCGTCCTTCCCACATAGTTTGAAACGATGTTCCGCCGCGAAATGAAGCTCACCGCCGGGTTCTCACGGATGTAGAGCCACGGGTCGGTGTACGCTCCTTCCAGTCCCGCCGACAGATAGCCCTCGCCCAGCGGGACCGACCATTCCGCTCCCGCGAGGTATCCCATCGCCCCGGGCGTTTCGTCGGCGTCGTAGCGGCTCTTTTCGTAGAAGGTCTGCATCTGGTCGATGACGATCTGGCCGTAGAGCGTCAGGCCGCCGAACGGCGTCCAGTCGGCGTCGAGGCTCATGATCGAGTTGGCGTAAGCCTCCTCGTAGGTGTTGTGGTAGACCGTCACCGGGTTGAGGAGCCGGAGGTCCGGCATCCTTCCGGCATACATGAGCCCCTCGGTCACCGCGAGGCGCACCTTCCGGAGAATACGGAACTCGAAGCGGTGCGCGAGGAACGTTTTATACCCGGCGAACTCGTCGGGGTAGTCGTACTTCGCGGGATCCCGGTCGTCCGCGGTCAGGTAGGGATACAGGCTCATGATCAGGAACGTCATCTTGAAGCCGCCCCAGAAGGTCGCGAACCGCAGGAAGTCGTGGTAGTCGGACCAGTCGGAGAGCAGCAGGTTGCCGGTGCGGCCGTTTCCCCAGGAGAGGGTGTCCCGTCCGAACTGGACGCTCCAGTGGGAGCCGCCGGCCGCGAGAAAGCCGCGGTAAGGAAAGCTGTAGTCGATCTGGTCGAAGCTCGTCGGGATTCCGGTGGAGAGGATGTCCGGGTCGCCCGCGGTGAACTCCCCGGCGTTGAACGCGTTCCCGGAGGTGAAGTAGTCCTTCTTCACCGCGAGATCTCCGGCGGCGTAGAGATTGTCGAGAATCCAGAGCTCCATGGTCAGCTCGAGGAGCGGGCGGCGCTCCTCGAACCCGTACAGCCATCGCCCGTTGTCTCCGTCGGTGTGGAGATACGTCTCGAGGTTCGCCTCGCCGGACAGATCGAACGCGAGGGAATCCTTCACGGCCAGCGGATCCTTCGACAGATATGCGAGAACGGCCTCGCGCGTCCTGCGCCCTGCCGGGGAAAGTCCGGCGACGGGAATGTCCTGCAGGGCGAGCAGGATCTCGTCTTCGGACCACGGCAGGCTGGCCGACGGAAGAGCGATTCCCCGCTCCCGGTGGAGCAGTTCCAGGGCGTCATAGACGGGCGAATCCGCCTCGATGATCCGCTGCAGGTTCTCGGCGGAGACGGTCTGAAGGCAGAACGGAACCAGTGCGGCAGCGAGGAACGCGGTCCGGATATTCATGGCAACTCCCGCCCTACTCTATCCGCTTCCCGGGTCGACGGCAAGTGCCCGGACGAGTCCCGATCGCGGCACCGGAACAGCATCGAAGCGAATCCGAACCTGATTTATATATATTTATTTATATATAAATATTGACCTATTGATAGGAACTTGATACAGTGATTCTGACGGAACATGAACGAGGAGGAAAAAACCATGGCCAGATATCTGATCGTCGGCGGCGTCGCGGGAGGAGCGACGACCGCGGCACGCCTGCGGAGAAACGATGAGCACGCGGAGATCGTCCTGTTCGAACGGGGCGAATATATTTCCTACGCGAACTGCGGACTGCCCTACTATATCGGAGACACGATTCCCGAGCGGAGCCGTCTCTTCGTCCAGACGCCCGAGAGCTTCCGGGACCGCTTCCGCGTGGACGTCCGGGTCCGCACCGAGGTGGTCTCGGTGGATCCCGCCGGAAAGCGGCTCCAGGTGCGCGACCTTCGCACCGGGAAGGAAGTCCGAGGAACGCTATGACAAGCTGGTGCTCTCTCCCGGAGCGGAGCCGATCCGCCCGCCGATCCCCGGGATCGACCAGGAAGGAATCTTCACGCTCCGGAGCGTCCCCGATACCGATGCCATCAAGAGCTACCTCGAGCGGAATCGGCCCCGAAGGGCGGTGATCGTGGGGGCCGGATTCATCGGGCTCGAGATGGCCGAGAACCTGAGACAGCTGGGAATCTGGGTGACCATCGTCGAGATGGCGGAACAGGTGATGACGGTGCTGGACTACGAGATGGCCGCCGAGGTGCATCAGCACCTGAAGACGAAGCAGGTCGAGCTGTTTCTCAAGGACGGCGTCTCCTCCTTCGCGAAGCATCCGAAGGGAATCATCGTCACCCTGCAGAGCGGACGCCAGATCCTGTCGGACCTGATCATCCTTTCCATCGGAGTGCGCCCGGAGAACCGGCTCGCGAAACATGCCGGCATCGAGCTCGGCGCGACGGGCGGAATCCGGGTGGACAAGTACCTGCGCACCAGCGCACCCGATGTCTATGCCCTGGGCGATGCGGTGGAATTTCCCAACCCGATCATCGGAAAACCGCTCCTGATCCCCCTCGCGGGTCCGGCGAACAAGCAGGGACGCATCGTCGCCGACAACATCGTATTCGGGGACCGCAAGACGTTCGCCGGTTCCATCGCGACCGCCATCGCCAAGGTGTTCGACCTGACGGTCGCCACCACCGGAGTTTCGGAAAAGGTGCTCAAGCGGGAACATATTCCGTACGCGTCCGTTGTCACCCACTCCTCGTCCCACGCCGGCTACTATCCCGGCGCGACGGCAATGAGCATCAAGACGCTCTTCGCCCCGGAGAGCGGAAAACTCCTCGGGGCCCAGATCGTCGGATACGAGGGGGTGGACAAGCGGATCGACCTGTTCGCGGCGGTGCTGCGGAACGGGGGCACGGTCCGGGACCTGGGCGAGCTCGAGCATGCCTACGCGCCTCCCTATTCCTCGGCAAAGGACCCGGTGAATATCGCCGGATTCGTCGCAGAGAATATCCTGGACGGTCAGAGCAGTCACGTTCACTGGGACTGGGTCATCGAGAAGAAACCCGGCGAAATTTTCCTTCTGGATGTCCGCACCGCCGAAGAGCACGCTCTCGGTACGATCCGGGACGCGGTGAACATCAACGTGAACGAGCTGCGCGGGCGCATCGCCGAGGTGCCCCGCGACCGGACGGTGGTGGTCTTCTGCGGCGTGGGTCTTCGCGCCTACATCGCCGAACGGATTCTCCGGCAGAACGGCTTCACCGACGTACACAACCTTTCGGGCGGTTTCAAGACCTGGAGCTTCGTGAACCAGAAACAGGGCAACGAGGATATCTTCGCGAACGACTTCATCGGCAAGGACGACGACATCTACCAGGCGGATGTGGACGGCATCGCCCGGGCGGGAGCCGGGCAGGGGCAGCCCGCGGACTCGCGAACCGGATCCGGCGGCAGCGGAGTGATGCCTTTCGCGGGCGGATTCGGAGAAGGCTCGCTCTCCTCGCCTCCGGAAGCGGCGGGAGGCGGTTTCCCCGGCCGTACGGACGGCCCGGATACGGGAACCGCACCGGCGTCGCGAACGGTCGACGTGAATGCCGTGGGCCTGCAGTGCCCCGGCCCCATCATGCGCCTCAGGCAGGAAATCGAGCGGATCGCACCGGGCGACCGGATCCGGCAGACGGCTTCGGATCCGGGCTTCGGACGGGACGTGCAGTCGTGGTGCAACATGACGGGGAACCGTCTGGTCGAGCTCAGCAACGGCGGAGGAGCGATCGTCGCGACTGTCGAGAAAATCGCGCCCCGCGAAGATGCGGCAGCCGTCCGGCAGGCTGCAAAGGACGCGACCATGGTCATCTTCAGCGACAGCATGGACAGGGCCCTCGCCTCCTTCGTGATCGCCAACGGTGCCGCTTCGGCAGGCAAGCAGGTGACCATGTTCTTCACCTTCTGGGGTCTTTCCATTCTCAAGAAGGACCGCAGGCCGGGTTCGGAGAAGGACCTGATGTCCCGCATATTCGGGGCGATGCTCCCCGGTTCGAGCAGAAAACTCGGGCTTTCGAAAATGAATTTCGGCGGAATGGGATCGAAAATGATGCGATTCCAGATGAAGCAGAAGCACGTCGATTCGCTCGAGGACATGATCGGCGCCGCCCGGGCCTCCGGGATCCGGCTCGTGGCCTGCCAGATGTCGATGGACGTAATGGGCATTTCGAAGGACGAACTGATCGACGGCATCGAGATCGGGGGCGTCGCCACCTACCTGGAGGCGACCGGAACGGCGGGGCTGAACCTGTTCATCTGACCGGGCGTCTGCCGGTATCCCGCCCGCCGGAGCGCCGGCGACGGGAGCCGATCGTTCGAGAGAAGCAGTCGTTTCCTGATAACCGCCGGCGGAATCCGGCGGTTTTTTCGGCCCTTTTTTCTTTGACTCCTCATCCGGCCCTTTCTATATTCTTCATACCTGTCACACCAGAAGGTCTGGTTGACCAGAAAAGGGAGCGGCATGGCAAGAGATCGGAACGCACCCCTTGATCACTTTTCCGAGCTGCGCATCGACCGCCCGTCGGACCTCATCATCCGTCAGATCGGACAGCTCATCTCCTCGGGCAAGCTGAACCCCGGAATGCGGCTTCCTTCGGAACGGGATCTCTCGGAGCGGTTCGGCGTCGGTCGGGGCAGCGTCCGGGACGCGATAAAGATCCTCGAGTTCTACGGCATCCTCCAGACCCTGCCGAAAAGCGGAACCCTCATCGCCCCGCTCGGCGTGAAGTCCCTGGACGGCATCATCTCCACGATTCTGCATATCGACGGCAACGACTTCCGGAGCGTCTTCGAAACCCGGGCGGTCCTCGAAACCCATTCGGCCCGTGCAGCCGCGATCCGCGCCTCGGACGAGGACCGGACAATGCTGCGTCGCTGTCACGAGGACTTCCAGCAGGAGATCGCACGCGGCAATCATGCCCTGGACGAGGATCACACTTTCCACCTGAAGATCGCCGAAGCGTCCCGGAACACTCTTCTCGGGTCGTTCATCGGTCTCATCACGCCGGACATCATCAAGATGAACCGGAATTTCCACGAGGAAGATGCACCGCAGCGCCGGGGCACGATGGAGGAGCACGAGCGGATTCTTCAGGCAATCGACCGGGGCGACGGCGAGGGAGCGGCAGCGGCGATGCAGCGTCACATGGATGCCGCCTTCCGGCGTCGATTCGGCGAAGGAGCCGAAGGCATCCTGATGGAACGGTCCCGGGATCCGGAGCGGGACGGGAAAAGGAGGAGACGTGAACAGTACCACGAACCGACCTGCCGGAACGGACCTCCGGCGGCTCGGAGAACTGGCCAGGCAGATCCGCAGAGACGTGATCCGCAGCATCGTGTACGCCGGCTCCGGCCACCCGGGCGGCGCACTGGGCGCCGCGGAGATCTTCGCGGCGCTCTACGGCGGCGGACTGCTGCGCCACGATCCGGAACACCCGGATAATCCGGATCGGGACCGACTGGTCCTGAGCAACGGGCACATCTGCGCCGCCTGGTATTCGGCCCTGGCGCGCTCCGGATTTCTTCCCGCGGGGAGCTCGCCACCCTGCGCCGGCTCGGCAGCAGGCTTCAGGGGCATCCCTCGCGGGAGAAGCTTCCCGGCCTGGTGGAAACCTCTTCCGGTCCCCTCGGCCAGGGGCTTTCGGTGGCGAACGGGCTCGCCCTGGCGCTCCGGCTGGACGGCCGTCCGGGACGGGTGTACTGCATCATGGGAGACGGAGAGCTTCACGAGGGGCAGGCCTGGGAGGCGGTCATGACCTCGGCGCACTACCGGCTCGATTCGGTCACCCTGATCGTGAGCGCCAACGGACTGCAGATCGACGGCGAGGTGGCGCGGGTCAAGAACATCTTTCCGCTGGGGCCGAAGTTCACCTCCTTCGGCTGGGATACGGAGGAGATCGACGGTCACGACCTCGAGCAGGTAACGGGATCGCTCAGCCGCGCCGGCCGAAGGGAAGGGAAACCCCACGCGATCGTGGCGCGAACGGTCATGGGCAGGGGCGTTCCCTTCATGGAGGGCGGCGCGATCTGGCACGGCACCTGCCCGACCCGAGAGCAGGCGGAACAGGCGCTGGCCGGGATAGGCCATGCGGACGGCTGGGAAGATTTCCCGATTCCGGAGGGCCCCCGATGAACGGAACCGCAGCAGGACGATACGAGAAACCGACCCCGATCCGGGACGGATTCGGACATGCGCTCCTTGCCCTCGGTGAACGGGATCCGAGGGTGGTTGCCCTGACGGCCGATCTCGCCGAGGCGATCAAGGTTCACTGGTTCGCGGAACGCTTCCCCGTCGCTTCTTCCAGATGGGCATCTCCGAGAGCGACATGATCGGCACCGCGGCGGGGCTCGCCATGCCGGGGAAGATCCCGTTCGCGACGACCTTCGCCGTGTTCGCCACCTCGCTGGCGAATCAGGCGGTCCGGCTGTCCGTCGCCTACAACCGCACCAACGTCAAGATCGCCGCCAGCCACGGTGGGCTCCAGGTCGGCGAGGACGGGGCGACCCACCAGGCCATCGAGGACCTCGCGCTCATGCGCATGCTCCCGGGCATGACCGTGATCGCGCCCTGCGACGCGCGGAGGCGTACCGCGCCACTCTTGCGATCGCGGAGTACGAGATGGGGCCCGTATACATGCGGGTCGGACGGATCGCCTCGCCGATTCTGACCGGTGCCGATCCCGGTTTTCCGGATCGGGAAAGCGGATGTGATCCGGGAGGGAAACAGACGTGGCCCTCGTCGGCTGCGGAATGCTTCTGGAGCCGCGCTCGATGCGGCCCGGCAGCTCTCGAACGGGGAGTGTCCTGCCGGGTCATCAACCTGCATACCGTAAAGCCGCTGGATCGTGAGACCCTCGTGGCCGCGGCGGAGGAGTGCGGCGCCCTGGTCACCGTGGAGGAGCACTCCGTTCTCGGCGGCGCGGGCGGGGCGGTGGCCGAGCCGCTCTCCGAAACGAAACCGGTCCCGCGAGCGGTCCGGAATTGCCGACACGTTCGGTGAGTCCGGGGAGCCCGACGAGATCCTGGATCGATACGGATCACGGCTTCCGACGTGGTCCGGGCCGCGGAGCGGGCGCTGGTCCGGAAGGGACCCCGCAGATGATCCGCTGTATGAAAAGACAGAACGCCGCCCGGCGGGCGGCAGGTCGTCCGGACGGACGGCCGAAATAAAAAAGGAGCATGCCATGCGTAAGATCATCGCTCTCGTACTGATCGTCGCACTGCCGGTCGCGCTGTTCGCGACGGGATCCAGGGAGGCCGCTTCGGCAGGTGGTCAGCAGACGGTCGAGTTCTGGTATCACTTCGACGACCCGGAGACGGCCATTACCCCGCTGGTCGCGAAATTCATGCAGGAGAATCCGGGCATAACCATCGAACCGGAACGGGTGGCATGGGACGCCTACAACCAGCGGCTGCTGACTGCCATAGCCGGAGGCAATCCGCCCGACGTCTCACAGGTCAAGCTCTGGTGGCAGCCGCAGCTGGTCGAACTCGGCGCGCTCGAGCCGCTCGACGACTACATCGCCTCCTGGGCCGGAAAGGACGACATCTACGACCGCATCTGGGAACTCACCCGGTATACCGACGGCAGGGAGTACCTGATGCCGCTCCAGATGGTCGTTCTCTACATGTACTACCGGACCGATATGTTCCGGGAGCTCGGGCTCCGGATCCCGGAGACCAGGGAAGATTTCCTGGACGTCGCGAAAAAGCTGACCCGCGACACCGACGGAGACGGCAGGATCGATATCTACGGCTTCGGCATCCGCGGAGCCCGGGGCGGTCACGACTGGTGGGGTTCCTTCGTACTTTCCAGCGGGGCGCAGTTCTTCGACAGCCGGGGGAACGTGGCCCTCGCCACGCCGAAGGCGATCGACGCCAACCAGTGGTTCATCGATCTGTATCGGGTCCACAAGGTCAGCCCGCCGACCACGCCGAGCGACGGCTTCCGGGAGATCATCGCGAATATGCAGAGCGGCAGAACCGCCATGACCATTCACCACATCGGCAGCGCGAAGGACATGATCGATGCGCTGGGCGACAGGATTTCCGCCTTCCCGGTGCCTGAAGGGACCGAAGGCCGCTGGACCAGTTTCGGCGACGAGGAAAACGGGGTCTTCTCCGCCTCCGGGG
>CAVSJD010000017.1:0-25351 GCA_963728215.1 uncultured Spirochaetota bacterium | reverse complement strand
GTTTACTGCTGAGTGCTGCCCTCGGTATTCTGCTCTGCCTGCTGCGTTCCGGTTCCTTTCGCATTTTCGACGGCCGGTGCTTCGGTGGTGTCCCACCACTCGATTCCTTCCTGTGCCGAAAGAGCACCTCTTCTCGCGGCCCCGATCACGTCTTCGGATTCGGGAGTCCGGCTCACCCATGCGAGTGCGAGTGAAGAGATGAGGAAGATGGCTCCCAGGATCGATGTGGCCCGGGTGAGCACATTGCCGGAGCGGGAACCGAAGGGAGTGGAGCTACCCCCGCCGAAGATACCGCCCAGACCTTCGCCCTGCTCGTCCTGCAGCAGTACGAGGACGATGAGAAGCAGCGAAGTGATGATGAAGATGATGAGCAGGATGATCCCAATGAAACCCATCTATGGATACTCCTTCCGTCGTGTTCCGATCGTTACGGACACAGTATAAAAAGAAACGTCCCCGCGTGTCTATGGCAGGAGATCGATCGAGACGGACCGGTCTCTCCCTGAGAAGACGACCGGTCCTGTTCCGTCCGTATCCGGACTATTCGTCGTAGCGTGCAATCGGCACGAACGTGTCGGTTTTCAATGCGGCTCCTCCGACCAGGGCTCCGTCGATGTTCTCCATCCCCATGAGCCCTTTCGCGTTGTCAGGCTTGACCGAGCCGCCGTACTGGATGATCATATCCTGCGCCGCACCCTTTCCGTAGCGTTCCCCGAGAACCTTCCGGATGAAGGCATGCATCGAATCGGCGTCTTCGGGCGTGGCGGTTTTCCCGGTACCGATCGCCCAGACCGGCTCGTATGCGATGGTGACCGACGGAAGCGATGACGCCTCGACGCCTGCCAGCCCCTTCTCGAGCTGCTCCTTCACGACGGTTTCCGCTTTTCCCGCTTCCCGCTGGTCGATGGTCTCCCCGACACAGAGGATCACGTCGAGTGCGTGCGCAGCGCGAGCTTCACCTTGGTGTTGATCAGGGCGTTGTTTTCGCAGTAGACGAGCCGGCGCTCGGAATGACCGAGAATGACGACCTTCACGCCGACATCCTTGAGCATCAGCACCGATATCTCTCCCGTGTGAGCCCCCTGCTCCTCGCTCGCCATGTTCTGTGCCCCGAGCAGGATGTTCGGATCCCTTCAGAACCTGGCCACGGCGGAGAGAGCGGTAAAGGGAGGCGCGATCATGAACTTATGGGGAGAACCCGCCAGCTTCTGCCTGAGGTCGGACGCGAGCTCTTTCGCTTCTCCCACGGTTTTTGCATTTTCCAGTTGCCCGCGATATACGATCGTCTCACCGTTCTACCTCTTCTCAAGCGCTTTTATGCCGGGAAGGGTCTGCCCTTCGAGGAATTCGAGTGAAGCCCCGCCTCCGGTGGACACGTGATCGATCCGGTCGGCAAGGCCGAACTTGTTCACCGCGGCGACCGAATCGCCTCCGCCGACGACCGTCGTTCCTTTACAGTCGGCGACGTACTTCGCCACCTCGAGCGTACCCTTCGCGAACGGGTCGAACTCGAACACCCCCATCGGACCGTTCCAGACCACGATTTGCGCCGATGCATCCGGCTTTTCACGCACTTCCAGAGTCTTCGGGCCGATGTCCATCCCGATCCGGTCATCGGGAATGTCAGGACCGTCGATCTACTCCGGTGCGCCTCTGCCTTGAATTCGGAAGCCACGACATGATCCAGGGGAAGAATGATCTCGATTCCCCGCTCCTTTGCCTTCTCGACGGAGCTTTTTCGCCGTATCGAGGAACTCCGGCTCGAAAAGCGATTTGCCGATCTCGTGGCCCTGGGCCTTGAGGAAGGTATACGCCATTCCGCCGCCGATGATGAGCGTGGCACAGGTGGGAAGCAGGGAATCGAGCACGGCAATCTTCGTGGAAACCTTCGCTCCGCCGATGATCGCGACGAAGGGTTTCGCGGGATTTTCGAGCACGGAGCCGAGGAACCTCACTTCCTTCTCGATGAGGAATCCGCCGACCGCCGGAAGGTACTTCGCGACACCTTCGGTGGAAGCATGGGCGCGGTGTGCGGTTCCGAAGGCATCGTTGACGTACACATCGCCGAGAGCGGCGAGCTTCTTCGCGAACTCCGGATCGTTCTTCTCTTCACCCTTGTAGAACCGGACGTTCTCGAGCATGAGGATCTGCCCGGCCTGAGTCCCGCGGCCTGCTTCTCCACTTCGGGACCGACGACATCGGCTGCGCCATGATCACGGGTTTTCCCGAGGAGCTCCGCGAGCTTGTCGGCGGCCGGTTTCATGGTAATCTCGGGTTTTTCTCACCTTTCGGTCTGCCGAGGTGGCTCATGAGAATGAGTGCCGCTCCCTGATCGAGCACGTACCTGATCGTCGGAAGCGCAGCCTTCGATCCGCGTGTCGTCGGTCACCGGTCCTTCTTCTCGAGGGGAACGTTGAAATCGACCCGCATGAGCACTTTCTTTTCCTTGAGGTCGATGTCTTTTACCGTTTTGATCATGACAGCTCCTTCGGAGCCCGGGTGGGACAGGAACATTGATATTTCTTGCTGCCATGAACGCGAGGAGGTCGACGACGCGGTTGGAGTATCCCCACTCGTTGTCGTACCAGGATACGACCTTGAAGAACCGCTTCTCACCCGGAAGATTGTTGCCGACCGTCGCGAGGGAATCATAGATCGACGAACGGTTGTCGTGGATGAAGTCGGTGGATACCACTTCTTCGTTCGTGTAGCCGAGGATACCCTTGAGGTAGGTCTCGGAAGCCTTCTTCAGCAGCCGTCGATCTCCTCGATGGAGGTATCCTGCTCGCTCCGGAAGGTGAGGTCGACGACGGACACGTCGGGGGTCGGGACGCGGAACGACATGCCGGTGAGCTTGCCCTTGGTCTGCGGGAAGGACCACTCCGACCGCCTTGGCGGCACCGGTGGAGGAAGGAATGATGTTGATCGCCGCCGCACGGCCGCCTCTCCAGTCCTTCTTCGAAGGACCGTCCACGGTCTTCTGGGTGGCGGTATAGGAGTGGATCGTCGTCATGAGGCCGGTTCTCGATGCCGATTCCTTCCTTGAGCAGCACGTAGCACGAGCGGGGCGAGACAGTTGGTGGTGCAGCTCGCGTTGGAGACGACGTGATCGCTTCGCAGGATCGTATGTCCTGGTTGTTCACGCCCATGACGAAGGTCTTCACCTCGCCCTTGGCGGGAGCGGTGATGATGACCTTTTTCGCGCCGGCGTCGATGTGCTGCTCAGCCTTCTCGATTTCGGTGAAAAGGCCGGTGGATTCGATGACGTAGTCGACACCGATCTCCTTCCACGGAGCTCGGCCAGGCTCCTGGTCGCCTGAACGCACTTCATCTTGTGCCCGTTGACGACGAGCATGTCGTCCTCTTCGAGATCCGGCTTGCTCTTCTCAGTAGAGAACTCCGCCTTCATCCTTCCGTGAACGGAATCATAGCGGAGCATGTACGCGAAATAGGAAGCATCGGTCATCACATCGACGACCGCCACCACATCGATTTCTTTTCCGAGCAGTCCCTGATCCACCATGGCCTGAAATACGAGTCGGCCGATTCTACCGAACCCATTGATAGCTATTTTCATTGCATCCCCCTGAATGAAAAGGAATGGTTAACGGTCATTACTATACGGAAAAGAGGTATGGGATGTCAACGACCGGCCGGAACGCAGGCGGAATGCAGTCGCGTCCGGAGCGGCGTGTTCAGCGGATTTCACGGAGTCTCCGGTAGATCTCCGGAGCGACTTCTGCCTCCGCGGTTCCGGCCGGGGTGTCGGGTTCTGCCGGAGCGAGAATGACGGCATCCCCCGTATTGATCCTGTCGAAAAATCCGGCACGGGCAACCGTCCCTTCGGCGACCAGCTCATCGACGCGGGTTACCGTCAATTCGCCCAGGAGTCCCGCCTGCTCGACGACGAAGCCCGGCTTCTCGGGGCTCAGCCGGAGCGAACCGTCGCGGAGGATCGAGAGCTTCATGCCGGCCTCGATTCCGTCGGCCGCGCCCAGGTCGATGAGCCCCTTTTCGAACCGGCGATCGATGAGCCTTCCGCGGATCGGCATCATGCCGTGAATCCTTGCGGCCAGATCGTTGATGACCGTCCGCACCCGGTCGTTTCCGCTCCGCGAGGAGCGCATCTCGGAAAGCAGCGTGCCGGTGCGTGAAAGGTAGAGCGATGCACCGAGCGAGAACTCCCGGTCGGTCTCCACCGGATGAAGGATCAGGAAATACTCGCTCCCGTTCGAACGCGCGCGGGAGAAGGCATCGGCGAAGGAGACTGCACGGTCCGGCTCGTTCGGGACCGACACGTTTTCATACCGGTTGAGCAGATCCTTCAGCATCCGGGCGATATCCTCGTCCGCTCCCGTATGCAGGAGCCGGGGATCGGAATGATAGACCGCGAAGAGGTAACGATGCTTCGGCCAGGTGAACTGGTCCACGCCCCAGCGCGACGATACCGAATCGGTTCTCGATCCCTCCTGAATCTCGATCAGATCGGTTATCTCCCGGTCCCGATGGCCGAGGTTGACGAGCACCCGGAGTTCGGCGAGATACTTTGCCGGAAAGCCGGTCCGCCGCAGGAGGCGGGCATACCGAAGCCTGCCGTCGCGGGAATACGGATCGATCTGGAGTCCGCGGCGATAGGATGCGAGGGCCCGCCGGAACAGGTTCCGGGCTTCCTCCTCTTTCCCCTGGACGAAGTGATGCTCGGCGAACTCCTTCCGGGCGGAGTCTTCCGCCGGAAGCTCCCGGATCAGCAGGTTCTCGAGCGCGATCCGGGAAATCTCGTCGTCCGGAGTCCGGGTGAAGGCCGAAGCGTAGGCCCGGATGCTCTCGCGGATCTCGCCCGAGCCGTGCAGGGCCTTTCCCAGGAGATACCAGGCCGGCGAACTGTCGGGTTCCGTCGAGAGAATCCGTCGCGCGGCCGCTGCGGCTCCGTCGTTCTCTCCACGGATCAGAAGCGCCGTCGTTTCGAGCAGTGCGGCCTCGGGATAGTCCGGGTCTCAGGGCCTGGGCGGTCCTGGCCTGCTCGAGCGCCCCGAGCGGATCGCCCCGGCGCAGCGCCGCCCGGCCGGCAAGAAGATGTACCTGCGGGTGCTCTCCGTGGTGCCGGAGCGCGAGCTCGAGGTACCGGTCCGCGGCTTCGATATCCCCCGTTTCCTCGGAGAGAACCGCAAGGGAAAGCAGAGCCCGGCGATTCCGCGGATCGATGCTCAGGGTCTCCAGGAAGCGTGCTGCGGCGTTGCGGTTCTTCCCTCCGGCGACATCGAGCTGGGCCATGCCCATCCGGGCGTCGAGGTTGTTCGGCTCGGACGCGAGCACCTGCCGGAACAGCGCTCCGGCACCCTCGAGATCTCCGATGCCGATCCGGATCCTGCCTTCCAGGTTCATGAGGTCCGTGCTCATCCGTGCCAGCTCGCGTGCCTTCATCGCGAACGAGAGCGCCGTATCCCACTCCTCGAGCTGAAAGTACGCTTCGGCGAGACCCGCCATGGGTTCGAGGTAGCGGGGATTCTGCTGCAGTGCGGAGGTGAAGAGCTCGATCGCCCGAAACGGCCGCTCCCCGACCAGTTCCCGCTGGCCCCGGCGATAGATGTCCATGGGATCGCCGGCCGAGGACGGGAGAACCTGGCCGCTGATCGGGGTCGCGAGCGCGAGGAACAGCAGCAGAATCGACATTACCGGCGAGTGCGGCGTCTGTCGCGGGACCGTTTTACTCCTCAGTCTCCTCGTCTCCCTTCCGCAGAACGATCTTTACGGTCTTGATCTTGTGGCCGTCCATGTTCTGGATGATGAAGTCCGTGTTTCGATAAGTGACTTTCTCGTACCGGACGGGAATCTTCCCCAGCAGGCCGAACACGAATCCTCCGAGGGTGTCGAAATCCTCATCCGGAAGCTCGATTCCCGTTTCCTCGTGCAGATCTTCCAGGTCGACCCGGGCGTCGCAGAGATAGACTCCGTCGCCGAGCGGCAGGATATCCTCCCGCTCGTTGTCGAACTCGTCCTGGATATCGCCGACGATCTCCTCGATGATGTCCTCGAGACAGATGATGCCCGATACTCCGCCGTACTCGTCGACGCCGACGGCGATATGAACGCGCTTCTTGCGGAAATCCCGGAGCAGCGAATCGAGGCGCTTGCTCTCCGGCACGAAATAGGGGGCGCGCATGATTTTCTCTATCTGGATCTCCTCGTTCCGGATCATGTAGTGCAGCAGATCCTTCACGTAGAGAATGCCGATCACGTTGTCGATGGTATCCCGGTAGACGGGCACGCGCGAATGGCCGCACTCGGCGAGTTTCTCCAGCAGTTCGCGCAGCGGCATGTCGACCGACAGAAATACCGTGTCGATCCTCGGAACCATCACTTCCCGCACCGTCGTTTCCGACAGCGCGACGATGCCCCGGATCATGTCCCGCTTTTCGATATTCAGGCTACTGTAACTGCCCTCTTCCTCTTCAGCAACTTTCCCGAGAAGTTTCTCGAAGAAATTCACCTTTTTCAAAACAGTCTTTCCTCCGTACATCCCTTCAGGATCTCCTCCTGCAATCTGAGCATATCCTGTTCCGGATCGCTGCCTTCATGGCGCATTCCTTTCAAATGGAGCAGGCCGTGGATCAGGAGTCGCTTGAGCTCTTCCTCCATATCCACCGAATACTGTTCGCTGTTCCGTTCCACCGTCGGGAGAGAGATGACGATATCCCCGGCCGAATGGATTCCCTTGCCGACATAATCCGCCGGCCAGTCCTCGTCGTCCTCCCGCTGGCTGAACGAGAGAACGTCGGTCGGCTCGTCCTTTCCCCGGAACCGCTGGTTCAGGTCGCGGATGAAGTGATCGTCACAGAGCAGAATCGATACTTCCCAGTCGTGAATATCCAGACGATCGAGGACCGTTTCACAGAAAGGCTGCAAACGGTCCAGCCATGGCGGAGGTTCTATGCCTGCCACACTCACGTCGATCTGGTTCATCGGGCGAGCTCCCGTGTTTTCGGATATTCGATGCGGGTGTGGTAATGTCCCGCCAGAATCTGAACGAAGGTTCTCTTGATGGAATCGAGTTCGCGGAACGTGAGATCGCTGTCGTTGAGCTGCCCGGAATCAAACTTTTCCATGATAATTGACCAGACGAATTTCTCCAGTTTTGCAACCGTCGGTTTCTTCAGCGTACGTCCGGCGGCTTCCACCGAATCCGCCAGCATGACGACCGCGGCCTCCTTGCTGGTCGGCGGAGTGCCGTTGTAGCAGAAATCCTCCTGGGAAATCCGTTCCGCCCCCTCCGATACCAGCGCCCGCTGGTAGAAATAACTGATCAGACCTTTTCCATGATGCTGGGCAATTATATCAATAACTTCGGTCGGAAGGAAGATCTCTTTTGCTTTCTCCACACCTATTTTCACGTGCGACTTGATGACCGCCACCGAAAGGCTCGGTTTCAGCTCGTCATGCTTGTTCAGCGTCGCCTGATTCTCGATGAAGTACTCCGGTTGGTCGAGTTTCCCGATATCGTGGTAGTACGCTCCTACCCGTGCAAGGAGAGCGTCGGCACCGATCTCGCGGCAGGCGCTTTCCGCGAGGTGCGCCACCTGGATCGAGTGGCTGTAGGTGCCCGGAGCGAGGGTGAGCATCTTCTTGAGCACCGGTGAATTGAGGTCCGAAAGCTCCATCAGCCGGAACTGGGTCGGGGCATTCAGGAGATGCTCGAGAAGCGGCATGAATCCGAGGGCGAGAATTCCGCAGAGAAACCCGTTCAGGAACCCCCACCATGCCGCCAGCACGAACCAGGCGAGCTCATAGCTGCGGAAGAATCCGAGAATCATCAGGATCATGGCGTTGATTCCGCCGACGAACGCACCCGCACGGATCAGATCGATCCGCTGCCGGGTGTTGGTGACGATCAGGGAGCTCGCCGTGCCCGACAGGAACGCAAACAGGAAAGCGAACGGGTCCATCTGCGTGACCAGGAAAAGTGCCAGGGAGAAAACGAGCGATATCGAGATGCCTGCCTGGGGCGTCAGAAGAACGGTCACCGTCATCGCCATCATCGCCGTCGGCAGAATGACCGAGAACGGGAACCACTCCGGAAGCCGGGTCACTTTCATCAGCACAGCCATCAGCAGCACCCAGATGAGCCACATGCCCATGAGAAGGTACGTGTACGACGTCTTGAGCCGTTTGCCCGCAAGGGGTTCGGAGAGCAGCATCACCGACAGGAGATAGAGCATCAGCAGGAAGAATCCCGTGCCCAGCAGCCGGTGCACGTTCACCGTCGCGGAATGGATGCCTACCTGCCGGATGACGGCCATGTCGGTTTCGGAGATGAGGAAACCCTTCTTCACGATCCGCTCGCCCTTCAGGATGCGCCGCACCACGGGCTCCACTTCGGCGCGGGCCTGGATCTGACGCTTGCGGGTCAGCTCTTCGTCGAAGAACGCGTTCTCCTCCGCGAAAGCATTCAGCAGCACCTGCACGGAATCCATCTGGTTCACGGTTCCGGAGACCTGATCCGCGACGAACCCGTCGAGATTGTCCGGGGTGAGGATCCGGTTCAGGGGTACTTCGGCATTCTCCTGCGAAAGCGCGACGTTCCTGACGATCTCGATCGATTCACCGGCGTAGGCGCCGAGGTTCGCGAGAGGATCCTCGATGACGCCCCGGGCGAGCGCCTCGAGCAGCACGCTCCGTCCGGTCGAGAGAAGCCATGCGGGATCATCCGCCTGCATCAGCGCGGCGACATCGCGGCGGTCGAGGATGCCCGGAAGGGCCGCCTGGATCCGGACGAACAGCGTCTCGGCCGGAACCCCTTCGCTCCACGATGCACGGTAGACCTCGGCGAACTGGCTGAAGCGATCCACCGCCCGGCGGGTGATGTCCTCGTTGATGCGGAACACCGGCATGACGAGCCGTTCCCGGGCATCCCTTTTGAGCCGTGTCGCTTCCTCGTCGACGAACTGGAGGTCCCGATCGAGGGTCAGGGTCTTTTCGGCCACCTTGCCGGTCTCGTAGTCGGACAGCCGGATCCGGGAATAGAACGTGCCGAACTGGGTGATGATCATCAGAAGGACGAACGTCGTCAGGAACGAGAGTGCCAGGATACGAAGGAAGGTGGCATCGTGCCTCCGCATCGCCCTCCACCAGTCCATTCCCGGGACGGAACGCCCGTTCCTACTGCTTTTCGGCTTCATATGCGTTTATGATCTTCTTCACGATCGGGTTCCGGACGACATCCCTCGAATCGAAGGCCGTGACGTGGATCTCCTCGATGTGTCGGAGTATCCCGACCGCGTGAAGCAGACCTGAAGACTCCTTTCTCGGAAGATCGATCTGCGTCGTGTCGCCGGTAATGATGGCTTTGGATCCTTCTCCGATCCGGGTCAGGAACATTTTCATCTGTTCCTTCGTCGTGTTCTGGGCTTCGTCCAGAACGATGTAACAATCCTTGAGACTTCTTCCCCGCATGTACGCCAACGGGGCGATTTCGATGATCCGGTTCTCTTCCAGCCGGTTGATGACCTCCCCGGGAACCAGGGACTCCATGGCGTCGTAGAGAGGCCGGAGATACGGGTTCAGCTTCTGCACCAGGTCTCCCGGGAGGAATCCGAGATTTTCACCCGCCTCCACCACCGGCCGGGTCAGCACCAGTTTCCGCTTCTCCTTCGAGAGGACTTCCTTCAGGGCATGGGCGATTGCCAGATACGTCTTGCCCGTTCCCGCCGGACCGGTGCAGAAGGTGATGTCCCGGGTATTCATCCCCTGGATGTAGATGGCCTGATGAAAGCTGCGGGGGAAGACTTTCGAATACCCGTGGGGAATGGATATGCTGAGCGACTTCAGCAGATCGGCCTGCTCCGGAGAGTCCTGCTGGACCGACCCATGAACGGCCGCTATCAGTTCCGATCCGGGCGAACGCCCGAGCTCGGCGTATTCCTTCAGTTCTTTCACGATCACCTTGAACAGGGCCCGCTTCGCATGGTCGTCGCTTTCCAGGAACAGCTCGTTTCCGCGGGAAAACACGCGGGCGCCCATCAGTTTTTCCAGCGTTTTCAGATTCTCGTCGTTCGCTCCGCAGATTTCCTGCAGGACTTTCTGATCTTCCAGAACGACGGCTACGGTATCGTTCAATCACGCTCCTTTGTGGATAAGCATATAGACATGGGGAAAAAAAAGTCAACCCTGACCTCGGGAAGGTTACACCTGACCTCGGGAAGGTATCAACCTGACCTCGGGAAGGTTACACCTGACCTCGGGATCAGGTGACAGGGCCGTTCCCGTCTCACGGTATACCACGAAAATGAAAATCACGGAATCCCCTCCGGCGTGAATCCTATCGCCAGACGGTAAGGCCCGTCTCGTCCGATTCGATGGTCGACTTGATCTCGGGGATGGGGTTCCACTGGACGAAGATGGAAAAAATCGGCACCCATTCGTACTGCCGGATCCCGAACGAATCGGTCTGGAGTTCCTGGCTGCCGGCGTACTCGAAGGTCATATCCCAGTCCGCCAGGTGGTGAACCGCCCGGACCGACAGGCGCTTGATCTTGAAGAGCGACTGGAATCTTTCCTCGTCGTTGAAGAAATTGACCGATCGGAACAGGTCGGTCAGAGGATTCACCCACGGTTCGCCCGTATCGTCGGCCAGCGCCCCGATGTAGCGGTACGGTGCGTCGTTCTGCGAAAAGGAGGAAAACGTCAGGTCGAGAAAATCCTCCACGTGTACGGTGAACTGAAAGGCGAGGCTCAGCATGCTGTCGGTCACGATCTGCAGTCCCTGGTTCCATCGCGATTCCACACCCATCGAATACCAGATGCGGTCCTTCCAGAACGGATCGCTTTCGAACTCGTAGTCGATGGTGGTGATGAACCGGTCCGGGCGGATCCGTTCCTCGCCCGTGCGCATCCAGGTGAGCGTTCCGTCGTCGAACTCCTCCGCCTGCCTGCGGCTCATCACGTACTGGAAATCGAGAAACCGCAGGGAGAGCCGGGTAACGCTCGAATTCCAGTAGCCGCCCTCGAGATCGTACGCGAGGTTTTCGGACAGGAAGATATCGTCCGCGAGGGTGAGCCGCTCGAAGATGAGCAGCGGCTGCTGGACCCAGCGATCCTCCGGACGACGGATCTCCCAGGTGAACTCGCTGAACAGCGGTCCGGTGACGAGCCCCAGCACGGATCGGAATTCCTCGTCGAGCGGAGGAAGCTGGGCGGTGAGCGAGAGGCGCTGAAGCTCGCCCAGGGCCAGCAGGGCGAGCGTGAAGTTCGTCCGATGGGTTTTCACGTACCCGTCGTTCCATCGCACGTAGTCGCTCTCGAAAGCCTCGGTCTCCGGAGAGTAGCGGTAGTCGAAGAGCAGCGCATCGATGGTATAGCTCAATGTGGAGCGGTCCAGGCGCGGGACTCCGAGAAGCGGTGCCAGCGTAAAGGTATTGTTGCTGGTCGTGGAAAACGATGAGGAGAGCCGGTCCTGCTCGAGGAAGCCTTCCCATTCCGGGTCTTCGATCGAGGAGGATCGGTTGAAATGCGTACGATAGCGACTCTGAAAAGCCAGCGATCCCCGGTAGCTGAGGAACTCCTCGTACCATCGGGCGGTATACACGAGGTTCGCGTTGTTGGGAGAACTGAGGGAGGAATACCGGATTTCGTAGTCGATATCTTCGGCGGTCTGCCATGGGGCATCGTTGAAGTCGTTCTCCAGAACGAGTCGCGGGTAAATCGAATAGCTCAGGTTGAAGGTGAACGGACTGCGTACCCTCGCAGCCGGAAGTGCGGCTTCGAGATCCGGCAGCTTGAACAGGTCCCGTGAATCCGCTTCAGCGCTCTCCTCTTCGCTGCCGGGTGCCCACGGCGGGCGGAGATCCCGGGATCTCTCGTCGACATCGGTCGGTTCGGGAGCCGGTCGTTTCGGTCCGGGATACGAGTAGATGGTTCCGGCGACGGTCATCTGAAATTCCGGAAGAATCAGGGTTTCGGGGTAGAAGAACTCCCGGCCCGGATCGGCGGCGAGCTCGACGGGATCGATGCCTCCGCTCGGAACCTGCCGCCGCTGCCATCGGAGCTCTCCGTCGAGGCTCGTGACCGAAAGCGTCGAGAGTCCCGGCGAGAGACCGGCCGTATCGAACCGGTAGGTGCTCTCCATATCCCAGGAATAGTTCTCGATGTCCCGGTCGAGCTGTACCGAAGGATCCGTAAGGCCGAACATTCCGGACCAGTCGATGTCCTCCGAGCGGGGATAGTAGTCTTCGTACAGGAAAGGGTCGGAATAGAGAAGAAAACTCCCCTCCAGCGTGAACCGCTCTCCGCGGAGATCGAACTCGCTGCCGATACCGTACCGGAACGGAACACCGGCAGCGAACAGCCGGGACTCGTTCCAGTCTGCAGCCAGAACCCCGTCCCGCTCCCGATACGGCGACCAGCTCGCGGCGGACGTGGGGTAGAGCGTCCGGCTGAAGCCGAGGTGCATGAAGAAGTCCCACGATCGGAGCGATCCGTCCCCGGGGAAATCTCCTTCGAGCCCGGTGAAATATCCGAGCCGACTGTAATAGTCGAAGAGGAGCTTCATATTCTCTTCCGAGGCGATGTCGGCCGGATCGAGCGGTTCGGTCTTCCTGAGCCATATGCCGTTCAGTTCCTGCTCGAACCGGGTGTCTTCGCTTTCCGCCTGCATGAAAGAGAACGGCCGATTTTTCTTATCCTTTCTTCCGAGCAGATAGGTCGTAGTCTGGATGAAATACCCTTCCCGGATCCGGTACCCGAAGGCGGGATGGAATACGAGCTCGTCGCCGGGAAGAAAGAAGAACGGAAGGTAGA
This sequence comes from uncultured Spirochaetota bacterium, assembly GCA_963728215.1. Classification (GTDB taxonomy): domain Bacteria; phylum Spirochaetota; class Spirochaetia; order CAVSJD01; family CAVSJD01; genus CAVSJD01. Next base: position 12,562 of record CAVSJD010000017.1, on the reverse strand, counting down.
GCATGGGAATCCGTCCGACAGAGAGGATGGCATTCCGCAGGCCCCACTCGCCCGGACCGAGGATCCAGATCTTCGACGCGGCGACGTGATAGTAGGGATCCTCGAGCTTGCTGGTGGTGATCGTGCCGCGCCGGAGTACCACGACATCCTCGGCAGCCCGGGTGAACACCTCGCCCGTCACGAATACCTGCAGCTTCTCCCCGTTCACGGTGCGTTCCCGGACCGTCACTCCGTCGAAGAAAACCCCTTCCCAGCTGTCCACCGCGAAGGTGAGACTCTCCCCGGTAAAGGTTTCGGTTTCGCCGTCCCGTTCGGTGGAATACTCGATTCCGCCGGACGCGGTCACGAGATTCTCGGTCTGGTTGAAGACGATCCGGTCGGCCCGGATCCGGTGGATCGTTCCCTCCGCGGGATCCGTCAGCTCGAGCAGGACCTCTCCTACGAGCCGGATATAGCGTTCGTCCGCTTCCTCGATGGTGAAATAGTCTGAACGGCGGGCGGATTCGATATCGATCCGGGTGTCTTCCTGGTTTATCCGTTCTTCCGGGAGCGTTACTCCGTAGTGCGAGGCGAGACGCTGCTGGAGCTCCGAACGGGTTCCCCGGGTCGAGAGCCCGAGCCGTTCGGTCCATGCGATCAGCTCGTAGTAGTCCGCCGTCGCGATGTCGAGAGCAAGGGTGGATTCGGCAAGAGGAACCGGTTCGGCTTCCGCCGGAGCTTCCGTCTGCCCGGCGGCATCGCCGGCGGGAGGAGCGTCCGGAGCGGCCTGCTGGGCTTCGATCGGCAGGGAAACGAACAGGAGGCACAGAATGGGAACCGCCAGGAACGTGCGCGCGAGGTCCGCGGGCATCTCTCGTTACCCCTTCCCTTCAAGGGCCTCTCTGACGTACCGTCCGGTGTGGGAGGCGGAACATCCGGCGATGTCCTCGGGGGTTCCCGCGAATACCAGACTGCCTCCGCGGTCTCCTCCTTCAGGTCCGAGATCGACGATCCAGTCCGCCTGCCGGATCATGTCGAGATTGTGTTCGATCACCACAACCGTATTGCCGCCGTCGACGAGAAGCTGGAGGACCTCCAGAAGCTGCTTCACGTCGGCGAAATGAAGGCCCGTGGTCGGTTCGTCCAGAATATAGAACGTTCTGCCGGTGCTCCGGCGGGAAAGCTCGAGCGAGAGTTTGACCCGCTGGGCCTCGCCTCCGGAAAGCGTGATCGCGGACTGCCCCAGCTTCACGTAGCCGAGTCCCACGGAAATGAGGGTCTCGAGCTTCCGGGCGATCCGGGGAATATTCCGGAAGAACTCGAGCGCTTCCTCCACGCTCAACTCGAGCACTTCGTAGATATTCTTCCCCTTGTACCGGATCTCCAGGGTTTCCCGGTTGAACCGGCGTCCCTTGCACAGATCGCATGTAACGTAGACGTCGGGAAGAAAGTGCATCTCGATCTTGAGGGTTCCCGCCCCCTGGCACTGTTCGCAGCGTCCGCCCTTCACGTTGAAGGAGAACCGCCCGGGTCGATATCCGCGGGCCCTCGCTTCCGGGAGCGAGGCGAACAGGTCCCGGATCGGGCCGAAGAGTCCCACGTAGGTAGCCGGGTTGGAACGGGGAGTCCTTCCGATCGGGCTCTGGTCGATCCCGATCACCTTGTCGATGTGCTCGATTCCCTCGACCCGGGAGAAGGCTCCTTCGGGGAGCTTCGTTCGCCCCACCCGGTTGGACAGGATCGGATACAGCAGATCGGAAAGGAGCGTCGATTTCCCCGATCCCGATACGCCGGTGATGATCGTCAGGCATCCGAGGGGAAACCGTACGTCGATGTTTTTCAGGTTGTGCTCGGACGCGCCGTAAATCGTGATCGCCTGCCCGTTTCCGACTCTTCGCTCCTGCCTCGGCTCGATCGCGAGATCGCCGCTCAGGAACCGCCCGGTAAGGCTTTCGGGATTGGCGAGAATCTCCTCGAGAGTCCCCCGGGCGACGACCTGCCCGCCGTGAACCCCCGCCCCGGGTCCCAGATCCACGATGTAGTCGGCGGTCCGGAGCGTCTGCTCGTCGTGCTCGACCACGATCAGGGTGTTCCCGATATCCCTCAGATGCTTCAGCGTGTCGATCAGCCGCTGGTTGTCCCGCTGGTGCAGGCCGATCGACGGTTCGTCCAGGATATAGAGCACCCCCACGAGCGAGGAACCGATCTGGGTCGCGAGTCGGATTCTCTGCGCTTCTCCGCCGGAAAGGGTGGATGCCCTCCGCTCCAGCGTCAGGTACTCGAGCCCCACGCTTTCCATGAAGGACAGACGCGAGGTGATCTCCTTGAGAATCTGCTGGGCGATGGTCCGCTCGGTCTCGGTGAGCGAAAGTCCGCGGAAGAACTCCAGCGCATGGCGGACCGACAGGGAGGAGACGTCGTGAATGTTCCGATCCGCCACGGTAACCGCGAGCGTTTCGGGCCGGAGCCGTTTTCCGCCGCATTCCGTACAGGCGCCCTGCGTCATGTAGCCCTCGAGCCACTCCTTGACCGATTCGGACGTGGTTTCGGTGTAACGCCGCTTCAGGTCGTTCAGGACGCCCCGGAACGTACTGGTGTACTCGAACTTTCCGGTTTTTTCCTTGTTGACGTAGGTTATCTCGATCGGTTCGTCGGTCCCGTGAAGAATCTTCCGGTACAGGTTCTCCGGCAGATCCTGCAGCGGTGTCTTCAGGGAAAAGCCGTAATGCCGGGAAAGGGACTCGAACCAGCTTCGGTGCCAGGCGGCTTTCGGGTTGTACGGGGCGATTCCTCCCTCGTCGAAGGAGAGGGCCGGGTCGGGAATGACCAGGTCGGGATCGAAATCGAGGGTGACTCCCAATCCGGAACAGGAGGGACAGGCTCCGTAGGGGTTGTTGAAGGAGAAGAGCCGCGGCTGGAGTTCCGGAAGACTGATCCCGCAGTCCGGGCAGGCGCTCTTCTGGGAGAAGAACTCTTCGTGTTCCGTTCCTTCATCCTTCCGGAGAACGATGACCTGCCCGTCAGCCACGTCCAGGGCGGTTTCGACCGATTCCGCCAGGCGGGTGCGGGTCTCATCGCTGATAACCAGTCGGTCGACGACGATCTCGATGTCGTGCTTCCGGTTTTTCGCCGGCAGGACCGGTTCGTCGAGGGAAACGATTTCTCCGTTCACCCGGGCCCGGACGAATCCCGATCGCCGGGCATCCTCGAGCACCTTCTGGTGCTCGCCCTTTCTGCCGCGGATGACCGGTGCCAGGATCATGATCCGGCTCCCTTCGGGCATGGTCATCACCGTGTCCAGGATCTGGTCGACCGACTGTTCCCGGATTATCCTGCCGCAGCGGGGACAGTGGGGAATGCCGATCCGTGCCCAGAGGAGACGGAAATAGTCGTAGATTTCCGTCACCGTTCCGACCGTGGAACGCGGATTGCGCTGCGTGGTTTTCTGTTCGATGGAAATCGCGGGAGAGAGCCCTTCGATGTAATCGACATCGGGCTTGTCCATTCTTCCCAGAAACTGGCGGGCATAGGCGGAGAGCGATTCCACGTACCGCCGCTGACCTTCGGCAAAGATGGTGTCGAAGGCCAGGGACGACTTTCCGGAACCGCTGAGCCCGGAGATCACGATGAGGCTGTCCCGCGGAAGCTCGAGATCGACGTTCCTGAGATTGTGCTCCCGTGCTCCCTTGATGATGATCTGTTTCATGCTTCCTACCGGACGAGGAATGGTTCCAGATTGGGCTTCACGAGCTGGCGTTCGGCTCGCGCGGCCCACTCGCCCGCCCTTCTCTCCCGGGCGAGCAGATTCCACAGCGCTTCCGCTGCCCGACGGCTGCCGTCCCCGTAGAGGGAATCGGCAAGATAAAAGAGGGTCCGGTAGACCTGCGTGCTCAGGATGAATCGTTCGATCTCCGGATAGCGATATCCCGACGCGAGCGCTTCCCGGATTCCTCGATATTCGAAGTCGGGTTCCCGGGACCGGATGGAGTCGATGATGCGCGAGAGGTTCTTGACCCCTGAGAACGTCAGGAGCCGGACCGCGGCCGCATAGCGCCCGTTGAGATAGTAGAAATAGCCGAGATCGCTCTGAGCGTCCGCGGCGAAGTCGGGTTCGATCCGGTAGAGCTCGAGCAGTTTGTCCAGTCCCTGCTCCCCGAGGGTGCGGACGAACCGGTCGGGAAGTGTCCCGGCGGCATATCGGCGATCGTCCTTGACGATCTGCAGCAGCGTCTCTTCATACCGGTTGAACTGCCGGCGCGTCAAGTAGATACCGGAGAGCCGCCGGAGGACATCGTATCGCATTTCGGGGACTTCGAGGAGCTCCCGCTGATCCCACACCTTTCCGTACTGGAGCTCCGCAAGGGGATAGTTCCCCTCCTGCTCGAATACCATGCCGATCAGCAGCTCCGCTTCCGGGTAGGGGTCACGCCTTCCCACCGCCTGCCGGAACAGGGAAAGGGCCTCGCCGTATTCGCGCCGGCTGAACTCGGCCTTGCCCCGTTCGAGAAGGACCCACGCGGGATCGCCGGAGCCGGAATCGAACACGGGATCTGCCGGAGGCATTTCCTGTGCCGATGCGGGAACCGGCGAAGCCGCGACCCGGAACAGAACGAGGAACGAGAACAGGACGAATCGGGTCCGGATGCGGAAGATGCTCATGCCTTCTCCACCTCCTCCCGGAACGCGTCGAACGCTTCGTCCTCGGATACCCGGCGTACCACCTTTCCCCCGCGGAAAATGATCACGGCGTTACCCGAACCGGTGATTCCGACATCCGCATGGCTCGCCTCCCCGGGACCGTTCACCGCACAGCCCATGACCGCAACGGTGATGTCGCGGTTCAGACTGTGCAGCCAGCCCTCCGCTTTCCGTAGAAATGCGTGTACGTCGAATGTGGAGCGGCCGCAGCGGGGACAGGAGACGATGTTCACTCCCTTCGAGCGCAGGCCCAGCGAAGCGAGAATCTCCTTGCCGGCGATCACCTCGCTGGCGGGACTGTCCGACAGGGAGACCCGGACCGTACTGCCGATTCCGCGCTCGAGCAGCCGTGCAAAGGCGAGCGTGCTCTTCACGATGCCGGGAATCAGGGGGCCCGCCTCGGTCACACCGAGGTGCAGAGGATAGGAAAAGCGTTCGGCGAAGAGAAAATTCGCTTCCACGGTGCTTTCAATATCGGACGATTTCATCGATACGATCACCTGCCGGAAGTCCAGGGACTCGAGGATCTCGATCTCTTCCTCCGCCGCCTTCAGCATCGCGCGCGCGCGATCCGCTTCGCCTCGGAGCTTCGCCGGAAGCGACCCGCCGTTCACGCCGATCCTGATCGGTACGCCCCGGTCTTTCGCCTTCGCCACCACCTCGCGGACTTTCCATTCCGCGCCGATGTTCCCCGGATTGATCCGGATCTTGGCGATCGGGAAATCGAGACAGCGGAGGGCGATGCGGTAATCGAAGTGGATGTCCGCAACCAGCGGCATCGCGACCCGGCCGGCGAGTTCTCCGAGCAGCCCGGCGGAAGTCTCGTCCGGTACCGCGAAACGAAGAATGTCGCATCCGAGACCGCGGAGCTCTCCGACTTCTGCGGCCAGTTCCTCGTTCACGACGTCGAGAGGCCGTTTCCACATGGTCTGCACGGAAACGGGAAAATCGCCCCCGATGATCCGGTCGCCGACTTTGACCGCCCGGGGAGCGAGGCGCCGGGGAAGCGGTTCCCCGGGCGCTGCGTGATTTCCGCCGGCTTCGATCAGCCGACGGCTCCCATCAGGAATACCATGACGAAAAGCGCCACGGTTTCGACCAGGCCGAGCACCATGATGTACTGACCGAATCCCTTGCCGGTTTCGGCGAGCGCATCGGATGCGGCGGCTCCCGCCTTTCCCTGATACCAGGCCGAGAATCCCATGGCGAGGCCGCCGAAGATACCGGCCCCGAGCAGCAGTCCGGGATCGGCGGTGTCAGCTGCGGGCAGCAGGGTGTTCTGCATGAGAATGAACCCGTAGATGGTCTGCGTCAGCGGTGCACCTACGAAGGCGATCAGCAGGAACGGTGCCGGCCGATTCTGTACGAAGCAGCGCTTCCAGGCACCGATGGCGGCCATTCCCGCCGTTCCCGCCCCGAGGGCGGAACCTACTGCGGCCAGAGCGAGCACCGCTCCGACTCCCATCAATCCGATATTCATGATCTTTCTCCTTTCTCCTGTTTCCCGTTCTATCAAGCAATCACGCGGCGAAAGATGAACCATCCGCCGGACGGTCGGTTCCGTTATGGTTCCGTTCAGGTATCGGTCGGCGTTTCGGAGGCTTCCCGGAACGGCCGGTAAGGTGTGCCGGTCCACTCCATTCCGAGGTGGCCGGAAAACTCGAGCATGTTGAGGCGTACTCCGTGGACGATCACCGAGAGTGCGCCCATGATCAGGTTCAGGGCATGGCCGAACAGAAGAATCAGCATTCCGCCGATGATCCCGACGAGTCCGGTGCCGAGATCGGAGGCCATCGCGTTGAAGGCCTTCGCGATCTCGATGCTGGCGAGGCCGACGGCGAAGAGCCGGATATAGGAAATGATGTCGGAGAATGCGCTGATGCCGTTCAGGAACGTCGGCATCAGGTTGGCTCCTCCCCGCGCGACGCCGATGAAGAAGCTCGTGTGCGGCTGCTGCTGTGCGAACAGCATGACCGTTGCGAATCCTCCGAGGATCAGCCAGATCGCATATGCGGGAACCGGGTACCGGACCGGATCCAGGACCAGGAAGAGTACCGGATAATAGAATCCGAGCACCATCGAGAGCCATCCCAGCTGTGCGATCACCCGCAGCCCTTCCTTCATCCGGAGCCCGCGGTAGAGATTCCACAGGTGGGCGATGCTCAGGTGCACCGTTCCCAGAATGAAGCAGAACCACTTGATGGTATCGCTGCTCCGCGGATTGAAACTGTAGAGCGAAGGGACGATGAACCACGAGAACGGCTCGGTTTCGGCGATCGCCTGCGATCCGAACCAGGTTCCGGTGATCAGGCCCCAGACGACCGTGGCGGAGCTCATGACCAGCAGGAGTATCACACCCGGCGGCACCTTCCGACCCGGGCTGCGCACTTTCACGATGGCGAAGATGCTTCCGCCGAGGAGAATCATGCCGTATCCGGCATCTCCGATGATCATCGCGAAGAAGACGCTGAAGAACAGCAGAAAAAAGAGGCTGATGTCGTACTCCCGGTAACCGGGAACCGTGCCCATGAGCGAGAAGATCGGCCGGATGATCCCGATCCATTTCGGGTTCCGGATCATGGTGGGAACCTGCTCCTCGGGATCCGGCGACTCGATCATGGCGGCCCATCCCCGCTTCCGGGCGACTTCCGAGAGATGATCCGCCTGGTCCGCCGGAATGAAGCCGGTAAGCCAGGCGACTTTTGCCTCCTCACCCATACTCCCGAGTACGGTTTCGAACTCAAGTACATGGTCGACCCGGTACAGCGCCTGACCGAGCATCGGCACCGGCCGAGGGAGTTCCCGCATCAGTTCCCGGAGCCGGCCGATTTCCGCCTGCAGCTCGCTGATCGTTTCGATCGTTTCGGAGAGGCTCCGCTCGGGAACCGGGACCTCGATGAATCCTTCCTGGAGATCTTCGGGCGGTTTCACCGCCGCGAAGCGCGCGGATTTTTTCGTCACGTCGATCGGATAGACCCAGTCCTTTCCCTCGATAGTCCGGTATCGCTCGATGGAGGACTCGTACAGCCGGATATCGATTCCCCGTTCCCGGAGCTCGCGCAGCTCGTCAGGACGGAAATCGCCCCATTCGGTAAGCCGGTCCCGATCGCGGGAAAGCGCCTCGATCCGGTCGCGGTCGACCCGGATTTCCTCTCCGAGCTCGATGACCCGGTCCGCGAGGGCGAGCGCCGCATCCAGGTCGATAGGACCGGCGATGACGTTCGCGGTCTCATTTCCCTCGCCCAGTTCCTGTCCGAGGAAGGATAAGGCCTCCTCCAGGCGGTTTTTCCGTTCCTCGAGCTCGATCACCGGCTCGCTCGTCACCTCGCGAGTTTCCGGATGGAGAACCCCGAGCTTCCTGAGCTGGTCGACCGATTCCTTCTTCCTCGATGCAGGCACCAGGATGGATACCTTCTTCATGGGGACGATCATGATTCGCGCACCTTTTCCAGCTTCTTCTTGGACATCTTGCCCCGCACCACCGCAGCGGTCTGCTGATCTCCGAGATAGATCTGGATCTGACGGATATTTTCCACCGTTTCTGGTATCTTCACCTTTTCGAAGAGATTGACCCGCTGGGATGTGATCCGGAGCTCATCCGCCAGGAGGCGGATCTGCTCTTCCAGAACCACGATTTCCGCGTCGAAGCGGACCATCTTCCGAAGCTCCTCCACCGCCCGGTCGACCCAGAGGGGCGTCCGGTACAGGTCCCAGTCGGTGTGCTCGAACTCGATTCCCCGGAAAACCGGGATATCGACACCGGCGATGTTGCCGGTGTCCCGCCCGATTTCCCGCACGCGAACCAGGTTCCCGATTCCGGCGTCCTCCCCGAACAGGGCGATCCATTTCCGGATCTCCCCGGCGACCTGGTCGCGCTCCCGCTGGCGATCGCGGACCGTCTGCTCGACCTGCCGGATCACCATCTGGAGCTGCTGCTTCTTGAGCATCAGGGTGGGAAGATAGCGCCGGAAGCGCTTGAGGGCGTCCTTCTGGCGCTTGAGCTCGTTCTTCGTCAGCTTGACGTTCGCCACGGCCCTAGGCCTCCACCTTCACCGTCCGCTCTTCCGCTTCCGTCCCTTCCTTCCGGCCGGGCCAGAACTTCTTCAGCAGATCGGTCCGGAGTCCCGTCTCTTCCGGGGTGAAACACTCCGCGAGTATTTTCCATCCCTGGTCCAGTGCGCCTTCGAGCGGAACGTTCACCGAGAGGTCCATCATTTCCCGTTCGAAGAGCTCGCCGTATTTCAGCAGCTTCTGGTCCCAGTCGGTCATCCGGAATCCCATGGACTTCTTTTCGAGGGATTCCTTGAACGCCGCGTAGAGGGTGATCATGTCCGTCCATGAGGGAGCGGTGATCCTCCCGGGTATCCTTGTTGACCATCTGCTTGAGCCGGGACAGGGACCCGAACGGCTCGATCCGGCTGTTGCGGAGGTAGAACTGACCTTCGGTGATGTAGCCGGTGTTGTCCGGCACCGGATGCGTGACGTCGTCGCCGGGCATGGTCGTCACGCCGAGAATGGTGATCGATCCGGCGCCTTCGAAGTCGACCGCCTTCTCGTACCGGGATGCGAGCTGGCTGTAGAGATCGCCCGGATAGCCGCGGTTGGACGGCACCTGCTCCATGGTGATGGAGATCTCCTTGAGGGAATCGGCGAAGTTTGTCATGTCCGTCAGGAGCACCAGAACCTTTCTTCCCTTGAGCGCGAACCGCTCGGCCACCGCCAGGGAGAGATCCGGGACCAGGAGGCATCTCGACCACGGGGTCGGAGGCGGTGTGGACGAAGAGAATCGAGCGGGAAAGTGCGCCGCCCTCCTCCAGCGTATCGCGGAAGAAGAGATAGTCGTCGTACTTCAGGCCCATTCCGCCCAGGATGATCATGTCGACCTCGGCCTGCATGGCGATCCGGGCCAGGAGCTGGTTGTACGGCTCGCCGGAAACCGAGAAAATCGGCAGTTTCTGCGATTCCACGAGGGAATTGAACACGTCGATCATCGGGATTCCGGTCCGGACCATGTTCCGCGGGATGATCCGCTTCGCCGGATTGACCGAGGGGCCGCCGATCTCGATGAGATTCTCCTCGAGAGGGGGTCCGTTGTCCCGGGGGCGGCCGCTTCCGTCGAAGATCCGGCCGAGCAGGTCGTCCGAGAAGGAGACCTGCATGGTGTGTCCGAGAAAGCGGACCTCGTCGCCGGTGGAGATGCCCCGTCCGCCGGCATAGACCTGGAGAGACACCGTCCGGTCCTGCAGCTTGATCACCTCGGCCAGGGACTGCCCGTGCGGTGAGCTCACCAGCGCGAGCTCGCCGTAGCGGACGTTTTCCGCCGAGACGGTGATGACGTTTCCCGCGATCGATTCTATTCTGCTGTATACCTTCTGCATCTGGTTACGCCTCCCTCTTGCGGCGGTGAGAATCCGTTCGGCCCGCGGTCCGTAGCCCTTGTTCCGGGCTGCGAACATTTCCCGGATCTCGGCCTCGAGTTCCTTGAAGAGGTCGGATTCCAGGTCGCTCCATTGATAGTCGAGGAATTTCTGCCGCAACTGGTTGAAGAAATGTCGCGCCTCCTCCTTGCTCTGCAGTCGAGAGGCGGGAGGCGATGATATCGAAAATGATGTCGAACACGTACCGCTGCCGTTCGATGCTGACCGAGGCGTCCACCGGATCGAATGAATCCTGCTGCAGGTAGACCGAATCGAGGAACTCGCTCTTCAGATACACCAGGTAATCGTCGAGGGATGTTCCTTCCTCACCGACGACCTTCATCATCTGCCCGACCTCGTTGCCCTGGAACAGCAGTTCCCGTGCGTACTCGGTCTTCTCGGGGTCGACCGAACCCCGGTACTTGCTCCAGCTATCCAGGGGATGGATGGCCGGATACTGCCGGGCGTTCGGACCGGTCGCGGGAGAGGCCGTGGAATGCGCCCACCACTTTCAGCGTCGCCTGGGTCACCGGCTCCTCGAAGTTTCCTCCCGCCGGGCTGACGGTTCCTCCGATGGTGACCGATCCCGACTCCCGTCCGCTGAGGCGCACGATTCCGGCGCGTTCGTAGAATCCCGCGATCACCGATTCGAGGTACGCGGGGAACGCCTCTTCGCCGGGATCTCCTCGAGCCGGCCCGGACATTTCGCGCAGGGCCTGGGCCCAGCGGGAGGTGGAATCCGCGAGAAGCAGAATGTTCAGCCCCATCTGCCGGTAGTACTCGGCGAGGGTCACGGCCGTGTAGACCGAGGCCTCCCGGGCGGCAACCGGCATGGAGCTCGTATTGCAGATGATGACGGTCCGCTCCATGAGCGTACGGCCCGTCCGCGGGTCGATCAGCTCGGGGAACTCCTGCAGCGTCTCGACGACCTCGCCCGCCCGCTCGCCGCAGGCCGCGATGATGACGATGTCCACTTCGGCGTTCCGGCTGGTCACCTGCTGGAGAACGGTCTTGCCGGCTCCGAAGGGACCCGGGATGCAGTAGGTTCCGCCCTTGGCTACCGGGAGAAAGGTGTCGATGATCCGGACCTTGGTCACCATCGGTTCGTCCGGGCGGAGCCGCTCGGCGTATGCCCTGATCGGACGCTTGACCGGCCACTCGAAGGCCATGGTCAGGGGGCGGACGTTTCCGTCGTCGTCCGCGACCTCGGCGATTTTGTCGTTTACCCGGTAATCACCGGCTTCCGCGATCCACTGAACCGTGTACATGCCCTGCATGCCGAAGGGAACCATGATCCGGTGCTCGAAAATACCTTCGGGGACCGTGCCCAGCGAATCGGCCGCGGTGACCGTATCGCCTTTCCGGACCGAAGGGGTGAACTTCCATTGCGTCCGGTCGTTGAGCGGATCCAGGTAGACGCCGCGTTCGAGGAAGAATCCGCATTTCTCGCGCGAGCTCGGGAAGCGGATTCTGCAGGCCGTCGTAGACCTGGCCGAGCAGGCCGGGACCCAGGCGGACCGCGAGAAGCTCGGAGGTGAACTCCACCGGATCGCCGATCCCGATTCCGCGGGTCATTTCGAATACCTGGACTTCCGCCCGGTTTCCGCGGATCCGGATCACTTCCGACTTGAGGCGTTTGTCGCCGACGACGACGAATCCGACTTCGTTCATCGATACGATTCCGTCGATTTCAACGGTAACCATGTTGCCGTTGACGCCGACTACTTTTCCTGTATTCGCTGCCATGCATCACTCCGAAGGAGAACCCGGGATCTGCCCGCTGTCGCGGTGTGACCCGCTGTCGAGAGGTGATCCGAGGCTCTCCGTAATGGTTTGGTAGATCTCTTCGAACCGGGCGGCTCCCTGCTCCTCCTTGAAGAGCGATTTGCGTGCAAGAAGCTGGAGCCGCAGATAGTATCCGATCAGCTTTTCCAGATCGAAATAGTGGCCGAACTCGATTCCTTCGAGGAACCGCCAGCGGGAGCGGTTCAGGATGTCTTCCGCGATCGCGGGATTCTCCTGTCCGATCGCATCCCGGGCGACATCGTACAGTCCCGCCGAACCGCCCCCGTCCCGCAGATACCCGTCCGGTTCCCGTGCGACCTTCGGCGCACGAAGCCTGGCGAGCTCGTTCCGCAGCGACATTTCCCATTCCTGCCATCGCCGGAGCAGCTCGGGAGCCGAGGCATCGATCCGTTCCGGCACGATATCGGCCTCGATGAGGCGGGCATAGTCCTCGTCCGAAAGGGCGTTGCGGACGGACTCCAGGAACTCCGCCGGCGTGAGGGGCGGATCCGCTTCGTATTCGAGATACGGAAGCGTCGCGACGGCATAGGGATAGAGGTTCAAGCTCACAGTCCTTTCGTCGCGTCGCGGAGCGTTTCCGCCAGACGCGGATTGAGATATGCGGCGAGCGCCTCGGCGATTCCCTCGGCGGTAAAGTTGTAGTAGGCAGCCCCGTCCTGCTC
>CAVSJD010000016.1:0-185967 GCA_963728215.1 uncultured Spirochaetota bacterium | reverse complement strand
ATCACGAATTGGCAGCTTTTGAAAATTTCGGGAAGTCGTTTGATCACATCCCCCGCCGCCACTTGGGGTGCAGATGCAGTTCGATTTCGTCGATCAAGACAAGCGCCACGCCTTGGGCAATCGGGTTGTCGCTTTCGGGATTGGCGATGGCCAGGCGCCGGGTAAGGTCGAACACCAAGGCCAGCAGCCCGCGTTCGCCGTCGGAAAGCTGGTGCAAGTAGAAAGGCTGGCCGCGCTTGTCCACCACAAAACCGAGGCGCGGCTCTCCTGAATGCGCAGATTGTTGAACTCCGGTACGAGTTCACTGACGACAGATCGCAGCGCATCCAGCACCTTGATACGGCGGGGCTCGTTGTTTGTGCCCAGTTTCTCCTGGGTACGAAACCAGTGCATGAATTTGCGAAGCTCGACTTCACGATCGTGCAGTGCGCGGCCGAAGGCGATGGAGGGATCGAAGGGCTTGGTCTCCGGCAACTTCCTGGGTTGCCCGGTCATTTGCCGCTTTGGCGTGAAGTACACCGCCAGCGGCGGGTTGGTAGCGGTCTTGAGTTGGCCAGAGCGACACGGGTCTCCCTCATCCCGGCCTCAAGTTCCCCGGTCAGCGTGCGGGCGCGTAGCGACTTGACGAATCGGTGCTTCGGCGGTAGCAGTTTCGGGCTGTCGTAGCAGCACAAAACGGTCGCCCTGCTCATCCGTCTCGCGCAAGCGCTGTACCCCGGCGTTGATGGTCTGGCCGTCGATCTGCAATACGGGCCGACACTTCCAACGAACCTTGTCGCCGTGGATGTCGTCGTCGGTGAAATACATCGGCGCAGAACGCGAAGGCGTGAATTCCGGCATGGCCCGCGAAAGCAACACTGCCAGCGCCCGCAGCAGCGTGGACTTGCCGACGCCGTTGACCCCGGCAATCAGGGTGACGTCTTTCTCGAAATCGATATCGATCTGCTCGAATCCCCCGCGTATGGCGAGGTTGAGGCGTTCCAATTTCATTGGATCATCTCCTCAACAGGGATCTGGCCGGTCACGGCGGCGGTAATCGAGCGCGGCGCGGCGTTCTTTAAGGAGTTCAGTCGTTTTTGAAACTTCCTCCTCGAATCGCATCTATATAGTCAGATTCCTTTTTCATATATGCGGTTTTTCCTATTTGGACTTGTTCGAGTTACCGGTTCTGGAACTGAGAATTTTTTTTTTTCAAGGTTTCTCAACCACTTCAACAGATATTTCCCCAGGTTGGGCCGCAGATTGAGAATACTGGTTTTCAGATTCATGTATCTAAGTAAGCCTCCCCGAAGCCAAAAAACATCATCAATTCATTATGATAGTGGGCAACCTAACCGGCATGCTCCGATGCCCAAAATTGTCCAAGAGGCATAGTTTATGTTTCCGTTCAAAGAAGCTCCTTGCATAAAAGAACGTAAATCTCCTAAGCGTGAGTATATTCAGACGTAAATAAAACCTCGGAACCCCGTTACCCCCCCATAAACCGGATAGTCTCCCCGTGTCGGAAATTGAATCTGCCGTAATCGTCTCCCACCGCTTCTCAATGAAGCAACATGCTTGAGCTTCTTAGTTGCCCAATGCGCTGGAATATCTCCCAGCCAGTCTAGGCCGGAGGATTTGAGGGGGGCGGCGGGGTCGAGGCCACGGGTGACGGCGCGGCTGATGAGGGCGGCGCGCTTTTCTTCCAGCAGGGCCAGCATGTTTTTTTTTTCCGCCACCAGCGCATCGATGCGTGCGGTTTCTCGGTCGAGGTAGTCGGCGATCAGGCGTTGGGTTTGCCATCGGGGAATGGTAGTCGCACAGATCGCAAGTCATCTGCGGATAACTCCATGAAGGTTGAGCCACGACCCAAAATCTCAAGCAATGGTCGGAGATAAAGCAGTGCGTAATAATAGAACCGTTCATCGACACCATTTTGCTTTGTAAGAAAGAAGCAACCTTGGTTGCATGTGGCATCGATGGACAAAATAGCCACCTGCCCAATCGGTGCTCGTTTTGACAAAACCAAGGAATCCGCAGGAGAAAGACTCACTCCACAGTTGTTGTACCCATCTTCCGAAATCCGACGGCGAGTATCTTGGACATACCGGCCTTCAAGCTTCCCTAAGTCCTCTGGTGTCACCCAATTGATGTCGCCACCCCAGTACTCTTCAACACCACTAGACGGAGTGGCACCCGATTTCGTATCAAACAGAAAGCGGAGTCGCCGAGTTTCGATCCTTCGCATCTTCGTGCCTTCGTGTGAGCCCATCATTACCCCCGGATTCATCGCTTTTCCTTCTTCTGTTCAAGCTGCTTTTCAATCCGCGCAAGCTCGGCGATCTCTTCGGCATCGGCCTGCCTGGCCTCGGCGATGCGGCGGTTTTCGTCGAAGGCGTCGAAACGCTCGCGGGCGATGCGCTCCATGGCCTCGCGCGAGACGCTGCCGGCGTGGGTGAGCACGGCCTTTTCATTGAAGTCCAGCAGGCGGTCCACATTCTGCCGCCAGTAGTCGAGGGTGAGCTGCTTGCGCTCCTTCACCCGCAACTCGGCCTGTTCCAGGAAGATGACCACCAGCCGGTTGAGGGTGTCCACTTCATCGGCGGAGAGATAGTTCTTGGCCACGATCACATCGTGCTTGCGCACCCGCGAGCCGCTCCAGTTCGTGAGCGCCATGTTGGGGGCGCCCGGGTCGGCGCGGGAGACGACGATCTCGGCGGCGGTCTGGCCGGTGACGGCGAAGAGCAGCTTGTTCTGGGTTTCGGCGAAAAAAAGCTGGGCGGCGCGATCGTCGGCACGGTAATCGGAACTGAGGGCGAACAGGTCGCGCACCTTCTGGTAGAAGCGCTTCTCGGATGCGCGGATCTCGCGGATGCGGGCCAGCAGCTCGTCGAAGTAGTCCCAGCCGCCGGGGTTCTTGAGCCGCTCGTCGTCCATGACGAAGCCCTTGACCAGATACTCGGCCAGATGGGCGGTGGCCCACTGGCGGAACTGGGTGCCGCGCGGCGAGCGCACCCGGTAGCCCACCGCCAGGATCATATGCAGGTTGTAAGTGTCTTGGTCTGGTACCGCTTCGGTCGTCCTCGTTCAGACTGTCAAGTATTCCTTGACAACTGCCGCCTCCGGCAACTCCCCTTCTTTCAGGATGTTCTTGATATGCAGGCTGACGTTCTGCTTGGTGGTATCGAACAGCTCGGCCATCTCGCCCTGATTCAGCCAGACGGAGCCATCCAGGGTTTGCAGCTGGACTTCCGCCTGCCCATCCTCGGTGCGGTAAACGATCAGTTCTCCCCGGTCCGGTGTACTCACGCCGTCACCTCCCGCAAGAGCCCCATGATCCGTTTCTCCACCGCCGCAAGCTCCGCATCGATCTCGGCCAGCGGCCTCGGCGGCTGGTACTGGAAGAACTCACGGTTGAAGTTGATCTCATATCCCACCTTGCCGATGCCGCCATCCTGCTCGTCCAGGGCTGGTCGCGGTCGATCCAGGCGTCCGCCACATAGGGGCGCACCTCGCGCAGCACGTAGCTGATGATGTCTTCCTTGAGGGGGATATTTTCAAAATCCTTCAGGTTGGAGTCGGCCTCATACTCGACATACTTCCCTTTCCCGGCGGTGTTAAGTCCCAGCAGGGCTTTCATCTCATCCGGTGCAAGCTGGGGCAGGGTTTGGCCGGGAAACAACGCTTCGAGTATCCAGCTTCAGGCTTCTTGTGTACTTTGGCAATCACCGGATCGGCCTCGGGTCGACCTCGGTGAAGGCATCGCGGAAGGCCTTTTTCTGGGCCGTGCCCTTGGCTCCCTTGGCCCAGCCTTCGACATCGTCCGGCAACCGTTTGACTATCTTCTGCACCTCGTCCCAGACCTCATTCCAGTCGTAATGTGGTTCGCCGCCGAACACCTCTTCGATGGCCAGCACGGCGTCGAGCAGTTCGGGGCAGGTGTCGAGGTAGCGTTCCTTGGCCTCCTGGGTGATCTGGAAACTTCAGGCGCAGCGGGCGCAGGATGGTAACGCGGCGGTAGCCGAAATCGGTGTTGTCGAAAACCTTGCTGGTCTTCGATTCGGTCAACGCGCCGTGCTCGCGGGTCACTTCGTCGATGGCCTTTTCATCCAGCCAGCGGCGCTTGTTGCCGAGGCTGCGTTTCATCGGCGTCCAGCGCTCGCGGGCGTCGATCAGCTGAATTTTGCCCTTGCGGTGTTTCTCTTTGCGGTTGCTGAGCACCCAGACGAAGGTGCCGATGCCGGTGTTGTAAAACATCTGCTCGGGCAGGGCGACGATGGCCTCCAGCCAGTCGTGTTCGATGATCCAGCGGCGGATTTCGCTTTCACCGCTGCCCGCGCCGCCGGTGAAGAGCGGCGAGCCGTTGAAGACGATGGCAATGCGCGATCCGGGCTTGTCGCGGTTGCCCTGCTGCCACGGCTGAAACTTGGCAATCATGTGGAGCAGAAAGAGCAGCGCGCCGTCATTGATGCGCGGCAGCTTGCCGTTATAGCCGCGAAAATTGGGCCAGCGATCGATCTCCTTCTTCTCCCCTTTCCAGTCGACGCCGAAGGGCGGGTTGGCCAGCAGATAGTCGAAGCGCATGTCGGGGAACTGATCGTTGGTCAAGGTGTTACCGTATTCGATGCGGCTGTCCTTGTGCCCCTTGATCAGCAGGTCGGAGGCGGCGACGGCATAGGAGCGCGGGTTGTAGTCCTGGCCGTAAACTTTGACCGTGGCGTGCTCGTTGTGGGCGCGCAGCCAGTTCTGGCTTTCGGCCAGCATGCCGCCGGTGCCGCAGGCGGGATCGCAGATGGTGACGATCTTGCCCGCCTGGGTGAGCACCTGGGTATCGGGTTCCAGCAGCAGGTTGACCATCAGGCGGATTACCTCACGCGGGGTGAAGTGATCACCGGCCGTCTCGTTAGCTGCCTCATTGAAGCGCCGTATCAGGTCTTCGAACACCAGCCCCATGGTGATGTTGTCCACATGGCGGGGGTGCAGGTCGATTTCGGCAAACTGCGAGACCACCTGATAAAGTCGGTTGGCCTCTTCAAGTTTCGCAATCTCCTGTTCGAACTCAAAGCGCTCGAAAATCTTCTGAATATTCTCGGAAAATCCCTTGATGTAGCCCGCGAGGTGCTGGCCGATATTGTCCGGATCGCCCTTGAGTTTGCGGAAATCGAGCTGGCTGTGATTGTGAAAACCCAGCGGCTTGCCGTCGTCGTCCTTGGCCAGTTCGTTCAGCACCCCGTCCACCAGCTGCGGGTCTTTGTCCTTCAAGGTCTCGTAGCGTTTGAGCACCGCCTCCTTGGTGGGGGCGAGCACCGCATCGAAACGCCGCAGCACCGTCAAAGGCAGCATCACCCGTTCGTACTGCGGCGGCCGGTATGGCCCGCGCAGCAGGTCGGCCACGGACCAGATGAAATTCGCCAGTTGCTGAAAATTGCCTGGGATCATGAGTGAATATCCTTGTTATCGAGATTCAGCTTGCCTTGTCCCGCCATCCGCTTACAGAAGGCTTCGAATTGCCTTCTCGCCAGTTTGAAGGGAACCGTCTTGCTGTTTTCCCAGCGGTTGATCGTGGAAAAGCTCACGCCCAGCTCGTGAGCCAGCTCTTCCTGGCTGAGCCCCAGCTGCTGGCGGATTTCTTTGACCGTCTCCGCAAAATTTTCCGGCGCCTTTGCCATATCGATTTGCCTCAATTCCTGGTGCGCCGCCAATTCACCGGCGGCAAGCGAACGCAATGTGCCCAACGTACAAATACGGTCCTCAATATAGCAGGTGACAACGCATGTGGAAAGCGGAAATTTGGCGGTTATTCCAGAATTTTCCGACACATCCCGCCGCCACCCGGTAAGCAAGCCCTCAGAAGGCCAGCGCTAAAAAAATTCAGCCGACGCCCGACACTTTCTCCGTCTCTCCGGTAAGTAAGGGCATAAACCAACACGAGGAGCGACCGACCATGGACATCAACGACCTGTTTGACGGAATCATGAAGAGCATCAACCAGTTTGCCGACGAGATCACCGAACAGCGGCTACAGGAAAAAATGCAGGAAACCGGACGAGGTCAGGAGAATGGGGGTAAGAATGCGGAGAATTTCGAGGCGAAAAAGAAGCCGGGTATGACAAGTTTCCCGAAAAGGGAGTGACCTGGGCGGTAGCGACGACAGCCTGAAAGCGACGCAAGTCGCTGCAAATAAGCAGAAAAATAAAACCCGTCCTATAACCGGACACGGTTAGGGGACGGGTTTGTCTTTTTCTATATGTTGGAGGTGGCGGGAGTCGAACCCGCGTCCTGAAGTGCAAACCGCAGACATCTACAGGTTTAGCCGTCGCTTGTTATTTTCAGCCGGTGTGAGCGTGACGGCATACATTGCCGGCCGTATTCCGGATAAATGTCCTCGTTATCTACCGGACACGGTAACGAGTGAGTCCTGGAAAGTGTCGGGTGCATCGTCACTCAGGACTGCGCTTCGGGCACCCGTGACGGCACTAGGCCGCCAGTGCGTAATCTGCGTTGTTGGCAGTTAAAAGTTTTGTCAAGTTATGGAGATTGACACTCCACCTGCAGCCATACGATTCAAACCGCCCCAGTCGAGACCGTTTCACCCCCTCGGGAAAAACCGAATCGCGGTAGTGAACCACGTATCAGCCGTGTAGTAAGATAGCGCATAAGCCTTTGCCTGTCAAGGCCGTGAATCCTTCGAAGCTGTAAAACCGCCGCCGGCACATCGAAGCGACCGGGGCAGGGGACGAGGGATCCGGCAGCGTCGAGCGCTCTCTTGCCCGGGGGCTGTCTTCTCGCTACCTTGGAACAGGAGGCACAACCCATGCGGATCGGATTTCCGAACATGTCGAACGGTCTCTCGTGCAGAACCCTGCTGGCGGTGTTCATCGCACTGGGGGTCGGCAGCTCTCCTGCCGCGCTCTACCCGCAGGAGGAACAGCCCGTACCGCAGGAGGACTCACTCCGGGGTCAGGAAGCCGAGGTGACGGAAACAGCCTCCGGCACCGTCACGGACAGTCCCTACCGCCGGATCTCCGAACTGATCGATACGGACGTGGCGGGACGCGAGGAGGATCTGAACGGAACGATCGTGGATGTGGTATTCGCCATGTCCGGTGAGGTAACCCATCTTATCGTGGAGTTCGATACCTCACGGAGCGATTTCCCTTCGCTCGACGAGCAGCGGTTCATGATAGAATCCGATCGCTTCGGTTTCGGTACCGTCTACCAGATCACTTCCATCGATATCACGGGAAACGATCTTCGTGATGTCCCCGTACTCGTCGACGGCAGGATACCGGCTTCAGTCGGAGGCACGGACCCGCGGATGCAGCTTCTGCTCGGATCGGAGGTTCTCGACTACGAAGTACTCGGGCGGAACAGAACGCGGCTCGGAACGGTGGATGACATCGTCATCGAACTCGATTCCATGCAGGTCGCCTACCTGGCAGTAACCTCCGGCGGCGGGTTCCTCGGCATCGGCAGAAAGTTCCGGGCGGTCCCTCTGAACGAGATCAGTCGGATGGAAACCGCGCAGCAGACATTTCACCTCGATATGGATCGGCAGCGATGGGAACAGCTGCCGGATTTCGACCGGGATTACTGGCCTGAGGAATCCGCCGGGCGGGTAGCGCCGACAGAAGAAGCGGATGCCCTCCGGACAGAACCGTTGACCGACCCCGGAATCGATCCCGGCGTGGATGACCTGTCCGGAAGCGGAATCGACAACCCGCTGTCGGGTCCGGGTGATCAGCCGACCCGGTAAGCTGATTGCGCGGGCGCGGCTGTACCGTCTCCGGCAGCAGCGGCATCTTCAGATCCGGGACTTGAAATCCCGCTCGACCTCGCGTGACTGCTCTCGCTTCTTGATCGATTCCCGCTTGTCGTAGAGCTTTTTTCCCCGTCCTACGCCGAGCGCCACCTTGATCAGACCGTTCTTGAGATAGAACTGCATCGGGATGAGGGTAAATCCCTTTTCGTCCACTTTCCGTTTCAGGAATTTCAGTTCCTTCTTCTTCACCAGGAGCTTCCGGTCGCGCTCCGGTTCATGGTTGAAAACGCCCCCGAACGGCCACGGCGTCACGTGCAGCCCGATCAGCCAGAGCTCGCCGTCGCGGATCCGGCCGTAGGCGTCGGAGAAGGAGAACTTGCCCGATCGGATCGACTTCACTTCGGTCCCCTGGAGTGCGATCCCGCATTCCATGGTTTCTTCGATCTCGTAGTGATACCGTGCCTTCCGGTTGTCGCCGAGCACCTTTACTCCGCTCGTCGCTGCCTCATGAGCCATTGCGTTCCCTCACGATAACGGGCCGGAACCCGATAAAGGGAGTGGTCCACTCGGGCGGCTGGGCACCGCGAAGCACCGTATTTATTCCTTCCCGGGCATTCGCCCAGCTGCCGCCCTTCACGACCCGTTCCGCTCCCGGGAAACGACCGTCCCAGGATCCGACGTTCCGGTCGGCGCCGAACAGGTACGATGCCGGATAATACCAGTCGGAGGTCCATTCCCAGAGGTTGCCCAGCAGGTCCGCGGGCCCGTCCGCCGCTCGATCGCGGACAGGGAGCGGACCGTTCAGGCTGACGTCCCGGAAGACCTCGTCCCCGCGTTCAACTGCTGCCCGGCGGGCAGCGTACTCCCATTCGGCTTCCGTCGGCAGACGTACCGTGAAACCCGCCATATCTGCCGGAAGTTTCGCTTCCAGCCACCTGCAGAACGCATCGGCCGCGAACCAGGAAACGTAGCGGACCGGCGTGTCCGGCTCCCCCTCCGGTGCGGCTCCGTCGCCCCAGTCCGCGAGATATTCGTCGCCGACCAGGCCTTCTGCCGCGAGCCGTTCGTGCGCTGCAGGCCTCCACTCCGGATGGTCGGAAAGGAAACGTGCATACATTTCCCGGGTCACTTCCCGGTCCATGAGAAAGAAGGTTTCGATCGTAACGGGGTAGGGAACGACCTGTGCCTCGCTCGGGCCGTCGTTCACCGGGCTTCTGCCGAAGACGAACGGCCCCCCGGGTATCCGGTAAAACCGGTAGCGACCGTCGATCAGCCGGGCCTGGCCCGTCTCGGGAGCATCCTGAACCGCCGATGCATCCACGAGCTCATCGTAACGCTTCAGGTATCCTTCGTACCACGCGGACCCCAGGAGGACCCGTCGGGCATCTTCAGGCAGAACCGAGAGCAGCCAGAATCCGGAAAACCGAGACTCTTCCTGAAACTGTATGAATTTTTTTACAAGCCGCAGCAGTCCCGTCGGACTCAATGCGCCGCCGCCGGCCTCGGTCAGCCCAGCTGCCCGAAGCAGCTCCGCAGCATCCCCTCCGGAGACCGCACTCTGCGAGGCGTTGTACAGAAATTCATACAACGTATTGTAAATACTCTCATCCATTCCGCCCGATTCGACGGACGAGAGCAGATCGCGAAGCGTATCGGTCAGTACCGGCGGTTTCGGGTATCGGTCCGTCGCCGGACCGGTGAGCGCCCACCCGGCGAAATCGCGGGATGCCGCCTGCAGCAGATCGTCGGCACGGACCGGTGAGAGGCGGGTATCGATCCGCTCCTTCCGCGGTACGATCAGGCTCCCCAGGATGCGTCCCCCGACATCGAGCGTGTTCCGATACTCACCGAAAAACGGCTTGGAAACGACGATTTCCCGTTCACCCGCAGGAACGAACGCGGTCACGGGAGTCGTACCCAGCCGCTTTCCGTCGACGAGCACCGTGGCGCCGTCCGGAGTCGAGGTGACGGTCAGCCGCGAGCCGAACCGACGGATTCCCGGGAGCAGAAGCAGGACGAACAGGAGCAGGAATATCAGGACCAGGTACACTGCCGAAAGATACACACCGGGCCGGATGCCGAAAATCGGCTGGAGTCGGACCGGCGCATCATCCGGATCGGCGTGGGATGCAGAGGCGCCTTTCTTCATAGTCCGGGATTATAGGTGCAGGCCGCCGGCTTGTCAACGACACACGTTTATGGTAGCCTCCTGTACGATTCACCTTCAGTAACGGCAGAACGAGGCGGAGCATGGATTCCTTTTTCGACCGGGTCCAGGAAAGGACCGAAACGTTTCTCACCTGGCGGAAAAGACGCCGACTGGCAAAAAAGCACAAGCAGCAGCAGAAGCATCCCGTGCTCGACTGGCTGGAAGCCTTTATCTGGGCCGCGGCCGTCGTGCTTCTGATAAACCAGTACCTGCTCCAGGCCTATCAGATTCCGTCCGGTTCGATGACCGATACCCTGCTCATCAGCGACCGGATATTCGTCAACAAAATCGTCTACGGACCGGAGCTCATTCCCGGGATGCTCAAGCTTCCCGGTTTCGAAGAGCCCGAACGCGCCGAGGTGATCATATTCGAGAACCCTGCCTACCGCTCCCGGGGACCGCTCTTCGATGTGGTGCAGCGGGTCCTGTACATGGTCACGCTGTC
Source organism: uncultured Spirochaetota bacterium (assembly GCA_963728215.1). Classification (GTDB taxonomy): domain Bacteria; phylum Spirochaetota; class Spirochaetia; order CAVSJD01; family CAVSJD01; genus CAVSJD01. The sequence continues at coordinate 175,572 of CAVSJD010000016.1, read as the reverse complement.
GATGGTCGACATCGACCGGGACGAGAACGGGGAGCCCCGGGCACATTTCCTGATCAAGCGGGCGGCCGGGATGGAAGGTGACCGGCTCCGGCTGCGTTACGGGTTCTTCGAGTTCATGCCCCGCGGAATGAACGAGTGGCTGCCCGAGGAACGCTTCCAGGAACTGACGGGGCACGAGTATCCGGTCCGGCGACTCGTCGATCCGGAGGACTACCGGGTATTCCGGCTCACGGCACTCGGTTCCGCCTATCTGGACCAGGATCTTTCGGTCGACGAAGAAACGATCGGAGCCATGCGGCAGTATGATTCGATCTATTATAAGGACATCTTCGCCATCAATCACTGGCGTTACGGCGCGCTCTACCGGATCAAGCCCTACGATCGCCGGGAAGGAAGTCTCTGGCGGAAGGAAGAGATGGGCTGGTACATTCCGGATGGTATGATGTTCCCGCTCGGGGACAATCGGGATAATTCCCGCGATGCCCGGTTCTTCGGTCCGGTTCCGCTGAAAAAAGTGCTCGGAAGGGCTATGTTCAAGTATTGGCCGCCGGGGCGCATCGGCGCCATTCGATAGGAAGGGGCACGATGTTCACCGGTTCCGGCAGACACCGCTTTTACCAGGATCGAAGGATACGGAAACGGAGGGTCCGGAGCATCGTCCGGTTCCTTCTACTCTGGTTTCTCTTCTATCAGGTCGTTTCGATCATGCTCGTCGCCTCGTTCACGGTTCGATCCACCTCCATGGATCCGACCCTCGCTTCCGGCAATCGCGTGCTGGTGACCCCTGTTCCCTACGGATCCCGCATTCCCCTGACCCGGACACGGCTTCCCGGAACATCCGCTCCGGCGAGAGGCGACGTGGTGGTGGTCCGCCCCCCGTTCCAGGAGGAGCGGGGAATGCCGGCCTCCCTGGCGGATCCGATGATCCGGTTCTTCAGCGGTAACCGCGCATCGTTCCCGGGGGATCGCGCGCCGGAGTGGCAGGGCACTCTCCTGATCAAGCGGGTGATCGGCCTTCCCGGGGATACGATCCGGATCCGGGATCACATAGCCTCGATCCGTCCCGCCGGCGAACGGCATTTTCTGACCGAGTTCGAGCTCTCCCGCCGGGACTACGACATCAGCACCGACCCGCTGCCGTCGGGATGGACCGCCGACGATCCGTTCTCCGGAACCACCGAAGAAGTCACCCTCGACGAAGACGAGTACTTCCTCCTGGGAGATCACCGTTCCCGATCCAGCGATTCCCGTCTCTGGGGACCCGTGGGAAAGGATCGTCTGGTCGGAAGGCTCTTCTTCCGCTATTGGCCGCTCCGTGCTTTCGGACTTCCCTGACCGGCCGGCCGAAGACCTCGAGCTCGCCGCAGCCACCTGCGGTGTTTCCCTCTACCTGCATGTTCCGTTCTGTACCGGAAAGTGCTGCTACTGCGATTTCTTCTCGCTTCCGGGCCGCTCTCCCCGGACGGTCTCCCGGGTCGTCGGCGAGACGCTCCGGCAGGCTGAGACGATGCTCCGCCGTCTCGGCTCTCCGCGCATTCCCGCCATTTTCGTCGGCGGAGGAAGCCCTTCCTCGATCCCCCGCGATTCCCTCCGCGAGCTCCTGTTCGGAGCCGCACGGCTCGCGGGCGTTTCACCGGCTCCGATGGCAAAGTCACGGCAGCAGGCGGCGGGCCCGGATTCGAGTGGACGGTGGAAACGAATCCCGAATCGGTCGATTCCGACCTGCTCTCCCTGTTCGCCGAGACCGGCGTTACCCGCGTCAGTCTCGGGGTGCAGAGTTTCGACCCACGGATCCTCGCGGCCATGGGAAGACGGAACGATGCCCGGGCGGCGCTCGCCGCATGCGAGCTGCTCGCCGCGTCCTGGGGAGGCGAACTCAGCTTCGACCTGATCGCCGGGTACCCCGGCCAGGACGTCCGCGATGCGGAGGCGGATGTCCGGACCGCGCTCTCCTTCGATCCCGGACATCTGTCCCTCTACTCGCTGATCCTCGAGGAGGGGACGCGCCTGGAGGCGGAGGTCCGGTCCGGCCGCGTGACGCTTCCGTCCGACGAGGCGGCCGATCGTTCGTGGCTCGCGGGCCGGGATGTGCTTCTCGCGGCAGGGTACCGTCATTACGAGATCTCGAACTTCGCCCGCCCGGAAAAGAAAGCCGGCACAACCTCCGCTACTGGAACATCGACCCGTATATCGGATGTGGTCCGGCCGCCGTTTCCACGCTCCCGGCCCCGGCGCGACCGGTCCGCTCCGGTTCCGAAGAACTCCTGTACCATCCGTGCTTTCTCGCCGGAAGCCGCCGGCGATGGGGAATCGAGCGAGAGGAAATAGGCGGTGCGGATTTTCTTCTTGAGCATCTCATGATGGGCCTCCGCCTCCGTGACGGGATCGAGCGCGAGCGGATCCGGAACGTTTTCGGCGTCGAACCCGGGCGGCTGATCCCCGAACCATGGCGAAGTACCGAACCGTAATCAGGCGCGGGACGCAGGCGCTAGCGCTGACGGACCGGGGACGGCTTCGACTGGATGCGCTGCTCAGAGACGCGGCGGAAGAGATCGCGGGTGGATCGATCCCCGCTCCGGTCCGCTGGCCATGTTTCCCGCAAACTGAACACCGGCTCTCCGGCATGGTACGGGGATGTCCAGGTATCCTTTTCCGTCCAGCGAAAGGTTGGACCGGTACCGGGAATCCATCCATACAGCGAACAGTGGTCAGAAGGAGATAGGATGTCCGGTCACAGTAAATGGGCAACCATCAAGCATAAAAAAGGAGCTCTCGATGCGAAGCGCGGAAGACTGTTCACAAAGACTCATCAAGGAAATCACCATTGCCTCTCGCATCGGCGGCGGCGACATGGAGGCCAATGCCAGACTGCGAACCGCTGTTCTGAAGGCGAAGGAAGCGAACATGCCCAAAGACAACATCGACCGGGCCATCAAGAAGGGCACGGGAGACCTCGAAGGCAGCAACTATATCGAATTCACCTACGAAGGCTACGGCCCGGGCGGTGTCGCCATTCTCATCAATATACTGACCGACAACAAGAACAGGACCGCTGCGGATATGCGGAACATCCTCGGAAAGTCCGGCGGAAATCTGGGAGAGAGCGGCTGCGTCTCCTATCTCTTCAAGCGGAAGGGCATCATCACCCTCGACGCGGAAAAGTACCAGGAGGACCAGGTCCTCGAGGCGGCCCTGGAAGCGGGGGCGGAGGATGTCTCCACCCAGGACGAGAGCATCGAGGTGGTTACCGAGCCGGAGGACTTCGAAGCGGTTCTCGAGGCGCTGACGAAGGCGGGATACGAGCACGAGACCGCGGAGGTCACCAAGGTTGCGGATGCATCCGTCACGCTTGATGTCGATACCACCCATAAGGCGCTCCGTCTGATCGACCGGCTCGACGATCACGACGACGTCCAGTCGGTGTCGAGCAACCTGGACATCCCCGACGATTTCGAATTCCCGGAGGAATGAGGCGGATAATCGGCATCGATCCGGGTCTCGCCGAGACCGGATACGGAATCATCGAGAGCAGGGGCAGCAGCTGCCGCTGCGTCACCTACGGAACGATCCGGACGCCTGCAGACCATGAACCGGGGTCCCGGCTCGACCTGCTCTACACGGCCCTGAAGAAAGTCCTTGCGGACTTCGGGCCCGGGGAAGCAGGGATCGAAAGCCTCTACTTCGCCAAGAATATTTCCAGCGCCATTCCCGTCGCCCAGGCGAGGGGAGTGGCGCTGCTCGCATTGGCTCGGGCGGGTATTCCCGCAGGGGAATATTCCCCCGTGGTGATCAAACAGGCGATCGTGGGGAGCGGCCGCGCCGAGAAGCTGCAGGTGCAGCATCTGGTCATGCACATCCTCGGCCTGCCGGAGATTCCGAAGCCGGACCACGCCGCGGATGCCCTGGCCGTCGCCATCTGCCATCTGCACGGCTCGCATCTCTCCATCGTCTCTATCGGAAAGGACGTATGATAAACAGTATCCGGGGAATCCTCACCGGCACCCGGGAGGATCGCCTCTTTCTTCTCACCGGCGGCATCGAATGGGAGATCGCCGCATCGGTACCGACCCTCCGCAGCCTCCCCGCGACGGGAGAGGAGGCGGTCGTATACATCCATCTCTATCACCGCGAAGACCAGATGAAGCTCTACGGCTTCGGAACCGAGGACGAGAAGGTCACCTTCCTCGACCTCCTGAAGGTTCCGGGCATCGGTCCCCGCCAGGCGCTCCGGGTCCTCTCCGGGATCCGCACCGAAGAGCTCCGACGCTCCCTCGAGGCGGGGGACGTCGACACGCTCGCACGGGTGCCGGGCCTCGGCAAGAAGACCGCCAGCAAGATCATTCTCTCCCTGAAGGGAAAGCTCAGCTTCGCGGGCGAAAGCGGCGAGGCCGGGTCGGTCCGGGAGGATCTCGTCCGGGGGCTGACGGAAATGGGCTTCGACCGGAAGGAAGTCGTCGAGGCGGTCCGGATCGTTTCCGGGGAGGTGGAGGAGGAAAACCTGAAACAGGAGGAACGGGAACAGGAGATCATCCGGCGATCCATCGTCCGGCTCAGTTCCTGATATCGATATGGAAGGACAGGAAAACATCCTTGATTCCAGCTTCATCGCCCGGGAAGATGCGCGTGAGCTCTCGCTGCGTCCCCGGCGGCTGACCGAGTTTCTCGGCCAGGAAACCATCAAGCAGAATCTCGCCGTCTTCATTCAGGCTGCGAAGGAGCGGGGCGAGAGTCTCGATCATGTATTTCTGAACGGCCCCCCGGGACTCGGCAAGACCACCCTCGCCGGCATCATGGCGAACGAGCTGGGCGTCGAGATGAAGGTGACCAGCGCCCCGGCCCTGGACAAGCCGAAGGACCTGGTGGGAATCCTGACCACGGTCACCGAGCGGACGGTATTCTTCATCGACGAGATCCACCGGCTCAAGCCGGCGATCGAGGAAATGCTCTATATCGCCATGGAGGACTTCGAGATCGACTGGATTATCGGGCAGGGTCCCTCGGCGCGGACGATCCGCATTCCCCTGCCGAGGTTCACGCTGATCGGAGCGACCACCAAGGCCGGCCAGGTTTCGAGCCCTCTCTACAGCCGGTTCGGCATTCCCCTGCGCCTCTCCTTCTACCGCCAGGAGGAGATCGAGCAGATCATCTATCGGTCTTCGGAGATCCTGGAGGTGCCCGTCCGCGAGGACGCGGCGAAGCTGCTGGCCCAGTGCTCCCGGGGTACGCCCCGGATCGCGAACCGGCTGCTCAGGCGGATGCGCGATTTCGCCCAGGTCGAGGGTGACGGCGTGGTCACCCGGCCGATCGTGGAAAACGGGTTCAGCCGGCTTCAGATCGACCGCTGCGGGCTCGAGGAGCACGACAGGGAAATCCTGAGGATCATCATCCAGAAGTACCAGGGCGGGCCGGTGGGAGCGGAAACCCTCGCCATCTCGGTCGGGGAGTCGCTGGACACCCTCGAGGACTTCTACGAACCCTACCTGATCCAGAGCGGGTTCATCAAGCGGACGCCCCGCGGGAGGATGGTGACCCCTCTGGCCTACGGCCATCTCGGGCTCGAGTACGACGAAAAGGCACATGAGGACCAGGGACTTCTCTTTTGAGCTGCCCGAGCGGCTCGTCGCCCAGGAGCCGGCGGCGGACCGCGGCGGGGACCGGCTCATGGTCCTCTCCCGGGCCGACGGTTCGACACGCCATCTCGCCGTCGCCGACCTCCCGTCCCTGATCGATCCGGGCACCCTGATGGTGCTGAACGACACCCGGGTCCGCAAGGCGCGGCTCGCCGGGACTGCGCTCGACACCGGGAGCCGGGCGGAGTTCCTTCTTCTTGAACGGGAGTCGGAACGGGTCTGGAAGGGCCTGGTCCCCCGCGCCCGGCGCCATCGTCCCGGGAGACGGTACGCCTTTCCCGACGGCGTCACGGCAATCCTGCTCCGGGAGGAAGGCGAGCTCCGGGTCCTGGAGTTCTCATCCCCGGTAACCGACGACTACCTCGACCGTAACGGGCACATCCCGCTTCCTCCCTACATCCGTCGCGAAGCCGGTTCGCGGGACGAGGAGCGGTACCAGACCGTCTACGCCGATGCGACCGGCTCGGTCGCCGCTCCGACGGCGGGGCTCCACTTCACCGGAGAGCTTCTCGATCGACTGCGGGAGCGCGGCGTCGAGATCCGCCGCCTCACGCTGCACGTCGGTCTCGGCACCTTCCGCCCGATCCGCACCGAGCGGGTGGAGGAGCACCGGATGCATACCGAGGGCTTCCTGATCCCGGACGACACCGCCGATGCGGTGGATCGGGCGAAACGGGAAGGGCGGCCGGTTCTCGCGGTGGGAACGACCAGCGTGCGGGCGCTCGAGTCGGCGTGGGACGGAAACGGACTCCGCCGCGGCTACGGAGAGACGGACCTGTTCATCTATCCCGGTTACCGCTTCGGCGTCGTGGACCGGATCTTCACCAATTTTCACACCCCGGAATCGAGCCTGCTGGTCATGATTTCGGCATTCGCCGGCGAGGAGCGCATCCGCGCTGCCTACCGGGAAGCGGTGGAGAAGGAATACCGGTTCTTCTCGTACGGCGACGCGATGCTCATTCTTTAGTGCTTATTCTCTAGTAGGTGTTTTCGTCCATGGCGCGGAAGGACTCCCGCACCCGGTGCAGCCGGTCGAGCTGTTCGTCGATGATGTCCCCGTAGTCCAGATCGCCGGTCTCGATGCGGAAATTCTCGTCGTGCCAGTGCTGGATCTCCTCCAGGTGCTCCGGCAGTCCCCATGCTTTCTCCGACCACTTCTGCGCTTCCTGCCAGTAGATGCGCGCGTACTCGTACCACTGCTCGGAGATCACCAGGCTCTTCAGGTTCACATCCTTCCATGGAGCGTTGTAGAAGTAGGCGTCGAACTTGTCGTACTTGCTGCCCATCCGGAGGGAGAGTTCGGTCAGCAGCAGATTCACGTGCATGTTGAAGAGAAACCGGTAGCGTTCCCACTCCCCGGGATTGTCGATCCGCGCGAGGGCGTTCAGCGGATTGGCGAAGTCCGACTTGAGACATCGCTCGAGGTAGTACATGCTCTCGGAGATCCGTTCGGGATACTGATAGAAGGTTCTGGCGTAGATCCGGTAGTACTGCTCGGCGTACATGATCTTGTAGCCGAACGCCGGTCCGGCGGCGAGTGCCAGGAAAAGCAGCGCGAGTGGGAGCCGTCTCATGTTCTGAGTATCGGCAGTTCCTTCACGGCGCTCCAGATCTCATCCGCGACTTCCTCCTGCGGCCGGTTCCCGTCGATGCTGCGGATCCGCATGCCCGTACCCGGGAAGCGGGAGAAGGACTCCCGGTATTCCTCCAGCACGCGCTCCTGGTACGTCCGATGCTCGAGAATCTCCTTCCGGCTCCGCCCTTCGAGACGCCGCTGGCAGGTATCCACCGGCACATCGAGAAACAGGAGCAGTTCCGGGAGGGGATACTCGCCGTTCAGCGCCTCCACGAAATCCCGGCCGCACTCGATCGACTGGTAGGCGAGAGAGGAAAAGAGATAGCGGTCGCAGATGACCGGGGTGCCCGCGTCCAGTGAAGAGATGATGCCGTCCGGTCCGTACAGGTGCTCCCGCCGGTCCGCCGCGAACAGGAGCGCCAGGGTGCGGGGCTGGACCGGGATATCTCCCGAAAGATACCGCCGGATGGTGACGCCGATGGGTCCCAGGGTGGGCTCGCAGGTGGTCACCGGATGAATCCCGGTCGAAGTGAATCGCTCGGATAGCAGCTGCATCTGGGTCGTCGTGCCGGAACCGTCGAGCCCTTCGAACACGATGAATCCGGACAACGGCCGGTTTCGAACCGCACGCTCCACCTTTTAAACCTCCCGGTAGTGTGATATGCTGTCTCTGGGGCATCTGATCATACTGCAGAAACGGCATCTTGTCATGACTCGGGGTGCCGGATCTCCCGGAGAAACGATCCGGGCCGAATCCGGTGCGGGATGCCTCCATCTGTTCGGCGCGGGGTCTTCCGGTTGAAGATTAAGCAGGATTACCATATCCTCCAGAGTTTCCTTTTTCTCCTGATCATCCTCTCCACGTTTGCCCTGGCGGTCCCCCTGCAGCGGGAAGTCCGCCGGCGGATGGACCTGCTCAAGACGGAAGCGGTGGCGCTCATGGAGCGGGAAATCGGACGGAAAATCAGCTTCTCCGGCATCAGCCCGTCCCTGTTCCGGTTCATCGAGATCCGGGACCTGGTGATTCACGGGGCCGGATCCGATGCCGGAGAGGATACGCTGTTCCGGATCCGCAGGCTCAAGGTCTATTACCGGCTCTGGGATCTTCTCCGGGGAAATCTGCTCAACGCCTTCACGGAAATCCGCATCGAGAACAGCCGGCTCGCCTTCGACACCGTGCGCGACGCCGATCTCATCGCGCTGCTGCACGGACGCGGGAGACAGGGTGCGGAATCGACGTCCGCCCCGCAGGATGGCGCTGCAGGCGGAGCCGCTCGCGACACCGTCCGCCGGCTTCCCTTTCTGAACGAAGGGATGAGCCTGAGCGGACGGAATCTCTCGCTGCAGATAACGTCGCCCCGGGGCACCGTCCGGACGGACCGGCTGTTCTTCACGGCCCGTTCCGAGGACGGACGGTTCACCCTGACCGCCCGGGGCGGCGTTTCCGCATCCAGACCGGAGCCGACCGATCCGCAGCCGTTCTCCCGGATCGACGGATCCCTCCGTCTCTGGGGCAGTATCGACCGGGAGCTCTCCTGGTCCGATCTGACGCTCCGGATCGACGATCTGCGGTCCGGAGGGCTCGAGCTCCGAAGCCAGACCTTCCACGGGAGCCTTCAGGACGACGTCTGGATCGTGCGGAAGATCCAGGACCGCGAACCGCTCGACCTGACGATCCAGTACGACATGAACGATGCCGCCGTCGAAGTCAGCTACCGCGCCCAGCGGTTCGAACCGTCCCGCCTGTTCCGGCTCCGGGATGCCGGGGAACCGGTGCAGGCGCTGCTCCGGGCCCGGCTCAGCGGAAGCGGCACCGTCGCATACCGCCTCGACGGCCGTTCCCTCGATCTGCGCGGCACGCTGCAGGCCGAGGAACTGGGCGTTCGGGGAAAAGTGTATCGTCTCGATGCCGCGTTCAGCGGATCGGAGCGGATGATCAGCTTCGACCGGCTTTCCCTGCGGGCTCCCGAAGGCGAGATCCTCTTCGACGGATCGTTTTCCCCGAAAACGCTGCTGCCGGCGGGCCGTCTCCGCCTGCGGGACGTTCCGGTGACCGAAGGCGTCCGACTCGGAGGGACCGTCCTCATCGAGCGTCGGAACGAGGGGATCACGGCACGCTCGGAGGACCTCCGGTTCGGAGAGGCGCTGCTTCCCGTCACCGAGGTCGCGATAAACCGGGAGGCCGACGGTTTCGCCCTCTCCGGCCTCTTCCGGTTCGCCGGAGAGACCACCGGGGACGACGCTGCGGCTGATGCGGCGGGAGCTGCCGGGGCGGTCGAGGCTGCGGCGGAGCGCCGCTCGGGCTCGACGCCGGACGAACGGCGGGAACCGGCGAGTCGGCCCTGCACGCCGAAGGCTTCTTCGTCGCCGGGAGCGAACCGATGATCCAGCTGCTCCTCGACGCCCGCTCGGTTCCCTCTCCGCAGCTCTATCAGATCGCATCGCTCCTCGGAGGCGCCCGCCCGGTACCGGCGGTCCGGAGCTTCCTGACCGGCTACCGGGTGGATACGGAAATCTTCTTTTCCTCCGATTTCCGGCGCGTCTCCCTCACGGTTCCCGAGCTCACCCTCGCCGATACCGGAGCTTCGGGGAACCGGGTTTCTCTCCGCCTTCTCGGAACGGGAGACTATCTGCGGGTCGACGGCATCGAAGGATCCATCGGGGGTGAACCGCTTTCCGGCAGCCTGCGTGCCGAGCGCAGGACCGACGGAACCGTCCGGTTCGCGACCGAGCTGCAGCTGCAGGACGTGCCCTATCACCTCGAGGGAAACTATCTGCCGGGCAGCGGGGTCAGCATCGCCGGCAGCTACGGAATCGTCATGGACCTCTTCGCGGGATCGGACCGCGACATCCGTTTCCGTCTGAACACCGGCACGATCCCGCTCCCCGCCCGGGCGGAAGGCTCCTTTCTCTCGATGAACGTGAACGGCTTCTACGCCGGTCCCGACCGGTGGGAAGCGGTCGTCGACCAGGTCACCGTGACCGGCATCTCCCGGCGGTTCCCCCAGGACAGCACCCTCTCGGTTTCGGGATGGATCGCGCCGGGGAGCGGCAGGATCAGCCGGGTCACCTACCGGGACCGGTTCTCCGAGCTTACGGGTTCGGGAGACGTTCTGATTTCCTTCGACGGACCTCCGGAGGCGGAAGGATTCCTGTCCCTGAGGGACCGCGAAGGAGACGAGACGTACGAAACGTCGTTCGTCTATTCCCGATCCTCACTCTCCGGTTCGATCGTGTTCGGGGGCAGCCGGCTGGCACGATACTTTCCGGGATTCGCCGATGGGAGCGCAGACGGCATGGTTCAGCTGTCCGGCAGCCCGTCCAGCCCGGCCCTCCGCGGCGATCTGCAGATCCGGGACGCATCGTTCCAGGGAGACCCGGTTTCGCTGGAAGCATCGTTCTCGCTCGACGACCGATCGCTCTCGGTCCGGGTCCCGTCCGCATCGTTCCGGCGGCACCGGATCTCCGCCTTATCGGCCGGGCTGGACCGGGAAAGCGGCGGCTTCTCGGCGGCGCTCCGGTACTCCCGTGACGGCGGGAAGGAACCGATGCAGGCTTCCGTCCAGCTCGACGGATCGTTCCGGAACGAAGGAGAAATCCTCGGAATCGGGGAACTGCAGGATCGCGGTTTCTCGGCGCGCATGTCGGTCGCCGATGTCCGCCTCAACGGCACCCGTCTCGATCCGTGGACAATATCCCTCGCGCGCAGAGGTGGGCTGGTGACCGTGAACGGGGGACCCTCGGAGAGCATCAGCGGCTGGGTCGAACAGGACGGACGATTCAGTCTCGTGCTCCGCGACCCGATGCCGGTCACGTTCCGGGGAAGCGGCACGGTGAGCGGCGGCCACGTGGACGCCGTTCTCGAGCAGGTTGCCATGCGGACCGCCGTCTTCGGCGAACAGGTATCCTTTCCGCTGTTCCAGCTCACCGGCGGCCAGGCAGACGGCGAGCTGCGGATCGTCGGTCCCCTGAACGATCCCGATTTCCGGGGCGTCCTGCACGTCCGCGACGGGGCAGCGAAGAGCATCCTCAGTCCGGATCCCGTCGGTCCGTTCACCACCAGCCTGGAATTCCGCAACAAGGAGATCGTCATCTCCCGGTTCACGACCCGGACCGGTTCCGGCTCGATCGAGGCGGAAGGCAGCATCATGATGGATCACTGGGAACCGTTCCAGTACCGGATCTTCATCGACACCGTCCGGCGGGGAGGCGTCCGGATCGCGTCGACGTTCGGCCCGGTCGAGGTCGACGGCTACGGATCCGGGCACATCGAGATCTCCGGAGACAACTACCGGCTCGACATCGGGGGCGCCTTCACGGTCTCCGACTGCATCGTCGCCATCGACGAGAACGCCCGGGCGGCAGCCGCGGGCGCACCGCCCGGACAGCAGGAGACCGTGATCTCGCTGTCCGTCACCACCGGGAAGCAGGTGGAGTTCGTCTGGCCGAACCGCCGGTTTCCCGTCCTCAGCTCCTTCGCCGACACGGGCGAGAAGCTGGAGATCCGCTACGACAGCGCCACCGAGGACTTCTCGCTGAAAGGCGATATCGGCATCCGGGGCGGCGATGTCTACTACTTCGACCGGAGCTTCTTTCTCCGTGAAGGGCGCATCTCGTTCAACGAGAATCAGGACCGTTTCGATCCCCTGCTCACCGCGAGAGCGGAGCGCCGGGAGACGGGCCAGGAAGGGCCGGTAAAGCTCTATCTCGTGGTAGAGGATGAACGGCTGAGCGAATTCTCGCCCCGGTTCGAGGCGGATCCGCCGCTTCCCCAGAGCACCGTGCTGGCGATGCTCGGGCGGAACGTGCTCGATCAGTACGGTACGGACGAGACGGGCCTCTCGTCGGCCTTCCTGCTGACCAGCGACGTTCTCGCCCAGTTCGGCTTCATGCGGTCGATCGAACGGAGCGTGCAGAGCGTTCTGCCGGTCGACATGTTCTCCATCCGCACCCATGTGGTTCAGAATGTACTTCGGGATAATTTCTTCAAATCGAATCCGGACCCACTTGACAACTCGGGCTCATCTCTTGGAAAGTATCTCGACAATACCACGTTGTTCCTGGGCAAATATCTCGGCTCGGACCTTTTCGTGGAGGCGCTGGTACAGTTCCGATCTGCCGATCCCACTTTGCCGGATATCAGGAATCAGAGCGGAATTGAGGTAGACTGGGAGCTGAGCCTGGAATGGAAGACTCCGTTCTTCCTCCTGGACTGGTCGTTCGTGCCGCGCAGTCCGGAAGATCTCTTCATTACCGATAACACGTTCACGTTTTCCTGGAAATACTCGTACTGAGAGGAGAATCTATGCGGAAACTGCTTCTTGTCCTTGTCACCCTTCTTGCGGCACCCCTGTTCCTCGCGGCACAGGAAGCCGACGAATGGTACCTGGACAAGCCGATTGCCGATATCGTCTTCGAGGGCCTCGAAACCGTTTCGGAAACCGAACTGGAAGGGATCGTGCAGCCGTTCATCGGGAAGGAATTCACCGACACCCTCTTCTGGGACCTTCAGAGCAAGCTCTACGCTCTGGACTACTTCGACCAGATCATTCCCCACGCCGAACCGGCGAACGAAGAGCGGACGGCGGTGGTCATCCGGTTCGAGGTGGAGGAGCGGCCGGTTGCCGCCGACGTGGAGATTTCGGGTAACCGGGGCGTTCGGAAATCCGAGATCTTCGATGTGATCCTCATGAAGGAAGGAGACATCGTCACCCGGAGCAAGATCGAGCTGGACGAATCCGCGATTCTCGATCTCTACCGGGAAAAGGGATATCCTTCCGCGAGCGTTGAAGGCGAAGCGGTGGAGCGCAACGGCAGAACCGTCGTGGTCTTCACCCTGGAGGAAGGCAACCAGACCCGGGTCCGGACCGTCCGGTTCGCGGGAAACGAGTTCGCCTCCGAAGGCTCGCTCAAGCGGGTGCTGGTCACCAAGGAGCAAGGGCTCTTCAACAGCGGCGTTTTCCAGGAAGGCAACCTGGAGCAGGATATCCAGAAAATCGTGCAGTACTACCGGGAGCGCGGGTATATCGACGCCGCGGTTACCGAGGTCGGACGCGAAGTCGTCGAGGACGACGAGGACGATCGGAACTATCTGACGCTCACGTACTACATCTCCGAAGGAGAACAGTACTCCTTCGGCGGCATGGAGTTTGAGGGCAACTCGATCTTTCCCGAGGAACAGCTCCAGCAGCTGGTTCGGACCGATCCGGGCGACGTCCTGAACATGACCAAGCTGGAAGCCGATTTCCAGCGGGTCGCCGATCTGTACTACGAGCACGGGTATATTTTCAACCTGATCTCGCGGGACGAGAAGCGCGACGACACGAACAACGTGATCTCCTACGACGTGACGATCGTGGAGCGGAGCCGGGCGCACATCGAGAACATCATCATCAAGGGAAACGACAAGACGAAGGAAAGCGTGATCCGGCGGGAGATACCTCTCGAGGAAGGAGAAATCTTCAGCAAGGGAAAGATCGTCGAAGGGCTGCGGAACCTGATGAACCTCCAGTATTTCAGTGCCGTCACCCCTGAAACGCCGCCGGGCAGCGTCGATCAGCTCATGGATCTCGTGATCAACGTGGAGGAAGGCCAGACCGCGGACATCCGCTTCGGCGTCTCCTTCACCGGAAGCACCGAGTTCCCGGTTTCCGCCTACGTGAAATGGGCCGACCGGAACTTCCTGGGCCGCGGCCAGACGATGAGCGCCGAGATCGTCGCCTCGCCGGTTCGGCAGACCCTCAACTTCGACTTTACCGAGAACTGGCTCTTCGGCTACCGCTGGTCGGGCGGAGTCGAGCTGGGCGTGACCCACGCCAAGCAGAGCGGCATCCCGCAGGATATCCTGCTGCCGCGCTACTACGACGAGGACGACCCCGTGCCCGATCCCTACGGGAAGGGCTACGTGTTCACCAGCGATACCACGTACAACAGCGTCAATTATGAGGCGGGCGACTATTTCCCCGGATCGCCCTCGGCCACGGACATCAGTCAGTACGACCTCGTGACCGACTACGAGTACTTCGTGAACATGCAGAAGAACGCGATCCCGCAGGAATACCTGATGACCTACGACCTGTGGGAGATCTCATTCGGGCTGAACACCGGCTATACCTTCAAGCCCCGCTTCGCCGATATCGGGATCGGGACCGGAATCCGCTTCACGCCGACCTTCATCACCTACGACGAGGAGCTCTACCGGCCGTACCGCCAGGAAGACCGGGACAACCTGGACACCTGGCTCTTCATCAACAAATGGTGGATCACCACCTCCCTCGACAACCGGGATTTCATCTTCAATCCCACGAAGGGTTTCTTCCTGAGCCAGTACCTGGGGCTCACGGGCGGTTTCCTCGGCGGCGAGAGCCACTACATCCGGACCAACACCCGGGCGGAGGCGTTCTTCACCCTGCTCGATGTCCCGCTCTCCGATACGTTCGATTTCAAGCTGGTCCTGGCGCTCCACTCCGCCTGGTCGCTCATCTTCCCGCAGTTCGGACAGGATGATCCCATCCTCAAGTCAAGCGATCTGCTGTACATCGACGGCATGCAGGTGGCCCGGGGCTGGTACGGCACCGAGCAGGTGGGAGCGAAACTGGGCAAGGCTCTCTGGGACAACTGGATCGAGCTGCGGATGCCGGTAGTTCCCAACCTGCTCTGGTTCGACTTCTTCTGGGATGCCGCGGCGCTCTGGGAGGAACGGGACATGGTGTTCCCCATGAACAGGCAGGACTTCTACTTCAGCCTCGGCGGCGGACTCCGGTTCACCATCCCGCAGCTGCCCATCCGCCTCTCGCTGGTCAAGCGCTACCGCTATGATCCGGAAGAAGGGCTCGTCTGGATGGAAGGTCCGATTTTCCGGAACGGACCCGCGCTGGACCTGGTGTTCTCGCTCGGGACGGGTCTTTACTAATGGGGACGGAACCCGGTATGCTTGCGGCAATGAAAGAGGTGTCGAGATGAAGAAAGCGATCGGAACCGCCATGATCCTCCTGCTCCTGGGATTCGCGAGTCTCCCGGCGGAGCAGCTGACCACGGTGGCGGTGGTCGACCTGTCCAAGATATTCCAGGCCTTCTTCCGGGACTCGCAGGCGGTGCGTGAATACGAACGGCTCAAGGTCGATTTCCAGAAGGAGATCGACCGGATGAACGACGAGATCCGCCAGATCCAGGAACGGAAGCTCGCCGCGGACAACCGCGGCGACCAGACCATGTCCCTGCGGCTGGAGGACGAAGTCGGGAAAAAGCGCGACTACCTGCGGGATTACGTGAATATCAAGAACGCGCAGCTCAAGCGGATGAGGGAACAGTTTTCCGAGTCTTCGAGCTTCTCTTCCGAGATGCTCCAGGCCATCGAGTGGGTCGCCATGAACGAGGGCTATTCGGTGGTGGTCAATGCGAGCGACCAGGGGCTGGTCTGGTGGAGCAAGTCGGTGGACGTCACCGACATGGTGATCCAGCGGCTGATGCAGAAGCGGTAGCCGGCCGGCGGCGGCCCGGCCGCCGTTCTGCCGACGATTCCGCATTCGGGGCATTCCGGGGCGGGCCCGCGATTCCGCGCCCGCCCCGGAACAGCCGTCATTCCGAACGGCGCGGCGATGCCGTCAGGACTCGCGATCTTCTTCCTCTTCCTTCCTCTCCTGGAGCTTCTTCCGGAGCACCATGTGCAGCAGATTGAATCGCTTCCGGTTCTCCTCCGAGAGATCCATCAGTTCCTCGTGTGCTTTCATCAGGAATTCGGTAGTCGGACCGCCTCCCCGGGTCACGTTCTCCATCCGCTCGGGAAACGGGACCGGGTTCTCGAGGACTTCGAACAGCTGCCGGATTCCCAGGTTCTGCAGGAGCCCCGAGCAGATGGACGAAGGCTTCACCAGCTCGACCCGCTTTCCGCAGCTCTTCTGAAATTTCTTGTTGATTCCCACCAGAAGTCCCATGAATGTCGAATCCATGTACTCGCATGATTCCAGTGAGACATAGAGGTGCTCCAGGCAGGACGCCCGTTCGATCCGTTCGATCACCCGCTCTCGAAGCGAGCCGCAGAGAGAGGCGGTGATATGCCCGGTCGTTTTCACGAACAGACTGCCGCTCTTCTCTTTCAGATAGATTGCTTCTTCCACGAGCCGGTTCTCCGCTTGCCTTGTGTATCTCCCTCGTAATTTACTATAATCCAATCCATATGTCAGGAACAACCCCCATGATGGAGCAGTACCGGAGCATCAAGCAGGCGCACACCGATGCAATCCTGTTCTTCCGGCTGGGAGATTTCTACGAGATGTTCCACCAGGACGCCCGCGAAGCGAGCTCGCTCCTGGGCCTGACCCTCACGAAACGGAACGGAATCCCCATGTGCGGGATTCCCTATCATGCGGCTCACGCCTACCTGGCCCGGCTCCTGCGGCACGGGAAGAAAATCGCGATCTGCGAGCAGACCCGAATGCCGGAAGACGGAAAGGGGATCGCCGAGCGGGAAGTCGTGGAGGTGATCACCCCCGGCACCGTGGTGGACGAGGACTTTCTGGACCGCACCGCCAACAATTATCTCTTCGCCGTCGGCCGGATGAAGGACACCGTCAGCGAAGCGTACCTGGATCTCTCCACCGGGGAGTTCCGGGCCGGCACGTTTCCGTGGAGCGAGCGTCGGGAACGGCTCCGGAAAGAGCTCGCCCGGCTCCGGCCCCGCGAGATCCTCGTCCAGGAATCGATTCTCGAGGACGATCCCGACCTCGACCGGATGTTCCGTGAACGGGAAGGGCTCACGGTGAACCGGTATCCCGACTGGAGCTTCGATCTTCGAGAGAGCGAAGAGAAGCTCGCCCGGCTCTTCGATACCCGGAACCTCAAGGCGTTCGGCATCGAGGAGGGAGAACCTGCCGTCCTTTCCTGCGGAGTGCTGCTCTCCTACGTGGAGGATACGTCCCGGAGCCTGCTCCCCCATGTCCGGTCGATCCTTCTCCATGACGATCGGGAGACGGTGGGCATCGACGAGTCGACCCAGAAGAACCTGGAACTGGTGCAGAACCTGCAGGACGGCTCGCGTCGCTACACCCTGCTCGAGGTGCTGGACGGCACCCGCTGCGCCATGGGATCGCGCACCATGCGCCGATGGATTCTGAACCCGCTCCGCGACCGGGAACAGATTCTGCAGAGACAGGAGGGCACCGAGCGGCTCTATCGCAACCAGATGCTCCTCTCGGCTCTCCGGGAGGAACTGGGGCGGATTCTCGACCTCGAGCGGCTTTCCGCCCGCGTCGCCCTGGACAAGGCGCACGCGAAGGACCTCCTCTCCCTTGCCGGTTCCATCGACGGGGTCCTGCGGATCCGCGAGCTTCTGACCGAGTGGGGCCAGGACGCGTTCGGGAACCTGCCGGAGGACATTTTCCCGGCACTGCGGGAGATCCACGGGCTTCTTTCCGCGGCCATCCGTGACGAGCCGTCGACCCTGCTCAGCGAAGGAAACCTGATCCGCGACGGCTATCATGCGGATCTCGACGAACTGCGCCTGACCCGGCGCGACGGCAGGAAGATCCTCGATGAATACCTCCGGGAGGAGCGGGAAGCGACGGGGATATCGTCGCTGAAGGTCCGCTACAACCGGATCATCGGGCATTACCTGGAGGTGACGAAGTCGAACCTGCACCTGGTGCCCGACCGCTTCGTCCGGCGGCAGTCGCTGGTCGGAGGGGAGCGATACGTGACCGACCGGCTGATCGAGATCGAAACCCGGATCGAGTCCGCCACCGACCGGATCGTCGAGCTCGAGCGGGAGCTTTTCCTGGCTGTCCGCGAACGGGTCAAGCAGACGGTACCCGCCGTTCTGCAGGCAGCCTCGGCAATCGCGGATCTGGACTGTCTGGCGGCCTTCGCCTGGGCGGCGACCCGGCACGGCTACGCGAAACCGTCGATCATCGAACGGGGAAAAACGCGCATCCGGGAAGGACGGCACCCGGTTGTTGAGGCGCATCTCCCGCCGGGAGAGTTCGTGCCGAACGGCATCGATCTGGATCCGGACGACAAGCCGTTCGCCCTGATCACCGGCCCCAACATGGCGGGCAAATCCACGTTCCTTCGCCAGACCGCCCTGATCGTGCTCATGGCCCAGATCGGATCGTTCGTACCGGCGGGGGAGGCCACGGTGGCTCTCGCGGACAACATCTTCTGCCGCGTCGGAGCGTCCGACAACCTGGCCCGCGGAGAGTCGACGTTCCTGGTGGAAATGAACGAAACCGCCTACATCCTCCGGATGGCGACCGGTCGGAGTCTCATCATCATGGATGAGGTGGGTCGGGGGACCGGGACCCAGGACGGACTCTCGATCGCGTGGGCGGTCAGCGAATACCTGCTGGACCGCCTCGGAGCCAGGACCCTGTTCGCGACCCACTTCCACGAGCTGACGCGGATCGACCACGGGAGGCTTCAGAATCTCTCCATGGAAGTGTCGGAACGGGAAGGGGAAGTGATCTTTCTCAAGCGGGTCCGACCCGGATCGGCGGACCACTCCTACGGCATCCACGTCGCACGACTCGCGGGAATCCCGGACGAAGTGATCCTTCGCGCCTACGAGATCCTCCAGCAGCTCGGACCCGACGGGGAGGCGCTGCCGGCACCGCCGAAGGCCGCAAGACGGGATGCACCGCGTCAGGACCTGCTCTTCGCGCGGGAAGACATGCTGCTCAAGGAGCTCGAGAACGTCCGCATCGAGGGGACCACTCCGCTCGAGGCCCTGAACCTGATCGCTCGCTGGCGGAAGGAATTCCTGTAGCCGCAGGCGGATTTTGCGGAAGAGCTGAATCGCCGCGTCATTCCACCCCGTTGTGCGGGGTATGAACCCGCGGACGCTGATCCGGACCGGTCTCGGCCTGGCCTTTCCGCTCGCCTGCACCCTCTGCGGAACGGTTCTGCCTCCCGCGGCAGAAGTCCCCCTGTGCCGGGATTGCCGCCCCGCGGCGGCAGCGGACGACCGGCGGTGCGGCATCTGCAGCCTCCCGCTTCTGTCGGAACGGGCAGTCTGCATGCGCTGCCGCACGAGGGAGTTTCCCTTCCTGTCAAACCACTCGATCTTCCTCTATCGCGGCGATGTCCGGGAGCTCGTTCACCGATACAAGTTCGGCGGAGAGCGGCTGCTGGCACGGTTCTTCGCCGAGGCCGCGGCGGAGGTCATTCCCCCGGAATCCGGTCCGCTGCCGGTCGTCCCGGTTCCCTGCCGCCCTGCAGGGAAGCGGCGACGGGGCTTCGATCCCGCCGAAGAAATCCTCCGGCATCTGGCCCGGATGCGGAATCTGAGGATTCTTCCGCTTCTCTTCCGGCAGGGCGGGGCGTCCCAGAAAAGTCTCGATTTCACCGGCAGACTGGACAACCTGAAGGGACGCATCCGGTACCGGGGCGGAAATCCGCCGCCGTCCCTGCTGCTGTTCGACGATGTGTTCACGACCGGGGCGACCGCCGCCGAATGTACCCGGGTACTTGCCGCCCGCGGCGCAACGGAGATCCGGGTGCTCACGATCGCGATCGACTGAAGCACCGGATATCCCGCCGTCCGGTTCCCTTATTGACAGAAAACAGCAATATTGCTATTCTAAGCGTGAAATTAGAGGGGTCAGCTTCCAGGAGTCGGCAACCGACTCCTTTTTTATAGGACCTCTCGCCATGGTAGGAAGTAATGCACCAGGAAGCGCCGTCGGACAGGATTGCATCGGAGCTGACGCCGATCGTCGAAGGCATGGGTTATTCACTGGTAGAAGGAAAGTCCATGCTCTCGAACGGAATGCTCCACGTGCATCTCGTCATCTACCGTCCGGACGGTGTCACCCTCGAAGACTGCTCGAAAGTCCATAAAACCGTGCAGGCCCGGCTGGAAGTGGTCGAGAATACCGAAAACATCCATATCGAGGTCGCATCACCGGGTACGGAGCGGACGCTCAAGACGGTACGGGAATTCGAGATATTCCGGGGAAAAGGGGCCCGGATCATGCGGAAAGAAACGAACCAGTGGGAAGAGGGAATCATCGAATCCGTCGACGACCGGCAGGTATGCCTCCGGAAAGGCGAAACGGAGACGTGTATCCCCCACGAATCAATACGGAAGGCAAGACTCGATTATACGCAGGAGGTCGGCTGAAAACCTATGTCATCGGGAATGGGAGAAGCAATAAGACAGATTGTCCAGGACCGGGGCATCTCCGAAGAGCTGGTGCTCAGGACCATCGAAGATTTCCTGCTGGCGGCTTACAAGAAACGGTTCGGCACCTCCGATAACGCTGTTGTCCGCTTCAGCGACGACGGGGCCGACGTAACTCTGTTCGCCAAGAAGAAGATCGTCGAGGATGTCTACGATCCGGTCAACGAGATCGAGCTGGACGAGGCCCTGGAGTACAGTCCCGAATCCGAAATCGGCGACGAGCTCCTCATCGAGATCAACCCGAAAGAGTTCGATCGGATCGCCATACAGAGCGCCAAGCAGAAGGCCCGGCAGACGCTCCGGGAAATCCAGAAGGATACCCTCTACTCCGAGTTCAAGGACAAGGTAGGGGAGATGATCATCGGATACTACCAGCGGGAGCGGAACGGGAACATTTTCGTCGACCTGGGCAAGACCGAAGGTATCCTTCCCAAGCGGTACCAGTCTCCGCGAGAGATCTATCGCCCCAACGACCGGATCAAGGCGCTCATCTACGAGGTGAACAAGACTCCCTCGGGCCTCCAGATCGTTCTCTCGCGCACGCATACCGATTTCGTCAAGCGGATCTTCGAGCTGGAAGTGCCGGAGATTTACGACCGCACCGTCGAAATCTTCAAAATCGTCCGGGAGCCCGGCTACCGGACCAAAATCGCGGTCTATTCCAACCGCGAGGACGTGGATCCCGTCGGCGCATGTGTCGGCCTGAAGGGAGTGCGGATCCAGTCCATCGTTCGCGAACTGGAAGGTGAGAAGATCGACGTATTGAAGTACGACATCGATCCCCGCACGTTCATCAGGAACGCCCTCTCACCTGCGGACGTATCTCATGTCGTCGTTCTCGACGAAGCGAAGCGGCAGGCGCTGGCCGTGGTAGGAGAGAATCAGCTCTCTCTTGCCATCGGCAAACAGGGCCTCAACGTCCGCCTCGCGAATCGTCTGGTGGACTGGAATATCGACGTCAAGACCGAAGCCCAGTTCGCGGAAATGGATATTTCCGCCGACACGAAAAAGGCGGTATCGGCCCTCTTCTCCGATGTATTCGAAGAGGAAGAAGAGGAAGAGGAAGAGATCACCCGGATCTCCGAACTTCCGGGCATCCCCGAGCACGTCGTCGAGGCACTGAAACAGAACGGCATCGAGTATATCGAAGCCCTGGTGACCATGACGGACGAGGACCTGAAAGCCCTGCAGGGGGTGAGCGATGAGGATGCGGCGACGATTCGCTCCGTCATCGAGGAAAACGTTGAGATCATCGAAGAGGACGGGGAATACGCGGGTCAGACGGATACGGTCCCGATCAGCGATGAGCTCCGTCAGGAGTTCGAAGAGGAAACCTTCGAGTGCCCCGAGTGCGGCGCTCCGGTAACCATCGACATGGCGAACTGTCCGAGCTGCGGGGTCGGACTGAGCTTCGAGATCGAGGACGAGGAAGAAGAATCATAAAGGACGGATATGGCTGAAGAGAAAGACAGGCAAGAGAAACCGAAAGCAACGCTGATCAAACACAGGAAGCCCGAACCTTCTCCTGCCGCTTCCGAGGGCGACGAAAAGCCGGACAAGAAGAAGGTGGTCGTCGTGAAAAAGCGGGTCGTGGTGGTGAAGAAGAATTCACCGAAAACCGCCCCTCAGCAGGACGTGGAGGAGCGCGCAGCGGCTCCCCGGCCCGCGGAAGCGAAGCAACCGGAACCCCCGCAGGTTCAGCAGGAGAGGCCCGAATCTTCCCGTCAGGAAGCCCCGTCGCCCCGCCCCGAGACACCCCCGAGGCAGGATCCCGACCGCCGACCGGAGCCGTCCCGGCAGGGCGAAGAGGAAAGAAGACCGCCCGAGCAGTTCCGTCGCGAACAGGGTCCTTCCACCGGCGATCGTGACCAGGGTCCGGGAAACCGTCCCGAGCAGCCGCCGTACGGCGGCCGCAACGACCGCTTCGGCGGACCTCCGCAGGGACGTCAGCAGGGCGGAACTCCGAGAGAAGGCAGCACCGGCAGGGCCGGCAACTATGCCCGTCCCGGCGGACCGGGCGGACCCCCGCGATCGGGCGGCCAGGGCGGCTATCGGCCGTCCGGTCCCGGCGGACCCGGCGGCCAGGGCGGCTATCGCCCGGGCGGACCCGGCGGCCAGGGCGGACAGGGCGGCGGCTACCGGCCGTCCGGACCCGGCGGACCGGGCGGACCCCCGCGATCGGGCGGCCAGGGCGGCTATCGGCCGTCCGGTCCCGGCGGACCCGGCGGCCAGGGCGGCTATCGCCCGGGCGGACCCGGCGGACCTCCCCGCGGTCCGGGCGGCTATCGGCCGGGCGGCCCCGGCGGTCGTCCCGGCGGACCTCCGAGACCCGGCGCTCCCGGAAGCAAGGGAGGAACGCAGACTCCGCCTCCGACCGATCAGCGGCAGCCGGGAAAGAAATTTTCCGCGCCAAGAAGAAAGGCGCCTTCCAGAAGAAGGAGCGGGAGGAGCATTCCGAAAAGCTTCTCAGCCAGAAGAAGAAGTCGAACCTGCGGGCGAATCCGGTCCCGAAGGAAATCGACATCATGGAAGTGATCACCGTCTCCGAGCTGGCACGGAAGATGAATCTCAAGGCGTCCGACCTGATCGGAAAGCTCATGAGCATGGGCATGATGGTCACCATCAACCAGCAGATCGATGCCGAGACGGCGGAAATCCTCGCCGGCGAATACGGCTGCAAGGTGAAGATCGTATCTCTCTACGATGAGACGATCATCGAGACCGAAAAGGACCGGGAAGAGGACCTGCGCTCGAGGCCGCCGATCGTGACCATCATGGGTCACGTCGACCACGGAAAGACCAAGCTCCTCGACGCGATCCGTACGGCCGACGTCGTGGCTTCGCGAGTTCGGAGGCATCACGCAGCACATCGGTGCCTATACGGTGGAACTGCCCAACGACAGGGGCAGAGATTACCTTCCTCGACACTCCGGGTCATGAGGCGTTCACCCTCATGCGCGCCCGCGGTGCCCAGGTCACCGATATCGTCATCCTCGTGGTCGCCGCAAACGACGGGATCATGCCTCAGACGGTCGAAGCGATCAACCATGCGAAGGACGCAAGGTACCCATCATCGTCGCCATCAACAAGATCGATGTGGAGAAGCGAACCCGGACCGGGTCAAGCAGCAGCTTTCGCAGTACGAGCTGATTCCCGAGGAATGGGGCGGCAGCACCATCGTGAACGAGATCTCCGCCCTGAAGAAGCTGGGAATCCAGGAACTGCTCGAATCGATCTTGCTCCAGGCGGAGATCCTTGAGCTGAAGGCGAACTACGACACCCGTGCCGAAGGCAAGGTCGTCGAGTCGAAGATCGACCATGGCCGCGGTATCGTGGCGACGGTGCTGATCGAACGGGGTACCCTCAGAATCGGGGAGTCCTTCATCGCCGGCATCTACCCGGGCAAAGTCCGGGCCATGTTCGACGACAAGGGCGAAAAGGTGGACGAAGCCACTCCGTCGATGCCCGTCGAGATCCTCG
Organism: uncultured Spirochaetota bacterium; assembly: GCA_963728215.1. Classification (GTDB taxonomy): domain Bacteria; phylum Spirochaetota; class Spirochaetia; order CAVSJD01; family CAVSJD01; genus CAVSJD01. Next base: position 151,712 of record CAVSJD010000016.1, on the reverse strand, counting down.
GATTCACCGGTATCCCGAACGCCGGCGATCCGTTCCAGGTTACCGAAACCGAGAAGGCCGCGCGGCAGGTAGGCTCGAAGCGGCAGGAACTGCGCAAGGTCGAAGACGCGAAGAACGTCAAGAAGATCACGCTGGACAACCTCTACGACTCGATTCAGCAGGGAGAGGTCCAGGAGCTCAAGGTCGATCATCAAAGGCGACGTCCACGGCTCGGTCGAAGCCCTGCAGACCGCGCTGGAGAAGCTCACCACCAAGGAAATCCAGCTGACGGTTATCCACGCGTCGGCAGGAGCCATCAACGAAAGCGACATCATGCTCGCTTCCGCGTCGAACGCGATCGTCATCGGATTCCATGTGCGGCCGACACCCCAGGTGGCGAACGCTCGCGGATCAGGAAAAGGTGGAGATCCGGAAGTACAACATCATCTACGACGTGGTGGAAGATATCCGGGCCGCGATGGAAGGCATGCTCGCTCCGGAGCTCCGGGAAGAGACCATCGGCGTCGGTCGAGGTGCGGGACACCTTCAAGGTACCGAAGATCGGAATCATCGCCGGCTGTTACGTTCTCGCCGGGAAAATCAGGCGGAACGCAAGCGTCCACGTACGTCGCGGGACGGGGTGGAAGATCTACACCGGAAAGATTTCGTCGCTCAAACGGTTCAAGGATGACGCACGTGAAGTGGATACCGGCTACGAATGCGGTATCGGGATGGACAACTTCAACGACATCAAGGTCGGCGACCAGTTCGAAGTCTTCGAAATGAAGGAGTTCGCGAAGAAACTGCAGGGCAGCAGCGCCGGCTGAGGAGCACGATAATACCATGGCCGAATATCGACTGAAACGGGTCGAACGGCTCCTTCGGGACGAAGTAGGCTCCCTCATCGTGCAGAACCAGATCAAGGATCCCCGGGTCGGACCGTTTCTGATGGTCACCCGGGTGGTCGTCTCCAAGGATCTGCATATGCGAAGATCCATCGTTTCCTCGTTCCAGGACGACGGGTCGCTGGATCAGGGAGTGGAGGGGCTGAATCATGCCGCGGGTTCATCCAGAGCGTAATCGGGAAGAAGATACGCCTGCGGATGACGCCGAAGCTCACCTTCTTTCCCGATCGGAGCATCGAGGAAGGCTTCAACATCAACCAGAAGATCAAGGACGCCCAGTCTTGAGCCGGACCTCCGGCGGACTGATCCTGATCGACAAACCGACCGGCATCACTTCGTTCTCGGCCCTGGGTCGGAATCAAGCGGACGCTCGGACCGGCAAGGTCGGACATGCGGGGACGCTCGACCGGTTCGCATCCGGTCTGCTCGTGGTTCTGGTCGGTCCGATGACGCGGCTCGTGCCGTATCTGACGGGGACGGACAAGGAGTACGAAGCGCGTGTTCCGCTTCGGATTGGAACCGCCACCCTCGATCCGGAAGGTGAAGTTCTCGGAGACCGGCCCGATCCCCGATGAGCGGATCGTCCGGGAACAGGCCGCATCCATGACGGGCCCCCTCATGCAGGTTCCACCCGCCTTCTCGGCCGTCCACATCGGCGGAAGGCGGGCATATCAGCTGGCCCGACAGGGCCGCGAGGTGGATATGCCCGAACGTCCGGTAACCATCCACGCCCTGGACATCCTGACATACGATCCTCCCTTTCTCTCGGTCAGGATCCGCTGTTCCAAGGGAACCTATGTGCGTTCCATCGCCCGGGACCTGGGAATCCGCTGCGGCAGCTGTGCCTATGTGACGGAGCTCAGGCGAACCGCGTCGGGGCCGTTCCGGGTCGAGGAGGCGGTCGCCCCCGAAGCGTTCCGGGCGGCGCAGGACGTTCTGCCTCCGGAATCGTGGATACCCCGGCTCGGTGCGATCCGGACCCTGACGGTCCGGGAAGAGCATGAACGCTCGGTTCTTCACGGCATTCCGCTCAGCGGGAGTTTCTTCACCTCGAACCCTCCGGAGGAGGAGGGACTGTACGCACTTTTCGGCATGGAGAACCGGTTCCTCGCGTCGCGGAGCGGCATGGCAGCCGCTATCCTATCGCTTCGTGCGTCCCGCGGCGGAGCGGGAGACGACTGATTGACTTTTCCGGCGAATTGAGTACACTGACAGGAAGAATTTATCGTATATATCCGCGGATTCCGAATGCAGCTTCTGCTTCAGGCCGCCGGACAGACAACGGAGAACCGGGGCCCCGTATCATCGCGGGCTCTGCAGAACAGAAAAACCCCTACGAATACGGTACGGGCAAGGAAGACAGAGCAAGGAGTGAAGGATGTCTTTAGCAAAGGAACAGAAGAAAGAGATCATCACGGAATTCGGAACCACGAGAAGGACACCGGCGCCACCGAAGTACAGATCGCCCTCCTGACGAAGAGAATCGAAGAGCTCACCGAGCACTTCAAGGTCCACAAGAAGGACCACAATTCGCGGAGGGGTCTGCTCAAGCTCGTCGGTCAGCGGCGAAGCCTGCTGAAGTATCTCCAGAGGAAGGATCTGGAAAAGTATCGGGCGATTCTCTCCCGACTGGGCCTGCGAAAGTAGGAATGGGACTGATTCCGTCTCGAGTTTCAGCACTACCCGTCCTCACTGCACGCGCTCACCCTCGGGGCGGAACAAGCATCAGGAAAAAACGAAGTAAAAGGAAAATCAATGATACATAGAGTCTCTCTACGGATCGGAGAAAGGATCTCATTCTCGAAACCGGGAAGATGGCAAAGCAGGCCAACGGAGCGGTTTTCGCCCAGTACGGCGGCACGGCGGTTCTCGCCACCGTCTGCTGTTCCGATCGTCCGGTGGAGGGTCTGGATTATGTTCCCCTGTCAGTCGACTACAACGAGAAATATTATGCCGCCGGCAAGATTCCGGGCGGTTTCCTCAAGCGGGAAGGACGGCCGAAGGACAAGGAGATTCTCGTCTCCCGGCTCATCGACCGACCCATGCGCCCGCTGTTCTCGAAGAAATTCAAGCGGGAGATCCAGATCGTCCCGACGACCATTTCCACCGATCAGGTGAATCAGCCCGACATCCTCGGCATGATTTCCGCTCCGGCGGCGGTCACATTTCGGACATTCCCTTCGACGGTCCCGTCGGTGCCATCCGCATCGGTTCCATCGACGGACAGCTCATCGTCAACCCTACCTTGCGCAGACGGAAAAAAGCGAGCTCGAGATCATCGTGGCGGGTACCGAAGAGGGCATCACCATGGTCGAGGGCGGGGCGAAGGAAGTCCCGGAAGAACTGTTGCTCGCGGCGATCGAGAAGGCCCGCGACGTCATCGTGCAGATCTGCCGGCTCCAGAAAGAGCTTGCGTCTCTTGCCGGCAAGGAGAAGCTGCCGATGGCGGCGGATCTGCCCCGGGAAGCTTATCCGGAAGGACGACATCCGTTCGTTCGCCTATCCCGAAAATGGAAGAGGCCTGCTTCGTCAAGGGAAAGATGGAACGCGGCAGGGCGATCAAGGCCGTCAAGATGGAAACACTGGAAGCGTTCAGGGATTCCCTGACCGAAGAAGGAGACGGAAAGCTCTTCGATGGTCTCATGGAAGACCTGGAGCAGGAGATCGTACGCAAGTCGATCCTCGATCGGAAGGTCAGGACCGACGGACGCAGCCCCACGGACATCCGGCCGATCAGCTGTGAAGTGGACTTCTTCCGAGAACCCACGGTTCGGCGCTGTTTACCCGGGGTGAAACCCAGTCGCTCTGCGTCGTGACCCTCGGAACGGTGTTCGACGAGCAGATCATCGACAATATCGAAGGCGATACCCGCGAAAGCTTCATGCTGCACTATAATTTCCCTCCGTTTTCCGTCGGTGAGACGGGAGGCTCGCAACCGGCCGGCGGGAGATCGGTCACGGCAACCTCGCGGCCCGGGCGGTGAAGGCGGTTCTTCCCACGAAAGCGGATTTCCCGTACACGCTCCGGATCGTATCCGAGATCCTCGAGTCCAACGGCTCCTCGTCCATGGCGACGGTCTGCGGAGCACTCTTTCGATGCTGAATGCCGGAGTGCCCATCAAGAAATCGGTCGCCGGAATCGCGATGGGACTGGTCAAGGAAGGCGACAACACAGTCGTCCTGAGCGACATCCTCGGCGAAGAGGATCATCTGGGCGACATGGACTTCAAGGTCTCCGGTACCAGGGACGGAATCACCGCCTTCCAGATGGATATCAAGATCTCCGGTGTCACCCAGGACATCCTCACCCGGGCACTCGCGCAGGCTCGCGAAGGCAGAATGCATATTCTGAACATCATGAACCAGGCGATCAGCGAGCCCCGCAGCGAAATCAGCCCGTACGCGCCGAAGATTCTCACCATGAAGGTGGAAGTGGACAAGATCGGCCTGATCATCGGTCCCGGCGGAAAGAACATCAAGGGGATCTCCGAGAAGACCGACACGAACATCAATATCGAGAACGACGGAACCATCACCATCTACGGCAAGAACCTGGCGGCGTCCGAGGCGGCCCGGCAGCAGGTGCTCGGGATGGTCGAAGAGCCCGAAGTGGGCAGGATCTATCAGGCCACGGTGAAGAAGATCATGGACTTCGGTGCATTCGCCGAGTTCATGCCCGGCCGGGAAGGCCTGATCCATATCTCCCGACTTGCCCGGCACCGGGTCGAGAACGTGTCCGACGTCCTTACCGAAGGTCAGCAGATTCCCGTCAAGCTGCTCGAAATCGACAAGATGGGAAGAAACAACCTGAGCTACATCGACGCACTCGACGGCGGAGAGGGAGCGCCGCAGGGCGGAGACGGCGAAGGCCGCCGGGGCGACGGGGAGCATCGCCGCAGTGATTTCCACCGCGGCGACTCCGGCAGAAGGGATTCCGGCGACCGGGGCGATCGCGGACCGCGACCCCATTCCCGGCGGGATTAGCACTGAGCCATGGAGGAACCGACCGTCCGCTGCACGCTGTCGCGGATCGACCTGCTCCCGGTCTATGCTTCGGCACGGGCCGCGGGGGCCGATCTCCGCGCCGATCTCCGGGATCCCCTGGAGATCGGGCCGGGCGAGCGGGCGCTCGTTCCCACCGGCATCCGGCTCGCCATTCCGGCGGGCTATGAAGGGCAGGTGAGACCCCGGTCGGGGCTCGCCCTGCATCACGGGATCACCGTCGCGAACGCACCGGGCACCATCGATGCCGATTACCGGGGCGATGTCGGGGTGATCCTCCTGAACACGTCCCGGGAACCGTTCACCGTCCGGCCCGGGGATCGGATCGCCCAGCTCGTCATCGCACCGGTAACCCGGGCGGAGTTCCTCGCGGTACCCGAACTGGAGTCCTCGGTCCGCGGCGACGGGGGATTCGGTTCCACGGGACGCTGAGCACGATCCGGGATCACCGCACGGACCTGCCGTGAAACTGAACGGAACATCCGCCCCGCGTCGGTCGTTCGGCCGGGTACACCGCTACGTCGGTATGGAGTTTCTCATCTCCTTCCTCGTGGCGTTCGCCTTTTTCTTTTTCATATTCTTCATCAACCAGATTCTTCTTCTGGCGGAAGAAGTTCTGTCGAAGCATGTCCCGATCGGAGACGTACTGCTCCTCATATTTTATTCGCTGCCGACGATCGTCGCGCTCGCCTTTCCGTTCGCCGCACTGGTCGGAGGGCTCATGGCGGTCGGGAGACTGTCGAGCGACAACGAGGTGATCGCACTGCAGGCATCGGGCATTCCGCTCGGAACGCTCTTCGTTCCCATGCTGGTGCTCGGGTGCGCTCTCTCGATCTTTTCCTTCGTCGTGAACGATTATTTTCTTCCGCTCGGAACGCTCAATTTCGGAAAGCTCTACCGGGAGCTGATCTATTCCAACCCCGAACTCGAGCTCGAAAGCTTCTCCGTGAAGGAATACCAGGACAGCGTCATCATCACCGGCCGGGTCGAGGGCCGGGAGATCCGCAATATCGTGATTCTGGACCGGACGGAGGATGGGAAGCAGAGGATCATCACCGCGCGCAGGGCGGTACTTTCGGAGAACAGCGAATACCAGGAAGGCGTGATCAGCCTGTCGATGGACGATGCGTTCGGTCAGAGCACGTCGCCCCAGGAGAAGGGCCGGTTCGAATACTTCACGTCCGAACGGATGATCTACAACATCCTCCTGAAGGATATCGCCCTGAGCATGCGGAATCCCGGCCCCCGGGAAATGAGCTCGATCGACGTCTACCGGGCCATCCGCCAGAAGGAGGAGCAGTTCGGCCGGCGCAGATCGGACCAGGAGGAACGGCTCCGGCGGCTCCGGTTCAACCTTGTGCAGAAAGGCAGCGCGGTCCGGGATGCGGCCATGACCGACCGGGAAGGATATCGCACCCTCCTCAGGCAGACCGTCAGCCTGGTCGACCAGTTCCGGAACGAGTCCCGGAAGAACGTGAACGACCGTTCGCTTAACATCTACCGACTCGAGTTCCACAAGAAGTTTTCCATCCCCTTTGCGGCCCTCGCGTTCGTGGTGTTCGCCTTTCCGGTGGGACTGTTCACCCGTCGGAGCGGACGTTCGGTAGGATTCGGGATCGGCCTGTTCGTCTCCATTCTCTACTGGGGGATGCTGATCGCCGGACAGACCCTGGGGATCCGGTCCGGTTTCCCTCCTGCTCTCTCCATGTGGCTGCCGAATGCGGTGATCCTCGGACTGGGCCTCCTGTTTTTCCTGATACGGTGGAAGCGATGAAAACACTGCACCGGATGCTCCTCGAATCGTTTCTTCCGGTTTTTCTCTTCGCGCTGATCTTTTTCGCCATCCTGCTGCACCTGATCGACCTGTTCGGAAACCTCTGGCGGTATCTGAACCACGATGCGGCGCTCATGGACATCGTCGCCGTGCATCTCTACTATCTGCCGAAGAGCATTTCCTATGCACTTCCGGTGGCGCTCCTGTTCGCGATCGCCTATACCCTGGGTTCGCTGTACGGCAACAACGAGCTCATCGCGGTGTTCGGCTCCGGCGTACCGCTCCCGCAGTTCGTGGCACCGTTTCTCGTCGTCGGGCTGATCCTGAGCGTCGGCTGGTTTTTTTTCCAGGAACGGCTCGTAATCGATACCTTCGCGAAGAAGAACGAGCTTTCCCGGGAACTTCTGAACCAGTCGGTTTCGCTCAACAACACCGATATCACCGTCATCGGTCGGGACGGCAGGCTGATCTATCATGCAACCTACTACAACGACACCAGCCGGACCCTTTCCAACCTGCTGATCATCGAGCGCGATTCCGAGGGAGATTTCATGCGACGGATCGACGCGGAGTGGGCGGTCTGGCGGGACGGCCTCTGGGAACTGCATCGGGTTCAGGACTACCGCTGGGATGAGGGAAAGGAGAATCTGGCGGCCAGGCAGCTCGACATCCTGCGCGAGGCCGCCCTGAACGACGATCCTTCGACGTTTCAGAAGAAAACGAGGAACATCGAGGAGATGAAGATGGGGGAAGCCCGGGAGTGGCTCGACTCCCTGCGCACGGCCGGCCTTCCGAACCGGGGTCCTCTCACGGAATACTACAACCGGTTCGCGTTCGCCCTCACACCGTTCGTGGTGGCACTGCTCTCGAGTGCCATCGGCGGCAGATTCCGGAAGAACGTGCTCCTGATGAGCCTTCTCTCGAGCCTGGTACTGTCGGTCATCTACTTCGTCACCCAGATGGTATCGGTAATTCTTGCCAAGCTCGGCTACATTCCGCCCCTGATGGGTGCGTGGATGGCATTCCTGCTGTTCCTCGCGGCCGGCATCGGACTGTTCCGGATCGCACGGACCTGAAACGAACACTTCGGAGACAAGGGATATGGAAAACGACCGGAAGCTCTACACCCTCCTTGCCGCGGACCGGCAGACCCGGGCGAGAAACGGAATCCTCTCGCTGCCCCACGGCGACGTCCCGACCCCGGCGTTCATGCCGGTCGGGACCAACGGAACGGTCAAGGCGATCTTCCATCGCGAGCTCGATCAGATGGGGATCCGGCTGATCCTCGGAAACACGTATCATCTCTACCTGCGCCCCGGTACCGAAGTGATCGGAGAGATCGGCGGGCTGCACGCGTTCTCCTCCTGGCCCCATAATATTCTCACCGACTCCGGAGGCTATCAGGTCTTCTCGCTGGCGCCGTTCCGGAAGATCGAGCAGGACGGAGTATTCTTCCGCTCCCACATCGACGGGTCTCCGCACCGCCTGACCCCGGAAAAGGTGGTGGACATCCAGCAGACGCTCGGAAGCGACATCCTGATGCCCCTGGACGTCTGTACCGCACCCGGGATCACCTACCGGGAAGCCCTGTCCGCATTGCGGACCACCACCGAATGGGCCGGCCGCAGCCGGGACAGGTGGCTGCAGAGGGATCCGTCTTTTCGCGGCTCGCTGTTCGGAATCATCCAGGGAAATTTCTTTCCGGACCTGCGGGCCAGAAGCGCGGAGGAGATCCTCGCCCTCGACCTGCCGGGCACCGCCATCGGGGGACTCTCGGTGGGCGAGGACTACGACACCTTCCGGGAGTACCTTGCCCTGACCTCGGAGCTTCTTCCGGCGGACCGGCCCCGGTACCTCATGGGAATCGGTACCCCGGAGTACATTCTCGATGCGGTGAGCTGCGGCATCGATATCTTCGACTGCGTCTTCCCGACCCGAACCGCCCGGAACGGAATGGTCTTCACCCGCAGCGGACCGATCGCCCTGAAAAAGCAGTATCATGCCCGGACCTTCCGGCCGATAGAAGAAACGTGCGGCTGTTTCGCGTGTCGGACGTACACGAGAGCCTACCTGCGGCACCTTTTCAAGGCCAAGGAGATGCTGGGACCCATGCTCGCCACAATCCACAATCTCTTTTTCATCGAGCACCTCATGACCGACATCCGGGCCGCCATTTCGGAGGGCCGGTTCGCCTCATTCCGCGACGGGTTTCTCTCGGCATACCGTAAAACGGGAGATTCGGAGTGAGCGAGTCGTCCCTGCAGGGAAAACCGGAGGCAGTGCTCCGGAGCAGCACGCTCTCGACGGTGATCGTCATGGGGGTGACCTTTCTCTCCCGCCTGCTCGGATTCGTCCGCATCGCGGTCATCTCCGCACTGTTCGGCGCCGGCGGGAAAGCGGACGTACTGAACGCGGTGTTCAACATCCCCAACAACCTCCGGAAACTCCTCGCGGAGGGCGCCCTGTCTTCGGCGTTCATCCCGGTGCTCTCGGCCTCCCTGGTAACGGACGCGAGCGGAGAGGCTTCGCGGCGGGTGGTCCGGAACATCATTTCCTTTCAGTTCCTGATTCTTCTTCCGCTCCTGCTCGTTTCGACGCTGTTTGCGGAGCCGGTGGTAACCGTCATTCTCAATTTTTCCGATCCCGCGAAAATCGCGTTGTCGGCTTCCCTGTTCCGGTGGCTGATCCACTACCTGCTCCTCATCAGCATCAGCGCCGTGCTCATGGGCGTGCTCAACTCGCACGGGAGTTTCGGGATTCCGTCGGTCACCCCGATTCTCTTTTCCGTCGCGGTCATCGCCGCCCTGATGCTGCTTCATCGTCAGATAGGAATCTTTTCCATGGTCGTCGGTGTTCTGGCGGGAGGCGTTCTGCAGATCCTGTTCCAGTATCCGCGGTTTCGCATTCTGGGCTACGACATGCGTCCCGACTTCCGCTTCCGGAACGATGCGTTCCGGTCGGTTATGCGGCAGTGGCTCCCGGTGGTAGCGACGGCCTCGGTCTTCACCGTCAACCAGCATGTCGCCATCTGGTTCGCGACCGGCCTCCGGGAAGGCAGTGCATCGGCGATGAGCTATGCCATCGTCTTCTGGCAGCTTCCGTTCGGCATATTCTCGGCATCGGTTACCACTGTCCTGTTCCCCCGGATGAGCCGGCAGGCGGCGGCAAAGGATTCGGCAGGACTCGGAGAATCGCTTCAGTACGGAATCCGTTTTCTCATGGTGCTCCTGATCCCGTCGGCGGTTCTCATGGGCATTCTCGGGAGGCCGCTCATCGCCGTCGCCCTGCAGCGGGGCGAGTTCGGCGCCGCGGAGACCGCCCTTACCGCCGCGGTGCTCGGCGGGTACAGCTGGGGACTGTTCAGCGTCGGCGCATTCACGTTCCTGCAGCGGTTCTTCTATTCGCTGCAGGACTTCCGGACGCCGCTCTGGACCGCGTTGATCACATCCGTAGTCGATGTGGCCTCTCTCTCTGGCTCAAGGATACGCCCCTCGGTGTCGTCGGACTCGCTGTCGCCAATTCCGCTTCCTTTACCGTCGGGTTTTTCCTGCTGCTGATCGCGGCACGAAGGGCCTCCGGCATCCGGGATGCAGGAAAGATTCTGCTCTCGCTCGGCAAGATCGCGCTTTCGCTGGTACCGATGGTGCTGTTCGTGCGGTTCTTTCTTTCCCTGACAGGAGCCTGGTGGATGAACGGAAGCAGCCTCCGATCGCTCGGCCTTCTGGCGGCAGTCGGAAGCGGAAGCGTCGCGATTCTGCTCGGGATGTACCTGCTGCTGCGGGTGGAAATGCTCAGAGTACTTGTCACCAGGAGGATACCGAAATGATGCGCTCGAACCGGAAGCTCCCGGCTCCGTCCCGGATGCGCCAGTCGCGGCACGCCGTCGCCTTTCCGCCCGTTCTGCTGCTGTCGATCCTTTCGGTATTCCTGACGCCCGCAGGCGTCGGCGCACAGGAACCCGGTCCGGGAGAATCCGGGGCCAGCGGAACGAACGCAGAAAACGAGAAGAAGGAGCTGATCCGTTCCGCCCGGGACGACTGGCGAGAAACCCTCCGTTACGGCATCGATTCCGAAGTCCTCGACCTTCTGAAGACCCTGAAAGATCAGAATGAGAAAAGCCTCAACGGTGAAATTCAGACCCTTCTGCAGACATCGTTCAACACGAAGGTCCGGGAAGCCGCGCTCGCCCAGCTGGAGGCCGGTTCCGACGGACGCGCCGAGGACGATGCGATCCGGATCCTGGAGAACTTCGAGGACGAGGAAGGCGCCCTCGTTTCGGCCGCGATCCGCTATCTCGCCGTGATCGAATCGGCAAAAAGCGCTCCGGCGATCGCGAAGGTACTCGATTCCGCCCAGGAATCGCTCGCGGCGGCGGCGGTGAAGGCTCTGGGCAGGGTAGGCGGGCCGGACCAGCAGGAGCTCCTGCTCGCACGATACGACGAGGAAGATACCCCGCTCGGCATGCGGGGCGAGATCATTCTGGCCCTCGGGGAACTCAAGGCGAAATCGGCAACCGACAAGCTGATCGGGATCCTGGAGGATCGGGAGGAGGAGGGCGTCCTGAGGCGCTACGCATGCCACGCGCTCGGGAAGATCGGCGACCCGGCCGCTATCGAACCGCTGCGTCGCGCCTACGGCGAGAGCGATACGCTGCTTCGTTCCTATGCGGTCGCAGCACTTGCTTCCTTTCCCGGCAGGGACGATGTGCGGGAGATCCTGACCGCGGCCCTTCGCGATTCGTTCTGGAGAGTCCGGGTTTCGGCGATTCAGGGACTCGCGGAAATGAACGACCGTGAAGCGGTCGACATCCTGCTCTACAAGGCGAAAAAGGATCCGGAGCCCAACGTCCGGGAGGAAGCCCTGCGTGCTGTGGGAAAGATCGGGACCGGAGAGGCTCTCGACTTCCTCCGCGGGATCTACCGTGACGTGGTCGCGAATATCCGGTACCGGGAAACCGCGCTCAGGACCCTGGTCGAGCACGACCTTGGCGGTTCGCTGCCGACGTTCCGTGATGTCGTCGCGGCGGAATGGGACAAGAAGGATTCCCGCATCCTCGACCTGACCTGCCGGGTTCTGGCGGAACAGGAAGCGGGCTCGCTCGGCTCCTTCTACGAGAAGCTCCTCGAGCATCCCAACTTCATCATCCGGATGTACGGTATTCGCGGAATAGCCCGAAACGACCTGTCGCAGTATCGGAGCCGGGTGGAAGAGCTTTCGAAGGAAGGCAACCCGCAGCCGGTGAGAAAGCTGGCGCTCTCCGCACTGGAAACGCTGTAGCCGGATCCGGGTTGCGGCGGGTCGGTACGCCCGGCCCGTGAAGGACCAAGCGCACCGACCGCGATCCGGTCTCCGTTATCAGAAACCCGCTTTCCGGATATCTTCCACCAGGTAGCGGTACTTTCTCTCGTTGATCACGAACTCGAGATGCTCTCCGACCGTGTGGTTCCAGATGGCGCTCCCGAAGGGCGAAAGATAGGAAATGATGTGCTGGGAAGGCTCCGATTCCCAGGGTCCCAGCATGGTGTACTCTTCCGTCTCGCCGGACTCCTCGTTCCGCAGCTTCACCAGGGTTCCGAAGGAAATCTTGCCGGTATCGATACTGTCGGGATCGCAGAGCTGCGCCCGATCGATCTCTTCCTTCCATCTGGCCGCGGTGGTGTTCAGGATATCCTGCCGCTCCTTCGCAGCCTTGTACTCGGCGTTCTCCCGCAGGTCCCCGTGCTCGCGCGCTTCGCTGATCTCCCGCGAGTTCTCGGGCACTTCGACATCCAGGAGATGCTGGAGCGCGCGCTGCTTCGCGGCATAGCTTTCCGGAGTGGCGAGGAAGCCCCGGCTCACGGTTTCCTTCTCCTGCTCGCCGAAGAAGTGGAACGTCGGATACTTCTCCATGATCTTGTGCTTCAGTTCGATCCGCAGCGAGGGATCGAGATCCTTCACGTCTTCAACAAGGGTGAAAAGCCGGTTGATCGAATCCTCTTCGGAGGAAAGAATAAACGATTCGAGCCGGTTCTCCTTGAAGAGGTAGGTCTGAATCTGCTTGTTGATCCTCCGGTTCTGACTCACTTCCCGCTTGTTGCTTATCTCACGGTAGGTGATGTCCAGCAGGTGGACCATGTTGATCAGGATCTTTTCCTGCGAGATCTCCATCATTCTGAGCCATTCGTCGTTCACGATGTTCCGCACGAGCCATACGAAGGCTTCCCGGTACTCGCGGTACCGGTCGGCGATGAGGAGATACATCTCGCGAAGCTTCTGTTCCTGATCCGAACTTTCGAGCTCGTCGATGATGTATCGCGAGAGGTAGTAGGGGAACAGACGGACGAAAACTTCGGGCCATTCCCTGACGTTCCGCTTCACGTTCACGAGGAACTCGCGCTTGAGGTCCGAATCCTCGATCCGTGCGAACACCTGCTCGACACTCTCGATCTGGTCGTAATATTCCTGGAAATCGAACTGGATGCCGGGGTTCAGGTAGGGCCGGATGCTGATCACCCTCTTCACCAGCAGGAAGCTCGCGACCACCATTTCGTTCACGGTGTTCGCGGCCTTGAGGAACCCGACGAAGTAGGAGAACATCTCGTTGAAGTACTCCGAATCGGCACCGGCCTTTTCGGTCTCCATGAACTCCTCGAGAATCCGCACCCTGCCGAAGAAGGTCTTCTCCGCCTTGAAGGCGTTGAACAGCTTCTCTTCGGTCGAGATCGGATTTTCGCGCACCACGAACGTGTCCGCCTTGTCGGGCAGATTTCCGAAATCGGGGTTGCTCTTGAGGATCTTTCGCGCCTCGGTGCTCCACGAGGCCCACTCGCCCGGCGTGAGGACGCTCGGAACCAGCTCGGACTTGATGACCTTCATGTCCGCCGCGTTGTCGTGACTCCGGATGACGATCTTGAGCGCCCAGTCGATGCTCTTCTTCACCTTTTCGTGAAGCCGTTCCTTCTTCCAGATGCTCCGGAGAACCCAGATGTGATCCCGGTTCAGGATGGTGAGCGCGCTCACCGCCATGCGCAGGGACATGGTGTGCTTCCGTTTCTTGGCGAAATCGATGAGGATCTCGTCGTCATGCACCGTCCGGATCAGCCCGATTCCCCATGCCCGGTGGAACACGAAGTTCCCGGCGTCGAAGGCGATGTGCTTTTCGAAATCCGCGATCGCCTCGTGCACGTTCCGCCAGCTCTGGTTCAGGTTGGAGAGCCGGACGTACTCTTCCAGCTGGCTGTGTTCCTGGAACTTCTGCCGGTAGCATTCGACGATCTCCTTCCGCGCCCATTCATTCCGGGAATCGTACTCGAGTACCCGCTTCAGAATCCCGATCGCGGTATCGCAGTCCTGTTTCGCCTTGTAATGGGGATAGAGGTCCTCCAGGAGCTGGATCGACCGCTCTTCACCCAGCACCTTGGCGATCTTCGATTCGAGATGGAAGAAGAAGTCGATCTCCTCCGGTGAGTATTCGATCAGCTTGTGCCAGACATCCTTCGCCTGGGCGAACAGCTTCTTGTTCACGTAGCGGTGGAGCGCCTTCTTGTAGAAATCGATGGCTTCCTCGATGGAGCCTTCGGATTCCTTCCGCTCCGCCAGCTGACGGACGATATCGGCTTCCTCGTAATCGACCCGGATCAGGCGCTCCCAGATCTCGTAGACTTTCCCGTCCTCGTTCTCGTGCGCGTAACAGTCCGCGAGCGTACGGAGTGCGTACTTGTTCTCGCCGTACTCGAGGATCCGCTTCGCCAGGTACTCGACGAGATTCCACTTGTGGTTGTCGGTGAAGATATTGATCAGCATGATCAGGTTGGTATCATCCACGAGCTGACGGCTGAGAGAGATGATTCCGGAAATATAGAGAGCGATGATGCTGTTCTTGCTGTGCGCAAGATGCTCGTCGCATGCGGTCTTCACCTCATCGAGGATGCCTTCCTCGACGGCATCCCTGATGATCTCGTCGAGTTCCTTGAAATTCTGGATCGTGTAGTTATTGAGCGCGGCACGCGTCCACTTTTCTTCATTCAGCAGTTCGTTCAGTCTGATAATCGTCTGCTCTTTGGTCATTCGAAATGCTCCTCGGACTAGTTTATATACTGTTGGTAGATGGAGGCATCGAGCTGCTTTATTTTCGCGAGGACCTCGTTGATTCTGCTCCTGTCTTCCCGTGTCGCCATGTAATGATCGATAAGCCAGAAGTACCGGTTCAGGAGACGCGGCACGATGGCCGGTGAGCGCTCCTTCCCCTCCATAAGCTCGTTCTCCATGGTGTAGATCGCCTGTTTCAGCTTCCCGTATTCGATTGAACGGAGTTCCCGCTTCACGCTGAACACTCCGTAGATCACTCCGTACACGGGAATCCACTCTTCCAGCTGGGGCGATGAATAGCCCATTTCCCGCACTTTCCGTACCAGCCGGCGGATCATCTCCGATTCGAGCGAGGGAAGATCCACGGTCCCGGAACTCAGGAAAAAGGCTTCCCGGAAGAACGCCTTCGCCGCCCTCTCCTCGTTTATCATTGCATAGCAGTCGGCGAGCTCCGCGAGAACTTCAGGATCCTCCTTCCGCTGCTTCGCGGCGGTTTCGAGGAACCGGAGGGCATTTTCGTAGTCGCCCTTCCGCTTGAGACAGGTGCCGATCCGAAGCAGGAGGTCGGAATCCCGAGCGCCCTGCTCTTCGTACAGTTTCATGAAGTGCTGCAGTGCCCGGCTGAACACGAACTGCCGCAGCGCATAGAGGCACTGCTCGGACACCGGTCCGATGCGTTCCAGGAAGGAGGAGAAGGATTTCCACTGTGCGAACAGATATTCGCCCTTCTCGAAGCCGTCGGCGGCGGCGGAGTAGCCGACCTCCCGCTCCTTCCAGAAATTGGCGCACTTGAGGGCGGCGACCACCTCGACATGATCGAAATCGATCGCCAGGGCTTCCTCGAGGACTCCGATGGCCGCGGGGAAATCACCCTCTTTGCAGAATGCATAGGACTGGCCGATCAGCTGCTCTATCTTCTCGTCCTTGGATCCGGTCACTTCCATGTTGCTCACGTTCGTATTCTCCCTATTATACCATGTGGGTTATATTCGTCAATGGCGCCCCGGGCCCCGCCGGGAGGAACCGTACCTCCTTCTCCGCGGGCAATCCGCCGATGAGAGGCCGGCTTCCCTTTACCATTCTGCACGTTTTCGGATATAAAAAACGCTATGGAAGAGAAAAAAACGTATCTGATCGCCCCGTCGCTCCTCTCCGCCGATTTTTCCCGCATGGAAGACGGTGTCCGCCTGATCGAACGCGCGGGCGGAGACTGGCTCCACTTCGATGTCATGGACGGCATGTTCGTTCCCGATATCACCTTCGGCCACAAGATGCTGTCGGACCTGAGACCCCGATCCCGTCTCCCGTTCGACGTCCACCTGATGATCCGGGAACCCGAGCGTCATATCGCCCGGTTCCTGGAAGCGGGAGCCGACCACATCACCTTCCATCTCGAGGCGGAGATTCATGTCCATCGGCTCGTTTCCCTGATCCGGGATGCGGGAAAGAAGGCGGGAATCTCCATCGTACCGTCCACTCCGGTTCAGTCGCTCCAGGCCCTCCTGCCGTTTCTGGACCTTATCCTCGTCATGACCGTGAATCCCGGCTTCGGCGGACAGAAGCTCATTCCCGAATGCCTCGACAAAGTTCGATACCTCGACCGTGAACGTGCGAAGAACGGCTACGACTACCGGATCATGGTCGACGGAGGAATCAACCGCGAGACGGCCGCTGTCGTCCGGGAAGCCGGAACCGACGTGCTGATCACCGGATCGGCATTCTTCGCCGCTGACGATCCCGCGCGGGAGCTCCGGCTGATCAGGGGCGAAGACTGAACCCCGGCTCCATCCCGGGAATAAGCGCTCAGCCGCCGACCGGAAGTGCCGACAATGGGAAAGGGAGTGGAGGATGCATGAGAACGAGTAAATGGATCATTCTGGCGGCACTCGTCATCGGCACCGGAGCCGGGCTGCAGGCACAGGCAGTCCGTTCGGCGGAAACGGACGATCTTCGCACCGGTATAACGCTCTTCGGTGACGGGAAGTACGAGGAAGCGCTGCGTCGTTTCGAAGTCATTCTGCTCGACGAACGGCAAAGAACCCGGCACGGAGATGCGTTCTTCTGGGCGGCGAAGTCCCATCTCGCCCTGGGGAACATGGAGTTCGCGGAACGGAACCTGGAACACTTTCTTTCGTTCTACCCGGGCGATCCCCGATTCCCTGAAGCCGTGTACCAGAAGGGAAGGCTGCTCTACCTGCAGCAGGAATACGAGAAGGCGCTGTCGGTATTTCAGTCGTTCGTTCGCGAATATCCCGATTCGGAGTTCGTACCGAACGCCTATTCCTGGGCGGGAGAATGTCTCTATTCGCTCGGACATCTGGATGAAGCACAGAAGATCTTCAGCTGGGTCGTCGAGCGTTATCCCTCGAGCTTTCGCGTGGAAGCGGCCCGTTACCGGCTCTCCCTGATCGAGCTGCGATACCGGGAGCAGGAGATCCTGAAGCTCCTCAAGTGGAGTCATCAGGAAACGATCCGGCTGCTGCAGGAGATGGACCAGCGAGACCGGACCTACCAGGAAGCCATCGCCGCGTTCCGCGAGCGGCTCACTTCTCTCGAACGAGGGGACCGGGCCGGAGAGATCGCCCGGCTCACCGACGAGGTCGCCTCCCTGAAGGAAAAACTCCGCCAGCGGGAGGAGGATGTCCGGCAGCTGCAGGAGAACCGCAGTGCAGCGCAGGCCGGACCGGCTGCTTCGCCTGGCCCGACCGCATCCGCCACCTCCGGCAGCGATATCCGGAAACGCCTCGAGTCCATGAGGAACGAAGCGGAAGATCTCCGGGATACTTTCCTCGTTCAAGACGACCCGACCGGCGGAGAGTAATCATGGGGAAGCCCGCTCGGTTCAGTCTGATCTCGACGGTCGCGATCACGGCGTCAGTGATTCTGCTGTTTTCGCTCGTCGTCACGACGGTCTCGGGCGACGAAGTCGTCCGGGACGGCATCCGGCTCATCCTTCACCAGGATTCGGGCCGATTCTCCCTTTCCCGGCTCGATCCGCAGGACGGCTCCGAGCTGTCCCTGCTGTTTCCGAAGGATCCGCGGACCTCGGTGCTCTCGATCGCGGCGGGGAACATGGTCTACCGCATGGGCGAAAGCGCAGGCTTCTCCCGGGAGATGATCACCGACGGGAACGGCGGCGAAATCTCCTGGGAGTCCCCGAAGCTCCGCATCACTCAGCACTTCGCGATCGAGCGCAGGGAAGACCCGTTTCCGATGGAAGGGCTGCTCATCCGCATCGACATCGAAAACCGCTCGGACGCTCCGCTTCCGGTCGGCGCGCGCATGCTGCTGGACACCTGGCTCGGGGAAGCGGAAGCCGTCCATTTCCGCACCGACACGGTCGCCCGGGTGACCGGCGAACGGCGGATTCCCGGGTCCCTGACACCCGCCTGGTGGCTTTCCCCGGCACCGGAACAGTCCGGAAACCGGGTCTCCGGAGCCCGGGAACCGGGGCTGTACGTACTCTCCGCCGGGTACGGCATAACGCCTCCCGATACGATCGTGTTCGCTAACTGGAAACGCCTTCACGATGCGGTCTGGGACTACCGCATCATCGAGGGCAGGGGATACGGGATGGCCGGTTTCCCCGTTGATGATTCCGCGGCAGCGGTATATTATGAACCGGAACCGGTCGATCCCGGCCGGGTTCGTTCGATCGCGCTCTTTCTGGGGGTACCCGCACCGGAGCGTTCTCCCGGCAGCCGCCCGTCCATTCCGCGCAACGGACCTCCGGGAACCGTTCAGGCCGATCCGGCCGCGGTTTCCGCCGGAACGGACCCTCTTACCGAGATCGAGATGCTGATCCGCCGCATCGAACGGCTTCTGGCCGAAGGTAGGGCGAGCAGCGAGGAAATCGAAGAGATCGAACGCAGAATTTCAGAGCTCAGGAACCGGCCGCGCACACCCGACGGTGACGGGAAATAACGGGGGAAGGACCGCATGAAAGGGGAAAGCCTCAGGAAAGCGGAACGATGGTACCGCTCCCGTCGGTACGGCGACGTCATCCGTCTGCTCGAACCGCAGGTCTTCCGGTACCGGGAGACGTTTTCCTTTTTCTTCTATCTCGGGATGTCCTGCCTCCGGACCGGTGATTACGGCGGGGCATATACCTACCTCATGCGCGGCCAGCAGATCCGTCCGAAGGATATCCCGACTCTCCTGGGGCTCGCGGCCGTTTCCATCAAGCGTCGGGAGCAGGAGCAGGCGCTCCGGCTCTGGCTCGACGTGCTTGACCAGGAACCCGGCAATCGGATCGCCCGCAGGGCGCTCGATTCCCTGCGGAAGCTGACCGACCCGGACGGCGTCGATCTCCTCGCCGAGAATGACCGCCTCCGCCGGCTGCTGCCGCCGAATCGCTCCCCGCTGTTCACCCCGCCCCGGATCGCGATCCTGGTTCTTCTGGTCGCAGCCGGAACCGCCGGCATGTTCGTTCTTCCGCGGGTTCTTTCCCGCTTCTCCGGCACGCCGGAGCGCCCCGGCGCGGAATCGGTCAGCCTCTCCGGCATCCCGGGCGATCAGCTCACCCTCTACGGCGGAACGTTCCGCTACGTCCTCGATCCCGCCGCGATCGCCGAGGCGTTCCGGAAGGCGAAGGAATACTTCAACGACTACCGGGACAACATGGCGCTCCGCGAGCTGAACCGGATCAGGTATTCCAATGCGTCCCCGGCTGTCAAGGAAAAGGCTGAAACCATCCGGGCATACCTCCGCGTACCGACCTTCGCGACGCTCCGCGACTCCTTCCCGTACGAAGAAGTCCGGAAGGACCCTTCGCTCCATGAGGGAGTCCATGTCCGCTGGAAAGGACGGATCAGCAATCTCGAGATCGCGCCCGGGTACATCGCCTTCGATTTCCTGGTCGGATACGAGGACGAAAAGGTCCTGCAGGGAATCGTGCCGGTCCGGCTCGATTTCGCAGCCGATCTCGATCCGGCGTTTCCGCTCGAGGTTCTCGGAGAAGTCCAGGTCGGCGAGCAGGGACTGCGGCTCCGCGGCGTATCGATCCACATGCTGGTCCCCTGAGGAGGTTCCTTCGATGCGCGCGGTCGTTCAGCGGGTTTCGGAAGCACGGGTCACCGTAGCCGGCCGGGAAACCGGTCGGATCGGTCCGGGAGTCCTGGTCTACCTGGGTGTCGAGAAGGACGACCGCGACGTCGACCTGGACTACATCGTAGAGAAGATCTCCGGCTTGCGGATTTTCCAGGACGAGGAAGGCAGGATGAACCGGTCGGTGATCGAAACGGGCGGGTCGGTGCTCGTAGTCTCCCAGTTCACCATCTGCGGTGATGCGCGCAAGGGACGCCGCCCCTCCTGGTCAGACGCGGCTCCTCCCGACGCTGCCCGTGCGTTCTACGATGCATCGATCGACCGGTTCGCTGCCATGGGCATGACCGTCGCGTCGGGGGAGTTCCAGGCTTCCATGGAAGTGACCAGCATCAACCGGGGACCGGTAACCATCCTGCTCGATTCACGCAAACGGTTCTGATCCGCAGGAGAGGTTCCGGACCCCGCCGCGATCATCCGGCCATCCGGCCATCCGGGCATCCATCCGTCCATCCGTCACGAACGGTTCACAGGAACAGCTTCATCGAGGAGAGGTATTTCCGTGCCTCGAACGGGAGAAAATAGCGCGACAGCGGCGCATCCCGGTGGATGTTGAAGATGAGCTCGGCCGAAAGCCGCGTGGAGCTCACCACATGCAGGCAGGGAAGCTTCTCCCGGATCCCGTCGGGAATCCATACCGTATCGGTCACCACCAGATTGTCCAGGAGTCCGTCGTCGCAGAGCTCCACGAGACGTTCCACCGCTGGCGGAGAGAACACCGCGTGGATGACTGCGATGCTGATGCTTTTCACTCCCTTCGCGGCGAGCTCCCTTACCAGCCGGTGCACCGATCCGGCGGTGTCGATCATGTCGTCGACGATCCAGATCGTCCTTCCTTCGATCGGATCCGAGGAAAGAATATCGACCGAGGAGATGTGATTCGGGATACCGTAGTCGCGCTGCTTGTGCGCGATCACCAGGGACGACTCGAAGCCGCGGGCGAACGACTTCGCCGTACCTTCGCCCCCGGCATCGACGGAGCAG
The DNA here is from genome assembly GCA_963728215.1 of uncultured Spirochaetota bacterium. Classification (GTDB taxonomy): domain Bacteria; phylum Spirochaetota; class Spirochaetia; order CAVSJD01; family CAVSJD01; genus CAVSJD01. The sequence goes on along the minus strand of CAVSJD010000016.1, from coordinate 130,899 downwards.
AACATCCAGTCCTTCCGGACGACCTCCTCGTAGAACTCCTTCGTCTTGATGAAGGTATCGCAGAGGTACTGCTTCAGAAGCCAGAGGGCCGGGATATCGTCGATTGCGCAGACTGTCGGGTCCACGAGCGTGCGGGATTTGTCCGAATGCAGATCGTACGTGATGATGTGGTTCACGCCGAGACTGACCAGGATCTTGTAGTGGACCCAGAGGCCGACCGAATTCCGTCTCGTGGTCCGGTCGGAGCGGCTCGAGGTACAGTAGGGCTCGAAGAGCGTGATCCGGCCCGCCTGCGCCCGCCGAAGCGCATCGACGGCATGGTAGATCTCGATCTTGTTTTCCTCGACGCTCAGACCTTCCAGGTTCCGTGCGGCACTGGCGAAAAGATAGACATCCTTGCCGCGGATCGACTGGTTGATCTCGACTTCCATCTCTCCGTCGGCAAAGACGAGCGTCGATAGCCTGCCGAGGATTTCCGGCTGCTGCCCGATGCCGTCGGAGCCGGGGAATCCGGTCACATGCTGTGCGACCCGGTCCGCATACTCTCTCATCGATCGCGTAGCGAAGATCCTGAACGCGCCTCTCATGTCTCCATCATATCCGGGAAATCCGCGAAATGCAACGATGTCCGCCGGGCGCTCCGCCCGGCGATCCGCCGGGCGATCCGCCGGGCGATCCGGCGGGCGATCCGCCGGCCGATGCGGGAGCGTGCGGGTTCACGGAACCTGCAGGATATGTCGTGCCGTGATCCTTCCGGCATCGACGACCCGCTTCATCCGGGAAGCGGCGACGAGGTCCAGGCAGATGTCTCCGAGCGGCCGGGCCGGGTGTGCCAGCGCGGCCTGAAAGAACGAAAGGATCTCCTCCTCCTGATCGGGAGATCCCATCCCGCCGTCCCGGCGGTGCTGCTCCAGAAGCCTGACACCGGTGCCGACCAGAATGCCGACAACCCGCGGTTCGGTCCGGAGCGTGGCCGATGCCGAAAGCAGCCGGGTGCGCAGGGTTCTGTCCCCGAATCGATCCATCGTCCCCGCAAGACGCAGTACGGCTTCACGATTCTCCTCCCGGGCCGCCTCGTCATACCCGTCGGACCGGAACATGGCCGCTTCGAGGATCCGAAGCAGCAGGTATTCGGCATCCCGATCCGGCCGCCCGCCGCCATCCCTCGCAAGGCCGGTCAGAATATCGCCGACGAACCGGTCGCTCCGTTCCTCGAGCCCCCGAATCACGTCCATCGCTTCGCCGATCGGAACCCGGCGGATGGAATCGAGGAGATACTGATTGTCGCTCCGGTCGCCCCGGCTCGTGAGCTCCCGCATATCGATGCCGTAAGCGGTAACGGCCGCCAGCACGAGCAGCGGGATCAGGAGCGATGTCCGTCTCCGGAAACGCCGATGTTGGCTAACAGATATTTCATATTGTGAAATTTCGATTCCGGGGTATACCTTTTTTCCGCGTTTTCTGCTATAGTACATCTGAAAACGTATGATACCACGAAACGGAACATCTTCACCGATACCGGAATAATCAATTTCCCACCGCAGTACAGTTCCGTTGAATCGGCGGGAAATGATTCGTGGTCGTATTCCCTGAGAGGGCAGAGAACGGAAGGAGGACGCAACGCATGGCAAAGAAGGAAGCCCCCGCCGCTTTCGTGCGGCCGGGCGATCAGGACGAGAAACTGAAGGCTCTCGAGGCTGCGAAGCTTCAGATTGAAAAACAGTTCGGCAAGGGATCCCTGATGAAGATGGGAGACGGCTCCGAGCTGGTCGGCATAGAGGTCATTCCCTCCGGATCGATTCTCCTCGACGAGGCACTCGGAGTGGGCGGATACCCGCGCGGCAGAATGGTCGAGATCTACGGACCGGAGTCATCCGGGAAAGACCACCCTGGCCCTGCACGCGATCGCCGAGTCCCAGAAAGGCGGAGGCATCGCGGCATTCATCGATGCGGAACATGCCCTGGACCCGGCGTATGCGCGGAAACTCGGCGTGAACATCGACGAGCTCTGGGTCTCCCAGCCCGATAACGGCGAGCAGGCCCTCGAGATCGCCGAATCGCTGATCCGTTCCGGGGCGGTCGACATCATCGTCATCGACTCGGTGGCGGCGCTCACTCCCCAGGCGGAAATCGAGGGAGACATGGGCGATTCCCACATGGGACTTCAGGCCCGGCTCATGAGCCAGGCGCTGCGGAAGCTCACGGGTACCGATCGCGAAATCCAAATCCTGCCTGGTCTTCATCAACCAGATCCGGATGAAGATCGGCGTCATGTTCGGCAACCCTGAAACCACCACCGGCGGAAAGGCACTGAAGTTCTACTCCTCGGTCCGCCTGGAGGTGAGAAAGATCGAGACGATAACGAAGGGCAGCGACGAGGCGATCGGCAACAAGGTTCGGGTCAAGATCGTCAAGAACAAGGTCGCGCCTCCGTTCCGGAAGGCGGAGCTCGAGATCATGTTCGGGAGCGGCATTTCCGCCAGCGGCAGCCTGCTGGATGCGGCACTCAAGTCGACCTGATCCAGAAGAGCGGCAGCTGGTACTCCTTCGGAGAGGAACGTATCGGACAGGGAAGAGAGAACGCGAAACTCTATCTGGAGACGAACCTCGATATCGCGAAGGATATCGAAGGCAGGCTCCGGAAGGTGATGTTCCCGTCCCCGGAGAGCACCGTGAAATCTCCCGCGCCCGCACCCGTATCCGGCGAACCGGAGAAGGTTTCCGAGGCGCCCGTCAGAAAGAAAAAGGAAGTTGCGGCGGATGTCGAAGGAGCCGGCCTCTTCTGATCCCGACCGTGCCCCCGATCCTCACCGGTCCGGGGGCACGGCATCCATTTCCCGAATCGGCCGGAGCGCTCCTCATCGGGAGAGCGGTTCAGCCGGGCCGGTCACCGTCTATCTCGGTCTCGGTTCCAACACCGGAGATCGGCGGGCCTTGATCGACGAGGCGGTCCGGCAGATCGGAGATATCCTCCAGGAACTGCGGAAAGCCTCGCTGTACGAAACGGCGCCGATGGAGGTGCTCGACCAGCCCCGGTTTCTCAATACCGTCGTTTCCGGATCTACCCGGCTCGACCCGTACGAGCTTCTCGAACGAACGCAGCGCATCGAAACCAGTCTGGGCAGGGACCGGAGCCGGGAGCGGCGGAAAGGACCGAGATCTCTGGATATCGACATCCTGCTCTACGGCGATCTGCGGATGTCGGGCGAAACCCTCACGATCCCGCATCCCTCCATGACGGAACGGGGATTCGTTCTCGTCCCGCTTCTCGAGCTCGAACCCGACCTCCGGGAGCCCGGTTCCGGGACCCGCTATGCCTCCTTTCTCGATCGGCTCGGACCTCAGGACATTTCAGGGATCGGGTAGATCCTCCGCGATACCTTCCTTTCGTCATCCGGATCGCACGGGGTATTTACCTTGCCGGGGATGACCGGTATACTGAGGCATTCTCAGAGGGGGATCATGGAAGGCGCAACGCCGGAGGATCAGCAGAGTGAGCTGAAGCAGCGCTTCAAGCTCGGCGAGTTCGAAGGCCCGCTCGATCTGCTGCTTTTTCTGATCAAGAAATCGGAAGTCAATATCTATGATATCCCCATCGCCCAGATCACCCGGCAGTACCTGGAATATCTGAGCTATGCGACGAAAGTCGATCTGGAGAACATTACCGAGTTCTACGTCATGGCCACCACGCTGCTCTACATCAAGTCCCGGATGCTGCTCCCGGTGGAAATCGACATGGACGAAGAGCTCGAGGATCCGCGAAAGGAACTGATCGAGAGGCTGATCGAGTATCAGAAATACAAGAAGCTCTCGGAGCTCATGCAGGAAAAGGAACGGGAAACCGAATGGGTGGTGGAGCGGAAAAAGAAACAGCGGGTTCTCCCGTTCCCCGAAGACGAAGAGCTCTGGGAACGGCTGGAGGTCTGGGAGCTTCTCAAGACGTTCAGCACGCTCATGACGTCGCTGTCTTCGGAACGGGTCATCGACCTCTACGAGGAAGTCTCCATCAACGAGAAGATCAGCCTGATTCACGAGCTGCTCGAGAATCGGGGAGAGTTCCTGTTCACCGATCTGATCGTACGCAACAGTCTGATGGATGTTGTGTGCGCGTTCCTGGCCATTCTCGAATCGGTGAAGGCGAGAAAGATCCGACTGTATCAGAACCGGTTGTTCGGGGATATCATGATCCGCCCGCACGACCAGAGGCCGGAGGATGAAGCTGGAGAAGGAAACGGCACTGATTGAAGCGATCCTCTTCCTGGAGTCGGAGCCGCTCGACGCGAAGGCTCTGTCGAGGATCAGCGGCCTGCCCCGAGAGGCGGTGCTGCAGGTCATCGACACGATCCGGGAGACCTACGGGAAAGAAGAGCACGGCCTCGAGCTGACCGAGCTCGGGGGCGGCTTTCTGCTGTCGCCGAAGAAGGATCTCTGGGATTTTCTGAAAGACCGCTACGGCAAAAAGAACGACAACCGCCTTTCCCGGGCGGCCATGGAGACTCTTTCGATCATCGCGTATTCGCAGCCGATCACCCGGGCGGAGATCGACGGCATCCGCGGAGTCGCCTCGGACGGAATGGTCCGGCTGCTTCTGAGCCGTGCGCTGATCCGGGAGGTGGGCAAAAAAGACGTTCCGGGGAAGCCGGTGCAGTACGGGACGACCCGGGATTTCCTGAAGCTGTTCCGGCTGAACAGCATTTCCGATCTCCCCAAGCTGGATGAAGTGGACAAGGACAGGTTCGAGCTGGATGGCAGTGCAAAAACGACCTGACGAATCCGGAAATCCGGGAACGGGCGGCCCGGAGGAGAAAGAAACCGACCGGGAAATCCGGCTGCAGGTGTATCTCGCCCGGAGCGGCGTCTCGTCCCGCCGGTCCGCGGAAGAGCTGATCGCCGCGGGCAGAATACGCGTGAACGGCAGAGTGGTCACCCGGCCGGGGACGAAAGTCGGCCCGGACGCCGAGGTGACTCTGGACGGCCGGCGGGTCCGCCCGGTCCGGGAGATGATCTATCTCGCGCTCAACAAGCCGCCGGGATACATCACCTCCGAACGTGACCCGGAAGGGCGTCCGCTTGCATCGGACCTCCTCCGGCCGGCGATCGACAAGCGGGTGTTCCACGTGGGCCGGCTCGATTTCCTCTCCTCGGGGCTCATCCTCTTCACCAACGACGGAGAGTTCGCACGGCGCCTCTCGCATCCTTCCGCCGGGGTCGAAAAGGAATACCGGGTGGAGACAACCGATCCGTTTGCCGACGATCTGCTGCGGGAATGGCAGCGGGGGATCGAGATCGAGGGTGAACGCTACCGGCTGGCCCGGTTCGAGCGGAAGGGCCCCCGGGCGGTGGACCTGGTCCTGATCGAGGGAAAAAACCGCGAGATCCGCCGGGTGTTCCACTCCCGCAACATCCCGGTCAGGCGGGTGCACCGGATCCGGATCGGCAGCGTGACGCTCGGCGGGCTTGCGTCCGGGCGCTTCCGGCATCTTACGGAAAAGGAGATCCGCCGGCTCCGGTCGGGATCCGGCGGAGAGTGATATGGTCGTAGCGATCGACGGCCCCGCAGGGGTAGGCAAAAGCACCATCGCCCGGAAAATAGCCGGGGCATCGGGTTTCCTCTACCTGAACTCGGGGAGTCTCTACCGCGCCGTTACGCTGGCGGTGCTCAGGGCCGGCATCGATCCCGGTGACGAACGCAGCGTCGTCGATACCGCGCAGTCGTCCGACTGCCGATTCGAGCACGGAAGACTTTTCCTGAACGGGGAAGAAGTCGAGGAACAGCTCCGGACCGACGATGTCGACCGGCTCGTGGCGAGGATCTCGTCTGTGCCGGGAGTCCGGCGCGTCGTGAACCGGATTCTCAAGGAGATCGCCGCCGGAACCGACGCGGTAACGGAAGGCCGGGACATGGCCACCGTCGTGTTCCCGGATGCCGAGGTGAAGGTGTTCCTCGACGCGTCGGTCGAGGTCAGGGCCGCCCGGCGTCACGGACAGGGAACCAGCGCTCTGACGCTCGGGGAGATCGAGACGGCGATCAGGGAACGTGACGAAATCGATCGAAAGAAACCCGAGGGGAGATTGAAAATCGCCGAAGATGCGATCTACATCGATACATCGGACTTGACCATAAACCAAGTTTGTGACAAAGTAGTAACAATAATCCGAGATAAGCAAACAAGAACCGGGAGTATTGGGAAGTGATGACGGACAGGGATAACATGCCGACAGAAGACACCAATCAGCAGACACAGCTTCAGGAAGAGTATCTGAAATCCCTGGAACAGTTGGAAGAAGGCCAGCTTGTGGAAGGGCACGTCATCGAAGTAGGGCCGGAGAATGTTTTCATCGATGTCGGATACAAGTCCGAAGGGAAGATTCCCCTCAACGAGTTCGACACGCCGCCGAAGCAGGGCGACATCGTCCATGTGGTGCTCATCCGCAAGGAAACCCGCGAAGGCGAGGTAGTCGTATCGAAGCGGAAGGCCGATTCGAAGCTCTTCTGGAAAGAGCTCCGGGATGCACAGCAGAACAACGAATCGGTGTCGGGAAAGATCATCAATACGGTCAAGGGCGGCTTCGAAGTCGATCTCGGCCACGGCGTTCAGGCGTTCATGCCGATTTCCAAGACCGATACGCATCGCGTCGAGAAACCCGAGAAGTATATCGGCCTCGAGTCGGAGTTCCTCATCGACCGGCTCTACAGCGAAGGACGCGTCAACATCGTCGTTTCCCGTCGCGACTGGCTCGAGCGGGAAGCGGTCCGCAAGCAGGAAGAGTTCTTCTCGAAGGTGCAGATCGGTGACGAAGTCGAAGGGACGGTCAAAAGCTTCACGTCCTTCGGTTCCTTTATCGATCTGGGCGGATTCGACGGACTGCTTCACATCAACGACATGAGCTGGGGCCACGTTGCCCGACCGAAGGATTACGTCAAGAAAGGCCAGCAGATCCGCCTGAAAGTGATCCGGATGGATCCGGAAGAGAAGAAGGTCAATCTCTCCCTGAAGCACTTCACGCCGGATCCCTGGTCCACCTTCGAGGACCGGTATCATGTCGACCAGGTCGTCCGCGGTACGGTAACCAAGCTGACCGATTTCGGTGCCTTCATAGAGATCGAGGAAGGAATCGAAGGACTCGCCCATATTTCCGAACTCTCCTGGATCCATCGGGTCAACCATCCGAAGGAAGTGGTCAATATCGGCGACGAAGTCGAAGTGAAGATCCTCGGCTACGACATCCAGCAGGGCCGCATCAGCCTCGGACTCAAGCAGGTCCAGGACAATCCCTGGGAATCCATCGGCGACCGGTATCATCCCGGCATGCGGTTCGTTCGCAGGGTCAAGAAATTGACCAACGCCGGCGCCTTCGTCGAGCTCGAAGAGGGAATCGACGGCTTCCTGCATGTGGACGAGCTTTCCTGGACCAAGAAGTACCGGCATCCCTCGGCCGTCCTGAAGGAAGGCGAAGAGATCGAGGTGATGGTGATCGACGTCGACAACGAGACGCACAATATCCGCCTCGGCGTGAAGCAGCTCTCCGAAGACCCGTGGACATCCCTGCGGAAGGGATACTCGGTCGGTAACTCCATCGAGGGAACCGTAACGAGCGTCACCGACTTCGGGGTGTTCGTACGCGTGGCCGGCGGGATCGAAGGCCTGATCAACAAGGCGAACCTGACGGAACCGGGCGACCGGGTCTCTCCCGACGAAGCCCTGAAGAAGTACCACGAGGGCGACGCCGTGCGGGCGATCATTACCGATCTGAATCCGTCACGGCAGCGGCTCTCCCTTTCGATCCGGGAGTACGCGCACAAGCAGCAGCGGGCCGAGTTGTCGAAGTACATTCACGATGAGGAAGAGGAATCGACCTTCACCCTCGGGGATTTCCTCAAGGACAAGGGAGACGGCTCCTCTGAATCCTGAGGCATCATGCTCAGAACGGACGTCGATCCGAGGAAGCTCGAGACCCTCATCGAGATCAATACCCTCATCAACTCGAACTATTCCGATCTCAATGCACTGCTGACTCGAATCCTCGAGTCAGCAACCCGCCTGACGGAGGGGAGCGCATCGTCGCTCCTGCTCCTGAACCCCGAGAACGACAGGCTCTATTTCGAGGTCGCCCTGGGAACCAAAGGTTCCGACGTGAAGAAGTATTCGCTGAGCAGAGGGGAAGGCATCGCGGGCTGGGTAGCGGAGCACAATACATCCCTCATCGTCAACGATGTCGACCGCGAGCCCCGCTTCTTCTCCGAGATCAGCCGGCAGATCGGTTTTCCCACCACCTCCATTCTCGCCGTCCCCATGCGGATCAAGGGCGAATGCGTCGGGGTGATCGAGCTGATCAACAAGCAGGGAGACAAGGTCTTCACCCAGGACGATCTCGAATGGCTCGAGATATTCGCGAACCAGGCGGCCATCGCCCTTCAGAATGCCCGATCCTTTCAGCAGGCCCGGGATGAGATTCATCTTCTGCAGTCGGAGATCCAGAACGAGAAGGGGTTTCATCCCTTCATCTTCAAGAGCCGTGCGATCCGTGAAAAGGTCGAAATCGTCGCCCGCATCGCTCCGACCGATTCCTCGGTGCTCATTCTCGGGGAGAGCGGCGTCGGCAAGGAACTGTTCGCCGAGCAGCTGCACCTGCAGAGTCTCCGTGCCGGAAAGCCCTTCATCCGGGTCAACTGCGCGGCGATTCCGGAAGCGCTCCTCGAGAGCGAGCTGTTCGGACATGTCCGCGGAGCGTTCACCGACGCTACGAGCGACCGCAGGGGCCGATTCGAGCTGGGTGACGGAGGGACGATCTTTCTCGACGAGATCGGTGAAGTTCCTCTTTCGGTCCAGGCGAAACTGCTCAGGGTCATCCAGCAGAAGACGTTCGAGAAGGTCGGATCCAGCGAGAGCATCCGGGTGGATGTCCGGATCATCGCCGCGACCAACCGGGATATCGAGCGGGCGGTGGAGCAGGGGACGTTCCGGAACGATCTCTACTATCGATTGAACGTGCTCCCGCTGTACGTACCGCCGCTCCGCCAGCGGCCGGAAGACATCACCGAGCTGGCCAGATTCTTTCTGAAGCGGTTCAACCGGGAGACCAAGAAAAGCATCCGCGGTTTCTCGGACGAGGCGATCGAGCTTCTCCTCTCGTATTCCTGGCCCGGCAACGTCCGCGAGCTGGAAAACGCGGTGGAGCGGGCCGTCGTCATCTGCACGGGAGAGATGATCAACCCGCCGGACCTGATCCTTAGCTCGAGCGGCAGCGGAGAAGGGCAGGAATTCGCGGGAAAGAACCTCAAGGACGCGGTGAACCTGTTCAAGAAACATTTCATCACCCGGGCACTGGAGAAGCATCGCTGGAACCAGACCGAGACGGCAAAGAACCTCGGCATCCAGCGAACGTATCTTTCACGCCTGATCAAGGAACTGGACATCCGTAACTGAATCGTCCCGTTATGGGCGAACGAGAACGACCGGAACAGAGACGCGGGCCAGGTGCCCTGCCGTACAGGAAAGGAGAATAGAGATGCAACACCAGAAGGAGATGAGCCTCAAAGAGCGGATTGTCGCCCGCCTTTCCGCCTTTCTCTACAACAATCGTCGGCTCTTCCTGATCATCGCCGTCGGGCTGGTACTTCTGATCGCCGGCTATGCGGGATGGAGCGCCTGGCAGGATCATATCCTGAAGCAATCGACGCTCCGACTCGAGGCGGTTGAAACGACCTATCAGAACTGGCAGAGCGCCGACGATGAGGCGAAAAAAACGGAACTCCGAACGGAGCTCACGGCATCCCTCGAGGATATCCTCGACCGTTATCCCGGCACCTGGGCTGCCCAGCGCGCGCTGTTCATGTCCGGCGGGCTGGCATTCGAGGGCGGAGAGTGGGAACAGGCGGCCGGTTACTACCGGAGGCTCTTCGAAGCGTTCCCCGAAAGCTATCTCGCCCCGGTATCGCTCTTCAACGCCGCGGTGGCCCGAGAGGAAGCGGGAGATCGCGAGGGCGCCGTGGCGGCGTACCGCGCGCTGGTCGACGCATTCGGGCCGGAGACTCCCCAGGTTCCCCATGCGCTTTTCTCCATCGCCCGGCTCCACGAGACGGCCGGCGAGTACCGGGAAGCAGGCGATATCTACGAACAACTGGTCGAGGAATACACCGCGAGCAGTTGGACATCGCTGGCGAGAAACCGTATAATCTATCTCGAATCCGAGGGATTGCTCGAAAAGTCATAACTGCGGAGGGGGCCATGGCGCAGATCCGGAAACGACCGAAGATGCTGGAGACCCGATCGTTCGGGCTCCTGATCGGACTGCTGATTTTCGGTCTCTTCATGGCCCTCGGCAGCTTCACCCGAATTCCCGAACGGCTCGAAACCCGTCTTCTGGACGTTCACTTCAACCTCAAGCAGCTCACCCGCCGGACGACCGTTCAGGAAGGGGTCGTCCGGGAGGAACGGAATCCCGATATCTCACCGGATATCCTCATTCTCGGTATCGACTTCCGCACGCTGAACACGTTCGGGCGCTGGCCGTTTCCACGTTATCGCCACGCCAACCTGATCGATTCCTTTACCCGGATACAGGATCAGAACCAGCGGGAGCTCGCCATCTTCCTCGACCTTTTCTTCATCGAGCCCGACAACCGGGCGGTCGACGATACGATCCTCCTGGAGAGCATCCGCACGAACGACAGAGTATTCCTGGAAACGGTGCTCCAGATCACGCCGCCGCCCGCAGGCAGCGAGGAGGAGCTGTTCGGGAGGCACCGGGTTCTCGAGCAGTCCATCGGAACCATCCGGAACGTCAACGGTCCATGGGCCGATGTGCCGGCCTATTTCGGTCTGCAGCCGCCCCTGAAGCCGTATGGGCGGGTCGCGGCGGGGTACGGGCACGCCAACTTCCTTCCCGACGATGACGAGGTCTACCGCCGTCAGGCCCTGGTTGCCAAGGTATCGGAACTGATGGAAGTGATCGAGCTCGACGACTTCTCGGTCGACACCCCGGTCGACCGGGCATCCTTCGAACGGCTCGCCTGGTTCGATGCCGACGGCCTGCCGCACCCGGTTCCGCATCCGCTGACCCCGGAGATCGTCGAACGCGTGCGGCACGAAATCGAGGAGCGTTCCCCGCCGCGGGCGATCGATGACGACCGCGACGGGAAACCCGATCGCTACGTCCATCTGATCCGCAGGTATCGGGACAGTTTTATCCCTTCCATAACCCTCGCACTTGCGATCGAGTACTTCGGCAGAGATCTCGAGGATATCGAGGTGGTTTTCGGGAAGTATATCCGCATTCCCGGGCCGACGGTGTTCGACGTGGAAGCGGGGGAGCGGGTTCCCTACCGCCTGGACGGACGGGTCCTGGACCGGATCGAGATTCCGATCAGCCCGAACGGCGAAATGCTGGTCAATTTCATGGGCATGCCCTCGGACCCGTCGCCCGAGGGCCACAAGACATTTCCGGTGCGCCCGTACTCCGGCTACGCATCCCGCGTACCCGGCATCGATCCGGCCGAATGGCCGGAGACCAAGGCGGTCGGCAACCGGATTCTGATGGTGGGACCCTTCGCGAAAGGCATGGCGGAAGACGAGAAACCGACCCCCTTCGGGCTGATGTACGGGGTGGAGATTCACGCCAACGCCCTGAATACGATCCTGATGAACCGGTTCATCAGAAACATTCCGTTCTGGGCCGACACGCTGATCCTGTTCGTCCTGGTGATGACGGTCGCATTCATGGCGTCACGGCTCGCCACGCTGCCGGCACTGGCCCTGACCGGGACGCTGGGCATCGTCTTCTTCTTCGCCGTCACGCTGCTGTTCGATACCCGGGCGTATCTGGTCAATTTCTCGTCTCCGGGAATCGCCTCCGCGTTCACCTTCCTTTCCGTCATCGTGTACCGGGTCGTTACCGAGGAGAGGGACAAGGCGAGGATCCGGGAGATGTTCGGAAAATACGTCAGCCCGCGCGTGGTCGACCAGATTCTCGAGCATCCGCCGGAGCTCGGCGGCGTGGACCGTGACATCAGCGTCTTCTTCTCCGATATCCGCGGTTTCACGTCGCTCTCGGAAAGCATGACTCCGCAGGAGCTCGTGAACCATCTGAATATCTATTTCACCTCGGTTACGGACATCATTCTCGAGCTGGACGGTACGCTGGACAAGTACATCGGGGACGCAGTCATGTGCTTCTGGGGTGCGCCGCTTCCGCAGGAAGACCATGCCCTCCGGGCCTGCCGATGCGCACTGCGGCAGATGGAGATTCTGAGAGAACTGAACGAGCAGTGGCCTCCGGAGAAGCGCATCCGCATCGGAATCGGCATAAACACCGGCATCATGACCGTCGGCAACATGGGCTCTCAGGGGCGGATGAGCTACACGGTCATGGGAGACAACGTGAATCTTGCTTCCCGGCTCGAAGGGACGAACAAGCAGTACATGACGGATATCATCATCAGCGAGTACACCTACGAACGGGTGAAGGATCGGATCGTGGCCCGGGAGCTCGACAAGATCCGGGTGAAAGGAAAGCAGCATCCGGTTCTCATCTACGAACTCATCGACCTCCTGGATGAACCCGGCTCCGCGCCGGCAGGAAGTTCGGTTCTCCGGGAACGGATCTCCGCCGGGGTATGATGCGGATTCCGCGCGCGTTCCTCCGCCGGGGCGATCGGCGCGCCGGCGGCTTCCGGAGCAGGGCGGGTCGGTCCGGTTCGTCCGGATCACCCGCCGCATTCTCTGTGCCGATCCTGCTCACGGCACTGATCGTGCTGTCGTCGGCCATCACGACCTCGTGCGGCCTCGAATTCTATCCCTACCTGGATCCGCCCCGAGACGGTAATTCCTCGCTCGGCGGATACTCCTTCACCTTCAATCACGATACTGACAACGATGTCGATGAGTTCTTCGGTTACGAAATCTACTACAAGTTCTATCCCGAAACCCCCGAAGGCGACGCCCGGTACGATGCAGATACCGCCGTCATCGGCGGATCGCAGGTGCTCGGAACCTCGTCGCTGACGGCCCGCGGTTACCGGAGAATCCACCGATCGGGCACGCTCTTCAACGCCATGCCCCTGATCGAGGTTGCCGATGCGCTCAAGAATCAGGGATTCCAGGTCGAGCTCAACTTCAACTTCACGCCGCTGCAGAATCAGGCACTGGCGTTACTTCCCGCTGACCCCCTGTATCCGATTCCGATATTCAGGGAAGTGGTGAACGAGAGCGGCATCATGGTTGCGGAAAGCTTCAGACCTGCCGATATAGATGCTGTGGATTCGGATGTTCTCGCCATGCTCGCGGATTCCGGGATGAGTGCAGCGCAGATCGTGGACTACTTCGACATCAATCCGGATCTTCTGCAGCTTTCCCTGTACGCGTTGTCGTTCGGGAGAGAAGGCATATCCCGGACCATTTACAGCGAGCCCGAGCATCTCCAGGTGATCACCCTGACATCGACGCCGTAAGAAATCGAGCCGCGAAGAACATCAAGGAGCTTTACAGCAATGACGAACTATTACTTCAACATCGGCCTGATCTATTTCATCATCGGTTTCGGAGTAGCGCTCTTCTTCTATTTCATCATCCGGAAGGAGGTGCTGGGAAGATTCTGGGGAGCACTCGCGATCTGTGTCGTAGGTTCGTATATCGGCGGACTGTTCGACTTCCTTCTTCACGATCTCATCCAGATGCTCGCGAACTTCAATAATTCCATAAATCTGTTTCCGCCGTTGATTACCTCGTTTCTGATCGTTATGTTTTTTGCGAAGGTGAGCGGCAAAAACCAGTAGACCCGGCAATACTTATCCACATTGTCAACATTTCAAAAAGTTATCCACAGCTCGAAGAAGCTGTCCACAAGGGAAAAATCGAGCATAAAGAGACAATCGAGATCCTGTAAAGAATTAGCGGCTTATCTCCTTCACTTCTGATAATATATATTCTGTCTACTTCAAATAACTGTCACCTTCCATCCCGAGGGCTCTGGCGCCCCAATCGCCCCCTCCGGTACGCACCGACAGGGAACCCCGGCATATGCAGCCCGAACCGGATCCACACTCCGTTCGGCCCGTTTCCGATTCCTGAATGATCTTCCGCGTTCAGGAATTTGCCCGACTTCCGTATTCGGTTTTAATGCATATCCATACGCCTGCATGCGTTCCCTTGTTTCCTTCGCCGCATTCATGCTACCATCTCCAGCATGAACGACAACACAACTGACAGTACACCCGCAGAAAGCTTCAGGCGGCTGCTCGACATTATCGCGACACTCAGGAGCCCAGACGGATGTCCGTGGGACCGCGAGCAAACGCCCTCGTCGCTCCGCTCCAACCTGCTCGAAGAAACGTATGAGTGCATCGACGCAATCGACTCATCGGATGAACCGCATATCCAGGAAGAGCTCGGCGATGTATACCTCCTCGTCACCATGCTCGCATACATGAAACAGGAGGCGGGCTCCTTTTCCGTCTCCGACGTCCTCCAGGGCATAAGCGACAAGCTCGTCCGCCGGCATCCGCACGTCTTCGGAGACACAGTCACCGGATCCTCCGAAGAGGTCCTTCGGCAATGGGAAGAGATCAAGGTGAAGGTGGAAGGCCGGGAAAAGAAGGAATCGGCGATCGACTCGGTCTCGAGAACGCTTCCACCGCTCGAGCGGGCCTTTCTGCTCCAGAAGAAGGCCGCCGGATCAGGTTTCGACTGGAAAAAACATGAGGATGTATTAGAAAAGATACAGGAAGAATTGAACGAGTTGAAAGAGGCGCTTCAGGCGAATCATTCCGAGCTCGATACGGAAATGGAAATGGGAGATCTCCTCTTTTCCGTCATCAATATCTCCCGTTTTCTGAACATCGACCCTGCGCTCGCACTTCACAAGACCAACGAAAAGTTCGCGCGAAGGTTCCGATCAGTCGAAGCGGGAATGCGACAGGAAGGATTACCGATGGACGGACAGCATTTCGAAGAGATGGACCGGTTCTGGGAAGAGGCGAAAAAGGGAGAGTAGTCGCCCTACTCTCCCTGCTCCACCGGCTGCTTCACGGACTCGACATCCCCGGCGAACGCCTCGAAATAATCAATCGGCGGTCCCCCGGGTCCGACCGCCCAGATGGCGGTGCGCCTGATCCGGTACCCGATCCGCAGCGGATTCTCCGCGAGCCCCGTCTTCAGAATGTTCTGGATACTCCTTCCTCCCCCTGAGCTAAGCACGCGGACAATGATCCCGTCATCGTTCTCTCTCAGGATCGAGACCTCTTCTCCTGCTCCATCCGGCAGGGACTGAAGAACGGAGCGGATCGTGTCCAGACTCGGCGCATCGCCCGTCCCGCTCTCACACCCGCCCTCGCCGGCGACCTGTTCGCCGATTTCGATCCGGTAATCGGATCCCCGGTACAGCGACATCAGGCTGCGCCGGCGCACGCCCTCTGCGGGCTGCCGGAGACGGAGCGCCCGAACCACGAGAAGCCCATCCGGCAGAACCCGGTTTATCGCATCTATAAATACTTGAGGTTGTATGCTTTTCCATACAGTGACGCAGCCGATTTCCTCGTCCGACGAAATCCCGAGCGCCAGCGGACGTGCGAACTCGAGACGGGGCTTCGGGTTGAATCCTTCGGTACAGGAGTACGGAATCTCCGCCCGGAGGAGCGCACGCTCGAACACCGTCATCAGATCGAGATGACCGAGATACCTGCTCTTCCCTTCCTGTCGATACGAAAAGAGCATCCTCCACTTCCTCACCCGGGACATCGAGCGGCGAATCATCCGGAGCAGGAATCCCGGTCTCCGGTTCCGCCCGCGACACGGCAGGCTCGATCTTCCGGTCGCCGCTGCAGACGCCGCAGGAATGATCACACGGATCGGCGCACGGATCGGTCAGGACCGCATCCAGCGCCTTCCGGTATTCATTCCGGAGAAATCCTTTCCCGATCCCCAGGTTCACCCCGTCCCAGGGCAGCGTCTCCTCCGGATCGCGCTCCCGGCAGGTTTCCGACTCGACATCCCATTCCGAACGCTCGATCGCCTCCCGCCAGAGATCCCACTTCAGGTGCTCTTCCCATGCATCCAGGCGACCGCCGTTCCGGTATACCTCGTATGCGAGGAGACCGGCGCGCTCGTCACCGCGGCTCAGGATCCCCTCGAGGAGGGACAGGAACGGCGAGTGATATCCGAGCTTGAAGCTGCCGCCCCGGAGACCGTCCTTGATCCGGTAGATCCGGCGCAGCGCTTCCTTCTCCGGTAACTGGGCCGCCCACTGGAACGGAGTATGAGGTTTCGGGATGAAGGTGCCGACATTTATGTTCATCCGGATCCGCGTCCGGTCCTGGACCTCACGCAGAAAAGCGACGATCGCATCGCTCTCGTCCTCGCCTCCGCAGACGGGCAGGCCGAGCATGAAGTAGAACTTGGCACTGTTCCAGCCCAGAGACATCGCCTGACGCAGTATTTCCACGGTACGGTCGATGTCGACACTTTTGTTTATGCCTCTCTGCCACGCCGGGTTCGGGGTCTCGACCGCGAACGTGAGACCGCTTTTCCTGACCGCGGAAACCTCCGCCAGGAGCGGCAGCGTGAAGGAACTGATCCGGAGCGAAGGCAGGGAAAACGAAACTTTCCGGTCGGCAAACCGGCGGTTGAGCCCTCGCACCAGCTCCGAAATACCGGCGTAGTCCCCGGTGGACAGCGACGAGAGGGTAATCTCGCGGTATCCGCACTCTCCGACCAGCCGGTCCGCTTCCGCTCCGATCGTCTCGTGCGATTTCATCCGCATCGGCCGGTAGTAGATTCCGGCATGACAGAAGCGGCAGCCGTTGGGACAGCCGCGCATGATCTCGATCACGCCCTGGTCCTGAACGGTTCGAATGCTCGGCATGGGAAGCAGCGTACCGGCCATACCGGCCGAAAACTCACGGTCGATCGCCCGCACCGCCGCTCCGCTCCTGCCGCGGTACCATGCCGACGGATGCTCCCGGACAATCGCCAGCAGATCCTCCCGCGCCGCACCCCGCCTTTTCGCGGATACCAGGCGCGGAAACAGTTCCCGCACGACCGGTTCGGCCTCGCCGATGATGACGGCATCCAGGAACGGACCGAACGGGGCCGGATTCGTGATAGCCGGACCGCCCGCGATCACGATGGGATCGGAGCCCGATCGCCGGTCTGCGAACAGCGGGACCTGACCCGTTTCGAGGACGGACAGCAGGGAGGTGAACGCCAGCTCGTAACCGACGGAAAACCCGATCACGTCGCATTCGGAGAGCGGGATTCCCGACTCCAGGGTGTAGAGCGGAATCGAGCGTTCCCGGATACGTTCCTCGAAGTCCTGCGCGGGAGCGAACACCCGTTCGCACTGGACTCCTTCGATCCCGTTCATGACATTGTAGAGCAGGCGTACGGCAAGATTCGACATCCCGATCTCGTAGAGATCCGGGAACGAGAGTGCCACCTTGAGGGAGTCTTCCCGGTCCCGGTGTATCGAACCGTACTCGCCGCCGACATACCGTGCCGGGGAAGCAACCTGGAGCAAAAGCGAATCCATATCGTTTTCAGGACGAATTCTCATTACGTGTACCTTGATTGTTCTTCGTGCGGATTTCGAGTCAGGGCAGATGATACCTTATCGATACCTTCGTGTATAGATGCTCAGGAGCAGACCGATACCGATGAGTGCGGTCCAGAGGGAGGATCCTCCATAGGAGAGGAAGAAGAGCGGAATGCCCGTGATCGGCATGATTCCGATCGCCATGCCGACATTCACGATCAGGTGAAAGAACAGCATCCCGGTGATGCCGGCGGCGATCGAGACCCCGAACGAGTCCTTCGAATAGGCCATGATCCTGATCCCGCGGAACAGGATCAGAAGGAACGCGAGGAAAATCACCAGACCGCCGATGAATCCCCATTCTTCGGCGATGATGGAGAAGATGAAGTCCGTACTCTGCTGCGGGAGATAACGATAGTGGCTCTGGGTTCCCTTCAGAAATCCCTTGCCTGCAAGTCCGCCGGAACCGACGGCGGTGATCGACTGAATGATGTTCCATCCCGCTCCCTTCGGGTCCACTCCCGGGTCGAGGAACATGATCAGGCGCATCATCTGATACTCCTTGAGCACCTTCCGGACTCCGAGCGATCCGACAAAGGACAGGATGAGCATGAGATCGGTGTAGATGATCCAGAAGAAATAGCGCCGCTTCGCCCAGAAGTAGCCGACCAGGGCGAGGGCCAAAATCAGGAACAGCGCCATGAATGCATACTCGATGAGCTGCCGCTCCTGGAGAACCGACAGAATGGGAACGTCCCGTCCCGCTATGTAGTGCTCCCATGCAGGAAGCACGCCGAACAGGATGGTCAGACTTCCGGTTCCGATCAGAAACATCAGATGATGCAGCCTCGCTCCCGCCATGAAGCTCATGAAGAGAAACACCGGTATGAAAACCATCGCCGAACCCAGGTCGGGCTGAAGCATGATCGCCATTACCGGCGCCATTGCGATCACGAGGCCGCCGAGGAGGATCGGCAGTTCCGTAATCCGGTCACCCACCCGTTCGAGGTACCACGCGAGAAACAGGATCAGGCCGAGCTTCATGAACTCCGACGGCTGAATGCCCAGGATCCAGATTCCGATCCACGAACGGGCCCCGTTCACCACCTTGCCGAACATGAGCGTCAGGACCAGAAGCCCGATCAGTCCGAGATAGATCGCAGGCGACCAGTTACGCAGGCGGGTGTAGTCGAGGAATCCTGCCCCCAGCATGAGGAACAGGCCAAGAAAGACCCAGACGATCTGCTTCTTGTATTCGTTCGAATAGATCACCCCGGAAGAGGTGACGCCGCTGGAGTAGATGAAAAGTATGCCGATCACCATCAGGAGCAGCGTGGCGAGAATCAGGGCGACGTCGATGCTGAATACCGATCGGGATCTCATTTACTGCAGCCCTCTCATCCGGTAGTACCATCGGAAACGGAGCGCATCGACCGCCTGATCGAAATCCTGATCGGCAAAAATACCCTGAAAGATGATGTTCGTCGCGTACGGTGCCCACCACTCCCATTCGTTCCGGGCCTCGATGCTGGCCACCACCACGACCTTCTCCCGAGGATCGTCCTCGTTGTACGGCCCGTATGCCGCGAACCAGGAATGCCACTGATCGATCAGGCCGACCTCGCCGGTTCCGGTTTTTCCGGCCACATCGACCGCTTTGGTGGTAATGACGACATTCGCCGTTCCGTCGGTGATGACTCCCCGCATGGCTTCCGCCACCTTCCGGAAGGTTTCATCGTCGACCGGGCTCTCCAGCAGAACTTCCGGCTGGACCCGCTCCACCACCTCTCCGGTCACCGGATCACGGATTTCCTTGAGAATATGAGGCTTGTAGATGGTTCCCCGGTTCGCGACCATCGCGACCATATTCGCCATCTGGAGCGGGGTGACACCCATGTATCCCTGGCCGATGGAAATATTCATGGTGTCGCCGCCGACCCATGGTTCCTTGAAGGTCCGCAGCTTCCATTCCGGGGTGGGAACGAGTCCGGAAACCTCTCCGGGAAGGTCGATTCCTGTCAGCTCTCCGTACCCGTACTTGCGGGCATAATCGATGATGTTCTCGATCCCGACATGCTCGGTACCCACAGTCCAGTAGTAGATATCGCACGACTCCGCGAGCGCCTCGTACAGGCTCAGCGGACCGTGTCCGGTTTTCTTGTGGCAGTTGAAGATCCGGTCTCCGTACCGGACCTTCCCCAGACAGACGATCTTCTTGTCTACTGGAAAGAGGTTGTCCTGGAGTATCGCCGTGGTCAGAACCACCTTGAAGGTGGAGGCGGGAGCGTACTGCGACTGGATTGCCCGATTGAGGAAAGGATAGGTATCATCATTGAACAACGCCTGGACCTGTTCCTGATCCGATTCGGTCGTCAGCATCTCCGGATTGAAATAGGGATAGGAAACCATCGCGAGAACTTCCCCCGTATGGGGCTTCAGCACGACGATCGAGCCGATCCTGTCACCCAGGGCCCGCTCGGCAAGCTGCTGAACCTTCCGGTCGATCGTCAGGACCAGGTTCTTCCCCAGCGTCGGAGGGTCCTCCTCCTGAATGTCTTCGGAGATGCGTCGTCCCCGGACGTCCACCGTGCTGAACCGCTGCCCGTCCTTTCCCCGCAGAATCATGTCGTACTGCTTTTCGATTCCGCTCTTCCCGAGGACCGAACCGAAATCGTAGCCCTTGTTGTAGAGGATCTGCAGCTCCTCCCGGGTGATGTCGCCTACGTATCCGAGGACATGGCTGATCGAACCCTGCTCGACGTAGTTGCGTTTCGGCTTGTTGTGCCAGGTAACCCCCGGAAGCCGGTCGATCTGCTCCGCCAGGTAGGCTATCGTATCGTAGGAAATGCCGGATTTTATTTCGATCGGCTGATAGATGCTGCGAAATGATTTCGGAAGCTTCGCCAGAATATCTTCCGGATTCATTTCGATCACCGAACCCAGTTCGGAGAGGACCCGGTCCACGTTCTCCTCGGGAAGTTCCGCCGGAACGAGGTCTACAGCGAACGAATCGACATTCGTCACCAGGGGCAGATCGTAATTCCGGTCGAAGATTTCCCCGCGCTGTGCCGGAATGGGAAGAACCCGCCGGGCGACCTGTCGTGCCCGCAACTGGTACTCCGTCGTGTTCACGACCTGCAGGGAAAACAGATAATAGCCGTAGAACATCATGATCACGCCGATCATCGCGGCCATGAAGACGGCTCTCCCCTTCGAGAAGTACCGTACCTGCCTTCCGGACGATCCTCCGTTCACAGCGTCCCGTCCCTGCGTGCCGGCTTGAGAAACGGAAGCAGCTCGAGAACGGCAAACACGAACGGAGCGAGCAGGGTGTTCATGAGGAGTTCGATCCAGAACAGCGCCGATGCGAAGGAAGCCGGAGTGACCGGAAACCGAACGATCCCGTCCAGTACCGTTGCAAGCAGTCCCTTCATCAGGGTGGCCGAAACGGCGAAGAGAATCGGAACGAAGATCGCATCCTGGAAGATCCGCCCGCGGGTATGCCCCCAGATGTATCCGATCACCGTTTTGAGCATGGCATGGAAACCGAGCGGAGACAGGCTCAGAACGTCTTCGAGGAGACCGGTGGCGAAGCCGGTGACCTGCCCCGTTACCTTTCCGTTGCGGTGGGCCACGTACAGGAGCACGAGAAGCGCGAGATCGGGTGTGGCGCCCCGGATCGCGATCGCCGACAGCAGCGTCGTCTGCAGATAGATGAGTCCGGCAATGAGGATCGTGGCCAGAAGGGATATCTTTCCCATCCTATTCCTCCGTTACCAGGACGAAGACGTTTTCGAGCCGGGAAAAATCGATGACGGGTTCGATCGAAAGCTCCAGGGACGTCTCGTACTCCTTCGCCACGATCGTCCGGACCCGTCCGACATAGATTCCCTTGGGATAGAGCGACCGCATCCCGGAAGTGATGACCAGATCATCATAGTGGATATCGTTTTTCGCGAACTTCTTCACATACCGCATGATGACCGGATCGTCCGGCGTTCCCCTGCCGTTCAGCAGTCCCTCATAGCGCGAATCGAAGAGTCGTGCCGCGACATAGCAGGAACGGTCGTAAATCGGCATCACCGTGGCCGTGGAGAGCCCCGTTTCGATCACTTTCCCCACCAGCCCCTGCAGCCCGTTCTGGAATGCGACGACGGCCATATCCTTCCCGATTCCATCGAGGCTTCCCTTGTTGATGGTTATGGTGGAAAAGAAATTCTCCGGATCCTTTGCGATCACCTGCGAGGGTATATGCCGGAACTGGTTGTTCTGCGAAAACCCGAGCAGCTGGCGAAGACGGGAATTCTCTTCCTTGAGCGCATCGTAGTTCCGTGTGATCCCCTCGTACTCCCGGAGCTTCCGGATCGCCAGGTCGTGCTCTTCGCTCAGTCTCCGGAGCTCTCCGACCGAGTTCACCGTACGGGAAAAGAAGGAGCCGACTCCGGAGATTCCCTCCTGAACGAGAGAAAACAGGGAGTGGCCGACTTCCTTCGGCCGGAGTATCACGGTACTGCTGGAGAATAGCATCATGAACAGCGAGACCGTCACGAGAACGAGAAAGAGTGCTCCACTCCGGTGACGCTCGAAGAAATTTCCGACCCCCCGCATGACGCTCCGCTCAGGAATTCAGCTGGTTGTAGATGTTCCGCGAGCTGTGCATTCCCTTGGCGTGGTCGAAGTACATACCGGCGCCGAGGGCGACACAGATCAGCGGATTCTCAGCCAGAATGACCGGAACTCCCGTCTCCTTCGCGATGAGCTTGTCGAGTCCCTTCAGAAGAGATCCCCCACCCGTCATGACGATTCCGCGCTCCACGATGTCCGCGGCGAGCTCCGGAGGCGTCTGGCCGAGGGTCCGCTTGATCTCCTCGATGATGGCGTTGATCGGCTCCTGGAGAGATTCCCGCACTTCCACCGAGTCGATTTCAAGTCTCCTGGGAAGCCCGGTGATCGCATCGGTTCCCTTGATCTCCATCTTCTCGATCTTCTTGTCCGGAGAAGCGTTCCCGATAGTCACCTTCAGGTTCTCCGCGGTCTGCTCGCCGATGATCAGGTTGTGGACGTTTCGAACATGCTTGATGATCGCTTCGTCGAACTCGTCTCCGCCGAGCCGGATGGCATTGGTCACCACCATTCCGCCGAGCGAAATCACCGAAATCTCCGTGGTTCCGCCCCCGATGTCGCACGACCATGTGTCCGGCGGGCTCGAAAATCGGGATGTTCGCTCCGATCGCCGCGGCGAGCGATTCCTCGATCACCTTCACGTCCCGCGCGCCGGCCTTGTAGGCGCTCTCTTCCACCGCCCGGCGTTCGACCTCGGTAATGCAGGAAGGAACGCCGATCACCATCCGCGGCTTGATGAAGAGCTTCCGGGAAAGGACCTTTCCGATGAAGTACCGGATCATTTTCTCCGTCGTTTCGAGATCCGCGATCACTCCGTCCCGGAGCGGACGGATCGCGATGATGTCGCCGGGCGTCTTCCAGAGCATGCGTTTCGCTTCGACCCCGACGGCCACCACCTTCTTCGTCCCCCGCTCCACGGCGACAACCGAAGGTTCGCTGATGACAATCCCCTTCCCGCGGACATAGATCAGGGTATTGCAGGTACCCAGGTCGATGCCGATATCCGTAGAGAAGCCGCTGAACAGTTTGCCAAGGCCCATTCCATACCTCCGAATGCCATTCCGGACTATTTGTAGACGCGAAGTCGTGCCTGATAGTGGTTCGGATCGATCCTCAGGGTCGACCGCCACTCGGCCCGTGCTTTCACAGAGTCTCCATTGCGGTTATAGATCTCACCGAGCGCGAAATGGGCTTCGGCGGATTTCGGGTTCAATTCGATCACGGCGAGATATTCGGCTTCCGCTTTTTCGAATGCGCTCTGCCGTTCGTACAGCTGCGCCAGAAGAAAGCGGCTCTTCTGTCGGAGAGCGGAGTCCTCGGTCACCTCCAGCGCCTCCCGAAGGTAGCGCTCGGCGGCATTGTCGTCTTCCAGCGCAAGGCAGCTCTGTGCCAGGGCGAGATAGAGCAGATCGGTCGGCTGCTTCTCGAGCGCCTGGAGGAATGCATCGCGGCTCTTCCCGAACTCGCCTATCTGCGCGTAGGAGAGGCCCAGGTACTCGTGGCTGTCCTCTCCGAGGTATCCGCCGGCAAGGGACTGCTCGATATATTGTGCCGCCAGATCGGCGTAGTACTTTCCCTTATGGAAGTAGGCTTTCCCCAGCACGTACTCAGCCTCGTGCCGCAGGGTATCTTCGGGGAGGAGCATGGCTTTCCGGAGAGCGAAAACCGCATTCTGCAGCATGTTCTCTTTCTCCTCCTGGTCCAGTTGCGCCACTGCAAGGTAGAAACCGGCAAACCCCCGGAACAGCAGCGCCTGATCGTCGAGAGGATGCTGGGCAAGGATGCGGTCGCTCGATTCCATGACTTCGCGGTAACGGTGTTCGCTCCAGAGGGAGACGATATCCTGCTGCTCGACCGGTACCGCAGCGGGTGCGGGCCCCGCCTCCCGCTCCATCCTGAGCGAGAACAGCACGCCCCCTACCACTGCCGCGACGAGTATGAATGCGACGCCGGCACGTCTGAGCGCTGTTCCGCCGCTGCGCTCTTTCCCGGAAGAAAACCGGAACCGGTCGTTGGGATAAATCATGAATCGCTCGGGGTCATTTAAGTATAGTTCAACCAAAAAGTCAATCTATAAGGAAGAGCAGACCGATAAGCCGGATTCTGTGCAACGGGCTCCGAAGACCCCGCGCGGTCACCATCTATCTTTCTGCCGCGATCACTCGCGGCATTCGTGCAGCCTACCCGCAGACTTAAGGGCGAGCAACCCGTCTGCTGCTTGGCTTTGCTCCTGATGAGGTTTGCCGTGCGTTTCCCGTTACCGGAAAACCGGTGGGCTCTTACCCCGCCGTTTCACCCTTACCCCGGAAAGACCGTCAGGTCCGACGGGAACGGGCGGTCTGATTTCTGTGGCACTTTCTTACCGGGAAGCATCCCGGCCCGGGCGTTACCCGGCATCATGCTCTACGGAGTCCGGACTTTCCTCTCCGGAACATATGCCCCGGAGCGGTGACCTGGTCTGCCCTTCCTTATGTGGACCATTATAGCATGGAACGGAAAAAAAAACCGGCTGTCCGCCGCTCAATTGCGGCTTCCGGCCGGTCTGCCGTCATTCTTTTTTTCTGCGATCGGACGAGAGCGGATCACTCTTCCTCTTCGGTCTCCTCGTCGTCATCCTCGCCTTCGTCGTCATCTTCCTCTTCGTAGTCCTCGTCCATCTCCTCTTCGAAATCCTCATCCTCGATTTCGATATCGTCGAGGTCGGAGAGGCCTTCCGAATCGTCTTCGGTGAATACCATGTCTTCCGCTTCGTCCTGGTAGAAGAGAATCGCGACTGCAGTACGGGCAGAACAGAATCCCTTCGCCCGCCCGGACATCGTTCACGAACTGGTTCGGCAGGATCATGTGACAGCCGGTGCAGACGCCCTTTCGGACGGGACGATTCCCAGCCTTCCTTGCTGCGGATGATCCGCTCGAACTTGAAGATCATCTCCTCGTCCAGCCCCGGAAGACCTGCTGCTCCTCCGTTTCGAGACCGACCAGTTCCTTTCTCTTGGCGGTGCTCTCGCTCTTGATCTTCTCCTGCTCCGCCTTGAGTTCTTCTTCCTGCTGATTGATCAGCGTCTCTTCCCGCTCGAGGCTCCGGCGCCATCTCTTCCAGAACCTTGTCTTCCCGCTGCAGTTCCTTGCGGAACTGCTGCTCTTTTTCCGCGGCGTCCCTGATCTCCTTGTCCAGCGCTTCGTACTCCCGCTGGGTCTTGATCAGGTCCATCTGCTTCTCGTACTCTTCCCGCTGCCGTTCCGCTTCCTGCATCTTCTGCCGGATGGAGGTGAGCTTGGCCCGGGTTTCTTCCAGCTGGGTATTCTTCTCGATATAGGACTTCTTCAGCCGGTTCAGCAGCTCCGTCTTCGTGGAGAGAGCCTTGGGAATTTCCTCGATCTCCTGCTCGATCCGGTACTTCTGTGAGAGAATCTCCTGCAGGGATCGCAGCTTGTCAAATACGTCTTGCATCATCGCTGGTTCTTTCCTCTCGTGCAATCGGTTATGGTTCGGTTCAGTGTTCCAGATAATCCTTCAGCCGCCGGCTCCGCTTGGGATGCCGCAGACGGCGGAGCGCCTTCGCTTCGATCTGACGGATCCGCTCCCGGGTGACGTTGAAGTAGAGCCCCACTTCTTCCAGGGTGAGGGAATATCCGTCTTCCAGTCCGAAGCGCATCTTGAGCACTTCCTGCTCCCTCGGGGGCAGGGTCGCGAGCACGTCCTTGAGCTGCTCCTGAAGCAGCTTGAAGGCGGTCTGGTTCGCGGGGTTCTCGACGTCCTTGTCCTCGATGAAGTCGCCGAGGAGCGAATCCTCCTCCTCGCCGATCGGGGTCTCGAGAGAGATCGGTTCGCGGGCCACGTTCTTGACCGACTTCACCCGGCTGACGGTCCAGCCCAGCCGCTCGGCGATCTCGTCGTCGGTCGGCTCCCGTCCGAGCACCTGCATCAGCTGCCGGGACTCCCGCACGACCTTGTTGATCTGTTCGATCATGTGAACCGGAACACGGATCGTGCGGGCCTGATCGGAAATGGAGCGCGTGATGGCCTGGCGGATCCACCAGGTGGCGTACGTGGAGAACTTGAAGCCCTTTACGTACTCGAACTTCTCCACGGCCTTGATGAGCCCGATATTCCCTTCCTGCACCAGGTCGAAGAAATGGAGCCCGCGGTTGGTGTACTTCTTCGCGATGCTCACCACCAGACGAAGGTTCGCCTTGATCAGCCGGTTCTTGGCATTCTGCATCATGATCCGGCCGTGCTGAATCTCCTTGGCCATCTTGAGGATGGACTCGATATCGTTTTCGAAATCCACCTCCAGATGCCGGAGCTTTTTCTCGGTGACCTGGATCTGCCGGATCTGCTCCTTTATCTCGTCGGAGGTCATCCCCAGCCGTCCCTCGATCTCCTGCCGTTCATCGGCGCTGGCGAGGCCCCGTCCGAGGTTCCGGAGTTCCCTGAGATTGGAAACGCCGAGCACCTTCTCGATCTTCTCCTGTTCCTTCCGGTACTTGCGGATCTTCTTCGCGCGCATTCATGAATTTTTCCGAAAAACTGGAGTATCTCTTCCTGATGGATATCGATGTTCTTCGAGCTTCGACGAGAAGCTCCTGCCGCTTCTTCTTCAGGCCTTCGTCTGAGAGGATGTCCGAACCCTTGGAAACCAGCTTCCGTTTCTGTTCTATATACGGCGCGAGGGCCGGAAGAACCGGCCGAAGAGATTCGCGATACTGCTGATTCAGCCTGCGCCGCTCGGCAAGATAGTCGGAGATCTCCTTCTTGGTGAAGTTCATCTCCTTGGGGTCCTTCTTCGAGAAGGCCTTCTGGGCCAGCGAATAGAACTCCGGGATGATCATTCCCGAGTTCTTGATGACCCGCTTGATGATGTTCTCGCCGTTCTCCATCTGCTTCGAGAGCTCGACTTCCTGTTCGGCGGTAAGCAGGCTCTCCTTTCCGATCTCCCGGAGATACAAACGGATCGGATCGTCGATGGCGGTATCTTTTTCGTTGTAAACGATCTTCTTCTTCTCGACGGGCTTTACCGGAACTTCTTCCTCTTCGAGTTGGAGATCTTCTTCCTCGAGCTTGATATTGTTCTGCTCCAGAAGGGCGATCACTTCTTCGATCTTGTCGGAATTCGCGATTCCTTCCGGAAGAAAATCGTTGACTTCCTCGTAGCTTATGCTTTTCTTTTTTTTGGCGTATTCCAGAAGTTTCTGGATTGCCGGATCAGTCTGTATGTCTATCATGCCCGTTTACCTTCAGCTTCTCAAGTTCGGCATCCAGATACATGGTCTCTGCCAGGAGCCTGTGTATTTCTTCCGGGTTCCGGTCCCGCTCCGCTTTCCGCAGCTGCGCGCTGACATCCTGCCGCTTCGTTTCCAGCGTCCGCAGGCGGACCCGGGAAACCAGCTGCCTGATCATGAGCTCAGGACTCAGTGAAAACTCCCCGGAGGCGACGTTCGCCAGGACGAGCCGGTACAGCTCCTCGTTTTCGATCCTGGACAGCATCAGTTCGATGGACCCTTCATCGTTCCGGAAACACTCTTCCAGAGCAAGAAAAAGATCCTTCGCCAGAGGATCCTGCAGGTCGTCGATCTGAACCATGCTCCGGACATAGGAGAATTGCTCGCGATTCGCGGCAGCCGCCAGTACGAGGTAAAGATCCGTCGAAAGTTTTTTCTGCTCTTCGGCCGAAACCGGAACAGCCCGAGCCCGGTCTCCCGGAGAAACCCGAGCGCCCCTCCTCTTCGCGAAATCCTTACGTACGGCAACTCTATCCATGTTCAGAGTGTCCGCCACCACGTGGAGACACTCCTCTATCCTGACTTCAGAATCGATAGTATCAATATACGTAAAGAGATCTTCGATAACAA
The DNA here is from genome assembly GCA_963728215.1 of uncultured Spirochaetota bacterium. Lineage (GTDB taxonomy): Bacteria > Spirochaetota > Spirochaetia > CAVSJD01 > CAVSJD01 > CAVSJD01. The sequence goes on along the minus strand of CAVSJD010000016.1, from coordinate 102,897 downwards.
ACGCTCTTTGGTCAGGCGAACCGCTTTCGTAAATGGGAGCTGCCCTTTTTACCAGATATTCAAAACTATTTATAGAATATTTAAGAAGATTTTGCAACGCCTCCACTCCATCTTTTTCCAGCACCTCCGCGGGGTCCTTCCCGCCCTTTACCGGAATCACGCTGCAGGCGAAGCCCAGGCGCTCCCCGGTTTCCGCAGCGCGACGGGTCGCCTGCAGCCCTGCGTTGTCCTGGTCGAAGAGAAAAAAGGCACGATCGGCGTATCTCCGCAGCAGCCGTCCCTGCTGCTCGGTGAAGGCGGTACCCAGCGGTGCCACGACATTGCGGACACCGGCTTCCCAGAGGGAGAGAACATCCATGTACCCTTCGACCAGGATAAACTCCTTGCTGCGCCGGATTTCCGGAAGCGCGAGGTGCATTCCGAACAGCTGGTCCCTCTTGCGGAACCGCTCGGATTCCGGGGAGTTCAGATATTTCGGCTCCCCGTCTCCCAGGATCCTGCCTCCGAAACCGATGATCCCGCCCCGTGCGCTGGAAATGGGAAACATGATCCGCCGCGAAAAGAACGCCGTCTCGGGGTACCGTTCCGAAAAGAGTTTCGAGCCGGCGAGGAACTCGTCGGAATAGCGTTTCCCCCGGAGAAACCGTTTCAGCCATCGCCGGTCCGCCGGAGCGTAGCCGACCTGAAACGTCTCGAGCGTGGCTGCGCCGATTTTCCGCTTCGCAAGATACGTTCGTGCTTCGGACGCCTCCTCCTTCTGCATGAGGATGAAGTGAAAGCTCCCGGCGACCCGGCGGTACAGTTCGTCGTAGGCGTCGCGGGTCCGGTCGGCGGGGGTCTGCCGGATTTCGAGATCGACACCGGCCTTCTCCGCCAGGAGCTTGATCGCTTCCGGATACGACAGGTTCTCCAGTTCCATGAGGAAGTGGAACACGGTTCCGCCCTTGTGGCATCCGAAGCAGTAGAAAATGTCCTTGTCGGGAATGACCGAGAACGAAGGGGTCTTCTCCTGGTGAAAGGGACAGAGGCCCCAGTACCTGCCGCCGCGAAGCGTCAGGTTGACGTATCCGCCGATCACATCGGCGATATCGATCCGGTCCTTGATCTGATTGATCTTCTCTTCGGGAATTCTCATGAAGGATTACTTCCCCGGCGCGACTTTTTTCAGATAGAGATTCCGGGCCTGATTATGCTCGTCGAGCTTCTTCGAGAAGTAGTGCTTTCCCGCTTCGGCATCCCGCAGAAGAAAGAAGAGATAGTCGGTCTCGGCCGGAGAGAATGCCGCCCGGAGCGCCGTTTCGCCGGGGTTGGAGATCGGACCCGGCGGCATTCCGAGATGGAGATAGGTGTTGTAGGGCGAATCGATATCCAGGTCCCTGTAGGTCAGGATCTCGGGATGAGGCCGGTTCAGTTCCTCCGTTATGACGTACTCCACGGTCGCACAGGACTGCAGGTGCATGCGGATGTCCAGCCGGTTGAAAAACACCGATGCCATCAGCGGCGCTTCCTCGGGTATCCGGTATTCCCGCTCCACGATGGATGCGACCACGACCCGGGTGAACAGCTGCTTCCAGCTGAGCTGCCGGTAATCCGGATAGATGTTTTCCAGCTTCCGGAAGAACTGCTCGATCAGGTAACCGACGACCTGTCCGGCAGGCAGTCCCTCGGCGAGAAAGTAGGTGTCCGGTGAGAGGAAACCCTCCGCGCTCGAAGCCATGATGCCGTACCGCTCGAGAATCTCGCGATCGCGGGCGGCATCGATGAAGGCCGCCGATTCGGTGATTCCCTTTTCCTCGAGGTATCCGGCCACTTTCCTCAGGGTCCACCCTTCCGGAATCGTTATCCGGGTCAGGATCAATCTCCCCGACACCAGCAGATCGTGGACCTCCAGCCCGGTCGATCCCGGCGGAATCCGGTAGGAGCCGGACTTCAATGCTCCGCCGGTCCCCTTCAGCCGACTTGCGATCAGCAGGGGATACGGAGACCGGAGGATACCCCGCGAGGTGAGGTCCCGGGCGATCTGCAGCACCGTCTGTCCGGATTCGATGGTTACCACCGCACCCTCCTCGGGAATCGACTGGGGGGCCCTGTTCAGGTAATAGAGCCCCCCGAGTCCGCCGAGCAGGAGGAGCACGGCGACGATGAACGCTCCTCCCAGCAGTTTTCCGATGATCCTCATTCCCCTCCTACCGTATCAGGATGAACTCCACCCTGCGGTTCTTCCACCTGTTTTCCAGATCTCCATGCGGCACCACCGGCTCCTTTCCGCCCATCCCGAGAACCTGGATCCGGCTTCCGTCTACGCCGAGATCGGTCAGGGCCTTTCGCACCGTATTGGCACGCGCCTCGGAGAGCGGCTGAAGCTCCTCGCGCTCTTCCCGTTCACCCCGTGCGGGCTGATCCCAGTAGATGCGCACCGCGTGTCCCTCGATCCGGATCCGGTACCGGTCGTACTTGTTCAGAATTTCGGCAAGTCTTCTCAGGATCCGCAGGTTCTTCGCAGACTGTTCGGGATCGTTGGTCACGAACTCCGGACTGTTCGGCGCGAACGTTATACTCGAAATCCGGATCTTGAGCCGGTCGCCGTCGCGGATGACCAGCACGTCAACCGGGATGACGCCCTTCCGGGTCACGCTGTTCCCGAGCGAGTCGGTGACCTTGATTTCGAAGGGATAATCCTCAGCTGCCTGCACCAGCTCCCCGTCGGAGGAACGGCCGTCCCAGATAATCGTTTCCCCGGGAGCGCCGGTCCCGTAGAATTCATTGAAGAAATTACCTACCGGGTCGCGGATGATCAAGTTCCAGTCCCGGATGTCGCTCCGGTCCTTCACGTTCATCGAGAAGTATATCTCGTCGTCCACTCCGTCGTTGTCGGGTGAGAACGGCTTCGGCTGGAGTCCCACGTTCACCTCCGGCGCCGTCACGTCCAGCAGGAACGGAGTGGTCCGGGCCTCGGGCTGGTTTCCCTTCGCGTAGGTGACGGTGAAGACGCCCGTGAAGGAGCCCTCCCGCACCGAACCGCGCTCTTCCTTCCCGTCCCAGCGGATTTCCTTCGGGATCGAGGACCCCGGTCCGCTGAACCGCTTTACGGCGGTTCCGTCCTCGTGGAGAATCTGCAGCTGCCAGCCTTCGATTCCGTCGGGAAGATTCACGTAGAGAGCGAATGCGATATCGTCGGCGAATCCGTCGCTGTTGGGCGAGAATCCCTTCTTGTCCACCGTGGCGAAGAGCCGGGTCGGCCGGGTATCCACGACGATTCCCTCGACGCTCTTTTCGGTCAGGTTGCCCGCCTCGTCGCGGGAGGAGAGGACGAACCGGTACGTTCCATCGGCAACGCGGTTTCCCGCTTCGTCGGTACCGTCCCATGCATGCGACCGGACGGTATCTTTCCAGTACACGGTTCGAACCGGCTCGTTCTTCGCGTTCAGTATCCTGCCTTCCCAGAGCGCTTCCGTGCTCGTGGAAACGGCAAAGGTGATGTTGTCCTTCTTTCCGTCCCCGTCAGGCGAGAACAGGGTGTAGGTCGCCGACACGGTCGCTTCCGGGAGCGCGGTATCCAGCACGAAGGGCGCAGATGTCGCGCGCGGCTGGTTTCCGTTTTCGTAGGTTACCGTGAGATCGGCGCGGTAGGTACCGTCCGGAGCACGCCGCCCCGGCCCGATCATCCCGTCCCAGGTGAAGGACGTTCCCGGTGCTCCGCGGCCCGTGATCGTCCGGACCGTCTGGCTTCCGGAGTCCTGGATCCTGAGCTCCCACGACGCGATGCCCTGTCCGACCTTCAGCTGCGGGAGGAGGTTGATCCGGTCTTTGGTGCCGTCGCCGTTCGGACTGAAAGCGGTGTATTCCGCCGAGATGAGGACCGGCGTCTCTTCGGTGTTCAGCCGGAAGACGACCGGCTTCGATTCACCCCGGTTTCCCGCCCGGTCATGGGTGAAGAGCCGGTAGCTGTACGGACCGTCCTGCATGATGCGGCCGTCCTGACCTCTTCCGTCCCAGACGAGCTGTCCTTCGACGGCCTGTCTCCAGGTGAAGGTCCTGACCGCGTTCTGCCGGTCGTCGCGGATCTCCCCCGTCCAGCCGTCTTCCATCGAGGTTTCCTGGTAGAAAACGATCGAGTCCTTGTTTCCGTCCCCGTTGGGAGAGAAGATCGAATCCGTCGAGGTGATGCTCGCCACCGGAGCGGTTATGTCGAGCGTGAAGGAGGGCGATTCCTCCTTCGGGTTGTTTCCGTTCCGGTAGACCACCTGCAGACCGCCGCGGTAGGCCCCTTCCGGCAGAACGGCGCCTCGGTCGTCCTTTCCGTCGAATGCGACGACTTTGGCCGGGTTCCCGCTGCCGGAATAGGTCCGGACCGCTCGTCCCCGTGCATCGCTGACCGTGAGCGTCCACCGGTCGATGCCCTCGCGGACGGGAATACCGAGGCTGAATTCAACGGTATCCTGCCGTCCGTCGGCGTTCGGCGAGAACCAGGAGGTGTCGATCGCGAGCTTGATCGGTGTCGGCTCGGTATCGATGATGATGTTGTCGATACCGGTCGCAACACCGTTCTCCGCACGGTCGGTGCTCATCATCCGATATGCATAGACTCCGTCGGGCACAAGGACTCCCTGGTCGTTCTTTCCGTCCCAGGAGACGTCCAGCGGAGTTCCGTCCCGCCAGCTGAACGTACGAACCGTCCTGCCGGCGGAATCGACGATCTCCCCCTTCCAGAGGTCCTCCGCCGATCCCGTCTGCTCCAGCGGAAGCGTGTCCTTGTTCCCGTCGTTGTTGGGCGAGAAGATCAGGTCCGCTTCGTTCCGGACCCGGACCGTTACTTCGGGAGGAGCGGTATCGATCTCGAGACGCTTCGCCTGCGTTCTGGAGATATTGCCGTTGTCGTCCCAGGATTCGAGGAAGAAGGAATAGGATCCATCGTCGGCCGCCTGTCCTCCGTCGGTCGTACCGTCCCAGCGGATCACCTCGGGGATGGAAATACCGCTCTTCACCGCCGTGAGCCGGTCCATGATGTTCTTGAACCCTTCGTTCTCCGGACGTTCGTCCTTGTTGCGGATCTCGCGGATCACGTTTCCGCTCTCGTCCTGGATCACGAAGCGGTAGCCTTTCACGTACCGCTCGTCGGTGATGGATATGGGGACCGTCAGATCGTCGGATCTGCCGTCATGGTTCGGAGACAGGTAGCGCATGTCCGGATAGGAGACGTTCATTGCGGGCGGATTCGTGTCGATGACGCCCAGGAACGCCGTGGCGCCCACGCCGAAACCCCAGACATTGTTCTGCAGCGGAGCCGCCGCCGCCCGGGCGCGCACTTCGCTGCTGTTCCAGCCCTGCTCGGCGATGATGCCGTCCTGCTGCTTCAGATCGGTCTTGAAGGAGAGCGCGATGCCGAAGGACGGCACCGGTGTCCGCATCGGGACGTCGTCGTCGAACATCTCCTTGAAATCGAGCCGGAACGCCGTCTCGAGGGTCAGGAAGTCGCGGTAGGTGGCGTTGCCGCCGATGAGTACCCGGACGTTCTGGACCGCGGGAAAGCTGAGATCACCCAGCAGCCCGACCCGCATGTCGTCGCTCTCGAACGCCGTGAAGGCGGCTCCGATCGCCGGGGTGAAAGGAGACGGGAACGGCGAATAGTCGTCGGACGGATCGTACCACTTGCCGATCCGCTGCAGGGACATTCCCCAGCGGAAATCGCGGAGCCCGAGGAACTGCTCGGGAAAATGAAGGAATCCGAGGTCGAGGGTGAGTCCCCAGTCGATTCGTCCTCGGTGCCGAACGTGAAGTTCAGTCCGGTGCCGACCAGGAAATCCGGGTAGAGGTCCTTGGCGAAGGTGACGCCGAGCCGGCTCATGCTCCGATATCGAGTCCGTCCAGGGATTCGGTCATGAGGTTGAGGGTCGAACCGAACACTCCGGCGCGCGTGGGCAGCCAGCCGCCGAGGTTCAGGGCGTGTCCCTTCCATCCCGTCTCCGGGTCACCGAGTCCGACGAGGCCGATGTAGCTCAGATCCAGCGCGATCCGCTGGGCCAGCGCGCCCGCCGCGGGATTCAGGGTGGAAGACTGCGGACCGTCCATGGACGTCACGCTCGCCCCGCCGGAAAGGAACCCGGGCGATCGGAACTCGACCAGGTCCTCACCGCCGGGTGCCGGAACGTAATCAGCGAACGCGAACGACGCGATGAGGATCAGAACAACGGACAACGCATTCCTTCTATTCATACTCTGCTCCCGACTCGATCTGGATTTCACTTTCTGGAACTCTTCCTGCGTTTCTTATACTCATGTTCGAGATTTTCTATTTCTTCTATCGAGAGATTCGGTACAGAACGGTTTCCATCCTGCAGAGAAGTGCAATCATCGTGGGATCGAGGTCGTGCTCACGGGTCCTGAGAAGGAGAAAAAGATCGAGAAACATCTCGGTCCGAAACCGTGATCTCCGGGCTTCCATCCCGGAACGGGTTCGTCTCGCTCACAGATCGACCTCCATCCCCTCCTGTGCAAGATGAATCACCGGACCTTTCCGATCCATGTGCGTGAGGTACCATTGAGCCGACTGAAGGTTTCCGTGGAGCCGGTTGTCGTCGTAGAGCGGATCATGGTGGAACAGGTAAAGGTTCCTGACTCCCCATTCGGCGGCAAAATCGACCGCCATGCTGTACGAGGAATGCCCCCAGTCGTGCTTCTCGATCGCCTCACCCAGGGTGTACTGGGCATCGAGAACGAGAATATCCGCACCTTCGAACATGGCGCGGTTCTCTTCGGTGCGCTCGAAATCCTTCTCGCTCAGCTCGGTATCGGTCGAATAGACGATGCGTCTGCCCCGTTCCTCTACACAGTATGCGTAGCATCCTCCCGGATGATGCCTCCGCATCCGACGATACGGTTCCGGTTCCGATTTCAACGGGACTCTCTCGAAGAACGGTGAAGGTGGTGTTCGCCGACATGTCGTTCATGGAAACGGGAAAGTAGGGCTGCTTCATCTGTCCCCGCAGGTTTTCCTCGAGACGCTCGTCGGGACTGTAGAAAATGGATCGCACACCCCTTCCGGTAAGCCGGTCCGAAGAGCGGCAGTCCCTGCAGATGGTCCCAGTGGTAATGGGAAAGAAAAAGATGGAACTCCCGGACCCGGTTTCCGTAATCGTTGAGAGAGGCACCCATCTGCATGATTCCCGAACCCGCATCGAACACGATACAGGTGTTGTCCCGGAGGCGTACCTCGATGCAGGCAGTGTTGCCTCCCGCGGTGCCGAACAGCGAGGGGGCAGCCGGGTCAGAAACGCTTCGCGGGAATCGCTGTCGCGGATGTCCTGAGGCCGGATGCGCTGCACGACGCTGGATATCTTTCTCTGCACCTGCTCAGGCGTCAGCGGGGTCGGGATCGAACCGCGAACCCCCCGAGAATTTTCAGCTTCATACCCGTCCGTCCCCTGTTCCCTTCCTCCGCCTCATCTTCAGGAATCGATGAGCGGATCTTCCCTTCTGGCCTTCAGCAGCGTATCGATTTCGTTCCGAGAAGACCGCCTGCCGCGGTCGATGCCGGGGCAGGATTTTTCCAGATCGTCCCAGACGGCACGGGAGAACAGATTCGCGCTCCAGAACGGGTACGTGGAGCACTGAAGCGGCCGATGCTCGTAAACGCTGCAGCCGCCGTCGTTCCAGAAGATGCAGTCGAAGTTCGGCTTCTCCTTCAGGCTGAGCCGCTTGAACCCTCCGATATCCACTTCCCGGGACCAGGTATCGATGAACTCCCGCTCTCCCAGGCCCGTAGCCCGACACAATTTCTCGAGGTCGTTCCGTGAAAGGAACACCCATCCAGGATCATGACGGCAGCACGCCGAACAGCGGGTACACTCGAACTGCAGCCCGTCCTGGTAAAATGGAGTATTCTGATCCATCACCGATTGCCAATCCTTACTATAGCACGCGATTCGTCACTCGCAACGGGCGAGCGGGAAAAAAAAACGTCTTCCTCAGGGGCTCTGCCCTGCGAAAGACGCTCCGTATGGGGAGAGAAGGATTCGAACCTTCGAAGGCTGAGCCAACAGATTTACAGTCTGCCCCCTTTGGCCACTCGGGAATCTCCCCTCAACGTTGCGGCAATGTAACATGGTGCCGGAGTATTGTCAAGAAGTGGCGGTTTTTTGCATGGGGGCGAATCCGGCCGGCGGGTACGGCTCGTGAATCCGGTCGATCCGGCGTCGCAGCGGGCAGTCGGTTCGGGTCGCCGCCGCGCGCCTTCTCCTCATGCGGCGGGATCGATGAGCGCAAGGCCGGTCTGCTCGTCATGGGTTCGCCGCAGATACTCCGGCGCTTCGGTGATGATGACTTCCAGGGTCGGCCAGACATGCGCCTCGAGGATGTGTCCGCCGCGCGTCGATCCGTCGCTCCGCCCGACGACCACGTGCGCATGCACCTTCGGCTCGCCGTTCTTCAGAGCGAAGTCTCCGACCATCGACAGAACCTCCACCTGTTCATCCACCGGAATCTTCCGGTAATCCATCCGCGTCCGATCGAAATAACCGAGGGTTACGTCGGCAAACGCACCGACGGCGGTGAAACCGGCTCCGTCGAGTTTCGCCCGCTTCGCGAAATCCGTCAATCCGGATATGACCTCGTCTCCCTTGTCGAAGACGACCGCATATATCCTTGCTTCGCTCCGTTGTGACAACAGCTTTTCCTTCATCTTAGTCTCCTGTCGCTTTTTCGTTTGTGAACAATCTTTCCCATGGTGAAGGTAGCCATGTATGACCCTTCGAACAAGGATTGTGTATGTTGATAGTAGTCACGACGATGCGGATTCGCCGGACCGGACGGAAAGCATCAGAGGCTGGAGAGAGGTTGATTCATGGAAGGCAGAACGTACCGGAACATCGTGATCGGCTCCGGTCAGGGCGGGATTCCTCTGGCGATATATCTCGCGCAGCAGGGAGAGAAGACAACGCTCGTCGAGAGCCGCCGGATCGGCGGATCCTGCATCAACTACGGCTGTACGCCGACGAAGACCATGGTCGCGAGCGCGGATGCGGCCGACAGGGCACGGCAAGCCGAAGGATTCGGAGTTCATACGGGAGAGATCTCCGTGGACATGAAGCGGATCCGTGCCCGGAAACGGAAGATGGTGACCGACTTCCGGTCCGGGCTGGAGCGGCGGATCGAATCGACCGGGGGACTCGAACTGATCCGCGGGATCGCCCGGTTCACCGGTACGAGGGAGTTGCGGGTGGTAACGGCGGATGGGGAGATCCCGCTGCAGGCCGGGCGTATCTTCATCGACACGGGGACCCGGCCGATCGTACCCTCCATTCCGGGTATCGGGACGATTCCTCATCTGGATAACGAGTCGATCATGGAGCTCGATACCGTTCCCGAACATCTGCTGGTCCTGGGCGGCGGGTACGTCGGGGTGGAATTCGCCCAGATGTTCCGCCGGTTCGGCAGCCGCGTGACCATCGTTCAGCGCGGCGATCAGCTGCTCCTTCACGAAGATCGCGAGGTCGCCGATGCGGTTCAGTCGGTTCTGCAGGAGGATGGCATCGAACTGCTCCTCGGCGCGAATGCGACCCGTGCGTCCGGCACCCCGGGCGACATCCGGCTGACCATCGAAAAGGACGAGACGGAACGGGAAATGCGGGGCACCCATCTCCTCCTCGCCGTCGGCAGAGCGCCCGACACCGACGCGCTCGGGCTCGATGCGGCGGGAGTCGAAACCGATCGGCACGGTTACATCCGGGTGAACGACCGTCTCGAGACGAACGTGGACGGGATCTGGGCGATCGGGGACGTCAAGGGCGGTCCGGCGTTCACCCACATCTCCTACGACGACTACCGCGTCATCTCCCGGAACCTCTTCGGGGACGGCAGGGGATCGATCCGGGACCGGCCCGTCCCGTACACGGTGTTCATCGATCCGCAGCTCGGCCGGATCGGGCTGACCGAACGGGAAGCACGCGATCGCGGGCTGCCCTTCCGCGTTGCGCGGCTGCAGATGAGCCGTGTGGCCCGGGCCCTCGAAACGGGCGAGACCCGGGGCATGATGAAAGCGCTGGTCGATTCCCGGAACGACCGGATCCTCGGGTTCGCCATGCTGGGCCTGCAGGGCGGAGAGATCGCCGGGGCCGTACAGATCGCCATGATGGGAGATCTCCCGTATTCGGCCCTGCGGGACGGAATCTTCACCCATCCCACGCTCATGGAGGCGCTGAACAACCTGTTCTCGCATTTCGAGGAATGATCAGGTTCCGCAGCCCGCCTTCCGCCGGTCGACGCCTTCCGGCGTTCCCCGTTTCCCGGAGTTCATTCCTCCCGGTCGGGGATCGAGAAGTTGTCCGGGTTGAACCGATCGCCGCCCAGCCACAGATCGATGCGGGTTCCGCTGTCGGTGGTGCTCACGTCTCCGTGCTTGACCTGCCAGCCGATCAGGTTCAGGCGAGCCCCTCCGAGCATGTCGTATCCCGCCATGCTTCCGTAGTAGCCGGCAAGTTCCGGCCGGCGGGCATTGTTGAGCGAGGAGCGGATCGTCTCGAGTTCCGCCTCGCTTCGCACGGTATCGTCGAAGACGGCGAGGTGCATTCCGTCCTCCTCCTGGTGGAGGGAAATGACCAGGCGCATGGGATCCGAATCCAGCATGTAATGCGAGACCTCACCGATCAGGTGAAGAATGAAATCCTTCCGGTTCATGATGCTCCTTTCCTGCGCTGCAGCGGACTTCCGGCGGCCGCGCCGATGCGGTCGCCCCGGTTGGAACGATACCACTCGATCACGGCCACGAGGAACGTTGCGGTGAGTCCGCCGGCAAAACCATTGTTGTAGAGATTCATTCCCAGATGCCATGCTCCGGTACGTTCGACCATGACGAGATGAAGAAACCCGCCGATCATCCCGACAAGCGGGCCGAACTCTCCCGCGAGCGGGGCGAGCGTGGTACCGAACAGGGCGGCAAGCAGGGGACCCGGCGCCGCCGGATCCTTCCCGAACAGCAGCGCAGCGGCCACGATGCCGGTCAGCACGGGCCACGTGTTCCGGGGATGTTTCCCGAACGCTGAAAACCCCACGATGGTCAGAATGCCGCCCAGCACCGGTCCATTGAGGGAACCTCCGACGAGCCTGACATAGAGCCAGGCGGCGATCCCCATGATCCCCATGTTCAGCAGGCCGCCCGCGATCGAGCCGGTCTCCATGAAGTCCGAGGGCAGCCGTCCGGGCATCCGGAGGATCTTCCGGAATCCGGCGACCGCTCCTCTGCCGCCCAGCAGGAAGGCGCTCGCCAGGAGCAGGACCGAAAGGAGCGGGACCAGCAGGACCAGGACCATCGAAGGATCCCCGTTCCACAGGCTGCCCGGCTCGGGAGTGCCGCTCGCAGCGGACACGATCGCCGCCACGAACAGGGCGAAAAAGCCGGAGGTTAAACCGATGTTGTACAGGTTGAATCCCTGATGCAGGCGGAGCATGATGATGGCGATCGGCGGGAGCAGCATGCCGGCGGCGACCCCGCCCGCCGCGGCCACCAGAAGGTTCACCGGCGCCGACAGGCCGACCTCGATCGCCAGCAGCGTGACCAGCGGCCCCAGCGCGGTACCGAAGAGGGCGATCAGGATGTATTCGTTGAACCGCTTTCCCACCAGTCTGCCCGACAGGAAAACTCCGGTGATGATGGGAAGGATGTTGGCGGGAGTCTTCCCGAACAGACCGAATCCCAGCATCGTGAATACCGCCGCTACCGTCGGTCCGGACAGCCGGACCCGATTGATCCGGACCAGCGCCAGTCCGATTGCGCCCACAAGAGCGGCATTCACCAGCGCGCCGCCTTCTCCGGCCGCCAGCGTGAAGTCGTTGAGCAGCCGTGCGGGGTGGACCTGGAGTTCCCACATTCCGCGAAGGGCGCCGCCGATGCCCTGAATCGCGAACCCGGTGACGGTACACAGGATCAGAATCAGCCACAGCAGCCGGGCGAGCAACCGTTCCTGCTTCGACAATGGCTCCTCCCTTTTTTCAATCCGACAGGTTCGGCTGCCATTTTACACGAGATCGGGGCACTGTCACCAGGAAATTCTACCCTGTGTGGCCGGAAAGCAGTATCTTGTACTGAAAGATAAAGTCAGGGGAAAAAAGTGATCGAACAGGCTCAGGATACCATCAATCCGAAAACGCTGAACATGACCTACACTCCCACATTCGGCGAGTGGGTTCCGGTGTTCCTCTACAGCTACTACACGGGGAAGGATGTTTCGGTTTCCTCGACCATGCGTGAAAACGGCATGATCATCACGATCGGCATCAACAGCTACGGAAACGGAGAACATCGGATCGCGAAGATCGCGGCCGTGAAAGAAGAGATCGCACAGTTCTGCGCGCGATGGCGGGATCTCGGCTACGAGATCGACGAAGAGGAAAACTTCACGTACTTCGTGTAGGATACGAACCCGGCGGGTCGGAGGGAGTGTTCTCCCGGATCTTCATCACCCGTCGTATCTCCGATGCCAGCAGTTCGAAATCGACCGGCTTGCTCACGTATCCGTTCATACCGGCGGCGAGAAACCGTGCGCGATCCTCCTGCAGGGCGAATGCGGTGAGTGCGATGATCGGCACCCGACCGGCACTGTCGGGCAACCTGCGGATCCGCAGCGTGGCTTCGACCCCGTCCATTTCGGGCATCTGCACATCCATCAGAATCAGGTCGAACCGCTTCCGGGTGTCCATGGCCTGGAGCATCGCATCGACCGATTCCCTGCCGTTTTCCACCGTCTTTACCCGGTGACCGGCTTCCTGAAGGCTCATCTCGATGAAGACGCGGTTTACCTTGTTGTCCTCCGCGAGCAGGATACTGAGGGAGGGAAGCTTCTCCAGAGCATCCTCCTCCGATTCCCCGTCGAGATTACCGTTCGGCAGTTCTGCGGGAAGAAGCGGCACCGCGAACCGGAAACGGCTCCCGGCGCCCGCCTTGCTTTCGACCCGCAGCTCGCCTCCGAGCATTTCCACGATCCGCCTGCTGATTGCGAGTCCCAGGCCGGAACCTTCGGTTTCCCGCTGGGTGACGCTGTCGTGAATCCTGCTGAAGCTGCTGAACAGCAGATGCCGTTTTTCCGACGGGATCCCGATGCCGGTATCGCTGACGGAGTACTCGATGAACAGCTGTCCATCCTCCCGCTGCTGCCGGACCGCTTCCAGCCGCACGGCGCCCCGCTCGGTATACTTGATCGCATTGGAGAAAAGATTCCGGATAACCTGTGCGATTTTTTCCGCATCGCCGCGCACCGCTTCCGGCAGCCCCGGTTCGACCCGCAGCAGGACATCCAGCCCCTTCCGGCGCGCTTCGAGCGCGAAAGGGGCCACGATCTTCTGCAGTTCCTCCCGGATCGAGAAGTCGGTCGGAACGATCTCCACCCGGCCCGATTCGATTTTCGAGAGATCGAGCACGTTTCCGATCAGCGAGAGGAGCGATGTGGCGGATTCGCGGATCAGGTTCATGTAATAGCGATGTTCCGGATGCCGGATCCGGGCATACAGCAGGTCGCTCATTCCGATGATACCGCCGATCGGAGTCCGGATCTCGTGGCTCATGTGGGCGAGGAATTCGCTCTTTGCCCGGTTCGCGGTCTCGGCCTGCAGGCGCGCATCATCCGCCGCCTCCTTGGCGGCGAGAAGCCGTTCGGAGTTGACCCGCAGAAGTTCCTCCGCCCGTTTCCGCTCGGTTATGTCGACCGCCATCGCCGAGAAATACTTCCGCCCGTCGGAAAGATGCCAGGGACCGTTGATGGAGAACAGCCATACCTTGAGCCCGCCGCTGCGGGTGGAAACGATCCGTTCCGCGGAACCGGGCGGGACTCCGGTCCGGAACATTTCCATGATGACCCGCTCCACTAGATCCTTTTGTTCCGGGTCGAATCCGTATGCGTACTCGACCCATGCATGATAGGTCGGAAGCTCCTCGCGCCTGATCCCGGTCGATTCGAGGAGCGTCTCGCTGACCGCGAGCATCTCGCCGTCCTCGGCATACACGAGGATCGGAATGGGTGCACCGTTCACGATCGACCGATACCTCTCCTCGCTCTCCTGGAGCGCGCGTTCTATGTTCCGTCGCTCGGTCATGTCCCGCGATACGGCGAGAACGCTCTCCACCCGCCCATGCGGACCGAACTCCGGTACGAGATGCATCCGGAACGGCTGCATTCTCCCGGAAACACGGACCTGGTATTCGAACGAATGCTCTTCGCCGGAACGGAACACCTCTTCGACCTCCGATGCGATCAGCACCATCGTCTCGTTGTGTTCCGGCCAGATCGTGCCGTCGAGAAGAGCGGTCCCGATCAGGGAAGATACCGACCGTCCCGTAATCGTCTCGATACCGGGGTTCACGTAGATTCTCCGGAGGTCCCGGTCGTAGCGGATCACCATCTGCCGGAAGCGGCCGCTTTCGCCGGAAACCGGGCGCGCTTCCGGCAGCGCGGTCTGCCGGCCGGGAACGGCCCGGCGGCACGAATCGACACTCCGGAGCTCGCGCTCGAGGCGGTCCGCACGGCGGTTCGCCTGATCGAGCTCTTTCTCGAGCCGTTCCGCACGTTGGAGTAATTCCTCTGTCGTTTCCGGATTTTCCGATGCTTCGCGTGCCATTCTGTATCCTCGTTCAGGATTTTCGCAGTATCCCATGGTACGGAATGAAGGGCAAGCGTAATGTGCAGCCGGCCTTCGCTTCCGCCTTATCGTTCTCCGAGGAGCTTGAGCATATAGAGCATCACGTAGGTCCTGAAGGAATCCTTCTTCCGAATGCGGTCGAAAGCGGCGTTGGACGCGAGCAGATCGGCCATGTTCCGGACCCGGTCGCGGTCGGGAGGTTTGACCCGGAAACTCGCCTTCATCCTCCGGATGAAATCACGGATCATGGAGTTCACGTCTTCGACCAGGTCGTTCTTCGACCGGGGATCGTAGAGGGGATTCCATTTCTCGATCAGGGAAGCGAGCTCTTCCTCCACGCTTGCATCGGGACCGATGATGTCCTCGCGGAGTTTCCGCAGGGCCCTGGTGTACTGCTGATTCTGCTGCCTTGCAGTCACCTTTCCGGCTTCACCGTCCGTCTCGATCACCTTTCCCGCCAGAACCGGATCGTGCCGCTCCTCTTCCTGCCCTCTTTCTATCCCCCGGCTGCGGGCTGCACCGGGAGACACGGCGGAATGCACCGATGCGCCAAGAGCGTCTTCCGCGGCTGCGGATTTCGCGCGGGTTCCTCCGAAACGGAAGATTCGCCGGAAAAACTCGAGGACCGATTTCCAGCGGGGCAGGATCTCCCAGAAGGAGAGGTGCAGACCGGCATGATTGTAGAGCTCCGCCCGCCTGAGACCGAGGATCTCGGTCAGCGGCTTGAGCGACCCGGCGTTCTCGGCGAAGATTCGCTGGAAGTCGGTTGAGAGAACACGCTCGTATTTCCCGTCGCGCCGGACCAGAGCCAGGAGGTTGTAGTTCAGCAGCGCGTTCAGTACGGGAAACTGGCGGCGGACCCGCTCGGTCAGATCGGCGAGGAATGCTTCATCCTTCAGCATGATGTCGCTCTTCCGGTACTGACGCAGCTCGGCCACCCAGGTATCCACGTAGTGATCCTTGAGCTTCTGCTCCGCCTCGATGATCATGCGCATGAGCAGGGGGACGACGCCTTCCCGGTGAACGTAGAACTCCGTTCCCTGGGCGGGCTTCATCCGGATGAGCATCGGCAGCAGTTCACCTTCGACCGGCTTCACCCGCTCCTCCACCCAGCCGTTCACCTCGTCCTGCGAGCATTTCTTGAGCAGCGGAATGCCTTTTTCGTCCTTGATGTGATAGATATCGGTCAGCGGAAAGGCATACGGCGACTTCTTGAGCCGGAACTCGAGGCTCTTGAGGGCGGAGGCCGACTGATGCTCCTTCTGGGTTCTTCCCTTGTAGAACATCACGTAGAGACCGATCAGGTGAGCCGCCTGGCAGAAGCCGTGTTCTTCGGCGAGCCTGCTCGTCTTGGTCTGATATTCCAGGTTGATGAAGTTGGAGAGATGGGCCCAGAACGCGAAGGCGAACTCGTTCGGCTTCAGCAGCTGAGCGGCGACGTAGCCGGGTTTCATGAGAATGGAATCGACCATGTCCTTCATCATCAGATGTCTGCTCGAGAAAATGGAAAGAAGCTTCTGCCGGACGTAATCGGCGTTCCTCTGGGTGCTCAGGTAGAGCCGGATTTTCTGGATCGAGAGCTCCAGAAGCTTCTTCTCGAGCAGGTCGCCGGTCGCGATCATGGGAAGGATTCCGTCGGGGAAACTCAGACGGTAGATGTTGCCCGGTGCGGTCTCGCTCTCCCGGAGGGCATTCACGAAGGAGGTTCTGACTTCTACCGGCCGGACCAGCTCGTCCGGAATCCGCTGCCGGAGAGAATCATCGGACGGAAACGGCACCTCGGGCTTCGCCTCCGCCTTCCGGTACGCGGCCTTGATCGCTTCCCGGTAGTACGGCGAGAACACGATCTCATCCGGTTCATCCGCATCGGGCCTCAGGACCAGCAGATGGTCCCGTTCGAGCTCCCGGAGCTGTTCCCGGAGCGGGCCCTCTCCCTGCTCGAGGAAGGGCTGCAGGGTCGGCCGGTCCTTGTGGTACTTTTCCGCGTACTTCCGAACGAACTCCGAGAACTGCCGGTATTCGACGATGGGGTTCTGGTAGCGCTGGATGAAGTACTTCAGCAGCGCATAGGTATCTTTCGCGGTGGACACCGGCTACCGTCCTGTCCGTATCCGATGAACGCTCACGCGGGGATCCTCCGGCACGGGAATGAGGGGATATTCCCATCCTACTACCCGCCCTACCCTTTGTCAAGGAAACCATGGCGGCGAAACCATGCGCAGAGAAGCTCCGGCGACTGCAAGCGGGCAGAAAAAGCGAGCCCCGCATTCCTGCGGGGCTCTAACAAATCTTGGCTTTACAAGAAGTTAGGCCTGGGCGTTGAGGGACTTGAACCCCCGACATCCTGCTTGTAAGGCAGGCGCTCTCCCAACTGAGCTAAACGCCCGGAAACCGGCCCTTCCGGTCGGCCAAACGCTACCACAATGACCCCATCCTGTCAATACGACACTGCCGGTTGGAAGGCGACACCCCTTTTCCACGCTCCCCTTCTATGGTATAAAAGAGTAAGCACCGTCGCAGACCGCACAGGAGACCGCACGGGAAATCAGCAGCATCGCGGGGAGTAGCACGTTCATGCCAAGAAAAATGCGAAATATCGGCATCATGGCGCATATCGATGCGGGAAAAACCACGACGACCGAACGGATCCTCTACTACACCGGAAAGAGCCACCGGATCGGCGAAGTCGATTACGGCGAAGCGACCATGGACTGGATGGTGCAGGAGCAGAACCGGGGAATCACCATCACCTCCGCCGCGACGACGACCTACTGGAAAGACCACCAGATCAACATCATCGACACGCCGGGTCACGTCGATTTTACCGCCGAGGTCGAACGGTCGCTGCGCGTGCTCGACGGGGCGATCGCCATTTTCTGCGCGGTGGGAGGAGTCGAGCCGCAGTCCGAGACGGTCTGGCACCAGGCCGACAGCTACGAAGTTCCCCGGATCGCCTACATCAACAAGATGGACCGGATCGGAGCGGATTTTTTCGACGTGGTGAAGGAAATCCGCGAAAAGCTCGGCGCGCGAATCCCGTCGTCCTGCAGCTTCCGATCGGCAGGGAATCGGAGTTCCAGGGTGCGCATCGATCTTCTCGAGATGAAGGAAATCTCACTGGGATCCGGAGACGCTCGGCAGTCGCCATGAGCTCCATCCCGATCGCGCCGGAGCGGATCGCGGAAGCGAAAGAGTGGCGCGAGAAGCTGATCGATCAGCTTTCCGCCTCACTCGGACGAGATGACCGACTTTATCCTCGAAGGCGCGGAGATCCCGGTCGAACTGATCAGGAAGACGCTCCGGAACAGACCATCGCACGGACGCATCGTACCGGTTTTCTGCGGCGCATCGCTGCGCAATATGGGCGTGCAGCCGCTCCTCGATGCGGTCATCGACTATCTGCCCGCCCCCGAGGAGCTTCCGCCGATCGTCGGGAAACATGCGAAGAAGGACAAGGATGTGGAAGTGGAACGGATCGGAGGACGGGCCGCCCCTCGCGCTGGTCTTCAAGATCCAGTCCGACCGCGAAGCGGGATCGCTCTCGCTACATCAGGGTCTACTCGGGCACGTTCAAGAACGGTTCGACGGTCTATTCAACATCGACAAGAAAAAACGCGAACGGATCAACCGGCTGCTGCGGATGCATGCGAACCGGTCGGAGCCGGTCGATTCGGTTTCTGCGGGAGATATTGCGGTCGTGATCGGTTTCAAGCTCGCGCAGACCGGCGACACCATCGGAAGCGAAGGCTACCCGGTTCTCCTCGAGCCGATGACCTTTCCCGAACCGGTCATCACGGTCGCGATCGAACCGCAGACGCTTTCGGAGCGGAAGAAACTGAAAGAAGTGCTCGACGACGCTCGACAAAAGAAGATCCGACCTTCGTCTACAAGGAAGACGAGGAAACCGGCGAGCTCGTCATCTCGGGGATGGGCGAGCTGCACCTCGATGTTCTCGTGACGCGGATCATCGACGACTTCGGCGTAAAAGCCAAAGTCGGCAAACCGCAGGTCACCTACCGGGAATCGATCGGGAAGGCCGTCACCCACACCGAGAAGTTCCACCGAATCATCGCCGGCAAGGAAAACACTGCCGACATCACCCTTAAAGTCGAACCGCTGCCGCGGGGCACCGGCAACAGCTTCGACTGGCAGCTCAAGAAAGATCAGCTGCCCGGCGGACCTCATCGAAGCGGTAAAACGGGGCGTCACCGCGGCTTCTCCTCGGGAGCGCTGTACGGATATCCCGCCATCGATATCGGCGTGACGCTGACCGATGCTGGTCTACAACCAGCTGACTTCCACCCCGTTCGCCTTCGAGGCGGCGGGTTCCATGGGCTTCGACGAGGCCTGCAGGAAAGCGGATCCGATATCTGCTCGAACCGATCATGATCGTCGACGTGATGTGTCCGAAGGAGTTCGTCGGAGAGGTGATGAGCCACCTGACCAGCCGGGGAGGGACTCATCAACAGTCTCGATTCCCGGCCGGCTATCGAGCACATCCGGGCGGAAGCGCCGCTGGAGAAGATGTTCGGGTACTCGACCGCTCTCGGAGCATCACACAGGGCCGGGGATCCTTCGCGATGGAGTTCTCCCACTTCGCCACGAAAGAGAGAGCCGTCCGGAGCTGCGGCTGAACGGGGGCAGTACGACGGCGTAAGATCGGATTTACCTTGATCAACCGTTCCGGCGTGGCAGGTCCTATAGTATTCTTGACAATTCAAGGAGGTGGCTCGTATAGTAGATATAACCAGAAGAGTGAGTATTCGTATGAGCATCACCACTGATTCCATCAGAAATATCGCTATCGCCGGGCACGGCGGCACCGGGAAAACCTCGCTTAACGAACAGATACTTTTTTATGGCGGAGTAATCGCTAAACCGGAAACCGCGGATAATCGGAAAAACCGTCAGCGACTATACCGATGAAGAAATCGAACGGAAGATTTCCATCCACACCTCTCTGTCCCACATTATCTGGAACGACAGGAAAATCAACTTTCTCGATACTCCCGGATCGGGCGACTTCGTGGGAGAAGTCGTCGCGGCATTCAGAGTCGCCGAATCCGCCCTCATCGTGGTCGGAGCGAAAGCGGGCGTCCAGATCGAAACCATCAAGCTCTGGAGCCGGCTGAACAGACCGGACATGCCCCGAATCGTTTTCGTGAACAAGATGGATGAAGACGGGCCGACTTCCAGCACGCTCTGACGACCTCGCGGCAAGTTCAACCTCAATTTCGTCCCCGTCACCATTCCGATCGGCAACGCGGCCGACTTCAGGGGCGTCGTGGATCTCTTTCCATGAAGGCCTATCCGCTGCCGGACGGGAAAAAGGAAGACGGCGGCGGATATTCCCGAGGACATGAAGCAGGCCAGCCGAGGCGGCCAGAGAAGTTCTGATCGAGTGTGCCGCCGAAGGCGACGACGAGCTTACGGAAAAATTCCTCGAAGAAGGCACGCTCTCGGACGAGGACAGTCCGCAGGGGACTCACGCAGGGACTCCGGAACAACAAGCTCGTCCCGGTGTTCTGCGGCTCGCAGCTGGCTCGGTTCAGGCATCATTCCGCTCTGCTCGACTTCATTTCGCAGCGTCGCTCCCTCGCCCGCCGGAGATGGAAGAGACGATCATCATCCGGAGAACAGGAAACGAAGCGGCCCATTTCACGCGGACGGACCGTTCGCGGCGTTCGTTTTCAAGACCAGTATCGACCAGTTCTCCGGCAAGCTCTCCTTCGTCAAGGTGATGACCGGAACGCTCACGTCGGACATGGAAGCCTACAATCCGCGGGAAGAGAAGAAGG
Organism: uncultured Spirochaetota bacterium; assembly: GCA_963728215.1. Taxonomy (GTDB): domain Bacteria; phylum Spirochaetota; class Spirochaetia; order CAVSJD01; family CAVSJD01; genus CAVSJD01. The sequence goes on along the minus strand of CAVSJD010000016.1, from coordinate 82,477 downwards.
AAAAGATCAGCAAGCTCTACCTCGCCCAGGGAAAGAAGCTCGAAGATACGAAAGAACTCGTCGCCGGCGATATCGGCATCTTCGCCAAGCTGCAACCGCTCACACCAACGATTCGATCTACCCGCCGACAACATCGTCAGGTACAAGCCCCTTCAGCTCCCGCAGCCGGTCCACTCGCTCGCCATCAGCGCAGCCGTCGAAAAAGGACGAGGACAAGCTCACCTCAGCAGATTCACCGTGTTTCGGAAGAGGATCTCACGTTCCAGCTCCACTTCAACCCCGAAACCAAGCAGACCGTCGTTTCCGGCATGGGAGAGCTGCAGATCAACATGATCCTGGACAAGATCAGGGACAGCCAGAAAATCGAGATCGAGACGAAGTGCCCATAATCGCGTACCGGGAAACCATCACGAAGACAGCCGGCGCCGAGTACACCCACAAGAAGCAGTCCGGCGGTCACGGACAGTACGCGAAAGTCGTCCTGGAGATCAATCCGATCGAACGCGGGGAGCAGTTCAAGTTCAGCAACGCGGTCTTCGGCGGAGCCATCTCCAAGGGCTACATTCCGGCGGTGGAAAAGGGCGTGCTGGAAGGCATGGAATCGGGAATCCTGGCAGGGTATCCGGTAGTCGATGTCGAAGCCATCGTCCTCGACGGCAAGGAACATCCGGTGGACTCTTCGGAAATGGCGTTCAAGATCGCTGCCCGGGGAGCCTTAAGGACGCGATGGAAAAAGCGAAACCGGTGCTCCTGGAACCGGTCATGAGTCTGAATGTCTTCATCGAAGAACAGTACCTCGGCGACGTGCTCTCGGATCTCAGCTCACGACGGGGCAAGGTGCTGGGTCAGGACGCAGATGGGCGGCGGGATCATGGAAATCAGGGCCCAGGTTCCGCAGGCGGAGCTTCTGCGCTACTCGATCGACCTGCGGTCCATCACTTCCGGCACCGGCTCCTTCGAGGTCGAGTTCGACCACTACAGCCCGGTCACCGGCAGGATCGCCGACGACGATCATCAACGCAGCGAAGGCCATGCAGGAGGCCTGAGCCGGTCTCCGCAGCCGACTCCGCGCCGACGGGATGCCTGCGCACCGCCGGCGCACCGTTCACAGATAAAAAAGGCCGCGGCTGATACCGCGGCCTTTTTCACGCTCAGGCCCGTTTCCGGGCGCCCGGCGTTCCGTTACGTTGCAGTCGCCGCGACGGACGCCGTTTTCCGCTTCTCGAGCGGTATGTAATTCCCCTTCTCCGATGACGCTCTTGTAGGCGGGTCGGATGATCCGGCCTCCGCTCACGATCTCCTCGATGAGATGGGCGCACCAGCCCGCGATGCGGGAGATCGCGAATATCGGCGTGTAGAGATCCGTGGGAATGTTCGAGCATGTTGTAGACGAAACCGGAGTAGAAGTCGACATTGGCCGCGATCACCTTGTCCGACCGTTTCTCCGAGTGGAAGACCTCCGGGGTGAGCTTTTCCATGAGCTGATAGAGGTTGTACTCCTTCGGTCCACGCCCTTTTCCTTCGCGAGGGTCCGTGCACGCTCTTTCAGCAGGATTGCACGGGGGTCGGAGATGGTATAGATCGCATGGCCGATTCCGTAGATCAGGCCGTTCCCCTCGAACGCTTCTTTCCGGATCACCTTTCCGATATAGGATGCGACCTCATCCTCGTCCGCCCAGTCACGGATATTCTCCTTGATATTCGTCCATCATCGCCATGACTTTGTTGTTCGCCCCTCCGTGCTTCGGTCCCTTCAGAGATCCGATGCCGGCGGCGATCGCCGAATACGTATCGGTATCGGAGGACGCGACCACATGAACGGCGAAGGCGGAGTTGTTTCCTCCGCCGTGCTCGGCGTGGAGCACGAGTGCCAGGTCGAGCACCTCGGCTTCCAGCCTGGTGTAACGGCTGTCCGGGCGGATCATGTACAGAAAGTTCTCGGCGGTCCAGAGATCGCGGCTGGGGTGAGTGGAGAAAGAGACTCTCATTATCGTAATAGTGCTGCTTTGCCTGGTAGGCGTATGCGACCATGGTCGGGAAACCGGGCGATGAGTTCGATGCACTGGCGCAGGACGTTCGCGATGGACCTATCTTCCGGATTCGGATCGTAGGAATAGGAGGCGAGAACCGCCCGAGCGAGCTTGTTCATGATATCGGGACTCGGGGCCTTGAGGATCATGTCCTCGGCGAAGCTGTCCGGAAGCTGCCGCTTCGATCCGAGAAACTCGTTGAAGGTCTCCAGCGCTTCCCGGGTCGGAAGCCAGCCGAACAGCAGCAGATAGCAGGTCTCCTCGAAACCGAACCGGCTCTCCGTCTGGATCCCCTTCACGATCTCTTCGACATCGATAGCCCCGATAGGAGAGCCGCCCTTCTACGGGCACCTTCTCTCCCTCGTCCATGATATATCCGTGGACGTTACCGATTTCGGTGAGTCCGACCAGTACACCCGTCCCGTCGGCGTTCCGGAGTCCCCGCTTCACGTTGTAGCGGGTGTAGAGCTCGAGATCGATCCGGTTGTTGCGTTCCGCCAGGGTAACGTAGCGATCCAGGAAGTTATCGAAACTCTCTGCCATTGCCCACCATCTCCTCACGGCTCGGAATATTTATGAGCCTCTGTTACATATTTATACCTTCGTTGCAGTTTGATCAAGCGGTCTGATCCAAGATACTGATCGAATTCGGTCGAGAAAAGCGGAATCCGGCTCGATCAGACGTCCCCGCCGGTCTTCCGCACCAGGATATCCCGGATCAGCCGGGCTCCCGCGATTCCTTTCCGTTCGAAGGAAGTCACCGGGCGCCACGGTCCGCGGGGGGCATAACCGCCGTGGGGATTCATCAGCCCCGGCACATCCTCGAATTCCCTGAGAATCTGCACGGCGTACTCCTCCCAGTCAGTCGCCGCGCACAGGTACCCTCCCGGGCGCAGCTTCCGCGCGAGCAGCTCCGGGAATGGCTTCCGGATCAGTCGGCGCTTGTGATGGCGCTTTTTCGGCCAGGGATCGGGAAAGAAGATATGGATCCCTTCGAGGCTTGCGTCGGGAATCATGGTCCGGAACACTTCCGCCGCATCGCAGCGGATGATGCGGATGTTCGGGACATCCTGTCGCTCCATTTCGCGGAGCAGCCGGGCGACTCCCGGAAGATGCACTTCGATGCCCAGGATGCCGAGGTCCGGACGATCCCGGGCAATGCCGATGGTCGCCTCTCCCATGCCGAACCCGATTTCGGCGATGACCCGCCCGGTGTGCGGAAAGAGCTTCGGAATGTCGAGGGGTTGGTCCGAGAAGGGGATCACGAAATCGTCGGACAGCCGTTCGAGAGCGTCCTTCGTCGAATCGCTCATTCTGCCCTGGCGGAGCACGAAGCTCCGTACCCGGCGAATCGGGCCGTTCCCGTGAACCAGCCGGTCGGATGGAGTATTCATCGTTCGGGCTCTCCCACTCCCAGAAATTCCCGGACCTCGCGGACGGTTCCCAGGGCAAGGATCGAGCGGGCGGCCGCCTCCACTTCAGGGACCGTGAGCGTTTCGATCCGGGCCTGGACTCCGGGGATCCTGAGCGGTTCGACGCTCAGCTTGCGGATCCCGACGCCCAGGAAGAACGGCAGCATCCGCAGGTCCGATGCGGCATCTCCGCAGACGGAGAGATCGCACCCGAATTCCCGGGACGCCGCGGCGATCCGGTCGACGGCCCGCAGCACCGCCGGATGATAGTGAGTGTAGAGCTGGGAAACCTGGTCGTTGGTCCGGTCCACCCCGAGGAGGTACTGGATGAGGTCGTTCGTTCCGATCGAGAGGAAGTCCGCCGCCTGGGCGAGCTCGCGCACCGACTCGACGGCGGAAGGCAGCTCGATCATGGCTCCGACCTCGGGGTCCCGGTTGCAGGGAATTCCTTCGCGCCGGAGCTCGGCGATGCAATGGAGCAGCTCCTGCCTGCCGGCTATGAACTCATCCATGGATGAAATGAGCGGAAACATGATTCGCAGTCGGGAGTCTTCCCCGGCGCGGAGCATCGCCCGGAGCTGGTCGCGGAAGATCTCCATATTCTGCAGCGAGAACCGGATACCGCGAAGTCCCATGAACGGGTTCACCTCGGCGATGTCGGGAACGTAGGAGAGAAGCTTGTCGCCTCCGATATCCAGCGTACGGAATATCACTTCCTTTCCCGACATCTCCTCGATGATCCGCCGGTAGACCTGGTACTGCTCCTCTTCGGACGGAAAATCGTTCCGGATGATGAAGGGGAACTCGCTCCGGTACAGACCGATTCCCTCCGCCTTCAGCTGCACGGCGGTCCGGATATCGCTCAGCAGGTTGACGTTGGAGAGCAGCCGGACCCGTTCGCCGTCCCGGGTGCGGGTCTCCTCCTTCACCGCGAACCGTTCCCGTTCCGCCGCCCGTTCGGCCTCCCGGAGATCGCGGTAGCGGCGGTAGACCTCCTCCTCCGGGTCGAGGTAGACCACTCCCTGGTAGCCGTCGAGGACCAGGCTCATATCGTCCTCGATGGAAAACCGCGACAGGTTGTCCACCATGATCACCGGAATGCCGAGCGAACGCGCGAGAATCGAAACGTGGGCGGTCACGCCTCCGCCCGAAAGGATCACCCCTTCGGCGTTCTGGACGGCCATCCGCACCAGTTCCGACGGCAGGAGCCCGCGCGCCACGACGATCTGCCCGTCGTAGTCGCCGTGCTCGTCGGAGCTGCAGGTGAGGTTGCGGATCAGCCGATGGCCAAGGTCCTTCACGTCCTGGGCTTTCTCCCGGAGCCGCGGATTCGAGCTTCCCGAGAAGAGATGGATGTACTCGTTCACCACGTCGACCACCGCCCGCAGAGGCGACGCCCCTTCGTCCGCACGCCGGATCATCCGGCCGGAGAAATCGTCGTCGCCGAGGATGAGCAGGTGCGAGCTGAAAATGAGGGATGCCACGTCGGCGTACTTCTGTTCCATCTCCAGCTGGAGCCGCTCGAGCTGATCCCGGGTCGCCTCGAGAGCGGACCCGAAGTCCTCGCTGCACATCGCGGCGAGATGCTCGGGTGCGGTCAGGAAGACTTCTCCGGAACGTTCGCCGAGCACGACCGCTTCTCCGATCGCGATCCCGCCGGAAAGCGAGCTTCCCCGGATGTACTTGCCGAACGCCGTCTCTCCGGCCGCCATCGGACTCGGGAGCTCCTGGTGCAGCTCCATCAGGAGCTCGGCGTTCTCCAGGGTGGCGGCGAGCTGGGAGGCGATGGCGCGAAGCGCCTTGGTATCGGTTTCGCTGAAATAGCCGGCCTTGCGGTGTTTGACCACCAGCGCGCCGATCCGCGTGATCGCCCGCTTGATCGGCACGGCGAGGAAAGCCTGGTACTGCTCCTCGTGAAGCTCCGGAACCACCTTGAAGGAGGGATTATCCCGGCCCCGGTCCTCGCGGATCGCCCGCAGTTCCTTGAGCGCGAGACCCGTGATCCCCTCTCCCAGGTCGAGCGTGATCTTCCCGATCGCTCCCCGGTGCTCGCCGGTCGTAGCCCGGAGGACCAGCTTCTTCAGTCGTGCGTCGTAGAGGTAGACGGAACAGACATCGGCCTTCATGTGCGCCGAGACCATTTCCACCGTCTGCTGGAGAAAGCCTTCGACATTGGTACGTTTCTCGAACAGGCTCGAGAGCTCCGCGATGTTGCAGATCAGATCTATGGTATCGTCTTTCCCCATTCCGTTTCTCCCGGAGCGGCATCGGCCGCATCCACATGATTGAACACTAAAGAAGCGCCGCCAGTTTCTCCCGGATGAACTCCGATTTCTCCTTCAGCCCGATGGAACCCGTTTTCAGCAGGAGCACGTGCGGCCGGTGCGGATGCAGACGCATGCTTCCCCCGCCCTCCTTGATCAGCCGCAGGATCCGGTCCACCGAGAGGTGGGCGACCTTCGAGAATTCGATCTCCGCCTCCCCCTTCCGTTCGCGGATGGACGAAATGAACAGCTGACGGCTCAGAATACGCATCTCCGCCAGGGCGAGGAGGCTCTGCACCTCGTCCGGCAGCGGCCCGAAACGGTCCTCCAGGTCGGTGTAGACCCAGTCCAGCTCCTCCTGGGCGGAGATGGAGGCGATGCGCTTGTAGACTTCCATCTTCTCCACCGACTCGGAGATGAAGGTGTCGGGAATGTATCCGGAATACTCGAGCTCCAGGTACACCTCGGGCGGCTGCTCATCCTTGTCCTCGGAGAGATCCGCGATCGCCTCGTCCAGCAGCCGCAGATACATGTCGAAACCGACCGAGAGAATGTCCCCGCTCTGCTCCCGTCCCAGCAGGTTTCCCGCGCCGCGGACCTCCAGGTCCTTCAGCGCGATCTTGAATCCCGAACCCAGCTCGGTAAAGTCGGAGATGATCTGCAGCCGTTTCATGGCGATCTCCGAGAGCGCCCTCTGCTCCGGGTAGAGCAGGTAGGCATAGGCAAGCCGCTCCGAGCGTCCCACGCGTCCGCGGAGCTGGTAGAGCTGGGAAATGCCGTACATGTCCGCCCGGTCGATGATGATGGTGTTCACGTTCGGAATATCGATTCCGTTCTCGATGATGGTCGTGGAGACCAGCACGTGGGATGTCCCGTGGATGAAGCGGTGCATGATGTCCTCGAGCTCATGGGAGCTCATCTGCCCGTGGGCGGTCTCCACCATGATCTCCGGAACGACCCGCTGGAGGAAGAGCTTTACGTGATTGAGAGTCTCCACGCGGTTGTGCAGATAGTAGACCTGCCCGCCCCGCTCCACCTCGTTGCGGATCGCGCGGGCGATCAGCTCCTCGTCGAACTCCTGGATCATGGTCTCGATGGGGAGCCGGTTGTGCGGCGGCGTCGCGAGCACCGACATGTCCCGGATTTTGAGCAGCGACATGTGCAGGGTGCGCGGGATCGGGGTCGCCGTGAGGGTGAGGCAGTCGACGTTGGTCTTCAGCTCCTTCAGGCGCTCCTTGTCCTTGACTCCGAAACGCTGCTCCTCGTCGATCATGAGCAGCCCCAGGTCCTTGAAGCGGACGTCCTTCTGGAGCAGCCGGTGCGTTCCGATGATGAGATCCACCTCGCCCTTCGCGAGCTTCTCCAGGGAAGCCTTCTGTTCCGGTTTTCCCACGAAGCGGCTGAGCATGGCGATGCGGACCGGGAACCGCGAGAACCTCTCCTGGAAATTTTCGAAGTGCTGTTCCACCAGGATCGTGGTAGGAGCGAGGAACGCCACCTGCTTTCCGCCCATGACCGCCTTGAACGCCGCCCGCATGGCGATTTCGGTCTTCCCGTACCCCACGTCGCCGCAGATCATCCGGTCCATCGGCCGGGGTGTCTCCATGTCCGTTTTCACCTCGTCGATGCAGCGCAGCTGGTCCTCGGTCTCTTCGTAGGGAAAGGAGGCTTCGAACTCGTACTGCCACTCGGTATCTTTCGCGAAGGGAAAGCCGACTGCGTTCCTGCGCCGGGAGTAGAGCTTCAGCAGCCGCTGGGCAAGATCCTCGACCGACTTGCGGACCTTGCTCTTCCGCGTTTCCCAGCTCTTGCCTCCGATCCGGTCCAGACGCGGCGCACCCCCTTCGTTGCCGATGTACCGCTGGATCAGGTTCACCTGCTCGATCGGGATGTAGAGGAACTCCTCGCCGGCGTACTCGAGGTGGATGTAGTCCCGCTCGTTTCCCGCCGCCCGGATCCGTTCGATTCCGCGGAACATGCCGATACCGTAGTTCACGTGGACCACGAAGTCGCCGGGGGCGAGCTCGACGAACGTGTCGATCGCCTGGCTGCGTGCCTTCTTGACCGACTTCGGCACCCGTCGGCGGCGCCCGAAGATCTCGTTTTCCTGGATCACCATCACCTTCAGGTCCGGCTGGGTGAATCCGCCGGAGATGCTCTCCGCCACGATGGAGACCGGGAGCTCCTGGAAGATGTGCTCGAGGCGCTTGCCCTGCGACTCGCTCTCGGCGTAGATGTAGATCCGGTAGCCGAGGCGGGCCAGGGTTGCGAGCTCCTCCTTGAGGTACTGGATGTTGCCGAAGAACGATCGCGGGCCGTCGCAGGGAATCTGCAGCTCCGGCATATCTCCTGTTCCGGACTTCAGCACCGGAAAGAGAACCCGGGCGGGAATCTCGTCGGCGGTCCGTTCGAGGTCGAGGAGAAGCCGTGCCGGAGAAGGCACTTCCCGGAACGCTTTCGCCTGGCGGTAGAGGCCCTGGTATTCCTTGCGGAGCGCCTCGGCGGAGGAGATGAGCCGCTCGTAATCGAGCAGGAAGAGCACCGAGTCCTCGGGCAGGTAGGAGGAGAGAACGCCGGTTTCCGGAAAGGCCTGGGGAAAGAAGATCTCCTCTCCCCGCATTGTGCGATGTTCCCGCAGATGCTCGAGCACCTGCGCGCCGCCGTTCGGGAACTCCTCGGCCTCCTTCATGGCCGCTGCAAGGGCGTCGATCCGGTCGTCGGTCCAGAGCACTTCCCGCATGGGATAGATCTCCAGGACATCGAGCCGTTCGGTGGAGTGCTGGCTCTCCTGGTCGAAACGCTTGACCTCTTCCACCTGGTCGAATTCGAAGACCACGCGGACCGGCTCTTCCCCGCCGGGCAGAAACACGTCCAGCACCTCTCCGCGCAGGGCGAACTCTCCCCGAACGCTCACCCGCGGGACCCGCAGATAGCCGTAGGTCTCCAGACGCCGTCCCAGGTCGACGGGATCGATCGCATCGCCGCGCCGCAGGCGGAGAATCCGCTCCCGAAGGTACCCGGGAGGCGGGAGCGGACTGAGGAAGCCCCGAAGCGAGGTGACCAGGACCATCGGTTCGCCGGAGAGCAGTCTCGTCAGGGTCCAGGCGCGCCGTCCGAACACGCCCGCGGGCGGCGAGGTGTCGGAGTACGGGAGCGTTCCCCACCAGGGAAACAGGGCGGCATTCGCCCGGAACAGCTCCAGATCGCCCACCAGGCTCTCGGCTTCCTTCTCGGTGGGAACCACCAGGAGAAACGTTCCGGAGATATCCCGCTGGAGCCGTGCGAGCAGCAGCGCAAGGAAGCTCCCGTGGAGTCCCTGTACCCGGAACGGATATTCCCGGTGCTTGAGCCGGTACGAGAGCTGCTTGTACGGACCGTAACCCTTGAGCGTGTCCCCGATTTCATGTAACAATAAGGTCGTCATGCTTTTGTTCCGAAGATAATACAGGACTCATCCAGCCGCAACAGGAACGAACGGAGCGTGCCATTGAAACGATTTGCGTCAGGAATTGCCCTTTTCCTCATCATCCTTTCGACCGCGGCCGCAGCACCGGAGGGAATCGATTTTTCCATTCGGTTCTATGACAAGCAGATTTATTTCCCGGACAGCAGCATCCGCATCAAGGCGATGGTCACGAACAACACCGCATCGCCTTACCGGTTCAATCTCGCCGACCGCCGGATCTTCACCCTCGATTTCGAGGCGGTCACGATGAGCAACCGGATGCTGCCGCATGCTGCGAATTTTACCATACAGCGGGGGTCGAATCAACCGGTCTTCTTCCGCGAGGTAAGCATCGCTCCGGGAGAGGAGTTCGCGTTCATCGAGGATCTCACCGGGTACGTGGAGATCGGGGAACCCGGGGCCTACGTGGTGAGCGCCCGGTTCTACCCGGACCTCGCGACGGGCAACTCGCCCGATTTCATCGCGTCCAATCGGCTCACGCTCTCGATCCGGCCGGGTGCGTCGGAAAACGCGCTGGAAGGCGCCATCGACGAAGAGACGGGAGCCGTCCTGCGCCGGGAAGCGCTTCCGCCGGATCAGGTGGTCGCCTACACCCTGCGGGCGAGGCAGAAGAGCCAGTGGGACAAGTTCTTCCTCTATCTCGATATCGAGAGTCTGCTCAACCGGGACCCTGCCCGACAGCGCGAATACACCCGTTACTCCGAAGAACGGCGAAGGCGCATGATCGAGGAGTTCCGGGAAAACCTGAAGCAGGAACGGGTGGATACGGACATCATCCAGATACCCGCGAGCTTCGAAATCATCCGGACCGCCTACACGCCCTCGGAAGGAAGCGTACAGGTCGTGCAGCGGTTCCGATATCCGGATTACACCGAGATCAAGGAGTATACCTACCATCTCAGACTTCGGGATACGGTCTGGTATATTTATAATTACGAAGTACGGAACCTCGGGACGGAATGAGATGAAACTGCTCTTTATCGGAGAATCCGATACGGCGATGACCCAGACGGCACGCTACGCCCATTCCCGGAACTGGAGCTTCTTCACCTACACGAATCCGATCAAGGCGATGGACAACCTGGACGAGCTCGATCCGGACATCATCCTGTTCCGGACGCAGGAATTCCCCCGTCACTGGAAGCCGTTCCTGACCCTGCTCCGGGAGGAGCGGAGCAAGGATGAAACGGTATTCGTATTGTTGAAGGGATCCGTATTCCCCTTCGAAGAGGCGGCCAAAGCGGTTCACCTGGGAGCGAACGGAATCCTGGACGACGATCTCGCGGGCGATGAGGAATACCGGCAGCTGGACGAGATCATCGCCCGGTACAAGTCGTACGCACGGGAGCGCGTTTCCGTCTCGGTCATTCCCGACGAGAGTATGGAGCTCGCATTCCTGTTCACGCATCCCGACGACTTCGCCCTGGTTACCGGCGAGATCGAGGAGATTTCCATCAGATCGCTCCGGTTCCGCCCGGATGCGACGCACACCGTCCAGGATATCGACCCGGGCACCGTTCTGCCGGCCTGTTCCCTGAGAATCGGCAAGGAAATCCGCACCCTCTCCGCCCGGGTACATGAAACCGAGCCGGTCATGCTGCTCGAGTTTCTCTCGCTGGGGCGTGAAGGCGAGCAGCTGCTCGGGGATTATCTGCACCGGGATCATTCGATCATCTGATCCGTCCGGAAAAGCCCGTCGTCCTTGACAGCCCCGGTATCGGGGCGTATACACTGGTACTATGCAGTACCTGATGGAAGCACCCCATTACGAACTGAAAAAATACTCCGGTGACGAACGGTACTCCCGGGACGGATCGGTGTTCGTCGGGGCACCGCGGAAGCATCCCTACGACATCCACAAGCTGATCCTGATCCAGGACCCGTTCGGAAGCGACCCGTCGTTCTTCGAGTTCAGCATCCGCGACATTCTCCACGTCGAGGATATGCCGAATATCGTGAACGAGAGCGGCAAGAGCCTGAAGCTGGTCAGAATCTGGATCCGGAAAGGCAGCCTGGGACTCAGCTACCGCCCGTTCCGCGTCGACTGACCGCCCACGGTCCGCACGGTCCGCGATCCCTGCCGCCGGCGCAGGCAGCCGCGCTCACAGCACCCGTGCGATCTCGTCGGCGGGAAACTCCGGGAAAACAGCAGGAGTGCCGCCGCGCATCGCCTCGATTCCCGTTCCTTCGCCGAGCGCCACTCCGATCCGCGTCGTCTCGACCCCGGCGTTCCCGACTGCCCGTTCGGCCGCATCCGCACGGTCGGGACGGCAGGCGATGACGAGACTGCCCGAACCGATCAGCCCCAGGGGATCGAGGCCGAGCGCCCGGCAGATGCGAGACGTCTCCGGATAGACCGGGATGCGGTCCAGCATGATCCGCAGCCGGCGGCCCGAAGCCTCCGACAGCTCCCGGAGCGCCGTCGCGAGTCCTCCCTCGGTCACATCGTGCATGGCGACCGCCGCCCCGGCATCCCGCACGGCATATGCCTCCGGAAGAATGCTGATCCGATCCGCAAAGGAGGCCGCAATGCGGAGCTCCTCCTCCTCGAGTCCCGCCTCCCGGAGCCGCTGCACGAGTTCCGCGGCGAGAATCGCCGTTCCCTCCACCGCGATCCGCTTGGTCAGGAGCAGGATGTCGCCTTCCCGGATGTCGCTCTTGCGAAGGAGACGCTCCCGCGACACGGTTCCGGCCATCGCGAGCGAAACCACCGGCCGGGTCACCGCACCGGTAATTTCGGTATGCCCGCCGGCGAGCACCAGCTCCGTTTCCCGGCAGCGCTCGCGCAGTTCGTCGAACACTTCCGAGATGCCGGCCGGCGTGCTGCCGGGCGGAAAGAGCAGCGTTGCCAGCAGCCACTTCGGCGTCCCGCCCGCGGCGGCGATATCGTTGGCGTTCACCGCGATCGCGTACCGGCCGGCGTTTGCGCTGAGGAAGGTGACCGGATCGCTCTTCAGCAGGAGAAGACTCCCGTCATCGTGCTCGACGGCAGCCGCATCCTCCCCGACCCCCGGGGGAACCAGCAGGGAGGGCTCCGCCGCCGTCTCTCCGAGAAAGCTCGCAAGCAGTCGGTTCGGCAGTTTTCCCCGGGGAAGCGGCAGATGAAGCTCCACCACTTCGCGCAGCTCGCCGAGGTCCCGGATCGTGTAATCCGCGCCCGGATCGGCGAACGTGCGGGACGGGAGATTGTCCAGGAACACGGTGACGGACCCGGCGCGCCGTCCCGCCTCCACATCGTAGATGTAGTCCCCGATGACCAGGAGCTCCGACGGCGGAATGCCCATGCTCCGTGCGGCGTGCTCGACGCCTTCGGGGCTCGGCTTGGCCGCCGGACCGTCGTCGCGCGTGACGACGATGTCGAAATCGGCCGGCGACAGATCGCGGAAACACCGGAAGGACCGCTCGATACTCCGCTTGCTGTTGCGGGTGATGATTCCTGCGGCCAGGTTCCGCTCCCTGAGGAACCGGACCAGCTGCGCCGCACCCGGATGCTCGCGGGCGCGATCGGCCGCCTCGTCCTCGTAGCGGGTCAGCACTTCGCGGCGACGCCGGCTCTCGGCCTCGTTCGGCGATTCCGAAAGGAAATCGAGGATCGAGTACCCCTCGGCGCAACCCAGTTCTTCCCGGAGACGCCTGAAGTCGAGCGATCCCGGCACCGTGATGGTGCCGTCGAAATCGAAGAGAACCCCCCGGATGATTCCGTCTTTCATGAGGTCATGGTACCGTATCCCGTTCCGGGCGTAAAGACGTCGACCGATCAGGCCACCGCTTTCGGCAGGTGCTCGACCTGCCGCCAACCGTCACCCTCGTGAACCGGTTCGATCTCGAGACTCAGGAAATATCGATCCAACACTGCCTCCCGCTCCTGCAAGAGAGGCGGCGAGCAGTGGTCCACTTCTTCCCAGATCCATCGGCCGTCTTCCGCCAGGCGGGCATCCCGGAGGCCTTCCGTCAGTGCCTCCCCGAAGGGGCGGAGATTCCGGAAGGAACCGACCAGAACTTTCCTGCGCAGTTCCCCCGCGAGTCCCTCCCGGATCTTCCCGCGCACCAGATAGTATGCCATGATTCTAGAATACTCACTCACGAGTTGACAGGGCAGGAAAATCGAAATCGATCGAAGATTGAAATCGATGCTTGACAGAAATCTCCCTTTCGGCTATCTTGATGCTCGTCGAAAGACGTTCCCCTGTAGCTCAGTTGGTAGAGCGGGTGGCTGTTAACCACTAGGTCGGCAGTTCGAGTCTGTCCGGGGGAGCAAATAAAGCCTCAAAGGGCAAAGAGTTAGGGCACCGGACGAAATCCGGTGCTTTTTTTGTGTTCGAATGTCAGCAGATTGACAACGGGAAGCTATCGCCGGGATCGGCCGGTCGACGGGATGAAGGACCATCCGTCGACCTGACCTCCGGTGTTACGGTCGAGCAAGCGAAGCGGCAACGGTGAAGAACGCCCGGTCCTGCTCCTCACGCAGGTTCCACAACACGGCGTTGTCATCACGTTCCGGCTCACCGGTACGCCCTTTTCTTTCAGAACCTGCCAGGTCTCCTCGTCATCACACGCCACGACGATCCATTCCCCGCCCCCGAGTCGCTGCTCGAGAGCGAACTCTTCGGCTACGTGGAAGGGGCGTTCACCGGCGCGGCCAAGGGCGGCAAGATCGGTCTTTTCGAGCTGGCTCACAAGGGTACCATCTTTCTCGACGAGATTTCCGAGCTCCCGTCCTATCTGCAGGGACGGCTGCTGCGCGTGATCGAGGAACGGGAGATCATGCGTCTCGGTCACTGTGAAGTGGTGCCCGTGGACGTCCGCATCATAGCAGCCACCAACCGGGAACTGCATACTCTCGTTGTGAGCGGACAGTTCCGGGAGGACCTGCTGTATCGGCCGGACGTGCTGCGTCTCAACCTCCCTCCCCTGCGGAACCGCGGAGAGGACATCCTTCTGCTGGTTGAAGCGTTCCTCGAAAAGCGGGACCGCGCCGCACACGGCACAGCACGCCCCATGGACTCCCGGTGTCGGGACTTTCTGCTGAGTCGTCGCTGGGAAGGAAATGTACGACAGGTTCGGAACTTCTGCGAGCGTCTTGTCGTTGATTATGATCCGAACGAGAACGGAGACACAGCGCACCGTCATTCTCTCTGCCCTCAGAGCTGCAGGCCAGAATCGTTCCCGGGCGGCACGCATGCTCGGCATCGATCGGTCCACCCTCTGGCGACAGATGCAGAGATTCGGTATCAGCTGAAGGCGGGATCACGCCAGGCAAGCCGGATTGATCGGTCGGGCCGATCGAATCGGGCCGATCCGCCGAGTTGCATACCTGTCACTTCCATGATATGCTGTTTTCCTATATTCCATATTTTGCATAAGGATGCGACAGCGTGAGCTCCCGTCATGAACCCGAGACCCCGACGAGTCCCGAGCGGAGGACTCGCCCCCCGATGCGCACCTACGACAAGACCGGAGTCGTTTCGCTCGGTGTGATGTTCATAATGATGTGCGGCCTGAAACTCTGGTACGCCCTGCCCCTGTTCTTTGCATTCGCGTTCGTACTGACGGCGATCCGGGGAAAGCGTTCGTACTGCGGCGGTATCTGCCCGCTGGGACGTGCAGAATCTCGCGCACATCGGAAATCGGGCCGGGTTCCCGCGGAACCCCCTGCCCCCTGGATCAGAAATTCCGTGTTCGTCCTGTTCTGGAGCTTTCTGATCGGGACGCTGCAGAATCTCGCGCACACGCGGCAATGCTGCGGGCCTGGGCTTCGGCGATGATGCTTCAGTCCGTCCGTTCGAAACGGTACTGGTGCGCCCGCCTCTGCCCCCTTGGGACGGTTCTGTCCGGTTCCCTTCGAGCCCGGAGAAGGCTCCTCGGCTTCCGGCGCACCTGAGCGGTCCGCCGGCGGTCTATCCGTCCGCCCCGGCCGATCGGCGGCTCCGTTCGGCTGCGTCGGTTATCCCTCGACCGGAAGCAGTCGGGCCGTTTCGGCCGCGTGACGACCGTTTCCGTTTCCGTTGTATCCGATCTGACTCCGCTCCTCGTTCAGCCGGAAGAAGTTCATCGTCCGCTGCAGCTCCCCTGCCTGCGTCGAGAGCGAGTCGGCCATGCCGGCCATCTCCTCGGCGGCCGAGGCGTTCTGCTGGATGATCTGGTCGAGCTGCAGGATGGCCTTGCCTATCTGCTCCGCTCCCGAGTTCTGCTCTCCGGATGCGGCGCTGATCTCCTGCACGAGCTCGGCGGTCTTCCGGATGTCGGGCACGATCTGCGTCAGCATCGCTCCCGCTTTCTCCGCGACCGCAACGCTGCGCCCGCTGAGCTCCGCGATCTCCCCCGCGGCCTTCTGGCTCCGCTCGGCGAGCTTGCGCACCTCCGAGGCGACCACCGCGAACCCCTTTCCTGCATCCCCGGCCCGGGCAGCCTCGATCGCGGCGTTCAGGGCGAGCAGGTTCGTCTGCCGGGCGATCTCCTCGATGATCCCGATCTTCCCCGCGATCTCCTTCATCGCCCCTACCGTCTCGACGACCGCCGAGCCGCCCTCCTCCGCGTCTGCTGCGCTCTTGCGGGAAATCTTCTCGGTCTGCAGCGCGTTGTCCGCGTTCTGCCGGATATTGCTGCTCATCTCCTCCATCGAGCTCGAGACCTCTTCGGCCGCCGCCGCCTGCTCGGTCGCCCCCTGGCTCATCTGCTGCGCGGTGGAACTGATCTGCAGGCTCCCGGAGGAGACGCTGTCGGCGGCGCTGTTGACGCCCCCGACGATCCTTGCGAGGTTCTCGATCATGTCGTTGAATGAACGGCAGAGCATGCCCGCCTCGTCCTTCTGCCGCAGGTACCGATCTTCGGGTCGGGCGGTGAGGTTTCCGTTCGCCATTTCGTTCGCGAGCCGGGCGACCTCCCGGATCGGTCGGGTGATGCTGATCGTGAGGATGAAGCCGAGAACCGCCGCAAACAGGACGACTACCGCGATGACGCCGAACAGTGAAACGATCGCCCGCCGGCTGTCCGTCAGTATCTCTTCGTACCGCTGCTGTGCCTGTCCGACGGAAACTTCCGTGAGCTTGTTCATCGCTTCCCGCATCGTAGAGAAGTACTGCGAGTACTCGCCGAGATACAGCTCTCCGGCGGGAACCCGGTCACCCTGTCCGAGCAGATTCTCGATCCGTGCGCCGGCGGCCGACCATCCCTGGAAGTTGGTGTCGAACTGAATGAAGAGCGGTGCGTTTCCGTATCCCGCAGATTCCATGATCTGCCTGAAAGTACCGAACCTCGTGCGCAGCTGCTCACTGTTCTCCCTGACGTCATTGCGGTATCCGGCCATTACTTCTTCCGATGCCGCCCCTTCGAGAGAGAGCATCTGACTGACGGCGAGATTCGCCTGGTAGGCATCCCGGTCGCCTTCCAGCAGTGCATTGGTAGCCTGAAAGAACACCTCGTACATGCTCGTGGCGTTCCTCTCGCCCTGTGCGAGCATCCCTCCCGTGAAGAATGCGCTGCCGATGAACAGAAGAATAATGATCGACAGGACGACGGCCAGCTTCCGCCCGATTCTGATAGTACCGAAAAGATTCACTGCTCCCTCCATGACGGAACGGATCGGTCGCGTTATCCGGGATGATCCGGGGTTCGTCGACGTACGGACTTCTCCGCACGGTACACCCTATACTCGATCCGGATGGTGCCGCATTGGTTGTAGAAGACAGAAGATCGGAAATAAATAAACCGGCGTAATTCAGTCGGATTATTTATTAGTGTTAATAGAGATTTTATCAAATCGTCCGGCAAATGTCAATAATTTTAGAGAAATTGAAGTATTTTTCTTACTTTCCGGCCCGAACATATCCTGGTCGGCGGTTGCCGGAGGAGTGGCACCGGGAAACAGAACGGCCCCGGAACGTTGCCGCTCCGGAGCCGTCCGAAAGATGAACCGGGTCCCGTGTCTCTCCGGATCTCTACAGTTTGAACAGGAGGTCTTCGTAGGTCGGGAACGGCCAGTAGTCGCGATCGACGAGCTTTTCGAGCGCATCGCCGTACTTCCGGACTTCCTCCATGGCCGGGAATACCTTGAACTTGAAGGCCCGGGCATGCTCCGTTATATCTCCGGTGGTTTCGTGCGCATCCTTGAGGATCTTTTCCAGGCTCCGCGAAGCCGCGCGAAGTTTCCGGGCATTTCCGAGGACTTCCGACAGGAGCGACTTCTGCTCCGATACCTCGGCACCTTCGAGGACCTCCGAGATGCTCATGATCGTATCCGCGAGCTCCCGCGCGTACTCATTGGCGGCCGGGAAGATTTTCAGATTGGCCATCTCGATGGTGAGAGCCGCTTCGATGTTGATCTGTTTCGCGTACTTCTCGAGATAGATATTGTACCGCGAGACGAGCTCCTCGCGGCAGAAGACCTTGTGCTTTTCGAACAGCTCGATACGAGTAGTCCTTCACGATCTCCTGCAGCGCCTCGATGGTGCTGGTGATGTTCGGCAGTCCCCGTCTCTCGGCTTCCGCCTTCCATTCCTCCGAGTAGCCGTTCCCGTTGAAGATGATCCTGTTGTGCGCTTTCCACGTCTCGGCGACGATTTTCCGGATCCCCTCTTTCACGTCGCCGCTTTTCTCGAGAATACCGGCGAACTCGTCGAGGATCTCGGCCACCGACGGTGTTGAGCGCCACATTCGGACCGGAGATCGAATCGGAGGAGGGCACCATCCTGAACTCGAACTTGTTACCGGTGAAGGCGAACGGACTGGTCCGGTTGCGGTCGGTCAGGTCCTTCGGGAAGCTTCGGCAGGAGTCGTCTCGCCGATCACGATCCTGCACTCCGTTTCTGGTCGTGACCTTCTCGCCTCTTCGAAAGTTTCTCGAGCAGCTCGGTCAGCTGGTCGCCGAGGAAGATCGAGACGATGGCCGGAGGAGCTTCGTTCGCTCCGAGGCGGTGGTCGTTGCCGGAGTTCGCGGCGGTCATGCGCAGAATGACTCGCATACGTGTCGACCGCCTTGATGACCGCCGAGAGGAACAGCAGGAACTGGGCGTTTTCGTGCGGCGTGTTGCCCGGGTCGAGGAGGTTCATGGCCGTCGTCGGTAGCCATCGACCAGTTGTTGTGCTTGCCGCTACCGTTCACGCCCTTGAACGGCTTCTCGTGCAGCAGCGCCGACGAGGTCGTGGTGGGTCGGCCACGCGTTTCATGGTCTCCATGACGAGCTGGTTGGAGTCCGCGGCGACGTTCGATGGTCGTGAAGATCGGTGGCGATTTCGAACTGGTTCGGAGCCACCTCGTTGTGCTGGGTCTTCGCCGGCGATCCCGAGCTTCCAGAGCTCGCAGTTGAGCTCGCGCATGAAATCGGCGACCCGCTCCTTGATCGCGCCGAAGTAGTGGTCCTCCATCTCCTGGCCCTTCGCGGGAAGGAGCCGAACAGCGTACGGCCGGCGATCGAGAGATCGGGTCGGCCGTCGTCGATGGAACTCCTTGTCGACGAGAAAATACTCCTGCTCGGGGCCGACGGTGGTACGTACGCGCTTCGAGGTGGTGTTTCCCAGAAGCTTGAGCACCCGCACCGCCTGTCGGTTCAGCGCCTCCATCGACCGCAGGAGGGGAACTTTCTTGTCGAGCGCGACTCCGGTGTAGGAGACGAAGGCGGTCGGTATGTAGAGCGTGACCCCGGTGTTGTCTTCCTTGAGAAAGGCGGGCGACGTCGTATCCCAGGCCGTATATCCTCGGGCCTCGAAGGTCGACCGCAGTCCCGCCCGAGGGGAAGGAGGAGGCGTCCGGTTCACCCTGGATGAGCTCCTTGCCGGAGAACTCCATGAGCACCGTTCCTTCCTGGGTCGGAGAATGAAGGAATCGTGCTTTTCGGCGGTGAGACCGGTAAGCGGCTGGAACCAGTGGGTAAAATGCGTCGCGCCCCGTTCGATCGCCCAGTCCTTCATGGCGTTCGCCACCACCTCGGCGACCTCCCGGGTCAGTTCCTTCTCTCCGGCCTGAACTTTCTTGAGCTCCTTGTAGATCGTCTTCGGAAGACGTTCTTTCATCAGCGAATCATTGAAGCTGTTCATGCCGTAGAATTCGGTCAATGGTGTAACGGTGAAATCGATAATGCGCTTTCCGTTCGTTCCGTTCATGGTATCGGTTCCCTCTCCTCATCCGTGGATCGTGCCTCCCGCGAGTCTTTTTCACGGTCGTGCGGGATAGAATCATTATGCAATTTTCGTGCCTACTTGTCGAGCGGATTTTTCAACCTTCCTACTGTTTCTCCAGCAAAGAGTTACCCACATTTATTCTGTTTCCCATGCGGATTCCCAAGATAGCACGGAAAAAATACTACCGATATGTAGGGTTTCTTGAACCAGAACTACATCGGGGTGACTTCTCGGTTCGCCCTCCGACTCAGGTATCGGTTCAGTCTCCGAAACATATTCCGCCCCGTAGCCGATGACCGGCGGTATTACTACATTGAATTTATCGGAACCGTAAAACGGTTCCAGGCAGACCCTTACGGGAGGATTCCATGAAGTACACGAAAGTGCTTTCTCTGATCGCGATTCTCTCGCTTCTCGTTTTCACGGGAGTTGTATTCGCACAGGATCAACCGGCACCCACCGGACCGGCCGCCGCGCAGCCGCCCCCGATCGATCGTTCGGGGCTCAGCGGATCGCTGTACCGGCTGAGCACGCTGGACAGTATTCCTATCGTGGAGATCGAGGGTGTACAGGCCCCGGAACCGGCCGCTGCAGCCGGTGCGCCTGCCGACACGCCCGCCAACGGAGCGGCTGCGCCCGGCATGGCGACAGCGAGGCAGACGGTTACCTACGGCCGCGTGCAGGATGAGATCATAACCGCCGACGGACAGGTTTCCCACCTGCTCTTGAACCTCGACGATATCGAAGGCGTCGAAGGCGGACTGTATCTCGCCGCTATGGACCAGGTGGATATCCGGGACAACGGAGTCACCGTGAACGCCGCACCGCAGGATCTCACGGCCGTCGAGGATGAGGAGAAAGCCGCGGAACAGGCCGGAGCGGATTCGTATCTCGCGAGCAGGATCGCGGATTTCTCGATCGTCGGCTCCGACGGTGAGGATCTCGGATCGATAGAGGATTTCGTCGTGGACATCGAAAAAGGACGCATTATTTACGCCGCCATGGGACGCGGAGGCGTTCTCGGGATCGGACAGGATCTGTTCGCAATCCCGTTCGATGCTCTCACGTTCGAACCCGATGAGGAGCAGGCCCGGATCGATGCGACCGAAGCCGAATTCGAAGACAGAGAAGGATTCCCCGGCGACCAGTGGCCGTCGAGCGCCCCCGGTCAGAGCTGATCGAAGCTGAGGAGATCTCTTCAGGAGGCTGCCCCGAAGTTCGCAGGAACCCGAGGGGCAGCCTCGCATTTACGGCATTTTTCCCGGCAGTTCGCGGATGGCCCGTGCCAGCTCAGCCCAGTCGATCGGCTTTCGTGACGTACCCGTTCATCCCCGCCGCCCCGGAACCGCTCTTCGTCCCCTTCCATGGCGAATGCGGTGACCGCGATGATCGGCACCTCCGATGCAAACCCCGACATTCCCGTATCCGCTTCGTCGCCTCGATCCCGTCCATGCACCGGCATCTGTACATCCATCAGGACCAGGTCGAACTCCGTTTCTCCGATGACGTTCGAGCTGACGGATCACTTCTTTCCCGTTTTCACCGTAACGCTCATGCCCGGCCTCGGACAGCATCATCGAGACGAACATCTGGTTGATCCGGTTGTCCTCGGCGAGCAGAATCCGCAGCGGAGGGAGCGATGCGAGTCCCGGAGAGTGGCGATCATCGACTGCCCTCGGCCCGGCTTCCGTCGAGGGGCTCCGCATCCACGATGAACGTGAAGGTGCTCCCCTTCCGGGAGCGCTTTCGACCTGCATGATTCCGCCCGAGGATGTCGACGAGACGTCTGGTAATCGTGAGCCCGAGTCCGGCTCCCTTCGATGGCCCACTCGGTCACCGAGCTGCGCAGGCGGACGAAACTCTCGAAGATCGTGTCGAGCTTTTCCTCCGGGATCCCGACCCCGGTATCGCGCACGCTGAACCGGAGACGCACCTTACCGTTCTTCCGCCCGTATCCGCCACCCGATTCGACCGTATACCCCGACGCTTCCCTGTTCGGTGTACTTGACCGCATTGGATATCAGGTTCCGGAGAATCTGTGCGATCTTCTCCTTGTCGACCTGATATTCTCCGGGATCCGTTATCGATCATAAAGGATAGAGCGAGCCCTTTCGCTCGGCCGGGATGATGGAAGCGGATCGACCGATTCGATTGCCTTCCGGGATCCTGCATTCGACCGGCGCGAGGGCCACCTGTCCGGTCTCGATCCGGGAGAAATCGAGGATGTCGCCGATGATCCAGAGAAGCGACTCCGCCGATTCCCTACCAGGGCGATGAAGCTCCCGATATTCGGAATCCCTGATCCTCGAGCGAGCACGTCCATCATGCCGAGTATTCCGCCGATGGGCGTGCGCAGCTCGTGACTCATGTGGGCGAGGAATTCACTCTTGGCACGGTTTGCCGTGTCAGACTCTTTCGCCTGTTGGAGTTCCTGTTCTATCTGCTTGCGTTCGGTGACATCCTTGAACAGAAGCGCGACGCGGTGCTGCTGCGGTTCTCCGATTCGGAACGCATCGACTTCGAACCAGCGTCCCATTACCGGCGAATGCTCCACGAACCGCTCCGGCTTTCCCGTCACGGCAACCCTGCCGTACGTATCGATCCAGTACCGTTCCAGCCCCGGCACGAGTTCGAGCGCCGATTTCCCTTCCACGTCGATCAGGCCGGTGTGCCGCTCGAACGCGGGATTCGTCTCCAGCCAGCGATAGTCGATCGGCTATTCGTCGGGATCGAAGAGCATTTCCAGGATACAGAATCCCTCGTCGATCGACTCGAAGAGCGTCCGGTAACGTTCCTCGCTCATCCGCAGGGCCCGCTCTGCCTCTTTCTGTTCGGTAATATCGCGGGAGATGCCGACCAGCGCGACCGCCCGGCCGTACTCGTCCCGCACGACCTGACGGCTGTCGCTGAACCATCGGTATTCCCCGCTTTTCACCTTCCAGCGATACTCTACCTGGGCTCTCGAATCCGGTCCCTCGATGACCTGCTTCTGCTGGGAAACGGACAGATCACGATCGTCCGGATGAACGCGCTCGTAGGCCGTTTCGGCGGTAAACCCGGAGAGCTCCTCGGCGCTGAATCCCGTCAGCTCCGCCTGGGCGGGACTGACGAAGCGATACCGCCCGGTCTTCAGATCGAGCAGGTTGATGCCGTCGTGAGAGTTCTCTATTACCGTACGGAACAGTCTCTCACTCTCCCGCAGGGCCCGCTCGGTCCGCTTCCGCTCCGTGACATCATGCAGAACCATCTGAATCGATGGACGCCCCTCGTAGTCGACCCGCACCCCGGAGCTCTCCACCTCGATCGCCCGACCGTCGAATCGCAGCAGCTTTACCGGAACGGATTCTCCCGGGCTCCGGCCGCTGTCCAGCTGCAGCTCCCGGATGCTTCGCGCCACCGTTGCCCGGCTCTCCGGATGGATCCGATCCATGACTTTCCGGCCGAGAAGATTCTTTACCGAATCGGCACCGAGCAGACGGACCGCTGCGGGGTTCGCGAAGACAAACAGGCCGTGAGAAAGGACGATAACGGCGTCGGGAAGCGTATCTACCAGGCTGGTGTATCTCTGGTGAACCTCCTGGAGCGTTTCCAGGGAAATCTCGAGCCTTCCGGTATCGCGGACCGCGATTCCCACGGCAGCGAGCAGATAGAGCCCTCCGAGGTACTGCGCGCCTCTCCCGGTCCAGGCGAGAATGCCGCCGAGCGTTCTGATGCCGAGCACTCCCCAGAGGCCGATCGCGATCAGGAAAAGACCGAGACCGTACCAGTGAAGAAACGGGGTGCGGAGGTGACGATTGGACAGAAGGATGAGAACGGCGGAAACGGCGAAGGTGAGAACGGCGCTGCCGAGCACGAACTGACGCAGCGGCGTGGGTCCCGTACCCTCGACAAAGAACAGCGGCAGCAATCCGAGGTGCTCGATCAGGAGCAGCAGAAAGACGGAAAAAAGTGAGACGCCGTATACCAGGAGAAGCCGGCTTCCGGAACTCTTCATGGCAAGCGGTCTTCGGATGCGAAGGAATAGTTCGAGTCCCGCGGCGAAGCTGAACAGTCCCGAAAGCAGCATGCCCGAATTGTAGATGGCAATCCCCGCATCGTGACGTCCTCCGGGGACTACGATTCCCGCAAGGATGCTGACGAGGCCGAACACCAGCATGCCTGCTCCCAGCAGGAGCAGCGGTTGGGGCCCTCCGCTGAGCACCGTCCCGGCGGCGAGCAGGGAAACCAGCAGTGCGATGAGTGTCGAGAATACCAGGTTCAAGAGCGTGAGGAGCACGCCCGACCGGTAGACCGCCTCATGCGGAAACAGCTGGAACCAGACCGTTGCGAGGAGGATCGTCAGAACCGGCACCCAGGCGAGCCTGGAGTAAGGTCTCACTCCTGCCGATGACGACGAAGCCGAGGCGGTACTCTTCCGGTTCCGTTTAACCGATTCGGACGGTTCAGGGCGGCCGCGGATCACCATATTCATACGATTAATATACCGGAAACGTTTCGTCGAGCAAGCCCCTCCGGTTCGAAGGGGCTCTCGGCTGTTTACCGGATTGCCCGGAATAGATCCTCATCAGTATGCTTGCCGTATCGGATTCAGATCGACGGTCGCGCACGGATGTCCGGTTCGGCTGCGATCCCACGATCCGATCCGCACGAAACAGGAGATCAATGATGAAAAAAAGAAGATCTTTCCACAGGGGTTACCCCGGCGCACTCGTCGTCATCATGACGGTCATGGCGATTCCCGTCGCAGGCCTTCCGGCGGGGATTTCCGCACAGGAACTCTTCATCCCGGAGCCGACCCCGTTGATGCCCGGTCAGTCGCAGATCGCCGAGATAAGCGATGAAGAATTGTTCGAGTTCGCAACAGCTATGTCGAACATTCAGGACATCAATGAACAGATGCAGAAGGCGACGGTTCAGATCATCGAGGATTCCGAACTCTCTCCCGAACGGTTCGTCGAACTGCTTCAATCGAACCGGACTCCGGGAGCGGAGGACGCCGTCGATGCTTCGGCTGCCGAAAAGGAGGAGTTCGATTCGGTCGTACAGGAAATTGCCGAGATGCAGAAGAGCTCGCAGGAGCGCATGGCCCAGGCGGTTCTCGTTACCCGCCTGACCGCCGAACGATTCAACGAGATTCTGATTCTCCTTCAGGCCGATTCCACCCTCGCGGAACGTGTCCGGCAGCAGATCGGCGGAGAGCGGTACTGAGCATGATCGGAGCGATCGACAGGATGATGATTCCATGAGCAGCGGCGATCCGTTCACCTTCTCGATTTCCCTGATCCCGCGGGATGCAGCCGGCGACTGGAACCTGATAGAGGCGCTTCTGGATCTCACGCTGAGCTCGGTGCGGGCACAGACCGATCCGGATTTCCGGGTCGTGATCGCCGGGCATGACCGACCGGAGGCGGATTTCGACGACCCGCGCATCGATTTCCTTCAGGCGGACTGGGACATACAGCCCCCGGGCCCCCACAACACCGATGCGGCACGGAAACAGGAAGTCATCCGTGAACGGGTGCAGAATCACGGCGGAGGACTGGTGATGCAGCTGGATGCAGACGACTGGGTGGATGTGCGGCTGGTCGAAACGGCACGCTCGGTGATCCGCCCGGACGACGTCGGAGGCGTCATCGAAACAGGGTTCATGGCGGACCTCCAGAGCCTTCGGGTCGCACCGCTGCCGGCCCCGGGAGTTTCGCGGCTGGAGTTCCATCGTCTCTGCGGTTCGAGCATCGTCGCCCGCCTGCGGCCGGACGCCGGGGATCCGGCCCGCCGGGACCCGTGGAGCAGCCTCTATTCCCATCACATCTGGGTCGATCTCGCCCGCGAACGGGGGCTCGACGTTACGGAGATTCCGGTTTCGGGGAGTTACCTGGTGAACACGTCGGAGAACCACTCCGAACTGCATGGACCGCATGCATCCGGCTGGCGGCGCAGCCTGACCGAACGGGTGGGACCGGAAGGGGAACCGATGGACGATGCGCTGGCCCGCCGCTTCGGACTGCGGCTCGACCGGGTCCGGGCGGTCTCCGAGCGGTTCTTCCCGCGGGAGTCTGCATGAACCGGGCGCCGCAGTTGTTCGCCCGAGACGTTCCTCTGCGTGTTCCGTTTCGTTGACACCCTTCCCGGCCTGCAGTATTCTCGTCGTCGGAGGAATTACCGCCATGAAAGCTGATGTACACAAACTGCAGGAATTCGCCGAGGCAGTGCTCACGAGTGCCGGGCTCAGCACGTCTCACGCCCGCACAACCGCGGAAGTCCTTCTCTTCGCCGACCGGCGCGGGATCGAGTCCCACGGGATATCCAAGCTCCCTATCTACGTCAAGCGGATCGAGGACGGAGGGGTGAACCCGAAAGCGGATCCCGCAGTCGAATCCCGGAAGGGAGCGGTCGTCAAGATCGACGGGAAGAACGCGCTGGGACAGGTCGCGGGCTCCTTCGGCGCAGAGCAGGCGATCGAAGCCGCGCTGCAGCACGGGATCGGTCTCGCCCTGGTCGCCAACAGCAATCACTTCGGGGTTACCGCCTACTATTCCATGAAGGGTATCGACCGGGGTGTCATCGGATTCGCACTCAGCAACGCGAATCCCACGGTGGCTCCCTGGGGCGGAAAGAAGGCCCTGGTAGGGACCAGCCCGCTTTCGGTCGCCATCCCGACCCGAAGCGGCCTCCCTTTCGTCATCGACATGGCGAGCACCACGGTGGCACGCGGGAAAATCATCCTCCATGCCCGACAGAAGAAGCCCCTGCCGGCCGGATGGGCGCTCGACCTGGACGGCAGGGAGACGACCGATCCGGAGGTCGCGCTGAAGGGACTGCTGGCGCCGCTCGGCGGGGCGAAAGGCTCCGGCCTCGCGCTCGTGATCGATATCCTCACCGGGCTGCTGTCCGGTTCGCAGTACCTCACCGGCGTGGGACACCTCTACTCCGGGACCGACCGGCCGCAGGGGATCGGGCACCTGTTCGGCGCCCTGGAGATCGGCGCGTTCATGGACCCGCAGCAGTTCCTCCGGGCGATGGACGAATACGTCGAGACGGTCCACTCCTGTCCGCGGGCGGAAGGAATCGACCGGATATTCGTGCCGGGCGAGATCGAGCACCTGGCAAGCCTCCGGGCGGAACAGGAAGGCATCGAGCTCTCCGATGCGACCCGGAACGAGCTCGCGGAAACCGGTTCCCGGCTTTCTCTTTCCCTGGACGACTACCTCGGATAACTCCCCGGAACGGCGCCGGATCCGATGCGGTGGGGAATTCATCCCCACTGCACTTTTTAAACCTTTTAAAAATATACCTTTTTCTTGACGTATTTACTATCTCCCCGTATCATGAACCAGATGCCCGCGCGAGCCATGCGGCAGACAGTGCCGGTACATCGAGAGGGCTCTCAAGACAAAAGGAGGATGTGGTCGATGAAACGATTCCGTTTTCTGATCGCCGCGGTGCTGCTGGTCGCCGTTGCAGGTGCTCCGCTGTTCGCCGCTGACTGGCCGAGCAGACCGATCCAGATGATCGTCGGCTGGACGGCGGGCGGTACGTCGGATACGACTGCCCGTGCTCTCGCACAGGAAATGTCCGAGTATCTCAAGGTGAGCATTCAGGTCGTCAACCTGGACGGTGCGAACGGCGGCATTGCCGGCCAGAGAGTCGCCCAGTCCCGGCCCGACGGCAACACCTGGTTCGGCGGCACCCAGCTGCAGGGAACCTGGCGAATCATGGGTCAGGCGAAAACGACATGGGAAGAGTTCTACCCGTTCACCGCCGGCATGGGCGGCACGACGATCTACGTAAAGGCCGATGCTCCGTACAAGGATCTGCCGGACCTGATCGAAGCCATCCGGAAGTCCCCGAAGACCGTCAACTACGGCACCACCAGCCCGGGAGGAAACGGGGCGATCTTCGGTGCTGCGGTCGCACAGGCTGCCGGGATCGCGGACAAGGTTCGCGAGATCCCGTACAAGGGCGGACGCGATGCCGGACGCTTCCTGCTTTCCGGCGACGTCGAGTTCGTCTCGGTTTCCCTCGGAGACATTTCCGACTGGGCCGAGGCCGGAACGGTACGTCCCCTCGCCAACCTGTACCAGAAGGACTACGTGTGGCGCGGAGTCACCTTCCCTTCCATTACGAAGTACTATCCCGAGCTGGCCGTCTATACGGCAATCAACCCCTACTGGGGATTCGCGGTACATCGGGACACTCCCACCGACATCGTCGAGAAGCTGGCCGACGCCTTCGTCTACGCGGTGAAGCAGGATCGGCTGCAGAAGGCCCTGGAAGGCAGGGGCATCATTCTTGCACCCATGATGGGCACCATCGCCGACCAGACCGTGAGCAGGGTCGATTCCGCCCGCGGCTGGCCCCAGTTCGATCTGGGCATCGCGAAGGAAAGCCCGTCGAAGTGGAACATTCCGAAGATCACCGCATGGTCCTGGCCTCCCAACCAGGCAGCCGCCCAGGTGAAACCGTGGCCGGCGAAAATCGAAGCGCTCTACAAGAGCGAGCTCGCGCAGTTCAATTAGCATAACCGGAGATTTCCGGGACAGGATTCTGCGGGGCGGCTGCCTTCCGGCGGCTGCCCCGGCCTTTCCGTACCCGCTGCCGGATCTCCGGTACGGGAGCCATGATGGAGGGAGGAACAGCCCAAGTGGAAGACCAGGCAAACCGGAAACCGTCGGACATCCCGGCGGACAGCGATCCGAAGGTGTACTTCTGGCCGGTCGGTGATTTCGTAGGTGCGATCGCGTTCATCGCAGTCGCCGTTTTCTTTATCGTCGAGGCACTCCGAATGCCCCACCAGGGATCGAGCGGATTCGTGACCTCCGCCGGTTTCACCCCGGTGTTCCTCGGACTCATCGTTCTGTTCCTCAATGCGGCGATGATCAGGCTCATTCTCCGGACCTACGGGTATCGTTCGATCAGAGGATGGGCCCGCACGGTCACTTCGGACGAGACGTTCCGCCGCTGGCTGTCCCTGGCCGCGATCATCGGCGGCTACGTATCTCTGGTCGGGCATGTTCATTTCGTGATCGCGAATGCGCTGTTTTTCGCGGTCATCTTCACTTTTCTGAAAGCCGGTAACTGGTGGCAGATTCTCCTCTACACGGGACTGAGCGCGGCGATAGTCGGCTACTTCGTCCCCTGGATGTTCGCGATGCCGATGCCGTAAGAGGACGAGAAGAGCGGATCTTTCGTCACCGTCGTACTACCGCGTGACTCCCGTCACCATTTTCCCGATCCGTTAGGAGGAACAACATGGACTGGAACCTGCTCACCCAGGAGTGGTCGCTGATGCCCAGCATGGCATGGTCGGTGCTCACTACCCCGGCTACGCTCATCGCCCTGCTGGCCGGAGGCCTGCTGGGGCTGATCGGCGGGATTCTCCCCGGTATCTCCGCCGTCATGGCGATGACCCTCATGCTGGGTCTCGTCTTCCGGCTCCCGGTCGATGCCGGCATCGGTCTGCTGGTCGGAATCTATACGGCCGCCATTTACGGAGGCAGCGTCACCGCCATCCTCCTGAATATTCCCGGCACTCCCGCCGCCGCAGCGACCGTCCTCGACGGTCACCCGATGGCGAGAAAAGGTATGGCCCGGGAGGCGGTCGGCATCGCGACCTGGTCCAGCTTTATCGGTGAGATCCTGGGAGAGTTCGGAACGTTTCTGCTTCTGCCGTTCGTCGCGGTCGTGGCCCTGAAGCTGGGGGACTGGGAGATTTTCCTGGTTTCCATGATCGGACTCACCCTGGCCGGCGCGCTCGGAGCGAAGAACCCGCTCAAGGGATGGATCGCCGCCTTCGGCGGGTTCCTGGTTGCGATGATCGGGACCGACCCGATCTGGGGAGTCTTCCGGTACGGGTATACCCCCGAGCTCATGCGCGGCGTCCAGTTCATCCCGGTGCTCATCGGTCTGTTCGGACTGAGCGAGGTATTCTGGGTCCTGCGGGAGAAAGTGCCTTACCAGATGATCGGCGAACCGGGACGGATGATCGCGAAGTTCAGCATGTTCCGGAAACACATCAAAACCATCATCCGGTCGACCCTGATCGGGATCGGCGTGGGAATCGTGCCGGGAGTCGGCGAGTCCGTTGCGCCCTGGCTGGCGTACGACGCGGCCCGCCGGGCATCGAAGGAGCCGGACGAGTTCGGGAAGGGCTGTGCAGAGGGAATCATCGCACCCGAGGTCGCGAACAACGCCACGTCCGGCGGAGCCCTCATTCCCATGTTCATCCTGGGCCTGCCCGGAAGCGGTCCCACCGCGGTCCTGCTCGCGGCGCTGTTCATGTACGGGGTTCGGCCGGGTCCGCTGCTCATCGTGGAGCAGCCCGGATTCATCGGCCGGATGATCTTCCTGTTCTGGATGTCCGCCATCGTGTTCCGGGTCCTCTCGTGGCTCCTCTCGAAGTACTTCATCCGCTTTCTTTCGATCAAAAGGGAAGTCATTCTCCCCATCGCCGTGGCGCTGGGAGTGGTGGGTGCGTGGGGCACCGGTTTCACCACCTTCGATGTCGTCGTCATGTTCCTCTTCGGCGTCGTCGGATATCTCATGCGCGTTCGCGGATATCCCGTGGCCCCGATGGTGCTGGGCGTTCTCGTAGGCCCCATCGCCGACTACTCGCTGCGCCGTGCGATCCTGACCTATCAGGACAATATCTTCGCAATGTTCCTTCGCCCGGCAGGCCTGGTGCTCGTCGTCTTTCTGATCTTCATGCTGTACAGCCAGTTCATCGGGAAAGGCCGGAAATTCTTCCAGCCGCCCCAGCGCAAGAACGTCGTCCACGTGGACGAGTAATCCGGACCCGGGCGGCCCGCCGGCCGCCCGGCTGCGCTCGATCCGGAGGACCTCGAGCGATTTGCCGTATCCGCTATCGAAGTCCATTTTCCCGCTCTTCCGATCGTCGACCAGAAACGATACCCGGGGATTCTTTTCCATCAGAGGGTTTCACATCCGCAAGGCAGTCAATACCGTGAAAGGACGGGGAGAGCGCGGGATGCAGCAGGACACCCTCCCCGGCGTCGACCGGCTTTCTCGTCTGACCGCGGGAGTGCCGGATCAACGGATCGGTGATAACCCGAGTGGTGACATTTTCCATACATGTTAATGCGTATTCTCCGGTAATACTGGTTTCTCCCTGCCCTTCTCAAGGCGATCCTGCTCGGAGACCTGTCGCCCGAGACGGAACAGAACCTCGTACCGATGCCGTCGGTCAGGACTTCGAGAACCGGGAAGGCTTCGACACCGCCGACTGGCCGGAACGGCCGGAATAGTTCGGATAACGGTTCCGCCTCTCACCCTTGTCAATGATCGCAGACATTCGCTCCAACCCTGAGCGTACCTTCCAGATATGCCCGGGCAAGAACTTCAGGCCCTTCCGCTGATGCGCCGATCACCACCTGAATTCCGTTCTCGGCAAACAGGTCCTGTGCATGCCGGCCCATCCCGCCGGCAATAATCACCTCGGCCCCACGCTCGGCCAGCCAGCCGGGCAACAGTCCGGGCTGGTGGACCGGAGCCTCGATCATCAGGATTTCACGGATCAGGCATGCACCCGGATCCGAGTCGATCAGGGCGAACTGTTCGCAGTGTCCGAAATGCATCGCAAGCTGACCGCCGACAATCGGGATGGCGATTTTCATTATTTCCGCTCCTCGCTGTAAGTTTTCGTATCTTGCATCATTCCACGAAGTTCGATCCATACACTCCTGATGTCTTCCGCCGACGGGCTGCCTTCCATCTCGACCACTGATCTTCCTGTCAGTTGTGCCGCGGTAACGGCTCTGTCGTAGCGGATCCGGCCGGTGCATTGCGCACCCCGGGCGACCGCCTCTGCCTCGATCCGTTCGGTCAGCTCCGGATTCACGTCCCATTTGTTCACGCAGACAGCTGCCGGAAGGTGGAAGTGCCGGGTCAGATCGAGAACGCGGTCCAGGTCGTGCCGGCCGGTGAGCGACGGCTCGATTACCGCGAGGACCAGGGTTGCGCCGGTGATCGAGGCGATCACCGGGCAACCGATACCGGGGGGACCATCCACGAGGATACGGTCGATCCCCCGCTCCTCCGCGACCCGCCTCGCTTCCTTCCGGACCGTGGTGACCAGCCTTCCGGAGTTCTCTGCGCCGATCCCCAGGCGGGCATGAACCATCGGTCCGAACCGGGTCTCCGATGTATACCATTCTCCGCAGATCCGTTCCGGAAAATCGATGGCGCCTGCGGAGCAGAACCGAACGCAGACTCCGCAGCCCTCGCACGATGCCGGATCGATCCGGTAGCGGGGTTCATCCGTACCCGCGAAATCCTCGATGACCGCTTCGAAGCGGCAGAGCGTGCGGCATTCGCCGCAGTGCAGGCACTCATTCTGCCGGATGACTGCCTGATGTCCGCTGCGGAACTCGCGGCGCTCCCCGATCCGCGGCTCCAGGACCAGATGCAGATCCGCCGCATCGACGTCGCAATCCGCGAGCACCTGCCGTCCCTCAAGCGCGGCAAGCGATGCAGTCAGACTGGTCTTGCCCGTTCCGCCTTTCCCGCTGATCACCACCAGCTCCTTCATCCGCCGTTCCCCTTCTCACCGAGCACCTCGTGGAGCTCGACAAATGCACGCCGAAATTCCGGAAATGCCTCCACGATCGGCCGTCCCCGGGAACCGGTTTCCGCGATCCGCCGATCATCGGCGATCGAGAGAAGTATCGGAATCCCCTTCGTCCGGCAGTACTGTACGACCCGGTCGTCACCGGAATCGCAGCGGTTGACGACGACACCGAACCGGAGCCCGAGCTCCCGCATGGTTTCCACGGCAAGGATCAGATCGTTCAGGCCGAAGGGAGTCGGCTCGGTTACCAGGACCACGAAATCCGAGCCGCGAACCGCCGTGACGACCGGACACGAGGTGCCGGGCGGACAGTCGATGATGTTCAGTCCGGCGGGGTTCAGGTGTCGCTTTACCGCCCGGATGACCGGAGGCGCGGCCGGCTGCCCGACGTCCATTCGGCCGATGACCAATTCCACCCGGTTCCGCCTGCCGATCTCTATTACTCCGACCTGATTCTGCACCTCCCGGATGGCTCCGGTCGGGCATACCCGCATACAACCCCCGCAGCCGTGGCAGAGTTCCGGAAAAAACAGCGGTCCCGTTCGGAGCGAAACGACGGCGTGATACATGCATATCCGGCCGCATGCCCCGCACCCGGTGCAGATATTCTCATCCACCTCGGGCACGGGGACGGTGACCGGTTCGCTTCGCATCTCCCCGACCCGCAGGAACAGGTCGCAGTTCGGCTCTTCAACGTCACAGTCCAGGAGACTGACCGGACCCGCTGCCGTCAGTGCGAGACCGACGGCAACGGTAGTCTTGCCCGTACCGCCTTTCCCCGAAGCGACCGCGACCGTCATACCCAGTGACTCTCCACGTCCGATGACCGGGTCTCGGTCAACAATCCGGTACGGAAAGCCTCGATGGCACTACGGACCGTACCTGCCACTCCGGTATACACCCGGATTCCGTCGACCTGAAGTGCCCGGAATGCCTTGGGCCCGCAGTGGCCGGTCAGCAGACATTCTCCTCCCAGCCGGGATACGACCTCGGCAGCCTGGATACCCGCCCCCTGTTCTGTGTTCAGATTCCTGGAGTTGTCGACCACCCGGTATTCCCCGGTTTCCGTATCGAAGAGGAGAAACCCGGCGGACCGTCCGAACCGGGGGTCCACCGGAGAGTCAAGGTCGCTTCCGCTCATGCTCACGATGATCTTCATGCCAGCTACTCCTGCTTCGGCGTTTCCCGGCCGGAAAGCTCGTCCAGACGATGCCGGATCTCTTCGAGCCGGTCTTCGAGCCCATCGGCCTGCTCCTCGAGATACCGCTTCTCCGCTTCCGGCAGGGTCGCTTCCGGTGCATACGGCACCCCTCCGCCGAAACGAGCCCAACCGGGTCGTCCCGTGCTCCGGAACCAGTTCCTCCAGCCTCTGCCGCCGCCGGATCCCGCTCCCCGGAAGTCTCTCCCGGATCTGCGTCCGCTTCCGACAGCCAAACCTGCAAACGGGTCGGCATACCCGGGACCATGATGTCCCGCACACCATCCCGCGGCACGGCCGCTCATCGGACCCCATCCGGCGGGTCCCGTTCGATCTCCTCTCGACATATGCGTTTCTCCTTTCCCGGAAATATCCGGACTGTTCCGTGTCGATGACCGTATCGTCTCCCACCCTGCGGTACTCTTCCGACCGCTCCCCTGCTCCATCCGAACCCGCTGCAACCTGGCATTTTGAGCGCAGGATCGGGCAGCGCGTCGTTCAGCCATGCGGAGATCACCTCTTCGACCTCCCCGGCAATGAACGGTATCAGCTGCAGCCCGTACACCGCCAGCAGAGCTGCCAGCGGGCGGGAAACATCGAACACCGGGGATATCCTGCTGTTCCATACCGCAAATCCTGCAACCATATCGCTTCTATCTGATCGTTCCCGTGCTGTCCCGTTTTTACATGCAATAAGAGTGCCAGGGCAGGCGGCGGGTCGAAGAGAATAGTTAACTGATCGTAAGAGAAAAAATTGGATTCTCAAACCCGGCAGGGGTTGGGCGGAAGATGCGACAGCAGGGTCGCGTGATTGCGACACTGCTCCGTACTACCGTTGCAATCCAGCGACTCTCAATCTTCCGAAGCGGCGGCTGAGCTTCGGCCGTCCCGGGAAGGCAGATGCAGGGCGAGGGTTCTGATTTTTCGATACAGCGTACTTTTGTGGATTCCCAGATCCCGGGCGGCAGCCAGCCGGTTGTAACGGTTCCGGCGGAGGACATCCATGATCACCCCTGCTTCTAGAGACTGCATGGTCGATCCGATGCCGATGCCCGGATCGACAGGAGGGAATCGTTCCATGAATTCTTCGGGCAGGTGGGTAATTCCGATCCGACCCTCCCGGCAGAGAACGAACCCATGCTCGATCAGGTTCTCCAGTTCCCGGATATTCCCCGGATAATCGTGAGACATCAGGAACGCCAGAACCTCCGGGTCGATGCCAATGACGCACTTACCCTGGAGCCGATTGAATCGGTCGATAAAATGGTCCACCAGCAGCGGGATGTCTTCGCGACGCTTTCGCAGAGGCGGAAGATCGAGACGGACCACATTGATGCGGTAGTAGAGGTCCCGCCGGAATTCGCCGGCGCTCACCAATCCGGTCAGGTCCCGATTGGTCGCGGCCACGATCCGGACATTCGCCCGAACGGACTTCGTGCCCCCCAGCGGCTCATAGACCCGTTCCTGGATCACCCGCAGCAGACGAACCTGCAGGGCGGGAGAGATGTCGCCGATCTCATCGAGGAAGATGGTACCGCCATCGGCCAGTGCGAAGCGTCCCGGCTTGTCGTCACCGGCGCCGGTGAACGCTCCGGAACGGTAGCCGAAGAGCTCCGACTCCAGCAGCGTGTCCGGCAGCGCCCCACAGTTGACCGCAACGAAAGGACTGTTTCTCCGGGGACTCAGTCCGTGCAGCGCATGCGCGATCAGTTCCTTCCCGGTTCCGGTTTCTCCCTGGATGAGCACCGTGCTCTCGCTGCCGGCGATCTGCGGAAGGAGCTCGAAGATCCTGCGCATCGAAGGACTGCGGCTCAGCAGATCGCCCACCTGGAATCGTCCTTCGAGCTCCTTCCGGAGTTCCTCTACCAGGCTCAGGTCACGGAACGTCTCCGCCCCGCCGAGTACCGTTCCGTCGTGTGTACGCAGCAGGGCCGTGGACACGCTTATGGGGACCCGCCGGCCTTTCGCCGTGATGATGAATGCCGGGCGGCCTATGATCGGTGCGCCGCTTTCCATGGTACGGCGCAGCGCACATTCAGTCTCGCACATGCTGGAACGGAACACGTCGGAACAGCGCCGGCCCACGGCATCTCCCCGGGGGATGCCCGTAATCTCTTCCGCTGCCCGATTGAAGGACGTGACGCGCCAGTTTCGATCCACCGTGAACACCCCGTCGGAAATGCTCTCCAGGATGATCGCGGTTGCATTTTCCGGAAGATTCACGTTTCCCTCCCTGGGAATCTGCTGTTTCATCTTCTCGGGGCAGCAAAGTGCCGATGGGGCTGGCGACCTGATCGGTTCGGACCGCCGGAGATGGCGGGTTCCCACCGGCACCGTATTCTCTTTGCCGACTAAATATCGACGAGTTTCACTTTCTTAACCCGGGTTCCGATCTCTATTCCCGCCTTCTCCCAGAGTTGTCCCACCGGACAGGCCCGCATAGTTTTGGCCAGCGTCCGCTCCAGCTTCTCCTGTTCCTCATCCGAGTCGATGGACACTGCCGCCCGGGCCGCGGTGAATGTCGGCTGATCGTCGGGTTTGTCCGCTTCGACCTCGACGAGAATTTTCCGATAGGTAATACCCGAGTTCTTCGCCACCACAGCCCAGATAGTGGAAATGCATCCCGAAAGTGCCATCAGAGAAAGCTCGAGCGCGGTCGGTCCAAGGTCGTCTCCCCCCTTTGTCCCCGGCAGGTCGAGCACCACTCCGTGATGCCGCTCGTTATCCACGATTGACTGAAAACACCCGGTAACATGTCGTGAAGTAGATTTCATGGCCAGATTCCTCCTCTCCAGATTCCGTTCTCGACCGAATTCCCACCGGCATGATTCGCCGTTTCTCCGGATCGAACCATCCCGCCGATCACACGGGTTCTCGATCCCGTATATCGTATTGTGCATATGCACAGTTGTCAAGGCCAGAGGAAACTATCCGGAGGAAACGAACGTTTCGACATTTTTATAAATTCTGTAGCTATCTCACCTTCTCATTATTATATTCGAATCACCAGGAGTACGAGAAAAACGGGTGTAGCGAGGTTTCGGAATGTGTGCAACGAAACGACGGCTCCGGAGAATCGCCTTTCTGCTCATGATTCTCTGCATTCAGCCCCTGTCAGCCCGGAACGGCGTTCTGCAGATTACCGACGGAACTCCTTCGGACGAAATGCTCGACCGTGTGCTCTCGAAAGCGTGCATGATCGAGCTCAGCCGGACGGGGCTCACTCCGTATTCGAATATTCCGGCCGCCGGAACCGATCTTTCCTACCTGCTGGTCTGTCGATACCAGGTCATCGGCAGCCGGATCACGATCGTTCTGGACCTCCGCACGCTCCCTTCAGGAGAAAGCTTTGCCTCCCGGGAGTTCACCCGACCTCTCGACCTGCAGCTCGATACGGAGGTCGCCGAGGTCCTGCGGGGGATGATCGACCACCTTGCACTTCAGGAGGAGAGGATCGGGCAGACTCCACGAGCGGACGAAGCGGCGACACCGGCAGAAACAGCTTTCACCGATTCGCTCCCGACTGTTTCCCGGCCTCTCGAACCGACGACAGCACCCGACAATCCGGTTTCCGGAGGGCCCGCCTTCGGAGTCCGGGGCGCTCCGGTTCTGATCGTCGGAAAAGCGTGTGAATATTTCCGCTATTCCGCATCGACTTCTGCATTCGCGGGATACCGGTTTCCGATTTCGGAGATGTCGGTCGAAACCGGCCTGCAGATCGGCTACCTGAAACTGTTCCCTTCCCCGGATGTTCCCGACGGAACGGCCTTCCTGGTCACCGCGGGCCTGCAGAACCGGGCGGAGAGCGCAACAGGAGCACCGGTGCGGATGTTCCTGCGGGCCGGAGGAGGAATCGCCGTACTGACGGTCGAATCCGAAATCATCGAACAGGGCACAAAAGCAATGCCGTATATCGACGGAGGCATCGGGACCGGAGTTCTCATGGGGCGGCGGCTGACGATCGGACTGGAGATCGGTTCAATCGTGGTATTCGAACGGATTCATCCCATCATCGGGATTGCACCGGCACTTTCCTTTTCATTCGGCAGGTGAGGAATACGTACATGAAACGTTTTCACGTCGGTTCGATGATGTGCCCCCTTCTGGCCGCAGGAATCCTCCTGCTGGCAGCAGGGTGCGACGATTTCTCGGTCTATGAGGCATTTCCGCTTGCCGCGAACGGCGGGGGAAGCTCCGGTGAGCTCACCCTGTACCCTGAGATCGTCGCCGTACCGGTGAACGGAGACTTCCGTTTCGACGCATGGGGAGGTACTCCACCATACTTCTTCAGCATGGAATCCGGCAGCGGTTGGATCGATTCGCTCACCGGGGAGTATCACGCTCCGTCCGTCTCCGAAACCACTCTGGTGCGGGTAACCGATGCTTCAGGAGACACTCGGGAATCCATCGTCACGGTGGTCGCAGGTACGCAACTGCGGATTTCACCCGATACGCTGTACATGAATGTGGACCACGAGTATACGTTTACTGCTACCGGAGGTACTCCTCCGTACTCCTATTCGGCAGCGGGGGGTGGCACGATCGAAACCGGGACCGGAGTGTACACCGCCCCGTCAGGTCCGGCGAGCGTCATCATCAGCGTGACAGATTCCATCGGGACCATCACCGGTGCGACCGTGCACGTCGTCGCTGCCGGTGCCCTCGGCATCAATCCGCTTGATCCCGAAGTGGAGGAAGGCACGGCGATCACTTTCATGGGCTACGGGGGGACGCCTCCCTACTTCTTCTCTCTCCTGAGCGGCTCCCTCGGGAGCATCGGCTCCGGCAACGGTGCTTACACCGCACCAGCGATTGCCGGCGAGAACCTGGCGACGGTTCTGGTGACCGATTCCCTGTCCGCTTCGGAATGCTCCGTGATCACCGTCGTGCCGCGCTCTCCCGGCAATCTCGCTGCAGACGGAAGATACGGCGGACCGCAGGAAATCCGCATCACCTGGACCGATCGTTCCGTTGTGGAAGAGGGCTACCTGATCGAACGGAAGATCGATTCGTCCGGAGAATTCTCCCTGATCGCCACCGTCGGCCCGGATATGGAAGATTTTGTCGACTCGGGACTGAACCCGAACACCGCCTATATATACCGGGTTCGCGCCTATCGGGGAAGCCTGAAGTCTCCCGGTTCGAACGAAGCGTTCGCCCTTTCGAACTCCTGAATCTTCTGTCCCGTCCGATTCTCGCCCTTTCGGCAGAATCTCAGTGCAAGGGAACGCCCGTCTCTTTCCGGCTGCCCGGTCGAAAGGAAACAGCCCCGAATTCCAGGGAAATGTACGGACGGACCGGAGAATGAATGATACCTGTCGAATGTGCGGCTCTCATGAGTCGTTCGACTTCATCTTCAACTTTCAGGTCTTCGAGCACCTGCCGGAGCCTCGCCCGGTTCTGGAGAAGTTTCTCTTCCTGCTGAAACCGGACGGACTGGCTCTCATTCACACCGATATGGAACTCCCCGAACGTGAGGACGGCTTCGAGCAGTGGTGGTATGTCCTGCCTCCCGACCACTGTTCGCTCTTCCGGCACAGAACCTTCGAGAAGCTCAGCGAGCAGATGCCTTTTTCTCTTGTGTTGAAGGACCCGAAACGGATTGTCATACGGAAAACCGGATAGAGCGTCGCACAGGATATCGTCAGCTGCCGCGAGAAGCATGGGAGAATCAGGTCCTCAGGGCCGAATACCACGGAAGACCTGCAGGCCACAGGCCGTAAGGATCTCTTCCCTTCACCGACTCAGCATCTCCTCAGAACCGTACAGCCCGTGTCTCTCAGATACGTAACCAACGAGTCACTCTGTCGCCTGAAGGCTAACTCGAACGTTTGTCCCAGGATATGGATGGAGAATCGGTACTCCGAGTCGTCACTCTGCTGATTCCCCACCTGCACATTGGACTGATCGGAAAATTCGACAAGGTTTCCGTCGATGGAAAAAACGATCTTCTCCGGAGAAAACTGGAACCGCTTGTACTCGTCGACTTCATCGATCCACGAACCGCAGAGCCAGTCCGGGGGATGGAACGGCGTTTTCACTTCCGCATTCTCTTGCGAAGCTGCTTCTCGGCCTGAAGCTGCCCGCTGATGTCCCGCAGGTCCCGCAGGTCCCGCTCGAGCGTTTCGTCATCGGCGTAGGCGGTGAGAAAGATGATCGGCACATCATGGACGGTGCGGATCGCCTCCGCCGCCTGCACCCCGTCCATCGGGCCTTTGAGCCGGATGTCCATCAGTACCAGGTCGGGCCGCACTTCTCCGGCCAGGCGGATCGCTTCCTCTCCCGAAGAAGCGACCCCGGCCGTCTGGTATCCCAGGAAGGCAAGTCGGTGCTGGATATCGAATGCGACGATGCTCTCGTCCTCCACGATCTGAATCCGGACGTTCCGGTTCCTATCCATCGCTCCTCCCCTCCTCCCCGGTCACGATTTCCGGTTCAGTCTTCCTTCTTCACGTTCGCCTTCCCGGCTTCCGCTTCCGCCTTCGCAACCGCCTCCCCGGTGACCCGCGCGATCTCCTCCCCGGTGAACACCCGGTCGATGTTCAGGATGATCAGGAAGTTCTCCTCCCGCTTTCCCATCCCCGAGATGAAGTCGGTGTTCAGCCGCGTTCCGATCTTCGGGGCGGGCTCGATCTGCTCCTCCTCCAGCTCGATCACCTCCTGCACCGAATCGGCCAGCGCCCCGAGCACGATGGTCTCGCTCGCGAGGGCGACCTCCATCACGATGATGCAGGTATCCACCGTTTTCTCCGACTCGCTCATCCCGAACTTCAGCCGCAGATCGATCACCGGCACCACGCTCCCGCGCAGGTTGATCACCCCCCGCATGAACTCGGGGACACTTCGGCACCCGGGTGATGCTGGTGAGCTCGAGCACCTCCCGCACGCGGGCGACCTCCACCGCGTACTGCTCGTTTTCCAGCGTGAACGTCAGATACTGCACCAGATCAGTCGATTCCCGAATGGTGTCGACACTACTCATGGTTTCCTCCTCCTGCTCCGGCTCAATACTCTTCGAACTCGGCATCGAGCGAATCGCGCCCGATCGCCGGCTCGTCCGACATGATCGAGGTTGATCCCCTTCGTGGGCCGCTTTGAGACGGCTCCCGCTTTGCGGCGCCCTCTCCGCGGATACCGCATTCTGCCGCGGTCCTTTCTGCGCGAGGGGCAGCGGCTCCTCGCGGTGGCCGGCTTTCCCGCTCCGCTCTTCA
Source organism: uncultured Spirochaetota bacterium (assembly GCA_963728215.1). Lineage (GTDB taxonomy): Bacteria > Spirochaetota > Spirochaetia > CAVSJD01 > CAVSJD01 > CAVSJD01. The sequence continues at coordinate 42,194 of CAVSJD010000016.1, read as the reverse complement.
CCGCCGCATGCGCGATCTGCACCCGCCGCTGCACTCCCGCCGCCGAGAGCCTCCGCTGCCTTGCTTCGCCGGAGTACCCGAGCAGCTTCCGCTCCTCCTGCAGCCGGAAGAAGCTCATCGAGCGCTGCAGGCTCTCCGCCTGTCCGGACAGCTCCTCGGCCATGCCGGCCATCTCCTCGGCGGCCGAGGCATTCTGCTGGATAATCTGGTCGAGCTGCAGGATCGCCTTGTTTATCTGGTCCGCTCCCGAGTTCTGCTCTCCGCTCGCAGCTGATATCTCCTGCACCAGCTCCGCGGTCTTCCGGATGTCGGGCACGATCTGCGTGCAGCATCGCCCCCGCCTTCTCCGCGACCGCAACGCTGCGCCCGCTGAGCTCCGAGATTTCCCCGGCCGCCTTCTGGCTCCGCTCGGCGAGCTTTCGCACCTCCGAGGCGACCACGGCGAACCCCTTTCCCGCATCCCCGGCCCGGGCAGCTTCGATCGCGGCGTTGAGGGCGAGCAGGTTCGTCTGCCGGGCGATCTCCTCGATGATGCCGATCTTCCCCGCGATCTCCTTCATAGCACTGACGGTCTCGACGACCGCCGCTCCTCCCTCCTCCGCATCGGCTGCGCTCTTGCCGGCGATCTTCTCGGTCTGCAGCGCGTTGTCCGCGTTCTGCCGGATATTGCTGCTCATCTCCTCCATGCTGGAGGAAACTTCTTCGGCCGCAGCAGCCTGCTCGGTCGCCCCCTGGCTCATCTGCTGCGCGGTGGAGCTCATCTGCTCGCTGCCCGAGGAGACGTACTGACCGGCGGATTGAATATTCCGGATCACATCGATCAGACGCTCCGACATCGTTTTCAAGGATGCGAAGATGCCTGTTTCCTGTTTCCCGCTCTGCAGATCCATGGTCAGATCGCCATCCGCGATCCGTCTTGCGATCTGCTCGATCTCCGAAGGTTCACCGCCTACCTGTTTCATGATGCTTCTGGACAACGAGAACGCGATTGTCAGGGAAAGAAGCAGTGCCGCGATGAACAGAGGAACAATGAGAAAAAGCGAAAACGATACACGGTCGACGGTCGCATCGGCGATCTCTCGGGCCGCAGACGTTCCTGCTTCGGCAACCATACGGGCTGCTTCGTTCAGATCCTGAAAGATCGCGATCTGCTCTTCGGTCAGTGTCTGGAGGTCCCGGTAGCCCCTGCTTACGGCCGCAAGCGCAGTGGAAAAGTTCTTCCGCTTATTCGCTATATCATCGAGTCGTTTTCGATTCGCCGCTTCGTGGGTGATCCGTACGATCTCTTCCTCCGAGGCTTTCGTGCCGTCGAGAATCTCCAGGGCGCGCTGCAGCATTCCGGCATCCTGCTGGAGCTGGCCCCGGTAGGAGAGAATACCTGCTTCGTTTGCGAGATCGATGGTCGTGTTCATAAGGTTGATCTTCAGTATCCGGTCCATCAGTTCGGCATCGTCGGCATCTCCGGCGAGGGCCGCTGCGAAATCTTCATTCTGAACCTGCAGATATTCCCCGGCAATGGACAGGAATTCTTCCGAGGCCTGTTCCATCTCCTGGCGATCCTGAAGAATGCCGCTGATCACTTCCTGAATCCGGGCATGGATTTCACGATACTCTCCAAGGTGCTCCTGCACCGTATCCGTTCCGGTTTTCAGTTCCACGAGTCGGACGAACCGGGTGCTCAGATCCTGCGCATCTGTGATCCGTACTTCCACCTTGTCCAGGAAGGTATCCGCGGCTTGTGCATGCTCCTCCTGGAAGTTCTCGACATACGCGTTGATCTGCCCGACCGCCTCGAGCGCATTCTGCTCGAGGTCGTTCACGATTTCGACTTCGGGCATGTGCTGCTCCTGAAGCGACCGTGCGTCCTGCTCGATCGCCAGCATGCTGAATACGGCCACTCCGCCGATCACGGTGCTTACCAGGACGATTGCACCGAATCCGAGCGCAAGCTTCGCATTGAGCTTCATGTTCCTGAACATGGTTACCTCCTTGAATACTTCGAACGATACTTTCCCTGTAGCGGTTTCAGCGAATGAGTTTTCTGACGACTTCCTGCAGTTTCACTGCGCTGAACGGCTTCACGATCCATCCCGTTGCGCCGGCCGCTTTCCCTTCCTCCATCTTTGACCCCTGCGATTCGGTGGTCAGAACCAGAACCGGGACGAACCGGTGCAGGGGATGCTCCCGGATCTTCCCGAGGAAGCCGATGCCGTCGAGATTGGGCATGTTTATATCGGTGATGATCAGATCGAATGATCCTTCCTCGAGTTTCCCGACTCCGTCCATCCCGTCGGACGCCTCCTCGATCTCGTATCCCGCCTGTTCCAGCACATAGCTGATGCTCTGCCGTACCGCGGCCGAATCATCCACGATCAACAGCTTCCTGGCCATCCCGAATCACCTCACGTTCTGATACCGGACCGTACATCCGGACTCTCGGACCATTCCGAGACGATCATCCTGCTCATCAGACTGAGCAGAATCCCGGTGTCCACCGGTTTCTGGAGCAGCAGGGCTCCGGGCACCTCATCGATTCTCCTGCGGGTTCCGGGATCGGAAAGCGCCGAGATGAAAATTATCGGGAGATCCAGAAAGCGGCGTATCTGTTCCGCCACCTCGATCCCGTCCAGATCGCCTTCGATGCAGATGTCGCAGAGCAGCAGATCCGGCGAGCTCTTTCGAGCGGCTTCGACGGCCGCGCTCCCCGACGGAAACGGCCCGATCACCGTGTACCCTGCCGCTTCACAGATCAGCTGCAGCTCCAGCGCGAGAATTCCGTTGTCTTCCACCACCAGAACCCTGGAGATCATCCCGCCACCTCACTATAAATAGACTTAAAGACCTTTTTATTCCTTATGCCTAATTTATAGCCTATGGAGATTTTTATTATAGTCGGGAGATCAGTACACATTCTGTAAGGGAAGCTTGATTGTTGAGGAGTTTGATCGAGGATTCCGTACCGGGCTTATTCGGTTGTGGTAATTCCGTGCCTGATCGCGAATTTTACGAGATGGACGATATCGGGAGTATTCAATTTCTTCATGATCCGGCTGCGGTAGGTCTCGACGGTCTTGGCCGAGAGGAAAAGCAGCTCACCGATTTCGGCACTGGTCTTCCCTTCGGTAACGAGCTGGAGAACTTCCCGTTCCCGCCCGCTCAGGCTGTGCAGCTCCTCACTCTCATCCGTTTTCCGCTCCGGAGTGCCGAGCAGGGGAACGATCAGTTCCGAGAGCTGTTCACCGAGAAACCGTCTGCCCTGGGCGACGGCATGGATGGCCCTGACGACATCCTGCCCGGCAGCCTCCTTGAGCAGAAATCCCATCGCACCGGCACGGAGGGCCCGCTGCACATGTTCGCTGGTCCCGTACATCGAGAGCATCAGGACACGGGTTTCCGGTACCCGGGCCCTGATATTCCGTGTCGCCTCGATCCCGTTCAACCCGGGAAGCTGTATATCCATCAGGACGACATCCGGTCGCAGCTGTTCCGCCATCCGGACCGCCTCCCATCCGGAGGCGGCCTCCCCGACGACGGAAATCGAGCCGCTCCGCTCGACGAGCGCCCGGATTCCCTCCCGAACGACCGTATGATCCTCCGCAAGAACCAGCCGAATCATGAATCACCTTCGGGAACGGACGGTCACCGATGTTCCCTTCTCAGGGGATGAGACGATGTCGATTGTCGCCCCGATCAGCTCCGCCCGTTCATACATGATGGATTGTCCGTATCCGGTACCCGGGACACTGCGAACGCCCTTGTTCGGAATACGACCCGAACCGTTATCGGATATCTGGAGAGTGATAAAACCCCCTCCGTTTTGCAGGCTTATCCGGATCCGGTCCGCACCGGAGTGTTTCACGGCATTGAGGATGGCTTCCTGGGCGATGCGGAACAGATGGTTCTCGACATCCGCTGCGAGCGGGAGCTCCGGGTCGATCCCTTCGACATCGCACCGGATACCGGTGTTCCTGGTCATATCCTCCCCGAGCCAGCAGAGTGCGGAGAAGAGTCCGTATTCGGAGAGCACGCTCGGGCGCAGCCGCTCCATAACCTCTCTTACCCCCTGTGAGATCTCCCCGACCAGCCGGATCGGCTCATTCAGAAGGTTTTCCATCCCGGCGACTCCTCCGTCGGCGAGCTGCTGGCCTATCCGGCCGAGACTGATACTGAGTACCGTAATGTCTCTGCCGACGCGGTCATGCAGCTCGTGTGAGACGGCCATCCGCTCGTCATCGTCGATCTCGGACAACCGCCCGGCCAGAAGCCGCATTCTCGTCGCCTGATCCGTGAGCTGCCCCACCATGGCATCGTGAACCACTGCCAGAGCCACCGAAGGGGCCAACTCCTGAGCGATAAAGACCGCCTCATCATTCAGACTATCCGACGATTCGAAACCGATGTTCATGATGCCGACCAGTGAATCCCGGGAGAGCAGCGGTACGCTCATCCATGCCCGGACCCCCGCGGCACGGATTGATGAGACCGCCCGGTTCTGGTCCAGCTCATCGATATTCCGCACCAGGTTCACCCTGCCGCCGGCGAGGTTCTCAATCGATCCGAACAGTTCGATCGGGACCGAATCTCCCGATCTGATCGTATCCGCACCGGCCGTGTGCGCCACCACCGCCGATCCGCACTCGCGCGTATCCGGCAGCATGACGAGGCTCATCCTCAGCACCGGCATCAGCAGTTTGAAGAACCTGAAGGTGGTATCGACTATGTCGCTCAAGGAAGTAGCATTCAGGATTGCGTTGTCGATCTCGCGAAGGATCCGGAGGCGCTCGGCGAATCCCCGGATCATCTCCATTGCCTGCTTCTGATCGGAGATATCGCGCACCGTTCCGCTGTAATATCGCGGCGCACCGTCGGCGCCCTTTTCGATGGTTGCATGATCGGCGATCCAGCGGTAAAGACCGTCCCTTCCCCGCAGGCGATATTCCATGCGTTCGCTGCCGGAGACGGCTGCCCTCTCCAGTCCGATCCGTACGGTCTCCCGGTCCTCGGGATGAATGCGCACCCCGATGTCCTGCATGGAAAAACACTTCAGCTCGGATTGGGAATATCCGAGTACCTGCTCGACCGAAGGGCTGAGATAGTCGTACTCGTCCGTCGTCAGATCCCGTCGATACGCGACATCCAGCAGGCCGTCGAGCAGAGTTCTGAATCGCTCCTCACTTTCCCGAAGCTTCCGCTCGGCCGCCTTCTGTTCCGTTCGGTCATGAAGCACCACCTGGACGGCTGGAGTGCCCTTATAGGCGACCCGGACTCCCACCGTTTCAGCCTCGATCTCGCGACCGTCGAGCCGAACGAGCCGGAACTCGGTCGGCACACTTCGCCCGTTTCGGGATAGCGACCTCAGAATACCGAGCGACGCACGCCGTTTATCCTGCTCGGCCACGAAGTCATTGACCGTTCTTCCTACAAGATGCGCTGGGGATGCCGTACCGAGCAGGTTCGCGGCCGCGATGTTGGCGAACAGGCATCCGGTCTGCGAGATCACCAGGACCGCATCGGGGCTGGAATCGACAAGACTGGTGTACCGGTGCTGTGCTTCGAGGAGCATCCGGATCGGGCTGAGACGGCCGATCGACTCCCGGATGAGGATTCCCACTGCAACGAAAATGCAGGCATCCCCGAGATATTGAATATCCCGGATGCTCCAGAAAGGTCCGCTTCCGAGGTGATCGGCTTCGAACACCGCGAGCAAGCCGAGGGTGATCAGCCCCAGTGTCAGATAAAGCAGCAGAAAGGAAGAGTACCTCCCCTGCCCGACGGGAGCGCTCACGATCGAAGCGATCAGATGGGAAGAGCCGAACAGGATGATGCCGATGCTCAGGATTACGACACCGGACGAGAAATGGTCCCGGGGCATGCGGATACCTATATGAATAAGGAGAACCGTCGCCGCAGTCACTGCGAATGCAGGAAGGAATGCGAAGGTTGCCTGCTTCCTCATGCGTCCGAACCGGTCTTCGGAACCTGGTGTTCTGATACGGAAACGTTCCCTTTCCCGAACTCGGGAAGGTCGTTGCTGTTCCTTTGCCAGTCTACTCTCCGTTCCAGCCAGATCTCATTTCCTGCCTGTATGCAACGTGCATCCTCACTCCTTCAGGAGGTGCTTATTACTGTATCACAATTTAAAAATGGTTTGTGTTCGGGAGCTCACTCATCTTCGAGAAAAGTGGTCGCTTCATGCCGCGCAGCCGCGCGCAGCTGCGGCAGACGAGGAATCCGTACCGCCGGTCGCCATCATCGGTTTTCGCCGGGTACGGCAGCCGGATTGTGGACCGATCTCCCGGTCTGAAGTATTATGAGTGAATGGAAGGGAGGAAAGAATGCAGTACTACACAAGCAGGAGACTGAATACGAGCTTCGACGATGCCGTGAATCGGATGACGGACGCGCTGAAGCAGGAGGGTTTCGGTGTTCTGACCGAGATCGATGTCCGGGAGACATTGAAAAAGAAGCTGGATGTCGATGTTCCCCGCTACCGGATTCTCGGGGCCTGCAGTCCGCCGAACGCACACCAGGCACTTCAGGCGGAACCGCTGATCGGCCTCATGCTGCCGTGCAATGTCGTGGTCCGGGACGCGGGCGACGGAACCGTGGAGGTGGCCGTGATCGATCCGGTCGCTTCGATGCAGGCGGTGGACAATCCGAAGCTCAACGAGATCGCCGGGATGATCCGGGACCGCCTGCGGGCCGCGCTGGAACGGGTCGACCGATAGGCGGTAACTGCATCGCATCCGTTTCTTTATCGCTCCGGTCAGATCTCACCCCGTGAGAGAACCGCCATCAGTTCCTCGATGATCTCGTCCTTCCGGTCCCCTCCCGAGGTGATCGCTTCCGATACGCACGTCTGAATGTGCCGTTCGAGAATCATCATGCCCACCTTGTTCAGTGCCGCGCGCGCGGCGGAGATCTGGGTGATCACGTCGATGCAGTACTTCCCGTCCTCGATCATCCGGTGAATCCCGCCGACCTGCCCGGAGATGCTCTTGAGGCGTCGCAGTGCTGCCTCATCGACTTCGCACGTGCCGTGCATTCGCGGTCGATCCTGTACGTCGGACATACCCCTACCCCCTGCAGGTGTTTTTACTCAGTATATCCGCCTCTCCATTCGGAAGCAACACACCTCCGGTACAGCAGATCCGGTCCGACTGTCGGTGCTTCACTTCCATCACCGATCAGTCCTTCCGGTTCAGCTTGCAGCAGTCGAGCCGGTCGGAGCCGTAAACCCGTTCGTTGCTCGCGATGAGTGAGTCGAGAAATCGCCGGAACGGATTTTTCGTCGGCTTCGGCGAAGGAGTAAACTCGGTTCCCTGTCGGGCGATCTCCTCTTTTACGTAATCGATCGTCACCGCATACGGATCATATTCGATCCGCAGCACACCGCTCTCGATCGATGCCGACTGAACCCCGAAGACCGAAGAGGCGGTATGAACGATCCGCTCTCTCCCTTCGCTCGTTTCCGTCCCGCGGACCGGAATCACCTCTTGTCTGAGCATCTGCTGTTCCATTCGCTGCTCCTTTCCGTTATCGAATCTTCCAGGCGAACTCCCGTTCCGGGAAACCGTAGATATTCCGAAGAACCAGCTTCATCTCCTTCGCTCCCTCTTCGAGCGGCGGAAAGACCCCCTCCCCCAGGGGGTGGTACCAGTGTACCCCTTCCATTCCCGTACGTCAAGGAAGAAATCCGCTCTGCCGGGAAACGGCAGCTTCCCGGCATTCTTTCCTGTTGTCCGAATATCCGCAGTTCTCTATACTTCGCGTATCTTACTTGTTTGGTAGTATTACCGGATTTCATGCAGCATTAGAGCGTGCGAAGCCGGAAGGAGCGGATCATGGTGCGGAGCGGAACTGTCCGAATGCGGAGCGTCATCCGGACCTTCGGAACGGGATTCCTCGTTTGCCTGCTGCTGCTCGGCGCACTCGTTTCCTGTTCCGGCTCTTCCGGATCCGGAGCGGGAGCGGCATCCATCCCGGCAGCGTCTCCCGCCGACTCTGCGGCACCGGAAAACCGGCCGCCGTCGATCCTCCGCCTGCTCCCTCCGATCTCGAAGGCATGAGTGCCGGGGATACGGTGACCGTTCCGCTTCCCGAGGACCGGATGGTCGTAGCCGTCGCACCGTATCGGACCAGCAACACCTGCGTGACGACGTTCCAGCTTCTGTAGAAACTGCTGAGAGAAGCAGCATTCGGGTCCCGACGGGAGAAGCCTCAGCAGCACGCACCGTTTTGCGGCTCACCGTCCTCCTGGTCACCGCAGCAGCAGCCGCACTCCGGTTCGCTTCCCCTCAGCAGTCCGCCGATGATCGCGGACGCGCACCCCACTCCGGATCCGGCCCGGACGGCAGCGGTCGGACAGTTGCGCGAGCAGGCTCCGCATTCCATGCAGCCGTCCCGATCGAGCAGTACGGCCTTCCCCTGCTCGATCCCGAACACCCCGTGCGGACAGACTTCAACGCACATTCCGCAGCCGATGCATCGCTCCCTATCCATCTCGAGGGTAAGATCACGGACGTAGTACCGATAGTTCTTCATGATGCTCCTCCCATGAACGATGAAAGCAGAACCGTCACGGCTCCGGCGGTGCCGCACAGCAGAAGCGGCGGAAGAAACCGGCGGATTTCGAACCGGGTACCCGACTGCGAGGTGAACACGCTCGCTCCGGTGAACTGGAGCGAAAGGTAACCGGATACTGCGGGGACGAGCAGCAGGAATCCTGCAGACGCAAGAGGCGGGAGCTCGAGCAGGACCGCCGCAACGGCAGCCCATGCGGCTCCCGGGATTGCACCCTTCAGGACGAAGGAGCGCACCCGGAGCAGCGGCAGAAGCGCGGGAACGAGAACGGTTCCGACAAGAACTCCTCCTGCCGCGATGCCGGCATACGCGAGCAGCACCGAGAGGCCACCGGCGATGTAGCCCGAGACCGCCGCCCATGCGACGATCGGCGCGGCAATCGGCAGGCTCCCTTTCACCTCGACCGGCACGAGAGCGAGCCGGTCGGCGAGTGTGAAACGGACCGTTCTCATCGCTTCGCTCTTCACCATTCCGGCATCGAGATACGCGGGAATGTCGTTCGCACGGATGGGGCCGTAGAGAACACGGAACCCGGTTCTCTTTGTCACCTCGTGTGCCGAGATCCCTGGTGCACCGAGCTGCGGTAGAACGAGACGGCGGTGGGTGACCACCGATTCGAGTCCCGTCCGCCCTATCATTCGAACCAGCTCGTCGGTGCCGAAAGTACCCTTCCCCGCCGCGCACCAGACGTTGATCCCCTTCGTGTCGAGGACGAGAATCCAGGCGTTCCGTCCCGCGAGGTGCTTCCGCACCGAATCGAAACTGAGCCGGTAATTCGCGGTCACCAGGACCGGAGCATCGCCGTCCGGACGTCCGACCCTGTAGAGTCCCGGCTCCACCCGATACCGGTGCCGTCCGATTCCCAGCCGGACGCGCACGGCTCCGAGCCGGTCCGCCGCCCGAAGTCGGGTGTCCACGACGGGGATATCTCCGCAGCAGCCGGATTCTCCCCGGAGCTGCAGATCGTTCTCACGCTCAAGTTCCCGCCGCGCCGGGCGGAACCGTCGCGGCTGTTCGAGATCCACGGCTTCCTCCTCCCCTGTTTCAGTTGATATTGTAACCCTTTATCCGGCAACAGGCGGATACTGTCAACACCCCGGTCGCCGATTCCTTTACCGCAGACAGTGAAGCGCGGAACCGGTGAGCGGACCGATTTACTTTTCCTCCCTGCATGGCAGTATGTTTTCTACATAAATAGATAGAAAAGAATAGCTAGAAAAGGAGCAGTCATGAAAAACGTTGCATTACCCGGGATAGTACTCGGTTCTCTCGTGCTCGGGCTCACGGTAGCGCCGCTTTTCGGGCAGGACCAGAGCGATACCCTCGGCGCCGCGGCCCCAACGGTGACGATCGGACTCGAGAAGGTCGCGGAGGGTCTTTCGAATCCGGTCACGGTTATTCCCGAACCGGGAACAGGGCGGCTGATGGCGGTCGAGCAGATCGGCGTGATCCGTGTGATCGACGAAGCGAACGGGGGGCTCCAGGAAGAGCCGTTTCTCGATATCCGCAGCCGGCTCGTGCAGCTCAACGAAGGCTACGACGAGCGCGGACTGCTCGGACTCGCGTTTCATCCCGATTACGAAGAGAACGGAAAGTTCTACGTCCACTACAGCGCACCGACGCAGCCGGAGACGCCCGAGGGTTTCAACCACATCGCACGGATTTCCGAGTTCACCGCGGGTGCGGCGGGCGCCGATGCCGCAAAGACGGCCGATCCCGGGACCGAACGGACCGTTCTTTCGATCGCCGAGCCGCAGATGAACCACAACTCCGGCAGCCTTTTCTTCGGACCGGAAGGCTACCTCTTCGTCGGCTTCGGCGACGGCGGGAACTGGGGCGACGTCGGGACCGGTCACGTCGAGGACTGGTACGAGATGAACCGCGGCGGCAACGCGCAGAATATTGATGAGAACCTGCTCGGTAAGATCATACGGATCGATCCGAATGTCGAAGAGGAGCAGCCCTGGGGTTCGTACGGCATTCCGCAGGACAATCCCTTTGTCGGAACGGCGGGGCTCGATGAGATCTGGGCCTACGGGTTCCGCAATCCCTACCGCATCATGTTCGACGAAGAGAGCGGACGGATCTACTCCGGCGATGCCGGGCAGGAACTCTGGGAGGAGATCGACCTTGTCGAGCGGGGCGGCAACTACGGATGGAACGTCATGGAAGGAACCCACTACTTCTCGACCGAGAACCGGATGAACACGCTCGAGGAGGGCCCGACCGAAGACCCCCACGGCAACAACCTGGTCCTGCCGATCATCGAGTACCCGAACCTCAAGCAGGGCGGTCCCGGAAACGTGATCGTCGGAGGCGGTGTGTACCGGGGAGAAGCGGTGCCGGAACTCCAGGGACAATACGTCTTCGGGTTCTTCACGAGCGAACACGAGAAGCCGGCGGGCGTGCTCTACAATGCCCGGGAAGCGGGCGACCTATGGGTGAGCGACGAGCTCCGGATCGCCGGCAAGGACGGCAACACCCTCGAGGGATTCCTGCTCGGCTTCGGACACGACGAGAACGGAGAGATCTACGTCACGACGACCGACTCACCGAACCCGTTCAGCTCGAACGGAGCGGTGTACCGCATCACCGCTGCGCAGGAATAAGAACAACGGAGGAGGAAACCGATTATGGATCAGCATGAGGTGAAACAGGAAAGCAAAACGGGAATGGGATGGGGCCGGTTCGCCGCGATGATCGCGGTTTCGGCATCGATCATGTTCTTCCTGATGTATCAGCTCATCTACTCGCTCGACCATGCGTTGTTCAGCATCAATCGTCTGATCGCTTCGCTCGTCATGGGCAGCGTTATGACCATCGTGATGCTGTCCTTCATGTGGCCGATGTACAAAGGGATGGGAACCAAAATCGCCGTTCTCGCTCTTGCGGTGCTGGCAGGAGGAGCGTTTCTTGTCACGAACAGAACCCAGGCGCTCGTCGGAGATGTGGCCTTCATGAAATCGATGATCCCCCACCACTCCATCGCGATAAACAACGCGCGCAAGGCGAGCATCAACGATCCGCGCGTTCGGAATCTGGCGGACGGAATCATCCGGTCTCAAATTCTCGAGATCGCCGCGATGAAGCGGCTTCTCGACGACATCGATCAGAACGGTGAAATGGGAGCCGATGAGCGCCACCCATTTCCACCGAAATCACGGATGAAATGAGCCGTGAGATCGAAGAAATGATGCTGGTGAACCAGTAGAGACGTCTCGAGGACCGGCTGCGGAAGCCGCCGTGCACCGGACCGGAGGAACGGCAGAACGGGATGTGGCGGGACAACAACTCGTCGGTTGCCGAGGCGGTCGAAGCGATCGGCATTCCGGTACTCGTGAACGAAGCGGTCCCGCTGCCGGAGAGCCGGGTAACCGGTTCTCCGTGAACCGGGGGATCGGCTTCAGTGTCATTCCGATCAGGATCTTCTGCATGCCGGAGATCAGCCCTTTTCTTTGTTCCCCGCCTGCTTCGCGGCTTTATGGGCAACAGCGAATGTTTTGTGCTCATCGTGGTCATATTCTTCGTAGGCCTTGTTGTATGCCTCCAGAAACGCTTTTTTCTGATGATGATCATACTGGTCGACCTGCGAGTCCGGCAGATCGGCGATGCTCAAGCCGACGATCACGCTCACGATCACCAGCACCGAGAGCGTCTCTTTCAGAACGCAGTACATGATTCCTGGACTGCGTCACCGTCGGTGTCCCGTGACTGGAGCTCCAGGTATAGATCATGACCTGATACCACAACATTCATCAGACTGCCTGTCAGTGCATCTCTGTACGATTCCTGCACCGGTAGCCTCACATGGTTACTACGCAGTAACATTGATGTAGAACCTGTTCCCGCAAGAAAGAGAGGAGATGGACGAACGTTTCTGCCGCAGAGCCGCCGCCCTCCCACCACCGACCGGAGATCCGCTTTCGGATCGCGAGACTCATTGCGCCCGGAAGATACCCTGGATCCTTCTGTTACCGATCCTCCTGTTGCCGAGCGTACCAGCCGGTGCCGAGGAGCTCACCGTCGATCCGGGGATCGACCTGCCGATTATCGTTGCCGCCACCACCCTGAGCAGCCTCATCGAGCTAACACGGGCCGAACCGCTCCTGCCCGGGATCCTGGATCTCGACAGCAGTCGGGTGAATCCCCTCGACCGGGAAGTCGCCGGGGTATATCGGCCCGTGTATTCCGATCTCTCCTGTCTCACCGAATTCGCCACCGTGCTCCTCCCCTTCACTGCCTACTACCTTCTCCTGCCCGACCGGTCAACGCTTCTCGACGATCTGATCCTGCTCGGTGAGATCGTCTCGGTAAACTACCTCGTGATGCGGGTGATCAAGTCCGCCGTCGAACGGCCCCGGCCGCTCGCGTACTCCGATGAATTGTCGGAGGAGGACCTGCGGGAGCCCGACAACTTCGCCTCGTTCTATTCCGGGCACACCGCGTTCGCCTTTTCGTTCGCCGTCGGCATCGGCCTGCTCGCCCGGACGCGGGGGCTCCCGGATCCTGCGAGAACGGTCATCTCGGGATCGGCGCTGACGCTGGCGGCGACGACCGGAGTGCTGCGGATCGCCTCGGGCAAGCATTTCCCCACCGATGTGCTTGCCGGGGCAGTGGTCTCATCCGCGCTCACCTGCCTGATCGTCGAGCTGCATCGCGGCGCATCTCATCCCCGGCAGGAATCTCTGCTGCAGTTCGACGGCAGCACGCTCTTTCTCCGGGTACCGCTGTAGCGGAGTCCATCGGATCTCTGCGCCCCGTTCAGCCTGATCCGTTCGGGGCTCTTGACTTTTCGGACAAGCGGTCTCCAGTTTATACATAACAATACACAATTCAGGTGGCAGAGGATGGAATGCTCAACCGGATGTTCCGTGGCTGCCGCATGTGGAGGCATATCATGAAGAGCATGAAAACGCTGCAGGCAGGTGTTGCAGCGCTGAGCATAATTCTGCTCTGGGCAGGCTGCGACTCAAGCAGCTCGAACGGATCATCCGATCCGACCCCTACACCGGGAGCAGGGGAGGAAACAAACGCACCCGAGGGCTGGGGACCGGCGGAGAGCTGGGTTCTGCCCTCCGCGGGCGGGATCGATCCGGCCGATTTCGTGGATGACGTTACGAATCCGTACTGGCCGCTCGAGCCGGGGATGCGGTGGACCTACACGGCGGTCACCGAGGATGAAACCGAGAACATCGAGGTGGAAGTGCTGGCGGAGAAGCGGGAAGTGATGGGCGTTCTGTGCACCCAGGTCCGGGATACCGTATCGGTGGAAGGCGAGCTTATCGAGGACACCATCGACTGGTACGCCCAGGACACCGAGGGGAACGTCTGGTACTTCGGAGAGGAGACCAAGGAGTACGGAGACGGTGAAGTCAGCACCGCAGGCTCATGGGAGGCAGGGATCGACGGAGCGATGCCGGGGATCAAGATGTGGGCCGAGCCGCAGATCGGAGAGCCTCCGTACTACCAGGAGTACTACGAGGGAAAGGCCGTGGATCTCGCGAAGGATCTGCGGCTCGGAGAGACGGCCATCGTACCGTTCGGCACCTACAACGATCTTCTGCTCATCGAAGAGTGGAATCCGCTCGAGCCGAATGTGGTCGAATGGAAGTACTATGCGGAAGGTATCGGAACGGTGAAGGAACAGAAAGTCGAGGGAGGAAACGAGGTCGTCGAACTGATCGACTTCACCATGCCGTAACAGCCGGCTCGGGATGCATCCTTCCCGTCTATCATGACGGGAAGGATGCATCAACGCTGTTTTCTCGACGAAAGAATCGAGGTGATGATCAGTCCGAACCCCAGCCCCGACACCATGCTTCCAACGAACGCCAGGGCCGATTCCGGGAGGAAGAAAAACCCGATTCCGAGGCCCAGCAGCAGACCTCCCCCCGTCGCCCAGCGGAACCCGGCATCTGCTGTTTCTCAATTTGCCGATGAAGTGAGTGTTCCGGCAGACAGCACCTTCGGGCACGGTTCGGTGGGCGAACGTGAGGCGTAACCGGCTTCTGATCGAATGGAAAAACTGCAGGTTCAACGGCCGGAGTATCTCGTCTCCGGCGATGGTGTTCATACTCAAGTGGGAATCCGGACCGGTCCTCCTCAATAAACTTGATTCGGTGGATAGTTGGGAGGTAGGAAACTACTTGAATCCGAAGTAACGATACGGTACGGTTCGCTCTTCGCTGCACGTTCGGCATCTCTCGGTTTGCAGCTTCTCTCCATCGGCGCGGAACTCCAACCGGAGGAGGACCCACTCATGAACACATTGACCGGGTTGCTCCTCCGATCCTTTCTCACGTGACTGGTTCCCCAGACTCTCCCTCATCGTATTATTCATCACGTCGATGCCCTCATAAAAGTGAAATCCCACGGCTGTGGAATTCGAACTGAGCATACCATTAGTATAGGTATTCCATTCCTGGATTGCAATTCGCAAAAGATGCCCAAATCAGTCAATAATGATGAGGACAAAAAAGGGTTCTGTACGATTTCAGTTCTTCGGTTCCTGATTCATTTCCGGAGGCAGCAGATCTAATCGATTACTCTGTCAGAGCGCTCGGTACCGAGCGATCAGTCGGCGGACCTCTGGTAGGTCCTGGTACTGCCGGAAATCATAGCCACAGTGACCGCAGAGATCCTGCCGCTCATCGATCTGGCCGCCGCACGCGGGGCACGTTATGCGGAAGGAGCCCTGATCCATATGGACGGTCATCAAGAAGTTTCCTTTTGGGTTTCCGTCAAATTACTACATTTACACGAAATCGAAAATACCCTGAACAGGCTATTCTGCACTAACCTTGTCGATAGAAGAACCGAGGAGGCTGACGATCAGCGCCCCATCGACTTGCTTACATGTTGCTGCAGAACTATGGAAAAGGCAATTGGATGCTGCGGGCGTTCCCGAGGCAGTTCTTCACCGATCTGATTCCACCTGTCTGCAGTTTTGGGTCTGTTCCTTTCTCGGGTTCGGGAATCAGACGAAACAGGATTGCACACGGGAAACACGGTCCCGGATTGCTTTCGTTCGAACGCCATGAAAAGGTGTTGTTTTCAAGCCACCTGTGGGATTCGAACCCACGACCCCGAGATTACCGCTGTAAGGATCCGGCTATGAAACGGTCGATCCTCTTTCGGTGCACTTGCAGGATGGTATAAAAGAAGGTATCGTGATCCTCGTTCAAAGGAAGGAAAAACGCATGAATGAGCGTATAACCATCGATCCGGCAATCTGCCACGGAAAACCGGTCATCAGCGGCACCCGGGTTCTGGTAGCCAATCTGCTCGCCGATCTTGCTACCGGCAGCACGATCGACGAACTTCTGAGGGATTATCCGGGTATCGATCGTGAGGCTGTGCTTGCTGCCCTCCAGTTCTCCAGCGAACTCGCCCAGTTCGAGTCACTTCCAGCCGACTTCGCTTCATGAAACTGCTGATCGATGAGAACATTCCGGGGTTATTCGCTCTTGCACTCCATCATGACGCGGTACTGCTTACCACCGATCGGGATTTTCTTCATAGCGTCCATTTCCGGCAACAACCACACCCGGGGATTATCCTGGTCACCCTTCGGAGACCGAATGCGATCGCCATAACGGAAAAAATCGGATGGGCCATGAATTTCCTGTCGAATCAGCCGATATCCTCCCGTTGCCTTCTGATTACCGATCGATACATCAGAATCTATTCCGCTCCTTCAGAACTCGAACAGGAGTGATCGGGCTTTCATCTGAACCGACTCGGAGCGATGAGGTATCGTATTCTCTCTCTTCATCATCGATGCATTCCAGGTCGCGCCGGGACGGCGCCTTAAGCCACCTGTGGGATTCGAACCCACGACCCCGAGATTACAAGTCACGTGCTCTGGCCAGCTGAGCTAAGGTGGCATCTCTGTACGGCGATATGCTACCCGGGAAGCGGAGCGCTGTCAACCGGCCCGGAACGGCCCGGCCCGGCCCCGGAGCGGCCTGTCGGGTCGTTGCGCGGCCCAGGGCATCCCCGCTCCGGACGGCGTGCCCCGGAACGGCGCAGCGCAGCGATGCCCAGCCACGCCCTTCCCGGCTCCGCCGATTCGCGGCTCAGAACGGCGGTTTGCGGAGGTCGGCCTTGAGTGAGTTCTCCGGCAGGGTGAGCACTTCGGTCCGGTTCGAGAAGACCGCCACGGTGTGCTCGAACTGGGCGGAGCGGTTCCCCTCGGGAAGCATCAGCACGTTGTTTTCCATCTTCGCCGCCTCGGACGGACAGGTGGCCAGCACCGGCTCCACCGTAAGCACCATGCCCGGTACCACCGGCATCCCGCTTCCCGCCTGTCCGACGAACGGCAGCAGCGGCTCCTCGTGGATCGCCTGCCCGATCCCGTGTCCGGCGCACATGTCCAGGACATGGTACCCGTAGCTCCGGGCGACCCGCTGCACCGCGTCCGCGACGTCGCCGAACCGGTTGCCGGCTTTCAGCATGGCCACCCCGGCGAGCGACGCCCGCCAGGCGGCCTCCACCAGCCGGCGGTCCTCCCGGGTCGGCGTCCCCGCGATGTAGGTCCAGGCGGCATCCCCGAACCATCCCCCCGAACCGACCGTGATGTCCACGGTGACGAGATCGCCGTCCTCGAGCCGGTAGTCTCCCGGAACGCCATGCGCAGCGACATGGTTGACGGCGGTACAGACACTCGCGGGGAACCCGTCGAAGCCGGCGAGTGCCGGGTCGACCCGCAGCTCCCGGATGAAGCGTTCGGCGAAGAGATTGATGTCACCGGTGCTTCTTCCGACGAGGATGATCGGGGCGATCCGCTTGAGAATCTCCCCCGCCGCCCGGCAGGGCCTGCGGATGTGGACGACGTCTCGGGTCGTTTTCAGCGGAACCGGGAGCGGCGCCACGAAGGGTTACATCCACGCCAGGAGATACGTCACGGCGACGGATCCTCCGAAGGCCAGGAGCGAGGAACAGAGCGCGAGCAGGACGCCCGGCAGTTCGTTCCGCCTGCGGAACCACGAGCGGATTCCCAGGGAAACGGCGAAGTACAGGCTGGCGATTCCTCCGGAGAACGAAGTGACGCCCAGCAGCGTCAGCAGCATCTTCTGGGTACTGTCCAGAAACTCCTGAACGTTTCCGAGCAGGTACAGGAGAAGCACGATCAGCGAGACGGTATAGAGGAACCAGGCCGAGCGCCGGAAGATGATCGGAAGCCAGAGGGTCGGTACCCCGCGACGAATGCTCATGACGTCTATTATATCGGATTCTTTTCCGGAAGCAAACCGTTGCGCAAAATCGGCTTAGCCCATACAATCAGAACGATGAGCGATTGGAGCTTCGTCGATCCGGCACTTCATGATTCCGCGCTGCTCGAGGAACTCACCGGCATCATCCGGACCGCATCCGTTCCCATCCACCCGATTCCGACCGGAATCGAAACTTCGGTTCCTGTTCCACCGGGCATCCGGGCGGTTCTGTTCGACCTCTACGGTACCCTTTTCGTCTCGGGTTCCGGAGATATCGGCATATCCCGAGATGCAGCTGCGGACGACCATTTCCTGACGGCGCTTCCGGCAGCGGGTGTGACGCTGCGCAGCCCGTCCGCCGGAGCGAGCGCGCGGGAGCGGTTCACGGCCGCGATCCGGGACACCCATCGATTCCGGAAGGAGCGCGGTACCGAGTGGCCGGAGGTGGACATCCTCTCGATCTGGCATGCCGTGCTGACCGGCCTGATCGAGGCGCACGAGGTCGAAGCGGAGCTTTCCTATCCCCTGCTCGCCCGCCTCGCGGTGCGGTACGAAGTCCTCTCGAACCCCGTCTCCCCGATGCCCTTCGCCCGGGAGCTCCTGGACGCGTACCGGGAAAGCGGCATTCCGACGGGAATCGTCTCCAATGCCCAGTTCTACACGCCCCTGCTGTTTCCCGCCTTCTTCGGCTGCGGGCCGGAGGACCTGGGTTTTCTTCCGGAAGCTTCCGTTTACTCTTACCGGATGCAGGAAGCGAAACCTTCCCCGGGGCTGTTCGCGGCGGCGGCACACGGACTGCACAGGACATGTGCGATAGAACCGGGGGAGATTCTCTTCGTGGGAAACGACATGCGGAACGATGTCGCCGCGGCCGCGTCCGCGGGAATGCGGACCTGCCTCTTCGCGGGCGACCGCCGTTCGCTCCGGCTCAGAACGGAGGACGCGCGAACGGCGGGTGTCCGGCCGGACATGACCATCGCGCATCTGCGTGATCTGCTGCGCGTACCCGATCCGGGGTACGAAAGGAAATCGGTATGAAGAAGTTCATCATCATCCTTGTGCTCCTGCTCGTTGTCGGGGGCGCCGTCTTCTACCTGGGATGGATTCAGATCCGCCTCCCGGAGCACACCTACGGCGTCTTTTTCTCAAAGACCGGCGGATGGGAGCGGACGGTGCTGCGCCCCGGAACGTTCGTCTGGCGATGGGAGCCCCTGCTCCCGACCAACGCCACCCTGTATCCGTTCCGGCTGCTTCCGCAGAGCGTGACGCTCGACGGCAGCGGAACACTTCCCTCCGCCGATGCCTACGCCGGCGTCCTCGACGGTAATCCCGACTTCTCGTACCGCTTCGAAATCGAGGCCTCGTACCTGATCGATCCCGAAGCGCTTCCCGGACTGGTAATCGAGAACGAGCTCACGCCGGAGCGGCTGCCGGAATGGTACGATACGGTCTCCGCGGGCATGCAGGCGATCGCCTCGAAGGTGATCTCGGAAGCCTTCGCCGAAGGTCGGATCGATCCCGCGGGCGGCATGGCCGCGTCCTCGTTCGTTGCCGAGCGCCTCGAATCGGAGATCGGCAGGGAGTTCCCCGCCGTCACGCTCATCGACCTGGTTCCCCGCCGGATCGCGTTCCCCGACGCCGAGCTCTACCGGACCGGGAAACAGCTCTACCTGTCCGCCATGGAGGCGAAGCGGGACGCGCTCGCCGAGTCCGCCGTCGAGTCGGCACGGCTCCGGATTACGACCGAGGACCGTATCGAACGGCTCCGTGAATACGGGGAGCTCTTTACCGAGTACCCGATCCTTCTCCAGTACCTGGCCATCGAGCAGGGGGCGCGTCCCGAGGATCTCTCACTGCAGATTCCCGGTGCAGCGCAGGGAGCACCGACCCGGGCCCCGCAGCAGCCGGGTGCGGGCGGCGGCGGAGAGTAGCGTGTGGAATACTTCTACGCGATGGGGAAGATGCAGTATCTGAAGGAAAAGCGGCCCGACGGCTGCATTCTCTGCATGGTCCGCGACGGTTCGGCGGAGGTGGTCAACCTGCTCGTGTACGAGGAAGAGCTCTTCCTGGTCTCGGTGAACCTCTACCCCTACAATCCCGGCCATCTCCTGGTCTTCCCGAGACGGCACGTGGAGGACATCCGCGACTTCGACGAGACGGAGGAGCGGGCCCTGGCGGCGGTGACGCGCCATTGTCTCGCAGTCCTGGACCGGGTCTATTCACCGTCGGGCTACAACATCGGCTACAACATGGGACTTCCCGCCGGGGCCTCGATCGCGCATCTGCACCAGCACCTGATTCCCCGCTATCCCCGGGAGATCGGTCTCGCGGACCTCGTGGCGGGAAAGCGGGTCATCGTGGAGACGCCCCTCGAGTCGGCGCAGCGGCTGCGGGAGGCCTTCGCCGGCGGCTGAGCGCGGCGGCCGGGCCACGGCCGGCCGATCACGACCCGCGGACGGACCACGGAGTGCCGATCGGCGCCCCGCCCTCATCTCCCCGTTTCGATCTCCATCACTTCCCGCAGCAGCTTGAGAAACCGGTCGATTTCGTCCAGGTGTCCGTCGAGCGTTCCGGCGAACGGGTGCGGATCCGAAGACTGCACCCCGCGGAGCTCCCGCTCGGGATGGAGAAGGCCCAGGCCCTCGCGGAAAGCGGTCTGCAGCCCGACGATGTGATCCTTCCCCAGTTCCAGGATATCCCGCGCCTCCCGGTCCTTCTGTGCGAGGAGCGTCCGGTAGGAGCGCTGCTGCGAAAGATCGCTCTCGATCGTGTAGCGGACCCGGTAGAACGTCTTTCCGTCGTCGGCGTCGGGCGAGAAAGACCGGTCGAACTGCCGGATCCGGTCGATCAGCTCTTCGAGGGCGGCGGCATGCAGGATCACCCGGCTCTGCAGCTCCCGCCTGCGGCCGGTCAGGATACTGTTCAGGACCTCCACCGATCCCTGCATGACGTTCCGGTAGTTCCTGATCAGAAAGGTATAGAGGATCGGCATCGACTTGAGATAGGAGAAATACGCGAGACCCATCCTCCGGGGATCGAAACCGGGATACTCCCGGTAATACGAAAGCTCCGCCGGCGCACGGTTGTTGAAGAACTTCGTCGTCATTTCGTCGATCAGGCTGCGCCGGACATCCGTGAATACTCCCTCCAGTTCGGCGAGGAAACGGATCCGGAGCGCGGAGACGTAGAACTCCTTCAGATCCAGCCGGGGGAGATAGAACATGAGCCGGTAGTAGGGATCCTCCCGGTAGAACCGGATCAGTTCCACCAGGGGCACCTGAGTGCGGAAATTCTCGACCTCCGTGCCGATCCGTGCGAGCGATGCCTTCACGTCCTTCACCAGCTCCGCTTCGCGTTCCTGCTCCTGCTCCGAATCGGTCCGCTCCGGCTTGCCGTTGGTCGCATAATAGCGAAGCAGCTCGGGATGGATCCGGTACGGCCCCTTGATCTTTTCCATCGTGTAAAGAGCGTAGTAGATGAGATCCAGGTACGGCAGGACCGGTGCCGCAGAAGCATTCCGGAAGGGAGGATACCCATCGGACGGATTGCTTCCCGCCCGGTACTCGAACACCGTGAAGAGCTCCCGGTACGGGAACAGCACGACGCCCTTGAGAACGTAGAACGGGAGGATTCCCTCTTCGAACTCCCGGAACAGCTCGTCGGGAATCGTCCCGATATATCGCGCCAGACGGGCGAGCAGTTCCTTCCGCAGGTCCTCCTTCCGCTCCCGGCGGGAATAGATCTGCCGCATCTCCTCCATGGACAGAAGCTCGTCCGCGTGACGCTTCGCCTGGGGAATCCGCTGCTCCAGCAGGTAGGAGATCATCTCCTCCAGGAAGGGTGTGTCGTGCCAGAGGCGCTGAAAAATCGAAATGAGCGGATGAGAGGCGACGTACAGGTCGTAGAAGCGGCAGGCGAGCTCCGGCGTGAGCAGCCGTGCCTCGGGGATCGCGACCGCCGCATTCCGGCGTCGGATCCGGTGCAGGAGCTCCGATGACTTCATCGAGAGAAAGATATCCGTCTCCCGTTTGCCCGAGAGAAACCGGCGGATCCGCAGGAGTATCCGCCGCCAGAGGCCCAGCTGTCCCATCTCCTGCATCATCAGCTCGAGCCGCTCGTCCTCGGCTACCAGCGTCGGATGGATATTCTCATCGGTCCGGTCCTTCAGGCTCAGGCTCCGGGTGATCCTGGCGAGAAGTTCCTTGCGCTCCTTCTCCGGCAGGGTACCGGCAAGCGAATAGAAGACCGATGTCCGGTTCACTGCCTCATTCCTCCCTCAGCTGTCGTACCATGAGCAGCCTCCCGCTCGTGACGTTCACCTCCAGCACAGGTCCGGTCACCACGTTGCTGATGCCGCAGTCGCCCCGCTCCCACACGTGCCCGTCGAGCGGCCACTTCAGGCCGCTGCTCTTCATGCGGCAGGTGCGGTTTCCCGCAGGAAAAAAGGAGACGGTCCTGCCGTTCAGCTCGTCAGACACGAAGCGGTCCTCGATGCAGACGATATGATGATTTCCGGTGTACCAGTGCCGCGGAGGATCCGGCCGGTCGAAAATGCAGAGAATGCCGAGCAGGTGGTCGAGCCGCCCTCCTCCTCCGCCCGCAATGGTCAGCTCCCGACAGCCCATGTCCCGGAGCGCCTGCAGCCCGATCTCCGTATCGGTCTCGTCCTTCTCCGGCGGATAGAGCTTCACCCGCTCGGCGGGATACCGCTCGAGAAGATCCCGACGGGACAGGGAATCCATGTCTCCCACCACCAGGTCGGGCTCCGCCCCGACGGAGATGGCGTATTCGAGGCCCGAATCCGCGGCCACGATCTTCGCCGCCCGCGAGAGCGCCGTCTCCAGATGGATGCGGTCCGGTCCTCTCCCGCCGGTGAAGAGAACCCCTTCCATTCTGCGATCCATTCCCAGAGCATAACGGTTCGGCCGGTCCGAAACAAGTCCTGCAACTACCGCTCAAGGCCCCTCGGGAGAATCCGATACTAGTAACGGATGACCCGGACAAGGATGTCCGACATACCGCACCATTCAGGGAGGAAGATATGATTATCAATCACAACATGAGCGCGCTGTTCGCCCAGCGTCAGCAGAAGTTCAACAACATCGGAACCGACAAGAACGTGGAGAAACTGTCTTCGGGTATGCGGATCAACCGCGCCGGGGACGATGCTTCCGGACTTGCAGTTTCCGAGAAAATGCGCTCACAGGTCAGGGGCCTCTACCGGGCAGGCATGAACGCTCAGGACGGCATCTCCTTCATTCAGTCAACCGAAGGATACCTGCAGGAAACGCAGGATATCCTCCAGAGACTCCGGGAGCTCGCTGTTCAGGCGTCCAACGGCATCTACTCGGACGAGGATCGGATGCAGATCCAGGTTGAAGTCTCCCAGCTGGTCGACGAAGTGAACCGGATCGCATCTCACGCTCAGTTCAACGGCATGAACCTTCTCACCGGCCGGTTCGCTCAGAACACCGGCGAGAACGTGGTCACCGCCTCCATGTGGTTCCACATCGGCGCCAACATGGACCAGCGGGAGCAGGTGTTCATCGGGACGATGACGGCTCAGGGCCTCGGCCTGCAGAGCAGCACCGGACTGACGCACTCCGCCACGTTCATCGCCCTCT
Source organism: uncultured Spirochaetota bacterium (assembly GCA_963728215.1). Classification (GTDB taxonomy): domain Bacteria; phylum Spirochaetota; class Spirochaetia; order CAVSJD01; family CAVSJD01; genus CAVSJD01. Next base: position 18,772 of record CAVSJD010000016.1, on the reverse strand, counting down.
CGACACCGGACAAGGCCAACATCGCGATCGGAGTCGTTGACGAAGCCCTGAAGCGTGTGAACAAGCAGCGGGCGGACCTCGGCGCGTACCAGAACCGTCTGGAGCACGCCATGCGCGGCCTCGCGGTCGGCGAAGAGAACCTGCAGGCATCGGAGTCCCGGATCCGGGATACCGACATGGCCCGGGAGATGGTCGATTTCGTCAAGAACCAGATCCTGGTGCAGGCTTCCAACGCCATGCTCGCACAGGCCAACCAGAAGACCCAGTCGGTCCTGCAGCTCCTCCAGTGATCCCTTGGATGGACCAATCCAACGAGGTGGACGGATCCACGCTGAGAGCAGCCCTTCGGGGCTGCTCTTTTTTGTGCTGCGGTCCTTCTGTTTTTCGTCTCGATTGACACGGTACGCCCCCACCGCTACCATCGACCCATGAGCCGATTTCCGATCCCGAACGAACTCCGCCCGGTTGCATCCATTCTCCACGGCGCCGGCTTCCGCTGCGTTCTCGTGGGCGGCGCTCTCCGGGACATGGCGCTGGGAAGGCCTCCGGGAGATTTCGACCTCGCGAGCGACGCCACGCCGCAGGACATCATACGTCTGTTCCGCAGGGTCATCCCGACCGGAATCCGGCACGGCACGGTGACGATCCTCTTCCAGGGAAGGCAGTACGAGATCACCACCTTCCGGGTCGAGGGAACGTATACCGATGCCCGGAGACCGGACACGGTGTCGTACACCGACTCACTGCTCGAGGACCTGCGGCGGCGGGATTTCACCATCAATGCCATGGCCCTGGACCTGTCGACCGGAGAGTTCGTCGACCCGCACGGGGGCATCGCGGATATCTCCCGCAGGATGATCCGTGCCATCGGTTCCGCCGAGGACCGGCTCCGCGAGGATGCGCTGCGCTCGGTGCGGGCGTGCAGGTTCGCCGCCCAGCTCGAGTTCGCACTCGACGAAGGAACGGCGCAGGCAATCGAAGCGACCCTCGACGGCCTCGCCGGTCTTTCGGGTGAGCGGATCCGGGACGAGCTCCTGAAGATCCTCGGAGCGCGTCGTCCGTCGATCGCCTTCGAGATCATGCGTCAGACCGGAATGCTGCCCCGGCTCTTCCCGGAGCTCGCCGAAGGCATCGGGGTCGAACAGCGCGGCATGCACCGCTTCGACGTGTACACCCACTCGATCCTGGCCTGCGACGGGGCTCCCCGCGAGGATACGGAAATCCGCCTCGCCGCTCTCCTGCACGATATCGGCAAGCCTCAGGCGAAAGAGATCCCCGACTCGGGCGAGCCGACCTTTCACGGTCATGAAAAGCTCTCCGAGGACATGGCACGCGGCATCATGCGGAGACTCCGGTTCTCCATTGCATCGGAGGAACGGGTCGCCCATCTGATCCGGCATCACATGTTCAACTACGACGAGAGCTGGACCGACGCCGCGGTGCGGCGGTTCCTCGCCCGGGTCAGGCCCGAATGCGTAAACGACCTGTTCCGACTGCGGGAAGCGGATCACTACGGGATGGAGGGACGCCCCGCGCTGCTGCAGAACCTGGTCCGCTTCCGGGAGCACATCGAACGGATCCGGATGGAGAAGTGTGCGTTCACGCTGAAGGATCTCGCAGTGAACGGAAACCTGCTGCATGAGAAGGCCGGGATCCCGAAGGGACCCGTCATGGGGCTGGTGCTGCAGCAGCTCCTGGAGACGGTTCTCGACGATCCAACCATGAACCGGGAGGATCTTCTGGTGCCCGTCGCCAGGAACTTCTACGAGCGGCATCTGAACGGCAGCGGCTGATCTGGCGCCGGACGTCCGGCGCCTGCCGCTGCAGGAGGGGCGGGCCGGAGCGGCCGGGGATCAGGGTTCCGGCAGTTCCCGCCTGGGAATGCGGCGCTGAACCCTGGCCTCGGTCAGGCTCTGGTACGCGATGCTGGCGGCATTCTGCTCCGCCTCTTTCTTGTTCTTTCCCTTCCCCGGTCCGTAGGTTTCGTTCTGGATCTTCACATCCATCCAGAAGGTCCGATTGTGGTCGGGTCCCGATTTCTGGGTCAGGATGTACCGGGGATAGGTCTTGTAGTTCTTCTGAACGTATTCCTGCAGGAGCGTCTTGTAATCCTTCCGGTGCTTGTCCTCGAGGACTTTCGTGATCTCCGGAACCAGCTGCCGCAGGATGAATTTCCGGGATGCACTCCATCCGGAATCCACGAAATACGCGCCGATGATGGCTTCCAGGGCATCCGCCAGAAGCGCCTTCTTCGATCTTCCCCCGGAGTACTCTTCTCCCTTGCCGATAAGGATGAAGTTGTCTACCTTGATCCGCTTCGCGATGTCCGCGAGGCTGTCCTCGCTGACGACAAAGGACTTGATCTTCGCGAGATCGCCTTCGTTCTTGTCGCGAAGCGAGTTGTACAGGTACTCACTCACTACCAGCCCGAGGACCGAGTCGCCGAGGAATTCCAGCTTTTCGTTGTTACCGACATCTTCCGGAATTTCATTCGCGAACGAACGATGAGCGAAGGCCAGATTCAGGAGCTCGATTCTCCTGAATCTGATCCCCGCCTGCTTTTCGAACAGCTGCAGTTCGCGTTTCCGTTCTGAAGTTACCGGAGGTGCCTTCTGCACAGGAGCTTGCTTCAGAAACAACACCGTGTTCGTTATTTCATCTGGGTCTTGATGTAATCGAGAGCGTCGCGTACGGTTTCGAACTCGTTCGCCTTCTCGTCGGGAATGCTGATTCCCATCACTTCTTCGATGGCATACACGAGCTCGTAGGTATCGAGACTGTCCGCGCCGAGGTCCTGCCGGAACGACGAATCAAGGGTGATCTTCTCTTCTTCGATTTCGAGCTTGTCGGCTATCAGTTTTTTTATTTTCAAGAACAGGTCATCCATGGTGTTTCCTCCTCAATGTCTTTTCGGAACGGCAACGCCTCGTCGGACCGCAACGGGTCCTTTCGGCATTACGCCATCTGTTCCGGTTCGAGAACCTGCTTTCCTTTATAGAAGCCGCACTTGGCGCATACCCGGTGCGGGAGAACCATGTTCCCGCAATTGCCGCACTCAACCAGATTGGGTGCGGTAAGCCGCATATTGGCGGCTTTCCTTCGACGCGTCCGTGCCTTCGATGTTTTACGTTTGGGTACTGCCATGATCAACCTCGCTTGGACGGATAATGCAAAAACCTTAGCCTAAGTAACGATGCTTGTCAAGAACCCCGTACTTTCCTCTTCAGTGCATCCGCCACAATTGTCGGCACCATGGACGAAATGTCTCCACCGAGCTGCGCGATTTCCTTGATCGCCGAAGACCGGAGGACGAAGTACTTGGGATCGGTCGGCATGAAGATGGTCTCGATCTTCTGGTTCAGCCCCCGATTGATCATCGAAAGCTCGAACTCGTACTCGAAATCGGCCATCGCCCGGACCCCGCGCAAAAGAACGTGCACCCCGATCTTCTCCGCGAACTCCACGATGAGCCGGTCCCACACATGCACGCCCACGTTCGGATAATCCTTCACCAGGTGCCGGAGCATCTCGAGGCGCTCTTCCGCCGAAAAAAAATACTTTTTCTGCGGATTCACGGCGATGACGATCTCGAGCTGTCCGAAGATCGTCGATGCCCTCTCGATCAGGTTGAGGTGTCCGTTCGTGGTCGGATCGAATGATCCGGCAAATATCGCCCGCAGCATGTTCATTCATTCAACCATATTCACGGCCGCTGGTCAATCTGTATAAACCGGTCGATATCATCAATTCTCCCTGTCTTTCCGCTTTGACAAAATAGACATTTCATTCTACTATTCAGAATGATTATGGAGAGAACCGTTCCCGCACGAATCCCGAACCTCGCCGTTCTCCTGCCCGGGGTCCTGTGCATGGCGCTCCTGTTCTCCTGTGCGTCGGATCCGCCGCCGCCCGCCGCCTTCTCTCCGCCCGGGCCCGCAACCGAACCGGCAGCGGTTCCGCCCGCGCCGGAGACGCCGCCCTCCGGTGCCGAGGCCTCCGTCGCGGAACAGCCCGCCTCCGGAACGGATGTCGGCACGGAGTTCGTCGCCTCGGAACAGCAGTACCGTCAGACCTTTGCCGACATCGAAGCGCTGATAACGCAGCTGAACCGGGTCATCCGGGCGGGCGACTACGATGGTTGGGTCGGTCATCTCACGGACGGCTACCGGCTTCACTACAGCGATCCGGCGGTCCTGGGCGAACTCTCCGCCCGTCCGGCACTGCAGAACCGCTCCATCGTCCTGCAGTCGCTCCGCGATTACTTCACCAACGTGGTCATGCCGAGCCGTTCCAGCGTCCGGCTTGACGATATCGTGTTCAAGGATCAGGTCCACGTCAGAGCCGTCTCCATCATCCAGAACAGTACCGTGATCCTGTACAGCCTGGAGTACCGGGACGGCGCATGGAAAATTGCACTCGATGTAGGAGCATAATAGTATGAGCAAAGTGGTTCTGTTTTGCATCGCGGTCGTCATCGCCGCAGCGCCCGGTTTCCCGTTGTTCGGTCAGAACGCATCCGGCGGGGGAACCCGAACGGTGGAAGAGGTATACCTCGAGCGGGATATGCAGCTTCGCGCCCTCGAACAGTCCGTCCGGGGTTCGGACCCGAGCGTGAAGCTCTCCGCCATCCGTGACGTACAGAAGATGCTCGCGGAAGGATCGGTCTCCGGCGACGACGAGGCGGCGTTCTCCATCGTCAAGTACCTTGCCTACGAGGGAAACATGATCATCGTTCGGCGCCAGGACGGCACCCTCACCAATTTCCCGATGATCCGCATGGAAGCGTGCAGGGCCCTCGGGCAGATGGGCGGAGACCGGGCGAAGATGGTGCTGACCAACGTCCTCATGAACGACAAGGAGCCACTCGTGCTCGCGGAAGCGGTGTTCCAGATTTCCGAGATCGGAATCGAAGAGGAGCCGGAGATTCTGCAGGCGATCGCACGGAAGATGATCGTTCAGGACGCGGTCGCGGCGGACGACAACTTCACCGTGGCATCGCTGCACGCGATCGAGCGGATCGCCCAGAAGAACGGAGGGATCAAGGATCCGGAAGTGTTCCGGGCGGTTCTTCACATATCCGAGCGGGTGTATCCGAGGGTGGTACGGGAAAAGGCGCTCGACGTTCTGAACCGGCTGCGTCGGTTCGAGAACTGACCTGCGTTTCGGCGCGGCATCGGCGGGCTCAACCCTCCCGGTGCCGTTCCGCCGGCCGGCTCAGCTGCTTCCGCCAGGGGTACTCCCGGTCGTTCGCTTCGTACTGGATCCGCTTTCTGATGGTGAAACGCGGCGATCCCCCGCCCGATCGGTTCTGAATGATTCCGAAGCTTCCCTTCCCCAGATAGCAGACCTTCTCGTCCGCCTGGAGCGGCTCCTGGTCGCGGATATCCTTGAGAATGCAGTCGAAATGGGACGGCTCTCCCGTCTCTCTTCCGGCAATCGCCGAATAGATGTCGCGGATCGGTTTTCCGCAGAAGGGACACTGGGGGAGCGGAATATCCGGCTTCTGGATTTCGCCTTCGCCCGCTTCGCCCCGGTTCTCCCTGCTCCGGCGCCTGCCGCCTTCCCTGCGCCTTCTGCTCGATCGGTTGCCGTTCGCCATGCGTGCGCTACTCCTTGTCGAGATTGAGGATCCCGTTCGTCAGGGTCTGCGCGATCCGGTAGATCGCCTGCGACAGATACCTCTGGTCGTGGATTTTCTTCTTGAGCTCCGCGATCTTTTTCGGATCCGATTTTTTGGCTATTCGTACCATGCTGTCACTTCACTCCCCGTCAAACGCGTGCCGGACGTGTTCGATGCGGTCATCCTTCCGGGACAGAAAGATGAGGTCGTACCGCACATGGTATCGCTCGTACTGGGGATGCGAGGCGAGGTACGCAGCTGAAACGTCGCGGATCCGTCTCCGCTTTCGTTCATCCACACTCCGTCCCATCTCCTCGAAACCCAGTACTCCCCAGGTTTTCACTTCACAGAACACCAGCGTATCTCCGTCGGTGGCGATCAGGTCGATCTCGCCTCTTCCGGCCCTGAAATTCCGGGCCCGGATCCGGAACCCCTGCTCCTGAAGGTAGTCCGCCGCAGCGGCCTCCCCCTCGGCGCCCGCCGCACGGGTGTTCACCGTTTCGCCTTCTCCAGGAGTTCCCGGGGGTTCACGGCCCGGGCGATGAAACGCTGCCGGTCATGGAGAAGGTCGACCACCTTCCCCTGATCGTTCTTGAACTCCTTGCCCAGCTCGTCGATCAGTATCTTCAGCTCCGGCCGCAGCGGCGCATCCTCGTGACTGCTGATCACCCGGCCGATGCTCGCGTCGTTCAGGAGAACGATGCTTCCGATGGGATAGATTCCCATGCTCTTGATGAACACCCGCAGGATGTCCGGATCGAAGCGGCGGGAATTATCCGACAGGAGGTTCCGCATTGCCACATAGCCGATCATGGAGTTCCGATAGGGACGCTCGCCGATCATCGCCTCGAAGGCATCGGCGACCGCCACGATCCGGGCATGGATCGAGATCCGGTCTCCCGCCAGCCGCTTCGGATATCCTTCGCCGTCCCATCGTTCGTGGTGCTGCAGCGAGATCTGGCCGATTTCCTCCGGGTACTTCAGCTCCCGGGTGATGATGCGGTAGGCGTGGACCGGATGCGTCCTGATCCGCTGCAGCTCTTCGTCGGAAAGATTGCCCTGCTTCATCACGATGGAATCCGGAATCCGCAGCATCCCGACGTCGTGAAGCAGCGCACCGGTGGCGAGCTGAATCAGCTTGTGATTCACCATCCGGAGATTCAGCCCGATGAGAACCGACAGGATCGCACAGTTCACCGAGCTGCACGCCAGGCTGTATCCCCGGGCGTCGCCGCTCAGGATCAGCTGGATCGTGCCGTTCTTGCTCTGCTTGAGCAGGCTGAAGATTGCATCGATGACCTTGTCGATATCGGTGACCGAAACATCCTCGTTCTTTCTGATCTTCTCGAAAATTACCGAGAGCTGCTCGACGAGCGAATGGTAGTGATCCGCAAGGTCGCCCGAAGGTCCCGAAGCCCAGATGCCGCCGGATCCGGTCGTCCCGGAAGCAACCGCGTCGAGCCGCTCTCCCTCGGTACTCACCTCGCTGATTCCCCATTTCTGGAGACGCTCGATGTCCTTCTGTTTGATGGGAAGCCCTTTCGGGACGAACAGGTTGTTCCCGTCCACGAAGACGGATTCGGAGAATCGCATTCCAGCTTCCAGATCCGCTACTTTTATATGCTTCATCGTTCCTTCCTGATCCTGTAGACGTAGGCGAGCAGCTCCGCCATGATCTGGTAGTATTCCTCCGGAACGTAACTGCCGGGGTCCAGCAGGTAGAGAGCATCCGCCAGGTCCGGCATCTGCAGGATCGCCACCTCGTTGTCCTCGGCGAGCTTCACCAGCTTCCCGGCAAGTTCGTTTCTGCCTTTCGCCAGTATGAACGGTGCCGGAAGCCCTTCCAGATACTTGATCGCAACGGCTGTTCCCGGGCGATCCCGCTCGTCCTTCATGCCTGTGTATCGATCCCTTTCAGCGGGACGTCATCCCCGGAGCCGCCGAATCCGTCACTCTCCCGGATGTCCCTCATAGTATCGTCAATTTCCACGCGCATCTTGCCCAATTTTCCTGCCAGTTCCGGAAGGAGTTTTCTCCCGAGCGCCGCCGAGCCGGGATCCGGGGAGAAGAGCGTGAGCTTCCGGTCGGCACCCATCGCGAACCGCCAGCGATGCGGTCCGTCGTTCACTTCGAGCGACATGGACCGGACCCGCCCGCGGTCCCGCCCCAGGAGCAGGCGCATCGAGCCGTTCATCTCCCGGTTCCCGATCCGTACGGCGAACGGCAGGACGACCCACTGACCGTCGGCTCCGGGGAGATGATTGAACAGCTGCAGCGGGCTGTCACCCTGCTCAGTATAGCGTACCATCCGGTTCCGGAAAAGGTCCGAAAGCTCGGGGACGGGAATCTCACCCTTCTCTCCGCCGCTCCGCCCCTCTTTCCGCCTGTCCCCTCCACCGGTGCCGGCATCACCGCCCGACAGGGAAAGAAGAAGCTGCAGTTCGGCCGATGTCGGCTCGATCCCCTTCTCCTCGAGGAGCGCCAGGAGTCTCGCCCCGTCGCGATCCGCGCGGGGCAGAGAGGCGAGGATGTTCCGGAGGCGGAGGATCCGCTGGGGGTTCAGGGCAAGGCCCGTCCGGGCAAGCATGCTGACGACGAGCCGGGAAAGCGCATCGGTGGGAAGACCGACGCTCCCGAGCAGCCGCGGTATGAGCGGAAGCTTCTGCGGCAGTCGGAGCATGAGGGTATCGCCGTTCCAGAGGGCCTGGACACGGATCTTCTGTCCGATCGAAAGGGGATGCTCGGAGAACGCCGGGAACAGCCTGCCCCCCAGACTGACGGTCCAGCGGCCTCCCCCTTCGTTCCGCACCACCTTCACGGAAAAAAAATCGCCAGACCGGATCTGCTGTCCCGGCCTGGCGTCTCGAGGTACGTGATCGTTCGGAATTCGGATCATCTGCCGCCTGTCAGGGCTGAACGTTCTCCACGGAACGTTTCTTCTTGATGATGAGCTCTTTCACCTTCGCGGCCTTTCCGACCCGGTCGCGGATGTAGTAGAGCTTCGCGCGGCGAACCTTTCCGCGGCGGACCACTTCGACATCCTGGATCCGGGGCGAGTGCAGGGGGAATACCCGCTCGACACCGACGCCGTAAGAGATCTTCCGCACGGTGAAGGTCTTCTTCAGTCCGCCGTTCTTCTTGGCGATCACCAGGCCTTCGTAGATCTGGATCCGCTCGGTCTTCCCTTCGACGATCTTGAAGAAGACCTTGACGGTGTCGCCGATTTCGAATTTCTCCGCCCCGTCCTTTATCTGCTCTGTCTCGATCGCTTTGATCACGTTCATCTGGTTTCTCCTTCGTGTTCCGTTTCTCGCGGTTCCGCCGCCTCGAGGCGTTCGGATCCTTCCCGTTCCAACATGTGCAGAACGCTCCTGACCTCCGGGACCTGTTCCGCCCTGGCGATCAGGTCGGGACGATTGCGGGCGGTCTTTTCGACCCGCTTCCGGAAGCGCCACTTCTCGATCTCGGCATGATGGCCGGAAAGCAGCACGTCCGGTACCTTCACCCCCCGGTACTCTTCCGGCCGGGTATAGTGAGGGTACTCCAGAAGCCCCCCCGAGAAGCTCTCCTCCTCCAGGGATTCCCGTCTGATGACCCCTTCCTTCAGCCGGTAGATCGCGTCCACCAGCACCAGCGCGGCGATTTCGCCGGAGGAGAGGACATAGTCCCCGATACAGATCTCGTCGTCCACGTACCGGTCGATGATCCGCTGGTCGACCCCTTCGTACCGGCCGCAGATGATGACCAGCTCCCCCTCTTCCGCGAGCTCGCCGGCGTAGCGCTGGTCGAACAGCCGCCCGGAAGGCGCGGGATACACCGTGCGTTTTCCGGCCGCACCGACCGCCTCGAGCGCGGCGCCGAGGGGCTCGGGCTTGAGGACCATTCCCGCCCCGCCGCCGTAGGGAGCGTCATCGCACGTCCGGTGCCGGTCCACGGCGAAGTCGCGGATGTTCACCGTCTCGTAGGAGATCAGCTCCCGTGCGACGGCTTTCGCCATGATCGAGCTCCGGAAATAGCCTTCGACGATCTCCGGAAAGAGGGTCAGAATGGTGTACCTCATGAGAGCAGCCAATCCGCCTTGAGCTCGATCGTTTTCGCCTCGGTATCGACCTCGCCCACGTACTGTTCCATGAACGGTACGAGCCAGGTCTTCCCTTCGTTGTCCACGACCTCCAGCAGATCGGACGCAGGTCCTTCCACCACCGCCCGGACGACGCCCAGGACGTTTCCCTCTTTGATCATCCTGCACTGACAAAGATCGCCGATATAAAACTCCCCCTCCCGGAGGGGACTGGCCTGTTCACGGGGGACGACGATCTCCCATCCGACCAGCCTCTGTGCCTCTTCGGGGGTTTCCACCCCCTCGAACGATATCAGAAGCTCCGGCGAGGCGCTCCGGAGACCGCTGATCCGGAAGGTGCGCTCGCGCTCCTCCCTCCGCAGGGTAACTTCCGTGAGCCGGGAGAAGTGCTCCTGCTCGCCGGAATAGCTGCGGACCCGCAGCTCCCCCCGTACCCCGAATGTCTTCCCCAGCACTCCGATCGCGAGTCGTTCCATCAGTCCAGGATTTCGAGTACGATCCTCTTTCCCGTCTTGGTGGCGGCCGCGCTGAGGATGGTCCGGACCGCCTTCGCGATCCGACCGTGCTTTCCGATCACCTTGCCGATATCGGCCTGAGCGACCTTCAGTTCCAGAATCGTGGATTTTTCACCTTCGATGACGTTTACGTCTACTCCGCTGGGATCGTCAACCAGAGACTTTGCGATGTATTCAACCAGATCCTTTTCCACTCTTCGTCTCCTCGCTCCTGGATGGCCTACTTGATATGGAACTGCTTCCGGTTCAGGAGCTTGCGGACCGTGTCGGAGGGCAGAGCACCCTTGTCGAGCCACTCCCGGATCCGCTGCTCATCGAAGGAAATCTGCCGATCCTCCACCTCGATGGGATGATAGAATCCGACTTCCTCGATGGACCTGCCGTCCCGCGGGGTCCGGGAATCCATGACGACGATCCGATAATAGGGCCGTTTCTTGGTACCGAACCGTTTCAGCCTGATCTTGACGCTCACTCGATCCTCCTCTTACCTGCTCGACGCTCCCTGCGCCGGCGATCGCGTTCATCCACCCAGTCGGGATAGCATGTTCGCTTGCATTTTCTTGTTTTTCGAAACCTTCTTCATCATGGTAACCATTTTCTCGAACTTTTTCACCAGCCGGTTCACTTCGAACACGCTGGTGCCGCTTCCCCTCGCCACGCGCTTGCGCCTCGAGGGGCCGAGAATACGATGATTCCTTCGTTCCTTCAGGGTCATGGAGAGGATGATGGCCTCCTCCCGCTTCATTTCCCCTTCGTCGATGGCATCCTCGTCCACCTTTCCCGCAAGACCGGGTACCATCTCGAGCAGCGACTGGACGCTGCCCATCTTCCTGACCCGGCGGAACTGTTCCAGGTAATCCTCCAGGGTGAAGGTCGCGGATTCGAGCTTGCGCTGAAGATCCTCCGCTTCCTCCTCCTTGATGGTTTCCTGGGCCTTTTCCACCAGGGTGACGACATCGCCCATCCCCAGGATGCGGGTCGCGATCCGCTCCGGATAGAAAGGCTCGATGTCCTTCAGCTTCTCCCCGACGCCGATGAACTTGATCGGCTTGCCGGTGATCGATTTGAGCGAGAGGGCGGCTCCGCCGCGCGCGTCGGAGTCGAACTTGCTCAGGATGATGCCCGAAAGACCGACCTGCTCCTCGAACGCCTTCGCGATGTCCACCGCGTTCTGGCCGGTCATCGCGTCGGCGACCAGGAGGGTTTCCACCGGGTCCGCCGCCTTCCGGATGTCGCGGATCTCGCGCATCATCGCCTCGTCCACCTGCATTCGCCCGGTGGTGTCCACGAGGATAGTGTCGAACTGTTTCTTCGCACCGTAGGAAAGCCCGTTCTTCACGAGCTTTACCGGATTCTTCGCGCCTTCTTCCCGGTAGACTTCGATTCCGGCCTGCCCGCCGAGAATGACGAGCTGCTCCACCGCCGCCGGCCGCACGAGGTCCGCGGCGATCAGGAGCGGCCTGCGTCCTTTTTCCTTCAGGTGCAGGGCCAGCTTCGCCGCCGTGGTGGTCTTGCCCGAGCCCTGGAGCCCGAGGAGAAGGATCACCGATGCGGTGTCCGGTCCCTTCAGTTCCAGTTCCTGGCGTTGGTCGCCGAGCAGCGCTACCAGCCGGTCGTGAACGATTTTCACGAACTGCTGGCCGGGCTGGACGGCCCGGAGGACCTTCTCGCCCTTCGCTTCCTCGATGGTTCCGTTCACGAAACGACGAACCACGCGAAGGTTCACGTCGGCTTCGAGAAGGGCTATTTTTATCTCGTCGATGGCATCCTGTATATTCTTTTCGGAAATCGACGCTTTTCCGGAAAACTGTCGGACGATATCGGAAAATTTCCGGGAAATTCGATCAAGCATTCCTTTTCAGCCTTCAAGGTTTTACTGTCTTATATACCGTATTCACGACTCGTGTGTCAACCGCCCCCGTCACCCCGTCGCCTCTGGACGGAGCGGCTGACGCCCCTTGCCGGCTTTCGGTTCCGGGTCGAACTTCCGGGACGGCATTACCGCAGGTCGAAAATGTGACGGTTCAGGTACTGCATCCGTTCCCGGGCCGGCCGCCAGAACGCACTGACGGGATAGCGGTCGTGTACTGTCCGGTAGGCCTGCAGCGCCGTTTTCAGGTCGCGATGCGGCCCTTCAGACTCGTAGAGCCGGCCGAGCCGGTACCAGGCCTCTCCCGGGTCGCCGTCCGCCGGATTCCGGTCGAGGTATTCCCGGTAGAGTTCGATCGCACCCGGTACGTCGCCGTCCTCCTCCCGGTACCGTGCGCCCGAGAGGATCAGCCCGTCGACGGGAACGCTGCCGAGTCCTTCGAGGACCGCCGGGAGATAGCGGTCGAAGGCCCCGCGGTCCTTCCGCCGGATGGCGGCCGAGTAGAGCGAAGCCTGTGCCCGATCGGCCCATTCGCCCCCGGCATCGAGGTTCCGCTCCCAGAAGGGAACCGCCTCCGCCTCGCTGCCGCCCAGCCGGTATGCCTCGGCGATCCGGTCCGTTATCTCCGGATCGTCGCCGCCGAGGGAACGCAGCCGTTCGATGGACTCGGGGTACTTTCCCGCCCGGAACAGCCGCTCGGCCTCGTCCCGGATCCGCTGCTTCGCATCGCTCCTGCCGGCACCGGATCCGGCGACCGAAGCCGTACCTGCAGTCTGCCCCGCACCATCGGCGGAACCGGCCGCCGAAGTCGCCGGGGTTCCTCCGCCCTGCTGGGCGGCGTCTCCGTTCGCCCGGGAACCGGCCGCGGCGACCGCGCGCGTGAAATCATCAGGAGGCAGCACCGATACCAGGATGCGCTCCTCGAGGATTTCTCCCGCGACCATGTCCTGCCGCTGAAAGGATATCCGGTACTCCCCGAGGTCCAGCGCCCGGAAGAGGAACGAGGTCGATTCCGGAGCCGCGGAACGCCGGAGGAACTCGATGCCCCGCTCCCCGCCTTCGATCCCCAGGAAGAGCCAGCCGCTTCCGGGGAAATTCACGTCGATGTCGTCTCCCGGACGTCCGTAGATGCGGCGAATCGTGCCGGCCGCAGGGTCCGCCGTGGCGCTCCGGGCGGGAGCTGCCCGGGAAGCCGCGGCGACCGACGGACCGGGCGCCGGAACCGATTCCGCGGCCGGGGACGGCTGCGACCGCGCGGGCGGCGGCATCACGGGCCGCGCCGGCTCCGCCGGGGCGGGGCGGGGTTCGGACGGCCGCGCCACACCGGCCCGGGGTGCGGCCGGTCGCGGCGGTGGGTCAGCTGCCGGCCGCGCCGGCGCGGCGGCGGATGAGCCGGGCTCCGGGGCGGGTGCGGCCGCCGCACCGGCGGCGGGAGCGGATGGCGGAGCGACGGGGGTCGGCGCTGCCGGCACTTCGGGCTGCGACGGTCGGGGGACCGGTTCCGGCACTGGGTTCGAATCGTTCATGGAACCGGCGGCGGGCGATGAGGATCCGGTCTGCCCGGGATCCGCGGCATCGGCTCCCGCAGAACCGGGCTCCGGTCCGGATCCGGCCTCGGCTGTCCGGTCCTGCGGTTCCGCTCCGTTCTCCGTTTCTGCGGGCGGAAGGGCTCCAGGCGGAAGCATTCCGGCGAGCGGCAGGTCGAGGCCTGGCAGCATCTCTTCCATGAGATCTTCTGCGATGCCCGAGGTCAGCACGGGACCGGCCGTACCGGTTATGCCGGCGGAATCGGTCGGGTCCAGGAGAAGTACTGCGGGTTCGGGAGCGGAAGCGGGAACATCGACGGTCCCGGGTGTCGGGGAGGGTTCCGCGTCGGGAACGGTCCGGCCGGCGGTTCCGTCGGGCGGAGCACCCTCAGACGGCGCAGGGTTCCCGGCCGGCGGAGGATTCACGGGCGACGGAGGATTCCCTGCCGGCGGGCTCGCCGGGACGTCGGCGCCGTCGGCGGATGCGGAGTCCGGCGATGCATCGGCCGGGGTGTCCGTCGGCGGCAACGGCTGCGGCTGCGGCTGCTGCGGCGAAGGGGTCGCGCAGGCGACGAGAAGCAGGACGAGAAGCAGGCAGATTCCGCCCAGGCGCATCATGATCGTCAGGGTACCTCCCGGAACATCCGCTCGAGTGTTTCCCGGTTCCGCTGCTCGAGAATGTCGATCCCGATCTCCCGGGGATCGATCCAGAACTCCATCACGTCCCCGGTGCTCCATTGCGTTTTCTTCTCCCGGTACGGCTGCCGTTCTCTCCGGAGCCAGGACGGGTCCTCCGCCGGCAGGATCAGATCCCGCTGCAGCGGATATCCTTCGGGAAGCGAGAACGGCTTCATCCCTTCGGCCGCAGCCCGTGCCGCCGCCGGATCGTTCAGGTAGGGATTCGCATCGGGTCGTCCGGACAGCAGCATTATCAGCGCCGTAAGCGAGGCCGCCAGGACGGCGACGCCGAGGGTTCCCACCAGGAAGAGCTTCACTTCCCGGGTGAAGAAACCGGAGAAATCAGGCATGCACCGGCTCCCGCTGGTTATCGAGGCGGATGGAGACGATCTTCGATATTCCCGATTCCTCCATGGTGACTCCCAGGAGGGACTGCGCACCGGTGACGGTCTTCTTGTTATGGGTGATGATGATGAACTGCGAGCTTCTGCCCGAACTCCCCGAGCACGTTGACGAAGCGGCCCACGTTCTGTTCGTCCAGGGCGGCGTCGATCTCGTCGAGCAGACAGAACGGGGATGGCTTCACCATGTAGGTGGCGAAGAGCAGGGCTACCGCCGTGAGGGAGCGCTCGCCTCCCGAGAGCAGCGCGATGTTCTCGAGACTCTTTCCCGGCGGCTGGGCGAGATGTCGATGCCCGACTCCAGGACGTTCTCCTGGTCGGTCAGCCGCAGTTCCGCCCTCCCGCCGCCGAACAGGCGACGGAACATGGTATGGAAGTTCTTCTTGATCTTGTTGTACGCCGAAACAAAGAGCTCCGCCGATTCGGTCCGGATCTCCTGGGTAACCTTCCGCAGGTCTTCCCGCGCGGTCTTCAGGTCCTGAAGCTGGCCCTGCAGGAAGTCGTAGCGCTCCTTCACCTCGGCATATTCCTCCGGCGCCATCAGGTTCACCTGTCCCAGCTTCTTCTGGATCCTCGCGAACCTGGGCAAGCCGGTCCCGGAGATCCCGGGTAGGCACGGTGATCTCGAACATCCGCCCCTCGAACTCCGTGAGGTCCCGGGAATGTTTCTCCCGGAAATTGTCGTAGATGTTCCGGATCTCGATGTTGAGTGCGGCGCGATTCCATCTGGAGCTGCTCGAGCTGGTTCTGGATTTTACCCAGGTCGCCCATCTTGTCCTTCAGGTCCCGCTCTTTGGTGAGCAGGTCCTTGTTCCGTTCGGAGATCCCCGACTCAAGGCTCGACAGGCTCTCCCGGAGCGTCTTCTCTTCCTCCTCGAGCCGCTGCCGCTCTTCCCGGATCCGCTCCACCTGCGCCTCGATTTCCGTGATCCGCTTGCGCCCCGCCTCGATTTCCCGGGTATTCTCCTCCAGCGCCCGCTGCTGTCCGTCCCGCTCGCGGCGAAGGACGTTCAGCGCTTCCTGGACGGCATCGAGCTGGGTCTTCATGCGGACCCGGTTCATCCGCAGGCCTTCCAGCGTGCGGCGGTACTCATCGATCTTCTGCTGCAGGCTCCGGTTCTCCTCCCGAAGCTCCGCGTTCCGCTCCCTCCGTTCGGTTATCCCGAGCGCAACCGCCTCGAGCTGTTCGTCGATTTCCCGCTTCCGGGTTATCGTCCCTTCGGGGGCGAGGAATTCGTCGATGAAAGCCGGGATGGAGCCCTTGTAGCCGGCGAACAGGGTACGGATCTCCCCCACCCCCCGGACCGCCTCCTCGAGCGTCCTGCGGGCGGTTTCCAGGAGCTGTTCGGGCCGCTCCCCCTCGCCCACCGCACCGGCGTCGGAGAGCAGCCGCGCCTTTCCTTCGAGGAGAATCCCGAGCGCTTCCGACACCTGCTCGAACCGTCTCCTCCAGCCGCCTCCGCTCCTGGTAGGAGTATCCGCTCTCCTTCAGCCGCCGGTCGAGCTGCGTGACGATGTCGTCGGTCAGGACCCGCAGGTCGCGCTGCAGTTCCTCTCGGCGCTTCTCCATCTCCCGGATTTCCGTCTCTTTCCGGGTGACCTCCTGCTCGTTCTCCCGGATCCGGGTGCCCGCCGCCTCGATGCTCTGCTCGAACCCGCGGATGTTTTCTTCGACCTCTGCGATCCGCTCGCGGATCTCCTCCACCCCGCGCCGCTTCTCCTGCTCCTCTTCATCGAGCGAAGCGATCTTGGCCCGGATAGTCTTCTCCCTCGCGGTATCGGAGGCGATTTTCCCTTCCAGCTCCCCCATCCGCTCGGCGAGCAGCCGGAGCTGACTCTCCCGGTTGCTTTTCTCCAGGTCGAGACCGTAGAGTTTCTTCTGGCTCTCGATCAGCTTCGCTTCCATGGAGTTGACGATGTCGAGGTTCTTCTCCAGGGTTTCGTTGATGCCGTCGATCTCCTGCCGCAGGCCGTCCCGCCGCCCGGAGACGTCGGAAAGTTTCTCGTCCTTCCGGTCCTTGTCCTCGATGAACGACTTGAGCCGAAGCAGCTGGATGTCGAGCTCCAGGCGGAAGCTCTCCTCCCGGAGTTCCCGGAACGAAAGGGTCTTCTCCGCCTGCACCTTGAGAGAATCGTGGCTCCGGCGGACCTCACCCAGGATGCCCTCCACCTGCCGCATGTTCTCCTCGGTGCGCTCGAGCTTCCGCTCGGCCTCCTGCCCCTTGATCTTGTACTTGGTGATCCCCGCCGCTTCCTCGAAGATCAGGCGGCGCTCCTCCGGCCGGTTGGACAGGACCTGGTCGATCTTGCCCTGTTCCATGATCGAATAGGAGGATTTCCCGATTCCCGTATCGTAGAACAGCTCGCGGATTTCCCGCAGCTTGACCGGGGTGCTGTTGATGAAGTACTCGCTCTCGCCCGAACGGTAGAGCCGCCGCTTGATGGAGATCTCGGAGACGTCGATGGGGAGAATGCCCTGATCGTTGGAAAGGGTGAGCGTCACCTCGGCCACGTTCAGGGCCTTCCGGTTCTCCGTTCCGTTGAAGATGACGTCCTCCATCTTCTCGGCCCGGAGGGAACGGGTCGCCTGCTCTCCCAGCACCCACTTGATCGCGTCCACCACATTGCTTTTTCCGCAGCCGTTGGGCCCGAGGAGCGCGGAAATGCCGGGGGTGAACTCGATCCGGCTGCGTTCCGCGAAGGATTTGAAACCGAACAGTTCTACACTCGTGAGGAACACGCTGACTCCTGGTACGGGAATAGCTGACCTCACCGCCGGAGGCCGAAACGCGAAACGAGGATCCCGAAAGTCGTCCGTCTACCTTCCGGTCCCTCGCAAAAGTGTCCGCATCTTCCAGATACTCTATCACTGAGACCGGCTGCGGTCAAGGTTGGCCAGAATTCGAAAAACAGGACAGCAGCCGGTCTCTGTGCAGGTGGTCGCGGTCAAGGTTGCCGCGAAATCCAGAGCGTTGCGTGAGCAGCCGCTTCCGGGTAGAATGACCGCATGAAGCTGATCTGCGGGATCGACGAGGCGGGACGGGGGCCCATCGCCGGTCCGGTAACCGCCGCTGCGGTCCTGCTCCCGCCGAACTTCCCGACGGAAATCCTGAACGATTCGAAGAAACTGTCTCACCCCGCGCGGATGGCCGCAGCGCGGCGGATCCAGGAGCAGGCACTCGCCTGGGGCATCGGTTGGGCGTGGCCTTCCGAGATCGACCGGTACAACATCCATCATGCCACCCTTCTCGCGATGCGACGGGCGTTCCTCGACCTCGACCTGTACCCCGACGAGACCCTCGTGGACGGTCTGTTCGTTCCCGATATCCCCGGCCGGGGAAGGGCCATCGTGAAGGGAGACGAAAGCGAGCCGGCGATCCAGGCGGCGTCCATTCTTGCCAAGACGGCCCGGGACCGATGGATGGTCCGGTACGACTGGATCGAGCCCGGCTACCGGTTCGGAAAGCACAAAGGCTACGGAACCGCGGAACACCGGAAACTGGTCATGGAGTTCGGGCCGTCACGCATTCATCGAATGAGTTTTCGTCGTGCATGGATGAGCTCGGAAACGGATGGAAAGGGAGGGAAATAGTCCGGGCGGGTGCCCGGTTACTCTTCCTTGTCCTGCATGTACTTGATCGCCTCTTCGAAACCCTTGAGGAAGTTTTCCAGATCTTCCTTGAAAACGACCAGCGAATGCCGTTCAAAATCGGCTTCTCCGTGTTTCTTGCTTTCTACCATATTAAGAAACAGGTCGCCATGACGGTTCTCTTTCACATTGAAGAAGTATGTCCTCTTCCCGGATGTCGCCTTCGTGGAAAACACCTCACCCCTGATACCCATTACACCCTCTCCTCGCGTACTTCGTGTGAGAATATACATAATGCCCGCTTAACAATCAATCGCCGAAAATGAGAGTCTCCCGAACCGGATCACGGGTTGCCGGAAGATCACCGGCGCTTCTTGACATCGAAACGGCCTTCTGGTATAAAAAGAGTGCGCGCGCCTGTCGTATAATGGTTATTACCCCAGCCTTCCAAGCTGGAGATGTCGGTTCGATTCCGATCAGGCGCTGTAAATC
>CAVSJD010000015.1:0-252637 GCA_963728215.1 uncultured Spirochaetota bacterium | reverse complement strand
CGACACCGATCGTGATGACGGTAACGCGAGGCTTCATGTTCGGGCTCCTTGTCAGGCAGCGGCGCACTGAACCGTCTGCTGCCTGCTGTCGTCATTCGCCGGCGTCGTCCGTATTCCAGAACGGCCTTATTTCGATCACCCCTCGTGCACGAGCGCACGGCGTATTCGCAACGAGCCGAACGACTTCCTCCAGGTTCACGGCTTCGATTACCGAGAACCCGGCAAGCGGAAGCCCGTTGCCGGCAATCGGTTCTTCGCCGATTTCCAGATTTCCATCCCAGTTCCGTACGGATGTAACGGTTGTCTGTACGGCGGACATCAGGCTGCCGCGGTCCCGTATCACCGCATCCTGAGCAAGCGCTTCCTGCTGCTGCTGTTCGCTCAAGGTATTCCAGCCCGCTTCGTCTCCGTAGGCAAGGCACAGGTACTTCATCAGGAACCTCCTGGATCGTGGGTGGGGCTCTTCTGCGGAATTTGTACAATCCGGGAGGCCGGCGTCCAGTTGAGCCTTCCGTTTCCAACCTCTACCGCCATTGTGTAAGGATGTCTCCCTGAAACGACCCGTGCGCCCTACTCCACCCGGAACACCTTCATCACCTCGTCGCCCAGGTGGTTGATCACCTTCACCGCGATCCGCCCGGACGTCGGCTTCGCGAATGGCCGCGACGTGTCGCTGTAGAGGCGTCGTCCCACGCCTCCTCGTCGATCTCGGCCTTGAGCGTCGTCTTCAGCGCACTTGTACGGGTCGTCGGCGCCGAGGAAGTAGGCGTGGCGGACGAAGAAGCTCTCCTCGTTGTAGTCGGTGTCGATGAACCAGCAGGCGATGCCGTCCGGGCCGTCGCTGACGCACCTCGCCGGTCTGCGGATGGAAGACGTCCACGCCGTTGATCTTCACCCGGACCTGCCCGTGCCGTCCGGCTGCTGCGTCCAGGATCTCGATGTCCGGCTCGCCGAAGATGACGAACAGGTTGCCCTTGCCGGTGTTCTTGAGGTCGTCCGCCATGTGCAGGTCGGCGTTCATCCGGGCCTTGAGGACGGGGATGCGGCCCGAGCTTGTCGAACTCGGACGATGTGGGCGTCGTAGTTGAAGGCGCAGGCGATGAGCACGTCGAACCCGGCGTCGCCGGCCTCGCGGGCGGCGGCGACCAGATCGGGCGGGCTGACGGTGCCGAACTCGGGGCCGATGAAGATGCGCGGCGCGCTTCGGCCTGGTCTCGCCTTCGATGTAGCGCGCCCTCGGCGCAGATGAGCTCGCCGGGCCAGGCGGTGAGCGCGGTGAAGGTGATCCGGTCCTCCTTGTGCGCCTGCTGGACGCCGGCGCTTGCGGAGGTTCTCGAGGATCATCGATGGCGAAATCGGTTCTTCTTCGCGCCGCGCGCTGTATTCCGTGCGGCTTCGGCTGCCTCGTCGGCATCGATCAGCTCGTCGTCCTCGTCGACGCCGAGCACGCGGTGCGGCGAGAGGCTCTCCACGGTGAAGGGGCCGGCGACGCGCACCTTGTTCCTGTCCTCGTACGGCTTGTCGTAGAGGTACTCGAACTCGGCCTTGGCGGCGATGGAGGCGTCGATCTCCTTCTGCCGGGCGATGCGCGCCTCCCACCACTCCTCGAGCGCCGCGTCGCGGCCTGCGGCCAGCCCGCGGGCTTCGCGCGGCATCTCCCACTCGAGGAGCGCATTCGCGGGGCGGGCTCGCCCGAGGGAGCGTTCGGTCTGTCCGTCTTTCGCGGTAAGTCGACGTTCTTGCCGATGCGTCCGCCGTTTCCACTTTGAACGGTGCGGCGTGTCCCTTCAGCGCGGCGTTGAGCTTCTCGCGCAGCGGCTCCAGCGTCGCCTGCCGCTCGTCCCAGATCACGTCGATCTCGGCGTTGTTGGCGATGGACTTGAGCGTGATGTGCGGCACGCGCTCGTAGACGAAGCCGTGGCGGATGTTGCCGTGCGCAGGCGCTGCGGCTTGGCGCGGTGCGGGTGATCTCCGCTTCCTTCAGCTGTCCCTCGGGGCGAGTCGGCGAGCAGGTAGTAGGGATAGCGCGCGCCCATGATGCGGGCGCGGGCGAGCGCCAGCGCAACGCGCGAGGTGTCGATGGTGATCCAGCGCCGCCCCCACTGCTCGGCGACGTAGGCCGTGGTGCCGGAGCCGCAGGTCGGGTCGAGCACGAGGTCGCCGGGGTCGGTGGTCATGAGAATGCAGCGTTCGACGACTCTTCGTGCGTCTGAACGACGTAGATCTTCTCTTCGCGCGAATCCCGCCGTACTCGTGTCGTCCCAGATGTTGTCTGATCGCGGTAAACGCGGAAATCGTCGAAGTATCGCACGTAGTGAAGGCTGTTTCCGATGCAGCTGAGAGTCGATCTGCGCGTGACCAGGCGTGCTCATGCCCTGTACGTTGGTCTTCCAGTGCGCCTTTCCTGGACGAATACTCTCGCCCTTGAAATGCGAACGTCGATAGTCCCGAGCGGTGCGCTGGTCGTGAAGTTGTCAGTCGTCGTAGACCCGACACTCCAGAGGTCGCCTGCGCCGACTCTCTTCGGCGGAATCGTCGTACGCCGTCCTGTCATCGTGAACCAAGCGTAGTCGTTGCGCTGAGCCATCGTCGCCGAGCTCTTCGAGCTGAACAGACTGTCGATACTTCAGCTGTCTTGCGATCTTCGCGATACCAGAGCATGTAGTCAGTCTGTGCCGATGCAGAGAGTCGCTGGACCTTGCCGGTCGTCTTTGACGAAAGTGATCTGCGCGAACGAAGTTCTCCTCCCCAAACACCTCATCCATCACCGCCCGGACGCGGTGGACGTTCTCGTCGCCGATCTGCACGAAGATGCGAGCCGGTCTCGGTGAGCAGGTCCCGCGCCACGGTCAGCCGGTCGCGCAGGTAGGTCAGGTAGGAGTGGATGCCGTCGCGCCAGGTGTCGCGGAACGCCTTGACCTGCTCCGGCTCGCGGGTGATGTGGTCGGCGTTGCCGTCCTTCACGTCGCGGCTCGTCGTGCGACCACTGGAAGTTGGGAGTTGAACTTGATGCCGTAGGGCGGGTCGAGGTAGATGCACTGCACCTTGCCGCGCAGGCCCTCGCGCTCGGCCAGGCACGCCATCACCTGGAGGCTGTCGCCCAGGATCATCCGGTTCGACCAGTTCTCGTCGTGCTGGTAGAACTCGGTCTTGTCCGCGCCGTCGGGCATGCCGTTGAAGTCGGCGAACAGGTCGATCTGCGGTCCTCGGCCTCGCGCCTCGCGCTCCGCCGACCGCGCTTAGCAGGTCGTCGATCAGCGACCTTCGGGTGGACCTTCTCCTGGATGTAGAGCGGCGGCGCCTGCACCACGAGGTCGCGACCAGTCCTGCTCGTCCTTGCCGCGCCAGACCAGCTGCGGGTCGAGGTCGCGGTTGCGCCGCTCGTAGGCCACGCGCACCGGCGCCTGCTCGTCCTCCGGAGCACCGACTGGTACTCGGCGGTCGGGATGTTCGTCCGCTTCGCGCCGTCGTGGGTGAGCGTCTTCGATGGATCTTGCATGGCTCGCTGCCTCTGGTTCGACTCTTTACTCATGCGCGTCAGGCCTTCGCGTGGACGTCCCGCAGCCGGTTGGAGCCGCCCGGTCGTCGATCCGGCGAGCGGCCTGCCGTCTGCGATGCCTCTACGGCTGCATCGACAGTCCCCGAACTGCTCTCGATCTCGTAGACGTCGGTGAACTCGGCGAACGCCCAGCGGCCGTAGCTTCCGAGGTTGTTCACGCCCGGAACCCAGTAGGTCTCCATCGTGTTCGACTTTTCTCTTCGCGTCTTCGCCGCGGTATCCCTTGATCTCGACGACCAGGTTCAGCAGGTCGTCCGCCGTGGCCGTCGTCGACCCGGACGATGAAGTCGGGGAGGTACATGCGCGCTCTCGAGCCGTACCGGTAGGGCACCTCGAAGCCCGAGGTTGTGGTTCTTCACGTAGGCCCGCACCCGCGGGTGGGACTCCACCACCCGGCAGAACTCCGCCTCCCAGTCGCTGTCGCAGATCACCCAGTTGACGTGGCGATCTGCGGGGATCGGTCTCCCAGCGCATTCGCCTTGGTCGTGTTGAAGTTGACGTGGGCCGTCGAGCCGGTCGGGTTGTAGGGATCGAGCATCGCCTTGACCGGGCCGTTCTCCGAGAGTGACTCGCGTGATCGCGGCGGTGATCCGCTCGCAGGCCATGTCGGCCAGCTCCTGGTACATGAGCTGCGCCGGGATACGTGCCGCCCTTGCAGACGAGGTAGCCTCCTCGAGCCACTGCCTGGCGATCCGCTTGAGCTGGCCGAACAGGTGAAGTTTCGGCTCCTCGCCGGGGTCCCGCCACTTGCGTGTACAGCAGGCGCTGCGTGAGGTGGATAGACGATCGTGAGGCGCGCATGTCGCGCAGGTGCTCGAGCGTGAGGTCTCACACTCTCGCCGATGATGCCCGCAGTTCGGCGTGTCGACGGTCCGACCAGTTCGGGCGTGAGCTCGAGCACGCGAATCTTCGTTGAAATCGGCCGTCGAGCCGCTCCTCGCGGAAGCTCGACGCGATATCCCTCGACCCGCGGGAAGCGGATTTCGAGCTCGTCCCGCTCGGGCGTCATCGCGCGCACGTGGACCGTCTCGCGGGCGGCTGCGGCGGTCGGCGACCACCGGCTTGGCGGTGAAGTCGAACGGAATGCCGAAGTATGTCCGCATACTCGACATTGAAGAGCCCCTCCTCGTTCAGGTCGTACGACTGCCGGCGCAGCGCGCGACCGATCACCTGCTCGCAGAGCAGCTGCGTGCCGAACGCGCGCACGCCCAGGACATGCGTGACCGTGTTGGCATCCCATCCTTCGGTGAGCATCGAGACCGAGACCACGCAGCGGATCTGCTCGCCGAGCTGGCCGGGCTTGCCCACGGTGTTCATGACCTCGCGCAGCAGCTCCTGGTCGGTGACCGTCGTCCGCCGCCTGCGGGTCGCCGGTGCGTTCGACGATCTCGCGGCGGAACCGCTCGATCTCTTCGGCGGCCATGCTCGCGGAAATCGCTGTCGAGCGCCTCGCCGGATTCGAGCTGCTCGCTGTCGATCAGGAGCGTCTTGCGGGCGCGGAAGCGGGTTTCCGGACGTCGTCGTGATTCCGGAACAGCTCGAGGCGTCCCTGCGTGAAAGTGCCCCGGTGCCGTCCTCGGTCTGACGACGGAACCCGGAGATGTAGTCGTAGATGAGCTTGGAGGATCGCGGTGTTGTTGGCACACGACGATGAATACCGGTGGAGACTGGATGCCTGCCTCCTGCCATTGCCGGTAGACCTTCTCGTAATGGCCGTAGAGCGCGTCGAGCGCCGTCTGCAGCTCGACAGGCAGGCTGAGGGGATCGTACGGGATCCCGCCCTTCGAGCGGCCCTTCTTCGGCATCTTCCTGCCGATGTGCTCCCAGAGGTTGCGGTACTTCGGCATTTCGCCGTCCGGGATGTTGTCGGCTGACCGGCACCCGGGCAGCTTCACGATTCCGCACTCGATCGCATCCATGAGCGAGAAGTCGCACATCGTCCACGGGAAGAGCGTGCCTTCCGGGTAGCCGGATCCGCGCAGGAAGAACGGAGTCGCGGAGAGGTCGTAGACCGTGGTGACCCCGAGCTTGCGCTTCACCGTCTCGATACCGGTAATCCAGAGACGCGCGGCCTCGTTGTTGCGCTTCGCCTCTTCGCGCTCGTCCGCCGTGATCTCCTCCTCCGTCTGCCCGGCCGGACGTCTCGCGGTAGCAGTGGTGCGCCTCGTCGTTCAGCACCATGATGTTCTTCATGCCCATGAGGGCAGGCATGACGCGCTGGATCATCTTCCCTTCGGTTTCCGTGGTCCGGATCGGCGCACCGCGCCCCTGGAGCAGCGCCCGGCTCGCCCGTGAGACATCGAGTGTCTCGCGGAGCTTGAAGGCGTGATAGTTGGTGATGACGACCTTTGCCTTCTGAACTTCCGGAACGAGATCCGCCGGGACGAGCTCGCGCGTCTTGTAGTAGTTCTCCGGATCGGTCGGCAGCAGAACGCGCAGCCGGTCCTTGATGGTGATTCCCGGCGTCACGATGAGGAAACCGCGCGTGAATCGCGAGCTCTGCGGTCTGCGTACCGCGTTCACCGTCTGCCAGGCGATCAGCATCGCCATCACGGTCGTTTTCCCCGTGCCCGTCGCGAGCTTCAGCGCGATGCGGAAGATCTCAGGGTTCGCCGATCGATTTCCCGCCTCGATGTAGTCCAGGTATCGCTTGCCGTTCTTCGACCGCGGCGCGACTTCGGTCAGCCAGATCGCCGTCTCCACCGCCTCCACCTGACAGAAGAACGGCCGGATGGCATTGTACGAATGGTGGCGCCAGTGATGCAGCAGCCGGGCAGTCTCCGGCGTAACCTGCCAGTCTTCCGGGCGCTTGAGCAGTCGCCAGCGCTCCACTTCGCCGCGAATCTCGTTGATGATGGACCTGGGATCGTACTGCTGGCCGTCTTCATCCCTTGAGTCCGCCTCCATGTCGAGCACACCCTGCTTGGCGCTCTGCTTCTGCTTCTTCGACTTGGGTATGGGAGTAACAAAGTCGGCAGGACGACGTTTCTCCAGAACCGTGCCGGTGGGCTGCCCGTCCTTCAGCTCCCAGTGCAGCTCGGGGCGTTCGTAAGGGTTATTGAGGACCGGGTGGCTGAAAAAGTCCACGGACATGGTAAACCTGCTTTTCGTCAATTCTGTCAGTTATAGGTATCACGTTAGCCGGCCGGGCGCAACTGTTTACTGCCGCTGTAAGGCCGGGCGCGCTGTGTCTGACGGCCTTCGCAGGAGGGGCCGGTTATGATTCCGACATTGTCATTTACCGCGGGCGTAACGTTTCGACTGTCATTTCATCTGATCCCATTCCGGGACCTCCCCGATCGGGGACCTTCGAGAGAATCTCATCCATCCTCCCGAACATCTCTTCTTGTCGACTCCCCGCGTCAGGTTCCGGAACGCCTGTCTCGTTTCCAGCTCTCCGATCTCTTTCGTGAACGCATACATCGCAAACTGATTGATCGATACCCCCTGCTGTGCCGCAAGCGTCTCGATCCGCTCCTTCAATTCCTCCGGTACCCGGATGGTGAGGGTATTTTTATTCTTCATTCCTGTTCCTCCATTTCCGCATGAACTCTCCGGGAGTCACGATGCGCAGATCATCATTCCGCAGATCCGCTTCCAGAGTGAAATCTTTGATATTACTGGTTACCAGATAGTCGCTCAGGCTGGCTCGGGCAAGTTCAATGAACATGTTATCTGCCTCATCGCGCAGGTTCGGTCGCCAGGAGTACCTGATATTCGTCGGTCGCCCCGTTACGGCGATGAATTGCAGAATGGTATCGACCGCGTCACTATCCAGCCCGAGCTGGACCATGTTCTCCTTTCGCGACAGGACATCCCGGTACTCCTGGAACACCGGAACCGAGATCGCCAGGGAGAGCTCGCCGGTGCGCAGAAGATGGAGAATCTGATGCGATGCTCCACGGCGACTATGGAATGCCTGGAACAGAACACTGGTATCAACGGTGACGATACGAAACATTATAGCATATATGCAATCAAACCGCCAGAAGTATGAAGCCGTGATACCGCCATTTTGCCCCGGTTGTAGAGGAGCATGTACTGAGCGGCAGAATTGGTCGACACTTCGAGTTTGTATTTGGTTGGCGGCGGATAACTATGGGTTAATCTGTAAACCGTGATTGTCCCGGTAAGTCAGGCTCAACTCGTTGTTAGATGTCTTCTATTTCAAAAAAATCATTATCGACAACTTTAACTTCATAGGCACTTTTCAGCTGCACCCCCACTCCAAATTTATACATTAAAGCAACAAGCTTTTCTCCATTTATTAGTATTATTTTATGGTGTGCATCCCTGGCTTTCTTTTTTGCATTTTCATCAAAGTCTGTCGTTGTGACAAAAATCCCTTTTGTAGTATCTCCACTCATCGCTCCAATGAAATTACGAATCTCTTTTTCATAAACTTTGTTATCAGTAAATCTTTTTGCTTGTATATATATTTTTTTCTAACCCCAATTGATCTTGGTTTATTACACCATCAATTCCACCATCTCGGGATTTTGAAGTTTCAGTAAATTCTCCATAACCCATTTTTTTTAAAAGAATTAAAACTACTTTTTCGAATGCGTATGGATCGTAGGTTTTCAATTTTTCAAGCAATTCATTTTTAACATGTAGTTGAATCTGTTCAATACCAGAATCTATCAAATCTTGAGGGCTTGCAGTTGAAAGCGAAACATCAAGCTTTTCTTTTCCAGGCTTATAGAAATCAACAACATTCTTATCCATTTGCTCTCGATTAAGATCCTTTATGTTAATATTCTTACCATCTTCAGTTATTTGAACATAACCTCTTTGTGGATAATGGACTAACCCACCCATTTTTAGATATGATTTACCCAAAGCAATTCTATTTTCAATCAGCCTATCCCCACTTTTTATTTTTTGTGATAATAATTCTTCCGGAAATTCAGAATAATATTTTTCTTCTACGAGCTTAATTAATCCCCTACCGGATAGCACTTTCCCATCACCTAAAATGTCAAGGATGGGTAGAAAAGTTTCATTGAATTTCGGTTTTTCCATTTTCAAATTTCTTCTAATGTATCGCGAAAGCGACATCCATATATCATTCGGTTAACCTGCAGACGGGCTTGTCCCGGCTGTCAGCGTTGAACCGGTTGTTAGACGAAATCTTTATCACGACCATAGATATTTCCATCCATAGAATCTTCAACTATTCTATTGAAGTCCAGTTGTATCGGATAACCATATACTGCATTTATCATTTTCATAGGGCCTGGAATTAATTCTCCGTTTTTTCCATTTTCAAAGTCACGGGTGTAACGACTGTCAGTAATCGATCCTTCGGATATCTTTAACAGTAATAACAAGAAATCCTTTATGCTAAGTAAATATAATGACGTATCTTTAGTTCTATCGGAATTGATCAATATTCCATCGAAATTATTATTATCGTCATAACTTAAAATGTAAGTGAAGCTATGAATAATCTGATTAATGAAATATTCCCATGAATTACTATATGGTCTATCACTTTTAAAACTATAATGTTTATCTATCCTGTGTGAATTTAATATGTCAATTATGTTGCCTTTACAGATGAATTCTATTACACTTACATTCTCACTAAGAAAGAAGTCTGGAATTTTGCCAGCATCTTTCAATTTTCGTACGATATATGCGGCGATCATAACTGCTTTTTCAAGATTGACAAATGACAATTCTCCTGGACGTCTTAATTGACGAAAGCTACATATCGTTTTAAAAGATTTATATAATTCGTTTTTCCAATAATAAAAGTCTTTCATTAATCAATTTATTACACTCCGGCGCCGCGAAAGCGGCGTTTTCTTAATATTGTAAGTAGCAAGCCATTAACATGTTATTTTTTGGTTTACATAGTTCCAAGTTCATGTGCGATTTTTCCAAAGTACTCATAACTTGGATCATCTGCGCTTTCGACTATTGGCATAAAATGTACCTTGAAACCATACCTGAATGAAACCTGTACGGGGTTAATAGCCGGAGATCCAAATGTAATAACTAGGGATTTCACAAGTTTATTAAGTGAGAATATCATGTCATAGGTTATGCAAGTCTTGCTTGGGCGGAACATTACATCCTCTGCGGCTTTTGAATACAGATTAGGAGTTGGAAGCCACGATAATGAAGGTTTCGTCAAAGATCTCATACACAAGTCGATCGAGACTCAAGACGATAATTCCATCATCATCATATCGAAGTATTTGTTTCTCAGCTTGTTCAATTAAGTCGCCGACATTGTTTGCGCTTACTACATGCTTAACAGCGACCGAGTACTTTTTATTATCCTTAATGAAGGAAAAATCTGGTTCTTAATAGATAGTATCATATGGGCTTCGCATAAACAGAGAAGTCATAAATAGTTGGTACTGCTTGTTTCGCGACATGTGATTCTTGTCTTCCGATGCAATCGGACTACCCGCAAGAGTTGCTGTATGTCAGCCCTAGCCACCACCGTAATTCGTCGATTGGAAAGAGCTCCCTTGACTAAAGGTGTCTCGCACGCGATCAGTAACCATCCGATTAGGTAAAGCATTCTTAGTTGTAATGTCTTTACATCACGTATCTCTTTACGGGCTGTCTAAACCTGAGCCCACTGTGAACAGAAAACCCTAATTCTTTCGCGAGATTGATGGCTTCCCCAAAAGTGGTCAAGGCTTGGTCGCGTGTTAAGCTCTGGTTCAAAAAGTCGCCAGTTTTCATTTATTTCCTCTGCCCGAAGGGTCCGCCTAACATTTGCTTAACTTGCAAATACGAAGTATTTGTAAAGTTAAAGCAGTTGTTAGACATATATTATTCAGTTTTTGGTTTGTCGTTATTTTCTTTTATGAAGATACTTAGGCCAATTACATAGATCCTAAAATTATCCCTGTCACTTTTGGAACAATATCGGTTATACTAAAACTTGCACCCAGAACTACACCGCCAATACTATTTACTGACGAACGTATCAAACTTATATTTGATAATTTTGTTCTTCTCTTCTAACACGGCGTTCGTTTTATCAATAAATGCCATTTTTTCGACTTTGGCTTTTAAAACCGTATTCTCTTGTTGTAGGTCGTCAAGTTTTTCAATTATTAACTTTTTTGCGCCATCCGAATCCAACTCTTTCCATGATAATCCAATCTCTAGCTTTCCAAGCGCTCGAAGACTTGAAGGTGAAAGATCATTCGGTCTTATTACTGGAGGATTTTCAGTATCGCTTGTTTTAGCTTCTTGCTTTTCTTGAACTATTTCTTTGATTTCCTGAGCAACCGGTTTTGTTATTTTCACTTTAGTTGTTACGTATTCTGCTAATTGAACATTATCAAAATCAATTCTTGTTTCTCGACCTCTTCCTGCATTTACATATTTCCCCAAGCCTGCCTTTTCACAAAGTTTAAGGAAAAAAATAACAGAGCTTGTTAACTGTTCTTCAGAAAGGGAGGAAACCATATCATTAAAGTGTTCATGCCAGTAAGTTCCAGTGTCTGTTCTTGTTGGACTAAATTTTTGATTATGATGATAGTATTCAAGTGTAGTATCGTAAATATTAACCTTTTTTAGCACGCTTTTAACAAAGCAGATTTTTCATTTACATCTGCATTGTTGTAATTTCTCCCAGCCTCCGTTAATTTAATACCAAGTTCATTATTTGTTATTAAACCAATGAAAATGAAGGTATTAATATTGTTAGTTGAAAACAAAACTTTATTAATTTTTACCGCTTCAGCGACAGGTGTTTCTTTGATTTTTGAATAAAGTATTTCTGTTACTTTATCGATTTCTTCACCAGTTGTAATTGACGGGAATCCATTTCTTTCTCCTTTGCGCGAAGCGTCTGGTCTATTCGTCCGCATCACTTGCAGCGAGCCGTTAGGCGAGCTGACAAGTGCATGCGATTGTTAGGTTTCTTCTTGGTAATTTACATTATGCTGTTTCATAAATGCTTTTAGTGCATTAACATGTATGCAATGACCAACATGTAAGAAGGCATGATCTTCAACCTTTGTCTTCTTTCCATTTCTCGAAACTTCTTGGTTTACATCGAAATCTAGGTCTAAACGGTTTGTTGCAGCCTGCATACCCCAAATTATCCCATTTTGATCAATACAGGCCCACCACTTGACTCTTAACTCCTGGATACTCATTTCAAAGCCAACAATTACTTGTTTTGAATCTGCTAAATGTCTAGTAACCATACCTTCAATAGGAAAATTTGGTGAATCTATTCTGCCGGATTGATTCCATTTTATTTTATCATCTTTTTCATCGTAGAAATAATTAGTAAATTCAGGAAAAGGGAAACCTAATCTGACATAAATATTTCCCCTGCTTCAGATCATCACCATTTTTAGAAAATATTGGGAATTTCGTACACGTTAACGCTCCATAGTTCAAAAAATGAATTAGTGCGATATCTAGTTCTGGATGCATAAATGCTTCATATTGAAGATTCCCATCAATACAGTTCATAAAACAATTGTATGCTTCAAATATTGGTTGATTTAAATAGTCATATTTCTTTAACATTTCCCGCTTTAATTGTCTCCCATTTTTAGCACCTTTGATCCTATCAATTTCAGCTAAATAATCACTTTTCCTTTTTTGTAATTGATCAGATCCAATTAAATGTTGAACTACATGCTTGCATGTTAACGCCCAACCATTAGCGTTTACAAAAAACAATGTCGCTGCACCAGGGAAAATATCCTTAGATTCAATATTTCGACTAATTGTATGGATAGCTCTTGCTGAATTCCTGATGTAATTCTCAATCGCTTTTACGATCATATTCTCCTCCTTGCGCCGAAGCGTCCATCTAACATTTTTCGCTCACCAGTTTTCTCATGTTCCCGACTATCTAACCGGAATCCCTGCAGCACAACACGAACCCCAGCATACGCCCGCTTTTCCCATCCGTCAAGTTTGGAGATTTTCACCGTACTAAGCAGCCAACCGAACCGAACAGCCCCGTCCTGATCGCCTTAACCTGCCTCCCCTCCCATCCTCCCCATCACCTCCTCCACGCACTCCTCCGCCGTCCTCCCGCTCGTCTCCACGACGATCCGCTCCCGCGTCCACCCCTGGTAATCCCGCTCGCCGCACCTCGTCCCAGGTCGGCAGGATGAACCCTTCCATATCCGGCCGCCTGCCCTCCACGCGCCGGCGGTGTTCCCGCTGGTCCGAACAGACGATCTCGATGTTCATGAAATCGGCGCCGCTGCCGGTCGCCGTCTGTTCCCATTCGCGCCGCGTCAGTTCCCACGGGTTCACGCAGTCCGCGATCACGCTGAGGCCCAGCCGCAGGTTATCCGCCGCGATCCGGTAGGACAAGGCGATACCCTTCGCCCTGTACGTCCATCGAGCAGATCTCTCTCAGCCCGTGCTCGACGGTATCTATCCGTAAGAAAGGCAGCACGGAGCCGCCGGGCGACCTGGAGGCGATCGTCGTTTTCCCGACTCCCGGAAGCCCGGAGAAGACATACAGCACCGGTTTCACCATTTCTCCTTTGCCCGCGCAGAGCGGATCTCTTCTTCCGATTATAGCCGCTCTTTTTCTCCGGTGAAAATGTGATCGATGTATCTTGTCGGTAATGATGCCGTGCAGGACAGAAGGCACGAGCTGCCGGCGTACCGGAGGAATCCGTGCAGTATGTGATTCTGCCGCAGCCTTTGCGGGAAGTTCTGTAAGGATTGGGGAGAAGCAGAAATGGCCCATTATTCTTTATAAAATGGCCCATTTTACAAACTCGTATCGACCATTTTATAAAGTTCCATGCTCCATATCAGTCTCTCCGGATGGCGGATGCAGGAACGGTTCATGGCTTCTGATAAAGGGAAACGTGCCTATCGAAGAAACCTTACCGCTGCGCTCCAGTTTCTTTCCGGCCGTCCGATACTCTGAGTAACGCACCGTCATACTTCCTGCTGCGCTTCTTCGCTGCTACACCCCGCTCCGCACCGATGCATCAACCGTCAGGCACCCGCGCATGTTCCCGGTCCCGGTCCGGTGTTGCCGGACCTCGATGCCTCACCACGAGGAGGAACGCATGGCACTTCACGTCGCGCTCGTACGCAGCGGATTCCGCACCGACGGAATGCTTCATCCGCGGGTCGTCAGGCAGCACCGGGTCGGAGGCGAAGCGCTGCTGAACTTCATGGCAAAGGATACGGCCCTCGAGAAAGCCGACATGCGGGCGACCATGGAGCAGCTCGCAGGCGCGTTCCTGTTCTTTCTCGCCCAGGGCGACAAGCTCGAAACCCGCCTGGGGACATTCTCGCTCGGGATGCTCCGCAGCCGGAAAGCACGCAGCCGGGGCGGCGACCGGATGGTGGACGCGAGCGGGCTGCACGTGCGCTTCGTACCCGCGCGCGACCTGATCAGCCGCCTGCGCGAGATCACCGATATCGTCGTGGAGGAGGCACCGCCGCTCCCGGCCCCGGTCGTCAATCGGGTCATCAGCCTCGAAGAGGACGCGGACACGAACGCCGCGAAGCCCGGCGAGATACTCGTGCAGCCCGGCCGGATGATCGCCCTTCGCGGTGCCGGCTTCAGTCTCGATCCGAAGGACGCCGAAACCGGCGTCTTCTTCGTGGACACGGACGATCGCATCGGACCCGTCTACCGGGCGGCCTTCTACAGCCGCACCGGCAGCGCCTGTATCGACTGCAGGGTTCCCGAGCTGCCCGAGGGCCGCTACCAGGTGCAGGTTCGCACCCGCCCCACCGGCCGCGGCGTCCGTACCGGCGCCTGGGATGGGGAGTTCGTCGTCGGATGATCGATGACGATAGAAGTATCGAAGAAAAGCGAATATAATGAAGGTTAATGGGTATTTTGGCTGAATCGGCGGATGAGCGGGTCAAGAATGTAACGTTCCCTGAAGACTCCATGAGTGTGGAGCTGATGGATGGACGAACGATCTCCGTTCCGCTTGTCTGGTACCCTCGCCTGTTCAACGCAGCGCCGGAGGATCGGAAAAAGTGGGAACCTTCGGCAGCCGGTTACGGAATCCACTGGCCGCTTCTGGACGAGGATCTTTCGACCGAGGGCCTGCTCAGGGGAATACCGGCACCCCGTTCGAAAGGGAAAAAACCCGGCAGTGCGGCCTGACAATACAGCGGGATTCTGAGCGGCCGGACCGGATAACCCCGTCCTGCACGCGGATGGCTTCTGCGTGCCGATCCGTGCTACACTGAGCACCATGAACACACGACAGCACAGCCGGCCGTATTGATACACTCCCGACAGAGATGGGAAGGGGAAACGGGTATTCTTACCGCTTTCTTCGGAAAGCGCGGAGAAGCACGGGTGGCCGTGCGAAGGCTGAGAAGGAAGGGATTCCGCCGCGTCGCCCTGGTCCACAAGGATGCGGACGGCAGCGTCGAGACCTTCCGGCGCTCGAAAAACGGAATCGAACGGAAACTGCTCTCCGATCATGCACGGTGGCTGAACGCCGACGAGACCGTCCTCATCCTCAAGGCGCGTATCGAGCTCATGCAGCTTCCCATGGCCGTACTCCGGGAAAGCGGCGAGATACCGCCGGTCATCTTCGTCCTGAATCCCGGGCGGATACCGCTGATCGACGTTCCCGCGAGTCTCGAGGTGCCGCTCTCGTCCGCCCAGGCACGGGAACGTGCGGAATATCTGGCGGGCAGGAATCGGGTGGGCATCGAGCGGCCGCGGAATATCGCGCTGTTCGAACGCATGAAGCAGGCACGGAAATGGATCGCTCTGGCGTGTTCGGATCTCTCCGCAGCAGCTGCGCTCGGACAGAGGATCACTCCGATCGCCCAGTGGATACTCGACAACGAATACATCATCGAGAGCAATGTCCGCGATATCCAGCGGAACCTGACGCGGCGATTCTACCG
Source organism: uncultured Spirochaetota bacterium (assembly GCA_963728215.1). GTDB lineage: Bacteria > Spirochaetota > Spirochaetia > CAVSJD01 > CAVSJD01 > CAVSJD01. Next base: position 237,216 of record CAVSJD010000015.1, on the reverse strand, counting down.
GGAACTGCCCGCCCTGGAAAGCGCTCCGCATCAGGGATTGCCGCGTATCTATCAACTGGCCGGAGAGCTCGTCGCCTCCGCCGGTCTGCGCATCGACCGTGAGAACATCGTCGCCTTTGTCGAAGCCTACCAGTCCGTACGCACCCTCACCACCGCCGAGCTGTGGGCGATCCCCCAGATGCTGCGTACCGCTCTGATCGAAAACATCCTCGATCTGACGGCCCGGAGCCTTGAGGAACTGCGGGACCGGGAGATTGCCGATTTCTGGGCGCACCGGCTGATAACCGCCGGCCGGAGGGATCCCAATCGGCTGTACGGAATCATGTCGGAGCTCACGGAGACGCATCCCGCTCCCAGCCCCTGTTTCGCCTTTCAGCTGATCGACCATCTCTACGGCGAAGAGGAAGCCGCGGCTCTGGTCCGCAGCTGGCTGGAGCGTGTCTTCGGCCATCCGCTCGACGAGCTGAACGCGCGCGAACAGGACCGCCAGGGGAAGGGGCAGATTTCGATCGGGAATGCATTCACCAGCCTGCGGCACCTGACGCTCCTGGACTGGAGAGAGATCTTCGAACAGGTGAGCCGGGTGGAACAGGTGCTGCGGCTCGATCCCGCCGGTGTCTATGCAGAAATGGATTTCGCGACGCGCGATCGGTATCGCCGCACGATAGAACGGTCCGCCCGTCGGTCCGGACGGACCGAAGAGCGGACGGCCCGGGACGCCGTCGATCTTGCCGCCGGGGCCGCCCGGGAGGAAGCCCTCGACGAGCGCAGGATTCACGTGGGATACTATCTCGTCGGCGAAGGGAACGGCGCGTTCGAACGGCTCGTCGGCAGCAGCGAGCCGCCCGCCGTACGGCTCCGCAGATGGGCATCCCGCCGTCACGCCGCAGTCTATCTGTCCGCGGTCGCCATCTTCTCCGCGCTGTTCCTCTCGCTGATCGTCCTGCTCGGCCTGCAGGGGCAGCCGTCGGCTATCCGGATTCTCATCGTCCTGCTCTCGCTGATTCCGGCAAGCCAGCTCGCCGTCGAAGTCGTGAACTACCTGGTCATGCGGGTTTTCCCGCCCTGTGCGCTTTCGAAGATGGATTTCGAGGCATCGGGCATACCCGATGCGTTTCGGACTCTGGTCGTTGTGCCGATGATGCTGACCGACGAGCGGACGCTCGACCGGCAGGTCGAGGCGCTCGAGATCCGATATCTGGCAAACAGAGAAGATAACCTGCTTTTCAGCCTCTTTACCGATTTTACCGATTCGGATCACCCCCGCGACGAACGGGACGAGCTGCTGCTTCGACGCACGATCGCCGGTCTCACCGCCCTGAACGAACGCTACGGCGACGAGCGCTTCCTGCTGTTCCACCGGGAACGGACCTGGAGCGACAGCGAGCGGAAATACATCGGCTGGGAGCGCAAACGCGGGAAGCTCGAAGAGCTCAACCGGCTGATCGACGGGACGCGGCCGGAATCCGCACCCCCGCTCGTGTACCTCGGCGATCCGGAACGTCTTGCGGACGTCCGGTTCGTCATCACCCTGGACAGCGATACGCAACTGCCGTCGGGTACCGCCCGCAGGATGATCGAAACCCTGGCGCACCCGCTGAACCAGCCCCGCTTCGATGCCGACGGCCGGGTCGCGGCCGGATCGTACACGATCATCCAGCCGCGCGTGAGCCCGTCGCTCCCGAGCACGAGCGGGTCGCCCTTCAGCCGGCTTTTCTCCTTCGCGGTCGGGATAGACCCCTATACGCGGGTGGTTTCCGACGTGAACCAGGATCTCGCCGGCGAAGGTTCCTACCACGGGAAGGGCATCTACGATGTGCGTGCGTTCAGCCGCGTGCTCTCCGGAATGTTCCCCGAGCAGCGGCTCCTGAGTCACGACCTGATCGAAGGCGCTCACGTGCGGGTGGGCCTTGCCAGCGACATCGAGCTGCTCGACGAGTTTCCCCAGGATTACCTGACCTACGCAGCACGGCAGCATCGGTGGATCCGGGGAGACTGGCAGATCGCGGACTGGATTCTTCCCCGGGTTCCCCGGGCCGACGGCCGGAGGGCGGCGAACCGGCTCTCCTCGTTCGAACGCTGGAAGATCCTGGACAACCTGCGGCGAAGTCTGCTGCCCGTCTCGAGCCTGGCCCTGCTTTCCGCGGCGTGGCTGACCGCCACGGGTGCGGGATGGATCGCCGGCCTGATCGTCGCCGCACAGCTGCTCTTCGCCGTTCTGGCACAGCCGTTCACCATGGCCACCACCCGTCACGGGCTCAAATCGCTTTCGCTGTCGGAAATCGGCCACAATCTGCTGCGGACGCTCGCGGAAGCCTCGCTCATTCCACACCAGAGTTTTCTGTCCGCGGATGCCGTTCTGCGGGTCTGGTACCGCCGCCTCGTTTCGCACCGGAACCTGCTCGAGTGGACGGTCAGGCGGCGGAAGCACCCCAGCGCTCTGACGCATTTCCCGACCTTCATGCGTTCGATGGGGCTGATCGGCCTGCTCGGTATTGCGGCGGGCTGGGCGCTGCTCCGTTTTGCGCCGGCGAGCGTGCCGTTCGCCGCTCCCTGGCTGATGCTGTGGATGCTCTCTCCCGTGACCGGATGGCTCCTGAACCGACGGCCGCGGTCCGGGCGCCGGACGGAGGAGCTTTCCTCCGGCGATCTGCTCACCCTCCGGAAAATCGCCCGCAGGACCTGGCGCTATTACGCGGAGTTCGTATCACCGGAGACATCCTGGCTGCCTCCGGATAACTACCAGGTTTCCCACCAGAACATGCTGGCGATGCGGACGAGTCCGACGAATATCGGGCTCTGGATGCTGAGCGCGGCGGCGGCGCGGGATTTCGGCTACCTCTCGGGAGATCAGGTTGTGGACGTTCTGTCGCGGTCGATGGAAACGATCGCCGGACTGGAACGGTTCGAGGGCCATCTGCTGAACTGGTACGACATCGCGAAGCTCGAACCCCTGGAGCCCCGTTACGTATCGACGGTGGACAGCGGCAACCTGCTCGGTTCCCTCTGGTCCCTGGAGCACGGGCTGGAAGCACTTATCGACCGCCCCGTCCTGGACGGGAGCTTCTCCGAAGGGCTGCGGGACACGGCGGAAGTGCTCAGGGAGACGGTCGAGCGCAAAGGGAAGCCGCAGCGGGATTCTGTTCGTTACGAAGCCGCCCTGCTCTCCTCCGTCGGAACACTGATCGACGCCTGCCGTACCCCGCCGTACGGGGCCGCTGCCGCGCTCGACCTGCTGCGGCAGGCCGAACGGTATTCCCGGGAAACGGCCGGTGCGATCGCCGCTGACGACCGCATGGGGGGCGGAGCCGGTCTACTGGGCGGACAGAATGACGAGCCAGGTTTCGGCCTGGACCGTGATCCGCGATCGGTATCTCGGATGGATGGAGATCCTCCGCGAGAAGTCCGCTGACGAGCTCGCCCCTCTCGGGCGGGAGCTCGTCGATGCGGTCCAGCACGATCTGCAGCGTGCTCCTTCGCTGGGCGAGCTCGCCGCAGGCGATGTCGACTGCATCCGGTGCCTGCAGGCTGTCCGGGAACGGACGGAGATCGCCGGAAGCCCTCTCTCGGACTGGACGGACCGGGTCATCCGGGCCTTCGATACCGCGAAATGGCTTGCCGGCGAGATGCTCGGCCGCGCGAGGAGCCTCATCGGCGCGGTTCGGGACCTTTCCGAATCGATCAACATGCGTTTCCTGTACGACGAAAAGCGCAAGCTTTTTTCGATCGGCTACAGCGTTTCCGAACGCCGGCCGGACAACTCCTTCTACGATCTGCTGGCGAGCGAGGCGCGTATCGGCAGCTTCGCGGCGATCGCGCGGGGAGAGATCCCGCTCGAGCACTGGTTCACCATGGGCCGGCCCTACAACGCGATCGGCCGGCGCCGGGTGCTGCTCAGCTGGACCGGGACGATGTTCGAATACCTCATGCCGCTGTTGCTGCTGCGGTCCTATCCGGGCTCCCTGCTCAACAAGGCTGCCGAAGAGGCCGTGGCGGTCCAGATTGCCTACGGCCGCAGACGCCGCGTACCCTGGGGGATCTCCGAATCGGCGTTCTCGGATCTGGACGGCAACATGACGTACCAGTACAAGGCGTTCGGCGTACCGCAGCTGGGGCTCAAACGCGGCCTTGCGGAAGATCTCGTCGTCGCCCCGTACGCCAGCCTTCTGGCGCTCGGCATCGCCCCGCGGCGGACCGTGAAGAATCTGAAACGTCTGGCTTCACTGGGGCTTCTGAAGGAGTACGGCTTCTACGAAGCGATGGACTTCAGCCGCCAGGCGAGCCGCGACGGCGGACGCGGGGTTATCGTGCGGGCGTACATGTCTCATCACCAGGGCATGGGCTTCATTTCACTGAACAACTTCCTCCACGGCGATCCGGTACGCAGCCATTTCCATGCGGATCCGCGCGTACGCGCCTTCGAACCTCTGCTGCACGAGAGCATCCCCGCGCATCCTCCGAGCTACCTGTCCTCCCGCGGGCGGATGCCCCAGGCGGACGTCGCCGGCGAGATCGCGTCGCCGGAAAGCAGGTTCGATTCTCCCGATACCGGCACGCCCAAGACCCAGCTGCTCGGCAACGGCCGCTATTCGATCATGGTGACCGACTCCGGCGGCGGATACAGTCAGTGGGGCGGCACCGAGATCACCCGCTGGAGGGCGGATTCCACGCTGGATCAGGGCGGAATCTTCTGCTACATCCGTGAGTCCGACGAGGATCTCCTGTGGTCCAACACGTTCCATCCCACCGGCGGGAAACCGGAGACGTATTCCGCCGGTTTCTCCATCGACCGTGCCGTGTTCCGGCGTCTGGACAACGGTATCGAGGTCGGAACGGAGATCGTCGTCTCCCCCGAGGACGACGTGGAGATTCGACGAATAACGATCATCAACAAGTCCCTCCGCAACCGTCGCATCGATCTCACGAGCTATATCGAGCTTTCGCTGGCGCCTCACCGGGCGGATCTCCAGCATCCCGCCTTCAACAAGCTGTTCATCCGGACCGAAGCGCTTGCGGAGAATCGTGTGCTGATCGCTTACCGCCGGCCCCGCCGGGACGACGAGAGGACGGTTTTCGCCGCCCATCGCCTCACGCTCGACCGCACCGACGACCGATCCGGGAATGACGTCGGGGACGGTCCGCTGCGCTTCGAGACCGATCGGAGCGCGTTCATCGGGCGGGGAAGAACGCTCGAGGATCCGGTCGGCGTCCGCACAGAACCGGAAGGCGGACAGGGTTTCGTGCTCGATCCGGTGCTCAGTCTTCGGCAGAGCCTCGATCTGGGACCCGGAGAGCGCCGGCAGATATCGCTGGTCCTGGCCGCGGGAGAATCGCGCCAGACGGTCCTGAACCTGATGGATACCTACGGCGATCCGCACGCGATCGACCGGGCGATGGATTTCGCATGGGCATCCGCGCAGCTCGAGCTGCGGCAGCTGCGCATACAGCCCGACGAGGCGCGCCGCTTTCAGCAGATCGCGAGTCACCTGCTGTTCCCGAATCCCCGACTGCGGCCTGCGGCGGAACGCATCCTGGAAAACCGCCGGGGACAGGCCGGATTGTGGCCTCACGGGATCTCGGGAGACGCACCGATCATGCTGGTCACCATTGCCGACATGCGCGATATCGGCCTGATCCGGCAGATGCTCCGGGCACATTCCTACTGGCGGGCGCACGGCTTCGGAGCGGATCTGGTGATTCTCAACGAAGAAGCGAACGGTTATGAACATCCGCTTCGCACGCAGCTCGAAGGACTGGTCCGGACGCATTCGACCGCCGCTTTCCTGCTCGGCTCGGATCAGCTGTCGCAGGAGGACAGGACGCTGCTGCTGGCCGCCGCACGGGTGGTGCTCGTGGCTGCCCGCGGCACGCTGCCCCAGCAACTGGGGCTGGCGGCGGGACTTCCCGAACCGCCTCGTTTCCCCGTGCGGAAGCGCGCCGTCGCCGATCCGTCCGCCCCGCTCCCCTTCCGGGAGCTGCACTACTTCAACGGCCTTGGCGGGTTCACCGACGAAGGGCGCGAATACGCGATCTACCTCGGTCCCGGCGCACACACGCCCGCCCCCTGGGTAAACGTCATCGCCAATCCGGTCTTCGGAACTCTGGTCGGCGAGACCGGCTCCGGCTTCACCTGGTACGGCAACTCCCAGCGTAACCGGCTCACCGCATGGTCCAATGATCCGGTGACCGATCCCGCCTCCGAGGTCCTGTACATCCGGGACGAGGAGAGCGGCACGTACTGGACGCCCACCGCGTCCCCGATCCGCGAGGAGTCCGCCTACCGAGCGAGCCACGGAGCGGGATACACGGTATTCGAACACAACAGTCACGGGATAGAGCAGGAACTGACCGTTTTCGTACCGATGGACGAACAGGGGGGGCAGCCGATCAAGCTGCAGCGGCTGCGGCTGAAGAACGATACGTCCCGGCCGCGCCGGCTCTCGATTACCTACTACGTGGAGTGGACGCTCGGAGAGAACCGGGAAAGCTCACAGATGCACGTCACCTCCTCATGGGACGAGGAGGCCGGTGCCCTGATAGCCCGGAACCGCTATCACCCCGAGTACGGGAACCGCGTCGCTTTCGCCGCGATCAGTCCGTCCGCCGACACATTCACCGCGGACCGCACCATGTTCGTCGGCAGGAACCGCTCGCTCGAGCGGCCGGCGGCGATGGACCGGACCGAACTCTCGTCGCGCACCGGAGCGGGACTCGACCCGTGCGCAGCCCTGCAGACCGCCGTGGAGATAGCTCCCGGAGCGACGGTCGAGGTCGTCTGCATGATGGGTCAGGTCGAGTCGGAGCGGCAGGTGCTCGCGCTCGTTCCGGCCTATCGAACCGCAGCGGCGGTGGATACGGCGCTCGAGCGAACCGCGGCATGGTGGGACGGCCTCCTGGGGACGGTGGAAGTGCAGACGCCCGAGTTCGCCGCGAACTTCCTCATCAACCGCTGGCTTCTCTACCAGAGCCTGAGCTGCCGTATCTGGGGCAGGTCCGCCTCCTACCAGTCGGGTGGAGCGTTCGGCTTCCGCGACCAGCTGCAGGACGTGATGGCGTTCGCCGGCGCACGTCCCGACATCGCGCGGCAGCAGATCCTACTCGCGGCGAGCCGTCAGTTCACCGAAGGCGATGTCCAGCACTGGTGGCATCCTCCCGGCGGAGCGGGAATCCGGTCGCGCATATCGGACGATCTGCTCTGGCTGCCGTATGTCGTCGCGCACTATGTCCGGGTCACCGGCGACCGCGGCATCCTGGATACCGAGATTCCGTTCCTGAGCGCCCCGGCTCTGGGAACCGATCAGCACGAGGTCTTTTCGACACCGGAGACCGCTTCGGAACACGCCACGCTCTTCGATCACTGCCGACGCGCGGTCGAACGGGGCCTGACCTCCGGGCCCCACGGCCTGCCGCTGATCGGCACGGGAGACTGGAACGACGGGATGAATCTGGTCGGAGCCGGAGGAACGGGAGAAAGCGTATGGCTCGCCTGGTTCCTCATCGAAGTGCTTCAGGGCATGATCGAACTGTCCGGCGTTCATGGGCGTCCGGAGCTGATCGGGACCTTCGCACGCCAGCGAGCCGAGCTGGTCGAATGCATCGAGCGTGCGGCCTGGGATGGAGAATGGTACCTCCGCGCATTTTTCGACGATGGAACGCCGCTCGGCTCGTCCGCGAACCAGGAAGCGCGGATCGATTCCCTGCCCCAGTCCTGGGCGGTCCTGAGCGGCGCAGGCGACCCGCAGCGCGCCGGGAAGTCCCTGGAATCCGCGTGGCGGCATCTCGTATCGGAGGATGACGGGCTCGTGCTGCTCTTCGAGCCGCCGTTCGACCGGATCGAACCGTCGCCGGGTTACATCAAGGGCTATCCTCCCGGCGTGCGGGAGAACGGCGGCCAGTATACGCATGCCGCGCTCTGGTTCGCCATGGCCCTTGCGAGAGCCGGGGACGGCGAACGTGCGGCCGGGATGCTGCGCATGCTCAATCCGATCGAACACACCGGCGATCCCGAAGCGGTACGGCGCTACGGCGTGGAGCCCTATGTCATCGCGGCCGACGTGTACCGGCTGCCGGGTCGGATCGGCCGTGGCGGCTGGTCGTGGTACACCGGTTCGGCGGCATGGATGTACCGGGCCTGGGTCGAAGAAGTGCTGGGGCTGAAGATACGCGGGAACACGATGCGGCTGGATCCGGTCATACCCGGATGGTGGAACGGTTTCAGCCTGCGCTATCGCCACGGAGAGGCGGTCTACGAAGTCCGGATCGAGAATCCGGACCGCTGCGAACGGGGCGTATCCCGGATCGAAATGGACGGACGGCATCTGCCGGACGGGGTGATCCTGCTGGAAAGGAACCCGGTGAAGCACCGCATTCTCGTGCTGTTGGGGCTTCCTGCACAATCGTAGTGCGCCGGTGGCCGTGAAGCGGCGGGAGCCGTTAGCTGCCGTCACCCCGGCGCCGTCTCCTCCAGGAACGAGCCGATCGCATACGCGAGCTCATCGGGGGCCTCCTCCTGTACGAAGTGGCCGGCGAAACTCAGGCGGATCGATCGCGCCCCGGGGAACGTCCGCTCCCAGCGGTTCAGCTCCTTTTCCCGGAACGCGATGTCCTTCATACCCCACACGATCAGCACGGGCCGTGCGGCAAGGGCGGGAAGTCCGTCCCTGATCCGGCCGAGCCAGGAGGAGGAGCCGGTGACCTGCTTCGGCAGGACGAGACAGCCGGTGCGGTCTTCCGGGTCGGCCAGCGGGCGGAGATAGTGCTCGTGTACGGCATCGCTCAGTTTCCGTCTGTCCGCGAACAGCAGGGGCATCAGCGTCCGTGCGAAGAAATTGTACCGCCGAATGAGCATCCGCCCGATCGATCCTCCCACGAGCGCACGGAAGGCGAGATAGTACGGTTCGCGATCGACCGGCCACGCCCAGGTATTCAGGATCACGATGCGCGCGACGTTTTCGGGATGGGTGACCGCGTACGAGAGGCCGATTGGGCCGCCCCAGTCCTGCACCACCAGCGTGATGTTCTTCAGTCCCAGTCCGTCGATCAGCGCCGTCAGGTTCGCCCCGTGGTCTTCCGGCAGGTAGCTCCACTCCTCCGGCTTGCCGGAAAGGCCGAAGCCGAGATGATCGACCGCGATGCAGCGGTACCCGACCCGGAGCCGTTTGACCAGATCGCGGTAAAGAAACGACCAGGCGGGATTGCCGTGGACCATGACGACCGGCTGTCCGCTCCCTTCATCGACATAGTGCAGCCTGCCCGCCGGTACATCGAAGAAATGCGATTCGAACGGATACTCCTCCCGGTCGATCCAGCCGGTGTCGACCATCATCATTTATCTCCCGAACTATTCGACCCAATTCACTACCGGCAGATCCGGAACTCGGCGGAACTCTTTTTCGTTATTCGTTACCAACGTCAGGTTTTTCGCGACTGCCTGTGATCCGATCAACAGATCCATCGGACCGATCACGATTCCCTTTCGTTTGAAATCTGCTTTGATCTTTCCATATACAACGGCATCGGTATCATCGAACGGCAAAATTTCAAAAATTGAAAGTACTTCTATCAGCGCAATCCGGTTCTTCTCCGGAAATGCACTGCACTCGATACCGAACTCCAGTTCCGCCACCGTTACGGCCGATACATTGAGCTCTTCATCGGTATATTTTTCCAAGTTCATCAGCACGGATTCAGGTTTACGTTTTATCAGATAGATAACAATGTTCGTATCAAGGAGATACATTACAGCCTGTCCCGCGGCTGCTCTTCTCCCTGATCCCGCCCTTCTTCCATGAAATCAGCGGTAAAGCCATGAAGGCCGTGTAAGAATGTTTCCCATGCTTTCTCGCGAGGAAAGAGGATGACCGCTTCCCCTACTTTCTTGATGAGCACATCTTTTCCGGAAAATTGATACTCTTTCGGCAGCCGAACCGCCTGACTTCGTCCGTTGGTAAAGATCTTCGCCGTCTGCATACACCACCTCCCATCGGTTAAGTATATATCATGATATATATCTTCGTCAAGGACTTCCATTTCAGGCTTGTACCAAAGCAAACAGCATATCGCTCAGGCCCGGTCATCGAGCAGACGGACCGACGAACAGTCGTATCGACGCTGCTTCGTCGATCGACGACCACTCGTATCCGGTTTCGGACAGGCGGGCTTCGAGCGCCGCGCGGTCGCCGTTCTCGAACCCTATCAGCACGTTTCCGGCGTCGCTTGCCTGGCTGCGGTAGTGAAAGGCACTGATATTCCACCGGGTACCGAGGGTCGCGAGAAACTCTCCGAGCGCGCTCGGCCGTTCGGGGAAGTTGATCTGGTAGAAATGCTCGTCGGCCACGTTCGGCGAGGTGCCTCCGATCATGTGGCGCACGTGTTCCTTGGCAATGTCGTCGTCGGAGAGATCGGTGCGCTCGTACCCGAGGGTATCCATCTTCCGCATGAACGCGGCCTTGTCCTCCGGACTCGCTACGCTGATTCCCAGGAGTACGTGCGCCTTCCTGCGGTCGTTCAGGCGGTACTTGAACTCGGTGATGCTGTGATCGCCTACCACCTCGGTGCAGAACCGGAGAAGCGCTCCGGCACGCTCGGGCATCGCGACGGCGACGAGCACCTCGCGACCCGACCCGATCAGGGTGCGCTCGGCGATCTGCTGAAGACGTTCGAACGTCATGTTCGCTCCCGAGCAGATCGCCACCACGTGCGCATCCCCGGGCAGATCGGCCTGCATGACACCGGCCGCAGCTGCTTGACGTACAGGGCGATCCCGGCGATCAGGCCGCCGCCGCCGACCGGAACGAAGATATGCGTGGTCTGCGGAAGCTGTTCGAGAATCTCTTTCCCGACCGTCCCCTGACCGGCGATAACCAGAGGGTCGTCGAACGGATGGATGAAGGTCGCACCGGACCGCTCCGCAAGAACGCGGGCGTGAGCATAGGCGTCGCTGAAGCTGTCGCCCGTCAGAACGACCTCGGCCTCGTAGCTTCTCACGGCTTCGACCTTGATCGCCGGTGTCGTCTTCGGCATGACGATCACGGCCCGGATGCCGAGCTTCCTGGCGCTCAGCGCGACACCCTTCGCGTGGTTGCCCGCACTTGCCGCGATGATGCCGCGCATGCGTTCTTCCCCGGTGAGATTGACGATGCGGTTGTACGCACCGCGCAGCTTGAACGAGTTCACCGGCTGCAGGTCTTCCCGCTTCAGATAGACATCGGCTCCGGTGGAAGCCGAAAGCATCGGCGCCCGGGTGAGCGGCGATTCGATCGCGACGTCATACACGCGCGCGAGAAGTATCTGCCTGATTCCGTCGGTCACAGGTTCTCCTAAAACCGGTACGTCACCCCGGCGGCAAGATAGTGGAACAGGCTGAAGGTGTAGACCGAACCGCCGCCGTCGGAACCTCCCTCGAGGATCCGGTACCCGAGACGGAACTCGAGATCCTGATCCGGCCGGTAGAGCAGAGCGGCGATGAAGTCCTCGGCCCTCCCCTGCGGCGCCGCGAGACCGTCTCCCGCAAGCAGGAAGGAGAACTGCGGGGCGAAGTGCCACCGGAAATCGAGATGGATGAGCGGGACGAAGCCCAGATCGGTCCGCTTCGCTTCCGCGGTCGGACTTTCCAGACTGATATAAGCGTCCCGGATTTTTCCGGTGAGCCCCGCGGCAAAGTCGATACGGTCGGTGTCCGCGATCCGGTACGCCCAGGTGAGACGATACGAGTTGAAGACGTAGGTGCCTTCGAGGGGAGTCCCTGCGGCGAACGTCGTTCCGTAAAACTCGATATCCTCGTCCGCGGTACCTTCGCTGGTTACCCGAAGCGGCGCATAGAGAAGGGAGACGGTATGACGGCCGAAGTCCGCCCCGATCCGCAGCCGGTAGAACCAGGTCGGGTTCGGGTCGAGATCGTCCGCCAGGGAGAACCGGGTTCCGGTATCGGCGGGGATCTGAACATCATTGTATCCGGTGAATACTGCTCCTGTCTCGATATCCAGCCAGAGCGGGCCTGCAGGAAGCAGTGCCGTCGCGAGCAGAAAGAATACCGGAACGAGAACGGAACGCTTTGCTATCCGGATCGACATGTCGAGGCGGGCTTTCATGTGATCTCCTCCCTGTCTTCAATATTGAAGGAGCGGATGACGAAAAGCAAATCGGACGCCAGCAGCCGGGCCCGGAGCGGAGTCGGGCGCTCCGACACCGGCCGGGTCCGCAAGACTCTCCGCCGGATTTTCGATGGAGAAATCCGGGAAAATCCGGTATACTGTCCGTTCGAGGGCATCGCATCTGACTCGAAGGAGGCCGGACCATGCCTGATTTCCATCTCGATCGCGTTCCCACCTTCACCCTACTGCCCGACGAGGGGTACGAGGCCATGGAGCAGCAGATCCCGGCTGTCCTCGGCCCGCATGCCGATCGGGGTCGTCATTCCGGCCCTCTACAGCGACCTGATCAGCGACGCCATGGCGAACATCATCCGGCAGCTCGCCGATATGGACTTCATCAAGCGGGTGTACATCAGCCTGGACCGCGCGGATTTCGAGCAGTACCGGAACGCCGCAGCCGTGATCGCGCCGCTCGGCAGGAAAGCGGTCCTGCTGTGGAACGACAGCCCCCGGCTGCAGAAGGTGCTCGAGCAGATCGAGACCCGGTTCAGCCTTGGGCATCGCGGCAAGGGTCGGGCGGTCTGGACCGCCCTCGGATACATCCTCGCGAAAAGCGAGGTTTCGGTCCTCGCGTTTCACGATGCCGACATCGTCACCTACGATCGGCGGTTCCTGATCCGTCTGCTCTCCCTCGTGGTCCAGCAGCGGTACCAGTTCGCGAAGGGTTTCTACGTCCGGTACGCCGACCGTCTCTTCGGCCGGGTCGTCCGCCTGTTCTACTTCCCGTTCGTACGTGCGCTCCGGGACATAATCGGCCGCTGCGAATTCCTCGACTACATGTCCGAATTCCGCTACCCGCTCTCGGGCGAGTTCTCCACCTTCACGAGCCTCGCCCGGGAGATGCAGTTCCCCTCGGACTGGGGAGTGGAAGTCGGGATGCTCGGGGAGATCTACCGGCTGGTCCGGATTCCGCGGATCTGCCAGGTGGAGCTGACCGACCGGTACGACCACAAGCACCAGGGTCTCGGTGAGGACGGAGAAGCCGGGCTCGCCCGGATGGCGTCGGACATAGCCCGCACGTTCTTCTCCCACCTCTCCTCGCAGGGCATCATCCTGCATCAGGAGATCTTCAACACGCTCCGGCTGACCTACCTGATCCATGCGCGGGAGGCGGTGAGCGTGTACGAGGCGTTCACCGGGATGCACGATGCCATTTCCTTCGATCTGCACGGGGAGATGAGCACGGTCGAGACGTTCGCCGGCGCCATCGAGGCGGCGGTCGCGGACTTCCACCGGCATCCCTTCGGATCACCGGTCATTCCCGACTGGAGGCGGATCGAGGTGGCGTTCGAAGGCATCACAACCCGCCTGATGGAAGCCCTGGAGAACCCGTTTCCCGATGGCGCTACAGAAAGAATGTATACAGGAACGGGATCGCGATGATCGCGGTCAGAAGCCGGACCGTCTGAAGGAGGCTCACGGTCACGACGTCGGCTCCGAGCTCGTCGGCCATCAGGATCATCAGAGAGAGTCCGCCGGGAACGACGCCGAGAAAACTCGTGATGAGGCTCCATCGGAACAGCGCGCTGAAGATCACGGCCAGGACAAAGCTCGTCACGATCATGAACGCGGTGATCGCCGCGATGGGAACCGAGAGGGAAAGGACCACCGCGAAACCGGCGGCCGTGAAACTCGTTCCGATCAGCCCCCCGAGCCCGATCTGGGCGAAATCGAACAGCCGTCGGGGCGGGGCTGCCTCGAAATCCGGCTTCGCGATGATCAGTGCGGCGGCACCGATAAGCGCCCCGATCATGCTTCCCGCAGGAAACCGTATCAGGGTGAGCACGATCGCCCCGATCCCCCCCGCAATGAAGAGCGGCCACCATGGCTGTTCCCCGGATGCCGCGACGGCTTCCGGCGCCCCGGATCCGTCCTGCGTCTCCGCCATCGGCCGGACCGCCGAGGCGCCGGGAGCGACCCGGATTCTCGGCACGAGAACCCGGTGGACCAGGAGCGGAACGGTCATGACGATTCCGACCAGGCGTGCGATCTGGAAGGCCGCCACCGGGGCGAGCTCCGCTCCGTATCCCATCGCGATTAGGTTCATCTCCGCCATCCCTCCGGGGACAACGGCAAGGAACGCGGTTATCACGTCGAGTCTCGAAATCCGGGTGAGGATCGCTCCGAACAGAACCGTGACCGGGATGTACCACAGGACCGTGAGAACGGACGGAACCGCCGCCGAAGCAAGCCGCCGCAGGGCGGAGCGGGAGAATCGCAGACCGAAGAACACGCCGAGGATCAGAGAAAACAGGTGCCTGAAATATCCCGGAGCCTGGATCTCGAACCCGGCGATCCGGATCGCGGCGATCAGCAGGATCGGCCCGACGATCCTTCCGGTCGGTATCCGGAGGCGGACGGCTATCTCCGCACCGAAATACGAAAGCGCGATGAGTGCCGCGGGGAAAACAATCTGTTCACAGGCAGCGCCGTATCCGCTGAGCATGAGTACTTTCGGAGAGGACCCCGTCCTACTCCCGATCCCCTTCTCCGGTATCCGTCACGTCCCGGACGCTGCGCGGCTCCGACCGGAACTCCGCGGAGAAGCCCGTAGGGCCCTGCCGGACCATGCCGGAGAACCGCCGCATCAGGGCCCGGCGGAAGAAGGTGCGGGTGACGGGAAAGAGCAGCAGGAAACCCAGGACGTCCGTCATGATGCCCGGGGTGATCAGGAGCAGTCCCGCGGCAAGGACCAGCAGCCCGTCGATCAGCTCCTTCGCCGGAAAGCGCCCCTGCTGCAGGCTCCCCTGGATGCGGACCCAGACCTGGAATCCCTGCCGGCGGGCGAGAAAGGCCCCGAGCGCACCGGTTCCGAGCACGATCAGGATCGTCGGCAGTGCGCCGATGATCGCACCGACCCGGATCAGCAGGTAGAGCTCGATCAGCGGGACCACGGTAAAAAGCAGCAGAAGTCGGAAAAACATGGCACGCTCCTCACTGGTAGAGTACCCTGCCGTGCCGAGCCGGTCAATGCGGTGCGGAACAGGTGCGGAACAGGTGCGCGGGATCGGAGCCTCGCGCGGGCAGCCGTTGCGGCGACCGGCAGTTCCGGCCATACTGGAAGGATGATCACTCCGCCGAAACGGATTCCCCTGCTGCTGCGCCCCGTGCTCTTCCTTGCCGAGAGGATCGTCGGCAGGGAGCTCCTCCCGGCACGGCTCCTCGCTCACAGCCCCCTGATCGCACTGGTTTCGGGTCTGACGGAAGTCGGCATCGAGCGGGCGGCGAAACGGCTCGGAGTGCGGACCGCCGGACTCGTCCGGATCCAGAGCTCCTATGTGCTGAACTGCCCCTTCTGTATCGACATGAACGTCGCGGGATATCTCGAGGCGGGTATCGGCCGGGACGAGGTGCTCGCCCTTCGCCGGGGAGCACCCGAAGAGGCCGGCAGCTTCGACGCGAACGAGCTGCTGCTGCTCCGGTATGTCCGGGATCTGTCGGCGGCTCCGCTCCGGATCGAGCCCGGGCTGATCTCCGCAATGGAGGCGGCCTTCGGGGCGGACGGGACGCTCCGCATCGCGGCCCTCGCCGTCAAGGTCAACTACTGGGCGCGGCTGATCCAGGCGCTCGGCATCCCTCCGCTGGGGCTGATGGAGCGGTGCGACATTCCCGGTCCCGGCGCGTGACGATCCGGCCCCGGGAACCCGCCGCCGGCCGGAAGGGATGACCCCGGGAGACCGGCCGCGCCCGCAGGCTCCGATGTTCCCGGGCCTATTCCCCGACCAGCCGGTACCCGACTCCGACTTCCGTCCGGAGATAGAGCGGCCGCGCGGGATCCTTCTCGAGCTTCCGGCGGAGATTCGCCATGAAAACCCGAAGGTACTGCGTCTCGTTTCCGCTCGACGGGCCCCAGACCTCGCGAAGCAGAAAGTTGTGGGTGAGCACCTTCCCGGCATGGCGGGCCATGACGGTGAGCAGCTTGAACTCCATCGGCGTCACGTGGACCTCTTCCCCCTCGACCGATACCAGGTGCTTTTCCGCGTCGATCCGCAGGCCGTTCACGTCGTAGACCGGCAGCGCGTTCTCCCCGTCCTGCCGGATCAGGCTGCTGCGGCGGATCGATGCGCGGATGCGGGCGAGCAGCTCGCCGACGCCGAAGGGCTTGGTCAGGTAGTCGTCCGCCCCGAGGTCGAGCGCGCTCACCTTGTCCCGCTCCTGGTCCCGCGCCGAAAGGATGATGACGGGCATCTGCGACCATTCCCGGATTCCCCTGATCACCTCGAGCCCGTCCATATCGGGCAGCCCGAGATCGAGCACCACCAGGTCCGGCAGGTGCGATGCGGCGAGCGCGAGTCCGGCTCCTCCGGTCTCCACCTCCAGCACGTCGTATCCCTGGGTCTTCAGCGAAGCCCGGAGGAAACCGCGCAGGGGTTTTTCATCCTCGATGATCAGAATCGTCGGCTGCATCGTCGTCTCCTCCATTCGGCGTCCGGCCGGGGCCGATGCTGTCGATCAGGGCGGACGTCCGCTCGTCGTCTCCCGCAGGAAGTGTGAAGGAGATCCGCGCCCCGCCTTCCGGAAGGTTTTCCGCCCGGATGCGCCCGCCGTGGGCCTGCACGATTGCCCGGCAGATGCCGAGACCCAGCCCCGCTCCCCGCTTTCCGTCCTGGACCAGGGGCCTGCCGGTTGTGAACAGGTCGAACACCCGGTCCAGCTCCGAGGTCGGGATTCCCGGCCCGTTGTCGCCGACCGAGAAGATCACCTCCCCTTCTCCCCGCACCGCGCTCAGCTGGATCCGGGACTGCGGAGGCGTGTACTTGACGGCGTTGTCGAGCAGGTTGATCAGCACCTGCTCGATCAGGTTGCCGTCCATCGGCACCATCGTCAGCTGCTCCGGAACGTGCACCTGCAGCCGATGATTCGCGAGGCGCTTTCCCACCCGCTGGACGGTCGATACGATCACGTCGTCCAGCACCTCCGGTTCCTTCCGGATAAGCCCGTCGCGGCCCTGGATGCGCGTCAGGCTGAGCAGGTTGTCGACCATTGCGGAAAGCCAGTTCGCCTCGTCGAAGATCGATGCGAGGAGCTCCGTCCGGGTTTCCTCGTCCAGGTGTTCTCCCTGTGAAAGGAGCGTGCTGCTGGCGCCGGCGATCCCGGCCAGCGGTGTGCGCAGGTCGTGGGAGATCGAACGGAGGAGACTCGTCTTGAGTTTCTCTCCTTCGACCAGGATCCTTGCTTCTTCGAGCTGCTCCGCGTGATGCTCCCGGTCGAGCGCGAGGGCGAGCTGGGCCGCGAACGCCTGCAGGAGGGTCCGCTCCTCGGGATCGAGCCGTCCCTGCCCGGCCGGGAGGCAGCCGAAGATCCCCATGACCGCATCGCTCCCGACCAGCGGCAGGTACCAGCCCTCGCACTCGGGAAAGCAGCCCGTACCCGTACCCGCCGCCTCTCCGTGCTCGAAGGCCCACCTGATCGCCTTCCGCTCCCCGGGAGCCTGCAGCCGGTCCGCCGGACGCTCCCCCGGCTCCGGCTCGCTCTCTCCGGGCGCGCCGAGAATCGCCTCCCCGAGACTTCCGTCGGATGCGGCGAGAAAACCGACCGGAATGACGTCGACCGACCCGTCGAGGCGCTCGATGGCCGTCCGCACCAGTTCCGTCCGTCCCGTGACCCTCATCAGCGCTTCCCCGAGCCGGTAGAGCGCCTCGTTCCGGCGTTCCCCGTTCTCCGCCTCGGTGACCCGCTTCTTCACGCGCGAGGTGAGCAGACCGAACGCGAGCGAGGCGATCAGCAGGGATATCCCCGTCATTGCCCCGGCGAGACTGCCGTCGAACGCCGAAGGCCCGCCGCTCAGGAGCAGGAACACCGCGGCACCCGCGAGTGCGGAGAGAATGCCCGGCCATCTCCCGGCGGTGTAGGAGATCCAGACGGTTCCCGAGAGGAGCAGGATGACGACGACCGAACGGGACGCACCGAACCTCGCTGCGGCAAGCGCGATCAGCAGCATGGCGGTAAGCTCCCACGCGAGGGTCGGGATCTTTCGTTTTCTGTCCGGATATCTCATGCCGTACTCCCTGCGAACAGCAAAACACCTTTCTCCGAAAAAGGAAAGCCCCGGAGACCCGGGGCTCGTATTGCTTCGCCGCCCCCTACCTCGGAAGCGGCGCTTTCTTTCGAAGGAAGCGCTCAGGAGAGCCTGAGCTCCCTCCGCCGGATCTGTCGGGCTCGACGTACCGGAGCGTGTCGACGATCCAGCATCCCGGCCAGTCGGCCGAGCAGCGGAAAAACCACCAGCGCGGCGATCGTGAGGACCGCCACCAGAGCCAGACGCAGCATCATGAAATCTTTTGCCATTTTCTTTTCCTCCTGTTCTCTGATGTGGAGTATAGCGGCGGACGTATAAAGGGTGGATAAAGGTTGGAGCTTCGGACATAAATAATCTATAAAGATATATCGATTTTCCCTTCGCCCGGGCCGCGTCTGCATCCTTCCCCCTTCTTGACACCTCCCGCCCGAGTCCCGATACTGACCACGGAGGAACGCCGTGAGTGAACGCAGCGAAGTGATCATCCAGCAGGATGTCTACGAACGCATCAGGGACGTCTTCGACGCCGCACCGCTGGCCTACCGGGTCCGTCCGGTCTCGGAGCCGATGGCCATGGCGGAAGACCAGAGGCGCAGCGGCGCTTCGTGTTTCGTGATCGGGGCCGAGAAATACCCCGAGGAGTTCTACCGGAGCATCGATCCGGATTCCCTGATCATCCGGTACGGAGTCGGGTACGATCATGTGCCGGTCGCACTCTGCCGGGAGCGGGGCATCCGCGTCGCCTTCACACCCGGAACGCTCGACCAGTCCGTCGCCGAACATGCGGTCGGGCTCATGCTCGCCTGCGCCCGCTCCATCCCGCAGCAGAACCGGGAGGTGAAAGCCGGGAACTGGATGAATCTTCCGGGACGGGAGCTCGCGGGAGGAACCGCCGCCGTTCTCGGTTTCGGCAGGATCGGACGCCTGGTCGCGAGAATGCTCAAGACCGCATTCGGCATGCGGATCGTCGCGCTGGATATTCTCCCGGGACTCGATGCCGACGGCATGACGGCCGCCGACCGCTACACGACCGATTTCGCCGAGGCGGTCGCGGAGGCGGACTTCGTCTCGCTGCACATGAAGGTGACGGATGAAACCCGCGGGTTCATCGACCGGACGCGGCTCGAGATGATGCTCCCCAAGGCGTTCCTCGTCAACACCGCCCGGGGCGCCCTGGTCAACGAGGCCGATCTGTACGATGCGGTCGCCGGGGGAAGGATCGCCGGAGCCGGACTGGACGTGTTCGTCGACGAACCCTATGTCCCGGTCTCCGGGAAGGACCTGCGCACGCTGTCCCGGGTCATCATGACCGCCCACTGCGGTTCGAACACCCTGCAGTCGAACCGGAAGATGGCCGAAGCGTGCATCCGCAACGCCGAAGCGTGGTACCGGAAGGACTACGAGCGGCTCATCCTCGTTCCGGAAATGCGTCCGTAGCATCCCGGACCGCCGTTCCGGCGATCGCGGCGCCTTCGCCGAAGCGTTCGAACCGCTCGATCCTCAGTCCCGTCCTGCTCGATGGCCGAGGCGGTATCCCGGTCGAAATGGCAGCCGGCGGCGATCCTCCTCCAGAGCGGCGTGATCCGCCGCAGCGGCTCCGCGAGGGCCGGACGATCGGGCAGGACGTGCTCGATGAATACGGCCCGCCCGCCCGGACGCAGCACCCGGCGCACTTCCCGGAGCCCCGACTTCGGGATCGGGTACGCTGCAGAAGATCAGGGTGAACACGACGGTATCGAAGCTCTCCGACGCGAAGGGAAGCTGCTGGACGTCGGCCTCCCGCATCGACACCGGAACACGAAGCGAACCGTTTCCGGCCTCCCGGATTCTCCGGCGGATGGTCGGGCGATCCAGCTCGAGATCGGTGACGGTCAGGCTCCGGATCCGGTCGAACCGGTAGTACGGCAGGTTCACCCCGGTTCCGGCCCCGATTTCCAGAACATCCCCTTCCGCCAGCGGAAGATATTCACGGCGCCGGGCGCCCAGGCCGCCGGCTTCCAGGGGCAGCATGAAGAGGTCGAAAAGGCGCGAAGACCAGCCGCTCACGTATTCCTCCTTCCGGTATTCCTGATTACCAGAATGAGGAATTCACGAGAAAAAAGCAAGGATCGATGTACAGCAGACGGAAGTCGGGCTATGATATGCATGAACTCCAGTAACTCCGGGAACGAGGTGACGAATGGATTTTCCCTGGACCTTCTTCGTCGATCTGGGCATCATCTCCTTCGGGCTGCTCGCGGCAACCGTGATCCGGGCGTTCGTACCGTTCTTCCAGCGTTTCATGATCCCCAACGCCCTGACCGCCGGTTTCCTGCTTCTTCCGTTCTTCAACTTCCTCGCTCCCCGTCTTGGTCTGTCCGAAGCCGGGCTCGGCGCCCTGGTCTATCATCTCCTGAACCTTTCGTTCATATCCATGACGCTCCGAAGGAGCGACACGAAAGGAGTGAAGGGAGACGGGAGAATCTTCGGAACCTCCGTGGCGGTCCTTTCCCAGTACGCGATCCAGGCGGTCATCGGGCTGCTGCTGACCCTCATGTTCTTTACCTTCTTCGTGAAGGACCTGTTCCCTTCGTTCGGATTCCTTCTCCCCCTCGGATTCGCCCTCGGGCCGGGGCAGGCATACGCCATCGGTCAGGGTTGGGAACGGTTCGGTTTCGCCGGTGCGGGGACGGTGGGGCTCACCTTCGCCGCACTCGGATTCCTGTGGGCCTGCTTCGGGGGCATCTTCCTCATCAACTACGGCATCCGCCGGGGATGGATGAACGAGGAGGAGATCCGTCATCTGAATCGCCGGGGAGTCAAGCGGGGCGTGTTCTCCCGGGGTCGGGAACTGCCGGTCGGATCCCGGCTCACCACCGAGACCGAAGCCATCGACTCGATGAGCTTCAACCTCGGCCTCGTACTGTCCGTCTACCTGCTCTCCTACCTCTCCCTGCACCTGATCACCTGGCTGCTCTCGTTCGCGGGCAGCCTCGGAAGGGATCTTGCGGTGAATCTCTGGGGCATCGGCTTCATCTTCTGCGCCCTGGTCGCTTTAGCCGTGAAAGCGCTTCTGAAAGCGCTCCGGGTCGAACATACCGTGGACAACGGGACCATGACGAGGATCTCCGGCAGCGCGGTCGATATCATGGTCGCCGCTTCCATCGCCGCCATCTCGCTGGTGGTCGTTGCCCGCTACCTGGTTCCCATCATGATCATGTCGACCCTGGCAGGACTTCTCGCCCTCGTCACCGTTCCGTGGATCAGTTCCCGCATGTTCCGGGATCACCGGTTCCATCGGACGATGATCGTCTTCGGCGTCTCCACCGGAACGCTGCCGACCGGTCTCGCGCTGCTCAGGGTGATCGATCCCGATTTCGAAACCCCCGTGGCTTCGGACTACATGTACGCTTCGGGCCTCACCTTCGTGTTTGCCATACCCTTCATCCTCGCCATCAACCTTCCCGCGTACAGCCGGACCACGGGGAATCCGCTCTACTTCTGGCTGGCGGTGGCCGTCTCGGTGGGTTACCTCATCTTCGTCGCAATTTCGTTCCTGATCATTTCCCGGCGCCGCTCGTTCCAGGCGATGGGAGAGATCTGGCTCCGCGAGTCGAAGGCGGGTCCGGCACACGGAGCGAAACGCGGAGTCGAAACCGGACGCTGAACCGCAGGAGATCGGGCCGCTCCGGGGCCTACGCCGCCGATTCCTTGCGGTCCCGTTTCCCGCGCTCGGTCTCCGCTACGCGGCTGATCACTTCGAGGGCGCTGTCGGGGTTGATCGATATCGAATCGATGCCCGCCTCGACCAGGAACGCCGCGAAATCCGGCTTGTCGCTGGGAGCCTGTCCGCAGAGGCCGACTTTCCGGTTTTTCCGGTGCGCCCCGTCGATCAGCATCCGCACCAGCGCCTTGACCGTCGGGTTCCGCTCGTCGTAGATATTCTGAAGCATCGCGCTGTCCCGATCGACCCCAAGGGCCAGCTGCGTCAGGTCGTTCGTCCCGATCGAGAATCCGTCGTATTTCTCCGCGAACTGCTCCACCTCGATGATGTTCGAGGGAATTTCCGCCATCACGTAGACCTGCAGCCCGTTCTTCCCCCGTTCGAGGCCGTTCTCCGCCATGACCCGCTGCACCTTGTCCGCCTCCTCGAGCGTCCGGCAGAAGGGGATCATGACGATCACGTTGTCCAGTCCGATCTCCTCGCGTACCCTCCGGATGGCCCTGCACTCCAGGACGAAACCGTCGCGATACCGGTCGTTGTAATAGCGCGATGCGCCCCGGAACCCGAGCATCGGGTTTTCCTCTTCCGGCTCGAACTCCCGTCCCCCGACGAGCCCGGCGTACTCGTTGGTCTTGAAGTCGCTCATCCGGACGATCACCGGATCGGGATACATCGACGCGGCGATCCGCGCGATGCCGCGGGAAAGATGGTCCACGAAATAGGCGGTCTTGTCCTCGTACCCCGCGGTGAGCTTCCGGATCTCCTTCTTCGCCTCCCTGTCCTCGAGCTCGTCGAAATGCGCGAGCGCCATCGGATGCACCTTGATGATGTTCCCGACGATGAACTCCATCCTGGCAAGCCCGATTCCCTTCACCGGGAGCCTCCACCAGCGGAACGCTCCGGCGGGACTCGCGATGTTCATCATGATCGTGGTTCCGGTGTCGGGAATCTCGCCGAGGTTCACGTCCCGCGCTTCGAACTTCAGCTTTCCGTCGTAGATCGTCCCCTCGCTGCCCGAGGCGCAGGAGAGCGTCACCTCCTGCCCGTCCCGGATGGTTTCCGTCGCGTTCCCGGTTCCCACGACCGCGGGAATGCCGAGCTCCCGGCTGACGATGGCAGCGTGCGAGGTCCGCCCGCCGTGATCGGTGATGATTCCCGAGGCCCGCTTCATGATGGGAACCCAGTCCGGGTCGGTCATCCCGGTCACCAGCACCGCTCCGTCCTCGAAGCGGTCGATCTGCTCGGGGCTGTCCAGAAGCTGCGCCTTTCCGGCGGAGACGGCCTGGCCGATGGCGAGTCCGGTCAGGATCTCCTCTCCCTTCTCCTCGAGCCGATAGGTCCGGAGCGTGCCCGCCTCCTTCTGCGACTGGACCGTCTCCGGGCGTGCCTGAACGATGAACAGCTCGCCCGAATCCCCGTCCTTCGCCCATTCCATGTCCATGGGACGATCGTAGTGCTTCTCGATCGCGACGGCCCAGCGGCTGAGCCGGAGGATCTCGTCGTCCGACAGCACGAACGAGTTCCGTTCCTTCTTCGAGGTATCCACGTTCCGGGTCTTCGCGCTGCCGCCTTTCGCATAGACCATCTTCTTTTCCTTGGAACCCCGTTCCTTCTCGATGATGGGCTGGTACTCCTTCCGGTCCAGAAGCGGCTTGAAGGTGAGGTAGGAATCCGGATTCACCGCCCCCTGCACCACGTTCTCGCCCAGTCCCCAGGCCGCGTTGATGAAGACCACGTCGGGGAAGCCGGTGTCAGTATCGATCGAGAACATGACCCCGGAACCCGCCTTGTCGGAGCGGACCATCTTCTGGACTCCGACCGAAAGGGCGATCTTCAGATGATCGAACCCCTGATCCTCCCGATAGCTGATCGCGCGGTCGGTGAACAGCGATGCGAAGCAGTTCCGGCACGCTTCCAGCAGCTCGTCCTCGCCGGTCACGTTCAGGAACGTCTCCTGCTGTCCGGCGAAGCTCGCACTCGGCAGGTCCTCGGCGGTACCGCTGCTGCGTACGGCCACGTCCACATTCTTCCGATCGGAGCGTTTGCTCAGCTCCCGATAGGACTCCCGGATCCGTTCGGCGATGCGGTCGGGAAACGACCCTCCCCGGATGAGCGACCGGATCGCCTTTCCGGTCTCCTCGAGCGACTTGTCGCCGTTCTTCATCCCGTCGAGAAGAGAGCGGAGCTTATCATCTATATTGTTTTCCGAGAGAAACTCCCGGTACGCACGGGCGGTGGTCGCGAATCCGTCGGGTACCCGGACCCCCTCCTCCTTCATAGCTCTGATCATCTCGCCGAGGGATGCATTCTTGCCGCCCACCTCGGATACGTCGTCGTTCCCCAGGTCCTCGAACCATCGAATGTATTCATTCTTCTGTTTTTCCGCGTTCTGTTTTTCCGCCATTCTATCCCCCTTCTGCTCGTCCGGGATCACATTCCCGATCAGTTCCCGCACCGTCCGGTATACGTCGTCCTTCGAACCTTCCGCCGCGATTCGATGCAGCACATTTCCCGACCGCTCCTCGAACCGGCCGACTACCGGATCGGTCTCCCGGTGATACGTCGCAAGGCGCCGCTGCACGACATCCTCGCGATCGTCCTCCCGCTGCACGAGCTCGTCGGGACACTCGCGCAGCCGTTCCTTCGGATCGAAATGAATGTTGTAGACGGTCCCGGTGGAAGGACAGATCCGTCTTCCCGAAAGACGCCTGCGGATCGTTCCGTCGGAAACCTCCAGAACCATCACCGCGGCGAGCGACAGCCTCTCTTCCTCGCAGATCCGGAAAAAGGAATCCGCCTGCTCGACGCTGCGGGGATACCCGTCGAACAGGACGATGTCCTTCCGGATCCCGCCGATCCGTTTCCGGAGAATCCGGGTCACCAGCTCGTCGGACACCAGATCGCCACGCTCCAGGCGGGTACCGATTTCCCTGGCCTCTTCCGTTTCCCGACCGGCCTCCTCGCGCAGGATATCCCCCGCCTCCACGGCCGCCGCATCGAAATCCGTCACGATGCTCCGCACCAGGGACGTCTTGCCGCTCCCCGGCGGGCCGATAAGGACGATCGCATTCCGATGTTTCATGGGTACAACGTACGGACGTTGGAAAGCCCGGGTCAAGGCGGGAACGGTTCAGGCTGCCGGGCGAATCCGGTCAGGCTGCCGGGCGGATCCGCTCGGGAGACGGCCGTCCCAGATCAGTCTCAGAGCGGGAAGTCCCGGTCGAGGCGGACGGAGAGCGCGAGCACGTCGCGGATCAGCTCGTCCGCGGTGTTCTCGTGGAACGGATCGAACGGCAGGAGCGGTTCCCGTACGCGCGGCGTCGGGTAGACACCCTGGCGCCAGAGAAGCCGTTTGAAGAACCGGATCGAGATGTCCAGGTGCTGGTTGGAGAAGGCCAGGACCGGAAGGAGCCGCCGGAAGAGCTCCCATGCCCGTTCCCGGTCGCCGCGCGTGTAGAGGTTCACGATGCGGACGTACAGATCGTGCATCCCGGTCGGCATGAAGGCATGCACCCCGCGGTCCAGCGCTTCGATCAGCTGCGACACCGCCCATCCTCCGGCTACATGGAGCCGTCCCCCGGTTGCCGACAGCAGCGCGGTGTACTTCGGACCCGCCGGGATCGTTTCGACTTTGAGGGAGCGGAACGCCGGCACCTCTTCGAACAGACGCAGGATGAGGGGGATCGGCAGGCCGGGACCGGAAGGGTCCCAGTCCTGCAGCATGAGGAACCCGGGCTGCAGATCGGCAATATCCCGAACCGCCCGGAGGAACGGCTCCCCGGAAGACGGAACATGCTCCGATTCGCGGTAGGGAACGGACAGGAGCAGTCCTTCGCAGCCGAGCCGGAGATACGCCTCCGCAGCTGCGAGACGCTCCGCACGGTCCGCGCCGTACACCCCCGCGATCACCGGTACCCGGCCCTCCGCCTCGGCCCGGACCGCGGCTGCCATGCCGGTCCGTTCATCAGGTCCGAGCCGCCCAACCTCCGCCGCCATCGCGGGCACCAGGAATCCGCTCACTCCCGCTCCGAGTGCCGACCGGACGTTTCGCCGCAGGGCAGCCTCGTCCACCCGGTCATCGTCCGTGAACGGGGTATTGAGTACCGTGATGATCCCGCGCAGCCCGAGCGTCTGTTTTCCGGTATCCTTCATGGGCGCTTCCTCCTCGTGAGCCGGTGCCATCGGTCCGACATCCGGCGCTTCTCCTCCGCCGGCTCGTTCGCGAACGGGGCCACGAGGATAAGGCGCACCCCGTGACGATTTGCGAGATAGGCGATCCGATCGAGCCATGCATCCCGGTCTTCGTTTTCTTCCGGATCGAGATGCCCGAAGTAGGCCGTTCCGCTGAGTCCGAGCAGCGGGAATACCATCTCCAGGTCGTAGAGCTCGGGATTGCCGAGGTTCAGGGTGGAGATCTGCGGCATTTCGCACACCATGCGGAGGAAGCCCTCGTGTCTGCCGCAGAAATGGAGGAAACCCCTGCCGAACGGCTGAACGGCGTCGCGGATGCAAGGCAGACAGAACGCGCGGATCATCTCCTCCGACAGCAGCGTGCAGGAATCTTCCGAGATCCGGGCGCCCGTATCCGGGAACCAGACTCCGCTCTGCATCCCGTGGGCATGCAGCATGGAGGAGGCTGCTTCACCGGTGAATCGCTTGAACAGCCGGGTCGCGGCGACGAAAACTTCCAGGCTCCGTAGCTGCACTTGCCGCAGCAGAGCGGGGTCATCGTGCGGTAAAAGGAAGATGTCGGTGCCGATCACGATGTGCGACAGATCGAATACCCCCTGCGTATCCGGCACATACGGGGCGATTGGAACGGCGGGCGGTTCGGATGCCGCTCGGTCCCGGAGAAGGCGGTAGAAACGCTCGGCCGTAAGGATGTCGCCCTGCAGCAGACTCCGTTCACCTTCGAACCGGACCGAGAGGTACTCCCCGGGTGACAGATGCCGATCCAGCCAGGGTTGGAGCTCCGGCTGGATCCGAACAGGAAGGCCGAGACCGTTCGCGAGAAGCGTCGTTCCCAGGTCGGCTCGAATCGCCGGGATGCCGTCTCCCGCCAGATCGAGCCGGGGCTGCACGTCGAGCAGGGCTTCCTCGAGGAGCTTTTCCGGATCCTCATGCTGCAGCACCAGATTGTATCGGTGGTATGGCTTGTCCCTTGCGAAGTGCGGCCGGTCGAACAGAATAGGACACGGTCCCTGGCCTTTCCAGAACGTTTCGAAAAACTCGTACTTCGGGAGCAGTTCTCCGGAAATATCCGACTTTTTCATGGCTGCGTCCTCCGCCGCGCAGTGCTGCACGCGCAGATCAGTGCACGGACAACGGCTGAACGGTTTTTCTTGACGGCTCCCGGAAACCGGGTTACCATTACCCTGTTCAGCATACCGGATATCGTCCGTAATACTGAACAACACTCCCACAGGATAGCACGAGATGAACGGATGGTAAAGTCGATTCTTCGGACACTTCAGATCCTCGAGGCACTCGGGCGAAAAGAGCAGATGAGCATCAGCGATCTTGCGCGGAGTCTCGATCTTCCGAAGAGCAGCGTGCATGAGATTCTTATGACCCTCGAGCACGAAGGGCTTATCCAGAAGGATCGGGAGCGAAACAGTTTTCATCTCGGTCTTCGGCTGTTCGAGCTCGGCCAGATGGCACAGCAGAATCTCGAAATCCGCAGGGTTGCCATTCCCTTCATGCGCGAGTTGAACCAGAGTCTCGACGAGACGGTGCATCTCGTCGTACTCGATGACGATGAGGTGCTCTATATCGAATGCATTGAATCCACGAAGCGTCTCCGCACCTACTCGGTTATCGGCATCCGGGCACCGCTTCACTGCACTGCGGTGGGAAAGGCAATTCTCGCATTCCTCTCCGATGAGGATGTCGGACGGATCGTTGCGCGCAGACCGCTCGACCGGTTCACCGGGAACACGATAACCGATCGGGCAACCCTGGAACGGCATCGGAAAACCATCCGTTCCCGGGGCTGGTCCATGGACGACATCGAGCACGAACCCGGTGTCCGATGCGTCGGAGCTCCGATCTGGAATCATCAGGGAAAGGCGTTCGCCTCGATCAGCATCTCGGGCCCCACCCAGAGGATGACACTCGAAGAAGCGCATCGGATCGGTCCGCTGCTCGCGGCAACAACCATGGATATCTCCCGGCGGCTCGGTTATCGCGAGGCGGGAAGGAAGCCCGCTTCCGTCGGGACATGAAAACGGTATTCACGCCCTTCGGGGCGGATGCACCGCCCCGAAGGGGCGGAAGATCAAGGAGGTCCTTATGAAAAAATCTCTCGTGCTCCTGCTGGTACTGCTCTTTGCAGCCGGCATGCTCTCTGCAGAAGGGAACAAGGAAGCGGCTGCGCAGCAGCCTATCAAACTGGTCTTCCATGCGGTAAGCGTTCCCAACGATGCCCACACGAAGGCTATGTACGAATTCGAAAAGGTGCTGGAGAATATCTCCGGCGGCAGGTTCGATGTGGAAGTCCACCACTCCGGCGCCCTGTACACGCAGGAAGCGGAAACCGCCGCCATCCGGCGGGGCAACCTGGACATGGCGTATCTCGGTCCGAACTGGCTTGCCGAGTATGTTCCCTATATCTCCATGTTCGCCGCTCCCTACATCTTCGACAGCTATGAACACATGACGCAGACCTTCAACGGACCGATCGGGCAGAAGATTTCCGACGATGTCGCGAAGGAAATCGGTATTCGGCCGCTCGGCGCCTACTACCTGGGAACCAGGCAGATAAACCTCCGGGACATCGGACGCGAAGTGCGGACCCCGCAGGACATGCGCGGCGTGAAGCTCCGGATGCCCGGCACCCCGACCTGGCAGTTCATGGGCAAGGCACTCGGTGCGAATCCGACCCCGCTCAGTTTCACCGAGGTCTACCTCGCGCTCAAGACCGGCACCATCGACGGGCAGGACAATCCCCTCCCCACCGACAAGAACGCCAAGTTCTACGAAGTGACCAAGTACATCATCCTGACCGACCACTTCATCAATCCGATTATGCCGACCATCAACGAAAAGAAATGGCAGTCCTTCACCGATCAGGAGAAGCAGTGGGTGCTGCAGGCAGTCGATTCCGCACGGAAACTCTGCGACACCCTCAACCTGGAACAGGAAGCCGAACTGGTGGAGTTCTTCCGGAACGAGGGTCTGACGGTGATCGAGCCGAACAAGGCCGCGTTCAAGGAATACGCACTCCAGATGGTCATGGGCAACAAGGAAATGACCGGCTCCTGGGACATGGAGCTCTTCGACCAGGTACAGCAGCTCGCAAAGAAGCTGGGGAACTGATACCGGCGATTCCGGAAACCGCGCGCCCCGCCTGCACGGCGGCGGGGCGTGCTTTCCTTCCCCGGTGCGAACGAAGAACAGCCATGCTGAAGGAGCCTTCATGCAAATTCCCGATTCGCTCAAGAAAGCGGGTAAATTCCTGCTCGACCTGGTCGAGCTGTACGTGCCGATGGCGGCGTTCTCCATCATGTTCATCCTCTTCCTGCTCGGTGTGTTCTATCGGTATTTCCTGAATAATCCGCTCACCTGGCCGTACGAAGCGTCGATCCTCGGCTTCATCTGGACGGCCGTTCTGGGGGCGGCCTATACCCGACGCACCCGCTCCCACGTGGCGTTCACCCTGATCTATGATTATCTCGCCCCCCGACGGCAGGTCGTCTGGCGGATCATCGGGAACGGAATGATCGCGCTGGTATTCCTGATCTCGCTCTACCCTTCCTGGGACTACGTGCAGTTCATGGCATTCCAGAAGACCACGGTGCTGCGTATACCATTCAACATCGCCTATTTCCCGTATGTCGTTTTCCTGATCCTGGTGATCGGTCATTCGGTGTATGACATGGTCCTCGATATCCGAAATCTCCAGAAAGGAGAGGGAATCCGATGAACTGGCCCCTGATCGTATTCATTCTCGGTTTCGTTTCCATTTTCGTGTTCCGACTGCCGATAGCGTTCGGCCTGCTCATGAACTCGATCATCTACATGATCGTCGCCGGACTCGATCTCGGGCTGGTCTCCGAGAGCCTTTTGACGAACCTCTACTCGAAATACATCATCATCGCCG
Source organism: uncultured Spirochaetota bacterium (assembly GCA_963728215.1). Classification (GTDB taxonomy): domain Bacteria; phylum Spirochaetota; class Spirochaetia; order CAVSJD01; family CAVSJD01; genus CAVSJD01. Next base: position 207,241 of record CAVSJD010000015.1, on the reverse strand, counting down.
TCCCCCTGTTCGTCTTTACCGCGAACGTGATGAATACCGGGAAAGTCACGGATCTGGTGTTCGGATTCGCCAACTCGGTCGTCGGCCGGTGGCGGGGCGGGATGGGTCACGTGAACGTGGTCGCCTCCTTCATCTTCTCGGGGATGACCGGTTCCGCGGTCGCGGACGCATCGGGTCTCGGTATGATGGAGATCGAGGCGATGCGGAAGTACGGATACGATGACGGATTCAGCTGCGCGATCACCGCGGCATCGGCGACCATCGGGCCTATCTTTCCCCCCAGCATTCCCATGGTATTCTACGCGATGCTGTCGGGCGCCTCCATCGGGGCGCTCTTTCTGGGCGGGATGATCCCCGGAATCCTTCTCGGCATCTGCCTCATGCTCTACATCGCCTTCATCGCGAAGCGCCGCAACTACCCCAAGGGCGAGCGGTATTCCTTCCGGGATTTTCTCCGGCTCACCCTCCGCGCCTTTCCGGCATTGCTCACCCCCGTCATCCTGCTCGGAGGGATCTATACCGGGATAGTGACCCCGACGGAAGCCGGGGCGCTGGCGGGATTCTGGGCTCTGCTGATCTCGATATTCGTCTACCGCGCCCTGGGAACAACCGGCATGTGGGAAGTGATGGTGAACACGGTCCGTACGGTAGGCTCGCTGTCGATCATCGTCGGCGCGGCCTTCACCACCTCCTACGTGGTCGGCGTCGAGAACATCGGCGATTTCTTCGCTACGTTCCTGCTCTCGGTCACGGAAAACCGGTACGTGCTGCTGTTCCTGGTGAACATCCTGTTTCTCGTTCTGGGAATGTTCATCGACACGTCGACCATTACCCTGGTCTTCATTCCGATCGTGCTTCCACTGGTCCAAACGCTTGGAATCGACCTTGTTCATTTCGGGGTGATCGTGGTTCTGAACATGATGATCGGCCTTTCGACGCCGCCCTTCGGGGTGCTCCTGTTTATCGTATCCGGCATTTCCGGCACGCCGCTCGACCGGATCATCCGCGAGATTCTCCCCATGGTGCTGGTCATGATCGGGCTTCTGTTCCTTCTGACCTATGTGCCGGAGATCGTACTGTTCCTGCCGCGGCTGCTGATGAAATGAAGGAGAGAGGGAATGACACCGGCCCGGCTTCGTAACTACATTCCCATCGGTGCTCCTGCCCGTCGGGAACCGGCGGACGGACTCGAATCGTCCATGCGTGTATCGCTCGGTTTCGAACCCGCCTGGTACTCGATCCGGTGTGGAACCGACTTCGGAGAACGATGGCATCGGGATCCGTTGTTCCGGTACGCGAGCATCGGCGCCATGAAGGAGGAACTGCTCCGATCGTTTCCCGATGCAGGGCTCTGGGACCGGGAACGGATCGACGACCGGGCGACCGTCTCCGGCTGCTACGGAGCCTATCCCGTACCGCTCCTGTTCGGGATGTCCCTGCGATATTTCCCGGACCGATGGCCGGAGCCCGAGCCCTCGACCCGGCTCTCCAGAGAAACGATTCGCACGCTCGATCCCGACCGGCTTCTCGCCGGTCCCCTTACGGAAGAGATAGCCGGACAGATGGACCTGATCGAGAGGGAATGGGGCATCATCGGGGGATACCTGAATTGGCAGGGAGTTCTGAACAATGCTTTCACCCTCCGGGGACAGGACATCTTCCTGGACATGCACGACGACCCGCCGTTCGCACACGATTTCTTCGACCTGATCACCGACGTCATGATCCGGTTCGCATCCACAGTCCAGGCGCGGCAGAGACGGAGCGGGTTTTTCGTCAACCAGTTCAGCGTGAGCAACTGCGTGATGAACATGATATCGCCGCAGACGTACCGGGAATTTCATCCTCCCCCGGGACACCCGTATCGCCGATTCCTTCGACCGGTTCGGGGTGCATACCTGCAACTGGGACATCACCCCATATATCGATGTCTTGGAGCGCTGCCGAAGGTCGGGTATCTGGACATGGGTATGATGTCCGATCTTCCGCGGATCCGAGCATCGGTTCCCGGATGCCCGCAGGGCCGTCATCTATTCACCCTGGATGCTGCGTGACGGCATAGAAACGGAGATCCGCAATGACATCGGGCGCATCTTCCGCGGAATCAGCCCCTGCGATCTCGTCATGGCCGATATCCCCGCGGATACTCCCGACGGGCGGGTCCGGTTCCTGCTCGACGTCTGCCGGGAGCAGGAATGGGGAGGAGATTGAACGCATGGACACGAAACAGCAAAGCCGTACCGACACCGGCGAATCTCACGGCCTAACATCCTTCTCGTCATGAGCGACCAGCAGCGCTACGACTCCCTCGGCTGCGGCGGCGCGAATTGGGTCCGCACGCCGAACCTGGACCGTCTGGCTTCGGAGGGGGTTCTTTTCGAACACTGTTACGTGAACAACCCGGTCTGCACGCCGAGCCGGGCGAGCATGCTCACTGGACGGCATCTTCCCGGACACGGGGTGTATCGCCTGCACGATGCCCTGCCCGACACCATGAGGACAGTTCCTGAGTTGCTCCGGGAATCCGGCTATCAGACCGCCCTGTTCGGAAAGCTCCACACCAGCGGGCGGATCTTCGAGGCCGCCCGGCGGCATCCCCACGACGGCTTCGAGATCTACGAATGGTGCCTCGAAGCGAGCATCTCGATGGATTCGCCTTTCAACGGTTACAGCCGCTGGCTCGCCGAACGTGATCCGGCATTCCGCGACCGTCTCGCCCGAGAAGGCAGGAAGCTCCTTCATCTTCCCCGGGAGTACCATTTCACCCGCTGGGCCGCCGAACGGACGATCGCCTTTCTCCGGGAGCGGAACCGGGAACGGCCGTTCTTCTGCATGATGAGCGTCTTCGATCCGCACAACCCGTACGACGATTATCCGCCCGAATCGGCAGCCGGAGTCGACCGGGTGAATATACCCGATCCGGTGCCGCCGATCAGCGGAGGGCCGGAGCCATACGGCATCCGGATGGAGCGGGAACACTCCTACCTCGGGGCGTTCCGGAACTTCGGGCCCGAGGACATCCGGGAGATGCGGTTCGGTTATGCCGCCTCGATCGGATTCCTCGATGAAGAGGTCGGCCGGGTGCTCGAGACGCTCGACGAAACAGACGATCGGGAAAACACCCTTGTGGTTTTCGTGAGCGATCACGGAGACATGCTGGGTGACCACGGGCTGCTGGTGAAAGGGGCGTTCTTCTACGATCCCTGCACCCGGGTTCCCCTGATCATCCGGTGGCCCGGACGGATTCCCGTCGGAAAGCGCCTGTCGGCGCTGGTACAGCCCCACGATCTCGCGGCAACATTCCTTGCCGCCGCCGGTATCGATCCGGGTACGGCGAGCATGGAGGAGATGGAAGAGGATGATGAAACGGGCGATCCGACGCGACGAGGCGTTCCGGAATCCCTGGACCTGCTTCTGCCCGAAGTCATCGAACTCGATCGCGGGCATGATTCGGTGTACTGCCTTTACCGCAACTCCGGCATTTCGGATACTGGGCGCTATTGGAATCCTGCCATTCACGCAGCCATGATGCGATCCGGCCCGTACAAGCTCAACGTCTATCAGCCGGTCCCGCAGGCGGACGAACCGTTTTCGGGACAGCTCTTCGATCTGGACCGGGATCCTCTGGAGCAGACGGATCTCTGGAGAAATCCGTCCAGTGCCGATATCAGGCAGCGGATGATCGAGGAGTACCTTGCCTGGATGACGGACCAGGAGATCCGATATCTCGGCTCACGGGGCGGCGGCCGGCCGCCTTCTCCGAACCAGCAGATCGTGAATGCTTTGAAACAGTGAGGACTATCATGACTAACGGATCCAAAGAACGAAAACCGCTTGCCGGGATCATACCGGCACTGATTACCCCTTGCACCGACTCCGGAACCGTCGACTTCGGACTGCTGGAACGGCAGGCAGCGTATCTTTCGAACGGGAATGTCGACGGAATCTTCATCGGCGGCACCACGGCGGAAGGACCGTATCTCTCGATTCGGGAAAAGGGAGACATCTTCCGTGCGGTCCGCGAGGCATCCGGCGGAAAACAGTATCTCTGCGCCGTGCTGCTCGCGCCGTCCACCCGTCAGGTTCTGCAGGAACTGGAGGCCATCGCTCCGCTGGAACCGGACTACATCTCGGCCGTTCCCCCGTTCTACTTCCCCCCGACGCGTGCGGCGATCGTCGAGCACTACCGGACACTCGCCGAAGCCTCTCCGGTACCGGTCATTCTCTACAACATACCCCAGAATACCCACAGCCCCATGGATCTCGAGACGGTGCTCGAACTGGCCGCGATGGACAATATCGCCGGCATCAAGGACAGTTCCGGCAACTTCATCCAGTTCAGCCGGGGCCTGCTCGCCGGTACGCCTCCCGAATTCGCCTGGATTCAAGGAGACGACCTGCTCGACGGTGCGAGTATGCTCTACGGAGCCGAAGCGATCGTGACCGGGCTCGGGAATGTCTGGATCGAGCCGTACGTATCGCTGTACCGGAACGCCCGATCCGGGGACCGGAACGGCGTACTCGCGGAACAGGCGAAGATAAACCGGCTCGCGGAGATCATCTTCCGTACCGGCTGGAAGGTGATTCCCGCCATCAAGAGTGCCTGCGCACTGCAGGGTCGGTCGACCGGGCGGATGCTCGTTCCGGCGATGTCTCTGAACAGAGAAGAAACAGAAACCGTGCGTACGGTTCTCGAGGAACTGGGACTCGTCTGAACGACACGAAGAGGGAGACATGGAACCGAAGAATGTCCTGTTCATCATCTCACATGACATCGGCCGGAGATTCGGCTGCTACGGCGACGGCCGGGCCGATACGCCCTTCGTCGATGCCCTCGCTTCGACCTCGGTCCGTTTCGAAAACCATTTCTGCCAGTACCCGCTCTGCGGTCCCTCCCGCGCCAACCTTTTCTCCGGCTGCCGGCCTCCGACGACCGGCCGGTTCGACAACAAACCGTTCTTCGAGCCGTTCCGGCAGCTGAATCCCGGATTCGCTACGCTCCCGGAACTGTTCCGGCGCAACGGATACCGGACCTTCGCTTCGGGATTCGTGTACCATGATCGGGACGACAATCCGTCCTGGAGCGAAGGCCATTTCCGGCCGCGCTTCGAGAACCGTCTCTCCGGTCCCGCCGCCGCTATCCCCGCCGAGGACGCCGGGTACTGGCTTCTCGACTCCTCCCGCCGGCTGATCGAGGAGCGCGTTGCAAAGCTGATCGAACGCGGCTTCCCTTCCGAATCCATTTCCGATCCGACCGTCTTCCGTCGCGCCCGAGGACCGATCGCGGAATCGGCGGATGTCGACGACGACGCCTATTACGACGGGAAGGTTACCGAACGGGCGGTGCGGTTTCTGCGGCAGCAGGGAGGAGAGGGGCCATTCTTTCTCACGGCGGGATACATCGCCCCCCATACGCCGTACTGCGTCCCGAAGCGGTACTGGGACCGCTATGACCGGAACGCCCTCCCCCTCCCGCCGCTGCTCAGGCCGCCCGAGGGTAGTCCCGAGTGGGCGATGGGCGACTGCGAGCCCGCCCAGTTCTACACTCAGAACGGGTATGACCTCCCCTGGCGGCCCGATCAGGATCAGCTGCGGGAGCTCCTGCATGCACACTTCGCGTCGATCAGCTATTTCGATGCCCAGGTCGGACGCCTGCTCGAGACCCTTCGGGAGACAGGGCTCGAAGAGGAGACGGTCGTAGTGGTAACGACCGATCACGGGTTCCACGACGGGGAGCACGGGTACTGGGGAAAGCACAATCTCTGGGACCGGTCGATGCAGGTGCCGTTTCTCCTCCGGGTCCCCGGCCGCACCGACGGCGGGAGTTCGATTCCGGCAATGACCGAGCATGTGGATCTTTATCCCACCCTCTGCGACCTCTGCCGGATACCCGTTCCGGGGTTCCTCGAAGGCACGTCGCTTCTCCCCCTCCTGCTGGAACCCGACCGTCCCTGGAAGGACGCGGTTTTCGCACACCGCAAGCCGATGTGGCACGACCGGATCAAGGCGTACGAGATGGGAGATTCCATCCGGACCGGACGTTTCCGGTTCACCCGGTATGGGAATGCAGACGGCAGCGAAGTTTTCCGGGAGCTCTTCGACTATGAACGGGATCCGCTGGAAAGTCGAAATCTCGCGGGCGATCCCGAGTACCGGGAAGCTGAGGAGGATCTGTTCCGGAGGCTGCGGGCCGGATGGCGATCCGCCCGCCCGCAAGTCCGGCCCTGATACCTTCTCATTCAGCTCCCTCCGCGTCCGGCCTGACGGGCGTCGCGCCCCCTGCCCGATCCGGTGACCGGGCCGGCGGAGTTGTCTGCCCGGCGGTGAGTTTCTATTTTGTACACAGAACCCGAGTCAACGAGGAGGAGTCCCGTGGATATCCGCATCATGACCTGGAACATCCGTTCGGACAAACCGGAGGACGGCGAGCACTCCTGGCCGCATCGGAAGGATCTCGCGGCCGATCTGATCCGGTCCGTCGACCCGGATCTCGCGGGCCTGCAGGAGGTGCTGCCGCGGCAGCTGGAAGACCTGGAATCGGCCCTTCCGCAGTACTACCGGATCGGGGACGGCAGGGAAGGCGGAGGCTCCGGAGAATACTGCCCGATCCTCTACCGGGCGGATCGCATTACACTGCTGCGGGACGGAACTTTCTGGCTTTCCGACACTCCCGATCTGCCGGGCTCCATCGGCTGGGATGCGGCCCATCCCCGGATCGCGACCTGGGGGAGTTTCCAGCACCAGGAGACCGGAGAGATCTTCTTCCACTTCAACACCCATCTGGACTCCGGCGGGAGCGAGTCCCGGCGGCGGAGCACCCCCCTTCTCCTCGACGTCATGCGGATGGAGGCGGAATCGGCCGCATCGGTCCTGTCGGGAGACTTCAATCTTACCGACGACCGGGAGGAGTATCGCATGATCACGGAGCGGATGAGGGATTCACGGTCCGCCGCCGGGAACAACGCGAGCGGACCGGAGATCACATTCATCGGCCCCGGCTTCGAAGCGGGAAAACACGCAGGCCGCCGGATCGATTACCTGTTCGTTACCGACGACTTCGAGGTCCGCAGCTTCACCGTCCGCGACGACAGCCGGAAGGGTTTCCATCCTTCGGACCATTTTCCGGTGATCGCGGATCTGCATGCCGATCGCCGGTAAACAAATTTGACATATTTTCCTTTTCAGACTATGCTTCCCGGTAAAGGTTCCCTACCAGGAGGCTCGAATGAAATTCCGTTCCCTGACCATTCTTCTCATCTCGGTACTGGTTCTGGTATCGTTCACCGGGTGCATGACGCATACGCACATCGTCGGTTCCGGCGGGACCACCGGCTACGAGCAGACCAAGCGGCAATGGTACGTCCTCTGGGGTCTGGTACCCCTCGGAGAAGTCGATACCAAGGCGCTCTCCGGCGACGTCGACAACTATCTGATCGAAACGTACGTCAGTCCGGTGGATGCGGTGCTCAACATTTTCACCAGTTTCGTCACCATCTATTCCCGGACCGTGAAGGTCACCAAATGATGCCTGCGGGCTTCCCTCCGGGGAAGCCCGACCCGAGGAGCCGATGCACCGAATCCGCCGTTCCGCCGACCTGTTTCTGCTTCCGCTGATGATCCTCCCCCTGGTTCTCGCCTCGTGCGGCCCCGCTTCCGGAAACCGGGCGGATCGCGCGGCTGTGCTCGAGGACTCCGGTGAAGCCATGGAGTTCCGGATCGACCAGGATCTCCTCGGTCCGCAGTACGCCTTCGAAGATATCGGCCTGCTCTTCTCCCCGCCTTCGGGATGGGGAAAAGCCGACGAGCAGACCGTCTCACTGCTCCGCGAACGGCTCGACCGGGCGAGCGAGGCGGCTCCGATCAGCTATGGGGTGATCGATCTGTTCATGGACGACAGCGCGGGAACGCTCTGTCTGCTCACCGTGATTTCCAGCCCCGACTCGGCATCGCCTTTCGACCTCGACGGCTACAAGGCTTCGATCCTGCAGAGCTCAGAGGAAGTGGCGGAGGCGGAGTTCACGGTCGGGTCCTTCCGGATCTCACAGTTCCGGATCGTTCAGCCGCAGATCGTGACCTTCAAACTCCTCTTCCGGCCCGCAGCGGACCCCTCGGGAACCGGAGCCTCACGCGAACGGATCTGCCAGATAGACTACATTCTCCCGCGGGATGCGTTCGAGGAAGAGATCCGGAAAGTCGAGTCGTCCATCGGAACCCTCGAATCCCTCTGATCCCTGCAGAAACAGAAGGCCGTCCCGAAGGACGGCCGTGACGCCGTCAGTTCACGACGTTCCGGGATTTTCCCTGCAGCCATGCCGTGACGTTCTCCGCTACCCCGTCGATGAGCCGCTGTCGTGACTCCCTTGCCGACCAGGCGGAATGCGGGGTGATGATCAGGTTCTTTCCCCGATACTTCAGGAGCGGGGTGTCTCCCGGCGGCTCCTGACCGATCACGTCGAGCCCCGCCCCGGCGATCTCTCCGCTTTCGAGCGCCCACAGCAGGGCTTCTTCGTCGATGATCCCGCCCCGGGCGGTGTTCACGATGAGCGCGCTCTTCTTCATCTTCCGGAACTCATCCTTCCCGATCATGTTCCGCGTCTGCTCGGTCAGAGGCGTGTGAATGGTGACGATGTCGGATCCGGCGAGAACCTCGTCGAAGGAGCTGTTCCGGTAGGGAGGATACTCGTACTCGATGATGTCGTTCGCGAGAACTCTCATGGAGAAGCCTTCGGCGATCTTCGCCACCCCGCGGCCGATCGCCCCGAAACCGATGATGCCGAGCGTCTTGCCGGCCAGCTCGAAGGTGGGATACCGGAGCAGCGTGAAGGAACCGGCGCGAGCCCAGTCACCGTTTCTCACATCCTCCACATAGGCGATCACCGCACCGGCGAGGTTGAGGATCAGCGAGAAAGCGTGCTGGGGCACGATGTAGCGGCCGTATCCGCTCACGTTCGTGACCGTGACGCCCCGCTTCCGTGCGGCTTCCAGGTCGACGTTGTTGTAGCCGGTGGCGATGACGGCGATGTGTTTCGCGTTCGGAAGCCGCGACAGTTCCTGCTCCCGGATCAGGACCTTGTTCACGATGACGACCTCGGCGTCCTTCGCACGCTGTACCGCCTCCTCCTGGCTGCTCATCGGATAGAGGGTCAGATTTCCGATTCCTCTGATGCCGGAGAAGTCCATATCCCCGTTCAGATTGATGGTCGACTCGTCGAGGAAAACGATATTCACGATAACCTCCCTGAAACCCGTATACCTGTTGACAGATTGGATATTTACACCGTATACCCGTTCCGGGGGGAGCGTCCAGTAGTCCGTCCGGCGGATCGAACAATCCGTTGCGGGTGCGAGGCTGAGGCGGCGTTCGCACTACTCCACCTGAACGCGGACCCCATGCTCGCTCGCGGTATACAGCTTCGAGCGCTCTTTGCCGTTCGAAGGCTCCCGCGTCTCCAGGAACACCGGCCGCTCCCAGAGGGAGTAGACGTGCTCGAGCGTCCGCTGGGCATACTCGTCGTCCAGGGGCATCCCTTCGAATGCATGCTCCAGATAGAGCTGAAGCGCCCCATGGTAGTTCCCGTCTTTCACGAGAATACGCGGAACTCCCCAGTTCATCAGGCTCTGGACCAGGGTACGCTTGACGCGCTGCCACTCGGTCTCGTCCACCACGACATCGTAGTGACTCGCCTTGTCCTTTTCCCGGTAGATGAACAGCTCGAGTTCCTCCGCGACCTTCCGAGTCAGGAACTCGTCGACGAAGAACCAGTCCATGTGGGTCCTGCGGACGTCGAAGAGCTTCTCCCTCCCCTTCATCAGTCCCGTATCCCAGTTCCGCTTCTCGTGCTGGTCCTCGGTTTCCTCATACGCGCGGCCGAACCGTCCGGTGTTCCAGCGCTCCTCGATGTCCCGGAAAATCGCATATCCCATCAGGTACGGATTGATCTGACGCGGATTGTGCGACTTGACCCGTGCATTGTAGAGATTGAAGTAGCCGTGCTCCTCGGGAGTGAGAAATTTCTCCTGAAACAGGCGCTGCATGATCTGCTCGTGCCAGAAGGTCGCCCAGCCCTCGTTCATGATCTTCGTTCTCCGGTACGGGACGAAGTAGAGCGCCTGGTTCTTTATCGTCGAGAGGATGTCCTTCTCCCATTCCTCCAGTGGCCGGGGCGAATGATCGATGAGATACCCCAGGAGGTCGGGGGTCGGCTCCGGCGGGGTCCGCCGGCGCATCCGGCGCTTCTGCTCGGTCGGTATCGGCTGCGGGGAAGGCAGCAGGTCCTCGAAGCGGCTTCGGGACGGCGCCTCCTCCTGCCAGCCGAAGAGCCGTTCCCGGGCCCGTTCCTCGGTATCCCGGTGGACCGGCTCTCCGGGATCGATGTTCCACTGAACAGCCGTACCGGCATCGATGATCCGCTCCACCGCTTCGAGCCCGTAATCCTCTTCGTACTTCCGGAAGCGGTTCGCGGCCTCGGAAGCGGAGGTGATCATGTCCCGCCGGCTTTGATGGAAATGAAGGTTGTTCTTCATGAAATCGTTGTGGGCGTAGACGTGGGCGATGACCAGCACCTGGATCGGAAACGGATTGGTATCCATGAGGAATGCGCGGCACGGGTCCGAATTGAATACTACCTCGTAGGGAACGCCGTAGCCGTGATCGTATTTCGTCCGCTCTGTTTCATAGTCCCGACCGAAGCTCCAGTGCGAAAAGTTGACCGGGAGCCGATACGCCATGATCTCCAGCATCTTGTGCGCGGGGATCACATCGAACTCCTGGGGAAGGAAATCGAGTCCGAGATCGCGGCCGATCTCCTGTATCAGCTGATCCGCCTCGTTGAGCCGTCCCAGGTCGACCTGTTTCATCGCTTCTCCTTATCTTCGCTTCTCATCGGGCCGCAGGAACACCCTGAGCGCCGGATAGAGATCCTCCTTCGACTGGAGCACCACCCCGAGGACCGGCGTCCGGGAGATCTCCCCCTCGTAATACGTGTAGCCGCCGTACTCCGATCCGCGAAGGCCCAGGGATTTCACGAAAGAATGCAGCAGCACGGACGAGGAGTACTCACTCTGGATCTCACCGTATCCGAGAGCGGACACTCCCCGGTCCAGAACCGCGCGGGCGGCCTGAACCGTCCGCTCGGGATCCCAGTCCTCTCCGTCGGAAAAATGGAACGGATAGATGTTCCAGCGGGACGGAGAATACTCGCTGTCGATGAGCTGAAGTGCGAGCTGGTACGCGGAGGAGCACTGGGTTCCGCCCGATTCTCCCTTGTGGAAGAACTCGTGCTCGTCCACCAGTTTCGCCTCGGTCGTGTGGGCGATGAACCGGATCTCGGTGTGACGGTAGATCGACTTGAGGAAGGAAAGCATCCAGAAAAAGAAGGACCGGGCGAAGTACTTCTTCCGGCTGTTCATGCTGCCCGAAACGTCCATCATGGCCAGGACGACCGCGTTGGACCGATGCTCGATGTCCTCGGTCAGGGTCCGGAAGCGAAGGTCGCCACTGCCCAGGGAATATTCGGGCTGCTCCCGGACATCCGGCACCTCGGGAATCGGCTTGCCCGAGACCAGGAGAAGAAGGGCGTCCTCGGTGTCGCCGCCGGAAATCCGGAGCGCGTTCCGGCAGTCCTCCTCGGTTCGATCCGTTTCGGCCATCAGGTAGGCGACGAGCGCCTCGGTGCGGTGGATCGCCTCGCGAACCGAGCGCTTCTTGTCCAGCCGCGGCCGGATTCCGCTTCGCTCGATGCTGTCGAAGGTCCAGCCCTTCGGGATGACGGACTCCCGCACCTCCTTCTGCTTGAGATTCGGCAGACCGAGGTCGTCGAGCATCATCTGGATGAGCTCCTCGATATCGATCTCGGTTTCCAGGTAGTCGGTGCCCGGCTCCTCGCCCGGCTTCCCCGGCTGGCCCTGGCCGGGCTTCGGCCGGCGTCCCAGCACCTTCCCGCGCTTCCCCTGCCCGCTGCCGAAGCCGCCGCCCTCCCCGCCGGTTCCGCCGTGGATGAAATGGTAGCTCTTGACTCCCCGGATCGGAACCTTCACGATCTGGTTTCCCTTCTGGGTGATGATCGCTTCATCCCCCACGATGTCGGGAAGGTTCTTCCGGATCGCTTCCCGTACCTTCTGCCGGTGGCGCGCCGCATCGGTCTTCCCGCGTGGTGCCGAATCATAGTCGGGCTGCGTCACAGCCATGGAATCTACTCCTCTTTTCTCATCATCTCCCCGACGAACTCGAGCAGCGCTGCGGCACAGACCGGGCAGTAACCCTTCTCTTCGAGCTTCGCGATCGCTTCGCTTCTCCGCTCCATGGTTTTCGGGTCCTTCCGCGTCCGGTCCACCAGGGTCAGGGACACCAGGTTCTTCAGGTCGGACACCAGCTTCGTTTCGATCGCCTCCTGCAGCGGCGGATAGCTGTGAAAGGTGAACTCCTCCTGCCGGTCGATCGCATCCGACTTGAAGACGAACAGTCCCTGCCGGAATTCGCTCTTCGCTCCCTCGGAGATCCCGATCATCTCCTCGATCGAACGCATGAGCCGTTCGTCCGGTTCCTGCTCCTCGTGGGTGACCGGGTCGATGATCTTCCGCTTCAGGCAGTAGGCGGTCGCGTTCTGGATGTAATTGTCGAACAGCGCCTGCGCCTGATCCTCGTACGCGTACAGGAACGCGCGGTTGATCTCCTTTTTCGCCCGTTCCCGGAAATCGGCGAGCACGCTTCCCTTTTCCGCCAGCAGCAGGTTGATGTAGCGGCTCTTCTCTTCGTCGGTGAATCCGATATGATGATCGAACTGGTGCTTCAGGGACCGGATCACGTCGATCGGATTGATGCATCCGTTTCCGCTCACCGCGGAGCCCATGGCGATGTTGAGCGCGTTCATGATGAACCGGGGGCTGATGCCGGACATTCCTTCTCCCCGTTCCCGGCCTTCCAGCCAGATCTTCTTCACATCGACCGGATCCTTTTCCTTTTCCATGATGGCCTCACCGTTGTAGTAGCGGGCCTTCTTGAGAAGATCGATTCCTCCGGCGTCGGAGAGCCGGGTGAGCACGGCGAAGAGGGCCGCCGTCTCGAGCGTCACCGGGGCGATATGAACCTTGCCGGCGAATTCGCTCTGGCCGATCAGTTTTTTGTAGATGTTCTTCTCGTCCTTCACCCGAAGGTTGTACGGCACGTAGATCGGGTACATCCGGTCGTGAAGCGCCTCGTTCTCCTTGTTCGCCTTGAACTTTTCGAACTCGGTCTGGTTGGTGTGGCTGAGAATCACCGTGTCGATGTAGGTCTGTGGAAATCCGGGTGCCTTGATCAGCTGCTCCTGTGCCACCGTGATGAGAACGTAATGGAACTTGATGTCGCACTTGAGGATCTCGATGTACTCGATCAGGCCGCGGTTCGCGATCTGGAGCTCGCCGTCGAACTTGTACCCGAGGGGATGCCCCTCGCCGTACTTCGTGATCTTTCCCAGGTCCACATGCCCGATCAGCTCGGATATGTCCTGGTTCTTGGGATCCGAAGGCTGGAACGTGCCGATCCCCACCCGGGCCCGCTCGGACAGCCGGATCTGGATGACCGGCATCGCTTCCCATTTGTAGTTTCCGCTCTGGTCCCGGAATCGTTCGTCGGTGGTGAGTCGGTGCTTGCAGACCGGGCAGAGGTCACCCTCGATCCGCACTCCGAGGAGTTCCTCGAACCTGGGTCTCAGGGATCGCGGGATCAGATGGAGCGGTTCCTCGTGAATCGGGCAGTCCTTGATCGCATACAGAGGCGTCTCCGTCTGCTCGAGCCCTCGCCGAAGCAGCGTCGCGATCGTAGACTTTCCGGAGGAGACGGGGCCTACCAGAATAAGGATCCGTTTGCCGGTCTCGGTGCGGTTGGCGCCGGCACGGAAGAACCGCACCAGGTCGTGCTGAACTTCCTCGATGCCGAAGATTTCATCCGAAAAGAACTTGTACCGGACGATGTCCTCGTAGTGAGGGAGCTTGTCGTAACCGGTCAGTTCCTCGGTTCCTTTCTGCATGACCATATCGTAGATCCGGCCGGGTGCCGTCTGTGCCGTCATCCGGTCCTCGTGGACGATCTGCAGATAGTCCTTCATGGTTCCTTCCCAGCGCCGGTCCTTGACCGACTTGGACTCCCGGATCAGGGAGTCCAGGGATTCACTGAAGTGCTTGTTCTCCGAAGACATACTACCTCCCGTGCAGGTAACGGAGTTCCGTCCGGACCCATCCCATGTCCCTCTCGGGACCTCAGTCGTACCGGGTAAACCTCTTCACTGGAAGGAAACGATAACACGTGTAGAACCGGGTAGATACCCGATCGCCGGGGCCTTCCGGACTGCGTTCCCGCTGTCCGGCGGACATTCGCCCGGCCATCTGTTTTCATGATTCTCCGGACTCGAGAACCCACGAAAACAATATAGTCATCTTTTCGACTGAATTCCACAATACACAGCGGAAAAGACCATGTCCGGAAACTGCAGTGCGATCAGAGAGGCTTCCAGCCCGTACGGATTGAATTCCTGCCTATAAAGTGTACACCCGTCTTCCGGTACCGATCAAGAAAAACTTGCGGAACCGCAGTCGATCGTGTATGCTGAGGCATGCAGTATGAGTCATTGAGCGCCCCCGTCACGATCGGGGAGATCGTCGTTCCCAACCGGATCGTCATGCCCCCCATGGTGATCTGGAAATCCGGACAGGATGGACGGGTCGGAACCGAACACCGTGAGCACTACCGTTCGGCCGTCGGTCCCGGCCTCGTGATCGTCGAAGCGACGGCCGTATCGCCCGAAGGCCGGCTCGCCGCTTCCCAGCTCGGTCTCTGGGAGGACGCGCAGGCGGACGGTCTCGCCGGAATCGCCGAGATCATTCACGCGAACGGGGCGGTTCCGGGAATTCAGCTCCATCACGCGGGGGCCCGGACCGACCGGGAGCGAACCTGGGGGCTCGAACCGGTCGCTCCGTCCGTGCTGCCGGACCGGGAAGGCGAGGTGCGGGAGCTCACCGAGGAGGAGATTTTCCGCATTATCGCGGACTTCGCCCTCGCCGCACGAAGAGCGGTTGCCGCCGGCTTCCGGTATCTCGAGATCCACGGCGCACACGGCTATCTCGGAAGCCAGTTCCTTTCGCCGGAAACCAACCGGAGAAGCGACCGATGGGGAGGATCGCCAGCGGGTCGACTGCGGTTCCTGCGCGAGGTGTACCGGGCGGTGCGGAGCGAAGTCGCCGACGGCGCACTCATCGGCTGCCGGCTCGGCGCCGCGGGAGCCGGGCCCTTCACCCTTTCACTGGAATCGGGGATCGAGGCGGCACGGGGACTCGAGCGGGAAGGCATCGACCTGCTCCATGTCTCCCATTCCGGCACGCTTCCCCCGCCCCTCGAAAATGAGGTTTCATCGTCCCGGCCTCCGCTTTCGGACCTGGTCCGGATCGCCGGCAGGGTCCGCGCAGAGGTTTCCGTACCGGTGATCGCCGTCGGTTCGGTGCGCAGACCGGAAGAGGCGGAACGTGCGGTCGCGGAAGAGTTTGCGGACCTGGTCGCGGTCGGTCGAGGAATACTCGCGGATCCGCGCTGGGCGGAAAAGACGCTGTCCGGCCGGGCCGGGGACATCTACCTCTGCAGCGAATGTCCTTCGTGCCTCCACCGAACCGACGCTTCGCGCTGTCCGGCACGGATGCGGGCAGGAAGCAGGGGCTGAGACTCCGGCAAAGGCCACAGGGCCGGATGCGTCCGGCCGCGGGTCTTTCTATCCGACCAGCATCAGCGCGACTCCTGCCGCGGCTATGCTCAGGAAGAAGGCGAGAATCATGCTTTTGAAGAACGCCTGCAGATGCGGAGCGAGTGAATTGTAGTACTCCGTATCGGGCAGGTGAAAGCTCTTCGGCTTGATCCGGATCAGAAGCAGGTAATCGATCACCATCAGATCCCACAGGTTCGCGATGAGAAGCACGCCGTAGCCGACTGCCCAGAAGATCGCGAAGGACGGCTCGACCCCGGCATTCCTGACCAGGAACACATTCGCCGCGACAGGCATCCCGACCATGATCAGAATCGAGGTGAAAAACAGCTTCAATCCGATACTGCGGATGCGCTGTACCGGATGCTCCTCCGGATGCTGCAGCATCTTTCCGAGTCCTGAAGCATACTGTACGGCCACGAAGGCCGTCAGAACGAGGGACAGGTAAAGTCCCCATCTCACGACATGAAGAAACGGATACGAAAACTCCATACCGGGAGAATAGCACATTCCGTAACGAATCGGAACACCGTTTGACCCGGGAGACAGGAAAGATTACGCTTCTACTCATATCGCATCACATCGCACCGAAGCAGCCGCTCGATCGGAAGGCTGTCATCAAGAGGAGGAGGAGGATCATGAAAACAGGTTTCATCGGACTCGGAATCATGGGAAGCAGAATGGCTGCGAATCTGCTTCGCGCCGGGCATGCGCTCACGGTCTGGAACCGGACCGTTCGGAAATTACACCCGCTGGTCGAACTGGGGGCCGGAGCCGCGGAGTCGCCGGCGGACGCTGCAGCCGGGGCGGAAGTGCTCGTCACGATGCTCGCCGAACCGGCTGCGGTCCGGGAGACCGCCCTGGGCGAGCGGGGATTCCTCGACCGGCTCGAGCGCGGCGCGGTCTGGGTCGACTGCAGCACCGTGAACCCCTCCTTTTCACGGGACATGGCGGCGGAAGCCTCCCGCCGGGGGATCCGGTTCATCGATGCCCCGGTATCGGGAACGAAGGGTCCCGCCGAGAAGGGCACGCTCACGGTATTCGCCGGCGGAGATGCGGACGATATCGAGCGGGTGCGCCCCATTCTCGAGGCGATCGGGAACCGGGTCATTCCAGCCGGAGGAACGGGCATGGGAAGCTCGCTGAAAATGGTCGTGAACCTGATGCTGGCTCACGGCATCGCCGCCTACGCGGAAGCGCTCTCCCTCGGAGAACGGCTCGGCGTCCCCCGGCTGGAGCTGCAGAACTTCCTGCTCGGCGAAAAAGTGTCGCCGCCGTTCCTCGCGGGCAAGCGGGACCTGATCGAACAAGGCGACTACGAGGCCCACTTTCCTCTTCGGCTGATGCGGAAGGATCTCCGGCTCGCGATGGAAAGTGCCGGGGAACTGGGAATCGCCCTGCCCTCCACGGCGGCGGTGGGCGAGCTGTTCGCCATGGCGAACCTGAAAGGGTTCGGAGAGCTGGACTTTTCGGCCGTCTGCCGCTTCGTCGCGGAATCCGCCGACTGACGGCCGGAACCCGGCCCACCAGGGCCGGGCAGCCCGATCGGACCGGATAGTCCGGCCCGACCGACCGGCATCAGATCTCGATCCGGTCTCCGGCGGTTGTGAACACGTTGAGCTTGGCCGTTTCGAAGGAAAGGCCGACCGTTTCCTCCCGGTTCAGCCCTTCGGGCATCCGCCGCGATTCGATCGTCACCGGCTTCAGATCACCCAGAAACGCATACAAGACGAAGAGGCCGCCGGTATTCTGCATCAGGTGGACCCGTGCATCCACGTTCCCCTGCCCGCGCGGGGTGATCGAGATGAATTCGGGACGGATGCCGAGCTTGCACTCCCGCCGTCCCGTCTGCCGCAGTTTCCGGGCGATCGCCTGGTCGAGATGCATCCGGCCGAAATCCGTATTGAAGTACCAGGTGCTGTCTTCTGCCACCAGGGTTCCATCGAAAATGTTCATGGGTGTCCGGCCCATGAAGTCGGCGACGGAGATATTCGCCGGACGCTCGTAGATTTCACGGGGAGTTCCGACCTGCTGTACCTCGCCGCCGGCGAGCACGGCGATCCGGTCGGCAAGCACCATCGCTTCCCGCTGGTCATGGGTCACGTAGATCGAAGTGATCCCCACCTTCCGCTGCAGGTTCCGAAAGTAGCCCCGGATGCCGGAGCGGAGCTCCTGATCGAGATTGGAGATGGGCTCGTCCATGAGGAACAGGTTCGGCTCGCGGACGAGGGCTTTCCCCACTGCAACCCGCTGGCGCTGTCCGCCCGAGAGCCTGCTGATGCGGCGATCGAGTACGTCCTCGATCTGAAGGAGCCGCGCGGTGTCCCGGACAATCCGATTCCGCTCCTCCCGCGAAGCGATCTTGCGGATTCTGAGCGGGAACTCGATGTTCTGAAACACGCTCATGTTGGGATAGAGGGAGATGTTCTGGAACACGAAGGAGATTTCCCGGTCGGCAGGCTTGAGATCGACGCCGCGGTCGGCATCGAACACGAGGCGGTCACCGAACCGGATGGTGCCGCTGTCAGGCGAATGCAGACCCGCGATGAGCCGGAGGAGCGTCGTCTTTCCGCAGCCGCTGGGACCGAGAAGGACGAAAAAGGTTCCGGGATCTATGGAGAACGAAACGTCACGGAAGACGCTCACCACATCATTCCGGCCGCGATAGCTCGCGCTGATATCGTCGAGATGGATTCCGATCGAATTCATGTTCTGCTCCGTGATATATCGACTTAAACCTACGCGTGCGGAAAGCAGGAAGCAATACCGTGGAGAAAGCTGAACCGTCGACTTTCCTTACTGTTTCGGTTATCATTGTTCCGGGAGGCGAACGATGAGCGGAAACACTCATGACGGCTGCTGCGGCCCGAGGCGCGTCGCACCCGAGGGCGGCGAGCTCGATCCCCGCACGCCCGAGCGGCAGGAATCCGGTACAGGAACGGCCGGGAACACCGGAACCCGCCTGGAGTCCGGGGACATGGTGATCCTTCCCGGGGGAGCCTTCGTCATGGGGAGCGATACCGATCCCGGCTTTCCTGCCGACGGCGAAGGTCCGGAGCGGGAGTTCGTCCTCTCCCCGTTCGCCATCGGCCGGTTTGCCGTCACCAACGACCGGTTCCGCGCCTTCGTCGATGCGACCGGTCACGTGACCGAGGCGGAACGCTTCGGCTGGTCCTACGTGTTTCATCTCCACGTCCCGAAAGCCGCGATCAGGAAGGGGCACACCCGTCCGCTTCCTTCCACGCCGTGGTGGCTCGGGGTGGAAGGGGCGAGCTGGAGGAAACCCGAGGGAAAGGGGTCGGACATCCGCAGCCGCATGGATCATCCGGTCGTTCACGTATCCTGGAACGACGCCGAAGCCTACAGCCGCTGGGCGGGCATGCGGCTGCCGACCGAGGCGGAGTGGGAGTACGCTGCCCGGGGCGGGACTGCCGGTCTCACGTATCCGTGGGGCAATGATCTCACTCCCGGCGGCAGGCACCAGTGCAACACGTGGCAGGGGGAGTTCCCCACGTTCGACAGCGGCGGGGACGGCTGGACCGGGACCTGCCCGGTCGATGCTTTCCGGCCCAACGGTTTCGGGCTCTCCAACGTCTGCGGGAATGTCTGGGAATGGTGCGCTGACTGGTTCAGCCCCGATCATCACCGAATCGCGTCCCGGGAGAACCCGACGGGTCCGTCAAGCGGTGTCGTCCGGACGACCAAGGGCGGCTCCTACCTCTGCCATCGCTCCTACTGCAACCGCTACCGGTTGGCGGCGCGTACCGGGAACACTCCCGACAGCTCCACCGGTCACACCGGGTTCCGCTGCGCCGCAAGTCTCTGAGGCGGACGGTCGGCTCCGGAGCACCGTTCCGATCGAGAATGCCCCTCTCACGCTCGACCGAATAGCCGTTCGAATATACCCGGGAATACATTATAGCTCAAAGGAGACACGGCATGAAAATGGAACATCTGTCCCGGCGGGCAGGGTATTCCGGACGGCTACTCGCTGCCGGACTTGCGGTATACACGGTTCTGCTGGTTTCCGGCTGCGATCTGCTCGGAATCGGTGAGAGTAACAATGACAACGGAAATCCGACCGGAGGCGGAGCGGTCGCACCGGTATATGTCGCCATCGGAGACAGCCTGACCGCAGGAATCCAGAACCTCGGGCTGAAGCGGTCCTGGCAGGACGACAGCTATCCGGCGGTCATCGCACGGGAGCTCGGGTCAGCCGAGTTCGTCCAGCCGCTGGTCGCGGATCCGGGAATCGGTGCGCCGCGCGAGGCCGCCGACCGGCTCATGGAACCGCTCAGCTACGATGCGGATCGGAACCGGATCGTCCAGGATCCGCTGGATTTCGGGGTGCTCGGTGCGCTTTCCCTTCTGGTGAACTACGACTACCCGAGCCCTTACCACAATCTCGGGGTTCCGGGCGCCGATGCCGCGGGACTGCTCACTTTCGAGTCCGACCGCAGCATCATTCTGAACGCGGGATCCGCTTCCACGAACGACCTGCTCTACTACTACGTTCTCCGCGACGACTTCATCCTCGATCCCCGTTTCGGCGACACCGTGATCGAACAGGCGACCGCGCGAAACGCAGATGTGATCACGCTCTGGATCGGGCACAACGACGTGCTCGGAGGACTGAGCGGCGGCGGAGTGGTTACCGGCCCGGAGGCAACGTGACCGATCCCGCGGATTTCGCCGCCAGCATCGAGGAGATCGTGGCGCGCCTGCTCGCGGATACGGATGCCGAGATCTACCTCGCGACCATCCCCGACATTACCGGCGTTCCGCTCCTGACGCTGCTTCCCTCCTCGCCGCTCGAACTCTTCGACGACGCGTACGCCCCGATCCTCGGGCTCGATCTCCCCGATATCAATCTGCCTCCGCTGTTCGAATTCGAAACCGAGGACGGCGATGCGGACTACATCCTGCTGACGGCTCTGGAGGGAATCCTCCTGGAAGGCTGGGGGCTGCCGGGGGGCGATCCCATTCCCGCCGAAGAGACGCTCTCCGAAGCGGACGTCGCGGCGGCCCGGGCGATCATCGATGCCTACAACGTCGCGATCGAGGCGCAGGCCGCGATGGATCCGCGGGTGCATCTCGTGGACATGGATGGTTTCTTCGAGCAGATCCGGTCGGGCGCGGTACCGGCCGCCGAGGCGTCGATCGACCTGAACGGCTCGATCGACGCAGGCCCCTTCAGTCCCGACGGGATCTTCAGCCTCGACGGGTTCCACCTCAACTCGCGCGGCTATCGGCTGGCGGCGGACCGGTTTCTGGCGGAAATCCGGAAGGACTTCTGAACCGCCGGCCCGGCGCCGCCCTCCCAAAATTACATCCCGAGGAGATGATTACATCCCGAGGATCGGACGCAGCCGCTCTATCTCCGCCTCGTCCTGCACCATGATGTAGAGATAGAGCCCGGCGGGCTCCAGCGAGTCCATGAGCAGACGCAGTTCGTCGGGCGAGAAGGAACCCCGGATCAGGAGAGGCTTGCGTGCCTGCTGAACCTTGCGGAAATGAGGGATCATCTTCTCGATGGGAGGTCCGCCGACATCGTTGTTGATCTCGAAGAGCCGGATCTCGTCGACCTCCAGGAACAGGTCGAGCACGAACATCGAGGTGGAATGCAGGTGCATGAACGCGCTGGGGAAATGCGACGCGACCTCACGGTCGACCGGCTGGATGAAGCGCCGGTAGAGATCCGGCGAGTAGAGCGCGACCACATCCTCCTGGAGCCGGGCGATCGGACCGGGTGCCCAGATCTGGTACTGGGCGTCGTACCATCCGCCGTGGAACCGGGGCAGCTTTGCCCAGATATCCTCCGTCATCTGACGGAACAGCTCACCCGCGGTATGCATGAGCCGCTCCGACCGTTCCGGGTCGTCCATCATGTCCAGCACGCTCTGCCCGTGTCCCCGCAGGGCCGCGAAGATATCCGACGGACCGACGAGCGTTCCGTGGCTGACCGGAAACCGACCGTCGCTCCTGCGCACCAGGGCTTCGGCGAAGTCCTGGTACTTCCGGTACCAGGGGCTCTCCCGGTCCAGCGTGAACCCCTCGAGCGCCTCCCACGGAAGGGTCCGGTCCTCCGCGAGAATGCTCCCGGGGAGTATCCGCAGGCGGTTCCCCAGCGTCCCGCAGAGCCAGGGGACCGCCTGGGAAGGTGATGCCCCGCGCAGGATGTCGTCGTCGATCCGCTCCCCTTCCCGCAGCAGCCGTTCCTGGTCGTCGAGAAATGCCTCCGGGTCGATCATGTCGGGGGTCAGATAGCTGTCCGGCGGCCAGGCGGCGCTGGCGGCGAACTCGTCCAGAGGAAACCAGCTCTTCATGGAGAATCCCACCAGCGGCCGGTCGGTAGCTGCGCGTTCCCAGAATCTCCGATACCGGTCGATCTTCGCCGGATCGTTTCCGAACTCGAATCCGTTGCCCATCCTCGTTCCCCCTTCGCCCCGGCGGGCGTTCCGTCCGGTCAGTTCATTTCGAATCCGCCGTCCACGTTCAGTGTCTGTCCGGTAATGTAATCGGCATCGGTCGAGCAGAGGAACGCCACCGCGGCGGCCATGTCCTCCACGGTTCCGGGACGCTTGAGCGGCACCTTCTCGACGATATCCCTGAATGCCTCTCCCGGTTTCATCCCGAAGATCTCGGCCTTTTCCCGGTCCACCTGCTCCCACATCGGAGTCTGCACCACGCTGGGAGCGACCGCGTTCACGTTGATCCCGTACGGGGCGAAGACGAGCGCGGCACTCTGGGTGATGCTGATGACCGCCGCCTTGCTTGCCGCGTAATGCAGCTGGAGCGGCCTGCCCCGGCGTCCGGAGATGGATGAAAACACGACGATCTTCCCGTAGCTCCGGTCGGAGCGGCCTGAGCTTTTCACGCTGTCCGGGACCTGCCGCAGCATCACTGCGGCGGCGGCCTGGACGGCGAAGGCGGTTCCCTTCTGGTTGATGTCGATGACCCGGTCCCAGTCGGCCTCGGTCACATCGAGCAGCAGCTGGTTCTTCACCACCCCGGCCGCATGAACGAAAATATCCAGCCGGCCGTGCTCCGCGAACGTTTCCTCCGCGAGGGCTTTCAGGTCGTCGGGACGAGAGACATCGGTCTTCCGGAACGAGCAGCGGATTCCTTCCTTCCGGAGCGCCTCCGCCGTTTCCTCGCCCTTCTGTCCGTCGATGTCCGCGGCGACGATGAAGGCCCCTTCCCGGCCGAGCCGGTACGCGACCCCGCGGCCGATCCCGGCAGCGCTCCCGGTCACGACGGCCGTCTTTCCTTCGAATCGTTTCTCCATTCAGATCCCCCGCGATGCGAAAATGTCGTGCGCCACCTCACAGAGGTACCGGTCCAGCCGGTCGGTGTACTCCTGCCGGAACCGGTCCGACAGATCGTAGAAGCGGTGACGGTTCAGGAAGTTCCCCTCCTGGTCGCGCTTTCCCACGGTGGGGAAGTTGAAATGATGGAACACTGCGTGCTTCGGCGAAGGCCGCTTGTCCTTCTCCCGGTCCAGCTCCGCAAGAGATTCGAGAGCGATCGGAGACCCCTTCTCCGCTTCTTCCCGGGCGTACGCCAGGGAATCCTCGTACCAGAACCGGAACTTTTCCGGGTCGATGTCGTGCAGGGTTTCGGCGAACAGCACCTGGAGGTACGGGGAAACCTTGAAGTTGATCCTGCCCCGTGCCGCACGGCCGATGACGCGCCGGGTCTCGGGCAGCAGATCGTCGCCCGAATGGCAGTCGAGCATGATCCCGTACTCCTCGGCAATCCGGGTGAACAGCGAGACGCGCGCCTCCAGGGCGGGAAGTCCGTCGGGACAGCGGTAGTCGGTCCCCTTCTCCACCCCGAAGTTCGGGGCGATGTGAGTCAGCCGGATTCCGCGGCGGATCGCCTCGGCGATGAGGAAGATGAGCTCGCTCTCCCGGGTGATCACGTCGCAGGTCTTCACGCCGGCCGGCGTCTCGTCGATGCTGAGCTCGACATCGTAGGGTACGCCTTCCTTGATTCCGTCCAGGTAGCCGGTCAGCTCTTCCAGGGCATCGAGGGCCCGCCAGTACTTGCCGACCAGCAGACCGATCTCCTCCTCGGAGAGGCGGAACTCGATCCCGGCGACCTTCCGTCTCAACCGATGATGGGACAGAACATCCCGCCGGGCCTGGGGATCGGGAAGGAACTGCTCGAGGTACTCCCCGGATGCGGTCGCCGGCTTGCCCAGCGCCTCGTAGTCGAGGATGTCGGAAACATCGAGCGTGTAGAAGCTGTAGTAGCGGGAAGCCCGGATCACCTTCTTCGCCCGCTCGATTCCCTCCCCGCCGCGCTTGACCTGGATGTGGTCGGCGTCGGCGCCGTAGCGGGGAATCGTGTCGGCGCGGAGTGCGGCGAGCACTCCCTCGGTCCAGAGCCCCTCGAACGTGCTTCCGGTGTGCGCTTCCTGGATGGTTCCGAAGCTGAAGAGATGGTTGGTCCGCGGCGGTCCGCCGGCAAGGATCTCGTCCAGGAGTGCGAGCTCCCGCAGAGAGTTCTGGATCGCATTGGCGGAGTAGTCGCACCGGTCCATGGAGCGGAAGATCCCGGGCCAGGTGGTCGCGGAGTGCCGGTTTCCGATGCCGAGCCGGGGAACCGATCCCATCGCCCGCGGTCCCTTCTCCGGGAACAGGCGGCGAACGTACCGGTCGATGAGCTCGGCGTCCGTCCGGTAGAAGGTGATCTGCTGGCCGTCGGGAAGATGCCGGGCACCCACCGGCGCTCCGAGAATCGACCGCGGCCGGCCGAGCTCGGCGAAAAGCGACTGTCGGTCGGCGAGATCGCAGAGGAACCAGGCGTTGCCGCCGCGGCGTGCGATGGAACCCGCTGCGGGCACGAATCCTTCGGCGCGGGGCGGCTCGGCTCCGCCGCGGACGGCGCCGGCGAGAGCGGTGAGATACTCGTCGCCCAGGCCCGCGGTTCGCCGCCAGGCTGCGGCGGCGTCCCAGGTGCCGGTATCGAGGACGGCGGGATTCTTCGACGGATCGAAATCGATATTTACGAATCGCATGGTTTTCTCCTTCTTCCTGTCCGGGATCTGCTCAGGCGCCCGTTCGCCGGACTGCGCGGCTCATCCGAGCCTTGACCATACCGCCCATCTGCCGATAGAGATCGATGAACTGGTTCAGGGTCTGCCCCACCGGAGGCCAGACCGCGACGGCTTCGGCATCACGCTCTTCCAGCGTGAGCGGCCGCGACGGCTTGAATCGCTCCGGGTCGCCCGGGAGCCACCATGCCTGACGGAAGATCTCGCTCTTCGCGAGCACGTCCAACGTTTCGCCCGGGGTTTCCCCGTCGATGGCCCGGCCGTCGAAGGGACGCTCCCGGTCGTCGTACGCCCTGCGGACATTGGGAAACACCGTGATGAGCGGAACGCCCCACATGTCCGAGATATCGGGAATCTCCCCATCGTAGATGCGAAGGGATGCAATCATGAGCCGGAGCTTCTCTTTCTCGGGGAGCAGGCTGCCGGCACCGGCATTATCACCGTAGTAGATGCGCTGGATCTTCCGCGCCACTTCCACCCCGGCGAGCTCCGAAGCCTTCTTTCCGCCCGGAACAGCGTTCGCGACCAGCTCGTCCCGGACCGGGAAGGCGAGCCGTCCGTTCATCATGGCCATGTAGGAGATCGGGGCCCGGCTGCTGCGGATAACTTCCGCGAAACCCTTCGCCTGGAACAGGGAGAAGTTGACCGTCACCGTCACTCCGATGCCGTCGGCTCCGAGCGCGCGAGCCGCCTCGAGCCCGGCGGAGGTCGCGGGAACCTTGATGACCACGTTCGGCACTCCTCCGAGACGGGTCTCGAGCTCGCGGTAGACCAGGCGCGCCTCCCGGATCATCGGCTCGGAATCGGAGTGGTTGGCGGGATTCACCTGGAGGCTCACGTAGCCGTCCTTTCCGCCGGTGATGAGGAAGATGTCCCGCAGCATGCGGCAGTTCTCCTCCACCACCGAAACCGTGATCCTCGTGTTGATCGCCGAAACCGCTTCGTCCGTCTCCCGGCCGCCGGCCGCGAGAATCCGGTCCAGATCGTCCTTCCCGTAGAGATCGCCGATGATCGCATCGATCCGCTCGTCCCAGTAGGCCGGATCGATGTCCCAGGCCATCTTGATGAGGACCGGATTGGTGGTGACGAAGGATCCTCCCACCCAGAGCACGTACTCGCCGAAGGCGGCGTAGTCGTTGCCGACCCGGCTGATGGTCTTTCCGTCGAGCATCGCCTTCGACACGATGTAGAAGTTGCTGCGCCTCACCCGATCGGTCACATTCCGGACGTAGTCGGCGAGAGAGGAACCGAGAAGCCGCTCCCGTTCCTCGTCCCGGCCCGTTCCCTCGAGTCCCTCCGCCTGGAGCCTGCCGTCGAGCTCCTTCCGGATCGTTCCGCGGACGGCATCGACCGGTCCGCCCTTCGGTCCGTTTCCGGTCTCCTTCTCGAGGCGATCCAGAAGATCGATCACCCGGAGGGTTTCGTCGGTCAGGGAACGCTCGTCCAGCTCCTTCGCCAGGACCCACTCCGCCAGGAAACTCCGGAGGCTGATCCCGTAATGAATCAGGAACCGCAGGATCGACTCCCGGGCAGCGGCGTCCTCCGAGGAGAACGTCTCCCCGCAGCGCCGGAGCAGATCCTCCGATTTCCGGCCGAAGGCGGAAGCGGAGGTGTGGAACAGGAGGTTGCCGGTCGCCGACCGATAGTTCCCCTCCAGGATCTTGAAGACGAGATCCCCGACGGTCACGGCCTGCTGCCGCTCCCGCTCGCGGAGGATCCGCTCCTGCACGTTCTGTCCTCGTTCGTCGCCATGCGTCGCCATACGATTTCTCCTATTCCTGAATGTAGCGCTCCAGCCGAAGCGATGCTTCCCGGGAAGCGACGACATGCGCGACCATCGCTTCCTCGATCCTGCTCTCGTCCATGTCGAGGAGCGCCTCGATGATGTCCTCGTGCTCCCGGATCATTTCGTCGATCCGCGACGGCAGCCGACCGGCCAGAATCCGGACCCGGAAGTTCTGATCCATGATTCCGGAGTAGAGATCGACGAGCCGCCGATTCTGACTGCTCTCGATCAGGTAGCTGTGGAACGACCGGTCCAGATCGAACCATGCGGATGAACCGTCCCGACAGTTCGCGACTTCCCGGAAGCGGCGGAGGTAGTCCGCAAGCCGCGAAGCATCGAGACTCCGGCAGACCATCTTCGCTACCCGCGGTTCGATGATCAGCCGGATCTGAAAGATCTCGTAGATGTCATGCAGGGAGATCTGGGAGACGAACGTTCCCTTCCGGGGATAGATCTCCACCAGATGTTCCCGTTCGAGCCGCAGAAGGCTTTCCCGCACGGGAGTCCGGCTCACGCCGAACTCCTCGCACAGTTTCTCTTCCGCGATCACGCTGCCGGGAAGCAGCTCGCAGCTCACGATCCGATCCTTGAGCGTCCGGTAGACCTCTTCCTTCGAGGTCTTGCCGAATCGGAGCTGCCGGATCGAATGATCGCCGCCCATCGGCTCGCCCCCGGCCTTTCCGCCCGATTCCCGTTTACCGTTTCCGGGCAATGGCGGCTCGCGATTTCTCGACGATGCGGTCCGCCGAGAGCCCGTATTTCAGGAGGAGCTTTTCGTAATCGCCCGATTCGGTGAACGTATCCTGGAGTCCCACCTGCTCCATCGGGGTCGGACGGCTCTGCGCCAGCACCTCGGAAACCGCGCTTCCCAGGCCGCCGAAGATCGAGTGCTCCTCGGCGGTCACGATCGCACCCGTTTCCTCGGCACAGCGGATCAGAAGCTCACGGTCGATCGGCTTGATGGTATGGATGTTGATGACCCGGGCGCGGATCTTCTCCTTCGCGAGCCGCTCCGCCGCTTCCAGGGCTTTGGAAACCATGTAGCCGGTGGCGACGATGGTCACGTCCGATCCGTCGACGAGCTGCACGCCCTTTCCGAGCTGGAACCGGTAGGTATCCGGGTAGATCACGGGGAACTCCGCCCTGCTGAGCCGCAGGTAGACCGGGCCGTCCTTTTCCGCGGCCGCGAACACCGCCTGCCGGGTCTCCACCGGGTCGCCCGGCGAAATGACGGTCATGTTCGGCAGGGAGCGCATGAAGCCGATGTCCATGATCGAGTGATGGCTCGCTCCGTCGTAGGAGTCGGACATACCGGCGTAGGTGCCCGCGAGCTTCACGTTCAGGTTGGTGTACGCGATGAGGCTTCGCACCGGGTCGCCCGCGCGCAGTACCATGAAGGCCGCGAACGTATTGATGAAGGGGATCTTCCCGCTCGAGGCGAGCCCCGCAGCCAGCCCGGCCATGTTCGCTTCGGCGATGCCCACGTTGAAGAACCGCTTCGGGAACTCCTGTCCGAAGATGATGCTCCGGGAGGATCCGGCGACGTCGGCATCGAGCACCACGACCTTCTCGTTCTTCCGGCCCAGCTCCGCCAGCGCTTCGCCGTACGCCTGCCGGATCGCCTGCTTCTTTCCGTCGCTGCTGATCGTGATACCGCTCATTTCGCCGCTCCTTGCAGTTCCTTCATCGCCTGCTTGTAATCGTCCGGTCCGATCGGCTTTCCGTGCCACGCGGACTGGCCTTCCATGAAGGAAACGCCCTTGCCCTTGACCGTCTTCGCGATGATGATCGACGGCTTGCCCTTCACGCTCTTCGCCTTGTCGATCGCATCGGAGATCTGCCCGATGTCGTGCCCGTCGCAGTGGATCACGTTCCAGCCGAAGGCCGCCCATTTGGCCGCGAGATCGCCCATGGGCATGATCTCCTCGAGGGTTCCGTCGAGCTGGACGCCGTTGTTGTCCAGGATGGCGATGCAGTTGTCCAGGCCGTACTTCGCCCCGGTCATCGCGGCTTCCCAGATGATGCCTTCCTGGTTCTCGCCGTCTCCCATGAGGACGTAGGTGTAGTAGTCCTCGCCGTCCATCTTCGCCGCCAGCGCCATTCCGAGCCCGGCTGACAGGCCGAGCCCGAGCGGACCGGTGGAAAGCTCGATGCCGGGCGTGGTCTTCACGCAGGGATGTCCCTGGAGGATCGAGTCGATCTGCCGCAGGTTGTCGAGATCCTCGTCGCAGAAGAACTCGTTCTCCGCGAGCACGATGTAGAGGATCGGGGCCGCATGTCCCTTGCCCATGATGAACCGGTCCCGCTTCTGCCACAGCGGGTCCTGGGGCTGGATGTTCATCTTCTCGAAGTAGAGGGTGGTCACGATCTCGGTCGCCGACAGGGATCCTCCCGGGTGACCCGTGCCGACCTTGTGGAGCATGTCGATGAGGCGGATGCGGAACTTCCGGCACATCCCATCGAGCTCCCTGATCCGTTCCGGTGCGATACTCATACCTTGTTCGCTCCTCGTCAGGAATGATTGCATTCTGATTGATATAACAATGAGATACAATTGATATATCACCGACAGTGTATCCTCCCCGATCCGATCTGTCAAAGGAGGAATTCCCGTTCCGCGGGAAATTCCCGCGGAAATATTCCCTGCCCGAATCCCGCCGTTTCAGCGGCGTGCTTCGATCTCCTTCAGCAGCGCCTCGCGGCTCGGAATGATCGACGAATAGACGAGCTGTCCGTTGATGTAGATGCTCGGCAGGTTTTTCACGCCCATCTGCCTGACCCGGGTGACGTTTTCGCGGGACGTGTACTTGTACTCCACCACATCCACCGTGTCCGAGAGCGCCTTCTTCGCGTCCAGGGCCGACTGGTACATGTAGGTGCAGGCGGCGCAGGTGGCGGAATCGAGGGTGAACACCTCGACGAGCGGACGCTTCAGAGCGGAATAGTCCGGGATCGCCACCTCGGTGTCGTTCTGCGGCGCCTCGTAGTCGGCGATCATGGTTCGGACCTGCCCGGTGTTGTGGACCGCCTGTTCGGCGGCGATCACGTTCTCCGGCGGAAGATCATAGGGCATGTCGCAGCCGGGGGAGACGATCAGGTTCCGGTGATCCACCGAATCGAGCAGATCGACCACGTACTTCATGGTGTCCTGCTGGGTCCCGAAAAGCATGACCGAAGTGAGCGGGATGTTGCCGCCGAGGACGACATCGTAGCGGTCGGTGATCGCCTTCGCCTCGGTCATGGGGATATTCTCGTCGATGGAGATTCCGTCGGGCCCGGTCCCGCACATGCCGGGAAGGTTGCGGATCGCATTTCCGCAGACGAAGAACGACGACAGCACGCCCCGCCCGCGGAGCCGGTCGAAGAACTTCCGGTACGGTCCGGCGAGAAACTCCTGGAAGTGGTCGGGAGAGATCTGCGAAACCAGCGGGTCGACCGGTGCGATCACTTCCATGCCCGCATCGATGTACAGGTCCGCGACCGCATCCATAACCTTCGCCGTCCAGGCGAGCAGGCGGTGCACGTAGTCGGGGTCCAGGATCATGTCCATGAACAGCTCGGTGCCCCGCAGATGCGACGCGAGGGTGAAGAATCCGCAGGGGAGCCCGTAGAGCGCCGTCTCCTCTCCGATTCCGTCCCGCAGCGAGCGCATCGCCTCGAGCACCATCGGGAAACGGCCGTCGCCGGGACCGGGAATCCGGTCGGGGACTTCGGACGTCGCACCCAGCGGGTGATCGGTCACCGTCGGCGGAGAGTCGTCGGCCCAGAGCAGACTGCAGCCGAGCGCCTCTGCTTCGAGCTGCAGATCGAAGAGCACCGGCATGCCGTCGGGACGATAGATCCGGTGTGCCTCCGTCAGCGAGGCGACGAGCTTCGCGCCGTCGGCGTACACCTCCCGTGCGGAGAACCCCTTCAGCTTTCCCGCGTGAACGCCGGCGAACGGCACCCACGGCACCCGATCCGTTTTCTCGCGGCGGAATGTTTTCCTGATCAGCTCTCTGCCCGTCATGTCGGCCTCCCTCGTTCGTTATTCGACTACAGGAAGCATACTTCGTCATGTGCTCCCGATTCTTGTAGTATCTTACCGGCTTTGGCAGTTTTTTGTGATTCCGGCGGTATTCCTGACCGCGGCGCCGCACCGCCTCCGGACACCCTTGCCGCCTCCCCGGCCGGATCATATACTTCATACCAGAAGCCCGAGGAAAAGGTGAATGACGGAAACCATCCGGATCATGGAGGCTCTCGAGGAGAACATCGGCAGGGTCATCGTGGGGAAACGGGAACAGGTCAAGGCCGCCCTGATCGGCCTGATCTGCCGTGGACATCTTCTGATCGAGGATGTTCCCGGCACCGGCAAGACCATGCTCGCCCGGAGCGTCGCTCGCTCGCTCGGCTGCGGATTCAGCCGCATTCAATTCACTCCCGACACCCTGCCCAGCGATCTCACCGGGGTATCCGTCTTCGACCAGCGGACCGCTTCGTTCGTCTTCCATCCCGGACCGCTGCTCGCCCGGGTGATCCTCGCCGACGAGATCAACCGTGCGACCCCGAAGACCCAGTCGGCGCTGCTCGAGGCAATGGAAGAGCGGCAGGTGACGGTGGACGGGAACACCTACCCGCTGCAGGACCCGTTCCTGGTGATCGCGACGCAGAACCCGGTGGAATACGCCGGGACCTTCCCGCTTCCCGAGGCACAGCTCGACCGCTTCATGCTGCGGATCCGGCTGGGTTACCCCGACCCGGCGCAGGAGATGGAAATTCTCGAGCGTCAGCGCCGCTCCCATCCCGTCGACGATCTGGATCCGGTCGCGACGGTCGAGGAGATTCTCGCGATCCAGGAGGCGGTCCGGGAGGTTCACGTCTCCCCGGCGGTGAAGGAGTACATCGTCCGCCTCGTCGAGCAGACGCGCCGGCTCCCGGAGGTCGAGCTGGGCGCGAGCCCCCGGGCGAGCCTGGCACTCTACCGCGCCGGCCAGGCGGAAGCGGCGTCCCGCGGACGGAACTGGGTCGAACCGGACGACGTGAAGCGCTACGTACCGCTCGTGCTCGGCCACCGGATCATCCTCGGGCCGGAGGCCGGAGTCCTCGGGGTGACCGTCGAATCCCTCATGGCGCGCCTGATGGAAGAAACCCCCATCCCCGAAGGGGCGGTATGACGGGGCGGGGGAAACCGGAGCAGGGATGATGAGGAACGTCAGGCTGAACCGGCCCCTGGTCCCGTTCCTTGCCGTTCTCGCCCTCGTCCTCGACCTGTTCATGCCGTTACGGCTCTGGCGGTTCCTTTTCATCGCCTCGGGGGGGCTGTTAGCGCTCTGCGCGTTCTGGGCCGTCGATCTCTCCCGCCGGCTCTCGCTGCACCGCCGCTCGCTTCACGGCTGGAGCCGGGTGGGCGACCTGCTGATCGACGAGTGGACCCTCTCCAACGACGGCAGGTTCCCCGCGCCCTGGCTGCTGATCGCCGACCGCTCCACCCTGCCGGGATACGAAGCGTCCCGCTGCATCCGGATCGGTGCGGACACCTCATTCTCCTGGTCGGTGCAGGCCCGCTGCCGCAAACGCGGCAGGTACACCATCGGACCCGTCCGCCTGAGCTGCGGCGATCCGTTCGGGATCTTTTCGGTATCCGTCGAGTATCCGGAAGTCGAGCGGGTGCTGGTGCTTCCCCCGCTTCTTCCCTGGGATCCGCTGCCCGGACAGCCATCCGGAACCGGTGGGGAACGGTATCTGCGGGCCCGATCGGCCCGACAGTCCGCGAGCGCCGGGGAGGTGCGCGAGTATCTGCCCGGGGATTCCCGGAAGCGGATTCACTGGCGCACCAGTGCCCGTCAGGGCAGGCTGTTCGTGAAACAGTTCGACTCTCCGGCGGAAGGCGATCTGCTCATCGTTGTCGACCTCGAGGAGCAGGTGCAGCACGGAGAAGGGCTGGAGGCGAGCGACGAGCACGGAATCGTGCTCGCGGCCGCCATTGCGCACCATTCCCTGCGGAAAGGCGTCCGGGTCGGACTGCTGGCATCCTCGGAGCCGCTTCTCTACCTTCCGTGCAGGGAAGGACTCCATCACGAGCGGTCGGTTCTGGTCGCCCTGGCCGGAGCGGAGCGTGCGATCGAACGAAGGCGGGAAGGAGTCCGGCAGCTCGAACGGTTCGTCGGGATCTACCTGCGTGCGCAGTACGGCCCGCAACCGCTCTCTCCCGTCGACCGGCAGGAGCTCCGATCCGCGTTCCTCGCGGTGAAGCGCCGGCTTCTATCCCGGTCCGCCCGGTCCGTTCGATCCGCTCCGGCCGTTCCTCCCGAAGGGTGATTCCCGGTAGCGGCCCGGCGAGAGGCCGGTTATCCGCTTGAAAACCTTCGTGAAATAGCTCTGATCCTCGAATCCCACCATGCCGGCGATATCCGACAGGGGGACACTGGTCGAGATCAGGAGCCGGCGCGCCCGGTCAACCCGGATCCGGTTCACGTAGGTGCTCCAGGCGCTGCCCGTTTCCTGCTTGAAGATGCGGCTGAAGTAGGAGGGACTCAGGCCGACGTACGAAGATACCTGCTCGAGAGAAATCCGTTCCCGGTACGCCCGCTTCACGTAGCGGGTGGCTTTCATGATGACATCGGCGTGGCGGATCTCCTTCAGATGAAAGACGCAGTCGGTGAAGCGGTTCATGATGCGGGAGAGCCACGCGGCAAGATCCTCCACATTCCTGATCAGGTCGAGCTCCCGAAGGGAACGGTAATTCAAACCGAACACCTCCTCGGCGTCCGCCCCGCCCTCGAGTGCGCCCCGGGAAAGGAGCACCGCCAGCTCGAGAACCCGCTGCCGAACGATCGCGATATCCCCGCCGCTCGCGAACAGAACGTACCCGAGGATCTCGTTGAGCAGCTCCCCCGCACCCTTCCGGTCTCCGTCGGAGATCAGTGCGAGCAGTTCCCGCTCCTTCTCGACGGGGTACCCTCCGATGTCGGGCAGTTCCCGGCCCCGGCGCTTCATCGCTGCTATGTATTCGGTGATGGCCGACTGCTGATCGAGCTCCTCCCGCTCCCGGAGCCAGGTCTCTCCCCCCGCGGAAGAACAGAGGACCGCCAGCGCGAAGAGGAGCTCGGAGAGGCTGGTCACGCGTTCCGGCTCGACGTACGGCACCTCGCGTACCCGATCGGAGAGATCAGGGATATCCTGCGGAGACACTCCGAGACGGATCGAGAGCTCGTCGCGAAGGAACTCCTCGGGATCGATCAGCAGGACCGGTCCGCCGACGAGGGCACCGCGGACCACTCCCTCGATGCTGATCGGAGACACCCAGTGAACCATGGACAGGGGACAGAAGAAGATGTAGCGTCCACCGAACCGTTCCGCCTGGTAGCTGCCGTAGCGGTGCGCCCGGGTACAGTCGGACAGGGAAGGAGCGAACTTACGGATCAGACTGCAGAAACCGCAGGAAGTCGGGTGACCGACCGCACCGGAGAGCGGATTTCCTTCGGCATCGATGACCATGGCAGGGATGCCGGTGGCTCGACGAAAGTCGGCGGCGTACTGCAGCGCCCGATCGAGATCGAATCCGGGATCTTCCCGCTTCATATCCTGCATGACAGGCTCCCTTCCTCCCCCGCATCATCCTAACCGCATTCTCCGCTTCCCGCAACCGAGCGTTCCGGAAAGCAGCGGGAATGCCGGAAACACATCTCTGGACACCCGGCCGAAGTCGCGCTACAGTGGTCTCCATGAAAACCTCGCGATTTGCGGTCATCGCCTGCAGAATCCTGTTCCGGGAGATAAGTCTTCTCTCCACCCGATGCCCGAACGTTCTGGACGTGACCTGGCTGCGGCAGGAACTGCACGACCATCCTGAAACACTGCAGACCCGGCTGCAGGCGGCGATCGATGCGATTGACCGGGGGGACGAGGAGCGGCTGGGATGGCGGGGAACCGTTCGGCCCGAATCCGAGCCGGAAGCCATTCTCATCGCCTACGGCCTGTGCAGCAACGGCACCGTCGGGATCTCGTCCGCCCGGCACACCCTGGTGATTCCCCGCGCGCACGACTGCGTTACGCTCCTGCTCGGCTCCCGGGAACGGTATCGGGACTACTTCGATGCGCACAAGGGCGTCTACTGGTACACCCGCGGCTGGATCGAGCGGACCCCGATGCCGGGCGAGGATCGGTTCCGCCGGGTCCGGCAGGAATACACCGAAAAGTACGGAGAGGAAAACGCGGACTACCTGATGGAGATGGAACAGGACTGGATGCGGGAGTACCGCCGGGCGACCTATATCGACTGGCCGGAGCTCGACGACGGAGAGAGTGCGGGTTACACCCGCGGATGTGCCGATTTCCTCGGTTGGGAGTACGACGAGGTGCCCGGCGATCCGGTTCTCCTCGCCGACCTGCTCGCGGGACGGTGGGATCCCGAACGGTTCCTGGTGGTGCCCCCGGGAGGCCGGGTCGCGGCCTCCTTCGACGACGGAATCCTGAAGGTCGGGGAGGAGTGATGGATACGGCAAAGCGGCGCCGGGTCGTCTTCCATGACGGCGACCGCATCATCGAAACGGAAGCGGACCCGGCGGGAGGAATGCTCCTCGATCTGATCCGCAGGCAGCCGGAGCTATCGCTGTCGGCCCCGTGCGGCGGTTCCGGGCTGTGCGGGAAATGCCGCGTCCGGATCCTGTCCGAACCGGCACCGGCGCCCTCCGCCGAGGACCGCCTGATCTTCCCGCCGGATGTCCTCGCGCAGGGCTGGCGCCTCGCCTGCCGGCTGCCGGTCGATCGCAGCCTGGACGTGCGTCTCCCGGAGCGCAGCGGCGGGATCACGGCGCTGATGGACACCGCCGTGCTGCCGGTCGGCGGCGCAGTGCGGGACACCGGGCTCACCGGTGACCGGATCGTGCCGACCCCGAAGATCCGGAAAGAGTACCGGGAGCTCCCCGCCCCCTCCCTGGAGGACCAGCGGGACGACCTCGACCGCCTTCTCGAAGCGGCCGGAACCCCGGGCCCGACCGGTGTCCCCCTTCCCCTGCTCCGGGATCTTCCGCGGCTGCTTCCCGAGTCCGATTACCGGATCACCCTGGTCCGGGACGACTCGGATCTGATCGCGGTCGAACCGGGCGACACGACCGGGGAATGTTTCGGAATCGCCGTCGACATCGGCACCACCACCCTGGTCCTCTACCTGGCGGACCTCCGGACGGGAACGCTGGTGGACGTCGCCTCGGCGGAGAATCCCCAGTCCGCCTGGGGCGCGGACGTCGTCTCGCGCATCGGACATGCAGACGATCCCGCCGTGTTCCGGGAACTGCGGGAACGGGCGGCCGGGGCGATCGACGGGATGGTCCGCACGCTTGCCGGCACGCACGGGATTCCCCTCGACCGCATCTACGGCGGTACGATCGCGGGGAACACCACCATGCTCCACCTGTTCGCCGGCGTCCCGCCCGCGAGGATCGCCGCCGCACCCTTCATCCCCGCCTTCACCCGGTCTCTCGTTCTGACCGCCCCGGAGGCGGGCATCGGCATCCATCCCCGGGGACGGCTGCACCTGCTTCCGTCGGTTTCCGCCTACGTGGGAGCCGACATCAGCGCCGCGGTGCTCGCGAGCGGGATGCACCGGTCCGGGAAGATCGCGCTCCTCGTGGATATCGGAACCAACGGGGAAATCGTACTGGGCAGCCGGGACGGCCTGCTCTGCTGTTCGACCGCTGCCGGACCGGCATTCGAAGGGGCCCATATCCGGTGCGGAACGGGCGGCATTCCGGGTGCGGTCAACCGGGTACGCTGGAACGACGGAGACGACGGGACGTTCGATATCGGCACGATCCGCGGCAGCCTTCCGTCGGGCATCTGCGGATCCGGGATCGTGGATCTCGCCGCCATCCTGCTCGAACAGCGCCTCGCGGAAGATACCGGGCGGCTGCTTCCCCGGGAGGAGCTTCCGGCGGAGGTTCCCCGACCGCTCGCGGCCCGCATGATCGAGCTCGACGGCGAGTCCGCGTTTCTGGCGGTTCCGGCGGACGGGACGGTATCCGGAGAACCCCTGGTCCTCACCCAGCGCGATCTCCGGGAGATCCAGCTCGCCAAGGCCGCCATCGCCGCCGGGATCCAGGTGCTCCTGCAGACCGCCGGAATAGCGGAGGAGCAGGTGGATACGGTCTATCTCGCCGGCGGATTCGGGAGCTTCATCGATGTGGCGAGCGCGGTACGGCTCGGCCTCATTCCTTCGCGCTGGCATGACCGGATCCGGGTGCTCGGAAACGCGGCCGGGGGAGGTGCGCTACTCGCCCTGCTCGACCGGGAGATGGATTCCGAGCTGGAACGGATCGCGGGGAACGCCCGGTACCTGGAGCTTTCCTCGACATCGGCCTTCCAGGAGGTCTATATCGAGCAGATGATGTTTCCCTGATCCGAACGCGGACGATCGAACGGGGTTCCGGCCGGGCCGGCCGGATTATTACCAAAAAACGATAAATAGTGCAAGACTGCGGCGGGAAGAGCAGATAGGCTCGTCGCGGGAAGCACCAACGGATGCACACCCGAGGGAAAGGAGGATCCTGTGAGCATACTGAACGAGATTTCCGAGCTGCTGCAGAAGGGACGAGCCCAGAACGTGAAAGAACTGGTCCAGAAGGCGATGGATGAGGGGATCGAGGCGAGAGCGATCCTGGAAGAAGGCCTGATGAGCGGAATGAACGTGATCGGCGTGAAGTTCAAGAACAACGAGGTCTACGTTCCCGAGGTGCTCATCGCCGCCCGGGCGATGAACGCGGGAATCGAGATCCTGAAACCGAAACTGGTGGAAAGCGGCGTGAAGGCCCGGGGAAAGGCGGTCATCGGAACCGTGAAGGGCGACCTCCACGACATCGGCAAGAACCTGGTCAAGATGATGATGGAAGGAAAGGGTCTCGAGGTGATCGACCTCGGGGTGGACGTTCCCGCGGACAGGTTCGTTCAGACCGCCGTGGATCAGCAGGTGGATATCATCGCCTGCTCGGCGCTTCTCACGACCACCATGACGGAGATGAAGAACGTCGTGGCAAAAGCGCAGGAGGCGGGGATCCGCGACAAGGTCACCATCATGGTCGGCGGCGCTCCGGTCACCGAGCAGTTCTGCAGGAATATCGGCGCGGATCTCTACACGGCCGACGCGGCATCCGCCGCCGACGAGGCCATCAGGGTCTGCACCCGCTGATCAGCCGTGCCGTCGGGTCGGCGGGAATGTCCCGCTCACGACCCGGCCGGCCGCTTCTCCGCCGACTCTGCCGGACCCGGTCCGGCAGCGCGGCTGCCTCCCGGTCTCTCCGGCGGCATCCTGTCAAGGATCCCGTTTGCACCGGCAGCCGGTTTTCGATATCATGGTAGACATGAGCAAGATCATCCTCGTCTCCAACCGGCTTTCCGTTTCGGTCACTCATTCTCCCGAAGACATTCTCCATCACCCCCAGCATGGGAGGACTCGCCACGGGCTTGAGCTCGCTCCATGCGCAGGAGGAGAGTCTCTGGGTCGGCTGGAACGGCGTCCCTTCCGACGAGGTGGACGATGGGATGCTCGAGGAGATCGACCGGCAGCTCCGGAACGACCACAAGAGCATATCGGTCCATCTTACCGAGGCCGAGCTGGAAACAGTTCTACTACGGGTTCTGCAACGACACCATCTGGCCGCTGTTCCACTACTTTCCGAGCTACGCCCGGTACGAAAAGGAGATGTGGGACTCCTACCGCATCATCAATGAAAAGTACCTCGAGAACGTGATGAGGTCGCCGAACCGGACGACTTCATCTGGGTTCACGACTATCAGCTGATGCTCCTGCCCCGCCTCTCAAGGACGGCTCCCCGATTCCCGCATCGGCTTTTTTCTCCACATTCCCTTTCCCTTCCTACGAGCTCTTCCGGCTGCTCCCGTGGCGAGAGGAAATCCTCGAAGGCCTGCTCGGAGCCGACCTGGTCGGGTTTCACACGTTCGGCTATGCACGGCATTTTCTTTCCAGCGTCGGGAGCGGATTCCCGGCGCGGAGCATCACCTGGGGATCATCAAGTACGACAACCGGATGATCCGGGTCGACACTTTTCCCATGGGGATCGATTACGGAAGTTCTCGAGTCCGGACGCTGCCGGAGGTGCGGAAAACCTGGACCGGATGCGCTCGGAGCTCGGAGAGGGGAAGCTGATCCTCTCGGTCGACCGGCTCGACTATTCCAAGGGCATTCCCCTCCGCCTGCGCGCATACCACGCTTCCTGACCAGATATCCGGAGTACCGGGCAAGGTCCACTGGTCATGATCGTGGCGCCGTCCTCGGACCCAGGTCGCCGCACTACACCGAGCTCAAACGGGAAATCGACGAGCTGGTGGGAGTGACCAACGGTTCCTTCGGCCCATCGGCTGGGCCCCCCTTTCCTATTTCTACCGACCCTTCGGCTTCGAGCAGCTCACGGCGCTCTATGCGCTGGCCGATGTCCTGCTGGTCACGCCGATCCGGGACGGCATGAACCTGATCACCAAGGAGTACATCGCGGCGACAACGGACATGCTGGAAGCGTGATCTCTCAGCGAGACCGCCGGTGCCGCACGGGAGCTCGGAGAGTGCCTGTCGTCAACCCGAACGATATGAGGATATCGTGAGCGCGATCCGGTGGCGCTCGAGATGCGGGAGGAGGAACAGCTCGAACGGAAAAACCGGCGGATGCACGCGCGGCTCCGCGCTACGACATCCATTACTGGGCCCACGACTTCATGGACAAGCTGCCGGCAATCGGCGAGCTTCAGGACACCTTCCGGGTGAAACACCTCTCGCGAACGATCCGCCAGCGGATTTACACGGAGCCGAGGCGAGCGACCGCCGCCTCTTCCTGCATCGACTTCGACGGCACGCTGATCCCGTTCGGCGATCAGGCGGGATTCCCGATCCGTGACGATCGACGCCCTGCGGCGGCTTTCCGGAGGATCCCCGGAACGAAGTCGTCATCGTCAGCGGACGGAGAAAGACACGACATCGAGGTGATCCTCGACGGCCTTCCCCTCAACATCATCGCCGAGCACGGGATCTGGATCCGGGAAAAGAACGGTGAATGGGAAACCACCGAGACGGTCACCAGCGACTGGAAACAGGACATCCTGCCCATCCTCGAGCTCTACCGCGACCGGACTCCCGGCTCCTCGGTGCAGGAGTACGAGTATTCCCTCAGCTGGACCTTCCGCCGGGCGGTGCCGGAACTTGCGGCGGTCCGGCTGTCCGAGCTCAAGGATGCGCTCTACGGGCTGACGGCAAACCTGAACCTTTCGATTCTGGAAGGGAACGGGTTCCTGGAGATCAAGGACTCCCGCATCTCCAAGGGCCGGGCAGCCAAGTACTGGCTCGAGCGGGGCGACTGGGACTTCATCATCGCGATCGGCGACGACTGGACCGACGAGGACATCTTCACGGCTCTTCCGGACGAATCCTGGTCCATCAAGGTCGGCCTGGACATTTCCAGCGCGAAGTACTTCATCGAATCGTACCAGGAGGTGCGGGCTCTGCTGCGCGATCTTCCAGAACACGGCGACCGCTGAGGACCGGCCGCCGCGCGACCGGCCCCCGTAACGACCTGCCGCTGGGCGGCCGGGATCCGCGGAATCACTCCTCCGCCTGTTCCCAACCCATCGTTCGCTCCACGGCCCGCTTCCAGCCGGCGTAGAGCCGCTCGCGCCGTTCGGGCGGAAAAGCGGGGTCGAAACGGCGGTCGGTTTCGAGTCCCGCGAGAAGCGCCTTCCGGTCCGGCCAGAACCCGACCGCGAGTCCCGCCAGAAACGCAGCACCCCGGGCGGTCGTCTCGATGATCTTCGGACGAATCACCGGCACACCCAGGATATCGGCCTGAAACTGCATGAGAAAGCCGTTGGCGCTCGCTCCCCCGTCCACCTTCAGCTCCCTGGTCTCGATCCCCGAGTCCTGCTCCATGCAGGTGAGGACATCCCGGGTCTGGTACGCCAGGGATTCGAGCGTGGCCCGGACGATATGGTTGAGGTTCGTCCCGCGGGTGAGTCCGAGCACGGCGCCCCGCGCGTACATGTCCCAGTACGGCGCCCCCAGCCCGGCGAACGCGGGAACCATGTAGACCCCGGCGGTATCCTCGACCTTGCCGGCGAAGTACTCGGTGTCGCGGGCATCGTTGATCAGGTGCAGCTCGTCCCGGAGCCACTGCACCGCCGCCCCGGTAACGAAGATCGCCCCCTCGAGGGCGTATTCGGTCTTTCCGCCGATCCGCCAGGCCACCGTGGTCAGCAGGCCGGTGGCGGAGCGGATCGGCTGCTCCCCCGTGTTCATCAGGACGAAGCAGCCTGTCCCGTAGGTGTTCTTCGCCATCCCGTGCTCGAAGCAGCCCTGGCCGAAGAGCGCCGCCTGCTGGTCTCCGGCGATCCCGGCGATCGGGATCCTCGCCCCGCCGAAGGTCCGCTCATCGGTGTCGCCGAACACCTCCGAAGAGGACCTCACCTCCGGAAGCATCGACCGCGGGACGCCGAGCGCATCGAGCAGCCTGTCGTCCCAGTCCATGCTCCGGATGTTGAACAGGAGCGTTCGCGAGGCGTTGGTCACGTCCGTGGCATGGATCCCGCCGCGGGTGAGCTTCCAGAGCAGCCACGTGTCCACGGTTCCGAACAGCAGTTCTCCCGCCTCCGCCCGCTTCCGGGCGCCCGGGACGTTTTCGAGAATCCAGGCGATCTTGGTCCCGGAAAAGTAGGCGTCGACGACCAGGCCGGTGTTCTCCCGGACAGACTGCTCCATCCCTCCCGCTTCAGACGATCGCAGATGGCCGCGGTACGCCGATCCTGCCAGACGATGGCGTTACAGACCGGCCGGCCGCTCTCCCGATCCCAGACCACGGCGGTTTCCCGCTGGTTGGTGATTCCGATGGCCGCGACCTCTTCCGGACGGACGGAGGTCTTCTCGAGCACCTGCCTCGCCACCCCGCTCTGGGTGGCCCAGATATCCATCGGATCGTGCTCCACCCAGCCCGCCTTCGGGTAGATCTGCGGAAACTCCTGCTGCGCGACCCCGGCGATGTTCCCTTCCCGATCGAAGAGCATCGCCCGGCTGCTGGTGGTGCCGGCATCGAACGCGAGGACGTACCGCTTCTCCATGGAAACCTCCTTCCCGATCCCGCACGTACCGGATCCGTCCCGTGCGGACGGCCACATGCTATCACGGAATCCAGCCCCGGAGAAGCGGAGCCTGCTTCCGGAATCTGTCTCCGGGTTTCTCAGATGCTGAAAGCTTCCCGGATGAGATACTGCAGCCTCTCCCGCAGAACGGTGTAGGAATAGTACTTTTTTGCCAGGTCGTAGTTCTCCGCGACCATCGCCTCTGCTTTCGTCGGATCGGTCAGTATGGACCGGACCTCGCGGATGACGTCCCGGGTCACGAACTCCTCGAAGCTCGCCACCCGGAAGCCTTTCGGGGCGATATCGGCCCGGTAGATGTCGTAGGTGCTCATGAAGATCGGCTTGCGGTAGAAGATCGCCTCGAGGAACGCGTTCCCGAATCCTTCGATCGACGAAGGATAGGTCACGAGGTCGCACATCCGGTAGGCGTCCGCCAGGGAATAGCGCTTTCGTCCCCCGGCATCGCTGCCCCGCTCGTAGGAGAAGAACCGGTCGCCGAAGATGACCCGCACCCCGAGCGCCCGGGAGTAGTCGGCCAGGTATTCCTGGTATTCGAAGCCCTCGTCCCCGGCACTGTGCGAGATGAGCAGCACCGAGGGATGCTCGAGCCGATGCATCAGCTCGATCGCCCGCTCGATCCGCTTCCGCGGAACGATCCGGGTCGGCTGAAGCAGAAGAAACTCGTCTTTTCCGATCTCCAGCGTCTCGCGCATATCCGCGGCGAAACCGTCGGGCGGTTCCGGCCGGCGATCGAAATCCATCACATTGGGGATGAGGGTCGACCGCATACCGGTCCGATAGGCGAGCTGCCTTCCCGCGAAGGAATTGATCACGACGTGAAGGATCGAGGACATCGCCGGCGGGAACGCGGCCTGCAGGTAGTCCTCCGCGGCACCGACCGAGTAACGGCTTCGCTCCCAGACGAAGTCATGGTGATGCCCGATGGTGGGAATACCCGTCTCCACGATCATCTCCGTCAGGGCGAGTCCGAGCGGCACGTTCATCGGGATCGCGAGCGCGTTCTCCACGATCAGGAGCTCGAGATCGAAGCCCTGCACGAACTCCGTCAGTGCCGCCCGGAGCCG
Source organism: uncultured Spirochaetota bacterium (assembly GCA_963728215.1). Lineage (GTDB taxonomy): Bacteria > Spirochaetota > Spirochaetia > CAVSJD01 > CAVSJD01 > CAVSJD01. The sequence goes on along the minus strand of CAVSJD010000015.1, from coordinate 164,473 downwards.
GCTCCGAATAGCCCGCACCAGCTCCGAGGTTTCCGGCTGACGCCGGAAGTCGTCGAAGAGATCGACGTTTATCCGCCTGATCTCGGGATGTTCGAAGTGCGCCTCGGGCACCACCATGCTCACCGCATCGGGGCGATCGCACTCTCCGCAGAAGTAGAAACAGTGATGGCCCATCTCCTCGAGGACACGGGCCCATTTCTCCGTCTCAAGCGATACGCCGTCGGTTCCGGCGAACCGGGTGGATACGAATCCGATGCGCAGAGATCGGTCATCAGGCATGTGAGGCCTCCCTCTTCAACCGTAATGAATTCACCGGCGGAAATCCAGAACGGACCCGACTCCCGACGCTATCCCCGGTTCGTATTGACACCGCTCCGGCCCGTCGGATAGCATGGGAACATGATGATGCAGTTCCCCTTCTCCGCCATCGTCGGTCAGGAACTCCTCAAGACCGCGCTGCTCGTGAACGCGGTCGATCCGTCCGTCGGGGGGGTCCTGATCCGGGGCGAGAAGGGAACCGGCAAGTCCACGGCGGTCCGGGCTCTCGCGGCGCTTCTGCCGGAGATATCGGTGGTCGAAGGCTGTCCCTACCATTGTTCCCCGGACGACCCGAGCGGTCTCTGCGGCGACTGCTCCGAACGGCTGAGGAGCGGAAAGACGCTCTCCCCGGTCCGCATTCCCGTCCCCCTGGTGGATCTTCCGCTCAACGCCAGCGAGGACCGCCTGTCCGGAAGCCTGCATATCGAACGCGCCCTTCAGGGCGGAGTCCGCAACTTCGAGCCGGGACTTCTCGCTGCCGCCAACCGCGGCATCCTCTACATCGACGAAGTGAACCTGCTCGAAGATCACCTGGTCGATTTCCTCCTCGATGCCGCCGCTTCCGGAGTGAACCGGGTCGAACGGGAGGGCATCTCGGTTTCCCATCCCGCACGGTTCATCCTGGTCGGCACCATGAATCCCGAGGAGGGCGATCTGCGGCCCCAGTTTCTGGACCGCTTCGGTCTGAGCGTCTCCATTTCCGGCATCACCGACAGGGGACTCCGGGGCGAGCTCCTTCGGCGCAGGATCGCCTTCGAGCGGGATCCCCCCGCGTTCGCCGGGGCATGGCAGGCGGAGGATTCCGCCTTCGCCCGCATGATCCGGGAAGGGCGGGAGCGGCTCGCCCGGATCGATACTCCCGACGCGATCTGCGAACGGGCGGTCGATCTCGCGTCGGAGGCACAGGTGCACGGACATCGGGCGGAGATCGTCATGGTGAAGACCGCCGCCGCGCTGGCGGCCCTGACGGAGCGGAACGGGATCACGGATGCCGATCTGGACGAGGCCGCCCGGCTCGCACTGCCTCACCGTCTCCACCTTTCGCCGCTTGAACGGCCCGAGGATGCGGAACAGCGGATCGAGCGGCTTCTGTCGAAGCGCTCCGGTGAGGAACGGCAGGGACAGGCGACACCGGACGCCGCGTTCGACGCCTGGGCGGATCCGGACTCATCCGAAGGCATGGAGGTGCCCGGCGCAACCGCGGCCGGAAGCATCCTGCTGTCGTTCCTTAAAAAAAAACTGAACACGAGCCGGCTGCCGGACTGACCGCCCCTCCCGAAGGGGTGGAGGAAGCCGTCGAAGGAATCCGGGCCGGCCGATCCGGCAGAAAGCACCGGAACCTGACCGAATCGGGACCGCGGATACCCGGCTGGTTCGGTCCCGTTCCCGGACGGAACCGCGAGGGGAGAGATCGACCTGCCGGCGACCCTTCGCGCATCCGCCCTGCGACGGGCCGGAGAGCGGACGGTGGCACCGGAGGCAGGGGGTCGGACCACCGGGACGGAGGAGCCGGTCCACCCCGTTCTCGTCCGGCGGCAGGATCTCCGGAAGCGGATCCGCATGCGGCCCGCATCACGGCTGATCGTTTTCGTACTGGACAGCTCGGAATCGATGGGCAGCCGGGCCCGGATCTCCGCCGCGAAGGGAACCGTCCTCGCGCTTCTCGGGGTTGCCTACCGTCGTCGCGACCGGGTCGCGCTGATCGCGTTCCACGACGGCCGGGCGGTACCCGTACTCCCGCCGACCCGCAGCGTTCTCCTTGCCCGGGAACGGCTCCGTTCCCTCGTTCCCCGCGGGTCGACCCCGCTGGCGGCCGGACTCCTCGAGGGACTGCACCTGGTCCGCAGGGAGACAACGCGGGATCCGTCCACCCGGCCGCTCCTGGTTCTTCTTTCCGACGGGGAAGCGAACGTTCCCCTGGTCCCCGGGGTTCCCTGCGAACAGGAGCTTCTCGCCCTGGGCCGTCGGATCGGGACGGAACGGATCGTCTCCTTCGTCATCGATACCGGAAAGGATATCGGCGGCCGTCGTTTTCTCCATTCTCTTGCCGACGCGATGCAGGGGCAGTACCATAGAAGCATGCGCCCCGACGCGAGCGAAATCGCTTCTCTGATTGCACCGGGGACGGAACAGGAACGGAGAGGAGTCAGGTGAAATCGACGGCACTGGTGTTTTCAGGCGGAGCTCTGCGCGGATTCGCGCAGATCGGGGCGTACGAGGTGATCGATCGCTATCTCCGTGAGATCGGAGGACGGGTGGATCTCGCGGTCGGAACATCGTTCGGGTCGATCACCGCGTCGCTGGTCGCGCTCGGATTCTCTCCCGGACAGATGCTCGAAATGTCACAGGAAAACGGGCTCTCCATGACCGGCCCGCTGGATATCGATATCACCGGCCCTTCCCTCCTCAGGGGACAGCACCTGCGGAAGGAGCTCGGACGGCACCTGGGCGGCCGGACCTTCGCCGACACCCGCTGCGAGCTCCTCATCAACGCAGTGGATGCGCTGAGCGGGGAGGAATACCTTTTCTGCAGAGACGGACTCCGCAGCGCCGCGGGCCGGGTCTCCGTTCCGGATTCCCGGATTCCCCTCATCGATGCGGTGACGGCCAGCACCGCGATCCCTGCGGTGTTCCGGCCTCTCGAACGGGAAGGCCATGTCCTCTTGGATGCCGGCATGGTGAATCCGTTCGCCCTCGACCTGGTGGATACGGAGCGGTATGACCTGGTGATCGGCGTCGATGTCTGCATGGCGAATTTCGATTTCATCCGACCCGACAGCTACGGCAGCTTCCGGATGGTCCAGCAGGCGATCTCGCTCATGCAGCGGCAGTTCTACACGCGGCGCTGGGAGCACATCGCCCGGCTTCCTCACGTGAAGATCATCCGGCCGAAAACCGGGCCGGTGTCTCCCCGCCGGAAAGCGGAGCTCGACCGGCTGCTCGGGGAGGGACGGAAAGCCGCGGAAGCGGTCCTGTACGGGGCTCCGGAGCTGCAGGAGAAGAACACGAAATCCGCGTGAGGGGATCCATGAGGAAGCCGAACCCGTCCGAATCGCAGCCTCCGGTCCCGGGACACTCCCCGGGGAACCGCCGTCACGATCCCCTGGAGGATACCTGGCTGGTCGGTCTCGCGCGCCTGATGGACAGCAGGTTCCGGATTCCGGGGACGGGGATCCGATTCGGTCTCGACAGCCTGCTCGGTCTGGTCCCGGGAATCGGCGACACGGCCGGGTTCTTTCTTTCGGGAATCATCCCGCTCATGGCGGCCTCGAAGGGGGTGAGCGGCCGGGTTCTGCTGACCATGGCCGGAAACATCCTGCTCGACTATGCGGTGGGAACGATTCCGATTCTCGGCGACGTGTTCGATGTCGCGTTCAAGGCGAACCGCCGCAATCTCCGGCTTCTCCGCCGAGAACTGAGCGGCGGAGACCGGCGGCGGGCGGGACGCTGGAAAATGGCGGCCGTTCTGCTGATCCTGGTCCTGCTGGCTGCAGGGATGTTCGCTCTGATTGCGCTGGCGTTCCGCGCGATCGTGGCGCTTTCGGGAACGAACGGCTGATCGACTCCGCCGTCCCGCACCGTCCCCCTGCCGGACGCCCTGTACAACGCCGGGGGAGTAAGGCTACTATAGCAGTACCGGTTACCCCGCCCCTCGTTCCGGGACCGGTCCGGAATCGGGCGGTTAAGACGAATCATCTCTCCATCCCGTGGAGGTACCGATGGCGAAAACATATCCCGAATCGGCGCGAATCGCGACCCTCGGCAGCGGATGCTTCTGGTGCACCGAGGCCGTATTCGAGTCGACCGAGGGCGTGCTCGATGTGATCTCCGGCTATGCCGGCGGCACGGTCGAACACCCGACCTACGAACAGGTATGCACCGGGCGCACGGGTCATGCCGAAGTGGTCCAGGTCGTATTCGATCCGGACATCGTGAGCTACGAGAAGATTCTCGAACTTTTCTGGAAGTCCCACGATCCGACGACGCTCAACCGACAGGGTGCGGACGTCGGGACCCAGTACCGCTCGATCATTCTCTACCATGACGAGGAGCAGAAAAAAATCGCGGAACGTTCGAAGGAACAGGCGCAGAAGGAACTGTCGAAACCGATCGTTACCCTGATCGAGCCTCTGGAGACGTTCTACCCCGCTGAAGACTACCATCAGGACTACTATGCGAAGAATCCGCATGCCGGATACTGTTCCTTCGTGATCCGTCCGAAGCTCAGGAAGATGGGGATCGAATCGTAGCGGATCGGTCCGGCGGGATCAGCCCGAGCGCCAGCGGCAGAGCAGCCGCTCCGCTGCGTCCAGAACAGCGAAGAGGCCGATCCCGAGCAGCGCGATCGCAAGGATTCCGGCGAACATCGAGACGTAGTCGATCCGCATCCAGCTGTCCATGATGAAGAATCCGAGTCCGAAACCGGTGTAGAACGTCTCGGCGAAGAAGAGTACGGCGAGCGCCGTTCCCGTACCGATCCGAAGTCCCGCGAGCAGTCCGGGCAGCAGGGCAGGAAGGATGACGTAGCGGAACGACGCTCCCCTGCCCGCTCCCAGCGATCTGACGGACAGAAAGTACGCCTCCGGAATGCTCCGGACCGCATCCCGGACCGCAACGCAGAGCTGAAAGAACAGCACCAGGGCGATGGTCAGGACCTTGGAGACGTTTCCGAGGCCTGCCAGCAGGATGATCGCCGGCAGAAGGGCGATTTTCGGCACGGGGTAGAGCAGATACAGGATCGGCCGGATGATGCGGTCGGCTGCCGCCGAACGGCCGGCCAGGATTCCGAACAGGACTGCAGGAACTCCGGCGAGCAGCAGTGCGGCGAGAATCCGCAGCAGACTCGCTCCCGCATGCCGCCAGAGCGGATCGGGCAGGAGCACGGCGAACCGGACCGCCACCGTCCAGGGTGCCGGAATGAGGCGCGGTTCGACGGCATGGATGATCAGCCAGAGCGCCGTGAGCAGAAGCAGCCCGGGGAGCAGACGCGAGAGCCCCTTCATGACCCGAACTTCCCGTCGGCAAGACTCGCCATGAGGGTGCGTACTTCCGCCGCACGCTCGAAAGCCGGGGCCGTCCCGCGGAACCCGATGCTCCTGCCGTGCGGATTCTCCAGCGAAGCCGCGATCGCGCCTTCGCGCGACATGATCAGAATGCGGTCCCCCATGGCGACCGCCTCGTCGATGCTGTGGGTCACCAGGATCGTAACGATCTCCTGCTCCGCGAGAAGCCCGGCAAGCAGATCCTGCAGGGCTTCCCGGGTAAAGGCGTCGAGCGAGGAGAACGGCTCATCCATCAGGAGCAGCCGCGGCCGCGTTACCAGGGTTCTCGCGATGGCCACCCGCTGCTGCTGACCGCCGCTCAGGGAACCGGGGTACCGGTTTTCGCTCCCCGCGAGGCCCACCGCGGCGATCTCGCGGAGCGTCCGGTCCCGCCGCTCGCCGGAAGGCACGCCGCGCAGGCGGAGTCCGAGCTCCACGTTCCGGTACACGGAAAACCAGGGGAACAGGCCATAGCTCTGCAGGATCAGCCCCGTTCGCGGATCGCCCGGGACCACGGGACTCCCGTCCAGCAGCACGGCTCCCCGGTCGGGAGCCTTTAGGCCGGCGAGAACCGCGAGAAGGGTGCTCTTGCCGCATCCCGAAAAACCGATCAGCGTGGCGGTCCGACCGGCCTCGAGACGGAAAGCGATTCCGCCGATCACCCTCCCGCGGTTCCAGGAGGCGCTGACTCCGTCGACTTCGAGCATGAAGCGGCAGACCCCTACACGATGCCCAGGTTCTTTCCTTCTTCCGCGGCGATCTCCAGCACCCGGTCCAGTTCCTCGTCGCTGTGGATCGCCATGTACGAAGTCCGCAGCAGGGAACGGTTGGGCGGAACCGCCGGCGCGAAGACCGGGTTCACGTAGACCCCGCGGTCGAACAGGGCCTTCCAGAACATCAGCGTTTTCTCCTGGTTGCCGATCACCAGCGGAATGATCGGGGTTTCGGCGACGCCGATATCGAATCCGATGGATGAGAATCCTTCGATCATCTTCCGGGCGATCTGCTGCAGACGGGTCACCCGCTCGGGCTCCCGCTCGATGATCTCCACGGTCTTGAGGACCGCGGCGATATTCGCCGGCGGCATGCTCGCGGTGAAGATGAGCGGCCGGGAAACGTGCTTGATGAAATCGATGACGTCGGCATCTCCCGCGAGGAAACCGCCGATGGAACCGAAGGACTTGGAGAACGTGCACATGATCACATCGGCAAGAGTGGTGTCGCCGAAGTGCTCACAGGTGCCGCGTCCGGTCTTCCCGACCACTCCGAGCGCGTGGGCTTCGTCCACGTAGACACCGGCTCCGTAGCGGTCGGCGAGGCGCTTGATCGAAGCAAGGTCGACGATGTCTCCTTCCATGCTGAAGACGCCGTCGGTCACGATCAGCTTCGGCTCGTCCGCCGGTATTTCCGAGAGCACCCGCTCCAGGTTCTCCATGCTGCCGTGCTTGTACCGGTGAACCTTCAGGTTCCGGCTCATCCCCATGGCCATGAAGATGCCGTCCATGATGGAGGCGTGATTGAACTTGTCGGTGATCACGTGATCCCCGTTCGAGAGGAGCGCGGATATGCCGCCGAGGTTGGTCTGGTAACCGGTCGTGAAGCAGAGGGCGCTCTCCTTGCCGACAAATGCGGCGATCCGCCCCTCGAGCTCTTCGTGCAGGTCGAGCGTCCCGTTCATGAAGCGGGAACCGGAACAGCTGGTACCGTACTTTCGGATCGCCTCGGCGGAGGCATTCTTGACCCGTTCGTCCAGCGAGAGCCCGAGATAATTGTTGGAACCCGCCATGATCAGTTCCCGGCCTTCGATCACGACCTTCGAACCCCGGTATTCCTGAATCGGCTTGAAATAGGGATAGAATCCCCGCTCCTTGGCTTCGCGAACTTCGGCTATCCTGCCGTCTTTCCCGAAAATGCTTTTCCTGTCCATGATTCCTCTTTCAGTTCATGATCTTTTTACGCGCCGCACTCCGCACGTGCAGGTCGGTGATCCACCGCACGAGAGCCGGAGCGAAACGGCTGACCAGGACGATCATCCGTGCATCGAATCCGGGTACGATCAGAAAACTCCCGCGCCTCATACCGCGCAGCAGGGCACGGGCAACGGTCCGGGGCGGAAGAATCTTCGCGTTTCCGGCGACGGCCTTCGTTTCTTCCGGCTTGGTGAGCGCTTCTTCCCTGAGCTGCCGGGTATCGGTGTCCGGCGGGCAGAGGACATGCACCCGGGCACCATTCGGCGCGATCTCCGCCCGCAGGGCCTCGGAGAAGCCGATGAGGGCGAATTTCGAGGCGCTGTACGCGGTGTAGCCGAACGTCCCGATGAGGCCTGCGAGCGAAGAGACGTTCACCACGGCGCCCCGATGTTCCCTGATCGAATCCACGACCGCCCGGGTACTATTCCACACTCCGGCGACGTTGATGTCAAGCGTCCGGCGGAATACTTCGGCCGGGATCTGCTCGAAGTAATGGGGATACGCGATTCCGGCGCCGTTGACCAGGAGATCCGGCTCCCCGAACTCCCGGCGGGCGGAAGCGTACTCCCGCTCGACCGCCTCGGCGTCGGAGACATCGACCGACAGCGTCCCGATCCGCTGACCGGGACGCACCCGGAGCGATTCCAGGTGTTCGTGCGCTCGCTGCAGGGCCTCCAGGTTCCGGGCGATAAGCAGAACGCTGCTCCCTTCCCGGAGCAGCTCTTCGGCGATTGCCATACCGATCCCGCCGGAGCCGCCGGTGATCCAGGCGCACTGATATGGGCGATACTTCCCCACCCGCTTCGCTCCTTCCTGCGATCTCATGCAATTCTAACAATTTCGTGAAAATAATCTATACCGCGATGCTATACATTTTCCCAGTCGCCCGATCGCTCGGAACGGAACAGCGCGTCCAGCACCTTCTGATTCAGGACCGCATCTTCCGGCGGCGTGGGAACGGGCCCGCCCTCGCGGACGGCCCGGGCGAATGCGGCGAACTGCAGGCCGTACTGGTCCGTCGCTTCGGTCCGAATGACCCGTCGGCCGACGGTGGTATCGACGGTAATCTCGGCGGGAACGTCGGAATGCATGTTGAAGGGAAGCTCGACCCGGATTTTCCCGCCCCCGCCGAACACTTCGACGCTCTGCGCCGGGAACATCCGGGTGGCGACGGTGAAAACGGCCCTGGCGGTCCCGAAATCGAGAATCGCGGAGGAAAGCGAATCGGTTCTGAACTCCTCGTCCCGTTTCACCAGGCTGACGACCCGCTTCGGCTCGCTGCCCATGATCCAGCGGGCGGAGCTGACCGCATAGCTGCCGATATCGGGAATGGCACCGCCTCCGGTTTCGAGACGGTTCCGGATGTTCTTCGGGTCGGAGTTGTTGAAGGCGAAAACCGTATGGATGCTCTGGACCGGGCCGATCTCATCGGTCAGGATCAGTTCCTTTACCCGGCGCCATTGAGGATGAAAGCGGTACATGAAGGCTTCCATGAGCAGTACGCCTTTCTTTGCCGCGTAATCGACCGCTTCCTGCGATTCGGCGGCGCTCATGGTCAGCGGCTTTTCGCAGAGAATGTGTTTTCCCGCATCGGCAGCCTTCCGGATCCATTCCAGATGCAGGTGATTGGGGAGAGGAATATAGACCGCCTCCACCTCGGAATCCTTCAGCAGTTCCTCGTACGAACCGTACGCCGTATCGATATTCCACTGCAGGGCGGCTTCCTTCGCCCGCTGCTCCTGCCGTGAGGCGATTGCCGTGAAACGAACCTCGGGAATCCTGCCGACCGGAGCCGCCACCCGTCTGGTAAAATGCTTCGCTACGCTGATGATGCCCATCTTCAGAGGTTCCATACCGTCTCCTTGATTCCACAAACTTTTGCTGTGCGCATTATAGCACAACTCGCCTTCGATCCGGTATACTGGTGACCATGATTCCCGCAGCGGAGTCGGTGCCGGACGAACGACGGACGCCGCCACGCAGGATATACCGGCGGGAACAGCTGTCACAGGAGGAGCGGAATGATCTACCTGAAGGACTACATCCAGCGGGACCGGATCGTCTTCCTCGAAGCCGGCGCCAAATCCGAGGCGCTCAACCGGCTGATCGAGATCTCGAGAGACGACCGCCTGATCGCCGATTTCAATGAGTTCCGCCGGGCGGTCTTCGCACGGGAAGCGATCGTGACGACCGGAATCGGTCATCACGTGGCGATACCCCATATCAAATCGGACTGCGTGAACCGATTTTTCATCACGATCGGAGTCTTCCCCCACGGGGTGGATTGGGACAGCCTGGACGGAAAACCGGTCCAGATCGCATTCCTCATCGGCGGCCCCAACGACCATGAAACCTATCTCAGGATTCTCGCGAAACTGACCCTGGTGATCAGAAACGAGCAGCTTCGGAAATCGATAACCGGTTCCGGAGACCCGGAAGGCGTCATGCGACAGTTCGCGAAGCTCTGACTGCGGATATGGAATCCTACCAGGCACTCCTGTTCGCCGTCGGCGCCACCCTGTTCGCCGCATGGCTCGCCCGCACCTATATCTCCGAGCGTTTCCGCTTCCCGGCCGTTACCCTCTACGTGATTCTGGGGGTTCTTCTCGGCGTCTCCATCTTCGGAGTCTACAGCGAGCGGGCGCTGGAAGTGCTGGATTTCGTGTCGACCATCGGAATCGGGCTGATCGCGTTCGTCATCGGGTCGGAGCTCGATGCGAGAACCCTCCGGAAACTGGGTACTTCCATCATTCTCATCGCGATATTCGAGTCGCTCGCGGCGTTCGTGCTGGTCACCGGCGCCGTATACCTGATGATGCCCGGACGCTTCTCCTATGCCCTGGTGCTCGGCTCGGTCGCGTCCGCCACCGCACCTGCGGCCACCGTCGCGGTCATCCGCCAGTACCGGGCGAAGGGACCGCTCACCTCGACCGTCATGGGTGTGGTCGGAATCGACGATGCGGTGGCGCTCATCATCTTCGTCTTCTCCTCCCTCTTCGCCGAGAACGTACTCCGCGGCCTTCCGACCAACGTGTTCGTCCTGCTGCTCCGGCCGACGCTGACCATTGCGGAGTCGCTGGTCATCGGCGGAGCGGCCGGGTTCGCTTCGATGTATCTCCTCCGGAAGGTGCGCGATCCCGACGGACTGCTGATGGCATCTTTTGCCATTGTCCTGATGCTGCTCTCCTCCTCCCGCTTTCTCGGGCTTTCGGAGCTGCTCACGGTCATGAGCTTCTCGGTCGTGCTGGTCAATGCGAATCCCGTCGTCAGTCATCGGATCCGGTCGAACCTGGAGAAACTGTCCCCCATCGTTCTCCCCCTCTTCTTCATTCTCGCCGGAGCGCACCTCGATGTCCGTCTCATTGGAAGCATCGGGCTGATCGGGCTCGTCTACACGGCGGCCCGTGCGGCCGGGAAAATAAGCGGAGCGTACCTGGGTGCGGTGATCGGAAGAGCGGAACGGACGGTACGCCGGTACGTGGGCTTCTCCCTGATTCCCCAGGTAGGAGTCGCCGTCGCCCTTGCGCTCGCCATCCGGACCCGGTTCGATACCCCGGATTTCGGGGCAGCGGGACACGAGCTCGCGTCCATCGTCATCAACATTCTGCTGTTCACGACACTGATCACCGAAACGGTAGGACCGTTCCTCACCCGCGCCACCCTCTCTGCGGCAGGAGAGATCGAGAAAGGAGCGTAAGGCATGTACTTCTACATTCTTCAGCTTTTCGACATCGACTACCGGGACGACATCGTCCTCGCCATGACGAGCTCGGGCATGGAGCATGCGACGGTGGTGGAAGGCACGAACCTGGACCAGATCATCCAGCGGGACTTTCCCCTCTTCACCACGCTGTTCGCCGGCAAAGAGGATCGCGAGCGATATTCCCAGCTCTTCTTCGGACTGATCGAGTCACGTGAACCGGCGGAGGCCTTCGTCGAGGTGCTCCGGCAGGCAGGCATCGAAAACGACCGGGAAGAGATTTTCCGGTTCATCCTGCTGCAGGGTGAGCGGATGCGCTGAGCTCCGGCGCACCCGCCCTCTCCTTCCTGCGTTGACCGCTCGATCCCTTCGTGAGTACCATGAAGAGAGGGGGCGCGATGTTCGGTAAAAGCCTGCAGATCTTTTCCCTTTTCGGTTTCAGGATCAAAGTGGACTTCAGCTGGATCATCATAGCGGTCCTTCTCACCTGGTCGCTCTCCCGGGGCGTATTCCCCTCTCTCTACCCCGATTTTTCGACGGTAACCTACTGGATAATGGGAGTCACCGGCGCGCTCAGCCTGTTCCTGTCCATCATTCTCCATGAGATCTCTCATGCCCTGGTGGCGAAGCGTTACGATATGGCCGCCAACGAGATCACCCTTTTCGTGTTCGGCGGAGTCGCTTCCATCGAAAAGGAGCCGCCGACCCCGGCCGCGGAGTTCTCGATGGCCATCGCGGGACCGGCGGCGAGCGTCGGAATCGGACTGGTGCTCCTGGGGATCCATCGGCTCGGCGGAACGCTGGGATGGCCGGACCAGGTGCTGGCGGTGCTTGGATACCTGTGGACCATCAACCTGATCCTCGCCGCCTTCAACATGATCCCCGCCTTTCCGCTGGACGGCGGCCGGGTCCTTCGAGCCGGGCTGTGGAAGTGGAAGAACGATCTCCGGAAGGCCACCCGGATCGCCTCCTGGGCCGGCAGCGCGTTCGGGTTTCTCCTCATGTTCCTCGGATTCTACAACATCCTGATCGGCTCCTTCATCGGCGGCATCTGGTGGATCTTCATCGGCATGTTCGTCCGGTATGCCGCCCAGACTTCCTACAAGAGAGTCATCATCACCGAAGGACTGCGCGGAGAACGGGTCCGGCGGTTCATGAAGAACGATCCGGTGACCGTTCCGTCCTCGGCCACGCTCGCGGCTCTGGTGGAAGATTTCATCTACACCTATCACTACAAGATGTTTCCGGTCCAGGACAACGGACAGCTCACCGGATGCATCACCACGAAGGAAGTGAAGAGTGTGGATCGCGAGAAATGGTCGACGACCACCGTCGGGGAAGCGGTCGCCGGCTGCTCGGAGGACAACACCATCTCTCCCGATGCCGATGCGACCGAGGCCCTGACCCGGATGAACCGGAGCGGCAACAGCCGGCTCATGGTGGTCCGGAACGGCAGGCTCGAGGGAATCGTGACGCTGAAGGACATGCTGAAATTCCTGTCCCTGAAACTCGACCTGGAACAGGGCGAGATCCGGAAGCTGCAGAGCTGACCGGCGATCCGAGGCCGGGTTCCGGGACGCGGCCGGCGCCGGGCTGCGGCTGATTCCGGGTTCCCCATCCGCCATCCATCCCTCATCTTCCTATTGACGGCTGACGTCTTACAACCTATACTGATTCTACCATTTTCTCGAATACCCAGTGTGATTCATCAAGGAGCAGATATGGCGGACCGGACGAAACGGCAGATCGAGGTTGAGAACAAGATCCGCATGGTGAGAGAGCTTCTCGAGCAGAAGGGCCTCGCGGGGATATACCTCAAGCGACAGCATAACTTTGCATGGCTGACCGCGGGCGGACACAACCATGTGGGAATCGCGACCGAGATGGGGGTGGCGGGGCTTCTTATTACGGCCCGGGACGTATTCGCGGTCTGCAACTCCATCGAAGCGCCCCGCATGGCGCAGGAAGAAGGAATCGAAGATCTCGGCATCCGGATCCGCAGCTATCCCTGGTACGACGAGCGGGAACGGGAGACGGTAGAGGAACTATGCGGCGGAGGATCGGTCGGAAGCGACGCTTCGCTGCCGCAGAGCGAGGACATCTCCGGCGCGATCGCTCCGCTGCGCTGGTCGCTGGGCGAGGACGAGGCGGAGCGGTTCGCGGAGGTGGGGCGGATGACCGCGCTGGCAGCCGAGGAAACCGCCGCGACGGTCCGCCCCGGCGAAACCGAGAGCGGCGTGGTCGGCCGGCTCGCCGCCCGGCTCTGGGCGGACGGGATGGACTACATCACCATCTTCTGCGCTGCCGACGACCGGATATCCCGGTTCAGGCACCCCATCGCCACCGAAAAGCGGATCGAGCGGCGCGCGATGCTCTGCGTGAACGCACGGAAGTACGGTCTGATCGTTTCCCTGACCCGGTTCGTGCAGTTCGAACCGGTGTCGGCCGAGCTGCGGAGGAAGTACGACGCGAACGTTCTCATCGACTGCACGTTCATGGCGAATACGATTCCCGGCCGGCCGGTCCGGGATGCCTTCGAGGCGGGGCTCCGGGCCTACGCGGAAGCGGGCTACCCGGACGAGTGGAAGCTGCATCACCAGGGAGGCTCGATCGGTTACGTGGGTCGGGACTACAAGGTGAACCCGCGGACCGATGAGATCGTGCGGGAGCGGCAGGGATTCACCTGGAATCCTTCCATTACCGGGGCGAAAAGCGAGGACACCATGCTCGCGACCTCCGAGGGCCCGATCATGATCTCGCCGCCGATCTTCTACCCTGCTCTGACGCTCGAAGTGAACGGCCACCGGTTCCGCCGGCCGGACATCCTGGTCAAGTAGCACGTTCACCGGGGCGGAGCGCGCTCGGCCCCGGTACGAATCCCGGGCCGGAGCCGCCGGCCCCGGACCGGCTCGGCCCGGACCCGGCCGTTACCGGAACCGGGCCACGGCCTCGAACAGGGCGATGACGTTCTCCGGCGGCACGTCTGCCTGGATGTTGTGCACCGTCGCGAAGACGAACCCGTCGTCCTTCGAAAGGGTCTCCATCCGGCGGCGGACCTCATCCCGGATGCCGGCCGGCGTTCCGTGCGGCAGGACATCCTGCGTATCGATTCCCCCTCCCCAGAAGCACAGGTCCCGCCCGTATTCCCGCTTCAGAGCGGAGCGGCTCCATCCCTTCCGCACTCACCTGAACGGGGTTCAGTGCGTCCACGCCGATTTCGATCAGATCCGGAATGAACGCCGCGACACTCCCGCAGGAGTGGAAGAATATCTTCACCTGCGGCGACTTCTTCCGGATGAACGAGAACAGCCGGGCGTGATACGGTCTTATCACCGCCCGGTAGACCTCGGGGGATATCATCGGTCCCCGCTGCGTTCCGAGATCGTCCGCTTCGGCGACGACATCGACCAGATCGCCGACTTCCGCGAAAACGGTCTCCCAGAAACGCAGCTTGACATCGAGGATCCGCTCCGTCAGAGCCTCGATGTCGGCGGGCTCGAGCAGAAGGCGGGTGAAGTAGTCCTCGAACCCGAGCAGCGCCGTTCCGGTGTGCAGCACTCCGCTCCCGATGGACTGCCCGAATACGACCGGCATTCCCTTCCGGCGGATCGCCTCGCACTGCTCCCGCAGGCCGCCGACCCGCGCCGGATCGTCCCCTTTCGGGAACGGATACGCCTCGATCTCCCGTCTGCTTCCCCCGCGAAGCGGGTGATGGAAGATATCGTAATAGAGACCGGTGCCGACCGGCCGACGGAAGCCGCACCCCCACTCGTTGAAGAACGTCTCGTACTCGCCCTCCCGCCTGATGGTAAGCGCAGCCTCGGTACCAGCCGACGGCTTCACGCCGCGGGTGTCGATATCCAGCAGCGCGAGCAGGTCCTCGTCTACGCATACCGACTGCGCGGTGAAGCTGAGGATCCGTGGTTTCACATCGGGGAGCCCGAGCGCTTTCCGGAGCGCGAGATACGGCAGTCGAGTGATCGTCGTCGTCGCGGTCGAACCGAAGTCGACCGGTATCCGGTCCGGCTGCCGGCGGTCTATCGCGGCGAGAAGACGCTCCCGATGGTTCATACCGGTATTCTAAACGGCATCTTGCCAGACGTCAAACGATATACCGCATTTTCCTTGACAGCACCCGGGTTGGCATTTAGAATCAGGCGGGTGGTGATCGGGTGAGCGGAATCGACGACCTCCTGAAGGATATCCCCATACCGCGAATGGCGCGGGTCGCCCAACGGTTCGATCGACCGAGCGTGGACGATGTCGAAGGCGAGCTGCTCCGCGGAATGACGGAGAGGAGAATACTTCCGTCCGTTCGCCCCGGAGACCGGATAGCGGTGGCGGTCGGCAGCCGCGGGATCGCCGACCTTCCCGGGATAACCCGCATCGTCGTGCGGGAGCTGAAGGCGGCAGGTGCGGAGCCGTTCATCGTGCCGGCCATGGGCAGTCACGGCGGTGCCACCGCGGACGGGCAGAAATCGCTGCTCGAGCATCTCGGGATCACCGAATCGTTCACCGGCGCACCGATCCGCTCGAGCATGGATGTGGTCCGGGTGGCGACGTCCCCTCGCTTCGGCATGCCGGTGTTCGTCGACGCCAACGCCCTCGGAGCCGACGGGATCGTCATCATCAACCGGATCAAGGCTCACGCCGCGTTCGCCGGCACCTACGAGAGCGGTCTGGTGAAGATGGTGACGGTCGGGCTGGGAAAGCAGCGCCAGGCGGAGATCTGTCACAACGTGGGCGCCGACCGGATCGGCGAGTTCGTCGCCGACATCGGCCTGGAGGCCCTGAAGCACATCCGCCTGATCGCCGCGGTTGGAATCGTGGAGAATGCCTTTCACGAGACCGCCCGGGTAGCGGTGCTTCGGCGGGACGAGATCGAGCGGGAAGAGCCCGCCCTGCTGGCCGAGGCGAAGCGCCTGGCGGCCCGGTTTCATATCGACGAGTTCGAGACGCTCATCATCGACGAGATCGGGAAGGATATCAGCGGAGCCGGTTTCGACACCACCATCGTCGGCCGTTACAGCTCCCCCTACCTGAGCGGCGGGCCGAAGATCCGTCGGGTGGCCGTCCTGGATATCACCGAAAAATCCCGGGGGTACGGCGGCGGGCTCGGAATGGTGGATTTCACCACCCGAAGGGCGTACGGGAAATTCGATCCGGAGCAGACCTACCCGAACACGCTCACATCCACCCTGACGAACGGTGTGAAGATTCCCATGGTGCTGCGGAACGACCGGCAGGCCCTTCAGGCCTGCATCCGGACCTGCAACATCATGGACTACCGGCAGGCGCGGGTGATGAGGATCCGCAATACGCTCTGCATGGAGGAGCTGTCCGTATCGGAGAATCTGCTCGATGCCGTTCGCGATCACCCGGACATGCGGATTCTGAGCGAACCGTTCGATCTCGAGTTCGACGGCGACGGCAACCTGTTCTGAGACGGACGCGGCGCCGCAGCGCGGCCTGATCCGATAAACCCGAACGCCTGGAGGAGGACCGAGCATGAATCATTTCCTGGACGAGAATTACCTGCTTCGGAACGAGCCGGCCCGGATTCTGTACCACGAGTACGCGGCCCGGATGCCGATCTTCGACTACCACAACCATCTCATCCCCCGCCAGATCGCCGAGGACGCGAAGTTCGAGAACATTGCCCGGATATGGTTCGACGGAGACCACTACAAGTGGCGCCTCATGCGGGCATTAGGCGTGGACGAACGGTACGTCACCGGCGATGCGTCGGATTACGAGAAGTACCTTGCCTGGGCGGATACGGTGCCGTACACGATCGGGAACGTGCTGTACTCATGGACTCACATGGAACTGAAGAATCCCTTCGGCATCACCGGGAAGCTCTTCGGACCGGATACGGCCGGAGAAATCTGGAACACCACCGGAGAGCTCCTGAAGCAGGATGATTTTTCGGTGTGCAGCATCATCCGCCGCATGAACGTGAAGGTGATGTGCACCACGGACGACCCCGTCGACAGCCTGGACCAGCATGCGCTCATCCGCGAGCGGTACTCCGATTTCAGGGTGGTGCCGACCTTCCGGCCCGACCGGGCGCTGGATGTGGAAAATCCCGAGGCCTGGAACGCGTACCGGGCGAAACTCGAAGAGGCCGCGGGGATGCAGGTCGATTCCTTCGAATCCTTCATCAGCGCCCTGGATGTCCGGCATGAGTTCTTCCACGGCATGGGAGCGAGAGCTACCGACCACGCCATCGTTTTCCCCTACGCCGAGGAGGCCACTTCGGACGAGCTGGAGGAAATATTCCGGAAGCTCATCCGGATGGAGTCCCTCTCCCCTCAGGAAGTGCTCCGGTTCAAGACCGCCGGCCTTGCCGCGGTGGGGAGAATGAACCACCGGCGGGGCTGGGTCATGCAGCTGCACCTCGGGGCGCTCCGGAACACCAATACCCGACAGTTCATGCTGCACGGCCCCGACTCGGGCTACAACTCCATGGCCGACTACGCGATCGCCGCGCCCCTGGCCCGCTTTCTGGACCTGCTGGACCGGACCGACGAACTGCCCCGGACGGTGCTGTTCACACTCAACCAGAACCAGAACGATATCCTGGCGGCCATGACCGGGAACTTCCTGGACGGCAGAATCCGCGGCAAGGTGCAGTTCGGTGCCGCCTGGTGGTTCAACGACCAGAAGGACGGGATCGAGCGGCACCTGGTTTCCGTTGCGAACATGGGGATGATGGCGCTCTTCATCGGCATGCTCACCGATTCGCGGAGCGTGTTCTCCTTCATCCGCCACGAATATTTCCGCCGCATCATCTGCAACCTGATCGGCGGATGGATCGAGGACGGAGACGTGCCCCGGGACCTGCCGCACATCGGCGGGATCATTCAGGACATCTGCTACACCAACGCGCTGAAGTTCTTCGGAATGGAGAAGACGGTTTGAAACGCGCACCGGGAAACGCCGACGCCTGCACGGAATCCGCGTGAGCTCGGCGTTCCTGGCCCTTTCCGCCGCCGCGTTCGTCTCGGGCGTCAACCTGCGGCTCCTCGATGCCCTGCTGCCGCAGATCGCGGATGACTTCGGGGTCCTCCCCACGACCGCGGCCGTCGTGGTGACCGCCTTCACCCTGGCCTACGGCCTGTTCCAGGTTGTGTACGGGCCGCTCGGCGACCGCGTGGGCAAGCTCCGCGTGATCTGGATCACGACGATTCTCGCGGCCGCCGCGTCGCTCGGGTCGGCCTTTGCATCGTCCCTCCTCATGCTGGCCTGGCTGCGGTTCGCGGCGGGAGTCGGTGCGGCCGCGATCGTTCCGCTTTCGCTCGCATGGATCGGCGACAACTCCGAATACCGGGTCCGGCAGGCCGTGCTCGGGAGGTTCGTCAGCTTTCTGCTGCTCGGTCAGGTGCTCGGCCCTGCATTCGGCGGCACGCTCGCACAGCTGGTGAGCTGGAGGGAAGTGTTCGCGATCCTGTCCGGAACGTTCCTCCTGGTCGGCATGGTGCTGTTCAACGAGGACCGCAAGGCGCGCCCCGCCGACACGGAGGGACGCAGCCGCAATGTTCTCCGGAACTACTCCCGGGTGCTGGGCGACCCCTGGGTCCGGACGATGATGCTCACCGCCTTCCTCGAAGGCGCTCTCTTCTTCGGGGTGCTCGCCTATACCGGCGTGTTCCTGAGAGAACGGTTCGCCCTCCCCTATGTCACCGTCGGGATCATCATGGCCTGCTACGGGCTGGGAGGCGTGATCTACAGCCTGCAGGTCAGGCGGCTCATGTCGAAGATGAACGAGCGGGGATTCGTAACGCTCGCCTCGATCATCCTGCTCGCGACGTTCATCGGCCTGCCCCTCCTGCCGGCCTGGCAGCTGGCGCCTCCCCTTCTCCTCGTGGCCGGGTTCGGTTTCTACCTGCTGCACAACACCCTGCAGACGAAGGCGACCGAGATGGCGCCGACGGCGCGGGGCACCGGACTTTCGGTGTTCGCGTTCAGCCTCTTCACCGGGCAGGCGATCGGGGTTCAGATGTACGCCGTAAGCATCCGGAGCATCGGGTATCGCTGGACGTTCCCCGTTACCGGGCTGCTCCTGCTGGCCCTGTGCAGGTGGTTCGCGGGCAGGCTCGCCGTCCGCCGCCTCGAGGGCTGATGCCCGGCCGGCCTCAGACCGTGTCCCAACCCGGCCGGGTGACGGGCAGTTCGCCGGATGGGCGCGTCAGCCTTTCGTACAGTTCCGGCCTCCGGGCCTCCCGGTATCGCTTGCCCGGAGAGTGGTCGATCTTTTCCGGCACACAGTACCCCACAGCGACTTCGTCATCGAAAGAACGGCATTCGGCGACAACCTCGCCGTACGGGTCCAGGATCATCGCGTTCCCGTTGCGGATCTGGTCGTCATCGACCCCGATCGGATTGGTGAATACCGCATAGACGCCGTTTTCGTATGCCCGGGCCGGCAGCCACCGCATCAGCCATCCGCGGCCCTTCGGTCCCGAGAGCTCCATCCTCAGCGGAACGGGATCGCGGTGCCGGTTGTCCCAGAGCGCTCTCGGAACGAGGCCCCTGCCCGGCATGGGCGACGGCAGGCATCCGGTCACGTGCGGCATGAAAATGATCTCCGCACCCATCAGAGCGGTGATCCGGACGTTCTCCGGGAGATTGTTGTCGTAGCAGACCAGGATCCCGAATCGGCAGCCGAGGAGATCAAAGACGACGTATTCTTTTCCCGGCGAAATGTCGGGATGGATGAACGCATGCAGCTTGCGGAACCGGGCGGCCAGCCGGTCCCCGTCGACACAGAGGTACGTGTTGTACATGCTCCCGTCCGCATCCCGCTCCACCAGACCGGCGAGAACGGGAACTCCGCAGTCCCGCGAAATCTTCATCAGCGCGGATACGCTCGGTCCGTCAGGTACGGGCTCCGCCAGCCGGGAGAGCTCCGCCTTTCCGAGCTTCCGGAGGAAGGTATAGCCCGTCACGCAGCATTCGTGGAAGCTGACGATCTCCGCTCCCTGTTCGACGGCGGAGGCGGTGAGTTCCCGGATCCGCTCGAGGTTGTACCGCTTGTCCCCGTCCCTGGCCTCGAACTGGACGGCGCCGATGCGAATATCTCTCATTTTCTCCCTCGATCAGTACCGGAGCGTCAGCCTCTGCCACCGGTCACTCACCAACCCCCGCTATTTCGTCGGAGATGTCTCCGAGGTGTGCTGAAGCTGCGACTTGAACTTCAGGAGCAGCGGAATGCCCAGAGAGAGTACCGACAGCGCCATGAAGGTCGTCGAGATCGGGCTGGCGAACAGAAAGAGCCAGCTGCCCGAAACCAGAAGGCCGCGATTCAGGTTCTGCTCCGCCATCGGCCCCAGGATCAGTCCGAGAATCATGGGCGGGGCGGGGTAATCGTATTTCCGCATGAAATAACCGATCACTCCGAACAGGAGAGCTGTCATGGCATCGTTCAGGTTGTTGGCAAGCGTATAGGCTCCGAGGAAGCTGGCCAGGATGATAAGGGGCATCAGGATCGCTCTCGGGATATTGAGAACTCTCGGCCAGACCTTGGTGCCTGCCAGCCCCAGGATCAGAATTATGAACTGCATCAGAATGAACGCGGCGAAGAGCGTGTACACGGCATCCAGATGCTGGATGAACAGCATCGGTCCCGGCCGCACGCCGATCAGCATGAGGGCTCCCAGCATGACGGCCGTGACCGCATCTCCCGGGATACCCAGGGTGAGCAGGGGAACCAGGGCTCCCCCGGTCGTTCCGTTGTTGGCGGATTCCGGGGCGACGATCCCTTCCGGAACGCCGGTCCCCCACTCGGCCTTGTTTTTGGAAAATCTCTTGATGAAATCGTAGGAAACGAAGCAGGCGATCGCACCGCCCGCTCCGGGAATGATCCCGATCATGGTGCCCAGCAGGGATCCGACGATGATCGGGATCGTTATCCGTTTGATGTCCTTCTTCGACGGGAGGACGTTTCTGATCACCTGTCGCGGAATTTCCTCTCCTCTCATCGCCTTCGTCAGATCGAAGAATATCTGAGATATGGCGAAAAGACCTACCAGTACCGGCAGAAGGGAAAGACCTCCCATCAGGAACGGCTGGTTGAAGGAGAACCGGTTCACCCCCCAGATTTCATCCACGCCGATGGTGGAGATGAACAATCCGAGAACCCCGACGATCAATCCCTTGAGCGTATTCTTTCCCGTGGCGCTCGCGATGATCGACAACCCGAAAATGGCGAGGGAAAAATATTCCGGAGCGCGGAACTCGAGTGCCACTTTCGCCAGCTGCGGAGAAATGAGGATGAGGCACAGCCCGCTGACGAGTCCTCCCGCCACGGAAGCGATGACCGCCAGGCCGAGCGCCCTGCCCGCCTCCCCTCTCTGCGCCATTGGGTACCCGTCCAGCACGGTTGCCGCGGCCGACGGATGCCCCGGTGCGCGGAGGAGAATGGCGGAGATGGACCCGCCGTACATGGCTCCGCAGAACATCGCCGCAAGGGTAACCAGGGCCGCCCCGAACTCCAGGTGATAGAGAAGCGGAAGAAGGAGAATGATACCCATGGAACCGGTCATTCCCGGAATGGCACCCAGAATTATCCCGCCGACGAGCCCGATCATCATCATGAGAAACGTCCACGGCTCCAACGTGTGCATCAGACCTTGGGCTAATCCCTGAATCATCTCCATAGGTAACTCCCTATCTAAAACAGATTGAAACGAGGAAGAAGGACATACATCAGGTTATTGAAAACGATATAGATCACCGCCATCGAGGAAACGCTGATAATCACCATCTTGAGCCATTTTCTCAGGCCGAAAATGTACATCATGGCGAACATGAAGAACGGCGTGAGAATGATGAATCCGAAATACCGGACGAACCAGATGTATGCGGCGACACAGAAAATCAGGAGAAAGATCTGGCGCAGCTCTCCCTTTTCATATTTCTTCCCCTCGGGTGCGATTTCTTCCGTTGCAGAAAGAACGAATAACCGACCTGTATGACACCGAGGACAAACAGTGTGCTCAAAACGACCTGGGGGTAGTCTCCCGGTCCGAGTCCCTTTTTCGCTTCCGGCAGTTCTCCAGCGATGAAGAATGCGACGACTGAAAAAGCAACCAGAAACAGACCGATGAAAAAATCAACTTTCGGGTGCATTCCATCCACCTTCAAGAAAGGGGAGGCGAACGCCTCCCCTTCTCATTCGTCAGAATGATCCAGGATCAGTACTTGTCGCCGATCTTGTACTGCTTGATGATTTTCTCGAACATGGCATCTTCTTCGACGATTTCCTTTCCATACTCCTCGGGACCCGCATAGGTTACGGAAATGACCATGTCGTAGAACTTCTTCTGGACCTCCGGGTCCTCGATACACTGCTTGTAGATGTCGTGCAGTCTCTGGACGATTTCATCCGGGGTGTCCTTGTGGGTGACGACCCCTCGGGACTGGAAATAGATCGCATCGACCCCGGCTTCGCGAGTCGTCGGGACGTTCGGAATCTGCGGGAGGCGTTCCGGAGACATCGTGGCAAGCGCCCGGAGCTGTCCCGCCTCGACGTTCGAGAGTCCCTCGGGAGGAATGTTCATGCTGATCATGGTCTCTCCGGCGAGCAGCCCCGCCGCGGCCGGTCCGCCGCCCCCGAACGGAACGTAGGTTACCTCGGTACCTGCTTCGGCATTAAACAGAATGCTGGCCAGATGTCCGCCGCCGCCCGTTCCGGCATGACCCATGGTCACTTCACCCGGATGTGCCTTGGCATAATCGATGAAATCCTGCAGTGTCTTGAACGGGGAGTCGTCCCGGACCAGGATATAGGTGTAGTTGGAGATCAGCTTGATCACCGGCTTGAAATCCATTGCGTCGTAATCGACCTTGGATACATGCGTCTTTATGGTCTGGGCTCCGTTCCACGTCATGACGTCGTAGCCGTCCCCCCGCACGGTGTTCAGGTACTCGGTAATGCCGACGACACCCGCTGCCCCGGGAACATTCTTGATCAGCTGCGGCTGCCCGCCCGAATACTTCTGAAAGACCGATCCGACGGTTCTGAACACGATGTCCGAACCGCCGCCGACGCCCCAGGGAACGTGACAGGTTACCGGTCGAGAGGGAAAATCAGCGGCACTGCTCTCTTTCTGCCCTTCGGCGAAAGAAAAGCTGCATACAAGCAGAAGAGCCATTCCCAGTAACAGAAGTTTTTTCATCACCATTAACTCCTTTTTAAAGATGAATACCTGATTATAACAGCTTGACGTCAGATGTCAAGTTTCATTATAATGACTATTTCTGTAATATATAACGAGCTTAATGATGACCTGAAATGTTATCTTTTATCGAGCGGAGCGGATGAGCCGAACGGCCCCGATGACGCGCGAGGCGGAGGAGGAAGGCTGTCGGGTCTGCCGGTTCGCCGGCGGGAGAGGCGGCTGGTTACCGCCCTGCTGATGCCCTGCCGCGTTTTTCCTGCGTTCTGTGGAAGCTGCGTTCGAGGTGCCGCTTCATGGCGGTGCCGGCGGCCGCGGGGTCGTGATCCCTGATCGCTTCGAAGATCGCCACGTGCTCTTCCAGGGCATGGCGGTAATCCTCGCTCGTTCTCCCGGAATCCTCGTACGTCTTCACGATCGCGGCGAGAATGGTGGGAACGATCCGCTCGATGACCGGATTCTTGGTCGCCTGGGCGATTCCCCGATGGAACGCGAGCTCGCTTTCCATTCCGACCCGGTGCTCGTGCACGATTCCCCGCATCTCGTCGATACAGAGCCCCAGGCGCTCCACATCTGCCGCTCTCCGCTTTCTCCGCGGCAAGCCGGGCAACACCGGGTTCGATGATGAGCCGTGCCTCGACCAGGGAAAGCAGGATATCGCCTCCGCTGATGAAATCGAGACCGAACGGATCGCTCAGGATTCCGGGCGTCATGCTCACGAAGGTGCCCTTGCCCCGGACGATTTTGAGGATGTTGTGGGACATCAGGAACTTGATCGCCTCGCGGACTGTCGGCCGGGAAACCCCGAAGAGCCGCGTCAGTTCCATCTCGCTGGGCAGCCGGTCCCCGGGCTTGAGCTGCTGTCCGGTAATGAGTGCCTTGATCCGATCTGCGACCTCATCGGGAAGCAGTTGCGTGCTGCTGATTTTTTGATACATGGCCTGATCATAGTAAGGGAGATTCAGGAAAAAATCCAGCGCCTCGTTTTACCGTAAAACTAAAAAAACTCTGCTGCGTGTAACACACGACAGCAGAGTTGGAGGAGGAAAGTAGCCAGGAAAAGAGACGTTACGTGAATCGCTGCAGCATGAATCGTTATCCGCGAACCACACTGCATTCTCTATATCTAATCTTATATAGTTTACCTGTACTGTCAAGTTTTATTTTCATCTTTTCATCTTTTTACCTACAGGAATCCGGCCCGCTGCAGTCCCAGCAGAATGGTGACGAACATGAGCAGCAGGGTGGACCGGCCGTACCATCGGTGCATGATCCGATACCGTGCTTTGTCGCCGCCTTTCCGGAAGATCGCGAGGCCGAGGAACGGCGTTCCCGTGATCAGCGCGATCGCAAGGAGTCCGAATGCGGAGTGAAGAATGCGGATGTGCTGTCCGGAGGTGAGGGAGACCATCAGGAAGCCCGCAATGAGGCCCGCACCGCTCATCAGCGCTCCGGCGATGCCGATCGGCCGGTGCATCCTGAGCCACCATTTCTTCGTGCGGAAATACCGGGCGATCACGAGTCCCGTGATCATGCAGAGGAATCCCAGAGACATCAGGCCGGCATGCAGAATCAGGAGCAGAGCAGAGACGGGAGACGGTCCCGCTGTGGTTTCCGCTCCTCCCCGATCCACCTCGAGGGCGCCGTAACCCGCCGCGATATGGAAGGAAACGAAATCGTCGTCCTCTCCGTACGCCCAGATCAGGTTCAACGTTCCCTGCTGCGGGATTTCCTTGTCGAACCGGTCTCCCGTGACGAGAGGGCGGGTGAACCGGATGACGGTCCGGCCGCCTTCCTCGCTCCCGCCGACGCTCCTCACGTCGGAAGTGCCGCCAAGCTCCTCATCCGGAGGATGCGGTCCGAACACCCCGGTGGAAAAGGCATCCACCACCCGGACGTCCCCGGTACTGGTGACCCACCCGAACACCATATCCGCCTGATCCATTACCGTACCCGGCTCGAATCCCACGGCGACCCATCCGGAGGTCGGAGCCGACATCTCGAACTCGACGGCATCCGGAAGCATGCGCCAACTGAGCAGATACCCGTACCCCGGTTCCAGTCGGAACGGAAAGTCACTGCCGCCGGTCTGCTGTGCACCGATCGGGAGGACGACAGCCGCCAGCATCAGCAGGAGCATCGGGAAGGCCGATTTTCTCATAAAAACCTCCACATGCAACATTGCCCGGGACAGGAAGCGCGTGTCTGCGGATGATGATCGTTCCCGGCTCCCCGACGTTGTCCGGCAGGGAGCCGGAACCCGGGCCGCGATCAGGAACCGTCTCCGGAACCGAACTTTTTCTCGATCTTGGCCCAGGTATCCCGGAGCGATACGGTCCGGTTGAAAACCGGACGGCCGGGAGCCGAGTGTTTCGGATCGGGGAAGAAGTAGCCGTGCCGCAGAAACTGATGCGTGACCGGAGCCGGATTCGCGAGCGCAGGCTCGGCCTTGCAGCCGGTCAGGACCTGGAGGGAGTCCGGATTCATGTAATCCACGAAGTCCTTTCCTTCCTCCACCTCGTTCGGATCCTCCTTCGAGAAAAGTCTGTCGTAGAGCCGGACTTCGCAGTCCACCCCATGACGAGCCGAAACCCAGTGGAGGGTTCCCTTCACTTTCCGGCCGTCGGGAGTGCCGCCGCCGGAGGATTCCGGGTCGTACGTGCAGCGGATCTCCACGATTTCCCCATTCGCGTCCCTGATCGCCCCGGTGCAGGTGACGTAATAGGCGCCTTTCAGGCGGACCTCGGCGCCGGGGGAAAGACGGAAGTACTTCTTCGGAGGGTCTGCCATGAAGTCCTCACGCTCGATCCAGACCTCCCGGCAGAACGGGACCGTGCGGGTTCCCGCCGCGGGATCTTCGGGATTGTTCTCAGTCTCGATCTGCTCGACCCTGTCCTCGGGATAGTTCTCGATGACCAGCTTGAGCGGACGCAGCACGACCATGGAACGGGGAGCGTTCCGGTTCAGGTCGTCGCGGAGGAAATACTCCAGCAGCGCGATATCCACGGTACTGTTCATCTTGGCCACACCGATCCGATCGCAGAAACGGATGATCGCAGCGGACGGATACCCCCGGCGGCGCATTCCGGAGATCGTGGGCATCCGCGGATCGTCCCAGCCCTCGACGAAACGCTCCTTGACCAGCCGCAGGAGCCTCCGCTTGCTCAGGACGGTGTAGGAGATGTTCAGACGGGCGAACTCGATCTGCCGGGGCCGATGCTCGGGCCCGATCTGCTCGAGATACCAGTCGTAGAGCGGCCGATGATTCTCGAACTCGAGGGTGCAGATGGAATGGGTGATCCCCTCGATCGCATCCGACTGCCCGTGGGCATAGTCGTAGGTGGGATAGATGCACCAGGCATCGCCGGTCCGGGGATGGGTCGCATGCATGATCCGGTACATCACCGGATCGCGCAGGTTGATGTTCGGCGAGGCCATGTCGATCCGGGCCCGCAGGGTCCGGGACCCGTCAGGGAACTCGCCGGAGCGCATCCGCTCGAAGAGGTCCAGGCTCTCTTCCGCCGGGCGGTCCCGATGAGGGCTGTTCCTCCCCGGTTCGGTCAGGGTCCCGCGGAACTCCCGGATCTCGTCGGCGCTCAGATCGCAGACGTAGGCTTTTCCGTCACGAATCAGCTGGCGGGCCCATTCGTAGAGCTGCTCGAAGTAGTCCGACGCGTAGTACTCGCGCTCCGCCCAGTCGAACCCGAGCCAGCGTACGTCTTCCTTGATGGAGTCGATGTACTCCATCTCTTCCTTGAGCGGGTTCGTATCGTCGAGCCGCAGATTGCACAGTCCGCCGAACTCCCGGGCGATTCCGAAATTGAGGAAGATCGACTTGGCGTGACCGATGTGCAGATAGCCGTTCGGCTCCGGCGGAAACCGGGTGTGTACTCTGCCCCCGTTCCGCCCGGTGCGGACATCCTCCCGGATGATGCTCCGGATGAAATCGGCGCCGGTCGCTCCGGGTTCCAGCTCCGCTTCTTTTCTTCGGTCTTCCAGTTCTCGTTCGCTCATGATGTCTCCCCACTGCGTTACGGCCTTCCGCTGACGGTCCGCTTCTGGATTTTTATCATTTTTACCGGGGGACGTGCAAGGAGCGGGCACGGAGGATGACGGGGACGCTATCCTTCCTCCCCGATCATCGCTTCGGCTTCCTGCGTCCGGCCGGGCCGGTTTCCCCGCATCAGGGCCCGCAGGTAGCCCTCGAGCTCCTCCGCCCGACGGGCCGCGGAGTGGGCCTCGAGCACCCGCCGCCGCGCCCGTTCCCCGGCCGCAATCCGGGCGGATTCCGGCAGTTCCCGGATCAGCTCGAGCACCTGCTTCGGAGAGTCGACCAGGAAGATTTCCCGATCCGGCACGAAGAATTCCTCGATTCCTTCCCAGCGGTCGCTGATGATCGGAACGGCGCAGGCCGCTGCCTCGAAGAGCCGGACGCTCGGGGACCAGCCGGTCCGGATCATCTGCTCCCGGGTCACGTTCAGCGTGAACCGCTGTCGCCGGTAGAAGCCGCGATGCTCCGCCGGAGGCAGGTGCTCGATCCGCCGGACGTTCGCCGGCCAGCGGATATGGTCCGGATACTGCGGCCCGGCCACGATGAATCGCCCTTTCTCCCATGAACGGGCCGGCTCCAGAAGCAGACGGTCAAGGGGCGGCTGCCGGTCATCGCTGAATGTACCCATGTAGCCCAGGTCGTACTCCGGATCGGCGGGCTCGGGAAAATATGCGCCGGTATCCGCGGAGCAGTAGAGAGGCCGGGCGGCGGGACTGCCGTACGTCCGCTCCAGGACGCCGAGAATCGGACCTCCGGTGAACGAGAGGTAGAGATCGAACCGGGGAATCAGCTCCGGGACGAGGTACTCGTCGTCCTGCCGACGCAGTTTCTCCAGGGTCACCGGCGTATCGATGTCATAGAATGCCACCGGTCCCGAGGCGAGACGGAGCGAAAGCTCGGCGGCCGCCACTCCCTCGGGAACGAAGGAGCCGATCATGACCGCGTCGGCTCCGGCGATCGTATCTCCGAATCTCACCCGGAGCTCATCGAGGTCGTCGTAGAGACCGAGCCGGCAGAAGCCGGGTTCCGGAAGGTCGCGGTTGGAGGCGTACCAGGGAACGTCGCGTTCCAGGAACGTCACCCGATGCCCGCGGCGGGAGAACTCGCGAAGCAGGGAGCGGTACGTGGTGGCGTGGCCGTTTCCCCAGGAGGAAGTGATCGAGAGACCGATCACGACCAGGTGCATCCGGTCTCCGTTCAGCCGGCTTCTCTTACCCATGAACGCCTTTTCCTTCCGCCACGGAATAGAGCAGATGCTCAAGTTCCTCCGCCCGCCGCCGGTAGGTGTGGTCGGCCAGAACCCTCCGGTAGGCGGCCCTTCCGATCTCCAGGGCGCGTTCGGTACTCAGTTCCTCCAGGTGCCGGACGACGTCCTCCCCCGAGCGGGCGACCAGGCATTCCACTCCGGGCTCGAAGAACAGATCGATCCCTTCCCATTCGTCGGTTATCATGCAGACTCCCGCTCCGGCCGCTTCGAACACCCGGGTAGCCGGGGAGAAGCCGTACTGCGCCATGCTCTGGCGGCTGATGTTCAGGACCGCCCGGACGCTGCAGTTGAAGGCGTTGTGATCACGGGTGTAGACGTGGCCGAGATACACGATGTTGTCCACCTCCGGAAGATGCGATTCCCAGCCGCTTCCGCCCAGAAGAAACGTATCTCCGGGCATGCTGGACGCGGTCTTGAAGAAAAATTCCCAGACCCGCTGCTCCCGGTCCGGCATCCGGTTCCCGAGGAAACCCAGGGTCCCTTCGAATCGGGGCTCGGGAGGGACCGGATGATGTTCGTCCGGATCGAGCGCATTGTAGATGGGAACGCAGTCCCGCGCTCCGAGACTGCGGTACGTGTGCACCACCGGGTATCCGCCGCCGTAGGTGAGAACCAGATCGTATTCGGGAATCAGGGAGCGGAAATAATCGGACGTCTCGTTCATGACGCGATCGAGTGTCGCCGGGGCATCGACGTCCCAGAAAATGACGGCCGCTCCCCGCTCCCGGAATCCGAGAACCTCCTCTTCAAGCAGCGGATCGAAGATCCCCACCCCGCTCGCCTTGACCACGATATCGGCTCCCCCGGCATCACGCAGGGCGCCCCGGACCCCTTCATCGTCCGCCGGGTAGACGACGCTCCGGGCGTAGTCCGGCGGATCGATGTCCCGATGGGACTGCCGGTCGAAGGCGTTCGGTTCGTAAAACGTGATCCGGTGCCCCCGGGCGTGAAGGGCCTTGATGATTCCGCGATAGTAGGTCGCCGCCCCGTTCCAGTAGGCCGACAGCAGGCTCGATCCGAAAAACGCGATCTTCAGCCCTTCTCCCATGCAGTTCCTCCATTTTTTCGTTCAGATTTCCTCACAGATCCTGATAAATTCGCAGGAGATCCTCCACGCGATGGGCGCAGGTGTGCCGGGAACGCACCGTCCGCAGTCCATGCTCCGCCAGCTCGGAGGCCCGGGCGGGGTCGTTGAGCAGTTCCCGCAGCAGACGGGTCATCTCCGCGCCGTCGCGGGCGACCAGATAATCATCGCCCCGGGGTGAAGAGGTTCTCCCGATCCTCCCAGGGAGCGGAGATGAGGGGAATTCCGCAGGCCAGAGCCTCGAATACCCGGATGGTCGGGATTCCCGGCAGCACCGACCGGTACGGCGCTCGGGGAATGTGTACGGTTACCCGGAACCGGGAGAACACCTCGGGCACCTGGACGTTCGGGAGCCACCCGGCATACCGGATATCCTTTTTCCGGAGCAGCGCGAGCGCCTCCTCGGGGTACCGGACGCCGTAGATCCGGGCGGAGAGCTGCAGCCCGGCTGCCGGATCGATGAGGAATTCCCGGATCTCGCGGCTCCGTTCATCGTCACCCCAGTTTCCGATCCAGACCAGATCTCCATCCTTTTCCGTCTGCTCGATGGGATGGAACACCCGCGTGTCGGCCGCCTCGTGCCACACCCAGGCTCTCCGGGTCCAGCCCTTCCGGAGATACACGTTCCGGACCGCTTCCCCGAAGGCGAGCACGCCGTCGTAGGCCGAGAGATCGTAGTGCGACATCGACTGAGGATCGGTGACCGAGCGGTGATGGGTGTCGTGAAAGAGCAGCCGGAAGGCGGAGCTCCGCTTCCGCGCGGCCCCGATCGCCGCGACGAGCTCCGGATCGTTCCATTCGTGAACGATCACCAGCTGCGCACCCTCGAGCTCCCGGTCCGGATCGATCTCCCTCCGGTCGTAGAGCCGGCTTTCGAGCCGCGGATAGACGCGATGAAACTCCCGGATCGGCTCGTCACCCTGCTCGTGAATCAGGTTGTTCCGGCTCCAGCTGTCCTCAGGTTCGTACACCCGTACGTCGTGATTCCGGGACACGAGCTCGGAGGCGATCCCGCGGAGAAAATGTGCGTTCCCGTGGTTCCAGTCGGAAACCAGCGAATGGGAGAATATCACGATTCTCATCGATTCTTTTCCCCCCAGACGAAAAGCCGTTCCTTGATGAACTTCCGTTCCGGCACGGCGAGCCGGTTGTACAGCGCTACGTACTTGTCCGCCATCCGGTCCGCCGTGTACGTGAGCGCCCGCCTCCGGGCGAGCGATGCGAAGGTATTCCGCATGGTCTCGTCCTCCGAGAGGTTTCGCACGGCCGCGACCAGTTCCCGGTCATTGTCGGGATCGACATAGAGCGCGGCATTCCCCCATACTTCCCGCAGGCTGGGGATGTTGCCGAGCACCAGGGCGCAGCCGGAGAGTCCGGCTTCCAGGGCGGAGAGCCCGAACGGTTCGTAGCGCGCAGGCAGGGCGTACACCGCCGCCCGACCCATCCAGTCGGCCATTTCCCCCTGCGGCAGCATTCCGAGGGGAATCACGTTCTCCATGTCCCGATGCCCCCCTTCGGGTCCCCGGGTCTCCCCTGCCACGAAGACCGGCCAGGGAAGATCCGGGGCCGCCTGCTGAAGCAGCCCGATATTCTTCGCCTCGTCCCAGAGCCGTCCGGCGGAGAAGATCATGGGTTCCTTCTTCATCGGCTGGTATTCGCCCGGCCGGATCCCGTTGGGGATAGGAGCGACGCTTGTGAAATCCCCGTAGTAGAGGTGCAGCGACACCAGCATGGTCCGGCTCGGGGCGGTGACACAGCGTGCCGCCATGAGTCCCCGCATGACGGATTCCCGGTAGTGGCGCCATTCCGGAGGAGGCGCCATGCCCCGGACCCAGGAAAACCAGGAATAGACGCAGGAATGTCCCACGATGAGCACCGGTGCCCGCCAGGGGAGTACCCCGTGGGCGAAGGTGTTCAGGTGGATCACGTCGGGAGCGAAGTCCTTTTCCAGATCGAGAAGCCACGGACCGGAGGCGTCCACATCGTCCCAGGGATTCTGCATCCACTCGAGCTTGAACGTGCTCTCGTAGAGCTTCAGGTTACTCAGCGTCGACGCTTCCTTGCGCTGCTGCCGGGAAAGCAGCCGGCCCATCGTGGCCACGCCGACCTGGATTCCCCGCCGTCCCAGTTCGCGGGTAAGCCGGAGCGAATAGTTCCAGACACCGCCGACGGTGTCCGCCGTCATGAGCACCCGGCGTACGCCCGATGAGGAAAGGATCGAGTGCACGGGCTATGAACCTTCCCGATCGCGGTATACGAACTTGTTGAAGCGGCTTTTGCCGCCCTCCTTCTGCTCGTTCTGATAAAGAAACGAGAGATGCTGCTCGTCGAACTTCTCGAAGAACTCGTTCCAGTGGATGTGCTTGAGAGAGGGGTCGGGAGAATAATCCGGAAAGTCGATCCGAAGCAGTCCCGCATCTTCTCCTCCCTCGGGCGTTCCCTTCACGGTCGCAGGAACCCCTTTCCGTTCCTCGACCCAGTTACGGATCACTTCATGATTCGTGGTGGTATGGGACTGATAATCCATCAGTGTCTCCTTGTCGTCGTTTCCAGCCGAACCCGGCGTCTCTTCCGTAGATCGCATCGATCGCCTCGGCGGTCCGGACCAGGTGCTCCGCATCGGGATCGAAACCCCTCCCCTCCCCGAGCCGCTGCGCCCATTCGACCGCTGCCCGCCCTCCCCAGTCGTCGGGACCTTCATCGAGCAGCTCCGTCGCGGTCCTGCGGTACAGCAGCGTCCGGAAGTCGTAGAAGGAACCGTCCACGTTTTCGATGCAGATGCCGCCCCGGGTTCCATAGAACGTCGCCCGGATCACCGCATCCCGCCCGGCGGGCAGATTCCAGGAGCAGGCGAGCGTTGCGCTCGCCCCCGAAGCGAGGTCGATCCGGGCCACCGCGTAATCCTCGGCGTACCCGGACGGATCGAGGAGCGGTCTGCCTCCGCGGAAGAGCCTCCCGTCCGCCGCTTCGATCTCCGGGAACTCGAGCGTCCAGAGGAGCAGGTCCACCAGGTGGATTCCCAGGTCGAGAACGCATCCGCCTCCCGCAAGCGCCGGATCGTAGAACCAGGCCTTGTCCGGACCGTAGGCATTGTGGAAAACGAGCTCCGCCGCGTAGATCTCGCCCAGATCGCCGGCCCCGATCCGCTCCCGAACGATCCGGGCGCTCCGGGTGAAGCGGTAGGAAAGATCCACCCCGAGAAGACGGTCGGCGTCCCGGGCAGCATCCAGCACCGCCCGGGTTTCGTCGGCATTCCGTCCCAGCGGCTTCTGGCAGAAGACCGCGCAGCCGGATCGAAGGGCGGCGATGGACTGAGCCGAGTGCAGCGCGCTCGGGGTCGCGATTACGATGCCGTCGAGCCCCATGTTCCAGGAGCGGCTCCAGCCCGTCCAGGATCCGGGCTTCCGGCGAAAGTCCGAGCGCCGCTTCGGCCGATTCCCGGTCCGGATCGGCGATCGCTTCGATCCGGCCGTACCCCGACCGGGCCACGGCCTCCATCCGGTTCCGGCCGATCCATCCCGTCCCCAGGAAGCCCAGCGACGGCCTGTCTGCCGGGGCGGCAGATGCTCCGGCTGTCCGATCCGCCGATCGTTTCCGCATGCTCCTCCTGCCCTTCATTCCGGTACCACGTAGGCCTTCAGATACCCGTGCGGACGATCCCGCATCATCGTGAACGCATCGTTCAGCCCGGAGAGGGAGAATCGATGGGTCAGAAGCGGCCACGGATTGAACGTTCCGTTCTCCGCCAGCCGTACGGCCTTCCGTATGCCCTCAATGTACTGAACCGGATCGCGTTCGTGGGCGTTGATGACGTCGATTCCCCGCCAGTTCCACAGCTGCATGTTCACCTGCCGCAGGCCGTCCTGGTGATAACCCGCAATGACGAGCCTGCCCCGCTCCGCCGTCAGCTCTCCCGCGAGGTCCAGAGGCCACTGGAGCCCTGTGGCCTCGATGACCCGCTCGCAGAGTCTTCCTCCGGTCCGCTTCTTCACCGTTTCGATCGCTTCGCGGTGATCCTCCATCGGGACGATATCGTCGGCGGCGATTCCGATCCCCGCGGCCGTTTCCCGGGCGAACCGGCGATGGGCAAGGACGATCACCCGGGCACCCCTGCGCATGGCAAGCTCCGCCAGCAGAGCGCCCAGGAACCCGATGCCGACCACCGCGACCGTCTGCCCGGGACGGATTCCGCTCCGGTCGATGATGTTCACCGCGCAGCCCAGCGGTTCGCCGGGAAACGGCTTTCCGTCGAGGGTCCGGGGCAGTTTAACCGCCATGGAAGCGGCCGCCACGTCGACTCCGGCATAGGAGTGATACCCGAGCGCGGCAATCCGGTCTCCTTCGCGGAACGCGCTCACGTTCCGCCCGACGGCGTCGACGTATCCCCATGCCTCGTGTCCGGGAGATCCCGCTTCGCAGGGATAGTCGAACCAGGGCCTGCCTTCCCATACGGGAAAATCCGATCCGCAGATTCCGCAGCCCTCGACCCGGAACCGGATTTCCCCCTCCCCCGGATCCGGCAGAGGACGCTCTTCGATCGCGATCCGGTGCGGCTCCGCGATGACCGCGGCAGCGACGCTCCGGCTCATACCGCCTCCTCCCGCAGCGGTTCGCTCCCGTGCTCGGACAGACGGTACTCCCGCAGCCAGGATGCCAGACGCGAGATTCCCGTCGGAATGTTCACCGTGGGACTCCACCCGGTCATGCGTTCGAAGCCCCGGATATCCGATACGTAGTAGCGCTGATCACCCTTGCGCCAGTCGGAAAACCGGATCGCCGGTCGGTTTCCGACAACCCGATTGAGCATTTCAACGAGCTCGAGAAGACTGACGGTGTGATCCGGTCCGCCGCCGATGTTGAAAACCTTTCCCCCGAGCCGGTCGATCTGTCTCCGGGCCAGGAGAAACGCCTCGACCAGATCGTCCACGTGCAGGATGTCCCGGACCTGCCGCCCGTCACCGAAAATGGAAATCTCCTCTCCCTGCAGGGCCCTGAGTATGAAGTGAGCGACCCATCCCTGGTCCTCGGTCCCGAACTGGTGCTGACCGTAGATACAGCTCATCCGGAAAACCACCGTGGGAATGCCGAACACCCGCGCGTAGTCCCGCACGTACTGGTCCGCGACACCCTTGGAGCAGCCGTAGGGGCTGTGGAAATCGAGCGGCCGGCTCTCGCCGATGCCGTTCTGCCGGATCCGGCCGTCGGTCGGACTGTAACGCAGACGATCCTGCACCATGAGAACGTCGGAGAGGCTGCCGTACACCTTGTTTGTGGATGTGAAGACAACCCCCGGCGGATCGGGACGCCGGCGGACGGCCTCGAGAAGGTTGAGCGTTCCCGTACCGTTCACCTCAAGATCATCCAGCGGGTCGTCGAGACTGGTGGTTACCGCCACCTGGGCCGAAAGATGATAGACGGTTCCTGCGTCCCGGACTGCCTCCCGCACCGTATCCCGGTCCCGGATGTCTCCCGCCTGCAGCGAAACGTCCGCACCGAAGGTGCTGCGGAGCCAGCGGAAATTCTCCTCCACGCCCGGACGGACGAACGCATCCAGCACGATGACCGGAACGCCGTCCGAAAGAAGCCGGGCGGCGAGATTGGTTCCGATGAAGCCCGCGCCGCCGGTGATCAGCACCGGGCGCTCTCCGCTTCGGACCCGGCGCCCGTCTGCCGGACGGCTGCCGGCGGAGCCCGTTCGCGAGCGCCCCGCCTGCTCGACGAGCCCCGAGAATTGCGCGGTCCCCTCGATCCCGTGCTGGAGCAGCACCCTTCCGGCAAGCTTCTCGCCTCCGCCGTACCGGATCAGCCCGGAGTGCCCCCTGGCGTCCGATCCGTCCCGACGAGAGGACGGCTGGTCCATGAGCGAATCCCAGTAGAGCCGGTCCGCCGGAGCCTGGAGCGCTTCCGCGAGGAGACGCAGCTGCTCGGTCTCCGATCTCCTCCGCGAGGAGATTCCGGTTCCGGTAATCCAGGTCTCGATATCGATCCCGTACAGGTCGAGGATCGACCGGACGTTCCCGATCAGGTCCCGGTACGGCGATCCGGGCACGGAGGAACCCGGATCCGGATAATACCGGAGGCCGACCGCATCCGCCTCCGCCAGGACGCCGTTCCGGCAGAGCAGGTCGAGCCAGGTAAGGTTCTCGGGCCCGATCCCGCCGACGGACACCGGGATGCCGCGTTCCCTGCAGATCCGGCAGGCGGGGAGGACCGCGATCCGTTCCTTCCGGAGATCCGGATCGATCCACCATTTCCAGTCGGACAGCATGCCCGGGCCGTACACGATCTCGGCCGAACCCACCGCTCCGCCCGCATCATCCAGGACTTCCCGGACGAAGTCGACGAAGCCCGCGGGCCCGCCGGATTCCGCCGGTCCGGAGTTCCGTCCGGGCGCGGCTCGTCGTTCGAACAGCCGTACCGTCAGCTCCGCCCCGGCGGACAGCCGGGAGAGAAGGAATCGGTAGCGCTCCCTGCCGGCACCGGTCCCCCAGAGCTCCCGGGATACCGAAACGAGAAATCGCCGGACGCCGAACCGGCCGGAGAGCTCGAGCGCCCGATCCACCCGGTCGGGATCGTCCGCGGGAAACCCCTCGTTCCATCCGTAGATCATCTTCCCGCCGTTCATATGCGAAGCCCTCTCCTGTCGAGCTCCGCATTGGCGATATCCACGGCTTCCCGCGCGACCTGGGTTTCGAGCCAGGCGGCGAGCTCGTCGATTCCTTCCTCGAGCACCATCGCCGGCTCGAACCCCAGTTCCTCTTTCGCCCGGGAGATGTCCGCGAAGCAGTGCCGGATGTCCCCGACCCGGAATTTCCCCGAGATCTCGGGCTCGATCGAATCCTTCCCCAGCGCATGCGCCATCAGCTGCGCGATTTCGAGTATGCTCCACGAACTGCCGCTTCCGATGTTGTACACTCTGCCGTCCGCCCGCTCCGATTCGAATGCAAGGCGACATGCCCGGGCGACATCGTGCACACTGACGAAGTCCCGCCGCTGCCGTCCATCCTCGAAAACGACCGGCGCTTTTCCGTTCAGATACCGGGAGGCGAAAATGGCGAGAACGCCGGTATAGGGGTTCGAGAGGGCCTGTCGGGGGCCATAGACGTTGAAGAACCGAAGCGCGACGGTCGGGATCCGGTAGGCTCTTCCCACGAGCAGGCTCATCCGCTCCTGATCGTACTTGGAAAGCGCATAAATGGATGAAAGGGCGGGAGTCTTGGTTTCGGGGGTGGGAACCGGAACGAGCACATCGTCCCATTCGTCGAGCATCTCCCACTGCCCTTTCCCGAGCTGATCGGGTCGGCGCTCCGCACCGCTCTCCAGGCTGCCGTTCGAACGGCGATACAGACCTTCTCCGTAGACGCTCATGCTCGAGGCCGTGACGAGCCGTTTCACCGGGTGATCGATCAGGGCCTGCAGGAGATTCGCCGTTCCCAGATCGTTGACCCGTACATAACGCTCCACCTGGTACATGCTCTGGCCGACCCCGACCGCCGCGGCAAGATGAAACACTCCATCGACATCCCTCAACACGTCTTCGACCGTCCCGGGATCACACACGTCTCCCCGGATGAACTCCGCTTTCGCGTTCAGGTAATCAGGCACCCTCCCTTCCTCCCCGTGCACCTGGGGAGAGAGCAGATCGAGAATCCGCACCTCGTAGCCGTTTTCGATCAACTCATCGGCGAGATGAGAACCGATAAATCCCGCTCCTCCGGTAATCAGTACTTTCACGGAAGCATCTCCTCATAACTTTTTCAACTTCTCTGCGCGACATTCCGGCCGAAGCCGTCTTCAAAGAGGAGGCAGTTCGCAAGGCGGGCGCATTTCGTGATTTCAGCCGATCCAAACCTCGAGAACTCATATTCCTTCCCTTTTTTACATTTTCTATTCCGAAAATAACGAGAAGCTCCGACGGGGTCAAACGAATCGTGCCGCCGGAAGAGAGAAGATGAAGATGCTGCCCGGATTTGACCCGAGATGAAGCAGAACCGTATATTCCGCTTGTACAAGGCTTTCTCCAGGATTTCCACCGGAAGAGGTGATTATGGCGATACGATCCAGTATGCGGATCCTGGTGACCGGAGGCGCAGGCTTTCTCGGGTCACATCTCTGCGGAAAGCTGCTCGCCGAGCAGCATGAAGTTCTGTGTCTCGACAACTTCATGACCGGCAGCAAGCGGAATATCGCTTCATTTCTCGACAACCCGAACTTCGAGGTGATCAGGCACGACATCTGCTTTCCGATCTACCTCGAGGTCGACGAAATCTACAACCTCGCCTGTCCGGCATCCCCGATCCACTACCAGCACGATCCCATCCACACCCTGAAAACTTCAGTCCTGGGCGGCATCAACATACTCGGCCTCGCGAAGCGGCTCGAGGTGAAGATTCTGCAGGCGTCCACGAGCGAGATCTATGGAGACCCCGACGTGCATCCGCAGAAGGAGGACTACCACGGGAACGTGAACACGACCGGGATCCGGTCCTGCTATGATGAAGGAAAACGATGCGCCGAAACGCTGTTTTTCGACTACCACCGGCAGTTCGACGTTCCGATCAAGGTAGCCCGCATTTTCAACACCTATGGTCCCGGAATGCATCCCCAGGACGGGCGCGTGGTGAGCAACTTCATCCGCCAGGCACTGCTGGGCGAAGACATTACCATATACGGAGACGGAAACCAGACGCGGAGCTTCTGTTACGTCGACGACCTGGTCTCCGGGCTCATGGGACTCATGCGGAGCCCCAAGGATGTGACAGGCCCCATGAACCTCGGGAACCCTTCCGAGACATCAATCCTGGAACTGGCGGAGATGATCATCCGCATGTCCGGATCGCACTCATCCATCGTTTTCCGGAAACTGCCGATGGATGATCCCCGAAAGCGGAAACCCGACATCAGCCTGGCCCGGAACGTTCTGAACTGGGAACCGACGGTTTCACTGGAGGAAGGTCTGGACAAGACGATCGCATACTTCCGGAAAACTGTCGGCACCAACGGCCGGTCGAACGGACGGTTTCATCAGATGCCGGCGGGCCGGAAGCAGAGTTCCTCGGTCCGGATGTCCATCTGAGAAACACCGGCGCCCCGGAGCGGCAAACGTTCCGTTCCGGCGAGAAATTCGACTTTTACGAGAAACGGCAGTATCTTGAACGGGAAATCCAAGGGGGAATATATGAATATAAAATCGTCGCGAAAGAAACTGGAGAAGGATTTTCAGTCGCTTGTCAAAGACGTCCGGTCGCTGATGAAGAACACGGCGAACGACGCCAGCGATGAAGCGAAGGACCTTCGGGATCGGCTCGAGGACCGGTTGGAGGACCTGCAGAGCAACCTGGCGGAGAAATACCAGAAAGCGGAGGATCGGCTCGAGGACGGGCTTGAAAGCACCGATGAAGTAATCCGGGAGAATCCCTACGTTGTGATGGGTGTCGCGTTCGGCTTCGGCCTGCTCATGGGCCTGATGTTCCGGAGGAAATAGCATGCGGCTCTCCACACGCGTCGCGGGTGCGTACGGCATGGCCGGGAGGGTCGTCGATATCTTCCTGAAGATGGTGGAAAATCGTCTCGAACTGTTCGCCCTCGAAGTGCGGGAAGAGAAGATTCATTTCATCCAGCTCTTCGTGATGGCCACCATCACCATCTTCCTGCTGATACTCGGATTCGTCACCCTGACCGCAACCCTGATATTCCTGCTTCCTTCCGGTTCGCGGCTTGCGGGACTCATCGCCCTCTCGGCGATCTATCTCATTGCCGCACTGGTGATGGTACTGGTACTATGGAAGCGGATCAGCGACCATCCCGTACCGTTCACTCACTCCATTTCGGAGCTGATGAGGGACCGGGATGAGCTCTAACTCGAAGCGGGCCCGGGAACGGATCAGACATCAGAAATGGCGGATCGTCCGCGAGGACGAACTCCTCCGGATGCGGCTGGATACCGAGATGCATCGGCTGGTGTTCGCCGTCGGCATAGCGGAGGGAACGGCACTGTTCCTTTCCCGCCTGTTCCGGCGGCGCAGGAAATAGCGTCGAACCCCGGCGGGAACGGAAGAGAGGAATCGTCATGCAGCAGCCCGAGAAGCGGCCCGAGCGGGAGACCGCCGATCACGACGCGAATCGGAAAGAGGACCCGCAGATCGAGTCCCTCCGGAACCGGCTCAACCTGCAGTTCCTGGTGGCGCTGCTCATCATTTCGGGAGTCGCGTTTTTCTACGTGGTCCGGATGTTCTTCACTCCGGTCGTTCTCGCCCTGTCCGTCGCCACACTGTTCTATTCAATGTACGAGTGGATCGTTCGGCGGCTCGGCGGGAGAAGAGCGGCGGGCGCCCTGCTCGCCTGCTTCATCATTCTCCTGGGCCTGATCGTACCGATCACCCTGATCGGATCCGCCGTCACCGCACAGATCGTTTCGCTGGTCGAGCGAACGGACGCACAGGACATCACCGATATCCAGAAGAGCGGTATGAGCGTCGTAAGCCTCATCGACGAGTCCCCGCTGGGCCAGTGGCTCGCCTCCATGGACATCAACTGGAAGGAGAGCATCCGGCAGGTCCTCGGCGCGCTCGGCAACGTCGCGACCACGATCATCAACCGGACATCGGCGGGAATCTTCGGATTCGTGACCACGGTCGGCATCATGCTGTTCACGCTGTTCTATTTTTTCCGGGACGGAAGGGACATCTCCCGGAGGATCATGTACCTCAGCCCGCTGCGGAGCGAGTACGAGCTCAAGATCGTGCGGCACTTTTCCATGATCGCCCGGGCAACCCTGAAGGGAACGGTGATCATCGGCATGATTCAGGGGACGCTTGGAGCGATCACCCTGCTCGTGTTCGGGATCAACGGCTGGATTCTCTGGGGCGTCGTGATGCTGATCCTGGCGATCATCCCCATGCTGGGACCGGCCCTGGTGCTCGTTCCCATCGGGATCCTGCAGATCATCGCGGGGCGGCTCTTCGCGGGCATCGCCATCATCGTGATCAGCACTTTTCTCGTGAGCATGATCGACAACCTGATCCGTCCCTACCTGGTGGGGCACCAGTCGAAGATGCACGACCTGCTCATCTTCTTTTCCACCCTCGGGGGAATCGCGGTGTTCGGGATCCTCGGGTTCATCGTCGGCCCGGTCATCGCCGCCCTGTTCACGACGATCCTCTCGATCTACGGTACCGAGTTCCGGGAACCGCTCTCCACCGCCGAGCCGCGCTCGCGACGCCGGCGTCTGAAACCGTCGGATCGGGAGATCCAGGACGGAACCACGTGAGCCGCTCCGCTATTCTCCGGTGTAGAGCCGGATCTGGGTGCGGGCGACAACCCGGTACGAAGCGATCAGCTTCTCCTTGAAGGCCTGATAGTCGTTTCCTTTCTCTCCCGAATGCTCCCGCACCCGGTCCATGGCGGCAACCAGGAGACCGGAGAAAAAGTTTATCTTCCGGATGCCCGAATCGACCGAGCGGCGAACCGCTTCATCGGAGACGCCGGTCGCACCGTGCATGACCAGCGGAACGGTCGTGATCCCGGCCGTGGCGGCGATGGTTTCGAAGCTGATGGCGGGGATGTCCTTGTAGAGACCGTGTGCGGTGCCGACGGCGATCGCCAGGGCATCCACCCCGCTTTCCTCGGCGAACCGGGCGGCTTCCACCGGATTCGTGTACGGCATCGCTTGCGGGGCATCGTGCCCGGTATCCGCCACGCCTTCCTGACCTGCCAGGGCACCGAGCTCGCCTTCCACTCCCGCATTGTAGCGATGCGAAAGGGAGACCACCTCCGCGGTGACGGCCAGGTTCTCCCCGTACGGGAGCGCCGATCCGTCGATCATGATGCCGGTGAAGCCCAGATCGAGCGCTTCGCGGATCAGGTCGATCTGGTCGGGCCGGGCATGGTCCAGGTGCAGAGCGACGGAGACCGGCGCGTCTCCGATCATGGCGAGCAGCGAGGGAACCAGCTGCGGCGCATGGATCGCCTTCCAGTGCCTGGTCGCGATTCCGATGATCACCGGACGCCGTTCCTCGACGGCGGCATCGAGCACCCCTCGCGCCATATCGAGATCGAGAATGTTGAACGATCCCACCGCTTTCTTCGTTTCTCCGAGTACCGTTTCCAGTGATTTCAGCATCGATGTTTCCTCTCACTTCCGGATTCGATCCCGGCGGCGGAACTCCGGCACCGGATAATGCGGCCCCGCGCCCGGGCTCCCGTACAGGGAATCCGGGCCGGGGCCATGTCTCGCTTGCTGCCGGCCCACGGCCGTCAGGTCTACCGACCTGCTGCTCGCAGGTCTACCGACCTGCTGTCTTGAGGCCGGCGCGCAGTTCGCGGATCCGTGCCAGGGTGCCGTTCCAGCTCTTGAGGAACATGCTGCGGAACAGCTCCACCGGACCGAACTCCTCGTACTCGTCGACCGAAAGGGCACCCGGCTCCCAGCCCCGGCGGAAATCGGGCAGCTTCTCCACGAGCTCATCGATGACCTGCGGGGGTACCGGATTGAGGAAGCGATGCACCACATCGGGGTTCTGCTCG
The DNA here is from genome assembly GCA_963728215.1 of uncultured Spirochaetota bacterium. Taxonomy (GTDB): domain Bacteria; phylum Spirochaetota; class Spirochaetia; order CAVSJD01; family CAVSJD01; genus CAVSJD01. The sequence continues at coordinate 122,334 of CAVSJD010000015.1, read as the reverse complement.
ATCAGCACGTCGGCGGTACCGACCCAGTTGATCGTGACCACCTGATCGCCTCCGACCATCTCGGTGAAGTGCCGCACGTGCCGCGCTCCGCCTCCGATGATCACCGCGGACCAGCTGCGGTCATGGATGATCCGGTACATCTTCCGGGTCGCCGCCAGGCCCGCCTGCCGTACGATGTCCCCTTCAATATCCACCTTGTTGTCGCGCACGTAATTTTCGAGGTACTCGTCGTAGATCCCGGCGATGAAGGAAAGCCACAGCGGCGGACGTTTTCCGCTTTTCGCGGCGATCTTCTCGTACATCTCGCACAGGGCGATCCCCTGGCTCACCGACATGATCTCGGTCGCGTTGATCGGGTAGCCCTCGGGGATCAGGGTCTCCATCGCCGCGAGGCCCGCCTTCGTGCAGGGGATCTTGATCGCAATGTTCGGCCCGAGCTTCCCGTTCTCGTGCGCTTCGCTGATGATCACTTTCTCGTCGTGCTCGTGGATCGGATCGCCCTGGATGCTCACGTATCCGTCCCGTCCGCCCGAGGCTTTCCAGATCGGGTGGAAGATATCGGCGATCGGCTTCACCATCTTCCGCTGAACGATCGCAGCCGCTTCGTCGTCGGATTTCGACTCGCGCACCGCCTCTCGAGCCACTTCTTCCCCTGTTCGGCGGTCTCGGGATGTTCGAGCATCTTGAAACTGTAGGAGGGATTGTTCGTACAGCCCACCGCTCCCGCCTCGATCGCCGTCCGCGCTTCGGTCGGGGTCGGATTGTTGATCCAGAACTTTGTCGGGCTGTGCCGGTGTACCCGGTGGAAATAGCCGTTTTTCATGATTTCTCCTTATACCTGCCAGTCAACGCTTCATGAGCATGTTCCGTGCAATAGTTTCACCCGAAAGCCCGTTGATGTCAAACAGTTCCGCGGCGCCGGCGGTTGTTTCCCCCCGCTTCCAGCAGAAAAGCTCCCTTACCGGCGCTCCGGATCGGAGCAGAAGCGGCTCCATGATCGCCCCGGCGCCCCCGGTAATCGCCGCGAGCATATCGCCCGCAAAAAACCTCTCGAACTCCGCATCGTCGAGGAACCGTCCGTCCGGTTCCGCCGCATCCTTCCACGGGATGTCCCGCTCCCGGAAAAGCCGCCTCGGATTGACCACCGACACGACCCGAACGCCCATCCCCTCCGCCGCGATCCGATCCGCGGCATCGAATGCGGGTCCGAGCGCGAGGTCGCCGACGACAGCCAGGACCGCCATCTTCGTTCCTTTCGTCTCCCGGAGCACGACCGCACCCCGATCCACCGCTTCCCGGGCCTGCTTCATGTCCATCCGCACCGGAACCGGACTCTTCGAAGCGATGATCGCAATTCCCTTGTTCCGCTGTTCGAGCGCCCAGAGGTACGCAGCCTGCGCGGTGTTGGCATCCGGCGGAAACAGCGGGTACACATTGCCGTTCCGCATCATGGCGGCGAAATACGCCTCGATCTCCGGGCGCTGGTGAGTCCACCCGTTGCGGCCCTGCTCCAGCGCGCCTGCGGTGAAGAGGGACACCATGGCAGGAACCGGGCGCCGGAGCTCCGCCATCGCCTGGGTCACGGTCTGCCAGATCGGCAGCCCGTTCACCGCGAAGGACTCGTACGATACCCAGAGCGACCTTCCGCCGTAGAGCGAGAGAGCCGCAGCGAGACCGGCGCAGGCATCCTCGGAGAGCGGCTCGTATACCCGCCCGGACGGACGCTGCTCATAGGCAGGATCATCGGAGGGATGCCGGATTCCGAGGGCCTTGTTGAGGTTTCCCACCCCCGATGCGGCATTCCCGTCTGCATCGGTTACGATGAACCGTTCATCCCGCCTGCCGACTTCGGCGGCGAGCGCGCCGATTACCGTCGTCGCGACCTCCCTGCCGTCGATCGGGTACTCCTTCGGAGAAAGGGTGCCGATCTCAGGCGGAGCTGCCGGCCGCTCGGTCACGGCAACGCGTGCCGCCGGTCCGCCCCCCGCGTGCCGGAAATTCTCCCGCACCAGTTCCCAGGCCTCCGCGGGAAGAGCCCGCCGCTCCAGGGCCTCCCGGATTCCCGGCTCATCGAGCGAATGATGAGGATACAGGTTGTGTGACGAAGCTCCGAGGGCATGCACCCCGGCGCCCTTGAGCTGCTTGATGATCAGCACCGTCTGCTCGCCTCCCAGCGCGGCCCGGGCGGCGGCATCGGCGGCCTCGAGCACCGCGGAGGTGAATGCGACTCGTGCATGAATGGAGAACCGGGTCGAGTCGACGAACTCGCCCTTCTGCCCCGAATCGTCGAACTCCCGGGCACTGACGATGCGCACGTTCCGGAAGCCGTGCGCCTTCCAGTACGCTTCCATCCGCCGGTCGTCCCAGAGGGAGTTCATGGCATGGTGTTCCTGCGAATATCCGTTCCACACCAGGACCGGGAGAAAGTTGGCGACTTCGGGAAACGCGGTGATGAAGTGGAGGAATGCGCTTGCCACGTACGGTTCGCCGACTCCCCCGTCCCCGATAAAGACGGGAAACAGCGTATCCCGGTGCAGCCAGGCTCCCGCCATGGCGAAGTGCTGTCCCTGTCCCAGCGGACCCGCCGGTGAAAGCAGTCCCGGGATCGCGCCGGAGAGATGCCCCAGGAGACCTCCCCGCTCCCGGAACCGGGCCGAGAGATCCTCTACCGTGCGGATTCCCATCTCTTCGAGGGATCCGTCCAGAAACATGGCTGCGTAATAGCCGGGAGCATGATGCCCGACTTCGGTCACGATGTTCCGGTGCCCCAGCATGACCAGGGAGGCGTATGCTTCCGCGCTGCTCGCGAAGCCCCCGGGATGTCCCGACGACTTGGCTGCACACATCTGCAGCACCAGGTAGCGGAGGGCATCCGCCGCCAACATGGTCTGATACGCCGCCCGCGGTTCCGCCGGATCCGTTACCCGGGGCCGGTCCCTTCCGAGCACCGGTACATCACCGTACCGGTCGAAGTCGGGAATCGGTTCGCCGATTCCCTGCAGACCTTTCAGGAATCCCCCCGCTCCGCCGGCATGCTCGGTTCCGGAAGTCCGATTCGCACTCACGTTCATCCGTTATCCCCCTATAAATTTCACAATGTGACATTTATCGCCTCATAGTGAAATGCTTGAGATACGGAAAACCTAACAGATTCGGAGGCGGAATGCAAGAGGACATCCGGGCACTATACGTCCCACCGGATCATGAGCCGCTCACCGGCTCGAAACAGCATCAGATCGGTTCCGTAGGCAGCCCGGAGATGCTCCTCCGTGAGCACCTGGTCGATGGAACCCCGGGCCGAGACTCTGCCCCCGGCGAGCAGGATAGCACGGGACGCCGCGACCGCCGCCATATCGGGATCGTGCGTGGAGAGCAGAACGGTGAGTCCCTGCCCCGCCAGAGAGCTCAGGATCGCCAGGAGCCTCTTCCGGTTCGCCGGATCGAGGTGCGAAGCCGGTTCGTCGAGCAGCAGGAGCCGCGGCTGCTGTGCGAGCGACCGCGCGATGAGTACCAGCTGAAGCTCGCCTCCCGAAAGCTCGGTTACGGGCCGGAGCGCGAGATCGTCGATTCCGGCCCGGGCGATCGCGTCCCGGGCGATCCGGAGATCCCCGGCATCCGGCATGCGGAGCGACGGCAGGTGCGGCGAGCGTCCCAGGAGCACATAATCCTGGACGGAGAAATCGAACGGCATGTGCTCACTCTGGGGAACCAGGCTCATGCTCCGGCCGAGTTCGTTCCGGGAGTACTCGCGAAGATGCCGCCCCCCCAGGAGGATCCGGCCCCTTCCCGGTCGGAGCCAGCCGAGGATCAGCGCGAAAAGGGTGGACTTTCCCGCTCCGTTGCGGCCGAGCATCGCCGTCACGGTACCTTCCTCGATGGTGAAGTCGATACCGTCGAGCACGTCCGGGTCGCTGTTCCGGTAGCCGAAGGCGAGATCCCGGATCTCGAGCAGCGCCGTACTCATCGTCGGGCCCTCCGTGGTCCTGAGGACAGGAGCAGGAGAAAGAGTACGGCCCCGAGCATGCTGGTGACGATCCCGAGCGGAATTTCTCCGGGCAGGAGACTCCTGGCAAGCGCGTCGCAGAGCACGGTGAAGGTCGCCCCGATGATCATGGAGCCCGGAAGCGAATAGCGGGCGTCGGAGCCGAATACCCGGCGGGCGAGGTGCGGTACGATGAGCCCGGTCCAGCCGACGAGGCCGCTCGCGGAAATCACCGCGGCAACGGCCGCCACCGCCCCTCCCAGCAGGAGGGCCCGTTCCCGGCCGGGACGGGCGCCCAGGGAATGGGCGCTGAGTTCGGGAAGCGAGAGCACGTTCAGCCGCCAGCGGAGAGCGAGCAGCAGGATCAGCCCCGACCCGGCGAGAGGGGTTACCGAGATGAGCTGATCCCATCCGGCATTCCAGAGACCGCCCATGAGCCAGAACGTGATCTCCGGAAGCTGGCTCATGGGATCGGCGAGCAGCTTCATCGCGCCGAGGGCCGCGGAGAAAAACGCGGAAACGGCGATCCCGGAAAGCAGGAGCCGGAGAAGACGGCCGCCGTAGCGGAGCCTCCGGGCGACCCCATAGGAGAGCAGCAGTCCCAGGCCGGCCCAGAGAACCGCACTGCCCTGTACGGCGAGGGCCGAGCCGCCCAGCACGACGATCCCGAGCGAAGCCCCGAAAGCCGCTCCCTGGGATACGCCGAGAAATCCCGGCTCGACCAGCGGATTCGCGAACAGCATCTGGAATACGCTTCCCGCACCCCCGAGCGAAGCGCCGAGCACAAGGGCCAGGAGCAGGCGCGGAAGACGGAGCTGGAGAATCAGGGTTCGGGCGAAGGGATCCTCCGCGATCCGGGCCGGAGAAAGGAAACCCGCTTCGGGGTACCGGCCGACCGAAAGCGTTATCAGGGCGGCGGCGAGCAGCAGGAGGAGATGAAGCACGAGGATGAGTCTCGTCCTGATCAGGATGGATCGATCCCGTGCGTTGTCTATCTGCACCGTGGTGCCGCTGTCGTCCTGCATCCATATCTCCTGGGGCTGAGGTGCCGGTCCGGTGTTTCGCTGCCGGTATCGCCGGTATCGCCGTTATCGGCCGAGGCCGGAGAGCCGGGGCAGAATGAGGCGCCGGTATTCGTCCGGGCTCATCCGGTAGGCAAAGCGGAAAAAGCGCTCCGTCTCGGCGGGCATGTGGAGGTCGGAGAACCTGACCGGATGAAGAGTCCGGGCGAGCCAGAGGAGACCGAGGACCCAGCGGGGATCCGGCTGGTCCCAGCTGTAGTAGTCTCCCGGAAACGGCAGAATACCGCCCTCGCGGGCAGCCCGGAGCCGGCTCCAGAGCGGATCGTTCCGCATCGCCCGGACCGCCTCCTCGGCCGGTCCGAAATAGGACACCACCAGGATCAGATCCGGATCCCATGCAGCCGCCTGCTCGACCGTCACTTTGCGCCATCCGCCCCCCGGCGGAGCACCATTCGTCCAGACCGGTTCACCACCGCTCATGCGGACCAGATCGGTCTGCAGCCATCCCGTCGGCGGGACCGAAAGTGCCGTCGTTCCGTCACGCTGGGAATGGGAAAGCAGAAGTACCCGGGGGCGTTCTTCCGCCGGAAGGTCCCGAAGTCGCTGGCGGACCATTTCCTTCCTGATCCGGTAAAAGCGGATCAGTTCCCCGGCGCGTTCCGCTTCTCCGAGCAGCGCACCGAGAAGGGCCAGATCCCGCTCGTACTGCTCGGGTGTCTCGAAATCCGCATACGCTACGGTGATTCCGACCCGTTCGAGAAGCATGCCCAGCGTTCCGGCCATGTAGCTCTTGAGAACGACCAGATCGGGCCGGAGCGCCGCGATCTGTTCCGGACCGGCATCCCGGGGGAACCCCGCCTTTTCCCGGTAGTAGGGATCGAGGTCCCGCAGAAAATGTCCGCTTCCCTGCGCGAAATCTCCCACCCCCACGAGCCGATCGGCGGCATCCCGGAACAGGTAGAGCGCATCGGCATTGATCATCACCCCGCGACCCGCGAGGACGACGCGCTGCGCCGGCGCCGCGAGCTTCACGGTCCGGCCCAGGGCATCGACGGCCTGCATCGCCTCCGGGGTGCTCTGCAGCTCCTCCCTCGAATCGGGATACAGTGCGGGACCGGAAAGAAGGAACACCGGGATGAAGAAGACGATGGACAGGAAAAGAACCGGCGGGGCACGATGGGACATAGGACGGTTGTAGTACGTTTTCGCCCAGCCGTCAAGCAGAAGAAAAGCGGAAGAAAAGCAGAAAAAAAAGTTGACAGGGCGGAAAAGCCGGCATACCATACGTGTTGTATACATGTTGCATCCTTCTTCCATGTATCAAGGGGGTTCCTTCGAGTGAGCGCGGAGGTGAACGCGAGATGCTGCCGGATGGGAATCGGAAGTTATGCCTTCCGATATGCCATCGGATTCGATGGTTTCCGGCCTCCCCGGCCGATGGATCTGGTAACCTTTCTCGAAACGTCCCACGCATTGGGCATGGGAGGCGTTCAGCTGTGCGAGAACCTCGACTACGAGGAACGGGAAAACGGCGCTCTCGAATCGTTCGGAGAACGGGCCCGGGAGTTCGGCATGTTTATCGAACTGGGCATGCGGGATATTTCACCGGAACATCTGCGAAGGCACATCGAAATCGCCCGGCTGACGGGAGCGGGCTTCATCCGGCTCGTTCTGGGAGCTCCGAGCGAACGCCCCGAAGCGGATCCGGCCTCGCTGAAGGCGAAGGCGATCCGGACGATCGGTGATGCGCTTCCGCTGCTGGAACGGCACGGGCTTCGGCTGGGGATCGAGAACCATTTCGATCTTCGCACGCCCGACATCGCGGAGGTGGTGGAAACCCTCGGGAGCGACCGGGTCGGCGTGGTCCTCGACACTACCAACGGGCTCGGCTTCCTCGAGCACCCGGAACAGACCCTTGAACGGCTGCTCCCGTCGATCATGTCCGTTCACATCAAGGACTATTACGTCCAGAAGGTCGAAGCGGGCTACCTCGTCCGGGGCTGTGCTCTGGGAAAGGGAGAGCTGAACACCGGCCGGATCGTTCGGCGCGTGCTCGATGCGCATCCGGAAGCATCACTGATCATCGAGATGACCATCCGCCGGGACTCCGGAATGGAACCGTGCCGGGTCGTCGAATGGGAGCGGGATCAGATCCGCAGGAGCATCGATTCCCTTATGGAGATCACCGCTTCCGGAGCAGTCAGATAATCGAATGGGAGGAGCAATGAACCGACTCGCCATCATCAGCAGTTTTCTCGGCACGATCAGGAATCGCTTCATGGAATATCGGGGTGACCGCACGCTCGAGGAAAAGATCCGGCTCGCTGCGCAGGTTCCCGGCCTTGACGGTCTTGAACTCTGCTATCCCGCCGATTTCGACCGTCCGGAGCATACGCTTCGGCTCATGGAAGAATCCGGCCTGGGGATTTCCGCGATCAACTTCCGATCCCGCCGTACCGGGAAGTGGATGCGCGGCTCCTTCTCTTCGGAAAACCCGGCCGAACGCCGCGAAGCGGTAGACGACCTCAAGCGGGCCATGGATCTGTCCCTCGAAACCGGTTGCTCCCTCGTATCCACCTGTCCCCTCAACGAGGGCAGCGATTACCTGTTCGAGACCGATTACCGGAACGCCTACCGGTATTTCGAGGAATCGATCGCGGAAGCCGCGGAGTACCGGCCGCAGGTGAGGATCTGCCTCGAGTACAAGCTTTCCGACCCCCGCGGCCGTACGCTTTTCGGCACCGCGGGAGAGACGATCGCGTTCTGCGAGCAGGTGGGGCTTCCGAATATCGGGGTGAACCTGGACATCGGGCACAGCCTGTACGCCGGAGAGCGGCCCGCACAGACGGCCGTGCTCACCCATCGCTCGGGAAGGCTGTTCTACATCCATCTGAACGACAACGACAAGCAATGGGACTGGGACATGCTTCCGGGAACCTTCAACTTCTGGGATTTCCTGGAATTCTTCTATTTCGTCGACAAGATCGGCTATGACGGCTGGTACGCGTTCGATATCTTCCCGAAGGAGATCGACACCGTCGAGACATTCACGGCCGCGGTGGAGTTCACCCGCACCCTCGCAGCCTACGCGGACCGGATCGATCCCGAGCGGATGCGTCAGCTCCATGCGGAGAGGAATCCCGTTGCGAGCATGCAGTACCTTTTTTCGCTGCTCGGCGCACCGTCTCCCGGAAGAGTTTCGTGATCGGATCATGAACCTGCCGCGTCGCGGCAGAGGAAAGGAATTCGAAAGGAGGATCTGCATGAAAAAAGCAATCCTGGTTCTGACAATCCTGACGATCGTACTGGCCGGAGCGTTCGCAGCCGGGCAGACGGACGCGGCCGCGACGGCGAAGCCGGCTTTCCCGGAACGCAACATCGACGTCGTCGTCCACTCGTCCGCCGGCGGCGGATCGGATGTCTGGGCCCGCAAGGTGTCGGCCCTGATGGAACCGCATCTGGGCGTGAAGCTGATCGTCTCCAACAAGCCGGGCGGAAACGGCGGAGTGGCGGCAAACTACGTCTGGCAGCAGCAGCACGACGGATACACCATCATCGGTGCCTCCGAATCCGCAATGACCTACGGAGTCAACGACGCCATCGACAAGACGATGAAAAACTGGCATTTCTTCTTCTCCGGCGGCTCTCCGGGCGTCATCGTGGTGAAGGCCGATTCCCCCTTCAAGACCTTCGAAGATCTCGTCACCGCGGCCAGGAAGGCTCCGAATACGGTCGTCATGGCCAATTCGGGAATGGGAAAGCTCTGGCACCTGAAGGTCGCCATGCTCAACGCCTTCGCCGACGTTCCCTTCAAGCACGCCGCCTACGCGGGCAGCGCCCCGGCGATCGTGGCGCTGATGAGCGGCGAAGCCCAGGCCCTCAGCTGCTCCGCCGGCGAGGCGGTCAGCTACGTCCAGAGCGGAGACATGCGCCCCCTCATCATGACGGAGCTCGAGTCCTATACCTTCAAGGGTTCCCAGTCCGCTGTTCGGCCGGTCGTCGACGTCTTCCCCCAGCTGAAGCAGTACCTCCCGATGCCGCAGATCCTCTGCCTCATCACCCCGCGGGACATCCCCGACGAGGCCTACCAGGCATTGGGTGCGGCGTTCGACAAGGCGATGGAAAGCCCCGAGATGGCCGAGTTCATCGATCAGCAGGCAGCGGTCAAGGTCGCCCTCTGGGGACCCGAGGCCGACAAAATGGCCGAGAAGATGGAATCCCTCTTCTCCTGGTTCGCCCATGATGCCGGCGCGACAAAGGTCGCCCCGGACGCTCTGGGCATTCCCAAGCCGTAAGCCTCCGGAGTTCCGGGGGGTTCTCCTCCCGGATGGAAAATCCGGCCGCATCCTCTGCGGGCAGCGTCCATCTGGACGGCTGCCCGCCCGGGTACGGCCCGGAGCCCGCCCGGGTACGGCCCGGAGCCCGCCCGGGTACGGCCCGGAGGGATTCGTGCAGCGAAGGAAACATGCAATGCAGGAAGAGATGAAGAGACAACCGGCGATCGATCCGGCGGAACGGAAAATCCGCGACGCCGATATCGCCATCAGTACGATCATGATCCTCGGCGCGGGGTGGACCGCCTGGGAATCGATCCGAATGTCGGTCGAGACGTACCGGAAAGGCAACGCGACCATCTTCACGGTTCCCGGCCTGTTCCCGTTCATCGTTTCACTGGCCATCATCGTTTCCTCGACGATCGTTCTGGCTCATGCCTTCCGCCGCGGAGGATCGCTCGATTTTCTGAAGAGAGAGAATCTGGAGCGGATCGTCCGCACCCCGCAGTCATGGGTGTTTCCGGCGGTCCTCGGAATCCTGGCGATCTACGTCTGGATCCTCATTCCGCATCTCCCGTTCACGATCGCGACGATCCTGGTCGTCATCGGGTTCATGCTGCTCTTCCGGCCGGCGAAAATCCGGAGGTCGCTGCTGATCGGGGCGGTCTATTCGGTCATCGTCGTCTGGTTCTTCGCAACCGTCGTGGGAACCCGATTCCCGTTTACCTGGTTCCGCTGAAAGGAGAGTTCCGTGGAATTTCTGTCGTTCTTTACGGAGATCGTCCGGTTCGTTTCCATTCCGAACCTCGGCCTCATGGCTCTTTCCATGCTGCTCGGCATCATCGTCGGCACCCTCCCCGGCCTCTCCGCCACCATCGGCATCGCGCTTCTGACGGGGATCACCTACGGTTTCGACAAGAGCACCGCCATGATCATGATGATCGGCCTCTACATCGGGGCGATCTATGCCGGTTCCCTTTCGGCGATCCTGATCAACATTCCGGGAACCGGATCGGCGGCCGCGACCTGCCTGGACGGGTATCCGCTCGCGAAGCAGGGAAAGGCGACCGACGCGATCATCACCGCCCGGATCGCCTCGTTCATAGGATCCCTGATCGGACTGCTCTTTTTCCTCCTGCTCACTCCGCTGATCAAGACCCTCGCCCTGAAGTTCACCTCGGCCGAGTACTTCTGGCTCAGCATCTTCGGCGTTCTGATCTGCGGCAGCCTTGCCGCACCGGACCTCCCGATCAAGGGATGGATCGCCGGCATGCTCGGCATGATGCTCTCCTACGTCGGCCTCGAGGATATCGGAGCCTACGAGCGGTTCACGTTCGGAATCCCCCAGCTCATTACGGGCGTCCCCTGGGTCCCGCTGATGATCGGATTCTTCGGCATTCCCCAGATCGTCAAGATGGTGAAGAGCTCCTCGGAATTCGAGATCATGCAGCAGAATCGGTCGACCATCCGGATATGGCAGGAGATCCGGAAGCACTTTTTCGGCATCATGAAATGGGCTACCGTCGGGGTCGGGATCGGAGCCCTGCCCGGCGTCGGCGAGAACATTGCGGCGTGGGTCGCGTACGGAATGGCTAAGAAGAGCTCGAAGCATCCGGAAGCGTTCGGGAAGGGAGCGATCGAGGGCGTCATGGCGCCGGAGGTCGCCAACAACTCCGCGGTCGGCGGCGCCATCATTCCGCTCCTTACGCTCGGGGTTCCCGGAAGCCCCCCGACGGCGATCCTCATGGGTGCGCTCATGCTTCACGGGATCCGGCCGGGCCCCATGCTTCAGTACGAGAACCCGACGTTCATCTACGAAATGGGAGCATGGCTCTTCTGGGGTACGATCATGCTTTTCCTGATCGGACTGCTGACCGCGAAACCCATGAGCCAGATCCTGAAGATCCAGCCGCGCATTCTCGCGCCGATGATCGCGGTGCTCTGTATCATCGGAACCTACACGGTCTCCACCGACCTGTTCGACCTGCGGCTGGTGGTGGTTTTCGGTCTGGTCGGATACCTGCTCGACCGATACGGCTACAGCGCGGGTCCGCTCATTCTCGGACTGATCCTCGGGCCGCTCACGGACGTGAACTTCCGGCGGGTAATGGACCTTCACCAGGGGAATCCCCTGGCCCTGATAAACCGGCCGATCAGTTTCATCTTCTTTGCAGCGGTCGTACTGACGCTCGGCAGCAGTTATCTTTCGAGCCGGAAGCAGAAGCGGAAGATTTCCGTCGGGAAATGAGCGTCAGGATATGAGCGGTTGAAGCGGCAGCCGGTTCCGGGTACAATTATACGACACGTATACGACAAGCGGGTCCGGAGGATGAAACGGGTGAACGGGCATCAGGGCAGTCTGAAGGGCAAAGCCTACGAAACGATCAAGCAGAAGATCATCGAAGGAGTCATCTCGGGCGGCATGCCGATCTCGGAGAAGGAGCTGATCGAAGAGCTCGGCATCAGCCGCACCCCGATCCGGGAAGCGCTGAACAAGCTCGAAGAGGAGCACCTGCTCGAGATCTTTCCCAAGCGGGGCGTATTCGTCACCCGGATATCCTCGGAGGACATCGACGACATCTATTCGCTCCGGATCATCCTCGAGCCCTACGCCGCCCGGTGCGCCGCCCCGCAGCTGGATCCGGACCGGCTCGAGCGGTACCGGGAGTTCTGGAGCGACGCAGACGTGGCGTACCATTCCACCGATCACGTGCATCACGACCAGGAGCTGCACTCGGCGATCGCGGAAGCGACCCGCAACAAGTATCTGATCCAGTTTCTCTCCCGTCTCTACGACCAGGCGAACCGGATCCGGTTCCTCTCCCTCGTCCGGGCGAAGGACCGGCAGGCGCAGATCAAGCAGGAGCACCTCGCGATCATCGAGCGCCTGATCGAGCAGGACGCCGACGGGGCGGAAGCCGCCATGCGCGATCATCTCGTACGGGCGAAGGAGACGGCGCTCCGCGTCTACGGCTGATCGCCCCGGGCGCATTCCGGACCGGCCCTTCCTTCCGGCTCGAGACTCAGGTTCACCAGTCCCGCACCATATCCGCCGCCCGGGCGATCTCCCGGCGCCGTTCGGCCGCCGACAGCCGGCGCACCGACCAGACGATCCGGACCTCCGGGCGTTCGAAACCGCAGAATCCGAGGACCTGATCCCGCCAGATCCCGACCAGTGGATGTTCGGCGGGGCCGGTTTCCGGCCCCCCGGCCGTGCCGCCGCCGGACGCATCACCCGGATCGCGATCGGTCGTCACGACGACGGCGGCCCGCCGACCGGTAAGAAGCGGCATCCGATGCTTCGCCAGGAACTCCTCCCCCTCGTATTCGTAGGCGATTCCCTGGCGGAAGACGCGGTCGATCCACCCGACAAGGAGCGCGGGCGGCCAGCCCCACCAGTCGGGGTGAACGATCACCAGTCCGCCGCTTCTCTCGACCTTTTCCATATGACGGCTGACGACGGCATCGAAACTGGTGCGCGAAAGCAGCTCCTCCCGGGGGAGCACCGGATCGAACCGCTCGGCGTACAGGTCGACGAGCTCCGCCCGATGTCCGGCACCGAGGAGCACGTCGGAGAGCGCGCGGGCGACGGCATGGTTGAAGCTTTCGGCGATCGGATGGCAGACGACCAGCAGAACATCCATATGCGAACAGATTACCGCTTCATCCCCGGTTCCGCAACCGGCGGTCCCGCTCGGGTAGCCGTTCCGGTGAATCTCCGGTTATTTTGTATTTATAACAATAGTTTTCCGGAGGACCATACTATGGCAGACAAGAACCGACCGAATATCAACTCCGCGAGCCGCGAGGAAATCCTGCTGAATGTGGCTGGGATCGACGAACGGGATGCCGTCAACATCATCCAGTACCGGACGGAGCACGGCGGGTTCAAGAACATGGATGAACTCGTGAACGTACCCGGCATCGACGTCGAGAAGGCGGCGAAGATCCGCACGCAGGTCGACTTCCAGTAGATCCCTTCCCGTCTGATTCCATCGCCGGGCCCGGGGTCGGGTCCGGTCTTCGACGCTCCCGTCCGTTGACTAATTGTGACTAATTTAGTAGTATTTAGACGTTCGGACATTCCCGATGGGAGGAGAATCGGATGATTTCGAAGATCGCGGTATTCGATGCGCTGAAAGAGGTGATCGACCCGGAGCTGGGGATGAACATCATGGACCTTGGTCTGGTCTATCACGTGGAAACCGGAGAGAAATGGGTCAACGTGGAATTCACCCTCACCTATCCCGGTTGTCCCCTGAGCGACGTCCTCGTTGAAGACATCCAGAATACCCTGAAGGAGAAGGTCGGCGCCGAGGAAGTTCACACGCAGATCGTGTGGGATCCGCCCTGGACCACCGACTTCATGAGCGAGGAGGCCCGACTCATCCTCGGGTACCCGATCTGACACACGAAACAGGAAGCGAGAGGAGCACGGCATGCGGATTCAGATAGAAGATCTCCACGCAGACATCGACGGAAAACCGATCCTGAAGGGGATCGACCTGAAGCTGAACAGCGGAGAAATTCATGCCCTCATGGGGCCCAACGGCTCGGGCAAGAGCACCCTGGCGAACGTCCTGCTGGGTCATCCCCGGTACAACGTGACCGAAGGACGCATCCTCGTCGACGGCGAGGACCTTCTCGAACTGCCGACCGATGAGCGGTTCCGGAAAGGACTCTACCTGGCGTTCCAGTACCCGGTCGAGATCCCGGGCGTAACGGTCGGTAAATTCCTCAAGCGCGCGGTCGAGATCCGCCGCGGCGCAGAAGGAAAGATGAACGTGAGCGCCTACATCCGGGAACTGCGTGAGGCGCTCGATTTCATGGAGATGGATCAGCAGTTCATCAACCGGTATCTGAACGAAGGATTCTCCGGAGGCGAGAAGAAGCGGATGGAAATTCTCCAGATGCTGATGCTCACGCCTTCGTTCGCCGTCATGGACGAAACCGACTCGGGGCTCGACATCGATGCCCTGAAGGTGGTCTCAAAAGGAGTGAACCGGCTCCGGGGTGAGGGCTTCGGGGCTCTTATCATCACCCATTACCAGAGGATCCTGAATCATATCCGTCCGGACTACGTACACATCATGTACCAGGGGAAGATCGCAACCTCCGGTGGCAATGAGCTGGTGGATACGCTGGAAGCCCGGGGATATGACTGGATAAAAGAACAGTACGGGATCGAGGAGGAAGCATATGAAGGGGCAGCAGGAAGTCCTCGTTGAAGATTACAAGTACGGGTTCCATTACCCGGAAGCATCGATATACAAGACACAGAAGGGGCTGAACGAGGAAGTGGTGAGAGCCATTTCCGCGCACAAGAATGAGCCGGACTGGATGCTGCAGTTCCGCCTGCGCTCGCTCCGGGCGTTCTATCGCAAGTCGATGCCCAACTGGGGCGCGGATCTGTCGAACATCGACTTCGACAACATCTACTATTACGCGAAGCCGGTGGACCAGCAGCAGCGGACCTGGGCCGACGTACCCGCGGATATCAAGGAGACCTTCGACCGGCTCGGCATTCCTCAGGCGGAACGGAAGTTTCTCGCGGGTGTCGGCGCGCAGTACGATTCCGAGGTGGTCTATCACAACATGCAGGCCAGTCTCGAGGAGAAGGGCGTGATCTTCTGCGATCCGGAGACCGCGGTACAGAAGTATCCCGACATCGTCCGGGAGTATTTCGGCACCGTGATTCCGTTCATGGACAACAAGTTCGCGGCCCTGAACAGCGCCGTCTGGTCGGGAGGCAGCTTCGTCTACGTGCCGAAGGGCGTCAAGGTGGACATCCCCCTGCAGGCGTACTTCCGCATCAACACGAAAAATCTCGGGCAGTTCGAACGGACCCTGATCATCGCCGAGGAAGGCAGCTTCGTCCATTACATCGAGGGATGCACCGCCCCGGTCTACACCACCGATGCCCTGCACAGCGCCGTGGTCGAGATCATCGCCAAGCCCGGCGCGAGGGTACGCTACACCACGATCCAGAACTGGTCCAGCGACGTCTACAACCTGGTGACCAAGCGGGCGGTCGCCCACGAGAACGCCACGGTGGAATGGGTCGACGGGAATATCGGCAGCAAGCGCACCATGAAATATCCGTCGGTGTATCTTATGGGTGAAGGAGCCCACGGCGAGGTGCTCTCGATCGCGTTCGCCGGCAAGGGACAGGAACAGGACACCGGAGGGAAAATCGTGCATGCCGCCGACAACACAACGTCGGTGATCACCTCCAAGTCGATCAGCAAGGACGGCGGAGTTGCGAGCTACCGGGGCCTGCTCAAGGTGAACCCGGACCTGAAGAACGTCCGCTCCCGTGTCGTCTGCGACGCGCTGATCCTGGACCCGGACTCCCACAGCAACACGTTCCCGTACATGGAGATCGAATCCGACGACGTCTCCATCGAGCACGAGGCCCGGGTGTCGAAGATCAGCGAGGAGCAGATTTTCTACCTGCAGGCGAGGGGCTTCGGAGAGGCCGAGGCCTCGATGATGATCGTGAACGGGTTCCTGGACCCGCTGGTCAAGCAGCTCCCGATGGAGTACGCGGTGGAACTGAACCGGCTCATCGAACTGGAAATGGAGGGCTCCGTTGGCTGAGAAACGGATCGAGGAACAGAAAAAGGCGGCATCGGCGGACATCCAGGCAGCGGGATTCGCCGGCGGCGGTTCCCAAGGTTCCGGGGGTTCCGGGCCGCAGTGGCTGAACGAGCTCCGGGCGGAGGCGATGCGGAAGTTCCGCACGCTCGAGTGGCCGACTCCCCAGGAAGAGGAGTGGCGGAGAACCGACCTGTCCGATCTTCCGCTCGACCGGTACCTCGCGGAACAGCGCGGAAAGGGTGCGGCCGGAGGGTCGGCACTGCAGAGCGCGGGACTCGACGCCCCGGAGCACCAGGCGGGACGGGTCGCGTTCTCCGATGACGAATGCGTGCGCTCGGAAGTCCGTCAGGATCTCGAGCAGCGGGGTCTCCGGCTCATCCCCCTTCCGAAGGGTCTGACCGGGACCGACGGCCGCCTGGCCGCGGGGAAGGCGGCCGACGACATCCGCGAGCTGGTGCTCATGGGCATCCGGAAGGCTGACAACAAGGTGGCGGCCTGGAATGCGGGGGCCTGGAACGCGGGGGCGCTCCTCTACGTGCCGCGCGGTCTCGAGTCGGATGAACCCTTCTGGCTCGATCTCGCGATCTCCGGAAAGCATCCCTTCTCCGCTCCGCACCTGTTCGTGTATCTCGAATCCGGTTCCCGGGTCCAGGTGATTCAGCGGGTCGTCGGAGCGGGCGAGCAGGAAGGGTTGTGCAATGCAGGCGTCGACGTGCTGGTCGGAGAGAACGCGCAGCTCGACCTTGTGCTGGTACAGGAAATCGGCCGTTCGTCCGTATTCTTCAGCCACGGAAACGCACGAGTGGAACGCGACGGCCGCCTGCGTCTCTTCGAGGCGCACTTCGGCGGATCGATGGTGAAGAGCCGATTCGAGGCGACCCTCGCGGGGAGCGGCGCCGACGTCTACCTGCGGGGTCTCTACTTCTCCGGTGGGAAACAGCACCTGGACATCCGCTCGGTGCAGCGGCATCTCGCGCCGAACACCGGGAGCCGCTCCTTCTACAAGGGTGCGGTACGGGATGAGGCGCGGACCGTCTACCAGGGCCTGATCGAGGTCGGACCCGAAGCGGCCGGTACCGACGCCTATCTCCAGAACAAGAACCTGATCCTGAACGACGGCGCGCGCGCGGACTCGATCCCGAGCCTGCGGATCCTGACCAACGACGTGAAGTGCAGCCACGGATCCACCACCGGAAAAGTGGACAAGGAGCAGCTCTTCTACCTGATGAGCCGGGGATTCTCCCGGAGCGAGGCCGAGCGGATGCTCATCATCGGCTTTTTCGACGATCTGATCAAGGAAGCCCCCGTTCACCTCCAGGATGAGCTGCGCAGCCGGGTGCAGTCACGCATTGCGGAGCCTGCGCTCGAAACCGGGCTCGAAGCCGATGCGGATGAAGACTGATACCGGGGTACCGATCATGGCGAAATGGATGAAGGTAGCCAACGAGAACGATCTGAATTACACTATGGCGGTCGAGGCGAAGGGAAAGAAGATCGCCCTGTTCCGCCTGGAGGACGGGGTCTATGCGCTGGACGATATCTGCTCCCACGAGTATTCCCGCCTCTCCGAAGGAGAGGTCTGGGACGGCGATGTCTACTGTCCGAAGCACGGATCGCGCTTCGAGGTCCGAACCGGAAAAGTTCACGGTCTTCCGGCGACCAAACCGGTTCGATCCTACCCGGTAAAGGTGGAGGACGGCGGGATCTACGTAAGTGTATGAGCAGCAGTGGCACGGACAGCGAGGAGGAGACACCGATCATGAATACGCGGACGACAGTGGAAAGCACCCTGGGCGGCCGGTCGATCGAATCGATCCGCAGCGACTTCCCGATTCTCTCCCGGGTTCTTCCGAACGGTCACCCTCTCGTCTACCTGGACAACGCCGCGACCACGCAGAAGCCCGCAACGGGTGATCGATGCCATCACCGGATATTACGGCCGGAGCAACGCGAACGTTCACCGTGCCCTCCATACGCTCGGGGAGGAGGCGACGGGTATCTTCGAGGACGCACGGGCCGCAGCGGGCCGCTTCATCGGACGGACCGGCCGCAGGAAATCGTATTCACCCGCGGCACCACCGAATCGATCAACCTGGTCGCGGCGTCCTGGGGAGGAGCGAATCTGAAGGAAGGCGACGAGGTGCTCCTGACCGAAATGGAGCATCACAGCAACCTGATCCCGTGGCAGCTTATCGCATCCCGGACCGGCTGCCGCCTCCGGTTCATTCCGTTCCTGCCCGACGGGACGCTCGACCTCTCGGCGCTCCCGGAGCTGCTCACCCCCCGAACGAAACTTGTCGGCCTCGTGCATATGTCGAACGTCTTCGGTACCGTCAACCCGGTACGGGACGTGATCGAGCGGGCGCACCGTCTCGGCATTCCCGTCCTTCTCGATGCGGCGCAGAGCGTTCCGCATATGCCGGTGGACGTGAAGGAGCTGGACTGCGACTTCCTGGCCTTTTCCGGGCACAAAATGTGCGGTCCCATGGGGATCGGCGTTCTCTACGGGAAGGAGGAGCTGCTCGAGGCGATGCCGCCGTGGATGGGCGGCGGAGAAATGATCAGCTCGGTCCACCTGGACCGGGCGGTCTGGAACGTTCTGCCCTGGAAGTTCGAGGCCGGTACCCCCAACGTGGAAGGCGCGGCCGGACTGGCCCAGGCCGCGGCATACCTGAGCGACCTGGGAATGAAGGAGATCGCATCGTACGAGGGAGCACTGACCGGCTACGGGATGGAGAAGCTGCAGCAGATCGACGGGCTCACGATTCACGGCGAGGCCGCCGACCGGGGAAGCGTGATCTCCTTCACCGTCGCGGATCTGCATCCCCATGACCTTGCGCAGTTTCTCGACAGCCGCGGCGTTGCGGTACGGGCCGGACATCACTGCGCGCATCCGATCATGCGGAAGCTGGGGCTTCCCGCCACCGCCCGGGCGAGCTTCTCGTTCTACAATACCGCCGCGGAGATCGATCTGCTTGCCGATTCGATACGGGATGCGAAGGAGTTCTTCGGCGTATGAGTTTCAGCGATCTGTATCAGGAAATCATTCTCGACCATTACAAGCGGCCCCGGAACCGGCGCCCCCTTCCGGAGGTGAGTGACGACAATCTCCACGAGAATCCCACCTGCGGCGATTCTCTCAAGCTCGCCCTCGATATCGACGGGGAAGGAATCATCCGCAGCGCCGCCTTCGACGGCCGGGGCTGCGCATTGAGCATGGCGTCCGCATCGATGATGTCCGAGCTCCTGTCCGGGAAACGGGTCGAGGATGCGCAGGAGATCATCCGCTCCTTCATCCGGATGATGCAGGGCGCCGAGCCCCCGGAACGTCTCGAGGAATGGGGCGACCTCGCGGCCTTCGGGAGCGTGGTCAGCTTTCCTGTCCGGGTCAAATGCGTCACCCTTGCCTGGCATGCCGCCGAAGCGACCCTCGACCGCGGCCGCGACCGGGGAAGCCGGGAAGGCGCTCAGGGAAGCAGCAGCGGAACGACCGAGGGATAAGCGAGCAGACCCCAGTTCAGGATCAGCAGTCCGGCCAGGAACAGGTACCCCTTCACGCTCGTCGTCCGCTGCGGAACGGTACTCCGCCCGGATCCGCCGGAGCCATCTCCGGCCGGGGCCCCGCCGTCCTCAGGAACCGCTCCGGGCAGATAGAGCTGCTCAGGATCCCGTCCAGACTCGCGATAAGCCGGGTCGGATCCACCCCTCCCCTTCCCTCGAGTATCCGCTCGTAATAATAGAAGACCTTTCCGATAAGACCGCCCAGCCTGCCCGGAAGGCGCAGATCGCTGCGGATGGTGAAAAGTGAGACGAACACCAGGCCGACGATCGTGAACCCTTTCGTAAGGCCCTGCTCGAGGGCACCGAGGGTGATCCGCAGCGGTCCGATCCGGAAGAGTACTTCTCCCCACGGGCTGAGGAGATGAAAGACGGTTATGGATCCGAGCATGAGGAGAAAGTAGAGCCACTGGATCCGCTTTCCCGCCCGCGACACCAGGAACGCGAACAGCATCACCTGAAGGATCCGGATGTCCAGCCGCTCCTGAAACAGAAAGGCCGGAAGCGTTCCCATACCGGCGAAGAACAGGTGAATCGCCGACAGGTCGTTCGGCAGGAGCCGGTTGGACTTCTTTTTCCGCTGCCGCCGTTCAGCCATACTGCTGCCGGATCCGGGCGAGCCACACGGAGGTACGGGCGAAGCGCTCGGCGAACAGGCCGACCAGAACGCCGCTGGCAAGCCCCAGAAGCAGGAAAAGCGGCGCGATGACCCGAGCCGTTTCACCGAAAATGAAAAGAATGGAAAGGCCGATCTGGACCAGGTTGCTCGCGACGGCGCCGAGAATGGAGATGCCGATCAGCGAGATATGCCGCCCGCCGGCCCGGTATGCCGCCAGCATAATTACCGCGCTGCTGAAGGATCCTGCGGCCGAGAACAGGAACACGTAGGAACCGAGCGTTCCGTTGATCAGTCCGTGACCGAGTACTTTCAGCAGGATCAGCAGGAAAATCCACGCGGGAGAGTAGAATTCGAGTGCGATCAGTACGGGAATGTTGGCAATTCCGAGCCGGAAAAACGGAAGCGGCTTGGGAAAGAGATACTCGAGCGTGGAAAAGAACAGGCAGAGGGCTCCGAGAAAGGCTATGAACTCGAGCTTCTCTTCCCGCGGCACGAGAGGATTCAACGAGACTCCTCCGGATCGTGCTCGTGATTCAAAGGGCCGACCGCCTCCCGGTCGAACGGAACGTCGGCTTCGCTCCTGTTTCCGCTGCGGTTCAGGATCGAAGATTTGTACCTGTCCGGTTTGTACGGTTCGACCCGCCTGAGCTCGATATCGAGTCCCCGCTCCTCGAGCCACCGGCGGAGGTTCTCCGCAAGAAGGTGCTGGTCGTAGCCGAAACAGATCACGTCGGGATGGAACCGGGTGATGGCGGAATAGGTTCCCTCTTCCTCGTCGCTCAGGTGAGCCTCGTCGACAGGATCCGTGGCAAGAACGTCATCGACCCGCTGCCGTTCGTTCCGGACCGGATCGCGTTTCTTGAAGCGCCGCACGTAGCTGTCCCGGGCGACCGAAACGATCAGTCGGTCCCCGCAGCTTCGTGCCTGCCGGAGAAACCAGAGATGGCCGGGATGAATGACGTCGAAGGTGCCGAATACCAGGACCGTTGTCATAGTGCGTCATGGTAGAATATTTCCGGAACTTGCGCAAGAAAGAGATATCGGTCAATCGGCGGATGCCGCATGTGAACCGTCCCCCGGGGTCCGAGGCGCTTCGAGCTGGCGAAGGGCCGCATGCTCCTGCCCGAGGCGGAAGAACGCGATCGCCTCCTGAAGCTGTTCGGCCTGCCCGGAGAGCTCCTCCGCCATGCTCGCCATCTCCTCGGCGGCCGAGGCGTTCTGCTGGATCACCTGGTCCAGCTGCAGGATCGCCTTGTTTATCTGCTCGGCCCCCGAGTTCTGCTCTCCGCTGGCGGCGCTGATCTCCTGCACCAGCTCCGCGGTCTTCTGGATGTCCGGCACGATCTGCTGCAGCATCGCCCCCGCCTTCTCCGCCACCGCAACGCTGCGCCCGGAAAGCTCGCTGATCTCCCCCGCGGCCTTCTGGCTCCGCTCGGCGAGCTTGCGCACCTCCGATGCCACCACCGCAAAGCCCTTCCCGTGCTCGCCGGCCCGGGCGGCCTCGATCGCGGCGTTCAGCGCCAGCAGGTTCGTCTGCCGCGCGATCTCCTCGATGATCGAGATCTTCCCGGCGATCTCCTTCATGGCTGCCACCGTCTCGACGACCGCCTCGCCCGCCCTCCTCCGCATCGGCGCCGACTCTTCCGGGCGATCTTCTCGGTCTGCAGCGCGTTATCCGCGTTCTGCCGGATGTTGCTGCTCATCTCCTCCATGCGAGCGAGGAGACCTCTTCGGCCGCAGCCGCCTGCTCGGTCGCCCCCTGGCTCATCTGCTGCGCGGTGGAGCTCATCTGCTGGCTGCCTCCCGTCACGTTCCGGGCCGACTCCTGCACGCTCCCGGCAATCTCCCGCAGCCGGTCGATCATGTCCTGCATCGCGGCGGAGAGCTGCCCGACCTCGTCCTTCTGCACGATTCCGATATCGTTCGACAGATCGCCGGTGGCGATGGTCCCCGCGGCATCGATGCCCCTGCGAAGAGGGCGTACGATCGCCCGGGTCATCGTCAGGGTCAGAACGATCCCGGCGAGGATCGCGATCAGGCCCACGCTGATCACCATGATCCGGGTCCGGTCCGCCGCCGCGAGCATCTGATCGTCGGTCATGATATGGGAGGCTACTTCCGTCTTCAGCTCCTCGAGCAGACGCTGTACCTCGGAGAGAGCGGTCTGGGTGTCGGTCGCGTAGATTCGTTTCGCTTCCGCGGCCCCCGCCACCTGCCCGTCATGCCAGGCGAGCATCCGGTCGATGAAGTCCAGAACCTCGTAGGCCTGAATCCGAATGGTCCGGTTGTAGTAATTCCGGGCAGCGTCCCGATCCCCGGCCCGGAGCAGCCGGTCCACTTCCACCGCACTCTCGTGCAGCTCACGATGCGGTTCGATGATCGCATTGCAGGCGCTCGCGAAATCCGGGTTCTGCGAGGCAAGGTTTCTCGCCTGTTCGGAGAACAGGAACTCACCCAGGCTGCATTTCGTGTGATCGAACTCGACCCCCTGGAGCCGGACGATCGAAAAGTCCACGAACGCGTCCTTCACTTTGTGCGCCCAGGCGAGATGATCGGTTTTCTTTTCCCTGAGGAAATTTCCCAGCGCCAGATCGGCAGTACGGTAGCTTTTTCCGATCGCGATAGCGGATTCGTGCAGCTTCCGGTGAGGCTCCTCGATCGCGGCGAGGATCGGGGTCAGGGACGGAACCAGTCCCTCGGCCTGCTTTCGCTCATCGCCGTAGTACCAGCGGCCGAACGCGCACTTGTGCGGGTCGGTCTCTACCTGCAGGGTCTGTACGGAATCGTCGGTGATCAGTGCGTTCACCTGGTTGGCCCAGTGCAGATGATCGACAACCCGCTGGGTCGTATCGCCGCGGAGCCGGTTTCCGCCGATCACCTCCTCTGCGTCCCGCACGATTCCGCCGATCCCCAGAATCGCCCACGTCCCCAGAAAAGTGAGCATGACCAGCACGATTCCGAACCCGATTCCGAGCTTTCCGCTCAGGGGGAGGTCCTTCCATCTCATTAGATTCCTCCGGTACTGTTTTTACCTTCAGGATGTCCATTTTGTTTGTATGCGTGAATTGTACCGTGGTTTATTCAGCCGCGCCATCGGGGATTACCTGATTTTCGGATAGGGGATTCCCTGATATCGGGGGAAAAAGAGTGAATCAGTAAAGAATGGCGGAAGGTCCTGTCGAACAACGCCGCGGGACTCCCGTTCCGAGCCCCGCGGCTTTTAATTCTCCGCCGTTATTTCTCCGCTTCGTCGTTCCGGGCTGTCCTGACGCCCGGCTTGTCGACGATCTGGATCGTGCTTGCCTGCGGTCCCTTGTCTCCCATTTCCGGGAAGAATCGCACCATGGTCCCGATCTCGATCCGGTCGAAATCATCGTGAAGAACACTGTTCTTGTGGAAATACAGTTCGGTTCCTCCCAGGCTCTCGATGAACCCGTATCCCTCTTCCTTGAAGATCCGGGAGACGAGCGCGGTCCGGGACGGATCCTCGTGTACCTTCACGTCGCGCCGCTGCTTTTCCACGAGTACCTGCAGCTGCCGTCGCATGTCGCTGAACACGTCCCGTATCACGGCCGTTATATTGTCGTGCATGTCTCCCTGCCCGGCCTCCCGTTTGGAAACGAGCTCGTGGCCGGGAGGTACCGTAAGGTCGATCCGGACCCGGAACGGGTTCCCGCTGCTCATGTGCTTCTGGGGCTGCTCAATCACCACGTGGCAGCTGGTGATGTAGTTGCATACCCGCTCGAGTTTCGCGACCTGCTCCTGGATGAGCGTGTCAGTAGAGTCGGTGCGCTTCACATCGCGATAGGATAGCTCCAGTGGAACCTTCATGTACGCCTCCCGTATGAACGAATCGGCGAGGATTGTCCACCTCGCGCTCGAGCTTGCTATAAACATAATGCATCGGCGAATTCCTGACAAACGACGTTGACGGATGGAGATTCTCGAGTTATAGTCAGGACCATTCATGACGGCATACCTTGTCGGCTTCAGTATCGCGGGACTCTACGTCGCGCTGCCGCTCTCCATTCTCGTTCTTTCGGAGCTCTCCGAGCCGATCAGGAAGGCAGGCCCCATCGTTCTCTGTTACGCGGCCGGCATCGCCCTCGGGCAGACCGGTGTCTTCGGCTCCGCGGCCCGTCCCGTTCTGAACGCGCTCTCCACCGTTACCGTTGCGATTTCCATCCCGCTGATGCTCTTTTCGGTGAATCTCCGCTCGCTTCGCACCCTGACCGGCAAGGCCGGCCTCTCGATGATCCTCGCTTTCGTCTCGGTCATGCTGGTCTCGGTCGCTGGCTATCTGCTGTTTGCCGGAACGATTCCCGAAGGCTGGAAAATCGCCGGCCTTCTGGTCGGGGTCTACACCGGGGGCACCCCGAATCTCGCGGCCATCCAGACGGCCCTGAACGTCGACTTCTCCCTCTACCTCGCCGTTCATACCTCGGACGTGATCCTCGGCGCACTGTATCTGCTCTTCATGGTCACCATTGCGAAACGGCTGTTTTCCCGGTTTCTGCCCGCCTATCCGAGCAGCGGAGAAGGGAGCGCGGATGCACCGTCGCTCTCCCTCGGGTCGATCCGGCGCATGGTTTCCCGCCGGAAACGGCTCCCCCTGGGCGGGGCGCTGATCCTGGCGGTGGTCATCGTGGGAATCGGCGGCCTGCTCGCCGATCTGGTACCCGGCGAGTCGTCGACCCTGGCGGCGATCCTGGCCATCACCACGCTGAGCCTCGCGGCGGCGTCGGTTCCGGCGGTACGCGACATCGACATGACCTTCCATCTCGGGGAATACGTGATCCTGGTGTTCTGTACGGTGGTGGGGTCCATGACCGACCTCTCCCAGCTGGCCGGCGCAATTCCGCAGGTGTTCCTCTACGTGGCGACTTCGATCTTCGGAACCCTGCTCCTGCATCTCCTGCTCTGCCGGCTTTTTTCGGTGGACGCGGACACGATGATCGTCACCTCGGCATCGGCGATTCTCTCGCCGCCCTTCGTGGCCATGATCGCGGTGGGAATCCGGAATCGGGATGTCGTGGTGGCTGGAATCACGACCGGCATCATCGGCTACGCCGCGGGTAACTACCTGGGCATTCTCATCGCCCACCTCGCACGGCTTCTCGGATAGCTGACTCCGCGTCCGGACCGGAACGGCCGGTCAGTACCCGCCCGCCCGTCCGTCAGATGGGACGGACGTAGACCCGGTGCGTCTTGTAGATCCGCCCTCCGAGCGTTTCCATATCGCTCAGCATCTTTCCGGTGGTCTCGGCGATCTGGACCATCTCGGCGCCCGTGCATCCCGATTCCTTCAGCGACTTTTCCAGCTCCAGATAGAGCAGGGCATTTCCCCCGCTCCCCTGATATGCGGGCAGAATGCCGAGCCCGTTGATCACGGCGAAGCGGGAGAACTGTTTCGCCATCAGGATCCGAAGGACCGCGAGCGGATTCAGGTTCCCCCGACTCCGCTGAATCGCCGCCGAGAGGTCGGGAAACGCGAGCACGAAACCCGCGAGCTCGTCCTCGACGTTCTCGTCCTCGACCGCCTTCATGATGACCTTGATCATGGACGGCCGGGTCACGAGCAGGAGGCTTTTCGCGAGATGCTCGAGCTCGGTCCCGGTCATCGGACTGGTTTCCTCGTGATCCTCCCAGGCATCGTTGTACACCCGGCCGATCTTCCGGGCGACCTCGAGGAGCTGGGCACCGGTCCTGAGCTCCGGAACGTAGAAGGTGCCTCGCTTGAGGGTCAGCTCCGCAACCCGTCTCACTTTCGCCGGCGTGGTGTAGGTCCGGGGATCGAGGTAGGCGGAGAAGAAATCCTTGTACTTCCCGAAACCGGATGACTCGATCAGTTCCCGGTAGTAGGGATGATTCCAGGGCATCATGGTCATCGCCGCCCGGTGCTCGAATCCGTCCACCAGCACACCGCCGCCGGACATGCTCGAGAAACCCATGGGACCGATGAGCGTATCGAGGCCTCGAGCCCTGGCCCATCCCTCCGCCTCCGCGAACAGCGCCGCGGCGGCATCCCGGTCATCCTCCGCATCGAAAAAGGAGAACCGGGCGTGTTTCCGGTGCCGATACGTGTTGAAGTTCCGGTTCTCGAGCACCGCGATCCTTCCCACGGTCCGCCCGTCTCTCCGGGCTACGAAGAAAGCGGCTTCTGAGTGTTCGAAAAAAGGATGTTTCCGGTCGAGAATGGAGAGCATATCGCCCCGGAACCACGGAACCCAGCGGCGGTTCCGCGAATACAGCCGGAACGGGAGCTCCACGAACTCCCGGGCTTCGGGAACCCGGGCGGATGCAACGGGATGTACGGTAACGGCCATGGCGGCGACTCCTTGCTGCAGATGGAACGGTGGCCATGATACCGCGGATCGGCCGTTTTGAAAACCGTTTCTTTCCCGTGCCGTGCATCCCGTGCTACAATAGCCGGCGTATTTCCAGAGTTCGAGGTCAGAACTCGAGAACGGAGGAGGAAGGAATGAGCGTGATTCGGGAAGAGGATGCGAGAACGGACATCGTCGACGAGGTGGCCCGGAGAATGATGGTCGCCGCTCGAACGGCGCCCAAGGGAAAGGGTATCGACAACCTGGAGATCGCCGTCCTGGACGAGGAAGGGATCAACCGCATTTCGAAGAAGCTCGCGGAGATCGTAGAGCGGGACGGCACCCCCGCGTTCTTCCGCCGGGACATGGAGAACGTTCTCGCGGCGTGCCGGATGGTTCTGATCGGAACCCGCATCCGGTCGCTCGGCATTCAGCCCTGCGGAATGTGCGGTTACGCGGATTGCGCCGAAAAGAACACGCACCCCGAGCATCCCTGCGCTTTCAATACCGGCGACCTGGGTATCGCCATCGGTTCGGCGGTGAGCGTCGCGCTCGACGCACGGGTGGACAACCGGATCATGTACACCGCCGGCAGGGCGGCCGTGGAGCTGGGACTCCTCGGAGACGGAGTCCGGATCGCCTACGCCATTCCGCTCAGCGCGGGGCCGAAGAACCCGTTCTTCGACCGGAAATAGCCTGCGCCCCGGTTCGCCGTCTCCCTGCTTCCGCTGCAGGAAAAATGAAAAGGGGGCCGACGGCCCCCCGGATCTATGGAATCGAACCCGGCGCAGGTTCGTATGAACCCGGCGCAGGTTCGGAACGGCCTTCCGGTCGGAAGGCTCAGCGGGCGAGCCCGAGAATCAGCCGGTTCCCCTCCCGGTAGAGGTTGAAGACCAGCTCCCCGCGGGCGGCAGCGTTCACCGCTTCGTAAAAGTCGTCTATTCCCTTGACCGCCTTCCCGTTTATGCTCTGCACGATGTCCCCCGGGCGGAACCCGGCGATCGCCGCGGGACTGCCTTCGGCGACATTGCTGATGATCAGATCTCCGGCTCCTCTGGGCAGGTTGAGCTGTGCGCGGATCTGTTCCTCCACCGGAACCACCGACACGCCCGGCCAGAGGCGCTTCGCCTGCTCCGCGAGCGCCTTCTCGTCCTCCCGTGCAGCGATCCGCACCGAGAGCGTGACCGGCCGGCCGCCGCGGATGACTTCGAACGGAACGTTCCTCCCCGGGGCGAGGTTGCCCACGATCAGCAGGAGATGATTCAGGTCCCGGATCGTCGTTCCGTCGATGCTGGTGATGAAGTCGCCGGGGCGGAGTCCTCCCCGGTCCGCCGGGGAATCACGGTAGATGCTGGAGACGAAGGCACCGGTACGGTTCGCGACCTCGAGACTCTTCGCCGCAGTTTCCTGAAGATCGGTGACCGAAATACCGAGCCATCCGTATTCCACTTTCCCGTTGGTGATGATGTCGTCGATCACGCTTTTCACGTTGTTGATCGGAATCGCGAATCCGAGCCCGATACTCCCTCCGCCGGGTGCGGCGATCCAGGTGTTGATTCCGATCACTTCGCCCCGGATGTTCGCGAGCGCCCCGCCGGAGTTCCCCGGATTGATGGACGCATCGGTCTGAATGTAGTCGGTGAACTCGGCAATGTCGGAACCCGGTATCGCCCGGCGTCCGATCCCGCTCACGATACCCGCCGTCACCGTGGACTCGAATCCGAGTGGATTCCCGATCGCGAGCACCCAGTCGCCGACCTGGGCGGAATCGGAGTCGCCCAGCGTCGCGATGGGAACTGCCTGACGGGTCTCGAAACGTACCAGCGCGAGATCCCGTCGCGGGTCGGTACCCACCAGAGTGCCGTTGAACTTCCGCCCGTCGGAGAGACTGATGCTGATCTCCTCCGCTTCTCCGGCGACATGGCCGTTCGTCAGAACGTACACGGTGTCGCCGCTGCGCCGCACGATGATGCCCGAACCGAGCCCCTGTCTCCGGAACTCCTGCTCCTGCGGCTGAGCCTTCGGGTCCTGCTGCGGAGCGCCGAAGAAGAACGGAAGCCTGCGAACCTGCTGCTTCACGATATCGACCGTATTGATCTCCACCACGCTGGGCATCACTCTTTCCGCCACCCGGCGGAAGGAGTACTGGATGTTCTCCAGAGTCCGGATGCCTTCGTCCCCGCTCTGCTGCTGTGCGGCCACAGGCATGGCTGCACCGATCGTCAGCATTGCGGCGAGGAAAAACAGAATACCTCTTCTTGTCAGTCCCGATTGAATGCGTTTCATGGTTCCTCCTATCGTCAGCTGTTCCACTACGATACTGAACATACAACACCATTCTTACGGGAATCTTTCCGGATGATTACAATTCTGTCATGTTGAGAATCACGGAGAACCGGGAGCCGGAACCGGGCGTGCTCTCCGCCCTCACCTCGCCGCGATGAGCTTCCGCGACCGCTTTCACCAGGCTCAGTCCCAGCCCGTAGCCCGGTTCACCCCGGCTCCGATCGGCCCGGAAGAGCCGCTCCCAGATGCGGGGAAGGTCCTCGGGTGCGATTCCGATCCCGGTGTCGCTGATGCTGATGACCGCTTTCTCGCCCTTCCTCCCGGTTTCGATCAGGATGGATCCTCCGCGGGGCGTGTACTTGACGGCATTGTCGAGAAGATTAGCCAGGAGCTGCCGGAACCGGTCGAGGTCGACCCGGACCGGAAGATGATCCTGCAGCCGGAGCTCCATGGAAATTCCCGCATCTTCCGCCCCGTAGCGGAACAGCTCGGCGACATCTGCGGTGATGTCCGAAAGATCGACGTCCTCGAGCCGGAGCCGCAGAATTCCGGTTTCTGCCTCGGAAATATCCATGAGCGTTTCGAGCATCGCGATCATCCGCCTTGCCTCGTCCATGTTCAGGCGCAGAGCCTCTTCCCGGGCCGCGGAATCCCCGCTGCGGAGGGACATCTCCGCCCGGGCGGATAGCCTGGTCAGGGGAGTACGGAGGTCATGGGCGGCACTGTCGAGGGCCTGGCGCATGCCCCGGACCAGGGCGTCGATCCGCTCGATCATGCTGTTGAACTGGATCACGAGGGCTTCCAGGTCGTCTCCGGTCCCGGACGGAGGGATCCGCTCCTCCATCCGGCCGGTCGCGGTGATTCTTCCGATCACCCGCGTAAGATCCCGGATCGGCCGGACCGCCCGACGGGAGAACAGGATACCGCCCGCGATGCTGGCGCCGAGAAGCGGGAGCGCGAGCAGGAGGAAATGCCCGCGGAAGCGGGCAAGCAGCTCGATTCTCGCCCCCGCGGGAACCCCGATCTGCAGCAGGTAGTCATCTCCCAACCGGACGCTGATCACGTTCAGGACTTCTCCGGCTTCGGGAAGCCGCAGGAGCAGCTCGGCCCCGGGTTCGGCGGCAGCGAGCCGGTCGAACTGCTGCTGAGTCAGACCTCCCCAATGATCGGGAACATAAAACAGGAGTGTTTCACCCGTTCCCCTGGCGAACCGGACCAGGGAAAGCTCGCCTTCCCGGAGGAATCCGTTCCGGAACCCCTCCTCCGTCAGCAGCTCCAGTCCGTGATTCTGGTACAGTGCCCAGAAGCGGAGCGTGCGGTCCTGCAGCGCCCGGTATTCCTCGGATCTCAGCGCGGTCGAGAGCAGGGAATAGGAGATTGCGAACAGGATGATCATGAAGAGCAGGAAGAAGGCGGAGAAGAACCCGGCGAGACGTCCGGTGAATGACGCTTTCCGCATCATTCCTACCCTTCCGCCTTCAGCACGTAGCCCGCACCCCTTACGGTGTGAATCAGCTTGCGGTCGTGGTCCCGTTCGATCTTGGCCCGCAGCCGGTGAACGAGCACGTCCACCACATTTGTCTGCGGATCGAACCGGTAATCCCAGACATGCTCGAGGATCATGGTCTTGCTGACGACGTTGCCCGCATTGCGCATCAGGTACTCCAGCAGGGAGAACTCCCTCGGCTGCAGGTCCACCGGTTCACCGTCGCGGCTGACCCGCCGTGCAGCCGGGTCGAGGACGAGGTCCTCCACCGTCAGCACGCCGGAGGCGGCGGTTCCCGAGGAACGCCGGATCAGCGCGTGCACCCGCGCGAGCAGTTCGTCGAAGGAGAACGGCTTGGTGAGATAATCGTCGCCGCCCTTCCGGAGCCCCGCCACCTTGTCGTCCACGCTCCGCCGGGCGCTGAGAATGAGCAGCGGCGTCCGGTTTCCCTCGGACCGGATCGTCTCGATGAGCGAGAGCCCGTCGATGCCCGGCAGCATCAGGTCGACGATCATCGCATCGTAGGGCGCCGAGCGTGCAAACTGCAGTCCCTGGACGCCGTCGGGAGCGCAGTCCACGGCAAACCCGGCTTCGCGCAGGCCCTTCTCCACGAAGGACGCGATCTGCTGGTCGTCTTCAATCAGGAGGATACGCATACCGCCTCAGCTTATCCCGGGCTTTCCGATCCGTCAACACGAGGAACGGCAGGCGGAACGGCAGGGAGCGGTTCACCCCCGGGGGGCGGAGCAGTATATTGAAACCGGAATGAGCGAACGGAAGGGAAAAACCGAATTCATTACCCCGGAAGAATTCACTGCACAGCTCGCGGAGCGGACCGAATCGAACCGCGGGCGGCTGCTGATCGCCGGCTGCAGGAAGGGCACCCCCCTGGCCGGGCGCGTGGTCGAACGCTACGATGCACTCCTGGCCGGATCGGGCAGCCGGGCACGGGCACTGTTCATGAAGGACATCGACCGGCAGTTTTCCGATGGGGAAACGCAGGTCCGCCTGGACCAGCATGTGAGCGGCTACGACGTCTACCTGTTTCAGACCCTGTTCGATCCGATGGACCCCCGCGCCATCGATCATCACTACCTGGCGTTTCTGATCGCCGCCCGGGCATTCCGCGAGCACGGAGCGAACCGGATCACCGGGATCCTGCCGTACCTCGCCTACTCCCGGCAGGACAAACCGACGAAATTCCGGCGCGAACCGACGACGGCGAAACTGATGGCGGATCTGGCGACACGTTCCGGCATCGACCGACTCATCACCTGGGCGCCTCATGCCGCACAGATCCGGGGCTTCTACGGTGCCACGGCGACGAACTTTCTCGATCCGCTGGGATTCTTTCTCGATGCCTACGAGCGGTTCCGGGACCGTGAGGACGTAATCGCGGTCGCTCCCGACGTGGGAGCGTCCAAATTCGTGACGCATTTCGCACGTTCCCTGGTCGAGGACAAGGGAATCGAGGAGGTCTTCCTGGGGGCTTCGCACAATCTCTGCGTCGGATCGGCCGGGGAGAGGCTCCGCGAGCTCAACCGCGATCACCGGCTCAGGGAGCTCCTCGTGACCGATACGGTGCCGCAGCCGGAGGATCTCGCGCGCGAACCGTTCGTGCGCATCGAAGGTCTCGCGGACGCGTTCGCCCGCTGCATCAACCGCATCCACTACAACCGCTCGGTCAGCGAGCTGTTCATTCCAGAAACCGCCGCGGAATCCACCTGAACCCGGGAGGCAGCCGGACGCGCCCGGAGGAGCCGGGGCCCCCGCCTACACCCCGGTGCCGCGGAGCAGCAGCGAGAGAATCACCACCCCCAGCAGCATGGCTGTCGTCGGAAGAACCAGACGGAGAATGCTCTGAAGCAGTCCGGTACCGAAATGCCGGTTCGTCACGATCAGGCAGACGTGCACCGGTGAGAGCAGCATCCCGGCGTAACCGAATCCGAACGCGAGCACCACGGTCGAGAGCAGCACTCCCGGATCCGGAGATGGTCCGAGAAGCGACATCACCACCGGAAAACTCGAGCCGACGAACCCGACCGTGAGCCCGGTCATGAGTCCGCTCAGGAACGGCAGAAGCATCACGAACGCCGCGACGGGAATCCCGGCGGCGTTCAGCTCCAGGCGGATCCGTTCCATCAGGAGCGTCCCGTCGGGAAGCGGAAGCTCGATGAAGGCGCCATAGATGCGGATGAGCACGATCACCGCTATCATGGAGAGAGTCCGTCCGGAAAAAAGGGCACGCAGCCATACCGGGGCAGGCAGCGGCCGCTGCACCTGCAGCACGGCGAGGCCGACGAAAAGTCCGATCACGATGGGAAGATATCCGCTGTACTCTGCCAGGGAAGGTATCAGCAGCTTGATCGCGACGAATACGAGTACCACCGAAAGGGTCGGCAGCATCGGCCGGAGCACCGGGTTCGACCGATCGCCCGTCCGGAACGGGGACGAGGGAACCCTTCTCAGGATGAACAGGTATCCGGCAGCCAGCGAGACGAGAAACACCGGAAACTGTACGATGATGAACCGGGTGACCGGAATGCCCGAAAGCTCGACCGCGATCAGTACCCCCGGGTAGAGCGGCCACCAGGTTTCCATGACATGTCGGAACCAGTAGTTCGCCTTCACCTTCACGATCGGATCGACATTCCGCTCCGGATCGCAGTCGTCCACCAGGGGAGCCGAAAAGAGCGCTCCGCCGGGCATCGGAAGCAGGCCGATGAGCGCCGGCAGAACCGCCATGGCCGCCTTCCGGGGAAGCCGTGCCCGGACACCCGCCACCAGGTCGCGCATCATCCCGGTGCGGGACATCGCCTCGCTCAGCACGATGACGAGCGTGACGACGGCGACCATGAAAAGGTTGTCGGGTGACAGCGCACGGTCGACCGCAACCCGGGCGGCATCCGCCGCGCCGTAGCCGAGCCAGAACGCGAGGAGAACGGTTCCCGCCGCGATGGCGGGCTCGAGCTTTCCCGTCCGGCGGTGGATCGTGAGAATCAGCACCAGCGACAGCAGAATGCGGACGATGAAGGGTACGAACAGACTCATGGCGGCATGGTACGGATCGGAGACTGCCGCGTCAAGCCGCGGCGGCGCTTATTGCGGCGGCGCTTATTGCAGTGCGCCGATCAGCTTTCCCTGAGCAGCCGAACGACGAGGCGGAACGTCCGGTCGCGGATCTCGCGATTGACCGGTTCCGCCTTCAGCAGGTACTCCCGGCCCGCCTCGGCCCGGAACGTGAACCCATTCTCCAGGGCGACCTTGTCCAGGTTGCCTCCGAGCTCTTCCCCGGCCCCGCTGTAGAGCCGGAGGATCAGGGGAGCCGATTCGTGCCCGAGCGATTCGAAGAAGTAATCTCCGCTGCGCTTCGGAAGGAAGCGGAACTCCTTCGTCTCTCCGGCGAAAGAGAACGAAAGCTCCTGCCCCGGTTCGATCAGCGGAAACTGCGGCGTGCTCCCGGCCGCGGCGGCGGTTCCGGCTCCCGGGACCGGTTCCCCACCGATCGCCTGTGCCAGAGCGTACACCGATCCGTCCCGGTCGCCGTAGAAAAGCAGGTCGCCGGAGAAGGTCGGGGATCCGGAGATCTCTCCGCCGGAACGATGCAACCACAGCTGACGGCCGGAGGACGCATCGAGCGCCCCGACCGTGCCGTCGAGCGCCGCGTAGACGAGAGCATCTCCGACGATGATCGGAGACGCGACCAGGCCGGCCGGCGAATCGTGACGCCACAGCGGTACCCCGCTCTCCCGGTCCAGGGCGGCGATCGTACCGTCCAGAGAAGCCAGCACGACCCGGTTCCCGGAGACCGCGGGGGAAGCGATCAGCCGGTCCGTCGCGCGGTGGCTCCAGAGCAGGCCGCCGTCCTCCGTCCGGAGCGCCACGGCGCCCCCTTCGGCATCGGCCAGAAAAACGGAAGAACCGTCCAGCGCCGGAGAAGCGGTCAGGGGAGCTTCTCCCGCCCGGCTCCAGACCACTTCTCCGCTGCCGGCATCGAGTGCCACGAAAAGACCGTTCCCGTTTCCGACGTAGAGGGTACCCCCGGAGACCGCAGGCGAAGCGGTCAGGTAGCCGCCCATTTCGTATCGCCAGAGCGTCCTGCCGTTTTCCAGGGAGAGTGCGAGGATGACGCCTTCGGCGTTGCCGACGAACGCCCGCTCTCCGGACACGACCGGGGAGGATTCCACCGATGCACCGGAATCCGCCATCCAGACCACGGTGCCGGTTCCCCGATCGAGGCAGACGATGTTTCCGCCCGCGCTCCCCATGACGATCCGATCTCCCGCCACCGCCGGGGCGCTCCGGATGGGGTCGACCGCGTCGTAGCGCCATCGCACCGAACCCGACTGAGCATCGAGTGCGGAGAGTACCCCGTCGCTGCTGCCGACCAGGAGCAGTTCGCCCGACGGGATCGGAGAGGCATGAACTTCACCCCCGGTGCGGAAGGACCAGACGGGCCGGCTCCCGCTCCAGGCTCCGTTTCCCGGGTACACGCCCGTATTTCCGCTGCCGCCCCGGAAGGAAGCATCGGTGATCACGGCCGGCGCGGCGGCCTCCGGTTCGGGAAGGACAGCGGCCGGCCGGCCGGCATCTCCTGCATCTTCCCCGGAACCGCCGCAGCCGGAGGCCAGGAACAGCCCGAGAACGACCGCCCCGGCCGGAAGCAGGGCACTCCGGCGGATCGGTCGGAACCGCTTCCGAATCATGAGGACCTCCCTGATCCGGCACCCGATGCCGGAGTCTCCGCCGCCGGTTCGGCGGCCGCTTCGATGCCGTCCAGAAACCTCAGGATCACCCGCTCCTCGACCCCGCTGATGATGCCCTGTTCCCGGGCCGCTCCGGTCCACGACCTCATGGCATCCGTATCCTCCGGCCGCAGTTCCTTCAGGCGCGCATTCAGATACCGGGAGCGTAGCTGGAGAAAAATGGAAGGAAGCAGCTTTCCCGTTTCCAGGGACCGGTTCAGGTACCTCACCCCCCGATCCACCGCCCGAACCGGATCTCCGCCGGTGAACCGCGCCAGGTTCCGCTCCGCTTCACCGCGCCGGAGCATCCGGTACGCATCGCCTTCCCGTTCGCGGAACGCGAGAAAGAACGCCGCGATCTCCCGCGCGGCATCCTCCGCCGACAGGACCGCTCTGCCGCTCTCCCGGGCGACTGCTCCGAGCAGATGCTCCGCTTCGTAGGGCGACAGCTCTCCCCGTCCCACCTCGCCGAACAGCTCCAGCGAAATCTGCAGCAGCGGCGGAATCCACTGCAGCCCGGGTCGCCCGTACTCCCGCACATCGGGCAGGATCCTCTCCCGGAACCGGGCCTCGATACGGCGCATTCCCTCCAGCCGGTACTCGTATGCAAGAAGAACTTCTTTCGTCTCCCGGGCCCTGCTCATCCATTCGTCGGCGCTCCGTACGATCCCGCTCGCGATCTCTTCGGCGGGAACCGGGGGAGGAATCGGCTTCCCGGCGAGAAATGCATCCAGGGCAGCGGCACCGCCGGTCGCGTCGAGAACGCTCCGCCGGTCCATGATGGTCTGATCGAGGCGATCCGCCCATTCCCGGACCACCTCGTCCCGCATCTCCCCGGCGCTCTGCTCGTGCGTCCTGCTCCAGAAGGCCCTCGCGTACAGCAGTTGGACCAGATCCCTCGGCAGGTCCGCCGCCGCCGTGCTGCCGTCCTTCCGATGGAGCTCCGCATAGAAACTCACCATCCGTTCGGGACGGGAGGACTCCCCGGATCGGTCTTCTTCCGAAACGACCCGGAACACCACTTCGTCGATTTCGGGCGATTCGGGGAACAGCGGCGTTCGGCCGAGCCGGTCGAGCACGATCGCATCGGTCTCCCGGTAGATCCGCTCGAGGTAGTCACTTACGCGTTCCCGGAGATCGCGATACCGTTCGTCCGAGAACAGAACCGCCCGGGCAATCCGGTCGCCCTGCGTCTCCAGCACCGCCCACCGGAGGTCCTGGGGATCCGTCTGGTGACCGCCGGCGAACAGCGACTCGAGCCGGTCCAGTTTTGCCTGAGCCTCGGTACGGAGCTGCTCGAACTCCCGCCGGATCCGCAGACCCTCCGGACGATCGGCGAAGCTGCGACGTGCAGCCCGGAGCTCCTCGCGGAGTCGTTCGAGCGGCAGATCGATCCCGTACCGCTCCACCGTCCTTCCCATCCAGGATACCACGGTATCGATCTTTCCCCGGGGGAACCCGCCCGCGAGCGCAAGCTCCCAGCTGAGCGATTCGGGGAGCAGCCGCAGCAGGTCGTATACCCGGTCGAACTCGGACCGGCTCCAGCGTCCGCGGAGATAGATCCCGCCCAGCGGAGCGGAACCGAGGGAGGAAAGGAGATTCACCGTCTCGATCCAGCGCCCCGCCGGCGCCGTTTCTCCCTTCTGGGCGAGAAGCAGGTCCGGACCCTCCCCGAGCCGGAGAATCAGCTCGAGGGCTTCGCCGGAACGTCTGCCCTCATCGAGAAGAGCCGCGGCCTCCTCTTTCGCCCGTTCACCGAGCCGGGGTGCAATGAGTGCGAACGCCCCGGCAGCTCTGCGGACTTCCCGGACCACCCCCGCCCGATCCGGACCCGCCAGCACTCCGAGATACCAGGCGGCGATTTCCCGCCGGAGGAGCGGCCGGAGCGTTTCCATATCCGCGGATGCGGGCTCGCCTCCGGCCGCGGGATCGTCCCGGAGAAGCCGCATGGCTTCGGCGGCTGCACCGGCATCCTGCAGCTCGGCGGCAACCGCCTCCGCGGCGTCCCGGAGTCTCCGGATCCCCGTCGAATCGATCCCCGCGGTGGACAGCCGCCCGGCGGCGGCCGCTTCGAACCGGTCGTACTGCGGGGACTCGGGTGAAGGCCGGAATTCCCGCAGCAGCCGCGAGAGGGAACTCTCAACGCCCGCGATCTCCTTCCGCAGATCCGCACTCCCGGGAGAACAGGTCCCGCCGGCCAGGCCGGCGGCGAGACGGCCGATTTCCCGGTCCAGCTCGCCGATTCCGCTCCGGATCTCCTCCGCAGTACCTCCCTCGGGAGGTGCTGCCGGTGCCGATGATCCGGCGGAAGGTGCTGCTCCGGCGGCATCACGCGTCCGGGTCGGGGTCGGGGTCGGGGTCGGGGTGAGCAGCTCGGGGAACAGCGTTCCGTAGCGCGCCGTCCGTTCGGCGCGAAGCATTTCGATCCGTTCGAGACAGGCGGACTCGATCGTCTCGAGCCGCTGTACGAGATCCGCCCGCTGCCGCACCAGATCGCGCACCTCCGCCTGCGCTTCGCGGGGAAGAAGCGAAAACGGGTCGAGACGGCTCGTTCCGGAGGGCTGCGCCGGAAGGGCCAGGAGCGGAAGGAACATCAGCATGACCGCGGTCATCGATCGCTTCATCGCATTCATGATGCCGTTATTGTAACCGCCTCCGCATCTTGTGCAAGAGTCTCGCTTTACCTCGAAGCCCATCTGTATTACAATGGTTCAAATCTATGCAGGACGATCTTTTCTCCCGCCCTTCCCCGTCCTCCCCCGAGCCGCTCGCTTCGCGGATGCGTCCCAGGAACCTGGACGAGTACATCGGTCAGGACGCGATCGTCGGGCCCGGCCGGCTGCTGCGGCGGGCGATCCAGGCGGATCAGCTCTCCTCCCTCATCCTCTACGGCCCTCCCGGCACCGGCAAGACCACGCTGGCGAAGGTCATCGCGAACACCACCCGCAGCTCGTTTCTCTCCCTGAACGCGGTGCTCTCGGGCGTGAAGGAAGTTCGGGAGTCGATCGAGGAAGCGAAAAAGCAGCGGGATTTCTACGGCCGCCGGACCATCCTGTTCGTGGACGAGGTTCATCGCTGGAACAAGTCCCAGCAGGATGCCCTGCTCCCGTGGGTGGAGAACGGAACGGTGATCCTGGTGGGAGCGACCACGGAGAACCCGTTCTTCGAGGTGAACCGTGCGCTCGTCTCGCGCAGCCGAATCTTCCGTCTCGAACCCCTTGGCGAGCAGGAGCTCTTCGCCGTCGCCCGGCAGGCGCTGGCCGATCCCGATCGGGGTTACGGGAAATACCGCGTGGAGATCGACCCCGATGCACTCGAGCATATCGTCCGGGTCGCCAACGGCGATGCCCGCAGCCTCCTGAATGCCCTGGAACTGGCGGTGGAAACGACTCCGTCCCGCTTTCCGCCTCCGCCGGACGAGACGATCCGCATCGATCTCGCGGTCGCCGAGGAGAGCATCCAGAAGAAGGCGGTCCTGTACGACAAGGAAGGCGACTATCATTTCGACGTCATCAGCGCCTTCATCAAGTCGATCCGCGGTTCCGATCCCGATGCCGCGCTCTACTGGCTTGCCCGGATGCTCGGGGCGGGAGAGGATCCCCGGTTCATTTTCCGGCGGCTCCTGATCAGCGCCGGGGAGGATATCGGGATGGCCGATCCGCAGGGGATGGTGGTGGCGGAAGCGGCCGCCGCCGCTTTCGACCGGGTCGGACTGCCGGAAGGCGCGTACCAGCTGATTCACGCCACCCTCTATCTCGCCACCGCTCCGAAGTCCAACTCCGCGCTCGGCTTCTTCGATGCGGTCCGGGCGGTCGAAGAGGAGCGGGACCGCGACGTCCCGAACCATCTCCGGGACGCGAGCCGCGACAAGCAGGGATTCGGTCACGGCGAGGGATACCGCTACCCGCACGCATACCGGGAGCACTGGGTCGCGCAGAACTACCTGCCCCGGGAAGTGCAGGGCAGGCTCTTCTATCGGCCCGCGGCAACGGGATACGAAGCGGCCATCCGGGACAAGGTGCAGTCGCGGCGGGAAGCCCAGCTCGCAGCGATGGGCGACGAGGAGTCCCGGGAGGCCTTCTCCTTCTCGCCCGGCGACCGGGAGCGGGACCGGTGGGCGCTCCGCAGCGAGAGCGGACGGAGCGAAATGCTCCAGGCGACCCGTGAACGGACTTTTGCACCCCTGAAGATCGCCCGTCACGACCGGATCCTCGTCGCGGCCGACAGCGGAGGCGGGCTCCTGCTCCGGGAAGCGTTCCGCATCGTACCTGAAGGCGGCGTCTGGACTCTGGAGCCCGACCCGGAAGTTCGCGGGCTCCTGGCCGCATGGGCCGAAGGACTGCCCGAGACGGAACGGCCGATCCTGATCCCCCGAGCCCTCCGGAATCCCGGGAGCGGATCCGGCAGCGTTCCCGCCTCCGTCCCCCCCGGGCTGGAAGGCATCCGCTTCCGTGCAGCCGTCGGACGGAACCTGCTCTCGGCCGAATCCGATCGGGAAGCGCTGCTGCGCGTTCTCTCCGGAATGCTCGAGCCCGCCGGGGAAATCTCGCTCGCGGAGACCTGTCCGTCGCTCGGACAGCGACTCACGGAGCTCCTTCCCGCAGGAGTCCTGCCCGACGGTCTGCTCGCACGAGCCTCCGCGGCGGAAGCGGAACGCTACGGCGTCTCCGCCCCGGGAACGGACTCGCCGGACATTCACACGGATCCCCGCTTCGGCTGGGACGGCGAGACGCTCCGCACGAGCGCACTCTCCGCCGGGTTCGCCGAAGCCCGCTTCGAGGCGCAGGAGTTCTCCTCTCAGCGCACCGTCCGGGAAGCGGACCTCGAGCGATGGCTCGATCCCGGGCGCCCGGAAGGCTACGGCGGCACGCTCCTCTTATCCCTCGGCGCGGAGGAGTTCCGGCGGTTCACCGCAGTTCTGCAGCGCGAACTCTCCGGCCGGACGGTTTCGTGGAAGCAGACCGTGGTGTTCCTGTACGGCAAAACCGGGGGATAGCGGATGCGTGCCGACAGGGGGATTCACCGCGGAGGCGCAGAGAACGCGGAGAAACGCAGAGATCGGAGGGAGGAGAACCACCAAGGCACGAAGTCGTCGGGTTCCAGAAGGAACCGCGCGGCATGAAGAGTAAAGGAAAAAAACAGGAAGTTATTTCATATTTAATACTTCAGTAATCTCTTCGTGATCTTCGACCTTCTTCGAGCCTCCGTAGTTCCTGTTTTTCCTCTGCGCTCGCAAGTCCTGTGGACTTGCTGACCTCCGCGTTCTCTGCGCCTCCGCGGTCAGACTTCCTCCTCCCCGCCTTGACAAAACCGTGGTTTTCAGGCATGGTATTTTCGCCAGTACATGGTGGGTGTAGTTCAGTGGCAGAGCGCCAGATTGTGGTTCTGGTTGTCGTGGGTTCGAATCCCATCACCCACCCTCTCCCGCTCTCTTCGAGAGCGAACACGTCCGGAAACGGACACGGAAAGCCTGCGGAGCAGGCCCTGATTCCGGCGGATAGATTCCGGAACGGGGTTTACACGATACCGGGCATCTGGTATAGTGGTCCTCCGGAAGGGTGCCGGCGAAACGACTTCCGGAAGACGCAGACGCGACATCCGGATTCGATCCGGACTGCATCGTGCGTCCGTAGCTCAGTTGGATAGAGCGCCGGACTTCGAATCCGTAGGTCGCAGGTTCGAGTCCTGCCGGACGTAATGTTTTGGGCCGTTAGCTCAGCTGGTAGAGCAGCAGACTCTTAATCTGCGGGTCGAAGGTTCGATCCCTTCACGGCTCACGAAAAGGAGGACGGGTTCTTGACGAACCGTAACTTCCTTGGGTATACTGCCTTCGCAATGAACGCTTTACGGGATTCTCGAAAGAGAGCGATCTTGCGAGAGTGGTGAAATTGGCAGACACGCTAGACTTAGGATCTAGTGCCTTCGGGCGTAAGGGTTCAAGTCCCTTCTCTCGCATCCCGGCCTCCGACAGGGTGCGTGAAGAAGTGGCTGCCGATTCCCTTATCGTGCGGGAATAGCTCAGTGGTAGAGCTCCACCTTGCCAAGGTGGATGTCGCGGGTTCAAGTCCCGTTTCCCGCTCATTTTACCGAAAGCGATCTGGACTATCCGGATCGCTTTTTTTATAATTCCTTTGTTCCGGTACTCCATGTACTGCCCAAACATATCGATACAAGAATAAAGAGGAAAAGCCGTGGTTGCGAATAAGGAAATCGAACGGATCGAACATTCTGCAGTGAAGCTCACCGTAACCGTTCCACAGCAGGACGTGAAAAGCGAGTACGACAGTCTCCTGACGGACTACAGCCGGAAGATCCAGATCAAGGGGTTCCGGAAGGGAAAGGTTCCCCCCGCCATCCTCGAGCGCAAGTTCGGAGACGGCATTCGCGAGGAAGCCTCGCGGAACATGATGGAGAAGAGTCTCAAGGAAGTCTTTGACGATATCGAAGAGAAACCCCTCCCCTATTCGGTACCGGAACTCCAGGATGACTCATCCCTCGAGGTGGACAAGGATTTCACCTTCACCGTCGTCTACGACGTCTATCCCGAGATCGAGGTCGGCGAGTACCAGGGCGTCCAGATCGAAGGCATCCAGGTGAAGATCGGGAAAGCGGACGAGGAGCGGGAGCTGAACGCGATTCAGGAGCAGAACTCGGTGGTGATGGACAAGGAGTCCGGAAACGTCGAGAAGGACAACATCGTCACCGTCGACTTTGTTGAGCTCGGCGAAGGGGACGAACCGATCG
The DNA here is from genome assembly GCA_963728215.1 of uncultured Spirochaetota bacterium. Lineage (GTDB taxonomy): Bacteria > Spirochaetota > Spirochaetia > CAVSJD01 > CAVSJD01 > CAVSJD01. Next base: position 80,692 of record CAVSJD010000015.1, on the reverse strand, counting down.
AAGAATCCCGGCGGCAGGATTTTGTTTTTACCGTCGGAACAGGCTATAATATCTACAAAATCGACGACGATATCATCGGCATGAAGAAGGGCGAGGAGAAGGTCATAGAGAAGACCTATCCGGAAGACTTCGAGATCGGTGAAATGGCGGGATCGGACCCGGCGCATCCGGGTGAAGGTCACCAACGTCAAGGAGAAGCAGCTTCCGGAGCTCAACGACGAGCTCGCCCAGGACGTAAGCGAGAAATATACATCCCTGGCCGATCTCAAGAAAGACATCCGGGCGCGGCTGGAAGAGACCGCACAGTCACGGGTGAAGGACCGGAACGTGAACCTTCTGCTTCAGAAGTGTCGGAAGGATCGAAAGTCGATGTCCCTCGCTCCATGGTCGACATGGAGCTCGAGCAGACCTGGCGGAATTTCGTTTCCCGGTTCCGGACCGAGGAGAACCAGGTCTTCGTCTACTCGCGGCCCAGGGGAAAAGCCAGGAGGACCTGTACGAGGAATGGCGGCCGGATGTGGAGAAGAACGTGAAGATCCGCTGGTCGTCCGGAAACTGATCGAGAAGGAAGGCGTCGAGGCGAGCGACGAGGATCTGCAGAAGGAGATCGAGATCCAGGCCGAGCGGAACAACATGAGCGTGCAGGAGTTGTCGGAGTATTACGAGCGGAACCAGATGAAGGAATATCTGAAGCACGAGCTTCAGGAACGGAAGCTCTACGACATGCTTCTCGAGCAGGCCAAGGTGAAGAAGGGCAAGGAAATCCACGTTTCTGGACTTGGTGCAGGGAAATGTGTAAGATTGGTCTGTACGACATGGCGATCATGTAAAAACCATTCTACACACGAAAAGGAAGGTGCCCATGAAAACTTACAGAGCAAACCTTGTCCCGATCGTGGTCGAACAGACCGGCATCGGTGAAAGTTCCTATGACATTTTTTCCCGGCTGCTCAAAGACAGGATCGTATTCATCGACGGCGAGATACACGATGTAACCGCGGATCTTGTCGTCGCCCAGCTGCTGTTTCTCGATTCGCAGGATCCCGAGAAAGATATCAGTCTCTATATCAACTCTCCGGGCGGTTCCGTTACCGCGGGATTGGCCATCTATGACACTATTCAGTATATAAAGTCTGATGTCATGACCATCTGTATGGGTCAGGCGGCATCCATGGGAGCCCTGCTCCTTGCTGCGGAACCCACGGTAAACGGTACGCCCTCCCCTCTTCCCGAGTACTCATTCACCAGCCCTGGGGGGGCGTTCAGGGACAGGCCCGGGATATCGAAATCCAGGCCCGAGAAATTGTCCGACTGAAAAAACTCATCATCCAATATTTCGCCGAGCACACGGGCAAAAGCGAAGAACACGATCGAGCACGATCTCGAGCGGGACTACTTCATGTCCGCGGAAGAAGGCGTCGCCATACGGGCTCGTAGACAAAGTCTTTACAAGGGGAGCGAATGAGCAGATTCAAGAACGACGAACTTAAAGTCTGTTCTTTCTGTGGTAAGAACGCAGATTACGCACGGAAGCTGATCAAAGGCCCCGGCGTATATATCTGTGACGAATGTGTCGCACGTCTGCAAGAAGGATTCTCGATGACGAGGACGATGTCCTCACTTCAGAATTCATGGACGTCGATATTCCCACGCCAAAGGATATCAAGGGATATCTCGACCAGTACGTCATCGGCCAGGAAGTCGCGAAAAAGATTCTGTCCGTGGGGGTTTACAACCATTACAAGCGGATCTCTCATAAAGGCAAGATCGAGGACGACGTCGAGATCGAAAAATCCAACGTCCTGCTCATCGGTCCTACCGGAACCGGAAAGACGCTGCTTGCCAGAACCCTTGCGCAGGAAGCTGAAAGTTCCTTTCGCGATCGCCGATGCCACGACCCTCACCGAAGCGGGATACGTCGGTGAAGATGTCGAGAACATCCTGCTCAAGCTGATCCAGAATGCCGGCAAAATATCGCCGCGGCAGAACGCGGAATCGTGTATATCGACGAGATCGACAAGATCGCCAGCAAGGGCGAGAACATGTCGATCACCCGCGACGTCTCCGGCGAGGGCGTGCAGCAGGCGCTGCTGAAGATCATCGAGGGAACCGTCGCATCCGTTCCCCCTCAGGGCGGCCGCAAGCATCCGAACCAGGAAATGCTCAAGATCGACACGAGCAATATCCTGTTCATCTGCGGCGGCGCGTTCGTCGGACTCGACAAGATCATCGAGTCCCGGGTCTCACAGCATCCGATGGGTTTCGGAGCCGACGTGAAGACCACCCGTGAGAAAAATCTGGTGGAGCTCTACTCCCACCTCCATCCGGACGATCTGATCAAATTCGGCCTGATCCCCGAGTTCGTCGGACGACTGCCCATCCAGGTCACCCTCGACGATCTCTCGAAGGACGACCTCAGGCGGATCATCAAGGAGCCGAAGAACTCGATCATCCGGCAGTACCAGGCTTCCCTCAAGCTCGACGACGTGGAGCTCGAGTTCGAGGAGGAAGCGATCGAGCGCGATCGCCCAGATAGCTCTCGACAGAAAGACCGGCGCCAGAGGCCTGCGGGCAATCGTCGAGACGGTGATGATGGATATCATGTTCGAGATTCCTTCCATCGAAGGGCAAAAACGTGTTATCATCACCAAAGATGTCATCGAGAAATCCGAAAAACCCGAGATTGTTTCAGTCAAGAAATCTGCATGAAATTTACATATACGTTTGGTAATAAGTCCGACAAGACAGGAGCTCCCCCTGGTACCGCTGGGGGAGCTTATCGTCTTTCCCACATATGGTCGTTCCGTTTCTCGTCGCCAGGCAGGGTTCCATCGAAGCGGTCGAACAGGCGATGGGGAGACGACCGCAAGCTTTTCTCGGCTACGCAAAGCGACGAGCAGGCGGAGCTCACCGATGCGGATCTTCACAGTCGGGACATCGTCAACATTCTTCAGATGCTGAAACTTCCCGACGGATCGTCTGCGGCTTCTCGTTGAAGGCAGCAGCGGGGAGAGGTCGTGCCAGTATCTCAAAAAGAACCCGCCTTTCGCGTATCGGTGAAAACCATCGAATCCCGATTCCTAGGAAGCGGTGACCGGACGGTTTCGGCTACTCATGCGCACGGTCTGAAGAGTTCCTTCATCAGGCTTTTCGCCGAGCTCAACAAGAAAGCTCGCTCCCGGACACCGTGAAGCTCGGTGGAAAATGCCGAGAGCCCCGACAAACTGGTCGATCTCATCGCGGGCAATCTTCCGTTCCGCGCAGAAAAAAAGCTCGAACTCCTCGCCCATGCGAACGTCTCCCGCGAACGGCTCGAACACCTCGCGATCCTTCTCGAAGCCGAAAACGAAGTACTCTCGCTTCAACAGAACATCCATTCACGCGTCAGAAAGCGGATGGAGAAAAGCCAGAGCGAGTACTTTCTGAACGAACAGCTCAAGGAAATCAACCGTGAGCTCGGCTACGACGAAGGCGACGATCCGGCGGGTATCGAAGGAACTCACAGAGCGGCTCAAGACGAAACAGCTGCCTGCGGAAGTTTCGAAGAAAAAGCGAGACGCGAGCTCAAGACGCCTTTCACGGCTCCAGCCGATGTCTCCCGAAGCCGGAGTGCTCCGCACCTATGTGGAATGGATCGCCGATCTTCCCTGGAACGAAAGAAGCCGTAGACAACCGGGATATCGAAACGCGCGGCGCAGGTTCTCGACGAAGACCATTACGATATGAAGAATCCCAAGGAACGGGTGCTCGACTTCATCGCCGTCCGGCAACTCGCCAGAAGGGCAAAGGGCCCATCCTCTGCTTCGTCGGTCCCCCGGGAACCGGAAAAACCTCGCTCGGGAAATCCGTCGCACGCGCTCTCGGGCGATCGTTTGTCCGTATCTCCCTCGGCGGCATCCGGGACGAGGCGGAAATCCGCGGCCATCGCAAAACCTATGTCGGAGCGCTGCCCGGAAAGATTCATCCAGTCGATGAAGAAGGCGGGAACCTCGAACCCGGTATTTCTGCTCGACGAGATAGACAAGATGAGCTCCGACTTCAGCGGCGACCCGGCCTCGGCACTGCTCGAGGTTCTCGACCCCGAGCAGAACACCACCTTCGTCGACCACTACCTCGAGGTTCCCTACGACCTCTCGGACGTGATGTTCATCACCACCGCGAACTCCGCTCACACCATTCCCCATCCCCTCAGGGACCGCATGGAGATCATCGAAATTCCCGGGTATACCGAGTTCGAAAAGCTGAACATCGCCGAGGATTCATCATCCCCAAGCAGCTACGGGAGAACGGCCTGGCCTGGGCCGATCATCCGCTTCCGCAAGGACGCTATCCGGGGATCATCAGCGAACTACACCATGGAGTCGGGGGTGCGCAACCTGGAGCGGCAGATCGCCCAGGTGGTCCGCAAGCTGGCTCGCGAGGCGGTGCGGCAGGGATACCGGAGCGCGGAATCCGAGGCCGCGGAAGCGATAGCCGAAGAGGCGGCCGCGGTCTCCGCCGAGACTGCGGCAGCGGCCGCTGCGGCGACTGGACCGGTGATTCCCCCGGGACTCGCTGCGGTGGGAGCCGGTTCTAAGCCGCTGCACCACCGGACGACCGGTACGGCCGCCGGGGATTCTTCATTCTGGGACGATCGGGAAAGTCGTCCGGAGCACGAGAATCCGGAGAACGACGACCTCCCCTCCTCCGGGTACGACGAAGAGACGATCGACGATGCGCCGGAATCCGGAGCCCTGCAGGACGGGGAGGAAATCTCCGGCGATCCGGATCATGACGATCCGCCCCACCATCCGGCGCCGCATCCACCGGCGGCTGTCCGGACGGGAACGGCGGCGGTCGGCGTCGGCGAACGCGACGTGGTTCGGCCGTCCTCCGCCGAACCCTTCCGCGTGATCGTGACCGCGAAGAACGTGCAGAAGTATCTGGGCCATCCGCGCTACCATCGGGACCTGGTCTATCGCGATCAGCGGCCCGGCCTCGCGCACGGGCTCGCGTGGACCGAGAACGGCGGGACATCCTGCCGGTGGAGGTATCCACCTTCGAAGGACGCGGCGAGCTGATCCTGACCGGCAACCTGGGCGATGTGATGAAGGAAAGCGCCCGGACCGCGCATCAGCTTCGTTCGGGCGCAATTCGAGCCGTTTCAACCTTACCGGGAACTTCTCGACGGACCGGGACATCCACATCCACGTACCCGAGGGTGCGATACCCAAGGACGGGCCGTCGGCAGGGATCACGCTGGCGGTGGCGGTCGTCTCTTCGCTCACGGGAGTGTGCATGAATCCCGGAGATTCGCGATGACCGGCGAGATCACCCTGACGGGGCGGCTCCTGAAAATCGGCGGCGTGAAGGAGAAGGTCCTGGCGGCGCACCGCAACAAGATGGAAGCGGTCGCTGCTGCCGGAATCGAACCGGAACGACATCGAGGAACTGCCGCGGGAAGTGACATTCGACCATCCGCTTCATCTTCGCCGATATCGGCTCTCGAGGCCCTGGATGCGGTCTTTCCCGAATCGGCCTTCCCCGTATCGGGAGCCTTCCCTCGACTGACGGCCCGTGTTGACCGATCCGGTTTCCTGTGGATAATGGGGGCCGGAGGTGGAAGACGATGACCACGAAGTTGAAGGGAAGGTCCCTGCTCACCCTGCTCGACTTTACTCCGGAAGAGATCCGGACCATGCTCGACGTTTCCCTGCAGGTGAAGCGGGAACGTCGGGATGGCAAATTCCTGCGCCGGTTCGAGGGAAGGACCCTGGCACTCATTTTCGAGAAGCGATCGACCCGGACCCGATGCGCCTTCGAAACCGCGTTCGGCGAAGAGGGTGGTCATCCCGTCTTTCTCTCGACCCAGGACATCCAGCTCGGGGAAAAGGAGAGCATCGAAGACACGGCCCGGGTCCTGGGCAGGATGTTCGATGCGATCCAGTTCCGCGGCTTCAAGCAGGAGTTCGTGGAGAAGCTCGCGGAATATTCCGGATATTCCCGGTCTACAACGGGCTCACCGATCTCTACCATCCGACCCAGGTGCTCGCCGACCTGATGACCCTCGAGGAATCGACCGGAGACCTCGCCGGCAGAAAGATCGCTTTCGTCGGCGACGGCCGGAACAATGTCGCCCGCTCCCTCATGGTGGGCTGCGCCAAGATGGGGGTTCATTTCTCGGTCGCGACTCCGCGGTCGCTCTTTCCGGACGAACAGCTTATCACCCTCTGCAGACCGATCGCCGACGCCTCCGGCGCAACGATAGAAATTACCGACGACATCGCGAAGGGAGTTCTCGGCGCCGACGCGGTCTATACCGACGTATGGGCATCCATGGGAGAGGAAGCGAAGCTCGCCGAGCGGATCCGACTCCTGCGCCCCTTCCAGGTAACCGAGGACCTGATGCGGATGACCGGAAGGAAAGAATCGATTTTCCTGCACTGTCTCCCCGCAGTAAAGGGAAACGAGGTATCGTTCGATGTTATAGAAGGGGAGCGCTCCCGCGTATGGGACGAGGCGGAGAACCGAAAGCACACCATCAAGGCGGTCATGCTCCTCACGATGTAGCAGTTTATCGAGAATTATGAGCTATTGCAGAATTCCTTGATTTTATCCCGGTTCCCGTATATACTGAATGGGAATAGGTACAGGAGGCTGTGCGGTGAAAACGAAAATGCTCTTTCTCGCCATTGCGGTCGCGATCGTTCTGGCGCCGTGCATCGCCCTGGCGGAAGAGTCGGACATGTTCGTGAAGTCGACTCCCGTTGTCCGGGTGTATACTCACCGGGACGGCTACAAGGTGGTGTACGAAAAGAACGATCTCGGAGTCGGTGTGGTCTACCTGCCGATCGACTGGTTCAATTCCGGCGGGAAAGGCGAAGTCATCTACGGAACCCCTCCCACCGTCCCCTACATGTCGGTCTTCTGGGCGGACGGCAAGTTCAGCCATATCCGACTGTACGTGGACCGCAACATGAGCGGATCAAGCTGGGGAATCATCGACCAGAGCGAGAATGTCGCGGACAAGTTCAATATTGACACGCTGGAGATAGAATACTAAGCTCTTTTCATGGTGAATCTTTCCGCGATCCAGGAAGCCATCCGGCAGGAACAACTTGACGGATGGCTTTTTTGTACCCATCACCGACGGGATACCCTTTCGGTCCGGATTCTCGAAATTCCACCGAACGCCCATGATACGCGGCAGTGGTACTATTTCGTCCCCGCAGCGGGAGAGCCGGTGAAGATGGTGCACGCCATCGAATCGGGCATGCTCGATCATCTGCCGGGTGAGAAGCGGATATACGCCGGCCGTGAACGGCTCGTGGCATACCTCGCTCCGCTGGTACGGGGAAAGCGGATCGCCCTGCAGTATTCCCGCGATCTTCCGATCATCTCCTATATCGATCACGGGACGGTACTGTTTCTGCAGGAACAGGGACTCGAGCCGGTCTCCTCGGCCCCGCTGGTACAGCGCACGCTGGGCCTGCTCGATTCCGCCGGTATCGAATCGCACCGGCTGGCCGGCGATGAGCTCGCACAGATCGTCGGATCGGTATGGCGGCGGATTCAGGACGCATTTGCCGCCGGCCCCTCCCCCGCCCTCGCCGAGGATGCGGTACAGGGATGGATCCTGGAAGAGTTCGAACGGCGCGGCATGGAGACCGACCATCCGCCCATCGTGGCCGCCGGCCCGCATTCGGCGGACCCCCACTACGGCCCGCAGCCGGGAACCGGCAGTCTTCTCCGGCGCGGGGAGGTGCTCGTCATCGATCTCTGGGCGAAGTACCGGACGGAAGGCGCCGTCTACGCCGACATCACCTGGACCGGGTTCCTCGACAGCCGGCCCGACCCGGAGGTCGAGCGGGCGTTCCGGGCCGTCTCCGGTTCCCGCGACCGGGGCGTCGCATTCATCCGCGAGCGGCTCGCGGCCGGGAAGGCGGTGAGCGGGGCGGATGTGGATCGGGAGGTCCGGAAATTCCTGACGGACGCGGGCTACGGCGCGTACCTGAAACACCGCACCGGCCACGGGATCGATACCGAGGTGCACGGATCCGGGGCGAACCTCGATTCGACGGAGTTTCCCGATGCCCGCCTGCTGCTCCCGGGGTCGTGCTTCTCGATCGAGCCCGGCGTCTACCTGGATGGCCGCGGAGAGCGATCGTTCGGGATCCGCTGCGAGATCGACGTCTACATTGCGAAAGGAGAACCGGTGGTCTCCGGCGCCGAGCCGCAGCACCGGCTCCTGCTGCTGTCCTGAATACGATCGAGGAGTACCGGAGCATCATGAGCACGCCAGAGATTCCCGCCTGCCTGCGTGATTTTTTCGCAGGGCACGATAACTTCCTCCTGATGAGCCATACCGAGCCCGACGGGGACGCCATCGGGTCCCAGCTGGCCCTGGCGTCATTTCTCCGGAGGATCGGAAAGCGTGCCGGGCTCTTCTCGCCGGGACCGTTCCGACGTCCGGAAATCATGCAGTGGAAACCCCTTTTCCAGGAGCGGATCCCGGCGAGTGAACGCGGAAGCGGTTCGGCGGCGGTCATCCTGGACTGCTCCACCGGCGAGCGGATCGGGGAAGGACTCGCCTCGGACATCGAAGGACTTCCGGCGGCCGTGATCGATCATCATGCATCGGGTGAAGTTTTCGGAAACTGCCGCTTCGTCGAGCCGACGGCGCCCTCGGTCACCTACCTCGTTCTTCTCCTGATCGAGGCCCTGGGACATTCGCCCGATCTCGAGGAAGCGCGATTCATCCTCTTCGGCCTCTGTACCGATACCGGTTTTTTCCGCCATCTCGGGCCGGGCAGCCGGGAAGTGTTCCGGGCTGTGGCCCGTCTCACCGAAGCCGGGGCATCGACGCAGGAAGTGCACCGGATGGTGTACGGCGGCCGTACCCTCCCGGCCCGGCATCTCCTGGGCAGACTGCTCGAACGGACCGAAGCGCACTTCGGCGGGAGGCTCCTGCTGACCGTGGAGACGCTCCGGGACAAAGCCCAGCTGGGCATCGAAAGCCGGGACTCGGACATGCTGTTCCAGCTGCTGCAGAGCGTCTCCGGATGCGAGGCCGTCGCCCTGATCCGGGAGGAAGAGCCGGGACAGAGCTCCGTCGGCCTCCGGTCCCGCAACCCGGTCGATGTCGGCTCCTTCGCCCGCGACCACGGCGGCGGAGGCCATCGGAACGCCGCGGGCTACAACCGCGCGGGGGATGCGGCATCGGTGCGGAACGAGCTGCTGGCGGACATGGGCGGGGTTTTCGATTGAGACACCGGCCGCTTTCCGTTCCGCTCCCGTACAGGGGATCTCCCGCCCCGGTTCGAACCGGGCGCCTTCGACCTCATTTGTAAATTAACGTAAATTTTTCGGCCTCCCCCCTCCCCTGCAACTCCCGATTTCTGGCCCGTTCCTTGCTTATCCATTCTTCCGGCCTTTTCGGGTCGTACGGAGGTGGAGAAATGTCTGAACGGTTGACGGATCTGGTAACGGAGTACCAGAGAAGCGGCACGGACCGGGAGCAGCTGATGGCGGCGATAGCACAGCGGATCTACCGGCTTCCGAAGTACATCGCCGGCTGCGACGAGGATGTCTGCAGTGACTTTTTCCTGTTCTTTTACCCGAAGATTCCCGGCATGATCCTGCGCTACCGGGACCAGGGCAGCTCGTTCGAGAGCTATCTGTTCACCGCGTGCCGGTACCAGCTGAAAGGATACCTGGGCAGACGCAGGAGCAGGAACCGGAAGGAGCGGATCGGGGACAGTGCCGCGTTCTGGATGACGGCGGAACCCTGCATCCCGTTTCCCGATGCGGTGCAGGATGACGAGCGGCTCCCCGAACCGCTCCGTTCCCTCGCTCCGGCACATCGCACGGTCGGCCGGACCGGTGCGGCGGGTCCGGCGGCAGTTCCGACACCCCGGGGGCCTGCAGCAGCCGTCGGCGCGGCTTCGCTTCCCCGGAAGAAGCGGGCCGAAACCCGGCGGGATGCGATGCGGCGGCGGATCCTCATGTTCGCCATGCGCGATGTGATGAATCTGCAGGAGAAGGACCTGCTGCGGCTTTCCGAGCTCACCGGCTTCGATGCCGAATGGCTCGGCAACTGTGCAGATCGTCTTCGTGAGATACTCTTCGCCCGGTCCCGGCGGGTTGAGCGTCTGCGAGAACGCCGGAACGGAATATTCTTCCGGATTCACCTGCTTCAGGACGAGCTCTCGGGAGAAACTGACCTGATGCGCCGGGAAGAGCTCCGGGTGAAGCTCGAAGACTCCACCATCCGGCTGCGCGACCTGCAGCAGGATATCGCCCGGGCCCAGCGGCACCCTTCTCACGCGGAACTGGCGGCGGTGCTCGGGTTCCCGAAAGGTTCGGTCGATTCGGGACTCTACTACCTGCGAAGATACGCGCGGGCTCTTTATCCGGAACGCCGTTTTGTGTATGCTCAAATGCATGAAAATTCTCCTGGCATCCGGCAATGCGCACAAACGGCAGGAAATCGCCGCGGTCCTGGACGAACATGAGATCCTTCTTCCCGAAGAGGCGGGATTCCGGTTCGGCTTCGAAGAAACGGGCCTGACGTTCCTGGACAACGCGATGGGCAAAGGCCTCGCGCTGTTCCGCACCGCCCGAAGACCGGTTCTCGCCGACGATTCGGGACTCGCGGTCGACGCCCTGGACGGCGCACCGGGCATCCTCTCGGCACGGTACGGAAGCGATCCGCACGGGAGACCGCTGAGCGACGCGGAAAAGTATGAGCTGATGCTGAAACAGCTCGAGGGAACGAAGGACCGGACCGCCCGTTTCATATGCTGCATGGTGCTGATTCTCTCCGAGCAGCGATTCTTCGTGGTCCAGGAAACCCTGGAGGGTCAGATCGCCCGGGAACCGGCGGGGGCCGGGGGGTTCGGCTACGATCCGGTGTTTTTCCTGCCCTCATATGGGAAAAGCGTGGCGGAAATCTCCGAAGCGGAAAAGAACCGCATCTCCCATCGTGGAAAGGCAACGCAGCACTTCCGGGATATCCTTGCCGGCGTTTCCGGGCGATCCTGATCAGGCGGGCATGCAGTTCCGATTCGACTTCGAAGGGTCCTCCGCCGACCGGACGTTTCTCGCCGGGCTCCCCCGACTGCCCGGGGTCTACTTTCTCCGGGACGATGCGGACCACATTCTCTACATCGGAAAGGCGAAGGATCTGAGGAGACGGGTCGGAAGCTACTTTGCGGTGAAGTCCGGAGGAAAGGATGGAAAAAGCGCGGCGGAATCGGGAAGACGCCGCCGGCTGCTCCGGGAGATCCGCTCGGTGGCCTGCCGGAGGACCGGAACCGAGCTCGAGGCGCTGCTTCTCGAATCCCGGCTTATCAAGTGCGTCCGGCCCCGCTACAACCGGGCCCTGCTCCATCCCCGGGGCGGTCTCTGGCTGTCGATCGATCCTGAAGACGCAGCGCCCCGGCTCGCGGCTGTCGCGATCCCGCCCGAAGGCTCCGCACGCTCGTTCGGGCCATTCCCGGGCGCTTCACTCGCCGTCCCTGCAGCCCGGATTCTCTCCCGGCTGTTCCGGCTCCGGACATGCGACGACCGCCGCTTCCCGCTCGGTCGTGAGTGCGTGGCCGCGGAGCTGGGGCACTGCCCGGCGCCATGTACCGGGGGAACCGACGACGACTATCGGAGACGGGTCGGTCAGCTGCTCGATTTTCTCGAAGGGAATGACCGGACCATCATCGACCGTATAACCGAACGGATGCTCCAGGCATCGGCGAAACTCAGGTTCGAACGCGCCGCGGTTCTCCGCGAGGAGATCCGGGTTCTCAGCCGGATATACGAGCGGGCATGGTCATCGGCACTGATCCCGTCGAATCATCGTGAACTGCTCCTTCTGCCCGGATTCGAGGAGGGATGGATCGAGGCGCATGTGATCCGCGGCGGCCTCCATGCGGGCGCCCGGATCCTCGATCCGGCGGATGATCATACGGCCCGTATCGAGGAACTGTTCGGGGAAGCGGAACAGCGGCCGATCCCCGATCCGGAGTCGTTCGGCGACGCTGAGAAGGAAGAACTGCGGATTCTGCGGGGCTGGATCGGAAGATACCGGGGGCTGCTTCTGCGGATTCCGTGGTCCGAGGGCGTGCATCCCTTCGCGGCGGCGAAAACGGCCGCCCGGATTCTTTCCGTCATGACCGGAATGGAACCGCCGGAGACCGGATATGTTCCGGAACCCGGATGGACCGAGGGAGAGGCGGCGGAAATCATGCCGCCTCCCCTGTACTTCCCGGTTTTCGAAGATCCCGGCTTTCTTGACTTTTCATCCGTGCCTTCGTAGGCTAGGAAGGAAACGGAAGCATGCAAGGAGCATTCATGGAAGCGAATATGATCCCCCCGAGATCTGCAGTTCCCGAACAGGACCGCTGGAATCTTTCGAAGCTCTTTCCGGACGACCGGTCGTGGGAAGAGGGACTGGGCCGGCTCGAGGCGATGATTCCCCGTATCGAGTCGTTCCGGGGGACGCTGGGAGAATCGGCGGGCACGCTCCATGCATGTCTGTCGTTCATGAACGAGTACGGGATGCTCGAGGAACGGGTGGGCTATTATGCGCACCTCCGGATGTCCGAGGATGCAGGAGACGGCGCCAACCAGGCCCGTTTTGCCCGGTTCATGTCCGCCGCAAGCCGGGGAGAGGCGGCCGCGAGCTATCAGGCACCGGAAATTCAGGCCATTCCCGACGACAGGATGGCCGCCTTTCTGGAAGATCCGCTTCTCGAAGACTTCCGGATATCGCTGCGCAAGCTGCTTCGCTTCAAGCCGCACATCCTTTCGGAGAACGAGGAACGGATTCTCGCACTCCAGGAGGAGGCGAACCAGACACCGCAGAAGAGCTTCGGAGCGCTGACCGATGTGGACATGGATTTCGGAGAAATCGAGACCCCGGACGGGAAGAAGCCGCTGAGTCAGGGGAGTTACAGCTCCTTCCTGCTCGATCCGGACCGGGAGGTTCGCCGGCGGGCCTACGAGCAGTTCATGGGGAGGTACGACGGCTTCCGGAACACTATTTCCGCCCTCTACGCCGGAAGCGTGCTGCAGGACAAGTACAAGGCCCAGGTACGGCATTATCCGTCCGCCCGCGCCATGAAACTGTTCTCAGACGATGTACCCGAAGCGGTCTACGACAACCTGATCGCCCAGGTCCATGAAGCGCTGCCGCTCCTGCACCGCTATTACGGAATCCGTAAACGCGCGCTCGACGTCGACCGGCTGCGGCTCTACGACGTAAAGGTTCCCCTCGTGCCCGATATCCAGGTCCGGCACCGCTTCGACGAAGCGGTCGACAAGGTTCTCCAGGCCCTGGCGCCCCTGGGCGACGAGTACATGCAGCGTTCTCGGGAAAGGACTCCGCGAAGGCTGGGTCGACAAGTACGAGAACAAGGGCAAGCGCTCCGGGGCCTTCTCTTCCGGTTCCTTCGTAGGGGATCCCTACATCCTGATGAATTTCAAGGAAGACGATCTGCGCGATGTGTTCACCCTGGCGCACGAGGCCGGTCATTCGATGCATTCCTGGTACAGCGTCCGGAGCAATCCCTTCCAGCACTATCACTACACCATCTTCGAAGCTGAGGTCGCATCCACGTTCAACGAGCAGCTGCTCTTCTCCTGGTTCATGGAGCACTCCGACTCGGATCAGATGCGGCTCTACCTGGTGAACAAGCAGGTCGACGACGTGATCGCCACGCTCTTCCGGCAGACTATGTTCGCCGAGTTCGAGAAGATCACCCACGAAATGGCGGAACAGGAGAAGCCGCTCACGGTGGATACTCCTCCGGGAAGCCTACCGCAGGCCTGCTTGTTTCCTATTTCGGCGAGCACGTGGAGCTGGAGCCGAAAAGCGATCTCGAGGGTCTCCGGATTCCTCATTTCTACCGCTCTTCTACGTCTACAAGTATGCAACCGGAATATCCGCCGCCATCACGCTCGCGCGGAGGGTGCTCGAAGGCGGGAAGACCGAACGGGAACAGTACTTCGCCTTCCTCCGCTCGGGAGGATCGAAATACCCGCTCGAATCGCTCAAGGCCGCAGGGGTCGACATGAGCCGTCCCGAACCGGTCCGCACGGCACTGCAGACGGTGGGAGAGCTGATCGATCGCCTCGAGGCGGGGCTGTTCCCGGGCTGATGGGGTATGCTGCCGATGCTTCCGGATAGCCTCCGTCAGGTTACCGATACGCGGAGGGCACCGGAATCCGGTGCAGCGGTCCGGATGCTCGTGATCCGGACCGACAAATCTTTACATTGATTTACCAATCACCACCGCCCGGGAATGCCGGCCCGGCCGGTCTCGTGAGTTTTTCCACCTTCTTGCCGTCGAGAACCCGTTTGTACGGCGATTCACGTCATCTCTGCACTCGAAACGCCCGATTCCGATACCCGACAGCTGCGGGCGAGGCGATAACACTCCCTGAGCGGCTCCGTTCTCCCGCGGAGGGAGCGGATTGCTTTACGTTCATTTACGCAAACTTCCAGGATGATTCAGACCGAAGCAGGCCGGAGAAGCCGATTCGAAGGTAAAATGCCATGGCTTTCACCGGCGCCAAGCTTCACGAGAGATCACCTTCGGCGTACTTCGGCTGAAACAGACCTCCATGACTGTGCCCAGGCCGCCGTTACCACGCCGGCGTTTTCCGGCCCGGCTGTTTTCCGGCCCGGCTGCAGTATCGGTATAATGGCATCCCCTGCCCGCTCCGGTTCGGCGGTTCTCCCGGTCGGTTACGTTCCATCCCGCTGCAGGCGCCGGTACCGCCGGTACCGGCGAAACCGGCGAAATCGGCCTCGGCGTACGGAGAGCGAAACTCTCCCGGATGGTCCCGGGCCGTGTGACACGGGATTTCATCCGCCGCCGTCCGGGTGCCGCGCAGGAATCGAGTCCTATCATTCAAGGTCCGGCGAACCGGGAGATTCCGGGCTGAACTCCTTCGGCCGTATGTTCTCTTCCTGTATGAACCCCATGCGATTCCGCAGATGCCTCTTTCGAAATGTTTGGGTGTGATTTCGATTCCGGGCAGAGGTAGTTGACCAGAAAGCTCCTCTCGGTCATGCGGCGAATCGCTCGACCCGTGGGAGAGGGCGCAGCGGCCGGGGTGCGGGACGAAAAGCCTCTTCGAGGGTGCCGTTGAGGTAGGCAAGACGCGCCTCGAGGGTCGCTTCGTTATCCGCCCGCCGCCACCTCATCCCGCTTCCCTTGAACCGCTTTGCGACCACACTCTTGCACGCCCCCTCGACGATCCCGCTTCCGCACGGGAGCCCCTGCGCGCGATACTCATCGTAGCGCATCCGCTCGCGGTTGGTGCGGAAGTAGTTCAGGTGCTTCTGCGCTTCATCCCTGTCCCCGATCGCGGTGAACAGGGCCCGCTGCATCTGGGCGATCACCTCCAGCACCTGTCCTTCCCAGAGCATCTCGCGCCACCTCCGGTAGGCCCTGCGGCCTTTCCCCTCATCCTGATACCGGGTGCAGAAGGCGGCAAGGTGCTCCCAGGCGTGATAGATATCGAGCACCTCGGTCGCATCGGGGAACAGCTCCCAGCACAGCTCCCAGTTGTGCCGCGCCCCGTCGGCGACGAACACCGTCCGCTTCGCCTGCATCTGGCCCATCGCCATCGCTCCCCGGCGCAGGTACTCAGCGAGCCGCTCCCGCTTCCCGTACTGCCCCCCGTACCAGCGGTCGAAGAGCACCTGCCCCGGGTTCTGCTTCCGGATCACCACCACCGTGCATTCTTTATACTCGGTGGGCCGGCTCAGCACCGCCCGGCCGCTATCCCCTTGCTGGGCAGCGATCTGCGGGCTCAGGCACCCGTCGAGCTGCACCACCAGAAGATCGCACTCGGTCCCCTGGTGCTCCTTCGGGATCGATCGAAGCGGGTTGTGCGGCAACCGCTCCCCGCACCGTTCGGTGGTGCTCTGCACCGCGCTGGGGGAGACCGGAAAGCCCAGGGCGTCGCTGAGCCGCGAGGCGGCCGGCCCGTAGGCGTCGGTGGCCCCGAAGACGGTGAGCAGATGGGAGAGCTTCGGGGAGAATCCGGCGCACCGGTCAGTCCCCAGCATCTGGTCGAGGGGGTAGACGCTGCCCCCCGCCTCGTCCTCGAAGCGGTAGCGGCGCCGCAGCAGATGGACCTGCTCGCCGAAGCGGCAGCGGAACGAGCGCATCTGGCATCCCTTGTACCGGGCAACCCGCCCCCCGACCTGCACCCGCGGGGCGCAGGTCGGTTCGGCGACATTCTTGAGAGTCTCACTCAGCAACAGTGAGCCGATCTGGTTCACGAACGCGAGGATCTGCTCCTCGCTCTCGAGCAGCGAAAGCTGTCGGGTGGAAAGATCGGTCGCAAGGCGGTTGATCAGTTCCTGCGCATGGGGTACGATATCGGCAAGACGAGTGATCGTCTGATTCATGGGTCTGTCCTTCCTGTGGAGTGGTATCTCGGGGAGGATAGGCTCTTTTCTTTTTCTTGCCACCCCACACCTCCTCTGCCCGGAATCGCAATCCCACCCAAATGTTTCCCGGCTGTTGACAAAAGCACACCGACTAGATAGAATGCCTCTGCACGCGGCGGTGGTGGAATTGGTAGACACGTTAGCTTGAGGGGCTAGTGGGTGCAAACCTGTGCTGGTTCGAGTCCAGTTCGCCGCATGGTAAACGCCTTCACCAGAGGCGTTTGGAAGCTCCCCTTTTTCGGGGGAGCTTTTTTTGTGCCCGGTTCCAGGGGAAAGTGCCGGACGGTGCGGCAGTGAATACTCCAGGGTTCGGCCGGAGTTGCCACGTCCCCATCGACCGCCCGCTACCGGACGGCAGCAACATCCCCTCCGTCGCCGTGCCTCGGCGCAACCGGATCGAGCAGGACGACATGTCTCGTGCCGTTCGAGTCGACGCCGTAGCCGACGATCTGCCCGCGGTCGTTGATGTCGGCGAGGTGGGTGATGGTCAGGTCGGACTCGACCATGTCATTCACGTCCGCGGGATCGCTGCGGTTGGCGATCACGAATCCGACCGTCTTCCCGCCGCCGACGGGAGCGGTTCCGACCACGAGGTCGTTCTCGTTGATCCCGTAGCCCGTCATCCCCGACAGGGCGAGATTGTCGTAGAGCACTCCGCCGCCCCGGTTTTCCCACAGAAAAGTCCGTTCGATGCCTTCGCTCCGAAGAATGCCCGTCAGGTTCCCCTTGTTGTTGATGTCCAGGGCCTTCCCATCATCGTCGACCCACCAGGCGAGGACGATGGACCCGTTCCGCCAGAGAAAGGGCGTTCCGTTGAAGAAGTATCCTGATACCTGGTCGTAGTCGTTTATGCCGGTCGGTATTCCGGTATGCGGCGGTGAAAACAATTCCGTCCTCACTCCGTTCTTTTCGATGAAACCGACGTAGTCTGCGGTCCGATATCCGCAGTACGTGCCGTCGTTGTTCACTCCGGTGTAGAATGCGTCCGTACCGAGATCTTCAGACACTCCTCCCTCCCACACGAACGCGTAACGCACGCCGTCCCTGACGTACCACCCGACGATCTGCCCGTTGTCGTTGACCGACATGAGGCCGGTTCGCCGGCCGACTCCGAGCTCAGTCCGCTGCCCGTCGCGCCACACGTACGCCCCCGACCGGCCTGCGAACGCAACCTCTCCGCGGTTGTTCAGGCTGTCGTATGCTGCGAGCTCGAAACCCGTTCCGAGATCGACGAGCGTGTAGGCGATCCGATCTTCACGGTAGACGATGAATCGGCCGCTCGCGGACCCGGCCCGGCTCCCGTCGCTTGCGAAGACGATGAGCGTCAGCGTGTAGCTCCCGGGCTCGAGGCCGGATATCACGTAGCTCTTGCCTTCTCCGACGTTCCTTCCGTCGAGGTACCATGTCGCTTCCACCTCGATATCTTCGATCAACGATATCGTCAGGGTCCGGGTTTCGTCCTCCTCGAGAG
This sequence comes from uncultured Spirochaetota bacterium, assembly GCA_963728215.1. Lineage (GTDB taxonomy): Bacteria > Spirochaetota > Spirochaetia > CAVSJD01 > CAVSJD01 > CAVSJD01. Next base: position 62,780 of record CAVSJD010000015.1, on the reverse strand, counting down.
CCATGATCGGCATGTTGCCGATGCCGACTTCGATCGGCTGCATGATCTCGTTCTCGATTACGCCGACGAACTGCCCTTCGCCGCTTTCCGGGTCCGGAAACGAGTACGTGAACGACGTTGTCGTATCTTTCACGATCCTGATGACCTCGCCGAATCCACCGACGTGCAAGTCGCCGTCGTACAGCCGGACCGAGAGCGCGTAGTACCCGACGGGAACCGGTTCCTCGAAATGCGCCGCTCCCGAAGACATCCGGGGCGAGAGCCGGATCTCGTTTCCCGATTCGGGAGTCAGGACGGCCGTTACGCGAGGGTCCGACACTTCGGACTGCGACCAGAGAACATCGAAAGCGACCCTGCCGTTTCCCTCGAGCCGGAAGACGAGAATCCTCGCCTCTTTCCTCTCTCCCGCCGCTACGGAGACCACCGAATAGCCGCGGCCGATCAGCCGGTCGCCTTCGTTGTAGGCATTCGCCGTGATCCGCCACTCGCCGGCGACGACCCGCTTCACCATCGCTGCGGCCCCCGGAATGATGCGGACCTCGAAGTTCCCGGTTCCCGGTCCGTCTCCTTCGACGATATAATACGAAGAATCCATGCTCACCGGCGGGTTGATCGTCTGAGACGGGAGGCCGAAGCTGAACACGATGCTGCCGGTCTCCGCTGCCCCCGATTCCGGAACAGCCTCACTCCCGACCGGAACCCCACACGTCAGAAACGGCAGCAGGCCGGCCGCAGCGAGCAGCAGCATCGGCAGTTTTTTCTGATTCATACTTTTTCTCCTGTTCAGTTCCACGAATTCAATATACCGTTACCGCAGTGGTTTCCACGTATGCCGAAGAGTGTATTTTATACACGCAAATTCATTAAGGATTGTTCTGCAGTGCCGATTCTGCGATCCATCGGCACGAGACTGCCGTTATAGGAGCAGATCGATCTACGCGATCAGATCCTTTCCCATTTATCGGAGAGACATGCGCAAAGTCCAGTCGAATTAACCTCTTGAATTGATGGAGCTAAAGGTGTAGTATTAATCATCATAACAAGAAGGAGAATCGTATGGCTGACTACAAGGCAATTCTGCGTGATATTCGGAACCTTACCCCGGATCAGATCGATGGACTTTCCAAGGAACTGAAAGCGATAAAAAAAGAGGCTTCCGAACGGCAGGCGGATGAGCGTGCGGCACACTGGAAAAAAGACATACAACTCGACGACCGGATCAACTTCAAGCGGGGGCGCGAAGAGCTTACCGGCAACGTGGAAGCAATCAGCCATAAGGGCGTCCGCGTTCAGGTACCCGGCGGGCAGCGGGCAAGAACCGTTAAATTCTCCGAGATCGTATCAAAGAAGTGATGAAAAAAGGCTGCGTATCAGGCAGCCTTTTCAAATTCCCATGATGCACCGTATCGATCATCATGACAGGACCTCTTTCGGCAGTTCAAGGATGAACGCTGTGCCGGTTTCTTCGCCGGACGACAGGTGAACATCGCCCCCGAGATACCGGGTGCTGAGGAGCTTCATGCTGTAGGTTCCCAGGCCCCGCCCCCGGCCCTTGGTACTGAACGAGTGCTGAAAGATCTGCGAGCTCACTTCCGCGGGAATGAACTCCGGGTTGTGGACCTCGACCAGAATACCGTCTTCCCGGCCGGTACGGAGCGAAACCGTCACGGTCCGGTCCCTCGAACCGGCTTCCACGGCATTCTTCAGCATGTTCAGGACGATGCGGCGAACGAGCACCCGGTCGCTTGCGATCACGGTCTCCGGAAGGTCCGTTTCGATCCGAACGGTCTGTCCGTTCATTCCGCTCCGGATCCTGAATCCCGAGATAAGTTCCTCGATTTCCCGATCCAGACGGAAGTGCTCGACTTTCAGCTCGAGTTCGCCGCTTTCCGCCCTCGTGAGGCGCCGGTAATACTGGATCTGCTCCACTATATCCCGGAGGGTGGATGTGTACAGCGGAAGATACTCCCGGAACTCGTCGTCGGGCAGTAGTTCTTCATCGATGAATTGCCCGAGACTGCCGAGCGTGTTCGCGGAATTCAGCACGTCATGGAAGAAGATACGTTCGATCATCTCCTTCCGTTTCATCGTGCTTACATCGTGCATGAACAGAATGACGAGCGTTTCTCCCTCGATTACGGTCGGTTGAGCGGTGATATGCAGGTCCCAGCCCCTGAGCCCTTCGGGGGTCCGGGTCATCAGGCGGGTATCCCTGCTTACCCTCTCGCCCGAGCTCAACGCATCGAGAACCGTGTTGACCGCGGTACAGTACCGGCAGGAAACTCCGGTACCGCATCCCGCCGGCATTTCCTCACTGTGCAGACATCCGAACACTTCTCCCGGACGCATCGAGAGTGCGTGACCGGCCTCCCGGAGACCCATGCCGGCGAAGTAGTCCTCGTTCAGCAGCACGAACTGGCGGTATCGGTTCAGCACTCCGACGAAAAAGGGGGCATAGGAGAAAATCGCTTTCAGAAGCGGGTTGTCCATGAGGCTGTGATTCAGCTGAAGAATCTCGTCTCGAGAAACTCGTTCCGGATCGGCATACCAGGTTTTTCGCTCGACATCGACTCCCATGGGAACGTACTACTCCTGCAGGGGAAGAATATTTCTATTATACCGTTATTTTCTTCAAAATGTCCATAGCCTTTCTCTCCGCTTCCCGCGGAGCGATGCACCCGTTACGCCCCCGGAAGCTCGGTTCCCGCCTTGAGCGTCCGGGAATGGGTGAAAAATTTCGTCGAGGGTCATGACTTTCAGGAAGACGAGTCCCCGCGTCGCCCGGACCAGGGCGCTCTCGTGCTCGTAGAAGTACTCCTTCCCCAGGCAATCCGATACCGTATTGTACTGTTCAACCTGGATCTTCTGGGCGAGAAGCGAGAAGGGCCCTTCGAACTCGTAGCTCGGAAACGACGCATCCCGCTGCGAAAGATAGGTGTTCATGAAGGAATGATGCTGGAGGGTCAGCATGTTGAGCGACACCGGTACGAACAGATCGGCTTCCGAAGGATGGAACCGATACCAGACATTCCGGTAGCCGATGACCTCGATATCGTCCCGTCCCGTCTCGTCCCGGTAGCGCCGGAGCGCCTCCGCGAGCGCCTGCAGCACCTTGTAGTGGGTGTCGGGTCCGCTTCCCTCCGGATCGAGGGCGACGGTCACCGTATCCGGCCGAACCCGTCGCAGCAACTCGAGAACCGGTACAGACATCGCGGGGGATGGACGGATCCTCGCTGAAGATATCGCCCTGGTAGAAGCCGAGACGCAGGTTCTCGATCGCCGATGCATTCCAGCCGAAGTAGCCCCAGAGACAGGCCGATTCCCATTCGCGGCACATCCCTTTCAGGGTCTGAATATAGGGCAGATCCTTCTTTCCCGGGTACTGGGTTTCGAAATAGTTTCTCAGTTCATCCACCCGGTTCAGCAGGTTGTCGGGATCGACATCCTCGAACACCCGGGTCAGATCCCGGTAGAACCGCCGGAGCGTCCCCTCCTCCTGCAGGTCCGGGGACTGCGAGGCGAGTCCGTCCAGATACACCCAGACATCGTGGTCGCGGAACTGAGTGTTCTCGGCATCGAAGTAGCCGTCGTCGGTGAGCCGCCGGAAACCGTAGCGGTCCGAGGCGAGCGCCTCGTGCATCCGGATGCAGAGCCCCAGCATGTAACGGTTCGTTACGGCGGTGAAGCCGCTGGTGAAGGTGACGAAATTATGGCGATTGCTGTGCTCCCGGATGTGCCGGACCACGAAGGGAAGATACCCCAGCATGACGTCGTCGTGGTGAGGCTCGGTGTGAAGAAAGCGCCGGTCCCGGCGGATCTCCATCCCGCGGACGATCTTCCGGCGGAGCGAGCTCGCGACCCGGGCGCTCAGTTCCTCGACCGGCAGCCCTGTCCGGTCGAGCAAGCTCGCGGCCGAAGGGGCCGGAGCGGTAGTCCTCTCCGGTGAGCGCCTCGACCGGTTTCCCGTGTTCCAGAGCAAGATCGATGACGATCTGCTCGATCCGCTCCTCCCCTGCCGTCTCCTCGTTCCGGAATGCCGCAAGCATGCGCCCCCGGAGCCGCTTCGCCGCCCCCCGGGTCAGATAGAAGCACGCGTTCGGAAGGTCCTGGAGTGCGGTCGCAGGATAGAGGATATTCTTCCGCCGCTCGATCGAATCGGCGACGATCTGCGCCTTCGCCTCTCCCGCCGCCATGACGATCGCGACGCAGTCGGGGTTCCGGGTTATGGTAGCGAGACCGATGGTGATCACCAGCCGTTTCTTCGCCACCTCGATGCCGCCCAGATCCGAGGCGGAGGCGGCCTGGGTCTCGTAATTGACCGGACAGAGACGGGTGGTCGAAAAGAAATCGCTGCCCTGGACATTGAAGGCGATGTGGCCGTCGGGACCGATGCCGCCGAGGAAGAACCCGATCCCGCCCATCTCCCGGATCCGCTCCTCGTACCCCGAGCACCATTCGTCCACCCGGTGCAGAACGTTCTTCTGCAGCCGTTCCAGGCGGGTATGCGGATGACGGTACCGGAGGCTCAGATCGACCCCTTCATCTCCCCAGACATCCTCGAGCGACACATCCTGCGGGAGCCCGATCCGCTCGCAGTCGATCAGGAGCGCCCGTTCGGGGTTCATGCCGAACCCCTCGAGATAGTATTTCTCGACATAATGATGAAAGCTGTTGGTATGCCGCGGATTGATCGGGTAGAACTCGTCGATCTGGACGAAGCGCAGGGAACCGGGATCCGGCCGGAGTGCAGGATCGACACCCCAGCGTTCGAGCTCCGCCCCGGTTTCCGCCGTATTCCAGGTTCGGAGGAACCGCCGGACCTCCTCGATGAAGTACTGCGGAGTCCTGCCCGTCGGCAGCGCGACGACCCCGCCCGGGTTCCCCTGCACCCACTCCAGAAAGCGTGCGGCAGTCAGGGTCCCGAGATGGGGGAACGTTTCGACGACGAGTACTCCGAGATGCTCGTCCCCCTCGTACCGGCGCTTTTGTCCCGTCCGCGACAGGAACTGCTCTTCGACCCGTGAGTTCATCCGTTCTCTCCTTCCCCGTGCTCCTGCCGATCGGTCCGGACGGCCCGGCAGCGCAAGCGGGTCTCAGCCCTGCTTCGCGCCTTTCGAGATAATCCGCTGCTTCGTCGGCAGGGTCGCATAGCTGTTTCCCGCCGTGGAGAGCCGCTCGAGCTGGTCCTCGGAAAGCTTCACGTCCTTCAGCCAGCGGCCGATCAGGCTTTCGCTTTCCCCTCCCTGGAACCCTTCAATCCATCGGGCGTAGGCGTTCGCCGTATCGAGAAACGTTCCCCCTCTCTCCACGTACCGGTCCATGAGTTTCCGGGAAGTCGCTTCGTCGACTTTCGTTCCGAAATACATCGTCCCCAGGCAGAGCTCGCTGACCCGGGTTCCGGTTTTTCCGAGCGGTATCGTCTTCATGTCTTTCCCTCCCGCTTCCGCGTTATCAGGATACCGGAAAAACGTACCATACCGGCGGGAGCGGTGTCTACGAACCGGAGCGAAAGACACTCCCTTCCCGGGCGGAAAAGTGCTTGACGTCAGGCACAGCCGTGATAGGATGGAGGTACCCGTTATAACGGGAATAACGGGGAAGGAATCGGTGAAGCCGGAATGGTTGCGACCAGCGCCGAAAAAGCCTATCGCGTGCTGTTGAAGGAGATCCTCGAGAGCAGGCTTCCCCGGGGAGAGTTCCTCTCCCAGCGAAAGCTCGCCGAGCTGGCCGGAACCTCCGTCATTTCGGTCCGGGAAGCTCTGAAGCAGCTCGAGAACGACGGCCTGCTCGAGCTGATCCCCCGCTGGGGGTTCCGCATTCCCGAGGAGACGCGGCAGCGCATCATCGAGCGCTATGCGCTGCGGGAGGCGATCGAGGTGATGGCGGCGTACCTGCTCTCCCTCCACATCGATGAAGGGAACGCCGCCGAGCTTTCCCGGATGGCCGGGGAATGCGACCTGATGCGCACCGATGACCCGGCGGCGATCGATCGGTTCGCCGCGCGGCACCGGGAGCTGCACCTCTTCATCGCCGGGTGCACGGGCATGACGATTCTCCGGCATCAGCTCGAACGGCTGAACCTGCGCAGCCTCCGGTACCAGAGTGCAAAGGCCGCATGGGCCGGAGACGTGGAAGACTGGCGGTTCTGGCATCGATCGCTCGCGGGAGAGATCCTCTCCGGCGATCCGCAGCGCGCGCAGGAGGCGATGCACCGGCACATCCGGCACGGCCTGTACCACGACCTGCGGCTCTTCGACCGGACCCGGAACGATACGGATGCAGTTCAGGACCCGCACATCCGGAACGAATTTTCGTTAGAATGAGGTAAAGATCGGGAAAGCAATGACCCTGCGGTGCAGGAGGTTCTCCGCGTTCGTTGAACGCGTCGTATCAGTCTGAAGTATTCTGAAGTACGGAGTGTTCCATGGGATACGGATTCGGCATCATCGGAACCGGCATGATCGGCGACTTCCACGCGAAAGCGATCGCCGCGATCGAAGGGGCGACACTGGTCGCCTGTATGGACAGCGTTCCCGGGAAGGCGAAGGCGTTCGCCGACCGGAACGGCGGGAAACCGCACGAATCGATGGATACGTTTCTCTCCCAGCCGGACCTGGATATCGTAACCATCTGTACCCCGTCGGGGGCGCACCTCGAACCGGCCCTGGCCGCGATCGAGGCGGGCAGGCATCTGATCATCGAGAAACCGATCGAGATAAGCCTCGAGCGGATCGACCGGATCATCGAGGCCGCGAACAAACGCGGCGTCACCGTCGCGGGCATCTTTCCATCCCGCTTTCACGAGGCGCCGCGGATGGTCAAACAGGCGGTGGACGAGGGACGGTTCGGCCGGCTGACGCTCGGCGATGCCTACGTGAAGTGGTACCGCAGCCCGGAGTACTACGCGGGAGGCGGCTGGAAGGGAACGTGGAAGCTCGACGGCGGCGGAGCCCTGATGAACCAGTCGATCCATGCCGTCGACCTGCTCCAGTGGCTGATGGGACCGGTTGAGCGGGTCAGCGCCTATGCCGCCACGCTCGCCCACCAGGGAATCGAGGTGGAGGACACCGCGGTAGCCGTGCTGCGGTTCCGCAACGGCGCGTTCGGCGTAATCGAGGGCAGCACCGCCGCCTACCCGGGTTTTCTGAAACGCGTCGAGCTCTCGGGCATGGGAGGAAGCGCGGTCATCGAGGAAGAGGACCTGAAGGTCTGGGATTTCCGGGAGAAGAAACCGAAGGACGAGGAGATCCGCACCCGGTTCATGGGCAGAACGGCGACCGGCGGCGGGGCGGCCGATCCGTCGGCCATCGGATTCCACGGACATACGATGCAGTTCGAGGATTTCATCCGGGCGCTCGACGAGAAGGGTACCCCTCTGGTCGACGGAACGGAGGCCCGGAAAGCGGTCGAGATCATTCTCGCGATATACGAGAGCGCGCGCAGCGGGAAGGAAGTGAAGCTCCCGCTCGGAGGTTGAGACGATATGGATGTGAAGATATTCGACACCAAGGATTCCATGGCGCGGGAAGCTTCCGCGTTCGGAGCGGAAGCGATCCGCAATGCGATCGTTGCCGCGGGAGAAGCGAACGTGATCCTTGCCACCGGGGCGAGCCAGTTCGAGATGCTCGATCACCTGGTCGCGCGGACCGACATCGACTGGTCGCGGGTTACCGTGTTTCACCTGGATGAGTATGTCGGCATGCCCGAGAGCCATCCGGCGAGCTTCCGGAAGTACCTGCGCGAGCGGTTCGTGCAGCGGGTCCCGGCGCTCGCGGCGTTCCATCCGCTCGGCGGCGATGCGGCCGACCCTGCCGCGGAAAGCCGCCGGGTCGGAGCGCTCCTGCTCCGGCACCCGATCGACGTCGCATTCGTGGGGATCGGCGAAAACGGTCATCTCGCCTTCAACGATCCGCCGGCCGATTTCGATACTACCGAGCCCTACCTGGTCGTCGACCTCGACCGGAAGTGCCGGGAGCAGCAACTCGGGGAAGGATGGTTCCCCAGCCTGGAAGATGTTCCCCGCCAGGCGATTTCCATGAGCGTCCGGCAGATCATGAAGAGCCGGCGGATCGTCACCACCGTTCCGGACCGCCGGAAGGCGGAGGCGGTCAGGTGCACGGTGGAAGGGCCGGTGAGCAACCAATGCCCGGCGTCGATTCTGCAGAATCATTCCGACTGCGGCCTGTTCCTGGACCGGGAATCCGCATCCCTGCTGTCGGAGAGGAGATAAGAGAGCATGTATCTTTCCGGTTTTGCCGACGAGGCATCCTCGGGCATCGAAGGGCAGGTCGCCGCGACCCGTGACCTCGGATGGTCGCACATCGAGGTGCGGACCGTAGACGGGACGAACGTTCACGATCTGTCGGACGAAGCATTCGAATCGATGCGACGGAAGCTGGACGAGGCGGGTATCCGGGTGAACTGTCTCGGTTCCAACATCGCAAACTGGGGTGCGGACATCGACACCCCGTTCGAACGGACGCTCGAACAGCTCGAACGGTCGATCGAGCGGATGCGGATACTCGAGGTGCCGTACGTCCGCATCATGAGCTACAAGGTCCGGGAGGACGAGCACGGCCGGGCGCTCGACGATCAGAAGGAGGAGGAGCGGATCCGCCGGCTGAACGAGGTGTGCCGCCGGTTCGCCGATGCCGGCATGACCGCCCTGCACGAGAACTGCCACACCTGGGGCGGGATGAGCATCGGACATACCCTGCGGCTGCTCGAGCGGGTCCCCGACATCAGACTCGTGTTCGATACCGGGAACCCGCCGCTTACCCCCGATTTCTCCCGTCCGTTCCCCTATCCCCGCCAGGATTCCTGGGATTTCTACCGGCAGGTGAAGGATGCGGTCGTCCACGTGCACGTCAAGGATACGCGGTTCGACGCGTCGACGGGAAAGGAGATCTACCTCTATCCCGGAGAAGGCGACGGCGACGTGGCTCGGATCGTCACCGACCTGCTGGGCAGCGGCTACGACGGAGGGTTCTCCATCGAGCCTCACATGGCGGTCGTATACCATGACGCGTCGGTCACCTCGTCGGAAGAGGCGAAGTACCGGACCTACGTGGAATACGGCCGGAGGTTCGAGGCGATGCTGAACGATATCCGAAAAAAAACCGGGCGATAGCAGTACGGCGGCCGGGAGGCGGCAGCCCGCCGGGAGCGTGCTCCGGGGGCGGCGTTTCCCGCCCCCGGCTGCCCGGCCGTTCGCCCCTCCCCGGAGCGCTCAGCCGCGGTTCCCGTCCCGCTGCGCCTGCCGTTCGAGGTCGCGGCTCTGCCGTTCGAGCTCCCGCCGCTGCTTCCGGTCGAGCGTCCGCTTCTGGATGAAGAGCGACCAGACGATGAAGAACGCGGTCAGGACGACGAAGAAGAGTGCGATCGGATGGGTGACGATCGGAGCCATGGATCCGTCGCTGATGATCAGCATCTGGACGAGCGACGTCTCGAGCAGGGATCCGAGGATGTAGCCCATGAGCAGCGAAGCGACCGGGAAGTTGAACTTCTTCATCAGGTAGCCGATCACCCCGAACAGAACCATGATGTACACTTCGAACACGCTGCTGTTCGCGGTATAGGCGCCCGCCATGCAGATGACGATGACCGCCGGGAACAGAACCGAACGCGTGACCGACATGAGCCGGACGAAGATGCGGAGGCCGAGCGAGGCGATCACGAGGTGCAGTACGTTCGCCACAAGCAGCGCGACGAAGATCGCCGTCACCACATCGCCGGATTTCGTGAAGAGCTCCGGGCCCGGAATCAGGCCGTGCACGAGAAAGACGCCGAGCATGATGGCGGTGATCGCATCGCCGGGAATCCCGAGCGTGAGCAGCGGGATGAGGGCCCCTCCGGTGACGGCGTTGTTCCCGGTTTCCGCGGCGAACACTCCCTCCAGGGAGCCCTTCCCGAACTCCTCGGGGTGCTTCGATCCGTTGCGGGCCGCACCGTACGAGACGAACGCCGCGATCGCCGAGCCGCTGCCCGGAAGCGCCCCGATCCCCAGCCCGATCAGGGTCGACCGGATGATGGTTTTCGCGTTCTCCTTCATCTCCTTCCAGGAGACGTAGTTGTCCTCCCGCTTGCCGGAAATGAGTCCGACCACGTCCTTCCCCTCCGCCCCCGCTTTCCGCTCCATCTGCACGAGGAACTCCGAAACCGCGAACAGTCCGATCAGGAGCGGAAGGAACGGGATGCCGCCCACCAGCGCGAACGATCCGAAGGTGAACCGGGAGGCTCCGGAGATGGGGTCCGAGCCGATGGTGAAGAGCAGGATCCCGAGGAGCCCCGCAGCGACCCCCTTCAGCTTGTGCGTGCTGGAAACCACTGCGATGGTCGAGAGCGCAAAGACGACCAGCGCAAACTTCTCCGCCGGGCCGAACCGGAGCGCGATTGCCGCGATCTGCGCGGCAATGGCGATGAGCACCAGGTCCGCGAGAAACTCCCCGATCACCGAGCCGTAGATCGACGCGCGCAGGGCCTTCCCGGCCTTCCCCTGCTGCGCCATCGGGTACCCGTCGATCGTGGTGACCGCCGCCGCGGGCGCCCCCGGCGTGTTGATGAGGATCGCCGAGATGGATCCGCCGTAGGTGCCGCCCTTGTACACCCCGAGCAGAAGGCTCAGGCCCGTGATCGGGCTCATGGAGAAAGTGAGCGGAAGCAGAAGGGCGACGGTCATCGGAACATTCAGGCCGGGAATGGCCCCGATCGTGATGCCGAGGAAAAGCCCTGCCGCGATGACGAACAGGTTCAGCGGGTCGAAGACAATCTGCACGGCCGGCAGCAGGTACTCGAACATGGGATCCTCCTAGAAGGCGACTCCGTGAGGCATCGGGATGACGAAGACGATCTCGAAAAAGAACCATACGACGACCGGGACCGCGATCATCCCGATGACCGTTTTCGGAACGCTTTTCGCCCCGAAGAGAAACGAGAAGATCCCGTAGAAAACCGCGCTCGTCACGACGAACCCGATGCGGCTGAACAGCAGCGAATAGGCGACCAGCAGCAGGACCGCCGCACCGACCCGGAGCGAGTTCGTCCCGCCGCAGCTCGACCCGCTTCTCCTTGTTGCGTCCGACGATCGACAGGACGGCGAACGCCACTCCGACGACGATCAGTGCGATTCCGATCAGCGAGGGAAGGAAGGATGGAGACATCGCTGTCCCCATCCCCCGGATCACTCTCACCTGTGACGGAACCAGCAGCAGGACGGACAGGCCGATCAGGGCGAGAATCGTCCCTTCGGCCACATGCCTGCGTTCCGCCCTCGTCATCACTTCAGTCCCATCTTCTTGACGACTTCGTTGAATCCTTCGAAATCGTTCCGCCACACTTCCTCGAAGTCGTCGCCGTACTTCGGATCGATGCTCTCGCCGATCTTGGTCATCAGCGTGACGAACTTCTGGTCCTCCATTACCTTGCGGAAGACGTCCCGCAGCGTCGCGAGCACTTCCGGCGGCAGGTCTTTCGGCCCCGCGATGCCGGTGTACGGACTGGAGACGACCTGGTAGCCCAGTTCGACCGCGGTCGGCGCTTCGGGGAGCGTCTGATCCCGCTTCTCCGAGAAAACCATCAGCGCGTTCAGCTTCTTCGCGTTCACATGCGAGACGATCGTCGCGACGCTGGAGGTCATGGCGATGTCCACGTGTCCGCCGAGGGCCGCTTCGACCGCTTCCGCATCGTTACCGACCGGGACGTGCTTGAACTCGAGCCCGGCGCGGTCCGCCCAGCGCAGGAAGCCGAGCTGCGGCGCCTTGAGGGCTACGCACGCGTAGGTCACCTTGCCCGGGTTCGCCTTTGCATACGCGACCAGCTCCTTCGCGTTCTTCCAGGGACGGTCGGGACGGGAGGCGATGGCCATAGTGCTGCTTCCGATCTGCCCGATCGCATCGAAATCGTAGGGCCCGTACGGGGTCTGGTCGAAGAGCGGCGGAAAGACGTTGGTGCCCGGCGTGATGGCGAGCAGCGTATATCCGTCGGGATCGGCCTTCGCCACATAGTCACCGCCGATGACGCTCGCACCGCCCGCCTTGTTCACCACCACCATCGGCTGACCGAGGTAGTCCGGAGCGACGCTGGCGAACATCCGCGCGTTGATGTCGGTCCGTCCGCCGGCCGGCCAGGGCACGATCAGCTGTATCGGTTTGGCCGGATAGGCTGCCGCGGCCGATGCGGCCGGCTTCTCCGCGGAGCCTTCCGCGAACACCGTTCCGCCGAATACGACGAGAACCGCGATCAGCAGCAGGAGTAACTTTTTCATGCGAACCTCCTTCCCGGCTGCATTCTCGAACGTTCACGAACGTTCACGAACGTTTTCTGAACGTGCCGGGCTGAAAAAAATTGACGTCCGGGACCTCAGGGCCCCGTCATGCGCTCGTATCTCGGATACGGACGGAAGACTCCGCCGGATACCCGGAAGAACCGCTCGTCCGTTTCGAACACTCCACCCTCGGGCTGCACCCATGGTGCATCGGGGAGCGGATGGTCGGAGAGCAGTTCGCCCCAGTTCCGGTAGTGTTCCGGACCGTTCGATTCGAGGATTCCCATGCGGACGGAGGGGAACGGCGGGAGACATGCCGCGAAGACCTTGTTCCACTCCACCAGGAGGGGAATGCAGGCGGAATCCGCCACGAAGCAGAACATTCCGTTCCGCACCGCCTCCGCGGCCGCCGCCTTCGAGACGCTCGGCGTCTTGCCCGCCGGCTTGACGGCCAGGGCCCGGTATCCGGCCTGAGCCCGGACCGCAACCTCGCTCACGTCGTGCACCGACTCGTCCGCGGCGACCGGCACCGGGAAACCGGACACGTCGATCCCGGCCGATTCGGGGAACGGTTCCTCCAGCACGGCCACCCGGTCGAGCATTCCCCCGGCATCGATCCCCTCGAGCAGCCGCAGCGCCAGGTCGCGGGATTCGTATCGTCCGTTGGCATCGAGATAATAGAGGATGTTTCCCGAATCGGTATGAGGAGTCTCCCGGGAGCCGAGCAGCCGGTGAAGCTCCGAAAGACGATCGAGATCCTTCCGCAGCATCTCTTCCGGGGAGCCCGGATGGCCGATCTTTATCTTGAAGAAGAAGTATCCCCGGTCGGCGAGACGGGCGACCTCGTCCCCTGCCGTTCCGTAGGACACCAGCGGAATGCGCGCGATGCGGTGCTGTTCCGACGCGAATGCGGCCCCTGTCCCCTCCCGCAGGAACCCGCGCATGTCCTCGGTGTTCTCCCGCCGTGCCCGGAGCTTCCAGAGGGCGCAGTCGAAGGAGACCAGGGCGTTGAGCACGAAGGTGCGGCGGACGGATGCGGTCCCGGCGACCGCGGCCGCGTAGTCCGCCAGCTCGTCGGCGATCGGGAGCGTGAGATCTTCGGGCCGGCCGAAGCTCCTCCCCCGCGAGAGTGCGGCGGCGCGCTCCGCAACGGCCGCCATGACGATGTTGCCCCCGGTCTCCGAATGAGCGGCGAACACCCCGGGATCGGACCAGAGCACCGCAAGACCGCCGATTCCGGTCTCCCAGCAGCCGTTTTCGTCGCACAGGGAGGTCGCCGTGACCCATTTCTCGGTAAAGGCCGCGCCCTTGAACCGGAACGGTTTCGCGAGCGGAATCCGTTCGAACGAGAAACGGTAATCGGTCACGGTCATCCTGGCCACGTGTCTCTCCTGTCGGGCCCGGGTCGTTCCGGGCCCGTGCGCTCCGCCCGCCCCGCTCAGCCGACCCAGATCGGGCTCGACCAGGCGAGCTGGCCGTTGTACTGCGTCACCCGGACGTAATAGAAGTCGCCTCCCCTTCCGGAGGTTCCTTCGTCCTCCCATTCCGCCACGGTCGCGAGCTCCTCCGGGCGGACGAGCCGGCCCAGGACGAAGCTCTCCGTGGTGAACACGCCGGTGAAGGTGATCAGATTGTCCTCGGCAAGCTCTCCGACTTTCGCCTCCGCCGTGAGGTCCGCCGGCTCGCGCAGCCTGACCGTCATAACGGCGTCCGCGGGCGCATCCAGCTCGAGTACCGCCGACTTCGTCGGGTCCTCCAGATACGCCTGTTTCCGGGACGTGAAGGACCGGATGCGGATCGTCCGGTCGTCGACCAGCTCGATCCGGTCGCGGAGCTCCTCGTCGAAGGGACCGGACTGGAAACAGCCGTTCGCACCGAGGAACGTTCCCCGGTCGAGGCTCACTTCCATGTCCCATCTGGCGATACGCTCGAGAGCCAGGGTCGCCCAGGGTCCCCAGCCGTACTGCAGCCGGCATTTCACCCTTCCCGGAAGCCTGATCGGACCGGAGACCGCATCTTCGGGGAAATGCCGCCGGATGACCCGTCCGTTCTTAACCAGCTCGATCATCCGGATCGAATCTTCCGCTTCCACGGCCACCTTCAGCCGGCGCTCCCGGACATCGGGCAACTCGGAGCCCATCGGTTTTCCGTTCAGGGTGAACTCGAGCCGGATCCGGTCGCCGGTCGCCGCATAGGTCCGGCGGGAGCGGATCGCCTCGAACAGCGACGCGGAGGAGAGATCCTTCGCCCACACGCCCACGATGCCCTCTCCCCATGCTCCGGGATAGCCGAAATGGTCGTCGGTGGAAGCGACGAACCCGAACCTGCGGCCGGCGGCGAGCTGGTATTCGATCGTGTTCGACGTCTGCCGTCCTCCGTTCGAATGGAGGATCATCGGGAAACGGCGCCCGGTCGGTTTCCGTACAGCCGTGCTCGGAAAAGATCTCCACCACCGGCGAGACGTCGGGCTGGAAAATGCTCCAGTTCGCCCCGCGCCATCCCGTCTTGTAGGCGACATGGTGGGGAATCGCGAACGCCCCGGTCTTCCGGGCGAAATCGAACAGCGGATCCACGTGATCCGGGAGAAAGAGTTCCGGCTGATCGTCGGGAAAGATCATGCAGAAGTCCCCGAATGTGCTCGAATGCCACTCGTATCCCAGCAGCGCGGTGAAGGTGCGGTCGTTCGCCTCCCGGATGAGCTTCCGGGTCCGGGGCCAATGGTCCCGGTGCGCCTTGAATCCGTTCACCCAGTGCATGTGCCGGTCCCCGGGCATGAGCGGCATGTCGTGCCACGATGCGTGCCCGGTGAAGGCGAAGAAATCCAGGTGCTCCCGTGCGAGATCGATGGAACGCTCGAGCGAGCCTTTCGCATAGCCGACCGCGTTGTGGTTGTGCAGATCTCCCCAGTAGAGCGAATACGTTCCGCTCAGGGCGGTCGCTCCCGGCTCCACCATCGGCCGGTAATCGTCCCGCTTCCGTCGTCCCATTACGATTCCTCCGTTCTTCCTGATTTCATCCGGTTTGCCCGGTTTTCCCTGAGAGTCCGGAGTCTCCGTCCGGGGTGTCCGCCAGGCCCGCATACTCCTTCCGCTCCACCTTCCGCCGGATCCCGGCGAACGCCGCATCCCGCTGCGGATCTCCCGGATGGCGGCCCGCCTCCGAACCTGCGGACCCGGGAATGCCCGAGCAGGTGCCGGACCAGCCGCGATTCGAGGTCCTGCCGTACGTCCCGGTATTCCGGATCGCGAAAATGGTTCCGGACCTCGAGCGGCTTCTCCCGCAGATCGTAGAGCTCTCCGTCTCCGTCGTCACAGAGCACCAGCTTGTGCCCGGCGGTGGTGACCATTGCGGCGCCCAGGAGCTCGCTGAAGGCATCCTGCCGCAGGGGAAGCGAGGGATCGGCGAGAAGCGGCGAGACGTCCCTCCCCTGCACGAAGTCCGGCACGGGTATTCCGGCGAGCTTCCGGAACAGCACGTGCAGATCGAGCCAGTCGATGAAAGATCCGCAGCGCCTTCCCCCGGCGACTCCCGGCCCTGCGATGATCAGCGGCACCTTCAGCGAGCTCTCGTAGAACGTCGACTTGAAGGGCAGGCCGTGGTCCCCCAGATGATCCCCGTGATCCGATGAAAACACGATGAGCGTCGAATCCCGCAGACCGCGCCGCTCGAGCGCATCGAGGATCTCCCCGATCCGCCGGTCGATCATCGTCACCTGGGCATAGTAGTACGCCCGCATTCTGCGTATCGTCTCCGGAGTCATCCGGGAATAGTCGGTCAGGTACAGAAGGTTGTCCCGGAAAACCGGGCTGATCTCCCGCTGGTACGCCGGCTTTTCGGCGAGCTCCTCCGCCGATCCGACCGGTTCCGGAATGGGTGCATCCAGGTAGCGGTCGGCGAAGTCAGCCGGCGGATCGTAGGGATCGTGCGGGTTGTTGAAGGAGATCCAGCCGAAGAACGGCCGGTCATCCAGGCCTTCGATCCAGCGGACCGCCTCCCGGCCGATGAACGAGTCGATCTGGTGCTCCTCGGGGAGCGGACTCACGAACGCGCCCATGTTCGCGGCATAGCCCGGCACCTCGGCCGGATGATCGCGCCGCAGGCCGTTCTCCTCCAGGTACCGGGTCCAGTGATCCGGCCGGAAGATGTGCCGCTTGTCCTCGGCGATGATCCGGTACTCGAAACCCTCCGGATTGTCCCAGGGATGAAAGTGCATCTTGCCGATTGCCGCGGTCTGCCGTCCCGCTTCGCGAAAAGCTTCGGCGATCGTGGGCGTACCCGGGCGGAGCCAGCGGAAATTGTCCGGAACCCCGTTCACGAAAGGATACTGGCCGCTCATGAACGCGCCTCTTGCCGGCTGGCAGACCGGAGATACCGAGATGCAGCTGTCGAACACGATTCCGTCCCGCGCGAGCGCGTCGATGTTCGGTGATTCCACGAAATCGAGCCCGTAACACGGAAGGGAATCCTGGCGCTGCTGATCGGTCGTGATGAACAGGATGTTACGGATGTCGGGCATGATGCGTTTCTCCCCCTGCGGATGCGGCTGCTGCGAGATCGGCGACGCTTCCCCGATCGTTCAGGATCACGCTCAGGCAGTAATCCACCCGGGTCGCGAACTCGAAGGCCATGTTCTCCGTTGCGACCGCGGCGGCGACTTTCCCGAGCTCGAAGGAAGGGGTCCGGACAACCGAGATCGGCGGCGTGTGCTGATAGGCGACGAGATAGTCGTTCGTCGAGAGGATGGAAAGGTCCTCCGGGATCCGGATTCCCCTCATGTCGCAGGAGCGCAGAAACCCCTCGAGGAGCACTTCGGAGGTCACGAAAACGGCGCTGAACTCCCGTTCCCCGCTTCCGAGCAGCTCCTCGGAGTGGTCGAACGCCGCTTCGGCGGAGTTCGACTCGGTATTCCGGAACACGAAGCGGCAATCCGGATCTCCGGCATGTTCCCTGAATGCATGCTCCCGCTTCTCGAAGAATCGATAGTCATCCGGCCCGGAGAAAACGAGAACATTCCGGTGACCGCGGACGGCGAGATGGTCGAATGCAAGCCGGGACACGAGACGGTCGTCGAAGAAGATGAAGTCGATGGATTCGTTCGGGATATCCTCGCGGGTCCGGTTCAGAAGATAGAGCTTCAGTCCGCCCCGGTAGTGCGCGAGAGCCGCATCGTCCGTAATGCTCGTATGGAGGATGAACACCCCGGCGATGGAACCGGCGAACGACGCCTGTTCGAGCTCCCGAAGCGTTTCGGACAGGCGGTCTTTCCGGTACGGGGACAGCATGAGATAGCGCTCCGTGCCGCCGTCCGCATAGAGCCATCGAAATGGGATTTCACTCCGGCAAGGGCGCGGGAGAAGTAGTTCGACCTGCAGCAGATGCAGCCGGTCACTGATGTTCACCGGGGAGAGGAACAGGAAGAGGTTGCGGATCCGCTTTTTCTTCTGCTTCAGATCGGGATAGAACGGATGCTGGGCCAGCGCCTGAAGGACACGTTCCCGGGTGGTATTCTCCACGACCGGGTCCCCCTTCAGGACCCGTGAGATCGTGGCAACCGAAACTCCCGTAAGCTCCGCGAGCTTTCGAACGTTCACGCTCATAACACCGCCATGTATCAATAAACAGAATTATTGTTACATGAACAGGATACACCCGGCTGGAATATCTGTCAATTTTATTCCACTACGAAAGAAATATGGTCCCGCTCCCGATGACGCAGCTGTCTCATCGGCGAACATCCAGGCGACCTGTGCGATGCCGAGGGGACAGCTCAGGAGCATCAGGTTTCCGCCAGGAACGGGAGCGCGGGATGGTGAGTGGTCGAGGAATCGTCTCCCCCGCCGTGCGGCGGGAGAGACGCGGATTCGTCGTTCAGGGATCCTTCGCGGTCAGACGGTAGGCTCTCCGGTGCCCGGCGTGGGTTCACCGGTACCCGGCGTGGGCTCTCCGGTGCCCGGCGTAGGCTCTCCGGTGCCCGGGGGTCGGCGTCGGGCTGAAGTCGCCGATGGCAACCCATTCCATACCCGCGGGGGCGGTGCCGTTCACCACAGCGGTCGCATCCTCCACTTCGGGGGTAGCGGGATCATCGCCGAAAGTCGGATCGATGTACACTTCGTTCCATCCCTGGTTCAGCGTGAGGTCGAAGGTCATCAGAATGTTCTCGGCGGTACCGTCGTCATCGATATCCACCTGCGCGATGTCGCTTCCGGTGATCGTGGCGTCCCGGTCGGCGAAGACCCACGCGGCGATCGAAAATCCCTGCGGACCTCCCATCTTCATGAGCGTTCCGAGGGTATCCGCTCCCGAAAGAACTTCCAGATCGGTGAGCATCAGGATCTGCAGCTCCTGCGGATCGGCGACTACACCGTCACCGGCTCCGGGAAGAAATTCCTCCTGGGTTTGGGCCAGCGTCAGGATCGTGCCGTCCGGCGGAGTCGGAACCGTGAGGCTGAAGCTGCCGTCGGTGCCGATGTCGCTGGTGGCAAGGGTAACCGGCTCCGCCGCACCGCCGTCCGCGACCGCCCGTACCGTGGCAGTCTCCTGCAGGGGCCAGTCCGCCACCGTTCCGCTCAGGGTAATCTGATCGGTCGGCTCCCCGGTTCCCGGCGTCGGCGTCCCCGTCCCGTTGTCATCACCGTCATTATTGTTCCAGTCACACGAAATCACCAGGGATCCCGCCATAAGTACAATGAGAAGAAGCATCCAGAGCTTCCTGCCCTTTTTCATGTTCACATCCTCCCGGAATTGTGGTATAGGGCAAGAGTACTCACGATGAGTTTCTAAATTATAGTGTCTGATATAATTTTCACCCGATCTTCAGAAGACCTTCGCCCCGGCTACATGAACACGAAGTCCGCTTTCCGGTCCATAACCGAGACCCGCTGGATCTTCACGCTTACCCGGTCCCCGAGGCGATAGACCTTGCCGGTCTTTTCCCCGACGAAGCTGTAGCTCTTCTCGTCGAAGCGGTAGAAGTCATCCTTCATGTCGGACAGCCTGACCAGGCCGTCGGTGAGGTACCGGGAGAGCTCGACGAAGATGCCGAATGAGGCGACGCCGGAGATGACCCCGTCGTAGACGTTGCCCACCTTCCGGGAGAGATACTCCAGCGATTTAAGTTTTGTGTACTCCCGTTCCGCGGCATTCGCGGTTCGCTCCGCCTGCGAGCACTGTCTGCCGATCGCATCGATTTCACTCCGGAGCGTATCGACCAGCTCGGTTCGCTGCCTGCCCTTTGCGGCGAGCAGCCGATCGGCGATGGATGCGATCGCTCCCGAATCCTGTCCCGGATCCGATGCGCCGGCGCCTTTCCGCACCGGTCTGTTCCGCTCCGGTTTTCGCTCCTTGCCCCTTCGAGCGGACTCCGACGCCGTGTACCGCTTGAGCAGCCGGTGCACCGTAAGGTCGGCGTACCGCCGTATGGGCGAGGTGAAGTGAGTATAGGCGGGAAATGCGAGGCCGAAGTGGCCCTTGTTGTCGACCACGTAGTCGGCCTTGGTCATGGACCGGAAGGCGATCCGTTCCACGAAGTCCCGGAACTCCAGGTTCTGGATGATGGCGAGAATGTTCCGGTAGTCCTCGGAGGTGACCGGTTCCCCGACCTTGTAGGGGATGCCGAGATCGTGGAGCACCGACACGAGGGATTCCACATCCTCCTGGTCGGGCTTTCCATGGACCCGGTAGAGGAACGGGAACCGTTCGCCGCTCTTCTCCGCCAGGGACTCCGCATGCCCGGCGACCAGCCGGTTCGCCATCAGCATGAACTCCGCCACCAGCCGGTTCGATTCCCGCTGCTCCGCCGGACGGATGGCGCGGGGAATTCCTTCCTCGTCCAGGATGATGACCCGGCCGGGAGTATCGAAATCGACGCTCCCCTCCTCCTGCCTTCGCGTCCGCAGCACATGGGCCAGCAGCTGGAGAAGATGAAGACGGGACGCGAAGGCATGCTCCCCACCGTGCAGGATGTCGTCCACCTCCCGGTAGGTGAACCGGTGCTTGCTGCGGATGACCGATTCGGTGAACCGGTAGGAGTGAACGTTGCCCAGGGAATCGAGGACGGCGAAAACGGTATACGCCAGGCGATCCTCGCCGGGCCGCAGGCTGCAGAGATCGGAGGAGATCCGCTCCGGCAGCATCGGAAGCGCGCTTCCGACGAAGTAGACGCTGGTGCCCCGGTTCCGCGCTTCCCGGTCAAGGGCGCTCCCCTCGGTGACGAACGCGCTCACATCGGCGATGTGCACCCCGACCTCGAACAGTCCGTCCGGAAGCTGCCGGATAGAGAGGGCGTCGTCAAAGTCCCGGGCGGAAGGCGGATCGATGGTGAAACAGTCGACCCGCCGCAGATCCTCGCGCCGCCGGAGCTCCTCCCTGCTGACCGCGGAGCGGATTCCCGCCGCCTCCCGCTCCGCTTCTTCCGGAAAACGGAGCGACAGACCGCGGGAGAGCGCAATGATCTTCAGGTCCATGCCGGGTTCGTCCTGATTGCCGAGAATCTCCTCGATCCGGGCGACCGGCTTCTCGTTCCGGTCCTCCCATTTCAGAAGACGCGCCATCACCACCTGGCCCGTCCGGATCGTCCGGTCGATGCCGTCCTCCCGGAGCGACTGCGCACTCACCAGGAACGAGGTGGGGATCCGGGAATCCTCCGGATGCACCTTCCCTCCCGTCTCGGTCCTCCGGAAGATGCCGACGAACAGCCGGCCGCTCCGCTCCACGATGCGGACGATCCGGCCGGCCGGACGATGCTCCGGACCGCGCTGGAAGATCTCCACCTCCACCTCGTCGCCGTCCATGGCGGTGCCGAGGTGCTCGAAATCGATGAAGATGTCGGGCGGCTCCTCCATCTGTACGAATCCGAATCCTTTTGCCGTGATGGAAAGCTTTCCCGTCGTCTGTGCCCGCTTCCGTGTTCTGCCTCGCGCCATGCCGTACTTCCTTTTTGAGCTTCTCTTCACCTATAGTAGAGAAAAAGACGGGGAGATTCCAGAGTGACTCGGGGCCGCGGGAGTGAATCGAAGGCGGAGAAGCCGGACCGCGGTCAGGCCGCGGTCCGGGATACGCGCCGGACGGTTTTTACTTCGTGGTCAGGTTGAACACCCCGTCCCATGTCTCGGCAGGAGGCTTCCTGAGGGAATTCCCTGCAGCGCTTGAGGTAGACCTCCGCGGGTCCGTCACCCGGCTGCTGCTCGAGGACGTGCTGGAAATGCTTCTGGGCGGCACTCCATTCCTTCTGCTCGAAGAGGCGCAGACCTTCGTGGAAACGCTCGAGCATCTCGACGAGGTCCCTCGGAGCAAGCTCGCGTTCGTCGAGCAGCTCGTAGAGACGGACCGGACGGTTGATGCCGACCACCCGCACCCGGTCGAGCATCCGGACCGTGAAGTCCTTCCCTCCTTCCTCGTAGGTCGCTTCGCTTATCAGGATCCAGGTGCCGTACTGCTTGTTCACTCCCTCAAGCCGTGCCGCCAGGTTCACCGAATTTCCCATGATGGTGTAGTCCATCTTCTGCTGGGTTCCCATGTTGCCGACGACCATCTCGCCGGTATTGACGCCGATACGCGTATAGAGCGGTACCGGTGTGAGCTTCTCCGAAAGGAAGTGTTCGTTCAGAAGCTTTTCCATTTTCTTCATCCGGATCGCGGCGCGACAGGCAAGCTCCGCATGATCCGGCTGTTCGACCGGCGCACCGAAGAAGGAGATGATCGCATCGCCTTCGTACTTGTCGATCGTACCCTTCAGATTCAGGATGATGTTGCTCATATCCGTGAGGTAGAGGTTGAGGAGCTTAACCAGATCGGTCGGATCGAGGAGTTCCGACACCGTGGAGAATCCTTTCACGTCGGTGAAGATCGCGGTGAGCTGTTTCTTCTCACCGCCCAGGTTCAGCTTGTCCGGGTCCTTGATCAGCTCGTTGATGACGTCGGTGGAAAGGTAGTGAGAGAACGCATTGCGGAGAAAACTCTTCTCCTGTTCGGTCCTCAGGAACTTGACCAGGGAGAACGATACGAAGGTGAAGAAGACCGCGAACACCGGCGGAAGCATCGGGAAATACACCCCGGTCAGGACGAAGAATCCGGTACCGCCCGCCATCACCACGAGGAGAATCACGACTCCCACAACGGTGGACGCCAGGGGGCTGAGATTCCAGATGATCAGGGTGATCAGCAGCGAGAGGACGAATGCCGCGACGATCGCGTACCAGGTGGGATACTGGTCCAGAAACGATTCCTGGAGAATCGTGTTCGTCACCGCCGCGTGGGTACCGACGTTCATATACTCGCTCTCGAAAGGGTTTACCCCGATATCGGTGGTGGATGTCCCGGTCAGGCCGATGATGGTGAACGCACCGGAGTACTCCTCCCGGAGCGTCTCCCTGTGCCGGACCAGACTCGTCGAGAGATCCCGGGTGGATGCGAAGATCCGCCGGACATCCTCCAGCACCTGGCCGTAGGATTCACGGGTCGCATCATCCAGCTCACCGGAGGCGATGGCGGCGTCCACGTCGTTCACGATCGTCTCTTCCGCCGCTCCCGTCAGGAACCGGGAGGCTTCTCCGAAAAAGACTTCCCGGATTTTCCGGTACTCCTCCATTGCGGACGGATCGGCAGCCGAGAGGGCATCCTGCCGGAGCTGGTCGGCATAGCGGTAGATGTCCAGCAGCGGAGCATCTCCCTCGTAATAGTCGAGATATCCGGTCTGTTCCATGATCTCCAGGTTGTGGACCAGGTTCTTCTCCAGCCGCTGATGAAGGATAAGATCGTAGAACGAACGGTGCCGGAAACTATCCAGGTACTTCTTGGACGGCCAGTTGATCAGCATGGTCCCGTCTTCCGCCAGGGGAATGACGATGTCCTTTGCAGCCTTCCCGGGGATCACCGCTCCCCGGAGCACCAGCGAATCATCCCGGAAGACGATGTCCGGGTTGCCGAGGTAGTCGAGAAGCGGAACGAATGCAAGCTGACCGAAGACCGCGTCCCGGTACCCGGCCAGCAGGTGAATTCGTCTCCGGACCCCGTCGTCGTCCACGATCACGTTCGGGAAACCCGCACCCCGGGCGCGCTCGAGCACCGCCGGAATCGCGGGCCGGATTTCGCCGCCGCTGAACTTCGGTTCCGCCTGCCGCTCGACGTTCTTCAGGGCGACGTTCTGCAGGACATAGGCGCGATGCTCATCGGAAAGAACCCCTTCCTCTTCCGGCAGAACGTTCACGGTGAGGAACGCGTTTCCGAACACCGCGATCGAGTTCCCGAGGATCCGGTCGTTGTCCCGGGCGATCGCCTTCACCTCCTCGAGCAGGGTTTCCCGCACCGAGTCTGTGAGACCCGCAAGATCCTCGATGTAGGTTGCCGCGTCCTTCGGCTCGATCTGTCTCGTCCGGATCGCTTCGAAGAGCGCGACGATGTTATCGTTGATCGTCCGGAACTCGTAATTGAACATTTCCGGAATCTCTTTCTCGAGCCGTTGACCGTCGATCCCCAGAGGACTCCGGTCCACATACTCGATATCGAATACGGCATGCCCGACCCCGAATTCCGCAAGCAGAACGAGCCCGTTCGCCATGATGTCGCGGCTCCAGGGCCATACCCCGACCTCGGCGATCGCGAGGTCGTCGATGTCCAGCAGCAGAATCGAAGGATCTTCCTTCACCGCCGGCTTCAGCTGCAGGAACAGGTCGTACGCCTGATATTCCAGATGACGGAAAAATGTGACGAACGAAAGCAGCGATACGATCGACGACACCAGCAGCGGAATGAGGATCGCGAATATGAACGGACTCTGCTTCTGTTTTTTCTTCATACCTGTTCCTTCCCGGGGGTCTCTCTCAGTTATAATGCATTATAACGCAAATACCATCAGAATGTTGAATTCCGCGGCTGTACAGAGCTCCGCCTCCGCAGTACATTCGGGGTGCCATGAAGATCGCCTACTTTTCCGCAGGCACTACCGGTTCGGGTCAACTGGTTCGCGGCATCGCCATCGGGAACGCCCTTCGCCGCAGGGGAGCAGCCGCGGAATACACGATCATCCACTGCACCTCCTTCGGCGGACTCTGCGAGCGTTTCGGTTTCGTCCAGCACCGGATCCCTGCGCCGGATCCCGAACCCGGGACGCTGACGGATGCAGGCCGGTCGACCGCCCGGGCCGCCGTGGGGCAGGTTTCCCCCGACATCCTGATCGTCGACCAGTCCTGGTTCCTGTTCCAGCCGTTCCTCCCCGGGCTCTGCAGCCGCACGGTCTTCATCACGCGGCAGATCCACCCGGACACGTTCTCGGTTCCCCTGCCCCGCGGCCGCCTCGCCTTCAGGTCCGAGGCGTGGGACCTGGCCCTGGCGATCGAACCGTTTCCGGCTCCGGTACCGCTCAGGCAGATCGACCCGATCATCATCCGGAACCGGGACGAGATACTCTCCCGGGCCGATGCCGCCCGGGAGCTCGGAATCCGCATCGACGGGCGGAACTGTCTTCTCGCGGTGAACGGGCATCCGGGCGAGTTCGACCGGATCCGCCGTTCCTACGCATACCTCGAGGAGGCGGATTTCCGGATGATCTGCTCCAGCAACTACGAGGAAGGGATTTTTCCCGCGGCGGATTATTTCAACGCGTTCGACCTGCTGGTCTGCGGAGCCGGATACAATGCATT
Source organism: uncultured Spirochaetota bacterium (assembly GCA_963728215.1). Classification (GTDB taxonomy): domain Bacteria; phylum Spirochaetota; class Spirochaetia; order CAVSJD01; family CAVSJD01; genus CAVSJD01. The sequence goes on along the minus strand of CAVSJD010000015.1, from coordinate 37,883 downwards.
CTGGGAAGCGGTATCGTTCGGGAAGGAGGCGCTCTTCGTTCCTGCGATGCGCAGGTTCGAGGATCAGCGCCGGCGGGTGGAAACGTGCCGGGATTACCGGCCCCGCGCGAACGGCGCCGACACCCTCGTGGAGCTCATGCTGGCCCTGTAGGACCCGGCGTTCCGCCCGGTGCCCGCCGCCCCGGCACCCGGGTGCTCAGGCGCGGCAGCGCGTGCTCAGGCGCTGCGGCGGTCCGGTTCACCGTCCCGTGGCGGCGGGATAATATCGCTCTCCCGGAGAACCGGCCTCCGGACCTGCAGGGATCGGGGGATAACCGAGAACTTCCCGTTCGTCTCCATGACCACCGCGAGAACGTCCTCGATATCGTTGAAGCCGTGACTCCTGATGATCGCCTTCACCTCTTCTGCCATGACCCGTTCACGCTTCATGTTCCGCTCGAGAAAGTCGCCGTCGTAGAATACGAGCGCCGGTTTTGCCTTGACCAGTTTCCGCGCGAGGGGCATCCGCACGGATACCCAGGTCACGACCGCCTGCAGTACGACGAGGAGCGCGAAGGCCGTCATGCCTTCCGCCAGGCTCACGTCGGGTGAAAGGAGCAGCCGGGCCATCACGGCGCCGAAGGCGACGGTGACGACGAAGTCGAAGGAGTTCAGCTGCGAAAGGGTCCGTTTTCCGGAGACCCGGAGCAGCACGAGAAGACCGAAATACCCGAGCGTCCCCACGACGACGATGCGCAGAAGATCGGTCCAGGAATCGAAGAACATCGGCAGGCCCCTCCCCATTGATCGCTGATCGCGGCCGTCCGGCGTTTCAGCCCCGAGCCGCTGGGAAAAGTTACTCCCATTTTCTCCGGGAGACATCCTCTGCGGACGATATTCCCTGCCGGCACCGGGCGACGACCCGGACATGGCGAAACAGCACGACACGGAACTCCGGATCAGCCTCTCGTGACGAGATCCTCGGCGGGGAACGAGATGAGAAATTCGCTCCCTTTGTCTGACCGGACCGTCAGGTTTCCGCCGATCTGGCTCGTCAGCGCCCGGACCAGGTTGAAGCCGAGCGTCTCCGCCTGTTCCAGGCGATCGGCGGGGAAACCGATTCCGTTGTCGCAAACCCGGATCCGGAACCGCTGCGGACTCTCCCGCTCGACCGAAAGCTCCAGCTCTCCGCTTTCCCGATCCCGGAAGGCGTGCTTGAGGGCATTGGTGACCAGCTCGTTCACGATCAGTCCCAGCGAGACGGCGATATCCACACCGAGATGGATATCCGCAACCCGGCACTGCAGCGAAACCCGCCGGCTGTAGAGGGAGTAGGACTGGAACACGCTCCGGGCGAGACCGGGAAGGTAATCCGGCAGGAAGATGGCTGAAAACGTACCCGAGGTATAGAGGGTCTCGTGGATCAGCGCCATCGACTTGATCCGGTTCTGGCTTTCGGTGAGGATTTCCGCCAGGCGGAGATCCTCCACGTCCGCATGCTGAAGACGGAGCAGGCTGCTGATGATCTGCAGATTGTTCTTGACCCGATGATGGATTTCCCGAAGCAGCGTTTCCTTCTCCTCGAGCGAGCTCATCAGCTCCCGGCCCTTTTCCTGAAGCCGGAGCGCCTCACGCCGCACCTGCCGGAGAAGATCTTCGCCGAAGGCAGTAAGAATGAAAACGAGGATTCCGCATGCCAGAAGAATGACGAACGCGGAAAAGACCGCGGTCGATCCATTCCCGGGATAGCGGCCGAGAAATACGTATCCGTAGCAGACCGCCCCGGCCCCGACCGGGAGCAGTACCGCGAACCGACCCAGGAAAAGACCGGCGAGAAGGAACTCAGTGAGAAATCCGGCGGTAACGGCCGGCAGATATACCGCGAGGGATTCCCCGCTCCTTCCGTGGAGCAGCAGCAGTGCCGAAAGGAGCAGCAGGGAGCTTCCGAGGAAGAGCGCCATTCCCGTCCGGAGCCGGTCGACCCGGAGAAGGAGCAGCGAAGCGAGCGACGCGCATCCGGCCGCCAGGAATCCGTAATACTCCCGGGAGTAGGCTCCGCCCAGACCGCTTCGCAGGGCGAGAACGAGGCAGGATGCCGCCGCGATCAGTACGCACAGTTCGGCGAAACGGCGGCTTCGTTCCTTGAAAAGAATCTCTATGGTTCGGACATATCGGGAGTATGGCATGCATCGGCCTTTTGGGAGCCCATTATAGCGTACTTCCCGGAAAACGAAAGCCGATTTCCTCGAAAATCTGTAATTCTTTCCATGAGGGCTGCTTCCGGGCTTTTCCTCCGGCTGCTCCGCGAAACGGGGTTATGCCGGGATCAGGGCTTCCCCGAACCGCGGTCAGCCTGCGGAACGGGATCGGGATCCGGCACGGCCACGTTCCCGTCCGCTTCCCGCTCCGCATCCGCGTCCGCCTCCGGTTCCCCGCCCGGATCCGTTCCCGTGGAAGCAGCCGGAAATGCAGGGTTTTCCGCTCCGGTTCCCGCCGGACGGCCGGCCATCCGGAGTGCATAGTCGGCATACCCGGTGTAGCGCTCCTTTCCGGCGGACTCCCTCTCGCAGAAGACCACCCGGTTCCGCTCCCGCTTCGCCTCGTACAGGGCCTTGTCCGCCCGCTGCAGCAGGCTTTCCAGGCTCTCCCCCCTGCGCCGCTGGGCGATGCCGGACGACAGGGTCCCGCAGGGCTCCCCCTTCTCCCGTTCGACCACCCGGACCGCCGCGAGTGAATCCCGGGTGCGGATGTTCTGCTCCTGCGCGAAGCGGATCCGCTCGGCAAGCATGATGCCCGCATGCAGGTTGTCCGGGATGAGCACGGCGATTTCCTCGCCGCCGTACCGGATGGCGGTGTCCTCCTCACGGCGGATGCTGTCGAGAATCATCCGGGCGGTGTCGCGCAGCATCTCGTCTCCCGCCTGATGGCCGCACTGATCGTTGATCCACTTGAAGTGGTCGATATCGGCGAGAATCAGGGTGAGCTTCTCCTCGGCGGGATTCGTGAAGCGTCCGGGCAGCTCCGCCTGGAAGTAGTTCCGGTTCTTCAGCCCGGTGAGCCGGTCGAGGTACTCGGCCCGGAGCCGCTCGCGCAGCCGCCGGCGGAACGACTCCTCAGTCTGCCGCCCCCGCTGGTTCCGCTCCCGATCCCAGAGCGCCCGCTCGTCCCCTTCCGCATAGACGACCTCCCGGATCGCCGACCGGACGATCGAGGACTCGTCGTTCAGGAGATGATGATACAGGTCCGCGATTCCGCGGAACAGCTCGAGATAGAGCAGCTGGGCGAGCTCGGGTACCCGTTCCACCGGATTCCGGTACCGCGCCTCCACGTACCGCCTGAGCTGCCGGATCATCGGTTTGAACTCCGTCTGTCCCGGCGTTCCGTAGACGGCGTAGTCCACCAGCTTCCGTCGTCCGACCTCCGCGAACAGGCGCCTGCTGATCGGATCCTCCCGGTGCGCGAGCTCCATGTGCAGAATGGTTCCCGCCTCGAGGAGCATATCGTGCAGCCGCTCCGCCATCCGGTAGAGCGCCGGCGAGGCGCCCGGTTTTCCCGGTCCCGCCAGGTTTCCGTATTCCCGGATCGCCAGGTTCCGAAGACGGTTCAGCTCCTCCTCCATGCTGCGGGCGGCCCGGCTCGAGCGGAAACCGGTTCCGTAGCGCTCGGAGGTCGTCATGTCCCGCGCGTACCGGTTCAGGGTAGCCAGGTACGGATCGAATACGGCCGGATAGGTTTCCCGCCATTCGCGCCTGAGCGTGCTCACCCGCTCGGCCATCTCCGGCTGCTCCAGCAGTGCGGCGAGCTCGTCCTCGCGCAGCGCCTCGAGCAGATCATCCAGGATCCGGTGCAGCACCATGATGATGCCCATCGGGTCGTGGCGGGAAAGGGTTTCGATCCGGGGCGAGCGGTCCCGGGCGATCCCTCCGTCGGCGAATACCCGGACGTCGAAATAGGGAACCAGGTACGGAAACTGTTCCAGCTGGGCGAACTCCGAATCGGGGAAGAGGCTGTCGACCAGGTCGAGAATGCCTCCGTACCGCTCCGTGAATCCCGCCTCCTTCACCTTCTCGAGGCGCACCACGTCATCCTGTTCCTGCATGCGCAGCTGTTCCGCCTTCCGCTTTTCCAGCCTGCTCCAGGTAGCTCCGGTAGGAAAGGATATCCTCGGGCCGCAGTTCCAGCACCTCGTGAATCCGTTTCGTCTTCTCCTCGGACTCGCTTTCGAACTCGAAGAAACAGCCGATCATTTTCAGGAGTGCCGGATAGAGTTCGGTCCTGAACGTGTGAAGATGCCGGTATGCCTGAAGGAAGAGATTCTCGGCCTCGGTCAGGCGCTCATGCATCCGGGAACTTTTGTCATAGGCGAGCCCGATGTCGCGTCCGACCGCGAGGATCTCGATGATCTTTCCGTATTCCACCTGTTCGGTTCCGAGGATCAGCCGATAGAGATCGCGAACGATCCGAGCCAGGCCGGAAACCTCGACCCGCTGCCGATTCCGCCAGGCGAGCTCGAGATAGGCGAGTCCCCGTTCGAGCTGATCCCCCGGCACGGCGAAGCGGGAAAGAAAGGCCAGGCCGAAGGGTTCCCTCCGGGACCAGGCACCGCGGATCTCCTGCTCGGTCCGCTGCGCTTTTTCCCGCTGCTGGTACGTTCGGGCGCCGCGCTTTCCGCCGAGGAACAGGCGCGCACTCCCGGACAGGGCATCGAGGGTGTCACGAAGGCTGTTCTCGAGCGGCTGCTCGATCGAGAAGCCGCTGCGGATGCAGAGAAAGCGGACCAGGTCGTCGGAGATGCAGTCCTGCCGGGCGGGGAAGAAGAACGCAAGAAAGTCGGAGATCCGTTCCGGCAGGCCGGTGATCTTCAGTCCGTGCCGGTAGGCCCAGCGGTTGATCGTCCACCGGAGATGGAAAGGCACCCGGGGAAGGGAATCCTCGGCTCTCCGATGGAGGTCCTCCCCGTTTCCGGTTCGACCGTCCGGGGCGGGTGCGGCGTCCTCGGAGGACTCCGCTGAGATCTCGTCCACGGCGGCATCGGCATCGGCCGTCTCCCGGTGCCTCCGCCGTCCGCGCCGGGCCTGCTCCTCGCGCTTCCGGCGTTCCCGCAGCCGCTGGGCGGCCTCCCGGAAATGCCGGTCCGTATCTTCCTTCCCGTACCCCTTGTCCCGAAGCTTCCGGTATACCCGGTCGATTTCGTCCTGGGGAATGCCCTGCTCGAGCAGCGTCCGGTAGATTCGTTTGCCGTCCTTCTCGTGAACCGCCATTGCCGATAGCCACCTCTCTCCCCTATTGTATCGCACGATCCGCGGCTGCGCAGGAGCGGGAGCCGCCGCACCGGATTCCGGTACGGCGGCCGGAGAGAAGGATCACCCTGTCTGAAGGCGGCCCTGCGGCCGGCGTTCAGCGGGAAGGAGGCCGGTCCACGTCGTCATCGAACACGATCGTGGTGCCGCCCACGTTGATCACGTCGCCGGCGGCGAGATCCTTCTGTTTCACCGGCTGGTTGTTCACGTAGAGGTCCCCTTCCCCGATGATCGTGTACTTCTTTTTCCGTTCGTCGAAGACAACCGTGGCATGGTTCTCCCGCATCGAAGGGGCGCCGGCGATGGTGAGATCGGCGTTCGCACCGCCCCCGATGACGGTCCGCTTGCCCTGGATGCTGAAGAGCTTCGTGGAAGGCGCCCCCTCGGCGGACAGCACCTCGAGCCCCGGACTGCTCAGGCTGCGCTCGAACCGCAGCCGGGTCAGCACGAACAGGAGTCCCAGTGCCAGCAGCAGGGGCAGCAGGAGGAGGGGGCTCAGGGCAGTTGCCGGAACCCCGAAAATGAGACTGGAGAAATAATATCGCGTGGATTCGGCCGGACCTCCCGGACCGTCGTAGACGACCTTGACGAACTTCCTGTCCGCCGGGATCATGGTCGCCCGGTAGGAGAGCAGGTACTCGTTCAGTACCCGCTCGCGGATGGTCTCGTAGACGCTTCCCAGCTCCTCCGCATCCCGGGCGTTGAAGACCATGCCCCCGGTTTCCTGTGCGATATCCCGGATATGCCGGTCGCGGATGTCGCTGAAGTTGATGGCGTAGACCGTCACCCCTTCCCGGAGCGCATCCTCGATCGGCTCGGTGTACTCCCAGACCTTCTCTCCGAAAACCGGATGCGGCTCGTTCTCGTAGACGTAGTAGGGATAGTTCTCCCCGTCGGTCAGGACGATGATCACCTTCCGGCCCCGTTTCTCCGCAATCTGATCCACCGCGAGGTCTATGCCGGCATAGAGCTCGGTGAACGCCTCGGGATCCTCCGGTCTGCGGATGTTGTTCAGATAGTCGGCGATCTCCACCACGCTTCCTTCCTCGCTGGAGAGCGGCTGGTAGAAGGTATTGAACGCGACGAGGGAAACCGTGTCCCGCGGGTTCTCGATGTCAGCGAGGAACGTCCGGAGCGCCTCCTTCGCGCTGGTGATCCGCATTTCCTCTTCCCGGTTCGTCGGCTCACCGCCCAGGGTATCGTACATGCTCCCGGAGTTGTCGATCAGGAGCAGAAAATTGATGCCCTCCGTCAGGTTCGGCTCGCTCCGCAGGCCGACGATTCCCGGAACCGGTTCAAACTCCTCCCCGTCGGAGGACTCGAACACCTCGAGCATGTCGGCGGTCACGTCCTGGAGCGATACGCCCTGGTCGTCGGTCAGATTGAGATAGAGATCGACCTCCTGGTTCAGGAGGAGCGTCGACGTATCGATCTGGGCGATCGTTACCCGATCCGCCGATGCGCCCGCCGCTGCGAAGAGCAGCAGGACGATCGCCGCCGCGTACCGCACGGCGATGATCCGGATGCTGTTGTTGCTCGTCATGCCGGTCTCCTCCTCATTCATACTTATAATACAGCTTCGCGGAACCGATTTGAATGACATCCTCCCACTTGAGCGGCTGCCGGGAGACCAGCCTGTCGTTCACGTACACCGGAGCGCTCGAATCCGCCGCCTGGACATAGACGTCCTCGCCCTTCACCTTCAGCACGGCATGCTGCTCCTCGACATCCCGGTACTCCGGCAGCGATATGTCGCTCCGGGAGGAGCTGCCGATCTTCAGCGTTGTGGAGGTCACCAGGTATTCCTTGCCCCGCAGGCGGCCGTTGAGCACCCGGAGCACGCCGAAGGAAAGACGGCGTTCCACGATGCCGTAGAACAGGCCGATGAGCATTCCGAAAATCACGAGTGCGATGAGACGGGCGAACATGATTCCCGGGAACATGACCCGGATGTATTCCAGGATGAAACCGCCGATCAGCCCCCCGATCAGCCCGCCGAGGAACCCCACCAGGATCTTCTTCGGCGACACCGCCCGGACCCCTTCGACGATTCCGATGAACATTCCGAGAATCGCCCAGCCCACGGCGCGGGCGAGGGGAAGCCCCAGGGTCGTGAGCTCCCGGTAGGAGGTGAAGAGCCAGCTCCCGACCAGGAACAGGACGCCCTGCCCCACCAGGAAACCGACTGCCCCTCCGACAATGCCGACCACCGCCCCGGTACCGGCCCCCTTCAGGATCCGGGACGGAACCGAAGTGATGATTCCCTCCCCGGTACCGAAGAACGAGCCGAGGATCAGCCCGAACACCGATCCGATCACGATACTGAAGATCAGGTAGCTGGGAAACACCGCCTGAAAGGTGAGAATCAGTTCCATCACCGGCCAGGCGGCGAGTCCGGCCAGCAGCCCCAGCCCGATCAGCAGTAATCTTCGTTTGAACGTCGACATGCCATCCCCCTTTCGCCGCGGATGCGGCGGATATGTGCGTTATCGCTCTCGAGACAGCGTGATATCCTGCTGCTCTTCGTTGTATCCCAGTACGATCCGGGTCGATTCCTCCGGCGCCAGCTCGAACCGGAGCGTCTCCGCTTCGAACCGAGACAGCTCGGCCGCCAGCAGATACTCCCCCGGGGCGAGGACGAGCTCTATGGGCCCGGTTCCCGTAACCGGGATCCTCCGGTAGTCTCGGTTCCCGGTCCCAGGAGAGATAGTAATCGGAATGGTTCAACCGGAGATCGACACCCGGGAGCTCCGGAACGATTACCAGCCTCGCCGCCCGCGGAGTCAGGGTCGCATCGATCGTGACCCGGGGCTGATAGGGCTGGACGAGCAGGGAATACTCCGCCGGCTCGTACCCGTCCCGGAGGAAACGGAAGCGGTACACCCTGCCGCTCAGATACGCTCCCTGCGGGTTTCCGCTCCAGGGCACCCACTGCCCGGATTCGAACAGCTGCACCTGTGTACTCTGCGTCATGTCCTTCCCGGTCGCGACATCGGTAACCCGGTAGATGAGCGAGAGCGGCAGCAGCGGCGGCTGGTCGAGAACCGTCTCCACCAGCAGACCTTTTTCCGTCAGCGGCTGCCGGCGCTGGAGCACCCGGGGACGGAGGAAGAAAGAGTCCCAGAACACCTGGTTCTCCAGGCTGATCTTGACCCGGTACCGGTCGGTCGGAGAGAAGGATCCGGTCGGTCCGGTAGAGCAGAAAATCATCCGTCTCCTCCGCCGTGCGTCGGCGAAGAGCGGGACGACATCCTCCGGATCTCCGATGGTACCGTCCTCCTCGCGGAAGATCTGCGCGGTCAGGTATGTGCTGTCGGGCTCCTTGAATCCTTTCCGGACCCGCGCCTGCAGGATGATCGCGCCGTACTCCTCCTCCTGGAACAGGTCGTAATAGTAGCCCTGGACCCAGAGCCAGTACGCACCCGTCCCCGCTACGGCGAGCATCACGAGGCCCAGGGTCAGGGCGATGCGGAGGCGGTCCCGCTTCCGGCTCCGCACCTGCCGGATCTCCTCTCCCGCGACGTAACGACGGATGAGATCCTTCACCTCCTCCGGATCGCGGTGATCGAAGTAGCGTTCCAGAATGCCGATGATCTCGCCCAGGTCCTGATAGCGCCGCCCGGGTTTCACGTTCATCGACTTGCCGATGATCCGGCGGACGATGGGCGAGATTTTCGGATTGAGCCGCTGCGCGGGCCGGTACCTGCCCTTCTGGATCGAGAGGATGGTGTCCGCTTCGAAGTTCCCCGGAAACGGGGTCTTGCCGGTCACCATTTCGTAGAGCATCACGCCCATCGAGTAGATGTCCGCGCGCTTGTCCACCGTCCGGGTGTTCCGGATCTGCTCGGGCGATATGTACGACGGCGTCCCGAGCGTCATCCCCTCCCGGGTCAGACCTTCCTCGGTGAACTCCTTCGAGGAGGCGATTCCGAAATCGGTGAGCTTCACATCGCCCTCCCGTGAAAGGAGGATGTTCTCCGGCTTGATGTCCCGATGCACCACGTCCTGGTCGTGCGCGTACTTGAGGGCCTTGCAACAGTCCAGAAAGATGAGCAGCGCCATGTCGTTCGGCAGATAACGCTCCCGGCGGATCAGTTTTGCCAGTGAGATGCCGTCGACATATTCCTGAACGATATAATAGAAAGATCCCTCTTTGATGTGATCGTAGACGTCGACGATATAGTCGTTCCGGAAATCCATCATGATCCGGGCTTCCCGCTTGAAACGCTCGGTAATGGACGCCTTCCCCCGGAGAGTCAGCTTCTTGAGAACGACGTAGTTCTTCAGGGTGGGATGAATGCCCTTGTAGACCGTCCCCATGCCTCCCTGGGCGATCAGCGATACGATTTTATACTTCCCGATCTGAGCCGGCAACCTCGGCATTCCGTTCCGCTCCCCTACTGCCCGGAGCTGGACAGGTCCACCACGTCCCGCTCCGGATCGAATTCCCCCGTTTCGCGTACATACGCCACAATGTAGCGCTCGGGGTGATTGAACTGCACGTACCGTCCGCCGGCCCGCAGAAAATAACGGTCCCGGACCGGCCGATGGCCGCCGAAGTAGTATGCCCTTTCGCGTTCGGTTTCGTCTATATAGAAGCGGAGCATGGTCTGCACGCTCCCCGTTTCGGCCGCGTCGTTGTCGGTCCAGGTCAGATCGGAAATGACTTCCGGATAATTCCGGCAGTCGATGATCATCTGGTGCGGATAGAAATGTCCGCGGTTCCGCATGAGAGATCATGCAGGTACGGCCGACCGCAGCGAGCGGAAACTTCTTCTCGAGCAGGTAGGAGTCCCGGAATATCTCCTCACCGTAGAACTTCTTCATGTAGTAGGCCACCATGGCCCCTTCCTGCGCGAACTTCATGAAGGGATAGTTCCCGCCTCCCCATTCGTTGGCGATATTCTCGTGATTTCCCTTCAGGAAGTGAAAATGCTGCGGAAAGCTGCACTTGCTTCGCAGCACCATCTCGAGCAGTCCCAGGTTCTCCCGCATTTCATGATCCATGTTCCGGTGGCTGCGGAATTCTCCCAGGAACTCCACGAACGCCTTCTGCCAGCGGACGTAGCCCCGGCTTTCGGAATGGAAGGCGTCTCCGAGGCAGACCACCTGGACCGCCTCCCGCTGCAGCAGTTCCAGGATGCTCGGACCTCCGTCCGGACGATACCCGAGGGCCGCCAGAAAAAACTCCATCCTGCCGTGAAGATCCGGAACGATGAGCACCGGAAGCGCCCGGTCCAGGTAGATCAGCCCGCCGGGGAAGCCGTCCGAGCCGGACGGCCGCAGTTCCGGGGACTCCCGGTCGAGAACCTCCGTCGCCTGCCTGATGATTCCGCGGTAGTCGCTCCCCTTCGGGGGATGTTTCCTCCGGAGAATCTCCTGGAGCCGGTCATGCAGACCCTTCTCTATGGGTATCAGGGGAATCTCCTCACCGGTCGCGATCATCTGTCGAACGGAGCCGCATTCCGCGGCTCCGTATTCAGCTGCTCCTCGGGATGATCATTCGGCTAACGGGCGATGGTTTTGTTGACCTCGATGAATTCCATGGTGAGGGCCTGCGTCGCTCTGGCCAGCATCTCTTCCTGTTCCTCGGGATCCATATGCTCCTTCGGAACCGCGATCTTGAACACCGGTGAACTGCTCTTGACCGGGCCGACCGAGAAGACGACCTCCTTGTCCACTTCGATATCCTCGGAGAGCTCCGAATTCTCCTTCGTGGCGGTCTGGGGAACGTCCTTCCGGAGCCCGATGCTCGCATACTCCACCTTCCGGGCTCCTTTCATGAGCGGCCCGAGGTTCAGAAGCGACCCGGAATAGGTCATGATCAGCGCTCCGCGCTCGTCTTCCTTGTCCAGGTAGTCCACTTCGTCCATCTCGAACTCGGAGAGCTGCTCTTCGAAACTGTTCTTCTTCTCGACCCAGCCCTTCGAAATCGCTTCGAGATCTTCCTCTTCGTTCCCGGATCTGGCGGTTCTGGAAAGCTGCCGGATGTGATCCCTGACGGCTTCCGGAATCTGATCGAAGTATTCTCCCATAACATCCTCCTTTTTCAGCTACCAAAGAATGTACTGCCCTCCGGGCCGGAATTCAATTTCTCCATTAGTTGCCGTCTGTGTCCATTCCGGAGTATCATGGCTCCATGCCGCGAGACAGAACGACCCTGCCCGGGCTGTTGATCCGATTTCTCGCCTCCACCCGCCTGGCGCTGGTCCTGATCCTGGCGGGGCTCGTCTCCGCCGGCTTCTCGACCATGATCCCCCAGGGACTCCCGCCGGCCGAATACCCCCTCCGGTACGGAGCGCTCGCCGGCAGGGTGCTGCTCGCAATCGGCATGGACCGGTTCTTCTCGTCCGTTCCTTTCATCCTTCTTTCATCCCTGTTCGCGGTGAACCTGAGTGCCTGTACCGTCATGCGGATCCGACGCCGGGCACGGGCCGGAATCTCTCCGGTTTCGGGACCCGACCTCATCCACATCGGATTTCTTCTGCTGCTGGCTGCAGGGCTGGTCTCGGCGGCGTTCCGGGAGGAAGCGCTCTTCTTTCTGGCGGAAGGGGAGCACGTGCTTCTGCCGGACCGTTTCCAGGTGACGCTGGAGCGCTTCGATACGGACCGCTACCCCGACGGCCGGGTCCGGGCCTGGATATCCACCCTGCGAATCGCCCGGCAGGGAGAGAGCGGACGTGTCCGCCGGGTCATGGTGAACCGTCCGGCATCCGCGGGAAGCATCCGGCTCTACCAGAGCTCTTTTCGCCGGCTTCCCGCCGTCCGGCTGCGCTCCGGCCCGGGAGCCGAGCCGGCCGAGCTCCTTCCGGGAGACGAGATGCGGGACGCCGGGAGCACCGTGCATTTCCTGGGGATCGATCAGGCAGGGATTGACCTTCCTCGACCTCCTTCCTATTCTGGAGGAGATCTGCCGCTGCGATTCCTGCTGAGGGACGGGACCGGGGAGCGGGTGCTCGTTCTGCACCCGGGCGACCGGATCGGCGGTTTCCGCATCGACGGGGTGCTGATCCGGGAGATGTCGGGAATTCTCGCCGTACGGGATCCGGGAGCCTTTCCGGCGCTCATTGCCGCCCTCCTGATCCTGACGGGACTTGCAGCGACCCTGATCGAGAAGCTGCGGCAACCGGGCCGCCGGGAGGAAACGTAGCGTATGGCGACGATCGCATTTCTTCTCCTCCTGCTCACGCTTCTCCTCCAGGGGGTGTACCTCTTCCGCCGGACGGATGCTGCCGATCCGTTTTCCCGGTTCACGCTTCCTCTCGGCCGCCCTGCTGTTTTTCGGAGCGATCGGGGAACGGAGCATCCGCATCGGCTTTCCCGCTCTCACCGGGATGTACGAGTCGCTCCTCTTTTTCGCCGGCAGCCTCGCGGCGTTCCTCGCCTGGTACCGGTTCACGGAAAACGGACGGAAGCTGCCGGCGCTCCTGTTCGGGGGAACCCTTATCGCCGTCGTCCTGACGGCCCTTGCCTCCTCCCCGATCGTCTCCTCATCCGTGCAGCCGCCGGTACCGGCGCTCCGCTCGCTCTGGCTGCTTCTGCACGTGAGCTTCGCGTTCATCGGCGAAGCCCTCTTCGCCGTCGCCTTCGTCGCATCCCTGCTCTATCTCTTCGGATCCGGCGATGCCCCGAGAAAGAAAACCCTCGACCGGATCATCTACACATCGGTCGGCATCGGCTACCTGTTCTTCACTTCGGGCGCACTGATCTTCGGCGCGATCTGGGCGCAGGCGGCCTGGGGGCGCTACTGGTCGTGGGACCCGAAAGAGACCTGGGCCCTCGTCACCTGGCTCGTGTACACGGCCTATCTGCACGCCCGGCTGATCCGGCGACGGACCGGAAAGCTGCCGGCGATGCTCTCCGCCGCAGGTTTTCTGATAACCCTGTTCACCCTGTTCGGCGTGTCATGGCTGCTCCCGGGGCTGCACAGCTACGGGTAACGTTCCGAACCACCCGACGGCGTTGTCCGATAACGGGAAAAGGATAAGGAGATCCAACATGAAGATTGTCAGCATCGAAGGCAGAAATCCCTCTCCGTTCAGTCCGCCGTTCCGAAGCGCGGTCGACCTCTCGGATAAGGTCGTCGTCGGCTTCGGCGGAGCGGGAAACCTGGGAGAGTACTTTCTCTACGGGGCGGCGATGAGCGGAGCGAAGATCGCCCTCATCGACTATCCGCCCGCAGGGGACGAACGGCGGGAGCGGTTCGAGCAGAAAGTGACGCAGATCGCCCGCAACATCGCGGATCTCGGGCGGAACGGCCTTCCGACGGTTCTCACCGCGGATATAACCGATTACGACGATACCGAGGCCGCCCTGTCCCATGTGAAAAAACACTTCGGACGAATCGACGTCGCGGTCGACTTCGCGGGAATCTCACATCCGCCCTTCGACCTCGTGAAGGACGATCCGGCGATCATGGCCGACCAGTTCCGCCGGACGGTCGAAATCAACCTCAACGGGGCGTTTCTCTTCACCGTCGCCTGCGCACGGATCATGGTTCCGCAGCGCTCGGGCCATATCATTCATCTCTGCTCGAGCGGGAGCCGCCTCTCCCTGTACGCCACCTACGGATACAACGCGACCAAGCACGGAGCCGAAGGCCTCGTAAAGACCGCGGCGGCCCAGCTCGCTCACTTCGGGGTTCAGGTGAACGGAATCGCTCCCGGCACCGTGGAGACCGACCTGAACCGGATGCTGCTGCGTCACGAGAACGGCAGCTTCAAGCCGCGCTCGAAAAGCATTCTGGCCCACACCCCGACCAAACGGTTCCTCGACAAGGAAGGAATCGCCGAGACACTCCTCGCCATGTGCGCGCCCCAGCGGCACTTCACCGGCAACGTGGTCTTCGCCGACGACGGGTACAATATCGAAGGGCATTCCTGGCCCGAGGGGAACGAAGCGCTGTATGCCGGCGCCGACGAGCTGGACCGGCTCTACCGGCAGCTCGATGTCGAGTACCCCAGGGAGACAGAATGATCTTCCCCCTCTGGGACGACAACTCCGACCGGCGGACCGTTCCGCTGGTCAACTACCTGCTCATCCTCGTGAATATCCTGGTCTTCGTCCTGCTGCAGGGACTCGGGACCGACGATTCGTTCACCTATGCCTTCTCGACCGTACCGCAGGAAATCGTCACGGGGGAGGACGTCGCAACCGAATCCCGCGTGGTCAGCGATCCGGTGAGCGGAGAACGGTTCCGGATGCCGGGTCTGCGGCCGACCCCGATCCCGGTCTACCTGACCATCATCACCTCGATGTTCATGCACGGGGGAATCGCGCACATCGCGGGAAACATGCTTTTCCTGTTCATCTTCGGCGACAACGTGGAGGACCGTCTCGGACACCTGCGCTATCTCGTATTCTATCTTCTCGTCGGTTCGCTCGGTTCGATCGCCCATGTCCTGGTATCCCGGTACACGGGGAGCAGCATGCTCATCCCGAGCCTCGGTGCCTCCGGCGCCATCTCCGGCGTCCTCGGAGGATACCTCCTGCTCTTCCCCCGGAAACGGGTCATGGTGATCCTCCTGCGCTTCATCACCGCCGTTCCGGCCCTGGTGGCCATCGGCCTCTGGTTCGCCTACCAGCTGATCCTCGGGATCGGCATTCTGGGCCAGGGCTCACAGGAAGGCGGCGTGGCGTACGCGGCGCATGTCGGCGGTTTCGCGGCGGGATTCCTGCTGGTGAAGCTCTTCGACCCCGGCGCTCCCGATCGGGGACGCTACCGGGTTTACCGGCGCTCACCGAGGCGGTAGGCGGCGGAGACCGGGGCTCTGCGCCCCGTTACCGGAACAGGATCATCGCTGCGACCAGGAACAGCGGCAGCGTCACGACCGCCGCGAGGTAGGTGTTCACGATCGCCCCGCCGAAGAAATGAACCTGCTCCCGGTTCCCGTAGGCCCGGGCCGCGATGATCAGGTTCGTGGCCGGCGGGACCGCCGCCTCGAGCACCAGCGCGAAGCGGATGCCGAAGGCGATCGGAGCGGGCACCCCTCCCAGCGGAAGCAGCGCCGCGATGCCGAGAAAGCATGCCGGCCAGAGGATCAGCTTCACGAACGCAATGCGTGCGAAAAACGGACGAAACCGCAGGTCCTCCGGCGGTACCGTCGCGAGCAGTCCGCCCAGCGCCACGAGCACCAGCGGCAGGGCGGAACCCGCGGCGGCCTCGAGCGGAACCTTCAGTACCGGTGGGAACGCCGGCCAGGCGCCGGTCAGGGCGAGAAGGATTCCTCCCGCGATCCCGAGCAGCGGCGGATTCAACCGGAACCGCGGTCTCCCCCGCTCCTCTCCGGCGAGATAAGAGAGTGAGACGGTCCAGAAGAAGATGTTGTACGCGAGAAAATAGAAGAACAGGTACACCAGGACCGCCCGGGGCGCGACCGCGGCCAGGATCGGCAGGGGAATGTAGCCCGCATTGTGGGTACCGATCAGGGCGACGGTGCTGCGGGGAAATCCGGAAGCGAACGACCCCAGCCTGCGGACCAGGAGCTCCCCGATCAGGAACTGCAGCCCCATCATGACGAAACATGCGGCAAAAAAGACGATCGTCCACTGCCAACCGGCCGCGATCGCCTCGTCCCATCCCGCGGGGAGCCCCGCCAGGAAGTATGCCGGAAGCAGGAGATTGACGACGGTCCAGGTGAAGGGAGTCAGGAGCCGCTCCCGCAGCCGTGGAATCCGGAAGATCAGAAATCCCGCGATCGCCAGAAGAACGAGGCGCAGCACCGCGAACAGAATCGTGACGACCGGGCTCATAGCCGGTACGCTACCCGGGATGCGCCTGCCCTGTCAACGGCTGCCGGCAGGACCGCCGGAAGAAGAATCCCGCTCCGGGGCACCGTTCCCGATACCGCTCCCGATACCGACCTCATTCCTGACCCCGGATCTTGATTCCGGCCCCCCTTCCGTACCATAATCCCGTACGGAATCCGCCCGGAATGTCGGCAGAGCTCCGGTACGATATACTGGTATCCGTCACACGGAATGGTGTGACACTTTTTCCCTGACGAGGTGTTGAACCTATGGATGTCGGAAAGCGTCTGTTTCCGGAAAGCGGGATACTGCCGTGGCGCTGCACGTAGAAGAGCTCTACCGCACCTACGGTCCCATGGTGCTCCGGCGCTGCCGGGCGCTTCTCCGGAACGAGGAACGGGCTCTCGATGCGATGCAGGATGTCTTCGTGCAGCTGCTCCGGAAACAGGAAGTTCTCGACCAGCGGGCGCCGTCGAGTCTTCTCTATACCGTCGCGACGAACATCTGCCTGAACATCCTCAGGAAGGAAAATCGGCGGGCGGAAACCGCGGACGACGAGATTCTTCTTTCCATCGCCGCTGCCGACGATCCGGAAGAACAGGCGGTTTCGGGTATGTTCCTGGATCAGCTGTTCAGCCGCGAACCGGCATCCAGCCGGGTCATCGCCGTTCTTCACCACGTGGACGGCATGACCCTCGAGGAGACCGCGCAGGCGGTCGGCATGTCGGTTTCCGGCGTGCGGAAACGGCTTCGGATGCTCCGGAGCCGAGGTTTGGCACTGAGGGAGGTGTGACGCGCAATGGAACGTCGTAAAGTGCCCGACTTTCTGGTTGAAAAATTCCTGCTCGGCGAGCTTTCGCGGGAGGATCTCTCGGCATACGATCTGGAGGACCTGGAACAGCGGCTCGCGGAGATCGGCCGCTCCGATCGGGAAATCCTCGACCGGTATCCTCCCGACCGGATGGGAAGAATGATCCGGACCCGTCTCGCGCTCGAACCGGGTGCCCGGCATGCGGGGCGGAGATTCGGACCGGTCCGCTTCTGGACCCTCGCCCCGTTCGCCGCGGCGGCCGTGTTCCTGTTCATCTTCCTCATGCAGCCGTTCGTGAGCCGATCCGCCGCTCCCTCTCCGGGCGGCGAATCGGAGATCACCCGGATCAAGGGAATCCAGCCGGGGCTGGAAATCTACCGGAAAACCGGCGCCGGAGCCGAGCGCCTCCAGGAGGGGGAAACCACCCACGAACGGGACCTTCTTCAGATCGCCTATATTTCCGCCGGCGAACCGTACGG
Source organism: uncultured Spirochaetota bacterium (assembly GCA_963728215.1). Lineage (GTDB taxonomy): Bacteria > Spirochaetota > Spirochaetia > CAVSJD01 > CAVSJD01 > CAVSJD01. The sequence continues at coordinate 20,565 of CAVSJD010000015.1, read as the reverse complement.
GATCATCTTCTCCGTCGACGGACGCGGCACGGTAACCGTGCATTTCCCGGATTCCGGAAAGGAGTCCGGAGCCCTGGAGAACGGCGGACCGATCCGGCTCGCCTTTTCCTACGAACTGGACGATGCCCCGCAGCACGAGACGTTCCATTTCGTTACGGCCAAGCGAAGCTTCCGGCTCGATGAAGTGGTGCAGGTATCCGCGGAAAAAGCGGCTATCCGGCTGCCGGAAGGTTTCCTGCACACGTCGATCCGCCTCGACAAGGAGCCCTGATGCAGAAGGAGCGGAAACGGTCCTCTCTCCCGCCGGTCTCATGGGCCGCTCTCGCCGCGGGACTGCTTCTCGCGCTCCTCGCATATCCGGCAGCGGATGCGGCCGCAGACGAGACGCCCGGGACGGGCTCCGCTTCCCTCCGGCGGTTCGCAATCTTCGTGGGTGCCGACTACGGCGGCAGGGAACGCATTCCGCTCCGCTACGCATCGAGCGATGCGCGGCAGTTCGCCCTTCTCATGGAGGAGATGGGCGGAGTCGAGGCCGGGGATCGGCGTGTCCTGATCGATCCCGACGCGGAGATGCTCCGCTCCGAGTTCGCCCTCATGCGGAAGCAGGTCGCCGGCGGTGCCGATGCACGCAGGACCGAGTTCATCTTCTACTACTCCGGCCATTCCGACGAGGCGGCCGTCCTTCTCGGGGACGACCGGCTGTCGTATCCCGAAATCCGGGAGCTCATCGAGTCGATGCAGGCCGATGTCTCCATCGCCGTCCTCGACTCGTGCTCATCCGGCGCCTTCACCCGTCAGAAAGGCGGAACCCGCAGCCGCCCGTTCCTGATGGACGATGCGTCCAGCATGAAGGGTCATGCATATCTCACCTCCAGCTCGGCCGACGAGGCGTCCCAGGAGTCGGACCTGCTCGGCGCCTCGTTCTTCACTCATTTTCTCGTCTCCGGTCTCCGCGGAGCGGCTGACCATACCCGGGACGGACGGATCACGCTGAACGAGATCTACCAGTATGCCTTCGACGAGACGCTGGCACGAACCGAGTCGACGCAGGCCGGCCCGCAGCATCCTTCCTACGAGATCCAGCTGACCGGGACCGGAGATCTCGTGCTCACCGACCTGTCGGTCGCCGATGCGACCCTCGAGCTCGCTCCGGAGATCCAGGGAAGGGTTGCCGTTCGAACCCAGGGAGGACTGCTTCTCGCCGAGATGGAGAAACGACCCGGCATTCCGCTGACCGTCGCCCTCCCCCCCGGACTCTACCGCCTGGTGCTCAACCAGAGCCGCGGGACCTTCGAGACGACGGCCCGGGTCGACCGCGGCGCAGCGGCGAGCGTCTCCAACCGCGATTTCTCGCGCCGGGTCCGCGAAACCGCCCGGACGCGCGGGGACCTGCAGGACCCGGTCGCGGAAGAACCGCTTCCTGCCGATCCGGCGATGCTCGCCGGCACCCCGGAGGCCGCCTACCGGCCCTTCCACCTCGCGGTCGTCCCCGGGTTCCCGCAGCCGTTCGCCCGGCCCGCCGTGAACAATATTTCGCTCGGCCTCCTGGTCGCCGAGACCTATTCGGTCCGGGGGCTGCAGTATTCGTTCCTCATCGGTTCCACCGAAGACGACCTGGTGGGCCTGCAGAGCACGGGGATCGGCGGAATCGTCGGCAGGAATCTGCAGGGAATCCAGCACGGGGGCGTGTTCAACATCCTCCGGGGCGACGGGGTCGGACTCCAGGCCGCGGGCGTCTTCAACATTTCCGAAGGGTCGTTCCGGGGCGGCCAGGGCGCCGGCATCTTCAACGTGAACGGCGGTGATTCCTCCGGTCTCCAGCTCGCCGGACTCTTCAACGTGAACGGCGGGGACCTTCGGGGGCTCCAGGCCGCGGGCATTTTCAATGTCGCGGAGGATGTCCGGGGAGCGCAGGTCGGGCTCGTCAACACCGGCGACACGATCCGCGGCGTCCAGGTGGGCCTCATCAACATCGCGAACGAGGTGGACGGACTTCCGCTCGGGGTCCTCAACTTCATCCGCGACGGTATCCACGATGCTTCGTTCTGGTACGACGACCAGGGATACGGATGGATGGGGTTCCAGACGGGAAGCCGCCGGTTCTACACCCTTCTGTTCGGCGGAATCCGGGCGGGCGACGCCCTGCTCGAGCCGGACTTGTTCACGGCGGGAATCGGCGTCGGCATGCGTTTCGAAGCCGCTCCGTTCTACCTGGATGCCGACCTTTCGGCCAAGCATGCGTTCCGACGCGAACCTGCGCCCGACGGCGGGGACGGCGGTTTCGAGGCGCCTTCCACCGTTCCTTCCCTGCGGTTCACCGCCGGAATCCGGTTCGGAGGGGTCGCGCTGTTCGGAGGACTGACCTGGGATCTGGGAGTCGGAGGCGCACCGGACGAATCGAGTTTCAGGGACGGCGAACGGATCGACATTTCGCTCTTCGATACCGATCTCCGGCTCTACGGGAAGTACGCGATCGGGATTTCATTCTGAGGGCCGTTCCGTTCATGTTTCCGCGGCGGCATCCGGATGCTGCTCGATCCAGCGGGCGAGCACGAACAGGTAGTCGGACAGGCGGTTCAGGTAGTTCTGACTTGTGACGAGGTGGGTGGAACCGCGATCTCGGATGCAGGCGACGACCCGGCGCTCCGCCCGGCGGCAGACGCTTCGGGCCACATCGATCCGCGCGGCAGGCTCACTCTCTCCGGGCAGAACGAAGCGTTGGGGAATCACGGTATGCTCCAGGTAGTACTTTTCCTGCCGCTCCAGCCCCTCGACATCCGCCGCCGAAATGAGCGGCAGCCGGCTCCGCGCTGTCTCGCGGGACGGGGTCGCGATGAGACCTCCGAGTGTGATCAGGTGTTCCTGGATCGTGCGGATTTCACGCTCCGGACGTCCGGTCCCGATCCGGGACCGCGCGAGCCCGAGAAAGGAAGAGAGCTCGTCCACATCACCCAGGGCTTCGAAGATGAGGTCGTGCTTCACCAGCCGCTCTCCGCCGATCAGGCTGCTTTCGCCCCGATCGCCTCCGCGCGTGGTGACACGATCGAACTCGATCATGACCGGCTCAGTACAGGTCCTTGAAGTCTTCGATCATTTCGATGGTTCGCATTTTCGAGATCGCCTTCTCCTGGATCTGCCGGACCCGCTCCCGGGTGATTCCCAGCATCTTTCCCGGTCTCCTCCAGCGTGAACGGTCCCTCCCCCGCCAGCCCGAACCGCAGCTGAATGATCCTCATCTCCCGCTCGGAAAGCTGCTTCAGCACCTTGTCCAGCGTATCCTGAAGCGTCATGAGGAACACCAGTTCGAACGGCTCCTCCGAAAGTTTTCGTCCCTGATCAGCTCGGAGAGACTGGTGACGTTGTCGTCGTCGACGGTAGTGTCGAGGGAAGCGGTCTCCTGCGAGAGCTTGATGATGTCCTTGATCTTGCAGGCAGGCATCTGCATGTACTCCGCGAGCTCTTCGCGACTCGGATCCCTGCCGAGTTCCTGGGTCAGGTGTTTCGCGACGAAGTAGCACTTCTTGATGGTGTTGAGCATGTGGATGGGGATGCGGATGACCCTGTCCCTTGTCGGCGAGCGACTTGATGATCGCCTGCCGGATCCACCAGGTGCCGTAGGTCGAGAAGCGGCAGCCCTTGGTGTAATCGAACCGTTCCACCGCCTCGATGAGTCCGATGTTTCCTTCGTCGATCAGGTCGAGGAGCGAGAGGCCGCGGTGCTGATACTTCTTTGCGATGGAAACGACGAGCCGGAGATTGCTGTTGATCATCCGGTTCTTCTGGTCCCGGAGCCGGTCCTCCACCTGGAGCAGTTCCCCGGTCTGTTCGGCATCGGGCTTCTTCCTGACCGTCACGATTTCGGCACGCAGGTTCTGTATCTTCTCTCCGATCTCCTGCTCTTCGTTCATCGAAAGCAGCGGGTACATGGAAATCTGCTTGAGATACAGGGCCAGGGGATCGGTTTCCTGGTAGGCTCCCACCGTACCCGGTTTCCGCTTCACCTTTTTCACGGCCCGTTTACTTTTTACCATCGGATGCTCCGCTCGAACGGTTCCCTCATCTTTCATGACTTCCTCGATTATATGTCGTTCGTAAAAGAATTCAAGCGGTAGCCGGGAAATAACCTGTTTCTCATCCTCGAGGCGCTTTTTCCGGATGAATCGGCTTTCCATCCTTGTATACGAAGAAGTACAGCTGAGGCGATCCATCGGTTACCGAGTACCCGAGCGTCCCGATCTCCGCACCCCGGTCCACCGTTTCTCCCACGCGTACCAGAACCCTTTCCGCACCACCGTAGATGTAAATATAACCATGGGTCGACTGAACGAAAACCACGTTCCCGAACCCTCTCCATGGACCGGTCCAGACGACCCGACCTCCGGCTACCGAATGAACCGGCGTGCCGATGGCCCCCTGGATCTGAACGCGGGGCAGCTTTCCGTCCTGGAATGAGCGCTCTCCGTCGATCGGCCAGTAGTGCGGTCCGGCTGGGGCGGGCGCGACTGCCGGTCCCGCGGCGACTGCTTCGACCGTCACCGGCCTCAGATCGGTTCGGGTCCCGGACGAACGAACCGGCACGTACAGCCGATCGCCCACCTTCAGCAGTTGCTCGTTCGACAGGCCGTTGACCTCCACCAGTTCCGACAGGGAGATCCCGTAGTCCCGTGCGATCCGGTAGAGGGTCTCTCCCTTCCGAACGACATGGACATCCGGTATGACGAGACTCATGCCCGGGAGCAGCCGATCGGGATCTTTCAGACGATTCGACTCCATGATCACGGGTACCGGAACATGGTAGCGTCGGGAGATGCTGTAGAGTGTTTCGCCCTTCTCGATCCGATGGGTGAGTTCTTCACCGGAAAGGACAAGAGGAAAGGCGATCAGGAACAGCAGCAGCGGGGTGGTCAGCAGTCTCTTCTGTTTCATGTGCACGTTTTTCCCGGTTCTGCCCGTCCGGTCGATTTGGAAACCGTCGGGAATCTCCCTTATATCTTCGGCCCGGACCGGGCAAAACTGAACGTGCCGGAGCACTGCAGGGTTCGAGGAAGAGGCGGTTACGGCGCGGGGGATACTTCTCCCTGGTCGATCAGGTACTTCAGGTCGATGTAGTTCTTGACCGCATCATCGTCGATGTAGCCGAGCTCGATCGCAATCTCCCCGAAGAGCCGGTCGGGTTCCCTTTCCTGGACTTTCAGTACCTCTTCGACCTGACGTTCCGTCATTGCATTGATCTTTACCAGGAATTCTCCGATCCGCTGTCTGTGTGCCGTCTGGATCATGACAACCTCCCCGAACCATATTGGAGTTTTCATTGTTATTATACATTTTTATGATCGTGTTGTCAATGCGGTTCGATTGGGCCGCCGCCGTCCGTCGACGGTTATCCGGGCTCTGCCGTCCCCCTGCCGAAGGCGCCGGAGAGAACAACTCCCTTGCGCGCGAGGTTATCGAGGCATGAGAGAAGGTAGGCCGGATCATGTTCCGGATAGAGGATGCCGTCTCCGGTCGGAACGTCGATCCCGGGACAGGGTTCGCAGCGCCTGCCGCGGTACCGGGGATCCCGCCACTCGGGAGACGGCCGGTAGCCCCGACGCTGCATCTCGTCCATAACCAGGAAATGGTAGGCGGCCAGCCTTCCCGGACCGTACCGGAAGACATAATCTACCGTGGCGTGCGGCCTCCCCCATCCGAGTCCCCGCAGAGCCGCGGCTTCCCGATGCTGCCCGAGAAGCTGCGCGCGAGGAAGGTGAGGAATCAGAAGCTGATGCCAGAGTCGCATGGTTCAGGGTAGCATGTACCGGGGAAAGGAGAAAAGTACCGGCCGCCGGCTCCGAACAGCCTTCCGTCACGCAGAAATGCAAAGAGGGAGCTTTTCGCTCCCCCTGAACACAATTCGGGCTGAGTGGAAGACGCGAAGCGGCTCCCACCTTGCAGAAATGCAAAGAGGGAGCTCTTGCTCCCTCTGAACATAGGTCGGGCTGAGTGGAAGACGCGAAGCGGCTCCCACCTTGCAGGTCGGCCTTCCGCAAGGAAGGCATAGGTCGGGCTGAGTGGAAGACGCGAAGCGGCTCCCACCTTGCAGAAATGCAAAGAGGGAGCTGTGCGCTCCCTCTGAACATAGGTCGGGCTGAGTGGATTCGAACCACCGACCTCTCGGTCCCGAACCGAGCGCGCTAGCCCCTGCGCTACAGCCCGATAAAAAAAGCCCCTTCCGTACGGAAGGGGCCACAACGGGAGCGACGGGACTTGAACCCGCGGCCTCCGGCTTGACAGGCCGGCGCGATAACCAGCTTCGCCACGCCCCCAACGCATGGCAATATAGATTGTTTTCCCGGTTGTGTCAATACATCGTCCCACTTTTGTGTTCATTGACACACAACCCGCCTCATGGTATGGTTTTGCGAAACTTGCACATGCATTCGCAAAGCCATTCAGGTCCCGAGGTGAAAACATGCCGTCGAAGAAAAACGAGAAGCCCGGCAAGGGTGAGGATAAACCGAATATCGTTGAGGAGAAGCGGCAGCGCCATCCGTTTCTCTACATTTTCAGTCTTCTCATTCTGGTGATCATCGTAGTCACGTTCATCGGGACACCGGCGGTCAGAAACTTCACGAAAGGCGGCGGACCGATCCAGTTCGGCAGCTACGGAAACCGGGATATCGAGTATGCCGAGGGGAATTTCTTCGCCCGGCAGCAGGAGATCATCGGGGAGCAGATGCGTTCCTCCGACAGCAAAGAGAACATCGACCTCCAGCTCTACCGGGTCTGGAGAGCGGCCTTCGAGCGAACCGCCTTCCATGCCGGAATCATGACCGGAATCGAGCGGAGCGGTGCGTACGTGACCGAACAGAAGCTCAACGAGACCCTCACCCAGTACCCCGGATACATGGAAAACGGAAAATTCAGCGAAGTCCGCTACCGGAACACCCCGGCCCGGACGAAGTACGCGAACCGGAATTACATCCGGGAAATGATCCTTCACGATACCTTCCTGCAGGACACGATTCTGCAGCAGAAGATCAGTTCCGCGGAAGGCGATTTCGTAAAGGGGATGGCTTCCCCGGAGCGGCAGTTCCGGTACGTGACGTACTCTTACGAGGATTATCCGGACAGCCGGGTCACGGAATACGGAAAAGCGAACAGCCGTCTGTTCCGCCAGGCGAAGCTGAGCAGGATCACGATCCACAGCAGCGAGGCGGATGCGAAGGATGTACGCCGACAGGTCGAAGAAAACGTAGCGGGATTCGAGGACCTCGCCCGTTCCCAGTCGCAGGACGTATACGCAGAGACCGGCGGCGACATGGGCTGGCAGAACTACTTCGAGCTGCAGGGTGATTTCAGCGATCCGGAGAAACTGGACCAGGTATTTTCGCTCGACAAGGGTGCCGTGAGCGAGGTTCTGGAAACCAGCTTCGGCTGGGTAATCTACCGCCTCGATGAGGAAATCCGGACCCCGGACTTCGCGAGCCAGGATGTCATCGCGCAGGTGCGCGCCTACATGGAACGGTTCGAACGCGGAATGATCGAGGATTACCTGGTCGAACAGGCACAGCAGCTGCGTCAGCAGGCGGTCTCCGCAGGATTCGCCGATGCCGCCGCCTCTGCAGATCTCGAGGTTTCCGAAACCGACTACTTCCCCATCAACTACGGCGGTCTCGAGTTCCTGAAACCGGCCGCAGCATCACCCGAACAGGCCCCGGCGATCGCGGCGGCAGCCGGCCGACAGGCGTTCTTCGAGACGGCGTTCGCCCTGGACGAGGGAGCTCTCTCCGAACCGGTCCTCGCCGGAGATTACGTCCTGGTGCTGCAGCTCGCCGGCGAACGGGAGCCGGCCGAGAAAGAGCTGGAGTTCTTCGACAGCTACTACTCGTTCTTCGCCCGGCAGTTCGTCGAACGGGACGTTCAGACGACCATTATGAGCTCCGAGAAGCTGAAAGACAATTTCAACCAGACGTTCATGAAAGTCTTCCTGAGCGACCGGAAGTCGTGACCGACGACCTGCCTCGGCTGAGCGAAGCCGGCCGGGGTTGGAACGTCACCTATCGCGGCCGCAGCCTCTACGCCCATTCGGATCCTGAAGGAAGCGCGCAGAAGAGGGTGCGGCCGCTCTCCATCCAGCCCGGCACGTTGATCCTGATTCCCTCTCCGCTGCTCTTCCACGGCATTTCCGAACTCCTCCGCATTCTCCCCGCCGACTGCCATGTTCTGGCGGTAGAGGCCGATCAGGCTCTTATGGCGCTCACGATCGAGCACGCCCCGGACGCACTTCTCGCCGATCCGCGGATCACCCTGATCCGGACCGACCGGCCCGAAGGGGCCGCCGCGGTCCTGGAAACCCTGGGAACCTGGCGCTTCCGGCGCTGCACGCTCGTGCCCCTGAACGGCGGTTTCTCGCTGTATCCCGACCGGTACCGGTCCATTCACACCGCGCTCGAAGAGTGCATCTCGACCTACTGGCAGAACCGGATGACCCTCATCTTCATGGGTCGGCTGCTCGTCCGGAACCTGTTCGAGAACCTGCCCCTCGTCCCCGATTCCCGGATGCTTTCCGAGCTGCGGGTCGACCGCCCGATCGTGGTCGCCGGTGCCGGAGAGTCGCTCGAGCACGGGATCCGCCGGTTTCGCGATGTCCGGGATCGGATCTGCCTGGTCGCCGCGGATACGGCCCTGCCGGTTCTGCTGGAAGCGGGGATCGAGCCCGACCTGATCGTCATGCTCGAAGCTCAGGCGGCGAATCTCCAGGACTTCATCGGCTCCGAAGGCATCCGGTCGGCCCTCGTCTGCGATATCGCCTCGTACCCCGGTATCGTGCGGCGATTCCCGGGAAGGCGCTACTTCTTCTCTTCGCGGTTCGGATCGATCCGTCTGCTGGACCGGCTCGCCGATGCGGCGCTGCTGCCGGATCCGATCCCACCGCTCGGTTCGGTCGGCGTCGCGGCCCTGCAGATCGCCCTCTCCGCCGGCGACGCTTCCGGTCTGCCGATATTCCTCACGGGCCTCGATTTCGCGTATACGCCGGGAAAACCGCACGCGAAGGGGGCTCCCAGCCACCGGCGGCACCTTGCCCGCAGCGGCAGACTCGCTCCGGACCTGCTCTCGCCGGCCGGATGGAACCGTCCGCTCCTGAGCGTTCCCGGCAAGGACGGAGAGGCGGTTACCACCGATCTCGTGCTCCGCGGGTACGCGCTCCAGGCGCAGCGGATCGCAGAGTCCTCGGATCGGGTGTACGACCTGGGAGGTACCGGGCTGCCGCTGGGAGCGAAGCCGCTGTCAAATGATGTTCCGCTGCGGGACCTGCTCGATGAAACCGGTTCCGGATCGAAACGGACCGCGACCGAAGGCACGGCCGCCGAGCCGCGGCCGACCGGCATGCAGCCGGATGCACTGCGGTCGGCGGCCGGAGTCCGGGCGTTTTTCCGGGGAGAGCTGGAGCTGCTCGAGGCGATCATCGACCGGGGAAAGGCGTTTCTGAGGGAAGAGAACGGCGGAGGCGGAGAAGCGGCCCTGCTCGAGCTGCTCCGGGAGGGCGACTATCTCTCCCTGCCCTTTCCGGATCCGCCGCCGCTTCCGAAGACGGACCGCTCGTTTCTGGCGCGTGCGGTGAACGAGGCGCTCGCCTACCGGGAGCGCCTTTCACGCATCGACAACGCGATCAATCTTCGGAGGTCTTGAGAACCGAGAGGAACGCGGACTGGGGCAGCTCGACGTTCCCGACCATCTTCATCCGCTTCTTTCCCGCCTTCTGCTTTTCCAGAAGCTTCCGCTTCCGGGAAATATCTCCGCCGTAACACTTGGCCGTAACGTCCTTGCGGACGGCGTTGATGGTTTCCCGGGCGATGATCTGGCTGCCGATGGTTCCCTGAATGGGAATCTTGAACTGATGCCGCGGGATTTCTTCGGCAAGCTTTTTACAGACCCCCCGGGCCCGGGCGTAGGCGTTCCCCCGGAACACGAGCTGGGAAAGGGCATCCACCGGCTTGCCGTTCAGCAGAATGTCCAGACGCACGAGGTCGGTGTGCTTGTAATCGGTCAGGTCGTAGTCGAACGAGGCGTATCCCCTGCTGAGCGACTTGAGCCGGTCGTAGAAGTCGTAGAGCACCTCGGCGAGCGGCATCTCGTAGACCAGCTCGACCCGCTTTTCGTCGAGGTATACCATAGTTCTGCTGCACGCCCCGCTTCTCGAGACAGAGGGTGATCAGATTTCCCACATAATCGGTAGGGGTGATGATCGCCGCCCGGATATAGGGCTCCTCGCTCAGCTCGACCAGCGTCGGGTCGGGGAACTCCTGGGGATTGTCGATGAACTCCAGCGTGCCGTCCTTGAGCGTGATCCGGTAGCGCACCGACGGGGCGGTGAAGACGATGGAAAGCCCGAACTCGCGCTCGAGCCGCTCCTGGACCACTTCGAGGTGCAGCAGGCCCAGAAATCCGCAGCGGAACCCGAACCCCAGAGCGGCCGAGGAATCCTTCTCGTAGACCAGGGACGCGTCGTTCAGCTTGAGGCGCTCCATCGAGCTCTGCAGCTCTTCGTAATCGTCGGCATCCACCGGATAGATGGACGAGAAGACCACCGGCTTCACTTCCCGGAACCCCGGAAGCGCCTGGTCGCATGGGCGCTCGCTCAAGGTGATGGTATCTCCGACCCGAACGTCCGAAATGGTCTTTATGCCGGCGATCAGATAGCCGACATCGCCGGCGCTAAGCCCGCTGTCCTGCCGCTCCAGAGCCAGCCGGAAGACCCCCGTCTCCTCCACATCGTACTCCGAGTCGTTGAACCAGAAGCGGATCCGGTCGCCCGGCTTGAAGCTGCCCTCGAACACCCGGACATGGACGACGACGCCCCGGTAGGATCGTAATGGGAATCGAAGATGAGCGCCTTGAGCGGGTCGTCGGACTCCCCCGACGGGGCCGGAATGCGCTGAACGATCGCGTCCATGAGCTCGTCGACCCCGATGCCGACCTTCGCCGACACCAGCATCGCCCCGTCGGGATCGAGCCCCAGGTCGTGGTTGATCTGGTGTCTGCAGCGGTCGACATCGGCGGCCGGGAAGATCGATCTTGTTGATCACCGGGATGATTTCGAGGTTGTGCTCCAGCGCCATGAAAAGATTCGAGAGCGTCTGCGCCTCCACTCCCTGCGTCGCGTCGATCAGGAGCAGCGCACCCTCGCAGGAGGAAATGGCCCGGGAGACCTCGTAGGCGAAATCGACGTGGCCCGGCGTATCGACCAGGTTGAGCCGGTAGAGCTTGCCGTCGGATGCCTCGTACGGCAGGGAGACCGCCTGCGATTTGATGGTGATCCCGCGCTCCCGCTCGATATCCATGCTGTCGAGCATCTGGTTCTTGAAGTTCCGCTCCGCCACCAGTTTTGCCTTCTGATGAACCGGTCCGCGAGCGTGGATTTTCCATGATCGATGTGTGCGATGATGCAGAAATTGCGAATATGGCCTTGTTTCATATGGGCGTATGATAGCCGAACCGCGATGTTTCTGCAATGGAGGGGATCGGGTCCGGCGACCGGTCAGGACGGCCGGGGTACCGTCCGGACGTCCAGAATATCCCGGATCCGCGCGATGAACACTTCCAGGTCGAACGGCTTCTGGATGAACTCACAGTCCGGAGACAGGAGTCCCCGTTCCTCGATCACCTTGTCCGGATACCCGGACATGAGGAGAACCCGGATATCGGGGCGGATCTGCTGAAGCCGCTCGGCGAGCTTGTTCCCGGTAACGTGCGGCATGACGACGTCGGAGACCAGGAGATGGATGGTCCCCGTGTACTCCTCGCAGATCAGGAGCGCCTCCCCCGCGTTCTGGGCTTCCAGGACATGGTATCCGCGCGATGTGAGCATCCGGCTGACCAGGAACCGGACGTTCTCCTCGTCCTCCACCACCAGGATCGTCTCGCTGCCGGAGAACCGTTCCGATCCCCGCACCTGCTGATCTTCCTCTTCCGACGGCAGGTCGACCGTCGGAATATAGATGAGGAAGCTGGTCCCCATGCCTACCCGGCTGTCCACGCGGATGTATCCTCCGCTCTGCTTCACGATCCCGTATACCGTCGACAGTCCCAGGCCGGTTCCCTGGGAGCTCTCCTTCGTGGTGAAAAACGGCTCGAATATCAGCGTGAGATACTTCTCGTCGATTCCGATTCCGGAGTCCCGCACCTCGAGAACGGTGTAGAAGCCTTCCGGTATATCGTCGGTATGTGTCGGAAGCCGCTCGAGCACCTGCTCGTTGCGCGTCCGGATGATCAGGCTGCCGCCCTCGAGCATCGCGTCGCGGGCGTTCACCGCCAGGTTTATGAGCACCTGCTCCACCTGGCCCGGATCCACGTACACGTTCGCCAGCTCGGCATCCATGTACATGTGCATGGTGATGTCCTCCGTGATCAGGCGGCGGATCATCTTTTCCATTTCCAGCACCAGGCTGTTCAGATCGGTCACCCGCATCCGCATCACCTGGTGCCGGCTGAATGTCAGGAGCTGACGGGTCAGGTTGACGCCTTTTCGGGTCGCCTTCTGGATTCCTTCCACATCCGCCCGGAGATCGCTGTTCTCCGGGAGCACGTCGAGGATCAGATTGCTGTATCCCATGATCACGGTGAGCAGGTTGTTGAAATCGTGTGCAACGCCGCCGGCGAGCCGCCCGATCGCTTCCATTTTCTGGGAGTGGCGCAGCTGCTCTTCCAGCTTCCGCCGCTCGGTGGTATCCACGAAGTAGCCTTTCACCTCTTCCAGGATCCCGTCGGGAGTGAACTGTCCGACCAGGTTGGCGAGGACCGTGACCGGGTTGCCGTCGGCGGCATGAAAGGTCGTTTCCAGCAGCTCGACTTTCCGGTTCCGGTTCACCAGCTGCCAGAAGGAGGTGCGGGACTGATCGTCCGGAAAGAAGTGGTTGAGATCCCTTCCCGTAACCTCTTCCACCGTGCCGAACCGGAAAAGCCGGACGAAGGAGAGATTGCAGTCGGTGATCAGGCCGTCCGCCCGGGCGACGAAATCTCCGGAGAGATCCTCCTGAAAGAATTTCCGGTATCGCTCCTCACTTCTCTTCAGGGAACGCTCGGCCTCGAGGCGCTCGGAAATGTCGCGGAGAACCCATACCGTTCCGAGCTCTTCTCCCTGCTCGTCCCGCAGGGGCGAGCTCCGCAGCTCCACCGGCACGCGGACGTTCCCGGACGCGGGCCGGGCGGTCAGAATCGCAAGGTCCGGAGCCGCGGCCCTTCCGTTGGACTCTTCGGGCGTGAGCAGGAAAAGGTCTCCGAACCGTTTCCCGACCGCTTCGGCGTTGAGCACCGTACAGAGCTGCTCGGCAACCGGGTTGATGAACTCGATGACCCCATCGATGTCCGTCACCACCACTGCATCTCCGATGCTGTTGAGCGTGGTGAAGAAGAGGCGCTCCCGGTCGAGGAGCTTCCGTTCCATCTGATAGCGGTAGAGCGCGATCTCGATCGCGGTGCGGAGTTCCCGTTCCTCGAAAGGCTTGATGATGTAGCCGAACGGCTGGGTGATCTTTGCGCGCTCGATGGTCGTATCGTCGGCGTAGGCGGTGAGAAGGATCACGGGTATCCGGTACTTTTCCTTGATGATGCTGGCGGTTTCCACTCCGTCCAGCTCTCCCTGGAGCTGGATATCCATGAGGACGATATCCGGCTGCAGCTCTTCCATGTGCTCCAGCGCTTCCTCTCCGGAGGAGAATATCCCCGGTACGGTGTAGCCGCACTTCTGCAGATGGAGGCGTATGTCCAGAGCGACGATGTGCTCGTCTTCCACGATCAGAATTTTCGATCCAGCCATTACCGTTTCCCGTAGTTTGTGTTCCGCCGGAACGACACGTATTTTTCCCCGCGTACTCCCGCGGGCTTCAGACCAAACCGATCTTCTTCATCTCTTCGGCGATCTTCTCCCTGTCAACCGGCTTGACGAGATAGGAAGTGGCACCGCCCTTGTGATACGCCTCGATGACGTTCTTCGGATCTTCGAGAGCCGTCGTCATGACGATCCGGACTTCATCGCGCGGACGAATTCCGAACGAACTCTCCAGTTCCCGGATCTGTTTGAGAGCTTCCTGACCATCCATCTTCGGCATCATGATGTCGAGAAAAATAACGGAGTACGGGTCGTTCTCTTCCCAGGCGAGACGGAACGCCTGAACGGCTTCATCCCCGTCGATAACAATATCACATTCACCATATGATTCCAGCAGCTTCTGCATCACCCGCCGGCCGCCGAAATCATCCTCAACGATCAGGATTCTCATCTGCTCCTCCACGACTGTTCCATATTCTGCTCCGTCTTCACGGAGTTGTCTTCGCCCTGAACACCGGACCGATCCAACTCATGCAGAAAAACTCCGACACGCTCCCGGTCCGCCTTCCTGAGGGCGAGGATGAGCCGGAACACCCGATCGGCCGCAGGTCCGTCGCCGGCCTCCTGCAGCACCTGACGGAGCTCTTCCGCCCTCCGCTGCATGGTTTCCGTGTCCCCGCTCGAATGCGCGGCGCTCAGGTCCGGGAGATATCGATCGAGAATCGCCCGACCGGCCTCCGATTCCTCCGCCCCCGATCGCACCGGCATCCCGGCCGGGGGGACCTCTGCGGAGCGGCAGGCGGGGTTCGCCTGCCGCCCTCCCCTCACGGCGACCAGCGCCTTCAGCAGCTCTTCCCTCCGGAACGGCTTCGTGAGAAAGAGATTCATTCCGGATGCGAGCGCCTTCTCCCGGTGCTCCTGCATTGCATGGGCGGTGAGCCCGATGACCGGCAGATCCGGGTCGAGCCCGGCGACCAAGCCGTTCCTGATCCGCCCGGTAACGGTGATCCCGTCCATGACCGGCATCTGCAGATCCATGAGGACGCATTCCACCCGCTCCCGAAGAAGAATATCGAGTGCCTCCTGACCATTATCGGCGGAAATGACCCGGTATCCGTTCTGCTGGAGTATTTTCGTGGCCAGGAGACGGTTCGAGGGGTCGTCTTCTGCAAGAAGTATCGCCGGCACAGTCCCCGGTTCCCCGCCGACGTCCCTGTCATGATGTCGAGGACGCAGGTCACCTGTGCCGGCGATCACCTCCGGAAGAAGCGACCGGATCGTCTCGTAAAGCTGCTGCTCGCGTATCGGCTCGATCAGATACGGACAGCCGCTTCCCCGTTCTCCGCGCGCACCGATTCTTCCCACCAGGATGAGCCGATCGCCCGGGCTTCCTGAATCATCACTCGTTTCCCGGGCTCGCCGGATGAGTCCTTCCCCGGCTTCGAGCTGCACGTCGGCGATGCCGATGCGGAACGTCGGATCCTCCGCAGCGCTTCCATTCGTCGATCAGCTCCGATACCGACGAAACGAATCGGACCGGGATTCCCCAGCGGGCCACGATATCACCGATGATGGTCCGCCTGAGATCGTCCGGAATGGCAATGATGCATTCGGCCGCAACGGTGAACGGCGGATGGATCTGCAGGGACTCGAATCCGGGCGCTTTGCCGAACGGAAGGGTAAGCCGGAAGACGCTCCCGACCCGGATTGTGCTCTCGACTTCCAGGGATCCCTGCATGAGATCCACCAGGCGGCGGGAAATGGCCAGCCCCAGGCCGGTTCCGCCGAACCTGCGCGTCGGGGATCCGTCCACCTGCGTGAACGCCTCGAAAATGGCGGGAATCTTCTCCTCCGGAATCCCGATCCCGGTATCCGCGACCGAAATGACGATTCCGACCGTTTCTTCCTCCCGCAGCCCCTGATCTTCTTCCACCGAAACGACGACTCTTCCGCTTTCGGTGAACTTCACCGCATTCCCGATAAGGTTCACCAGGACCTGCTGCAGCCGCCGATGGTCGCCTTTCAGTCCCGTCGGGCAGCGGGGATCGATGTGCAGGAGGATATCGAGGCCCTTCCGGTGTGCTTCCACCGTGAGCTTCTCGACGGCCTCTTCCACGCATCTGGTCAGGTTGAACGACTCGCTGACGATCTCCATCCTGCCCGCTTCGATCTTCGAGAAGTCGAGAATCGATCCGATCAGAAACTGGAGCGAAACGGCCGACTGTTTCACGATCTCGAGATATTCTCTCGGTTCCGGATCATCGATCTGGGCGGCGGCCAGTTCCGACAGACCGAGGATGCTGTTCAATGGGGTCCGGAGCTCGTGACTCATGTTGGCCAGGAATTCGCTTTTCGCCCGACTCGCGTGCTCGGCATTCTGTCTCGCGTGCTCGGCATTCTGTCTCGCGTGCTCGGCATTCTGTCTCGCGTGCTCGGCTGCCTGCCTTGCGGTTTCCGCTTCCTGCTTCGCGTCGCGAAGCTGCTTCTCGGCCTGAAGCTGCCCGGTGATGTCCCGCAGCACGAACACGCAGCCGCCGCGGCCCGGCCCCGAACCGGCGATGGGAGCGGCGGTGTGCTCGACCGGACAGCTGCTTCCGTCGGGACGGACCAGAGCGGACCGGACCGCAGCGCGGTCCGACTCTTCCGCCGTCGCGCCGCCGGATCCGGAACAGCTGACCAATCCGGGGAACAGATCGGACAGGGGCGCACCTTCTACCCCGTCCCGCCCGAGAATCCTCCGGGCCTCGTTGTTGGCGAAGGTCACCTTCCCGTCCGAATCGATCGCGATCACCCCGTCGGCGATGCTCTTGAGGGTCGCATCGAGCCGCAGCCGGTTTTGCCGCAGATCCCGCTCGACCCGGTGCTTGTACAGCGCCATCTCGATGGTGATGAGCAGTTCCCGCTCCTGAAACGGTTTGAGCAGGTATCCGAACGCTTCGGTCACCTTCGCCCGCTCGAGCGTTTCGTCATCGGCGTAGGCGGTGAGAAAGATGATCGGCACATCATGGACGGTGCGGATCGCCTCCGCCGCCTGCACCCCGTCCATCGGGCCTTTGAGCCGGATGTCCATCAGTACCAGGTCGGGCCGCACCTCTGCGGCCAGGCGGATCGCTTCCTCTCCCGAAGAAGCGACCCCGGCCGTCTGGTATCCCAGGAAGGCAAGTCGGTGCTGGATATCGAATGCGACGATGCTCTCGTCCTCCACGATCTGAATCCGGACGTTCCGGTTCCTATCCATCGCTCCTCCCCTCCTCCCCGGTCACGATTTCCGGTTCAGTCTTCCTTCTTCGCGTTCGCCTTCCCGGCTTCCGCTTCCGCCTTCGCAACCGCCTCCCCGGTGACCCGGGCGATGTCATCGCTGCTGAACACCTTGTCGATGTTCAGGATGATCAGGAAGTTCTCATCCCGCTTTCCCATCCCCGAGATGAAGTCGGTGTTCAGCCGCGTTCCGATCTTCGGGGCGGGCTCGATCTGATTCTCTTCCAGCTCGATCACCTCCTGCACCGAATCGGCCAGCGCCCCGAGCACGATGGTCTCGCTCGCGAGGGCGACCTCCATCACGATGATGCAGGTATCCACCGTTTTCTCCGACTCGCTCATCCCGAACTTCAGCCGCAGATCGATCACCGGCACCACGCTCCCGCGCAGGTTGATCACCCCCCGCATGAACTCGGGGCACTTCGGCACCCGGGTGATGCTGGTGAGCTCGAGCACCTCCCGCACGCGGGCGACCTCCACCGCGTACTGCTCGTTTTCCAGCGTGAACGTCAGATACTGCACCAGATCAGTCGATTCCCGAATGGTGTCGACACTACTCATGGTTTCCTCCTCCTGCTCCGGCTCAATACTCTTCGAACTCGGCATCGAGCGAGTCGCGCCCGATCGCCGGCTCGTCCGACATGTCCAGGTTGATCCCCTTCGCGGGCCGCTTTGCACCGGCTCCCGCTGCGGCGCCCGCTCCCGGACTCCGCTTCGCGGCGGTCTTCTGCGCAAGGGGCATCGGCTCCTCGCGGTGGGCAGGCTTTCCCGCTCCGCTCTTCACCGCCGTATGCGCGATCTGCACCCGCCGCTGCACTCCCGCCGCCGCAGAGCCTCCGCCGCCATTGCTTCCGCCGGAGTACCCGAGCAGCTTCCGCTCCTCGCGAAGGCGGAAGAAGCTCATCGAGCGCTGCAGGCTCTCCGCCTGTCCGGACAGCTCCTCGGCCATGCTCGCCATCTCCTCCGACGCCGAGGCGTTCTGCTGGATGATCTGGTCGAGCTGCATGATCGCCTTGTTGATCTGCTCCGCTCCTGAGTTCTGCTCTCCGGAAGCCGCGCTGATCTCCTGCACGAGCTCGGCGGTCTTCTGGATGTCGGGCACGATCTGCGTCAGCATCGCCCCCGCCTTCTCCGCGACCGCAACGCTGCGCCCGCTGAGCTCCGAGATCTCCCCCGCGGCCTTCTGGCTCCGCTCGGCGAGCTTGCGCACCTCCGAGGCGACCACCGCGAACCCCTTCCCGTGCTCCCCGGCGCGCGCGGCCTCGATCGCCGCATTCAGGGCGAGCAGGTTCGTCTGCCGCGCGATCTCCTCGATGATGCTGATCTTGCTCGCGATCTCCTTCATCGCACTGACGGTCTCGACGACCGCCGAGCCGCCCTCCTCCGCATCGGAGGCCGATTTCTGGGCGATCTTCTCGGTCTGCATCGCGTTGTCCGCGTTCTGCCGGATGTTGCTGCTCATCTCTTCCATGGAGCTCGAGACCTCTTCGGCCGCAGCAGCCTGCTCGGTCGCCCCCTGGCTCATCTGCTGGGCGGTGGAGCTCATCTGCTCGCTGCCCGAGGAGACGTACCCGCTCGCCTGCTGCACTTCCTGCACCACCTGGCTGAGCCGGCCCACCATGGTGCGGAGGGCATCGGCAAGCTGCCCGATCTCGTCCCGCTGCTCGACCTGCAGGGTCTTCGTGAAGTCCCCCTCCGACATCGCAAGCGCAAAGCTCACTCCCTGGTGGATCGGTCCGGTGATGCTGCGGGTCAGGTAGATCGCGAGGGCGAATCCCAGGATCAGTGCGATGATCAGTCCCACGACCATGATCGTGGAGACCATCTGCAGCTGGGAGACTGCAACATCCGCGACTCCGCTTGTCTGCTCCATGCCGCCTTTCGCGGTGAGCTGCGCGATCGCGAGAACCGCGTCGCCCGCTTTCCCCCGCTCCACGTTCAGCTCATCCTGTTTCTCCCAGCTCGTGAGGAGATCGTTCAGTTCGCTCTTGTAATTGTCTGCGGCCGACTGAATTTCATTCAGGGACCTGATGTCCGCATCCTGCGTGGTAATTTTCCGGACTTCCTCGAGAACGCTCTTCACCTTCTCGAACTGCGGAAGGATCGCTTTCAGGCCTTCCGGGTTCCGGAGAGCCTGTGCCTTGAAGTTCGCGATCCGGATATCGTTCCCCATATCGATCACGTCGTTGATGCGGATCGTCTTGAAAACGCGTTCCTTGAGCGCCGCCGCACTGTCTCCTGATTCGATCTGCTCGGAGAGCTTGGCATTCTGCCCGGAGAGATAGGTGGATGCATTCTCCATGTATTTCGCCGCTGCCTTGTCGAGCTGTTCCCGGGCGACTGCGATCTGCTGGTTCACCTGGATCGTTTCATTGGCGAGCTGCTCATAATGCCCCACCTCTTCGATCGCCTTCCCGACGTTGTCCTGGAGCTTGACCAGGTTTTTCGAACTGCGGGCGAGCTGCTGGGCCTCGCCGACGTACTTCTTCACCTCGGCGAGCATGGCCTCCGCTTCCTTCAGGTATGCGTCTTCCCCCACCAGCCCGTAGCCGCGCATGTTGTACATCGTCAGCAGCGAATAACGCTCCACGTTGTTCGAAACCTCGACCTCGGGGATGTATTCGTCCGCGAGGCTGACCGACATGGTCCGGATATTCATCATGCTGAAGACCGCGAGCAGCCCCAGCGCCGACGCGATGAGTATCAGCGCTCCGAAGCCGATCCCCATCTTCATTCCGAGTTTCAGATTCTTGAACATGTTCCGTACCTCCTGCTTTTTGTCTGTTCTTTTTCAGCTGTTGTCATCCGTATATGCATATATGCTGCCGTTACCCGGCTACCTTCTTCACGACGCTCAGCAGCTTCTCGGCGCTGAACGGCTTCACGATCCATCCGGTCGCTCCGGCTTCCTTGCCTTCCTGCATCTTCGAGTTCTGCGATTCGGTGGTCAGGACGATAATGGGAACGAACCGGTGAGCGGGGTTCTCCCGCACCTTCCGGATGAACCCGATCCCGTCCAGGTTCGGCATATTGACATCGGTTATTATGAGCTGAACGTTGTCGCCCGCGAGCTTGTCGAGTCCGTCAAGGCCGTCCTGGGCTTCGACCACCTCGTACCCACCCTGATCGAGCACGAAGGAGATACTCTGCCGGATCGCCGCTGAATCATCGACGACCAGTACCCGTTTCCCCATGAATGACCTCCTCGTTCTGACTCATCGTTCTGACTGTCCCGAGTATGTACCGGACGGCAGATCCGCACCATCAGGCAAATGCGGATTCTCTCATCAGGATTTTCCTTATCGGGGCATCAGGGAATGGATGAGCGGGTCATAGGGGAATCCCTGAGAGAACGGAGGGAACAGAGTGAATGGACGAAAGATCAGGCCTGGTGCTCGCTCATGCTCCATTTCAGGGCGAACTGCACCAACTCGGTCCCGTCGGACAGGTCGAGTTTGTTCTTGATATTGGATTTGTGGGTTTCGATGGTCTTTACG
>CAVSJD010000014.1:0-46564 GCA_963728215.1 uncultured Spirochaetota bacterium | reverse complement strand
ATCACCTTCTTCCCGCTCCCCGCAGCGGCGCAGGAGACCGGGGGATCTCCGCCCGAAGCGCCCCGAGACGAGCGGAATGTCGCATTCTGCCCCGTGACCGGCTCTTCGAGTCGGTGCTGGCCGATCCCCGATGGCCCCATTTTTCCGCCGCCTACCACTACTACATCGATGACGAGCTTCTGGACGACGTGGGATCCGTGAGTTTCGGCGAATCCTTCTCCCTTGCCCGCACGGAACCCTGGCGCGAAGGAGCGATGGAGCTCGCAGTCGAACCGGAAGTGTTCTCCACCTTCGACCTTGCCGCCGAGTCGCACGACCTGGTCAACTCCGATTTCCGCATCGGTATCTCCCTCGCGTTCCAGAGGGCGGCTTTCTCCTCTCTCCTGCGCATCTATCACCAGAGCTCCCATCTCGGCGACGAATTTCTGCTCCGGAACCGGGTCGACGAACGGATCAACCTGAGCTACGAGGCGGCATCCCTGCTGGTTTCCCTCCGGGCGGCATCCTTCCTCCGCATCTACGGGGGCGGCAGCGCCATCGTTCACATCCAACCCGAAGGTATCGACCGGTTCGGCTGGCAGATCGGAGCCGAATCCCGCATTCCCGTGCAGTGGGTGCGAGGAACCCTTCGACCCGTCCTCGCGGTCGATATTCAGGCTGCCCAGGAAAACGATTGGAACCGGGAGATCTCGATCCGGGCAGGCGTCCAGGCGGAAAATCCCGACGACCCGCTCCGGTCTCTCCTCCTGTTCCTGGAATACTACGAGGGCAATTCTCCGAACGGGCAGTTCTACGACCGGATCATCCGGTACTTCGGCCTCGGCCTTCACTATTTTCTGAATTGATCCGCGTCGCCGCGATCGCCCCGGGGGATCGCGCTATCCCAGGAGAAGCAGCACGGAGTACAGGAGGCTCCCGACGAAGAACGCTCCGAAACGGCTTTCCCGTTCCTCCGGAAGCTCTTCCTTGAGCACATTGAGGATGATCCCTCCCGCAAGGAACGCGGTCAGCACGAGTGCGAACAGTGAAACGACTCCGAGAGAAACCGGCAGTCCCGCTGCTCCGATCCGCATTCCGCTCTCCTTCCTGAAGAATATCGTAAATTCCCGGACTGCCGGCGCTGCAGCGACTCCCCCAGTCCCTGTCCGCTCCCGCTTTCGATAGATCAGCCGGATGCGCGGCGCCGGCCCTCGGCGCTCGTCAGCAGCCTCTGCAGGCGGGGACGGTTGAACCGCTGGACCGCGATGAACGGAACATTCGCGAGGAGACCGTATCCCGCCATGACGAATCCGACCACCGGGGCGTTCCAGAAGAAGAACGTCGGCGCTGCGGCGAAAACGATCCAGTGAGAGAGCTCCGCCCGGCAGGTTTCCCGGATGAAGAGGCGAAGCTTTTCCGGCGAAGCATCGCCGATCCGGCGTTTGGAGATGCCGCCGCGATAGAAGGCTCCCGCCTCCGGGATCCGGCCCTTCCAGGCCCGGATCCGGAACAGCCGCTGGTAGATCTCGCCCCCCCGTTCCCAGTCCCGGATCCGGAAGAGCGGTCCCTCCGGATCGAGCATCCGCTCCGGCGCCCGATGAGCCAGGTATCCGCCGCCGAAATGAAAACCGACCCAGAGGACCGAGTAGACCAGGGGCAGCATCCAGAGCGGGACCGGGAGCAGGCTCATCCGCCCTTCCTCAGATCGATGCTCCGGCCTTTCCAGACGACCCTCCGCCGCACCTTCGTGAGGTAGAGCGAGCGGAAGAATACCAGGAAGAAAAACAGAAGCGGAACCGGATAGAACAACGCCGCAGGAATGCCGAAGCTGCCGATCCTTCGGAGCATCAGGCCGATCTGGAGCGCATAGGCCAGGTAGAGCAGGAACCCGCCGGGCGGGGACAGGATCGCGGTGAGAGCGGCGGCGAGTGCACCGCTCATCCAGAGCACCAGAAGCAGCACGGCCCACCATTTCGAACCCGCGGCCCCGGAGGCGACGTTCTTGGTCCACCCCTCGAGAAGCTCGCCGAACCCTCCGGGATACATCCGGAACTCGATGGTACCCCGGCCTCCCCTGCAGTCGACGGCGAAACCCTGCGCCTGAAACGCACGGGCGAGCGCGATATCTTCCACGATCGATGCCCGGACTCCGCGGTGCCCGCCGGAGGCGCAGTATGCATCCCGGCTGCAGAGCAGGCAGGGCCCGAACGCTCCGGACGGCTCCACCCGGCTCCCCGCGACCGAGAAGGCGCCCAGTCCCGCCATCACGCTGATGTTGAAGAACGCCGAGAGCCGCTCCGTCAGGCGCTCCATCCGATGCCGGGGCTGAACCGAAAGCAGTCCGCCGCGCTCCCGCCAGGCCGCGAACAGCCGGGCGATTCCGGTCGGGGCGAGCCGGGTATCGGCGTCCAGGAAAAGCAGGAGCCCGGACTTCGCCGCTTCGGCCCCCGTCCAGCAGGCCCAGCTCTTCCCGGTCCACCCCTCCGGCCGCTCGGCCGCCCGGATCACCTCGACCGGGAACGGAGCGGTACTCCCGAAGCGGCGGGCGAGGTCGCCGGTCCCGTCCTCCGAGCCGTCGTCCACGACGATGCATGCGGCCGGTGCGGGCCGCTGGTCCCGCAGCGACGCGAGCAGTGCCGGCAGGTTGTGCGCCTCGTTCCGTGCGGGGATGATGACCGACAGGGACGGCATGGATTCGCCGCCCGCGCTCTCCGGCCGCGGGCACAGCCGGATCCGGCCGAACACCAGGAGACCTGCGAACCAGAGACCCAGCGAAAGGAAACCGATCGTCGTCATGGCATGCATCTTCCCCGTACTTCGATTATATTCATTCGGAGAGGAGATTCCATGATGCCCGATTCCGGTCCCCGGTTCCGATCCGTTCCCGCAGCGGCTTCCCTGCTGGGAATCCTTATGCTCTGTTCCGGCCCGCCCGCCTTCCCTCAGAATCCGACGGAGGAGGAACGGGCCGTCTACCGGGAAACCACCGGTGATCGCGAGGTCCGGATCGTTTCGGTCGAACGGCGTCAGGGCGACGGGTTCGTTCTCCGATCGGAGAGCGATTCCGGGGAACGGCACGAGATCGAAACGGACCGGCAGCTTCGCACCCTTTCCTGGCGGTACGCCGATCCCGGATCGGGAACGGACATCGAAGCCGTCCGCTCCGGGGACACCATCCGCATCTCGGGAATGCTTCACGGCGAGAAGGTCGTGCGGGAGCATCGCCCGGGAGACGTTCCCTGGTACCAGTCGATCGAACGGAGCCTCGAGGCTTTCGCGACCGGGGACGGGCCGGAGCCGCTCGCGTTCGCCGTGATCGATCCGGATAGGCTGCAGCTCCATCGGATGGAAGCGCGACGGGAGGGGAGGGAAACGGTATGGCCCGGCGGAACGAAGACTCCGGCGGTTCGGGTCCGGATCCGCCCGGCCGGGTTCGCCGGCCTCTTCTGGAGCTCATCCTACTGGTTCCGGCTCCCTGACGGAAAGATGGTCTACCATGAAGGTGCCCGGGGCGGACCGGGAACTCCGCTCACCCGGATGGCGCTGATATCGGAAACGGATTCCTGACCGCCCGCGTCCGCATCAGGTCCGGGAACCGCTCACCTCGTCCTTCATCGCGTGCATCCGCCACCAGGGAACCCGCGGGTTCTGATGGTGCTCCCAGTGGTATCCGAAGAAGTAGCAGGAGAACAGGCCGGTCAGGAAGCGCTTCTTCTGGCTTCGCGCGTTGTGCGGCTGCATCTCCGGCAGGTGGGGAAGGCGGTGCGGGAGGAACGTCCCGAAATAGAACAGCTGCAGCGTGCCGAGAAGAGCGGGCAGTACCCAGAACACCAGCACCCGTGGCTCCCCGTACGGGATGATCAGAAGATTGAAGACGGCCGCCATCAGCAGGATCTGCAGCACCGTCACGTAGTGGAAGAAGAACCGGAAAAACCATCGCAGGAAATTCTGCGATCCGGGATGAAAGTCGGGATCCCGCTCCTCCCCCGGAAAACGATGATGAAGCATGTGAAAGCGGAAGAGCCTGCGATAGGAGAACGCCGCGAACAGGAACGCTGCGGCTCTGCCCGTCAGCCGGTTCAGGCCGCGATACTTCCGGGACACGCTTCCGTGCATCGAGTCGTGGGCGGTGATGAAGAGACCCGTGCTCAGGAACGCCTGCAGCGCCACGTGCAGGTAGAGCAGCGGCGATGCCGGATCGAGGCTCACCCGCTCGAGGCTGTAGAGGAGATGGCCGGTCCAGGAGAGCATGATGACGACTGCCCACAGAACGCCCATGGTATTCCTCGCCCCTCCTACGCCGCGAAGCCCGGGAAGAGCAGCAGCGCGAGAAAGAATATACTCTGAATCAGCAGGTATCCCGGCGCGAGAATGCCGCGGGTCCGGACTCCCATCGCCCGGGCAAGCAGGCCCGCGGCCAGCGCAATGAGAAACCAGGCGGCATAGTTCCGCAGGGGCACCGCGACGCCCTCCCACGCCCAGTACCCGTAGCGGATCGCTACCGGCTCGAGCAGCAGGTCGTAGAGCACCGCGATTCCTCCGGCCGCAAATGCAGGGAGTACCGGGATCCGCACCACGCGCCGGGCGATCTCGACCGCCCCGATCAGGACCAGCAGCCAGTTGAACCCGATGATCAGCGGAACCTCCAGCAGCCGCAGACCCAGCACCTCTCCATAGACGTAAGACCCGAACACGACGCCGGTAGCGACCCCCGCCGCTTCCAGGATGAACGTGACGGCAAAGACCGCCGCACTCCAGAGGAGGAGCCGCCGGTTTCCCCGGGCGAGGGGAAGAAACACCGCCAGTCCGCACCCCAGAAGGACGTACGGCGTCAGGAGCAGCATCAGCGGCCGGGTTACCGGTAGCTGGTGGCCGGCAATCCCGACCAGGTAGAACAGCGCGATGACCGCAAGGATGCGCCGGTCGCGACGGCCGGTATCTTCCCCCGGCCCGCCTGCCGGCTGGCGGTCGCTGTCGGCGACGTCATGTCTCATACCGCATCACCAGATCGGCGGCGATCCGCCCCGAGAGGAGCGCCAGAGGCATTCCGCCCCCGGGATGCGCACTGCCGCCGCAGAAATAGAGCCCCCGGCACCGCCGGGACCGGTTCGGATGGCGCAGGAACGCCGCGCCGCGGGAATTGGACGAAATGCCGTAGAGGCTTCCCCGGAAGCTCCCGGTCTCCTCCTCGATCGAACGCGGGGTCATCACCCGCTCCACCTCGATCGCATCGGCGACCGATCGCCCCAGGGCGCGTTCGAGCTTCGCCAGGACCCGGCTCCGAAGCGCCCGGGCCTCCTGCAGCCAGTCCTGGCCCGCATTCCACGGAGCGTTCACCAGGACGAACCAGTTCTCGCCGCCGGGCGGAGCATCCTGCGGATCGTGGCGCGAAGTGATGTTCACGTACACCGTCGGATCCGACGGCAGCCGTCCCCGGCCGAAGATGTCCCGGAACTCCTCGCGGTAATCGGCGGAGAAGAAGATCGAGTGGGTTCCGAGCTCCGGGAACCGGCTGCCCATGCCCCAGAGGAATACCACCGCCGACGAGGACGGCTCGAGCGCCCGGTACCGCTTCGCCTGGGGAGCGTCCGGGTCGCGGAGAAGATCGCCGTATACCTGCTGCACGTCGGCATTCGCGATCACGGCCCGATAGGGGATCCGCTCGCCCCCAACACCGACCCCTGCCGCCCGGCCGTTCTCGGCGACGATACGCTCCACGGGACACTCCCGGTGCATCCGGACTCCGCAGCGCGCCGCGAGGGCGGTCAGCGCGTCCGGAACGGCCCGGATGCCGCCGCGGACGGCCCAGGCGCCCAGACCGTACTCCACCCACGGGATGATGGCCAGCGTTCCCGGCGCCCGGTACGGGTCGGAACCGTTGTAGGTGGCATACCGGTCGAAGAGCTGCACCGTCCGCGGATCCCGGAAGAAGCGGCGTCCGGAACCGTGAAGCGTCGAAAGCAGGCCCATCCGCCAGGATTGCAGCATCGAACCGGCGGCTTTCCGCGAGAGCCAGGTCGCAGCCTCGTGGAGGCTGCGCTCGAGAAAAAGCTCCGAAGAGATGTCCCAGATTCCCTTCCCGAAGGCGAGATACCGCGCGAGCGCATCGGGCCGCTCGCCGGTCTTCTCGGCGAGTTCCTGCCCGAACCGCCGGACATCGGCCCATGAGGAGAGCTCGGTGCCGTCGGCGAAGCGGTAGCCGCAGATGCGGTCCAGCGGAATCAGGGAGAGATGATCATCCATCCGTTCTCCGCAGTCCGCGAAAAGCTCCTCGAACACATGCCGCATGGTAAACAGGGAAGGACCGGTATCGAAACGGTACCCGCCGATCCGCACCGAGCCCGCCTTGCCGCCGGTCTCCACGCGCCGTTCGTACAGGTCCACCGTCCAGCCGGCGGCGGCGAGCCGGGCGGCGCACGCGAGTCCGCCGAGTCCTGCACCGATCACGGCGGCGGTTCCCGGTTTCGCGGCCGGTTCCCGCCGTCCGCCGGTTTTTGTCCCGTTCATCCTGCCGCTCCGGGCGCACCCCCGGAGGCGGCCTCCGCAGCCCGGGCGTCCGGCTGCCGGCGGTCCCGGAACATCCGGTAGAAGAGCAGCGAGAAACCGAGCAGCGACAGGTTGTAGAAGAAATCCTCGATCGGAATGGTGAAGATCCGGAAGCCCAGGATCGCGTCCGCCCCGTAGGTCACCACCGGCAGGGAGGTGAGGATGCCGTTGACCAGGAGGAACGGTACGATGCAGAAGGCGAGATAGATCCAGGTATGGCGCTCCCGCAGCAGTCCGGGATGCAGGAGCGCCGCCGCGACGAGGAACACCCCGACGCTCGCCGCGGCGAGCGCGCTGTATCCGCGCGGCATGAGGATCGCCCCCGCGGCGAGGAACAGGATCGCGGCCGCGCCGCCGATGCGGCCCGCCGTCCGGTCCCGTACGGGGCCGGCCCCGGAACCGCCGGGAGCCGCGGAGTCCGGCCGACCCGGCAGGTAGGCCCGGATCACCTCGTAGAGGAAGATGCAGGCATACGGAACGATGACGAAGAACAGGATCTCGCCCGGCGGCAGTCCGAAGATCCGGAAGGAGGAAGCGTAGCGCTCGCTGAAATCCCAGTGTCCCCGGCGGACGGCCAGTACGTCCCAGATCAGGTACGGCGGAGCGACGACCGCGACGGCGGAAAAGAGCGAAGGCCAGTTCCGGTGAAAGGCGACCTTCCGGTCGAAGGAGAGCAGGAGCGGCCCTGCCAGGATCGCGAGGTCGAGGGCCAGGTAGAAGCTCATTTCCCGTCTCCTTCGAGCTCCGCCTCCCCTTCTGCCGGATCATCGGCCACGGGAACCGCTTCACCGTTTCCGCGGAGACCGGCTCCGGTCCGCATCCCCCCGGCACAGGAAAGGGCATTGAAGAGCACCTGACGAAGTATCCGGGCCCTCCCCGGCTTCACCTTCTTCCGGTAGACCAGGAACGGGTCCGCGTCGATCCGCGCCGCGGTCCAGCCGTACATATCGGAGGCGGTCTTCACCGGAACCCGGTATCGCCGGGGCAGGAAGCGGAACCCATCCTCCGCCTCGCACTGCCAGCGGCGGTAGAGCCCGATCTGGCTCCGGAGAAAATCGCGGAACTCGTCGGGCCGGCGCTTCGCTTCCTCCTCGTCCAGAGACGCGAGCTTCCAGCCGTCGACGGGCAGGTAGCGTCTGCCCAGTCGGTTGTCCTCGTCGATATCCCGGATGAAGTTGATGTACTGCATCGCCCGTCCCAGGCGGGCTGCGGACCGGAATGCCGCTCGCGGCAGCCGCATGATCGATGCCATGAAGAACCCGATCACTTCCGCCGATCCGTAGATGTATTCGAGCGTCTCGTCCAGCACCGGGTAGACCCGCTTTCTCAGGTCCATCTCCATGGACCTGAGAAACGCATCGGCCCAGGAAGGCTCGAATCCGCACCGCGCCGAGAGCTCCACGAAGGAGTCTATGATGGGATCGCCCGCCGGCGTTCCCTCCCGGGCCGTTTCGTACGCCTCGCGGAACCGGAGGAACCCGTCGGCATCCTGGGGCGTCCGGTCCACGAAATCATCCGCGGTGCGGACGAACCCGTAGAGCAGAAAGACGTCCCGGCGGATCTCCGGCGGGAAAAAGATGCTGCTGTTGAAGTAGGTTCTGCTGCCGCCCTTGAACACGGCGTAATGCTCGGGAGAGATGTTCATTTCCGCTCCTTCGCGATCTCCCGGCAGACGACTTCACTCGAGATCAGGGTCATCGGCACGCCGACCCCCGGATGCGTGTACTGCCCGGTGTACCAGAGGCCCCGCACCTTCCGGCTCCGATGGGACGGACGGAAAGCCGCCGTCTGCAGCAGGGTATGGGCGAGTCCGAGCGCCGTTCCCCGGTAGGCGTGATAATCGCCGCTGAAGTCCCGCTGAGAGTAGATCCTCATCAACTCGATGGAATCGGTTATGGATTCACCCGTGATCCGTTCCACGTGGCGCAGCAGCCGCTCCGCGTAGGAGTGCCGCTGCGCATCGTCGTCATCGAGACCGGCCGCGGTCGGCACCAGGACGAACAGGTTCTCCTTGCCCGCAGGGGCGGAGGCGGGATCGGTCTTCGAGATGCAGCTCAGGTAGAAGCAGGGCTCCTCCGGCCAGCGGGGCCGGCCGAAGATCGTGTCGAAGTGCTCCTCCCACGGGTCGGAGAAATAGAGATTGTGATGGCGAAGCGAGGGAAGCGTCCGGCCGACCCCCAGATAGAGAATGAACATCGACGGGGCGACCACCCGCTTCCGCCAGTAGCCTTCGGAATAGCTCCGGTACTCCTCGGGCAGCAGCACCGTTTCGGCATGATGATAGTCGGCACCCACCACCACGAGATCGGCCGGGATCTCTCCGCCGCTCGTTCCGACGCCGACCGCTCTTCCCCCCCGGACGACGATTTCCGTCGCCTCGGTGGACAGGTGCAGGGTCGCTCCCTGATCTGCGGCGAGCCGCCGGATCCCGTCCGCCGCTCCCGCCAGCCCCCCGTCGGGGTACCAGACCCCGAGGTTCAGGTCCACGTGGGACATCAGGGAATAGAGCGCGGGGGCGGCCGACGGGGCGGTTCCCAGGAATACCATCGCGTACTCGAGAATCTGGCGGCTCCGGCGGTCCCGGAAGAGCTTCCGGACCGCCCTGTCCAGAGAGCTCATCACCTGCATGCGGGTGCCCTCGATCATCATCCGGGCGTTGAAGAAGTCCAGGGGCGAGCGGTACTCCCGGTACAGGAATTCCCGCATCGCGATGTCGTACCGGTACCGGGCCTGGTCCAGGTAGGCCCGGAGCGCTTTGCCCCCGCCCGGTTCGAAGCGCTCGAACAGTTCGCAGGTCGCCTCCGCATCGGCGGGCACGTCGACCGCCTCGCCGGGCGCGAAGGAGACCCGGTAGCCCGGGTCGAGGCGGCTCAGGCCGTAATACCTTTCGCGCGAGACGCCGAACGAAGAGAAGAATCGCTCGAATACCTCCGGCATCAGGTACCAGGATGGCCCCATGTCGAAGACGAAGCCGTCCTTCTTCCACCAGCGGGCCCTGCCGCCGGCGCTGTCGTTCCGTTCGACGATGGAGACATTCCAGCCGTCCCTGGCCAGAAGCGCAGCGGCCGAGAGACCGCCGAACCCCGCGCCGATGACGACCGCGTTCCTGCCCATATCAGCGTTTCCTTCCCAGGCTGTAGGTGACCAGACCCGAAAGAATCTCCTTGTGCTCTGGAGCGGCAACCTCGAGCCGGTCGATCTCCCGCTCCGCCTCCGCCGCCAGGTCCCGGGCCATCCGGTCCAGCGAATCCCGGATGCCGTACCGGTCGACCAGCGTGCGTACGTATGCCGCCTCGGCGGCTCCCGCATCCGGGTTCCCGAACATCCGGTCCAGTTCCATGCGCTCCTCCGGCGTCGCCCGCTCCACCAGCCGGCGGCGAAGCAGGGTCTGCTTGTTCTCCTTGATGTCGCTGCCGACCGGCTTTCCGATATCCTCTTCCTCGCCGTAGAGACCGAGGTCGTCGTCCTTGATCTGAAAGATCACTCCGAGCCTCTCGCCGATTCCTTCGAGACATTGCACCGCATCCGCCGGAGCTCTCTCCAGAACGGCACCCGCGGCGAGCGGAAGGGAGAAGGTGTACCGCGCGGTCTTGAACCGGTAGAGCCGGAGAATCTGCTCCTCGGCGGCCGTTTCGGGGGACTCACCCAGGTAGACATCCTCCATCTGGGCAACCCCGACCGCCTGCAGCTCTCCGGAGACGAGCCCCAGCAGCCGGGACAGGACCTCCCGGGGCGCCTCGATACCCGCGATCGCCTCGTAGCCCGCGAACACCGCGATCATTCCCCCGCAGATGCCGAACGACTCCCCCAGGTGATACCCGTCGCGAACCCCGCGCTCCTCGACGAGACCCGCATAGCGATAGTAGAAGGAAGGCGCGCCGCGGCGGACGTGGTCCCGGTCCATGATGTCGTCGTGGATGAGAAACGAGGACTGGAACAGCTCCATCGCCGCGGCCGTCTTCAGCGCATCGGCATGGCGCTCTCCGGCAAAGAGCCGGGATGCGAGCAGCACGAGTCCGCCCCGCAGCATTTTCCCCCGGAGGGCGAATTCCTCGAGCCGACCGAACACGTCCGGGCCCCACGCGTTCACGTTTCCGGCAGCCCGGGCCCTTCCGTCGAGAAACTCCGTGAGCCAGGCGGCGATCTCCGTCCGGGCATCGCGAAAGAACGTCTGCACTCCGCCGTCCGCGGTTCCGCCGGTGCTCATCCCGCGTTGCTCGATGCGGCCCAGAGGTTGATCTCGGGACAGTCCACCGCGTATCGGTCGATCTCCGCCAGTTCCTCGCCCGAAAACCCGAGCTTTCCGAGAGCCGCGACGTTCTCCTCGATCTGTGCGACGCTGCTTGCCCCGACCAGGACCGAGGTGACTTCCTCGTGCCGGGCGTTCCATGCGATCGCCATCTGGGCAAGGCTCTGACCCCGGCGCTTCGCGATGCCGTTCAGCGCCTTCACCCGCTCGAGGTTTTCCGGCGTGAGATAGCTCTTCTTCCGGAAGAAGGCCGACTGCTCCGCCCGGGACTCCCCGGGAATGCCGGACAGGTACTTGTCCGAGAGCAGACCCTGCGCGAGGGGAGAGAAGGTGATGCTCCCGATTCCCTTCTCCCGCAGAACCGGCAGGAGATCCCCTTCGATCCAGCGGTTGAACATCGAATAGGAAGGCTGATGGATGAGGCAGTGCAGGCCCATCCCGTTCAGGATCTCCTCCGCCTCTGCGGTCTTCCGGCCCGAGTAGGAAGAAACTCCGACGTAGAGTGCTTTCCCCTGCCGCACCGCCGTCTCGAGCGCCCCCATCGTCTCCTCCAGGGGAGTGTCTGGATCGAGACGGTGCGAATAGAAGATGTCCACGTAATCGAGTCCCAGGCGCTTCAGGCTCTGGTCGAGGCTTGCCAGCAGGTACTTCCGGGAACCCCATTCTCCGTACGGCCCCGGCCACATGCGGTAGCCGGCCTTGGTCGCGATGATCAGCTCATCCCGATGCGCGGCGAGATCCCGTTTCACGATTCTGCCGAAGTGCTCCTCCGCCCTGCCCGGCGGGGGTCCGTAATTATTTCCGAGATCGAAATGGGTGATGCCCAGGTCGAACGAGCGGAGGATCATCCGGCGGGATTCCGGTGCGGGCATCGAGCCGCCGAAATTGTGCCAGAGCCCCAGGGAGATCAGGGGCAGACGGAGTCCGCTCCGGCCGCATCGTCGATACTGCATGGTTTCATAACGCTGTTCGGATGGTGTATGCATTCGTTCCTCGATTCGTTTTTTTATGTATTCTTGCAGGTCACCTGTGCGGTGTCAAGGACGGCCGATTCGATCCGGTCGCGGCCCCGCTCCTTCGCCCGGTAGAGCGCCTCGTCCGCGGACTGGATGAGCCGGGTCAGCCGCATCGAGGAATGGGGAGCGGCCGAGGCGATCCCCATGCTCAGGGTCAGCCGGTCGCTCACCCGCGAGGTTTCGTGCCGGATATTCAGGCCCTTGACCCGGCGCGAGATGCCGGCCGCGATTTTCCCGGCTCCTTCCAGACCGGTCCCCGGCAGAATGACGGCGAACTCCTCACCGCCGTATCGGGCGACGAAATCCGCAGGGCGATGGACCGTTTCCCTCAGGGCCTTGGCGACCGTCTTCAGGCACTCGTCGCCCCGGAGATGTCCGTAGGTGTCGTTGAAGAGCTTGAAGAAATCGATATCCACCAGTACCAGGGAAACGCAGCCTCCGTCCCGCTTCGCCCGCTTCCATTCCGCATCGATCACCTGGTCGAAGGACCGGCGGTTGGGAATGTTGGTCAGACCGTCGAACAGGGAGAGATGCTTCAGCTCGCTGTTCGCCTGCTTCAGCTGTTCCGCCATTTCCACCAGCTTCTCTTCGTGCTGCTGGCGATTCCGGATTTCGATCTGGAGAAGCCTGTTCGCTTCGGTCAGCTCGTGGGTCCGCTCGCGGACAGTCTGTTCAAGATCGTTCTTCGCCCGCTTCAGAGCCTCGCGGTACTGTTTCTCCGACGTAACGTTCCGGATGATCGACTGCAGGACACCCCGGTCCTGATCGACTGCGACGGTGCTCACGTCCACGTCGATATGCCGTCCGCGGCTGTTCACGATCATCGCTTCGAACCGGACCGCCTTCCGCACCGCGGCGGACAGTCGCTCCTCCACCCGTGGCCGGTCATCCCCGGGCAGCAGCTGCAGCAGGTTCATATCGACGAGCTGTTTCTTACCGAATCCGAGCATCCGGGCCGCGGTCCGGTTCGACTCCCGGATCATCCCGTCGATTCCATGAATGAGTACCGCATCGTTGGCTTTTTCGAAAAGCGTTCGGTATCGGTCGAGGCTCTCCTGGAGCGCTCCCTCCACCTGCTTGTCCTCGGTCACGTCGTCGGCATGCGTCATGACGAAATGGGGCGGAATCGAGACGTGTGTAAGCTCGAAACAGCGGGTCTCTTCGATCGGTGCGAAGCGGGTCCAGAAATCCTCCCGGCGGATCGACTCCTTCCGGGAAAAGCAGCGTTCCATGTCGGCCGCGATTCCGGGAGCCTCGGGGAACAGCGCGGAAACGGACTCCCCCACGTACCGTGCCCCTTCTCCCCGGGCGAGCTCCTCGGCCTCCCGGTTCAGGTCCACCAGAAGAAACCCTGCTTCCGTCCGCCTCCAGGTGAAGGTGGGAATGGGAATGGACACGTACTGCGAGCGGAACATCTCCCGGCTTTTCATGAGATCTTCGAAGGAACGGTGCTGGTCGGTACCGTCGAACCACTGGACGAGAAGGCAGTTTCCCGCGTTCTCGAACCGGTACACGGTGATCTCCGCGAACCGTTCCGTGCCGTCCTTCCGGGTTATCGAGAACTCCCGCTTCACGACCGCGAGGGTACCTTCGCGCGCGGCCCGGAGGGTGCGGATCGCCGCCTGGCGATAGGGGCGGTTCGGCATGACATTCCGGAAGAGCGTCGACAGATCGGGCATCTCCTCGTGCGTATAGCCGGAAAGAACCGTCATGGCACGATTGGAGCGGAGGATGCGGTTCCGGGGTCCGATTATGATCGTGGGTACCGGACTTCCCTCATAGGGTTTCCATACCGCTTCGAGCCAGGTGTCCCTATCCATCTCAGGTTCTACTATAATGCATCATTCCGGGAAAATATACCCGTTCGAGTGTCGCCGATCGCCCTCCGCTTGACACCTCAACCTCTTCTGTTATGATGGAAGAAGCGGTCGATTACCAGATCGACATGCAGGGCGAGGGAAGCTGGTGGCGAAAACGGTCGGCAGGCCTGTCATACTGATCCCGTACGAAGGTCCGTGCGACGACGAGGGCTGCCAGGATATATTCCTCTATCTCCGGCCGGAAACCAACGGCGTCGAAGTCGAGAGCACCATTCTCCGGCAGATCGAACATCATCCTCATTACCGGAAACAGATACGGCTGGTGTATCTCGCCAATATTCCCGGAGACTTCATCGTCGACCGTCACATCGTGGAGCAGCATTACTCCCTCAAGTTTTTCTTCGCCGTCCATGGAAAAAGCGCTTTTACGCCGCATATGCAGCGGGAGTTCGAGCGCTGTTTCGGGGTATCTTTCCGGGACGCAGAAATCCTCGGGTCCTTCGAGGCCCTCAAGCGCCTGCACCTCTCGACGCAGAAGCTGTTCGACTACTGGGTCCCCGCCGGCCGGATGTGCATCGTGAACGGTCAGACGATCAAGGAGCTGGGCGGCCGATACATCGTAAACTGCGACATCCCCGACCTGCTCCACAAGAACAACCGGGAGACCGATATCGCCGTCATGATCTTCCGCATCTGGTTTCCGTACCGGGAGCTCCACCGGCTGATCACGTCCATGTGCGATGCACTGAGCCGCGAGGGACTGCTCCGGCAGGGCCGCCCCGCGAACAGGGTCTTCCATTACTCCCGCGGTCCCTTCGAGCAGCTGCTCGACGCGAGCGGGTACCTTTACGACCCGGACGGAAACAGCGTTCCGCTCGACCGTGTTTCGTTCGCCGCCTACCTCATGCAGCGGGGCATACCGGAGGAGGTGATCGCCGGGGCCGTGACCTGCCCGATCATGCGGTTCGACGGCAGCTCCGGCGTCAAGGGAGAGGACGACCTGTATCACGTGACGGAAGGGACCGACTACGGGCAGGCGCATCGAATCCTGCTATCCGCCGAACGCCAGTTCCTCCTCCCCCGGTCCCCGGTCTAGGGGTTGCTGAAAAACTTCACGGAATCAGCAGCACCTTCCCCTTCGTCTTCCGTCCTTCGATGTAGCGATGCGCCTCCGCCGCGTCCCGGAGCGGGAATTCCCGGTCGATCCGGACCGTCAGTTTTCCGTCCCGGATCCATCCGAACAGATCTCCGGCCCGCCGTTCGAGCTCTTCCCGATCGAGCGTGTAGTGCACCAGGTTCGGCCGGGTCAGGAAAACGGAGCCCTTCCGGTTGAGCACCTGCGGATCGATCGGCGCGACCGCCCCGCTCGACTGGCCGAAGAGCACCAGGAATCCCCGGGGTCTCAGCGAATCCAGGCTCCGGTCGAACGTGTCCTTTCCCACCGAATCGTAGACCACGTCCACACCCTCCCCTCCGGTCAGGCGCCGGACTTCCTTCGCAAAGTCCAGCCGGGAATAGTCGATCACTTCGTCGGCCCCGGCCTCCTTCGCGATGCGGGCTTTTTCGTCGGTGGAAACCGTTCCGATGACCCGGGCCCCGCGGAGTTTCGCCATCTGCACCAGAAGGGCCCCGACCCCGCCCGCCGCGGCAAGTACGAGAGCGGTATTGCCCGGGGCGAGCGGGAACGTGTCGTGGGAGAGATAGTGAGCCGTCATGCCCTGAAGGATCACCGCCGCCGCGACCCGGAGATCCACCCCGTCCGGGACCCGCACCAGGTGCCGCTCCTCGACGGCGGCGTACTCGGCATAGGAGCCCTTTGCGATGGCCCAGGCGACGCGGTCTCCCGGCCGGAAGCGGGTCGCCCCGGAGCCCACAACCTCCACCGTTCCCGCACCTTCTTCTCCCGGTACGAACGGAAGTTCCATCGGATATTTTCCCGAACGCTTGTACGTATCGATGAAATTGAGCCCGGCCGCCGCCACGCGAACCAGAACCCGGCCGCCTTCGATCTCCGGCCGATCCCGATCCGTATACTCGAGCACGTCCGGAGTCCCGGTCTTCTGTACGAGCACTGCTTTCATGCGTTCCTCCTCTGCACGTTCCTCTTTCTTACATAATAGGTAAAACCGGCACAATCCGCAAAAAACCGGTCCCGATCCTTCTCGGGATCGGAGGAGAAAGCGGTTGCAAATTTTCCTATTCAGGCATACAATTTTTGGAGAATACACCGATAATCGAGAAAAGCCCGACACCGTTCACCGGGTCGGAATCATCACCGAGGGTAACACTCTGGTTCGGTTCCCGAGTATTAAGATAGCTGTATATGCAAAGGCGAGCGGAAGATGCGCGGTCCTGCTGGTTCAGGAAGCCGCCGACATCGCCGTCGCAGCGGCTCGTGCCTGCGGCCGCGGCATCCGGGCCGCCGGACGTCTTCTGCTCGGGCTCCCCGCGGCCGAAACCGTCACCGTCCGCATCCCCGGGCTTCTGCGTCCGCTCACTCTTCGCCTCCGGCTCCCCTGCACCGTCCGGACCGCATTCGACCGCGGAGCCGTGCGTCTCGGTGCAGCCTGCCGGCGTTTCTTCGGCCGGAGTCTCTGGGGATATCCGCTCTGGTTCCTTCCGCCTGCAGCCGGTATCCTGCTGCTTTCGTCGGCGTATCTCGCCGGGCCCGTCCTCTTCCCCGATACCGTTGCGAGAATCGTCTTCTCGGCCGATCTGCCGGATTTCATCGCTTCCGCCGGAGGTATCGATAACCGGGAAGTCGTCCGGCTGTCGATGATCTCGGTTCCCGAAGATCTGTTTCTCGACCTGCCCGAGGACGCTCCCCGGCGGATCGCGTTCTCCCTGTACGAAGTGGTGAAAGGCGATACGATCTCGGGAATCGCGCAGCGCTTCGATCTGAAGCAGGACACCATCATCAGCTTCAACCAGGTGGAACGGGCGCGTCAGCTTTCCATCGGCACCGTTCTCCGTATCCCCAACAAGGACGGACTGCTGCATACCGCAACCGGCAGCGAGACCCTCGCGAAGATCGCCGAGAAGTACGAGGTCACCCTCGAAGGGCTGCTGCAGGACAACCCGGGAACCCCCGATCTCCCGGAGCCGGACAGGGAGCTCTTCGTCGCGGGCGGACGCCTCAGCTCGGTCGAGCTGCGGCGGGTCTGGGGCGAACTGTTCCGGTATCCCACCCGGGGCTGGATATCCTCCTCCTTCGGTTACCGGCCCGACCCGTTCTCGGGAATCCGGAAGTTCCACAACGGCCTGGATATCGCGAACTTCACCGGGACTTCCATCATCGCGGCACTCGACGGCCGGGTCATCGCCACCGGCTACAATGAAAGCGCCGGCAACTTCGTCATGATGAGCCACGTCAGCGGCTACCAGTCCCTTTACATGCATATGGATGCCATTCAGGTTCGGAAGGGACAGTGGGTCGTGGAGGGACAGAAGATCGGCACCATGGGAAACACGGGCTACAGCACGGGGAGCCATCTCCATTTCAGCATTTTCCGATGGGGAAAACCCATCAACCCCCTCACCCTGATGAACTAGGTCTCTCCCGGTCGATCTGAACGATCCGATCCGCCGCCCTCCGGGTCATTCTGCGATTCGGAGGGCCGGTAATGCCGGCAGCGCTAAAGCGGTCTCCTCTTCCCGTCGAAAATAGAATGAGCACCCTGAGAGGAGCACCTTCATGAACCGAACGGACCGAACGCTGTCGCCATCCGCGGTTTCCCTGTTACGGGAGATCAGTCATGCCATCCGGAGCCAGTTCGATCATCCCTGCATCCTGCCGTTCATCGAGACATCCCGGGCATCTTCGGACATGTTCCGCCGCATCCGTCACTGCCTCTACCGGCAGGATCTGCAGCTGCTGGAAGCATACGAGGCCCGCGACCTCGAGAAGGACCTGGATCGCTTCGTGCGCCTTCTGGAGCGGGACGTGCTCCCGAGCATCAGAAGCCGCCTCGGAGTTTCCTCGTTCGGATCCGCCCGCTCGGGTCTCGACCAGGAGGCGTACATCCGGAAACGCTTCTTCGTCGAAGTTCTGCCGCACAACCTGTCCGCTCTTTCCCTGCTCGGCGACAGGCTGCGGTCGGCCCTGGCGACTTCGCCGGAAACAGCCCTGATCGCCTGACAAAACGCTTCCCGGCATCTCCGCATGTGAAACTGCCGGAATGGCGTGCTACTATTGGTGGTACGGATATGAAATACCCTGACATGCTCTTCTCCGCCATCAGTCTTCTCATGCTCACCTGCCTCGTTCCGATGACACCGGCCCAGGACTATCCGCAGATGCTGTTCCGCTTCGCCGATACCCCCTTCTCCCCGTTCGTTCGCGGCGAGATGGGCGGAGTGCCGGAAGGCGGCATCGCGGTCCGCCTGGTCAGAAGGGTCTTCGCCGAGCTGGAAATCGGTACCGACATGAAACTGCTCCCCTGGAACCGGGTGATCAAGATGGCGGAGTACGGCAGGATCGACGGCATCCTGAACGTGCTCGCGACTCCGGAGCGGGAGACGTTCCTCGTTTTCAGCAGCCCGTACTACCAGAGCACCAGCGTCATCTATTTCGACAGCCGTCGCCTCCCGGACTTCAGCTGGGAGAAGCCCGAGGATCTTCTGCGATACCGGATCGGACTGGTGCGCGGCTACGCGTTCAGCGACGAGCTGATCAGAAGGAGCGAGTCGGATATCGATCCGCTCATCGACTGGTCCGACACGTCCGAGATGAATTTCGCAAAGCTCCTGGCAGGCCGGGTGGAGCTCGTCATCGAGGATGAGGCCGTAGGTCACCGGATTCTTTCGGCCGACCCGAAACTGGCGGCGGCGGTCGGAACGGCGGGAAAGCCCTTCATTCTCCACCGGTACCGCATGGCGATCGCGAAAGCGTCGAGCTTCCGGCATCTCCTGAGCCGGATCGACGATATCCTCGATCGCCTCCGCCGGTCGGGCGAACTGGATGCGATCATCGGTGAAGAGCTCGCCCTGCCGGTCGCCGCGAACGGCGGCCTCTGATCCCATGCGTGACGTTCCGGGCCTCTTCCATCGAATATCATTCCGGCAGGCGGCCGGAGCGTTCTGCATCAGCATTCTCATCAGCGTTCTGGTCGGGGCGTTCCAGATGGGGTTCCGCATCGGGCAGGAACGCGACCGGCAGGGCGAGGAGCTGCTGAGAATGCTCACCCTGGTCAGCCATTCGGCTTCCCAGGCTGCCTTCAACCTGGACACCCAGCTCGCGGAGCGGCTGGTCACCGGCCTCATGACCCATCCCTCCGTTGGATCGGTCCGTCTCTACGACGACTTCGGGACCCTGCTCGCCTCGGCCGATCACGCGTCCGCCTCCGAAGACGCCACTGCCTGGACCCGGCTGTTCGACGGCACCTCCGGCTCCGAATCCGTTCCGCTCGTGTATGAACGGACCGGCCAGTCGGTCGGCCGGCTGGAGGCGACGCTCGATCGCGTCGCGATCGCATCCCGGTTCCTGAAGGAGCAGATCCGCATGATCGGCGGCGAAGCGGTCAAGGTATCGGCCATGGTCTTTCTGCTCGCCCTGCTCTTCTACCTGTATCTCACCAAGCCCCTGATCCGCATCATCGACCAGGTGAGCAGCGTCGACATCGATCATCCCGGGCGATTCACCATCGAAGCGCCGGCGCTGCACCGGAAGGACGAGCTGGGGATCCTCACGCACCGGTTCACGACGCTTCTGCGGGCGTTCCAGCGGAGCCGGAACCAGCGGGATGCGGCGGAGATCCGGATCAGGGAAAGCCAGGAAAAGTACCGGGCGATCTTCGAGCAGATTCAGGATATCTACTTCGAGGCCACCGTCGACGGGATCCTGCTCGAGGTCAGTCCGTCGGCCGAGCATGCCCTCGGCTACCGACGCGACGAGCTGGTCGGGAACGCGCTGCCCGCACTCTGCAGCGATCGGGAACAGTGGGACTCTCTCGCCCGGCTTCTCGAGACCGGCAAGCGGGTGGAGGATCTGGAGCTGACGCTCACCCGGAAGGACGGTTCGCCGCTTTCCGGGTCCCTGGTCGCGGTCATGCTGCACGACGGTCTCGGGCGTCCGACGAAGAGCGTCGGATCGATCCGGGACATCTCCCGCCGGAAGCAGATGGAAGAGCAGATGCGCGTCTCGCTCCGCGAGAAGGAGATCCTGCTGAAGGAGATCCACCACCGGGTCAAGAACAACCTGCAGATCATCAGCAGTCTCCTCCGGCTGCAGAAGAACCTGCAGTCCCACCGGGATCCCATGCGGCTCCTGACCGAAAGCCAGAACCGCATCCGCACCATGTCGCTGATTCACGAGGAGCTCTACCGCTCCGGAGACATCTCCCGGGTCGACCTCTCGCGCTACGTTAGCAAGCTGGTCTCCAGCATCTTCAGCGTCTATCGGCGGGACAGCGAAATCACCTACGCCATCGACGCGGAAGAGCTGCAGCTGGGCCTCAACGATTCGATTCCCTGCGGGATGATCATCAACGAGCTCGTGACCAACGCGCTCGAGCACGCGTTTACCGAGGGATGCCGCGGAGAGGTGCGGGTCACCATCCGCCGGGACGGCCCCTCGGTGCTGCTCGGCGTGAGCGACGACGGCGCGGGCATCGGGCCCGCGGAGTCCCGCCCCGACGATTCCCTGGGGCTGCAGCTGGTCGACAGCCTGGTGCAGCAGCTG
The DNA here is from genome assembly GCA_963728215.1 of uncultured Spirochaetota bacterium. GTDB lineage: Bacteria > Spirochaetota > Spirochaetia > CAVSJD01 > CAVSJD01 > CAVSJD01. The sequence goes on along the minus strand of CAVSJD010000014.1, from coordinate 26,275 downwards.
AAGGGATCGCTGACGCTCGTCAACAGCCGGGGCACTTCGTTCACCATCCGTTTCCCGTATCGGGAACCGGACGCTTCCTGAAGAAATCCATTATACTGATAGGGTGATGAAAAACCTCATTCTGTATGGTGGAACCGTTATCACCGCCGATGCCCGCGGGAGCGTCGCGGAGGCGGTCGTCGTTTCAGGAGAGCGGATCCGGTTCGTCGGCAGCTCACGCGAAGCCCTCGCAATGGCCGGCGCCGGGACGGAGAAGGTGGACCTCTCGGGGAGAACCGTTCTTCCCGGATTCAACGACAATCATCTCCATGCGCTCGCCATGGGAGATTTCGCCGCCCAGCCGAACCTGAGCGGAATGGGCTGCGACGAAATCATCGATTTTCTCCGGGAACACTATCGGGACATCCGGCCCGGTGAATGGATCACGGCCCACTCCTGGGACTATCCGTCCTGCTACGAACCGCACCGGGAACTGCTGGACGAGGCGTTTCCCGAGAACCCGGTTGCACTGCTCCAGTTCTCGGGACACGCGGCATGGGTCAATACCCCGGTACTCCGCCTTCTCGGCATCGGCTCCGAAACCCCCGATCCGCCGGGAGGGAAAATCCTCCGGGATTCCTCGGGCGAACCGACGGGAATCCTTCTCGACACGGCGATCACCCGACTCCACATGCGCCGCCACCGGCGGCACAATCTGAACCTCCGGGTCGGGGCGGACCTGCTCCGGAACGCGCTTCGGCTCTTCCGCGAGGCGGGGATCACATCGGTGCAGGACAACACCTGGTTCCCGACCGGACTCCTGCTCATGCGGAGCTGCCGCCTGCGGGGATGCCTGACCACCCGCTTCACCTGCTGGGCGTACGGCCGGAATCCCGCCCTGGCTGCCTCGATGAACCTGCCCCTCTACGACAGCCGCTGGGTCCGGAAAGGGCCGATCAAGTACTTCCTCGACGGAGCGTTCTCCACGAAATCGGCATGGCTCCTCGAGCCCTACCGCGGAGAACCGGACAACATCGGAAAAGGGGAAATGGAATACAGCCGGCTGCTCGAGGTGCTCCGTGCCGGCGCCCGCAGGAACCGGCAGCTCGCCTTCCATGCCATCGGAGATCGGGCGGTCCGACAGCTCGTCGATGCGGTTCAGGAGGTGAGCCGGGAGCACCCGAACATCCGGGACCTCAGGATCCGGATCGAGCACGGGCAGCTCATCCACCCCGACGACATCCCCCGCATCCGGGACCTGGGCATCCATATCGCCGCCCAGCCCTCCGCGCTCATTACGCCGGAGAAGGACGCGGGGCTGATCGGAGAGGAACGGGCCCGGAACGCGTATCCCTACCGTTCCCTGCTGGATGCCGGGGTTCCGCTCTCCTTCGGTTCGGACATTCCGGGAGAGGCGATCTACCGGCCCCTCGACCTGATCCGCCTCGCGGTCGGCCGTGATTCGCCGGAACGGATATCCGTCGAGGAGGCGATCCGCGCCTACACCGCCGGATCGGCCCGGGTGGAGTTCATGGAGCAGGAAAAGGGCACCATCGAGACGGGCCGGCTCGCCGACCTGACGGTGCTTTCGGAGGATCCGCGGGCGGTACCTCCCGACCGGTTCGACCGGATCCGGGTGGAGATGACCGTTACGGGCGGCAGGACCGTCTACCGGCGGGAAGCGGAGCAGGGATAGAAGATCCCCTGCTGCGCTCCTGCACGTCGGGTTGATATTTTTACCATTCGCAGTATAGTGGAGACATGTATCTTTCCAATCGCCTCATCCGGGCGGTATACCTGCGGGCATGCGATGAGGTACTTCACGTTCCGCCGGACTCTCCCGCCGACGGATCCGGAGAAGAGAAAGAAGAGAACGACCGTCATCTCGTGTGCAGAGCGGTGTTCGACATGCTGCTCGATTGTGCGGGAGGGCTGTCGGCCTCCGGCATGGAGCACCTGTGGATTCGCGCGACATTCGCCCGGGAGCAGGTAGAAGGGCACAGCTGAGCCGCCCCGAAAAATTACCGCCTTCTTTCCCCCCACCTCCCCGTGAGTATCTTCTTTTTATTAGCGGTCAGGTAAAGTATTCTGCTTCGATGGCCGGCCGCTGCTGGTACCCGAAAGGGAGGTACCGTCGTGACGGCAAGACGAACTGCTGCGGGCATACTTTTCATCTTCGTTCTGGGTCCTCTCTGAGCGATCGGCCTGGCTGAGCGCCCCGAAAGCGTAAACCCGGCCGACCGGTACGGAGGCGTCCTTCGGGTCGGCACGCAGGCGGTCGGTTCCCTGGACCCCCACTTCGCGACCTCGATCGCCGATATCCAGCTCCTCGAACAGGTCTACGAGCACCTCACCTTCATCGACGTGTCGAACCGGGCGGTTCCCGACCTCGCGACGCAGTGGGAATCCGGGGACGGAAAAACCCGGACCTTCACCCTCCGCACCGGAGCCCGTTTCTCCGACGGCATGCCGGTTACGGCACAGGACGTGGCGTTCAGCTTCAACCGTCTCCGGGACCCGGCGGTGGGAACCCCGACGGCGGACCTGTACCGGAATATCCGGGAAATCCGGGTTCTGGACCAGCGCCGGGTCCGGTTCCTGCTGTTCGAGCCCAATCCCGAGTTCGCCGTCGATGCGGGCGATTATCATGCCGCCATCATCCCGGCAGGAACACCGGAACCGGCCCTGGAGCCTATTGGAAGCGGTCCCTTCATGATCGACCGGCAGCGGCCCGGCGGGGAAATCATCCTGAAGCGGAATCCTCATTACGACCGGAAGGATGCGCACGGCGGCCCTCTCCCGTACCTCGACGGCATCCGGTTCATCCCGTCGTCCCGGATGGACGAACAGGTGGAGGCGCTGCGGAACGGAGAGCTGGACCTCGTCGGCGGACTCTCCTTCGAAATGGCGAAACGGCTTCGCGGGTCCCGGTCCGTCCGGATCATCACGGTCGATGCGAACATGCACTGGGTGATCCGGGCGCTGAACTTCGTGCTCTGCGTTATCCTGATCCTGCTGATGATGGCGCTGGCCGGCGAAACGGGACGGCTTCTCTACTACGCCGGGCTCATCCTGGCGATCTTCTGGGTCATGCTGCTCGCGGACCCGCGTTTTCCCCTGGCACTTGCCACCTGCCCTTACCTGATCCGAGGGTTTGCTTCTGAACATCCTGCCCCGGGAGATCACCGAAGTCCTGAAGGATCACCCCGGCACCATCGCCGAGCGGTTCGAGAAGGCGAGCATCCTGTTCGCCGACATCGTCGGCTTCACCACGATGTCCGCCCGCATGACGGCGGAAGAGATGGTGAAGCTGCTGAACGAGGTATTCTCGTTCTTCGATTCGCTGGTCGACACGTACAACCTGGAGAAGATCCGTACGATCGGTGACAACTACATGGTCGCTTCGGGAGTGCCCCGCCCCCGGACCGATCACGCCCGGGCCCTGGCCCTGATGGCGCTCGACATGCGCGACTACGTGCGTCATTCGGACAACGCCGGGAGGGGACTCGTGAATTTCCGCATCGGCATCAATTCCGGCCCGGTGGTCGCGGGCGTGATAGGGTACCGGAAATTCCAGTACGATGTCTGGGGCGAGGCGGTGAATACCGCGAGCCGGATGGAATCCCACGGGGTTCCGGGAGAGATCCAGACAAGCCGCGCCACCTATGAACTGCTGAAAGACGAGTTCATTTTTCGTCCGAGGGGTATCATCGAAGTCAAGGGGATGGGCGAGATGGAAACCCTGTTCCTGGTCGACCGGAACACCTGTTCCTGGTCGACCGGAACACCTGTTCCTGGTCGACCGGAACACCTGATCAGGAACCGGATGCGAGGCCGGCTGCTCCGGGGAACAGCCGGCCCGAGGCCGCGAATACCGGTACTGCGGCGGGCTGAGAGGTTCCGCTCTCAGATCTCTCAGACCTCTCAGACCGGGGCGGTAACGCCGAGAACCTGGTAGATATAGGCCTTGATGCTGACAAAGACGGATACTCCGATGGCCGCCATGGCAATTCCTCCCAGGGTCGCGAGGAAGCCCCAGATCATGCCCAGAATCCAGGAGACGATGCCGAACGCGATGGCCAGAACGACTCCGACCACGAGATAGGAAAGAAAGATCGTCCACTTCTTGCCGTAGGTCAGGGTATTGCTGGTGCTGATGGCCTCCATGGGATCCATCTCCCGATCGACGACCAGAAGAATTCCCAGCGACCAGGCGGTGGCGATGACCAGTCCCGGGGCGAGGAAGAACAGCGCACCGACGGAACTGCCGAGATAGACGAATCCTCCGGTAAGGAAAACCTCTCCCATGCGTTTGCGGTACTTGGGATCGAAGATCTCCGTCATTCCGACGGGTTCGTCACGGCTGATTTTCGCAACGATTCCGAACATCAGCCCGATCGTCGTTCCCACGTTGATGTAGGGAATCCAGATGGTGAGCAGCCAGAGAAGCGCGTTCACCACAACCGGCACGGCGTACTTGATCCCCTTGTTGATGCTGTTCGTGATCACACCAGTAACGGTAAGTTCCACTTTCATCCTCCCCGTGTGTAGTTATTCTCCTCTCAATTGTAAGGTACATGAGGGGAGTTTGCATCTGGAAATAATAATAAATTGGAAATATCACACAGATTGAGCTTAGTTGAAGAAATGATCATCGGGCTGCGGTTGTAGGGTTTTTTGGATTTTCCTTACCATACGCCATTTCGGACATTATATTCATTTGGGAGGAATGGAATGGGTTCAACGCTTTCGGTAGGGTCGCTGATGGCAATCCGGATCAACACGCATAAGGCCCTCGGGGACATCTATGAATGGGAGTACAAGCGCCTCGTCTTCTGCGGCACCCGTGCCCATTATGAGGTGTTTGCCAGGGCAGTCACAGAGAAGAAAAGCACCCGGGAGCTTGCCGAGACAATGCGATCGGCGTTCGGTGTCGATCTTCTCAGTTCGGTCGGCAGGCTCCGGTCCATGAGTTTGATTGCAAAGTGAACAGAGAGGAGGAGAAGCAATGAGAGATCAGAGAGTAGTCAAGGCACTGTATCGTTCTTCCGCCTTCCTCGGCATTGTCGGATTCTTCTGGGGCGGGATGATGGGATCACTGTTCGGAGCGATTACCCTGGCCACCCTCTTCGCTGTTGTCGGTCTGATGCTTGCGTGGCTGGTAAGTGCCATACTGAGTGATCAGGAAGAAGAGTACCGGCGCATTCAGTAACCCCCGGCCCCTTTTCCGAGGTCTGAATGCCGACGCGCTCCCATCCTGGGAGCACGCCATATCAGGCCGAATGAGATCAGAGAAACTGTTCATTGGCAAATCCGGTATTTTGTGATATAAATTCCATTATCTTCATTCCACTTTATCATTTTTTCAGGAGCACTCACAAATGAACAAGAGGATCATCCTTGCGCTCTCGGTTCTGTTTCTCGTGTGTATGGGAGTCGCCGCGCAGTCGGACCTGACGACGTACAATCCTTCCTTCGACGAGGGAGACATCGCGATTCAGGCGGGACTCGGACTGTTTCCGGCCGGAATCTACGGTGACATCACTATCCCGCCGATTTTTGCCGCCGTCGACTATGCGCTGCCCATTGCGGACCTGCCGATTTCCGTCGGCGGGATTGTCGGAATGATGCGGTCGGAGGAGCAGTACTTCGACTGGTCGTGGAGCTACACCTACGTTCTGATCGGCGCCCGGGCGGCCTACCACTTCAATCTCGGGGTGGAACGGCTGGACCCCTATGCGGGCCTGACGCTCGGGTATAACATCGTGAACGTGAGCGAAGACAGTGACTACACCGGGGACAGCTTCTCGGCGGGAAGCAGTTACCTGCTGTTCGGCGGCCACATCGGAACCCGGTACTTCTTCAATGAGAACTTTGCGATTTTCGGCGAGCTCGGTTACGGAGTCGGCGTGCTGACCCTCGGCGGAGCGTACCGTATCTGACAGTATCTTCCTCCGGCATTGGTTGTTCAGGGGTTGGGCGCCTGCTTCTCCGTGAAGTTTTTCCTGATCACGTTTTTCATCATATCCGCCAGTTCGGAGAAATCCACCGGCTTTGTCAGGTACCCATTCATTCCGGCAGACAGACACCGCTTCTCATCGTCCCGCATGGCATACGCCGTCAGGGCGATGATCGGAATCTCTCGTGCCGAACCGCTCAATCTGCGGATGCTCGCCGTCGCCTCAATCCCGTCCATCACCGGCATCTGGATGTCCATCAGGACCAGATCGAAGTGCTTCTCCCGTATCGCTTCGAGCGCCTGAAGACCGTTTTCCACCACCTCGGTAGTGTGACCGGATTCTTCGAACATCATCCTGAGAAACACCTGGTTGACCCGGTTGTCTTCGGCTATGAGGATGTGCCCGGGAGCAATCTCCGTGAGAGGAGATGGAAACTCTTCGGCTTCCTCACACGCCTGCCGGGAAGCCGTCTCGAACGGAATCGTGAAGGAGAAGGTACTGCCGGTTCCCACCTCGCTCTCTACCGAGAGCGTTCCCCCCATGTGTTCGACGAGGCTTCTGCTGATCGCAAGCCCCAGTCCCGCCCCTTCCGCTTTTCTCAGGTTCGGATTGCTCCTGATGCGAGAGAAGCTCTGGAACAGCTGGCCCTGCTTATCTCTCCGGATACCGACGCCGGTATCTTTCACGGTGAAACGAAGAATGAGCGGCTCCGTTTCCACCAGTTCTGCATGGAAACTGATCTCCCCCCGACTCGTATACTTCACGGCATTCGAGAGCAGATTCCGCAGAATCCGGGATACCTTTCTCACATCCCCGTTCACCCACCTCGGCACATCCGGTCCGATCCGGAGAGAAAGTGAGAGATTCTTTTTCTGAGCGCCGGGTTGGAAAAGAGAAACAAGTTTCTCCAGTTCCCTCGGAAGGTCAAATTCAATGCAGTTCATCTCAAGCCGTTCCGACTCGATTTCCGAGAGATCGAGAATATTGCCGATGAGCGCCGAAATGTCCTGGGCAGAGGATTTCAGGAGAAGAAGAAGCTGTTTCTGCTCCTCATCCCGAATGCGGGACAGCAGCACGTCCACAATACCGACGATGCCTCCGAGCGGGGTCCGGATCTCATGGCTCATGTGAGCAAGGAACGTGTTTTTCGCCCGGTGCGCATGCTCTTCCTCTTCTTTCGCCTTCACCGGGTTTTCTTCCCGTTTCCGTTCAGATACGTCCTCTTTTTTGAAGGGCTCCGCTATTGCGTGTTCGAGTTCCTGTTCCCTTCTCCTTGCATGGCTCCTCGCTTTGTCTCTCATCGTTCCCTCCTCCATGCTCATTGAAAGAAGCGTATCCGAATGGCCGCGGTTGCATCCTCAACCAACAGTAAAGCACGGAGTTTAACAAAGTTCAACGCCTTGTAAGCAAAAATACTTCAAGGTTGACATAAGATACTTTTTGCCCTATATTCATAAATTGGAGAGAGTATGATGACCATCTTCGATGAGAAAAGCTATGTAATCGAGGAGCCGGTGCTCTTCACCGATCGAGGGATCGCCCGTCTCCTCGGCAAAACCCTCGGGTCGGTTCGCACGATACGCAGCCGCATCCCCGGTGATGTCGGTATCCGTATCGGAGGGGCGTATCTCTACACCGAAGAAGAAGTGGCTCAGCACTATGTATCCAATCGGGACCAGATGTCGGTATTCAATGAAATGTCCTCCGATCAGCTCGCCCGCCGTCTCTCGGAGAACCAGGATCAGAAGCTGGTCGTCGTCAGGTATCTCAAGGAGAAACGGGAGAAGGAATAAATCTCTTCAGGAAGGGAAAGAGAGCGCACAAAGAAAAAGCCCCGTAATTACTTACGGGGCTTGCATTTCAGGTTGTCCGGAACTGGAAGACGCGAAGCGGATCCCGGCTTGTAAAAGAAAGCGCCCTCCGATATGGAGGGCGCATTTGCCCGGAACTGGACTCGAACCAGCACAGTCTTGCGACCACTAGGCCCTGAACCTAGCGTGTCTACCAATTTCACCATCCGGGCTTTTGGCAGACATCACTATACGGAATCCCCGCACGATTGTCAATACGTGCGGAGATTCCCGTTCTCACATCAGGATGCGGTTCCGCCGACCTGCCGGCTCCGCTCCCGGCGGGATCGGATGTACTGTCCCGCACGATCCACCAGTTCGCCGATCTGCCGGCGATAGACGTAACCGACCGCGACACCGAGAATAAGTCGTATCATCACGTTCCCTCCTTTTTGATGTCGATCTTCTGACCTTCCTGCGCTCCCGCATCTTCCCGCGGCGGCACCGTCACCCGCAGTATTCCGTTCCGGAATACCGCTTCGACCTTGTTCCGGTCGAACTTGTCCTCCGGAACATAGTACTTCTGCTCCGGGATATCCTTGAGCTTCAGCCGCCGCTTGAAATACCGGACCTCGTCCTCGCGCCTGGCTTCCGCCGGCGCCGATGCGGCAAAGACCATGTATTCGCCCTTGAATTCGAGCCGGACATCGCTCTCCTCGAAACCCGCAAGGGCGAACTCGAAGTTCAGCGCCTTATCCGGCGTCATGTACACGTTCACCGGCGGATAGGAGTAGGACGGGTAGTAGTCCGCGTTCTCCTCCCATTTCCAGCCGTGCCATTTTCCGCGGGAGCCGAACGGCCCTTCCTCGGAAAACACGTCCTTGAACTCCTGGGCGGCCTCGAAGATGTCGTCCAGCATTTTTCCCAGATCCATCATGAATTTTTCGCGCATGAGAACACCTCGCAGTACAGCGTGTTCCGGCCCCCCGTACGGGGCGGCCGTTCACAGCGGGCCCTTCCGGCGCCCGCCGCATCTCCGGCGGGATCGAATCCCTCCGGAGATGCCCCCGCAGGGTTTGCCCGCAGGATCGAATATTAGTATACCCTTTGCGGCGGTAAAGGTAAAGAAACCCCGTTTTTCCTTGACGGACTCAAATACCTCATCTATAAAGAATTCTGCTGGGGTACCCGTGAAAAAAACCGTTGTCATCACGAACGCGACCATGTGCAGGATCGGTATTCCTTTTCTGCTGGATTTCGCCCACGCGAAAGCGTCGAGAAGCTCCGCCGATTCCCTCATTCTCCGGCTCTCCGGGCCGGACGGAGAAGGGTTCGGTGAAGCTATCCTGCGGGATTACGTGTCGGGGCGACTCGGGACGGGCGCCGATATCCTCGAAGCGGCGGCTCGTGCGGCGGAGCGGATTCTTCGCCCCCTGACGGGACGCGCCCTCGACTGGGACGGCATCGAATCCTATCTCCTCGGAATCGCGCTCCCTCCCGAGGAGCTTCCGATCCTGTGCGCGGTCGAATCCGCGCTCATTTCCCTGTTCTGCCTGGCGACCGGCCGGGACATCTACCAGCTTCTCGGCCGCGAACCGCTCCGCCGGGTCGTATCGTACGGCGCCGTGCTTCCCATGACGAACGATTCCGATTCGGATCGGATGCTGAAGCTGATCATCGGCCTGGGGATTCCGTACCTGAGGATCAAGGTCGGCAGCGATCTCGAGTATTCCCGACGGACGCTGACGCGGGTCCGTTCCATGCTGGGAGATGACTTCGACGTTAGGGTGGATGTTAACGCGGACTGGTCGCTCGAGGACGCTGTCGTTCAGCTGCCGCTGCTTCAGGAGTACGGCATTTCCCGGGTGGAAGAGCCGTTCGGAAAGGGCAGTCCGTTTCACGCGGAGCTGATATCCCGACCGGAGTCCGACGGTATCACGTTCATCGCGGACGAATCGGTGCTGAGCCGGGAAGACGTCGATTCCATCGCGCAGGAAGGCATCTTCACCATGCTCAACCTGCGCCTGTCGAAAAACGGCGGCCTGCTCCGGGTTCTCGAGCTCGCCGGGGAATCCGCCCGTCTCGGACTCCGGTACCAGATCGGCTGCCACGTCGGCGAAACGGGGATACTGTCCGCGATGGGCCGGGCGGCGGCATGTCTTCTCCCGGATCCAATCTACTCCGACGGGTCCTATGACCGCTTTCTGCTGTCGGGTAACATCACGGCGGAGGACATCACCTTCGGACCGAAGGGCATGGCGCCCGTACTGAGGGGGAACGGAATCGGCATCACGGTGGATCCCGGAAAGCTCTCCCGGTTCCTGGAAGAGGAGCGCAGGTGCTGGTAAGCCTGATGTTGCCAGCTGAGATTCCCGGGAAAATTCCGGATCAATTTTCACCGGTATGCAGAAGATTCAGGTTTTTTCTACCGATAAAGAGAGGGGGAACCGATATGCCGAGGTATGGATAGGTGGCGGAACAGGAACGGGACGTAAACTGCATAAACTGCAGAATCATCTATGAATATCTCAGAAAGAACGCCCCGGACCAATCGGATCGGCTGTTCAACAACCTTCCGGAAAAGTATCAGGACCTTCCGGACCCGAAAAGCTACCTGCTGGATGAGAACAACTGGGTATCCAGCGAACTTGTGGTCCGACTGTTCGAGAACGCCAAGGAAATTCTTCGCGATCCGGATGCCCCCTACCGCATCGGATTCGATTCCGTCGCAAACCGGAGTCTCGGCAGCATTCAGAAGTTCTTCCTGACCCGGTTTACGAGTCCGAACTATCTCATTTCCCGTATCAACCACATCAATACCAAATTCAACACGACCAAGGTCGTCGAGACGGTTTACCGGACTTACGGAAAAGTGGTCCTGAAGTTCCACTGGAGACAGGCCGCCGTACTCACCCGGGATATCTGCCGCTACAATCAGGGTATCTACTCCGCGGTTTTCACCATCTGGGGCTTGTCTCCCGGGAAAGTAGAGGAGCAGAGCTGCTATTTCCATGGCGACCCGTACTGTCAGCTCACCCTCCGCTATGATTCCCGGCGGGGATTGCTGAGAGCTTTCTTCTACCGTATGTTCCAGAGCCGCAACAACCTTTTCGATGCCCTGGAGCACATCGAACACAGTCAGCTGCTGCTGAAAAACAAGTACGAGGAAGTGAATACGCTGAATGCCGAGCTGCGGGACAAGATCCGGAAGCTCAAGGCTACCCATGACGCCTCCAACCTGCTGGTTTCCCTGCGGGATGCCGAGGTGGTGCTGCAGATGACCATGGGCATCATCGTGGATGTTCTCGGGTTCGATCGAGCGATCCTGATGATGCTCGATGCCGAGGAGAAGTATCTCGAGTACCGCTACTCGGTCGGGACCCGGCTGGAGGATTCCGAAGTCCTGAGCCGCTACCGGGTACCGGTCTCCCGGACACCCAATGTCCTGGCGGAAGTGGCCCGGACCGGCAAACCGCTCCTGGTCCGGGACGTGAACGATTCGGGCCTGAATCCGTCGAACCTGATCCTGCGGGAGTTCCGGCCCGACGCTTTCGTGATCTGCCCCCTCTCGGTCGAAAGCCGGATCATCGGCGTCATCGCGGCCGACCGCCGTCCCGGCAACAAGGTGATCAGCGAGGACGACCTGGACTGCCTCGCGACCTTCGCCAACGCCATCGCCGCTTCCATCAAGCGGAACCGGCTGGACGAAGAGCTCCAGCAGAGCTACCTGGAGTCGGTGAAGGCGCTGGTGCATGCGCTGGAAGAGAAGGATGCATACACGAGCGGACATTCGCAGCGGGTCGCCGAGCTCTCGGCTGCGATCGGCCGCGAAATGGGCCTCTCGGACAGCGAGGTCGAGTTCCTCCGCACCGGCGCGATTCTGCACGATATCGGCAAACTGGGTATCCCCGAGTCGATCGTCCGGAACCCGAAGCAGCTCACCCGGTCGGAACGGAAGATCATCGAGCTCCACCCGATCAAGGGAGTCGAGATCCTCCATTCCATCTCGTTCCTGCGGGACTACCTCTACCTGATCCGGAACCACCACGAGCGCTACGACGGCCGGGGATATCCCGACGGCCTCGCCGCGGAGCAGATCCCGCTCGGCGCCCGGATCGTCGCGGTCGCCGACGCCTTCGACGCGATGACCTCCTCCCGCCCGTACCGGCGGGGGATATCGATCAAGGAGGCCATGCAGGAGATTTCGGCCGGATCGGGTTCCCAGTTCCATCCCGCCGCGGTTGAAGCCTTTAAAAGAGTAATTGAATCAAGAATAGTAATTCAGGAAATGATCTAAGAAAAAGTAAATTTTACTTGCTTTTTCGTATCTCCCATGGAAACGTGTAGTAAGGCGGAATTGGGAGGATTCTGCCGGTTATCAAAAAATGGTGGAGGTACGCAGCATGAACCTGTCCCGCTTTTTTCAGTCACCGATCAATGTTTCCCTGTTCCGGCTCCTTTCCCCGTCCTGCAGCTATGCCTACATGCAGCTCCTCGGGAAGCTCTACTACCTGCTCAACCGGAAGGAACGCCGCCTTATCGAGCGGAACATCCGGGACCTGCTCAAGGATCGGGAAGAAGAGTCGCTGCGACTGACGAGCCGGAAGGCTTTCGAGGGCATCTTCGCCCACTACTTCGAGAAGCTCTTCTCCGCGTACAAGGATTTCTTCGAGATGAAGCATTTCGTCGAGCACGCCATGGAAGTGAAGAACATCGAAGTCCTCGACCGGGCGATCGCCCGCGGCAAGGGCGTCATTCTCGTCACCGCCCATTACGGAGCGGTCGAGTTCATCCCCTGGTATCTCGGGCTGAAGGGATACCCCATCAGCGTCGTCGTCGAATGCCAGACGGAGCGGCTGAAGGAAGCCCTCGACAAGAAAGTGACCTGCTTCCACGACCTGGAGCTCATCTCGTCGTCGGACGGATCGCAGATCTATCCCCGTATCCTCAAGAGCCTGGAAGCGAACCGGATCGTCATGACCGAGTGCGACGAGGTGGACACCTGGCGCCGGAAGAAGAACCGGACCATCCGGCTCTTCGGACGCGATCTCTATTTCGACAATACCCTGGACTTCATCTCTCACCGCAGCGGCGCGGCGGTCATCCAGGTGTTCATGAAGCGGAACAGCATGCGCTCCTACACCATGTGTGTGGAGGAGATCGACCCGGGGAAAGAAGAGAACGGCAGTGTCGCCCGAAGCGCCCTCACCCTCTGGCAGGACTACGTGGAGAAGCATCCGGAGCAGTGGTACCAGTGGAAGAAATGGCAGGCGATGAAGGCGGTGTCGTAGGCGGCGGAGGGACGGCAGCGGGGCCTTTGCCAAAGGTGCGGATTTCCGGTATCATGCGGACAACGAAACTACGCAGCAGGGGTCCGCTGATTGGGTATCCGCATCCTGTTCATTGGTGAAATCGTCGGAAAGGCGGGAGTTTTCTGCATCAAGAGCCTGCTTCCCCGCCTGAAGGCGGAGCGATCGGTCGATTTCGTCATCGCGAACGGCGACGGCGTGACCGGCGGGTTCGGCATCGGAAAGAACCACTCCATCTACCTCCACAAGCTGGGGATCGATGTCATCACCTCCGGCGAATGCATCTACTACAAGAAGGACATGGTGCCTCATATCGAAAAGGCGCCGTATATCCTCCGGGCAGCGAACTATCCGCCCGGAGCACCGGGCAGGGGCTGGCGGATCTACCGCCGCGACTCCTTCTCCATCGCCGTGGTCTGCATGATGGGACAGTCCGGGTTCAACCGGGTGCACCCGAGCAACCCGTACACGTTCCTCCCCGATATCGTATCGCGCATCCGGGAGCAGACCCGGGCGATCATCGTGGACTTTCATGCCAGCACCACCGCCGAAAAGTACACCATGTTCCATCACGCCGACGGGATGGTTTCCGCGGTGGTCGGCACGCATACCAAGGCACTCACTGCGGACGCCCAGGTCATGCCCGGAGGAACCGCCGTGATCTGCGACGCCGGCCGGACCGGGAGCATCCAGTCGGTGGGAGGCCTCGATCCGGAGGTCGAGATCCAGAAGTACGTTACCATGATCCCCGAACGTTCCCGGGACGCCTGGGCCGGTCCGGAGCTGCAGGGAGTGCTCATCGAGATCGACGACGCCGGCAAGGCGGTCGCGATCGAAACCATCCGAGAGAAATGTCAGGAGGTTCCCCATGATCGAGAAGGGAACGATAACGAAGATAGAGAATCGGCTGATAACGGTGAAAGCCCGTGAGCATCAGGGCTGCCGCAACTGCTCCAGCTCGTTCTGCTCGATACAGACGAGGGAAATCCAGGCGCTGAATCGCGACGGGCTCGACCTGCGCCCGGGCGACGTCGTGGACCTGTTCCTGCCGTCGGGAAAAGTGGTGATCGCGGGCTTCATGGTGCTCATCTTCCCGCTGCTGCTCTTTTTCGCGGCATACGGACTGGGAGGGCTCCTGGGGATCGCGTCCGACACCGCCCGGGCCTTTCTCGGTGCCGCCGGCCTTCTTGCAGGGATTTCCATCAGCTATCTGCTGTTCCGGCGGAACCGCGAGCGCGACTACCCGATCGTCCTGGGCCCCTCGTCGCCTGCGGATTCCGAAGGACCCTGCTGCGACTCGACGGAAGCGGCCGGCTACGGCGTCTGACCCCGCGAAGAATCAGCGGCGTTCCGGGTCCGGCCGGCGCTATTTGCCGTGCGCTTGCCGGTTCTCCCGCACGATCCGCTCGATCGTTTCCGCCATCTCCGGAAGCGGCACCACCCGGTGAATGAAGCCGTTCTCGAAAGCGACCTTCGGCATTCCATAGACGATCGACGACTGCTCGTCCTGGGCGAGGGTGATGCCGCCCTCGCGGTAGATGGTGCCGATCTCCTGGGCTCCGTCCTTTCCCATGCCGGTCATGATGATCGCCAGCGTGCGATTGCCGAAATCCTTCGCGACCGATGCGAACAGGACGTCCGCCGAGGGACGATGGCCGTTCACCGGCGGAGTCTCGGTGATCCGCGCGATCGTGGCGAGCGGGCGCCGTTCCACGGTCAGGTGCCGGTCGCCCTGGGCGATCAGGATCCGGCCCGGCCGCAGAATATCTCCGTCGCTCGCCTCCTTCACCTCGAACGCGCACATCTTGTCCAGGCTCCTGGCAAACTCCGCGGTGAACCCCGGGGGCATGTGCTGCACGATCAGGATCGGCAGACCGATCTGCGGGTCGAGACGGGAGAGCAGATCCCGCAGCGCATTCGGGCCTCCCGTGGAGATGCCGATCGCGATCACCTCCAGCAGCCCCGGCGGCCGCAGCGGAACCGGGCCCGCTGCGGTGCGGCGGGAGACGCCTTCAGGTTTCCGACGGCGCCGGGGCGTCCCGGAAGGCCTGCCGCCCCGGCGCCGTGCGGCGGTGCGGCCGGCGCAGTATGCGGCCGCGGCTCCCGAACCGGGCCGAACGGGGCGTCGCCCTGCTCGCGCCGTTTTCTCCGGTACTGCCGTCCGTAGGCCCTGAGCATCTCGGTGAGCTGACGGCCGACGCTGGCGATGTCCTCGGACACCGAACCGGACGGCTTCATGATGAAGTCGCTCGCTCCCAGCGCGAGCGCTTCCATCGTGATCTGCGCCCCCCGGCGGACCAGGGACGAGAGGATCACGACCGGGATTTCCCATCCCAGCCGCTTGCGCTCCCGAAGGAACTCCATTCCGTTCAGCTCGGGCATTTCGAGGTCGAGGATGATCACGTCGGGGTCGAGCTTCGGAATCTTCTGAAGGGCGAAGTTTCCGTTCATGGCCTTTCCCACCACGCACAGGTCCTCGTTCGATTCCACGATCTTCCCGATCAGGTTCCGCATGAGGGCCGAGTCATCCACTATGAGTACCGATATCGGTTCCAAGCGTTTCCTCTGTTATGTCGTGAATTTCCGGTAGATGCACGCCCAGTCGGTTTTCAGGAACTCGAATTTCGTGTTCATTCCGAACAGCGATTCCGAGTGCCCGATGAACAGATAGGAGTGCGAACCCATGGTATCCCAGAACCGGTTCACCACGGCCTTCTGCGCCACCTCGTCGAAGTAGATCAGCACATTGCGGCAGAATATCACATCGAGATTCCGGAGCGTGCTGTCGTTCTTCAGATTATGGTAGTCGAACTGGATCATCCGCCTGATGTCGTCGTTGATCCGATAACCGTCGTCCTTCCGGGTGAAGTACTTCCTCAGGTACTTCTCGGGGATTCCCGTTACGCGCGTTTCGGGGTAGAACCCTTCCTTGCCGACCATCAGCGACTTGAGACTGATGTCCGAGGCGACGATTTCGGCGCTCATGTCGGGAGGCAGGAACTCCTTCATGGCGATCGCGAGAGAGTACGGCTCTTCCCCGGTGGAGCAGCCCGCACTCCAGAGTCGGATCTGCTTCTGATGATGCTCCCGTTTCCACTTGATCAGATCCGGCAGGACGGCGTACTCGAACGTCTGGAAATGAGCGGTGTTGCGGAAGAACCGGGTGAGGTTCGTGGTTACCGAGTCGAGGAGCACCTTGAGCTCCGATTCGTCCCGCATGAGCATGTCGTAGTAGCCGCCAAGGCTCTCGGTCCTGATCGAACGGAGACGTTCCTTGAGCCGGCTCTCGAGGATTGTCCGGTTTGAGCCGGTAAAGTGGATGCCGCTCTCGCGATAAATCAGGCTCCGGAACCGCTCGAAATCGGTGTCGCTCAAAAAGTCGGACATCTGTTTTTTTCAGCCTGTTCCTGGGATATACTGATAATAACATTGTAGAAACTGAATGAGAAATGTCAAGTGTTGGAGATATCAGAAAAATTAGAGAATAAGTGATATCATAAAAATGATGAAAGAAGAACGAATCCGGCTGACCGTCCGGGGCATCGCCCTGGAGAAGGAATCCCAGACCCCTATCGTTATCCTCAGGAATGATGAAGAAACCGCCATCCTTCCGGTACTCATCGGGCCTTCCGAAGCAAGCGCCATCATCATCGCCATGGAGGGCATGAAGCCGCCCCGGCCTCTCACGCACGACCTGCTGGTTCAGTTCCTCGACCTCCATGGCTTCTCCCTGCTGTGGGTCGAGATCTACGGGTTTCTCGATGGAAAACACCTCGCGCGCATCCGGTACCGGAAGGGCGTCCGATCATGGACCCTCGAGGTCCGCCCGAGCGACGGGATCGCCCTGGCGGTCCGCACCCAGGCCCCGATCTACGCGACCCGCGAGATGATCGGACTGCAGCAGCGGGAAGGCGGTTCTCCCCTGAACATAGAGGCCTTCTCCCGCGACGTCCTCTTTCTGGGCAGCGAAAAGTGGAACGCGGCCGTGATGTAGGGGAGGTTCCCGATTCCGTCCGGGACCGTCCCGGTTCCGGGGGGAATTGACAATTCATCCCCTCTCCCCGATAATCGATCTGCATGGAACCTTTGCGGATCGGACGCCGCTCCGTTCGTCTCCCGATCGTCGTGTTCACGCTGCTCGCTGCGGCAGGATGCAGTATCGATTACGAATCGGGCACCTTTTCAGAGAACCTTTCGGAGGAGATTCCGGACACGGTCCTCCTCTCCTTCACGCATACCGTCGTCCGCGGGGAAACGCCGCTCTTCCGGATCACCGCGGAGCGGGCGGAAAGCTTCGACACGAAGAAGGAAACCCGCCTGACCGACGTATCCTTCCGCGAGTACGACGCGGACGGAACGGTTATCACCGAAGGGGTCGCCGACTCCGCCGTCTTCTTCACGGATACCGAGAATGCACGGATCGAAGGAAACATCCGGGTGACCACTCACCGGGAGGACGGCAGTCTTTCGGCCGAACGGCTCTCCTGGGACAGCGAGGAACGGCTCCTGGCGGGAGAACCGGAAGACGAGGTGGAAATCGAGCGGGAGACCGGGTCGCAGGTGCGGGGCAGGGACTTCCGCGCCGACCTCCGGCGAAGAGTGATCACCTTCGGCAGTTCGGTCGACGGAATCTACCGCAGCGGGGAGAAGACCGATGAAGCGCCGTGACCGCCGCAGCCGGAGGTTCTTCCCCGCGGCGATGATCCTCTCATCAATCCTTGCCGCACTCCTTGCCGCACTCCTGCCGGCGGCATCGCTCGCCGCGGCGGACTCCGCCGGCGATACCTTCCGCTTCTCCGGCGACCGCACCTCCATCGTTCTGACCAGGGGCCAGGAGCGGACGATCCTGTCGGGAAACGCCCGCATCATCTCGGACAAAATCGAGGTTACCGCCTCCGAGATCGAGCTCTACGGAGAGGACTTCCGCTATGCCGTCTGCCGGGGGAACGTGCGGGCGGTGAACCGGCAGGAACAGATCGACCTGACATCCGAGCGGCTCTATCTCGACCGCGAACTGGACATCACCCGAGCACAGGGGAACGCGGAAATGGAAGACCGCCAGGAGGAGATCATCGTCAAGGGCGACTTCATCGAGCATCGGGAGCAGGAGGACATCACCATCGTCCAGATCGGAGTGCGGATCCTGCGCGAGGACATGGCGAGCCGGAGCGAGTTCGCCCGCTACCGCCGGGGCGAGAAGATCCTGGAGCTCTCGGGAATGCCGGTCGTCCACTGGAAGGGCGATGTCTACCGCGCCGCCCGGATCATCATCAACACCGAAACCGACGAGATCGAGCTGATCGGCCAGGTTTCCGGGTCGGTGAGGTCGGAAAAGAAGGAGTCGCCGGGGACCGTACCGTCCGAACCGTCCAGGCCGGCCGGGGGAAACCCCGGCACCGCCGCACCGGCCGCCGAAGGACCGGCGGCACCGGAGGGGCCGGTTGACTGAGGAAGCCGTTCTCTCGGTCCAGAACCTGCGCAGGACCTTCGGAAAGAAGGAAGCGGTCCGCGACGTCTCCTTCTCCATGCGGGTCGGCGAGATCGTGGGCCTTCTCGGTCCGAACGGTGCGGGCAAGACCACCGTCTTCTACATGATCGTCGGGTTCATCAGGCCCACCAGCGGAACCATCTTCCTGCGTCACCGGAACATCACCGCCTTCCCCATGTTCCGGCGCGCCCGGGAAGGGATCTCCTACCTGCCTCAGGAGCCGTCCGTCTTCCGGAAGCTCACCGTGGCCGAGAATATCCTCGCCATTCTTGAAACCAGGAACGACCTCGGCGCCGTGCAGAAACGCGAGCGGCTGGAGCAGCTCCTCGAGGAGCTGGGCATCACCCATATCCGGAACCAGAAGGCCTACACCCTGTCCGGGGGCGAACGGCGCCGCACCGAGATCGCCCGGTCCCTCGCGATCGAGCCGCAGTTCCTGCTTCTGGACGAACCGTTCGCCGGCATCGATCCCATCGCGGTCTACGAGATTAAGAAGATCGTCGAGAGCCTCTCGCGCATGGGGATCGGGGTCCTCATCACCGATCACAACGTCCGGGACACCCTGGAGATCACCCATCGGTCGAACATCATCAACCAGGGCGAGATCGTCGTCAGCGGGAGCCGGGAACAGCTCCTCGAGAGCGAACTGGCACGAAGGATCTACCTCGGCCAGGATTTCCGGATGTAGCCCGCGAAGAAACCCGCCTTCCGCCGCCCCCGGATTCGACCCGCCCGGCCGCTTTCCGTATATTAGCTGTACGGGAGATGCACATGTACGACTGGAATCGGCTGCTCGCACCATACGTCCGGAATGTCGAGAAGCACCTCGATCATCTGAAATACCGGCTCAACAGAAGACTCGGGGGACCGGGACCGATCAGAATCGTGACCTATATCGGCTACGGAACGAAGGAAGAGCTGCACCTGCAGGGGCGGGTTCTCGAGGACAAGCATATCTCCAATCCGCACGAGGACGATTCGATCTGGGAGAATCTGGCGAACATGTACAAGCGCATGGAAAGCGACGAGATTCCCCATGCCCGGCTCTCCGTCACCTGCCGCAGCGAGGAGCAGGAAGTGACCGCCGACGAGGAAGGGATGTTTCACGCCGTGATCCGGCCCCGGAACCCCATTCCCGACCGGAACTGGCATCCGGCACGGGTCCGCCTGCTGCACCCGATCCCGCATTCCCAGCAGCCGCCGGTGGAGGCCGACGGGAGAATCATGGTCCCGACGAGCGACTGCCGTTTCGGGATCATCAGCGACATCGACGACACGGTTCTCAAGACCAACGCCGTGAACCTGCTGCGCATGGCCCGGACCGTGTTCCTCGCCAACGCGCGGACCCGGCTTCCCTTTCCCGGCGCGGCCGCACTCTACCGTGCCTTCTATCACGGTTCGGGCGAGGACGAAAACCCGATCTTCTTCGTCTCGAGCAGCCCCTGGAACCTCTACGACGTGCTGCGGGACTTCCTCGAGTTCCAGGGTTTCCCCCGGAAGATGGTCCTGTTCCTTCGCAACTGGGGTGTCACCCGCGAACAGATTTTCCCGATGGAACACCGCGACTTCAAGGAAAAGATCATCCGCTCGATCCTGAATCTCTATCGGGACATTCCGTTCATCCTGATCGGCGACAGCGGCCAGGAGGATCCGGAGATCTACCGGGACATCACCCGGGAGTTCCCGGGCAGGATCCTCGTATCCTACATCCGGAACGTCAGCACGAATCCCGATCGGCCGGAAGCGATCCGGCAGCTCGCCATGGAAGCGGGAGAGCTGGGAAGCCGGCTCGTCCTCGCGCCGACCAGCCTGGAAATGGCGGAGCATGCGGCGGAGAAGGGCTGGATCCGCGAGGAGTCGCTCCCGGACATCCGCGTGGAGCACGATCTCGATCTGGGCCCTACCGGAGAGCCTTCGGACGAAGCGGTGTGACCGTCCCGGAGAACGGGCTGCCCCGGAGCATCCCGGGAGAGGCGGTCCGGGAATCCGGCCCCCCGTTGCAACCACATCCCTTTTCCGCTATGATCTGCCCGATTCCTGCCGAATTACCGCCTCTTCCGGCACGGTTTCGCTATTTTGAAAATCGTTGACAAAAGAAGTACGCTCATCCAATATGAAGAAGGGGTTCGATAACCCCTCCCGGAGGATTTTTTTGCAGTTCCAGAAACCAATGACTGACTCAGGAACAGCGTCTAAAAATGAGCCCCCAGCTGTATCAGTCGATCCAGCTGATGGCGATGCCCTACAGGACCTGAAGTCCGAGAATTACAGGAGGAACTGGAGAAGAATCCGGCTCTGGAGGTGATCGAGGACCGTTCCAGCCGTCTCGATCGAAGAGGTTCCGAAAAAGCAGTCCGAATCGGAAGAGTACGCGGCCTTCGAAAACACCTCCGACCCCGGGTACTCCCGCAGCGGCGGCAGCGACAGCGACGGAGATTCCAAGCGCCGCTTTCTCGAGGGAGCCCTCTCCCGGCCCGGAGTCGCTCCACGACCACCTGATCTGGCAGCTGCGCCTTCAGACGATCCCTCCCGAGAGCTGGTTCCGCATCGGCGAGCTCCTGATCCGCAACCTCGACGACCACGGATTCCATATCGAGAGACCCCCTGATCCTGTTCCCGGAGCACGACACGATGCGCTGCGGGAGGTGATGCGAGCTCATCCGGACTTCGAGCCGACCGGAACCTGCGTCCGGCCGACTCCGCGAATCTCTCCTGGTCCAGGCGCAGCTGGATCCCGAGGCCCCCGACGGCACCGGTCGAGGTGCTCGAGAACTACTCGATCTTCTCGAAAAGGAGAAGCTCGGCGAGATCGCCCGGAAGATGAAGCGGAACGAGGAGGAGATGCGCGCGCGCTGGTCTCTATCCGGACGCTCAACCCGTATCCCGGCAGCTCTACTCCACCGAGTCGCCCCGCCTACGTCACGCCCGACTCTGCTGATCAGACTGAAGGACGGGGAGTTCGTCATCGTTCTGAACGACGAGGAGATTCCCGTTCTCGGCATCGAGCCGACTTCTTCTCGCAGCTCGCGGCCGAAAAGGAACGCAAGGAACGGGAGCTCAAGCAGTACCTGAACAGCGAACCTGCGCGATGCGCAGTGGTTCATGCGGAGCATCCACCAGCGGAACCAGACGCTCCTGAAAGTGACCCGGGTCGCTGGTGGAGTTCCAGAGGGATTTCTTCCGCAAGGGACCCGAAGTACCTGGTACCGCTCACGCTCAAGGATATCGCCCGCGAGATCGGAGTTCACGAGGCGACGGTTTCCCGGATCACGACGAACAAGTACATCCAGACCGAGTGGGGAATCTTCGAGCTCAAGTATTTCTTCACCAACTCCATCAGCGGGGCGGGCTCGACCGGATCCCGGTTCTCGAAGGAAGGGGTCAAACAGATCATCAAGGAGATCCTTCTCAGGAACGCGGCAAACGGAATAAAGCACCTCTCGGATCAGAAGCTCTCGGAGCTTCTCGCAGAAACGGGGAATCAAGATTGCCCGACGGACCGTTGCGAAGTACCGGAACGAGCTGGATATCAGCTCCTCATACGAACGCTGACAGGACAGGGACATGAAACAATTTACCGTACTCGACCTGCTGGATCTCGACCTGAAGGAACACAACGCCCTGAATCTCAATGCATCGGCGGCCGTCCGGGCCTGATCCGGGACATCGACGTGCCGGACCTGAACCGGCCGGGCCTCGCGCTGAGCGGGTTTCTACGACAATTTCGCCTTCCAGCGGATCCAGCTCTTCGGCCGGGGAGAAAACGCCTACCTGCACAAGCTGCACGAGGAAGGAAAGACCGAGACGATCAGCGAGCTCTTCAGCTACGAGATCCCCTGCATGCATCTTCACCCATAATCTGCAGCCGCACCAGGAGCTTCGTGGAATTCGCCGAGGCGTCCGAGCTGTCCGATCCTCCAGACGGACCTGCACGAGCTCCGACTTCTCTGCCCGGCTGCTCCGCGCGCTCTCGAACATCTTCGCCCCGCAGCAGACGATGCACGGGGTGTTCTGGTCGAGGTGTTCGGGATCGGCATCCTGATCATGGGAGACAGCGGCGTCGGCAAGAGCGAGGCGGCCCTCGAGCTGATCGAGCGGGGCCACCGGCTCGTGGCGGACGATGCGGTGGAGATCCGCTGCGTGAGCGGGAACATCCTCCTGGGAGCCGGAGCAAGCAAGGTCATCGGTCACCACATGGAGATCCGGGGGCTGGGAATCATCAATGTGACGCATCTGTTCGGCGTCGGCGCCATCCGGGACCGCAAGCAGGTCCAGCTCGTCGTGCAGCTCGAGGAATGGGATCCCAACAAGGTCTACGACCGGATCGGGTCCCAGGATATCACGACCGAAATACTCGGGCGTGCAGGTTCCGTACCTGCAGATTCCCATCAAACCCGGACGGAATATCCCGATCATCATCGAAACCGCCGCCATGAACGAGCGGCTGAAGAAAATGGGCTATTATTCCGCGCGGAGAATTCAACCAGAACGTGATAAAGTGGCTTGAGAGCGAAAATGCACGGACGGTATACTTCCATAACAACGAATGATGTAATCGTAAGGGGTGACCATGATCGAGAAAGAGGTCGTCATCAAGAACAGAGCCGGTATCCATGCGCGCCCGGCGGCTCTGATGGTACAGACCGCGAGCAGGTTCACGCTCGAAGATCTTCATCGAAAAGGAAAACGAAACAGATCAACGGCAAGTCCATCATGGGCATCATCACCCTGGGAGCCAGCTACAACACCCGGATGAAGATCGTTGCCGACGGCGCCGACGAACAGGAGGCTGTCGGATGCCATCGTGCGGCTCTTCGAGACCCGGTTCGAGGAAGAATGAGCACGGGAAGGGCTGCCGCTTCGGCCCGATCGGAATTCTGATACTCCTGCTCCTTCCTCTGGCGGCGAGCGGAAGCCCAGGAGGCGTCTCCGTCCACGGCGGCATGCGGGCGGGAGACGTTCTCTATGCCCGATCTCGCACTCGATACCTCCCCGCGAACCCGGGGACATCTTCTCCTCCCTGCAGCAGGGATTGCGGGCGGAAATCGTCTTTCATCCGAAGCTCTACCGGAAAGGCGGCGGACTGCTGCGGTTCCTCGGGGACCGGCTGGTCGAGGAGGAAGTCCGCCCCGCCTACCAGGCCTACCGCGACCCATTCTCGCAGGTGTACGAGCTCGTCACCGAAGACGGTTCGACCATCGTGTTCCAGGAATGGGAACCGTTCCTGCGGCGGTTCCTCACGCTGGAACGGTTCCCGATTACCATTCCCGCAGATCATCGGGACGCCAGGCTGATCCTGCTCGCCCAGGTCCGCCTCCGAAGCGTGAAGCTGGTTCCCCCGCTGAACCTGGTCGGAGCGCTGATTCCGCTCGGACAGAGCTCGACTCCCTGGACGAGCATATCCGGTCGACGGTCCCGGAGACCCATGAAAAGCTTCCGCTCCGCCAGCCCCACCCTGCCCGGACTCCTGAGCCTGGTATTTCTCTATATCCTCCTGATCGGGCTCGTTCTCATTTTTTCGGACCAGATCCTGAGGGATCTCTCCCGCAGCGATTCGCCCATCAGCCCCGCCGTGATCCTCGCCGCGATCCTCCTGCCGCTCTTTCTCCTGGCCATGATCGCGGTGAATCTCCTGCGGCTCCTTCGTGACCGGACCCGCCGGAAGCCGGGCGCGCAGTTCAAGAGCCGCCTGCTGCTGTTCTTTCTGTTCGCGTCATCCTGATCACCTCCCTCCCGCAGGCGTCCTGTCGGTCAACTTTCTCCATACCGCGATGAACTCCTGGTTCAGCTCGCGGATCGGCGATTCGCTCCGGGGCGGGCTCGACCTGGCCCTGGAGTACTACGACGACAAGCTCGCGGCTCGAACCACTTCAGCCAGACCCAGTACCTGGCCCGGAGCATCCGGGCCAACCGCTCGCAGCCGGAGCGGATCTGGGTGGAGATCCAGGACCTGCAGCCGGAGATCGCCAGCATCCAGGTGTTCGACCAGGACTACCGGGAGCTCTTTTTCGCGGGAGACCTGCGCGGGCGGCTGCAGACCGAAACGCTGCAGGGCCGCGGCGACGGACTGCTGCCGAAGCTGACCACCGGCGACCGGACCATCCTGCAGGTCCTGAATACCTACGTCTACAGCGACGGGGCGTATCCGGTCGTGCTGAGCACGGTGCTCCCCCGGGACTTCGACCGGAAGGCGAGCGGACTGACGGCATCCCTGGAGACGTTCACGCAGCTGGAGAAGTACCAGTCGATCTTCAAGGTCGCCGTCGGCGCATTCTACTCGTTCTTCGCGATTCCCCTGATCCTGCTCTCCATCCTGATCGCGTTTCTCCTTTCCGAGGAGATCATCCAGCCGATCGTGAACCTGGAGGAGGCGACCCGGCGGGTCGCCGAAGGGGATTTCTCCTTCCGGATTCTCACCCGCTCGGGAGACGAGCTCGCCATGCTGGTCTCCTCCTTCAACCGCATGGTGGGCGAGCTGGAGCGGTACAAGGTGAAGATCACCCAGACCGAGAAGATCACCGCCTGGCAGGAGATCGCCCAGCGGCTGGCCCACGAGATCAAGAACCCGCTCACGCCGATCAAGCTGTCGGCCGAGCGGATCCTGCGCAAGTACCGGACGTCGCCGGAGGAACTGGACCGGGTGCTGGTGCCGGCGGTGAACGCCATCATCAGCGAGGTGGATAACCTGAACACCCTGCTCACCGAATTCCGGAACTTCGCGAAGCTCCCCTCGCCCCAGCTCCGGCCCGTCGACCTGAAGGCCCTGGTCACCGAAGTCGCCTCGATGTACGTCGATCATCAGAAGGACGTCCGCATCGATCTGTCGGGTGTCGAGGATGGCATCGTTCTGCAGGCCGACCAGAACCAGCTCAAGCAGGTTTTCGCGAATCTCTTCAAGAACTCCCTCGAAGCGATGCCCGAAGGCGGGGAGATCTTCGTCCGTGCGCTCCTTGTCAAAAAAGGGAATTCCCAGTACTCTCGGATTCAAGTGCAGGACAGCGGCGCCGGGATCGATCCCGATCATGCCGACCAGGTGTTCAATCCGTACTTCACGACAAAAAAATCGGGTACGGGGCTCGGCCTCGCTATCGTAGAACGGATCGTATTCGACCACCGGGGCCAGATATGGCTCGACGCGCAGGCGGATACCGGCGCCACCTTCTATATCGACCTTCCTCTGGAGCCTTGAATGGACAGGATCCTCATCATAGACGACGAACCGGGTATCAGGACCGTACTGACCGACATTCTCGAAGACGAGCACTACAAAGTGCTTTCCGCCGAGGACGGCTACGAGGGCCTGGCGATCATGAAGAACGAACCGATCGACCTGGTTCTCCTGGACGTGTGGCTTCCGAACATGGGCGGCATCGACGTGCTGAAGCAGATCAAGGAGCACTATCCCGAGACGGAGGTGATCGTGATCTCCGGGCACGCCAGCATCGACATCGCCGTGAAGGCCGTGAAGCTCGGCGCTTACGACTTCCTCGAGAAACCCCTTTCCCTGGACAAGGTGATCAACCTGGTGAAGAACGCCCTGCAGCTGGAACAGCTTCGCCGGGAGAACCAGACCCTGCGCAGCTCGATCTTCCGGGAAGACCAGATGGTCGGAAACGGACCGGGGATGCGCCAGGTGCGGGAGCTCATCGAGCAGAGCGCATCCTCCGACTCCCGGATCCTCGTTCTCGGGGCGAACGGCACCGGGAAGGAGCTCGTCGCCCGCGAGATACACGTGAAGAGCGCACACAC
>CAVSJD010000013.1:0-51680 GCA_963728215.1 uncultured Spirochaetota bacterium | reverse complement strand
CTGGGCAGCCAGGTCTCGTACGGCATCGATGTCGCGGGAAAGAAGATGAACGTGGAGATCGTGAATCCCCAGGTTCACCGGCTGTTCGAGAACGGCGACTCCGTATCGCTCACGCTTCAGGAAGAGAGCCTTCACATCCTGCCCGCTTCGGAGCGGGTAGACGCGGGCGGGTAGCTCGGGAAGATCGGGCGGGATTCACGCTCCGGCCGGTCCGTTCACCGTCCGGAGGAACCGTTCCATGGATTCCGGAGTGATGCGTTCCATGGTGTAGTCGGGCCGATGCTCGCTTCCCTTCTCGAAATACCACTGCCTGGTCCGGAAGGCGGTAACGAGGACGAAAAGCATCCCGATTTCCCGGCATGCCCCGTCGGCGATGCTGTTGTCGCCGAACATGGCGATCTGACCGGCCGGAATCCCGAGACGGCGGGAGGTTTCCCGAAAGATCCCGGGGTCCGGTTTCTCCGCCCCCACTTCCTCGCTCACCGTCACGGCGTCGAACAGCGCCCCGAGCTCCGTCCTCTCCAGCCACGCCTCCACCCTTGTGATCCGCTCGTTCGAGAGGATCGCCAGCCTGATCCCCTTCCGCGCGAGAAGCCGCAGGCTGTCCGCTATCTCGCGGCCGATGACGGTGTTCTCCGTCACGATCCGGCGGTACCGCTCGAGGGCGGCGTCGGGGCTCAGGTCGGAGATTCCCAGCCGCTCGAAGGACCGCGCGAAAAACTCCTCTTCGCCGTAGGTGTGGCTGATGAACGGTTTCGACGTCCCGTAGTTGATCTCGCCGTATGTCCTGACGAAATCGTCGGCCGATGCGACGTGCGAGCCGGCTTCGAGCCACGCACCCATCGCCCGGATCGACTGCTCTGCAAGAAGCGTATCGTTGCTCAGCGTATTGCCGAGATCGAAGGCGCATGCACGTATCATTCTGGGGCCGACCTCGTCAGAATGATCCGACGACCCGTTCCCAGAGGGAACGGATGGACCGCAGGGATGCCGTCGAGTCCGCTGCAGGGGAATACTCGAACCCGATGTACCCGTCATAGCCTGATGCCCTCAGGGCGGCGAACACGTCCTCCCAGTTCACCGCTCCCGTGCCCGGTTCGTGCCTTCCGGGAACATCCGCGATATGGATGTACCCGATGCGGTCTGCGTACCGCTCGATCAGCGGCGGCAGATCGTGCCCCATCATGCCCATATGGTAGAGATCGCAGAGGATGCTCAGCTGCGGATGGTCGACCTCCGTTACGAGCGCGGACGCGGCCTGCATCGAATCGAGATAATATCCCGGATGATCGAGGCGGGTGTTCAGGACTTCGAGCACCAGCCGGACGTTCGCCGGCAGCGCAGAGACGCTGCTCCTCAGCCCTGCGACCGCGTTCCCGTGCTTCTCCTCCGGCGAGAGCTCCTCATGCCGGTTCACCACCCGCCCTCCGTCGCCCAGCTCGTTCGACAGGATCATGAGGTACGGACAGTCCAGGTTCCGTGCGACGGGGATGGTTCCCTCGAGATCGGCGATGAGCTCTCCGTGCGCTGCCGAGGCTATCAGGTCTCCCTTCCGCTGGCCGCTGAAGTTCACGACCCGAGTTCCGGTCTTTTCGCACGCTTCCGCGACGGATTCGAGGTTCTTGTCCCGCCAGGACCAGAATTCGATATTTCGGAATCCCTCGTTCGCGACGGTTTGAATCTTTCCGGCGGGGTCGAGTTCGGGAAAGAGCATTTCGAAGCAGATGACCGGTTCCAACGGGCTCCCCCTTCGTGGTGGGATAGGGCGTCCCGCCCAGTATATCCGGAATACCCGCTGAAGGCAAATTCCGGTGATTTCCCGTTTTCCGGATTTTCTCTTTGACAGCGTTGGAAACGTTTGCTATACTGATTCCGGCCTTTGGAAACGTTTGCAGAAGAGATCTGCGGGAGAGATTCCGGAGGCATGCGGATGCACGCGGAGGAGCGGCGTTGGACAGGGTGCGGCTCGGAATCATAGGCCTCGGCCGACTCGGCAGGAAACACGCCGAAACGGTCTTCGCCCTGCCTCATGCCGAGCTTGCGGCGGTCTGCAGCGTCGACGGGAAGGAGCTCGAGTCGGCTGCGCGGGACCTTCGCCCGGCCCGGGTCACTTCCGATTATCGCGAACTGCTCCGCGATCCCGGGCTGGACGGCGTTCTGATCGCATCGTCCTCCCGGCTGCACGGCCGGATGATCGCCGATGCGCTCGATGCGGGAATCGGAAACATTTTCGTCGAGAAGCCCGTTGGAATATCGGCGGAAGATCTCGAGCTGGTGAGAAAGGCCGTGCGGCACGGTCGCGGGGTCCGGATCCAGGTGGGGTACAACCGCCGCTTCGATGCATCGATGAGGCGGGCGAAGCGGAAGCTCGAGGAAGGCTTCGTCGGAACGCTCGTCCAGGTCCGGATGGTCAATCGGGACCCGGCTTCGAACGCGGAGTTCATCATCGGCTTCAGTCCCGCATCCGGGGGGCTGATCATGGACATGCTCACCCACGATTACGATCTCGCCCGGTGGTTCACGGGATCCGAGGCGAAGTCCGTGTACGGCATCGGGGAAGCGTTCGTATACGACGGACTGCGGGAGGCAGGGGATATCGACAACGCCTCGCTCCTGGTGGAGTTCCGCAGCGGCGTCATCGGGCAGTTCGAGACCAGCCGCAGCTGTCCGTACGGGTATCACGTCGAGTCGGAACTGTACGGCAGCGAAGGGAGCCTCAGGATCGGTCTGCTGCCGGAGCGGGACCGGCTTGTCAGCCTGGATCGCGGCGGCGCCGCGCTTCCGTATCCGTCGGGGTTCTTCGAGCACTGGGAGCCTACCTTCCGGGAAGAGATCCGGGATTTCGTCGCCTGCATCCGCGAGGACCGGGCGCCGGTCGCGGGACTGGAGGACGGGTTCCGGGCAGCGGAGTGGGCGCTGGCTGCGACCGAAGCGGTCCGGCACCGGAAAGTCGTTCAACTCGATTAGGATACCGGGAAGCCGGCAGGGGAAACGGGTGATGAAGCACGCAACCATCAAGGATATCGCCAGGACCGCGAACGTCTCGTTCGCGACCGTTTCCCGGGCGCTCAACCGGAAGTACGGAGTCAAGGACGAAACGCAGGAGCGCATCCTCCGCATCGCGCAGGAGCTGAATTACCGGCCCAACGGGATCGCCCGCGGCCTGGTGACCCAGCAGACGTTCACCCTCGGACTGGTCATTCCCGACATCACCAACCCGTTTTTTCCGGAAGTGGCCAGCGGCATCGAGGATGCGGCGGTGAACAGCGGATACAGCGTGCTGCTCTGCAACACCAACTGGGATCTCAGGCGGGAGGAAAACTACATCCGCCTGCTCGCCGAACGGCGGGTCGACGGGATGATCATCTCTCCGATCGCCGACGGACTGGGGCAGGGGAAGAGCGCGCTCGGCGAGCTGCCCATTCCGGCGGTCTTCGTGAGCAATGCACCGAAACGGAGTTCCCGGTCGTGCGTCATCATCGATGACGTGCGGGGAGGGTTCCTGGCGACCCGGCATCTGATCGAGCAGGGGTACGAGACCGTGGGCTTCGTCGGCGCGGCGACCGGCTCGGTCACGGTGGACGACCGGCTGGAAGGATACCGGAACGCGCTCCGGGAGTTCGGTCTGCCGTACCGCGAACAGCACGTGGTGCTTCAGGATTTCAGGCGCCAGACCGGTCACCGGACCATCCTTCAGATGATAGACGGAGGA
Source organism: uncultured Spirochaetota bacterium (assembly GCA_963728215.1). Classification (GTDB taxonomy): domain Bacteria; phylum Spirochaetota; class Spirochaetia; order CAVSJD01; family CAVSJD01; genus CAVSJD01. Next base: position 47,968 of record CAVSJD010000013.1, on the reverse strand, counting down.
GACTATCCCCGGGCGGTGTTCGCGGAGAACGACCTGCTCGCGATCGGGATCGTGCAGGGGATACGCGAGCGCGGGCTGCGGGTGCCCGAGGACATCGCGGTGGTCGGCTTTGACGATATCCCGATCGCGGGAATGCAGGAGGTCCGGCTCACGACCATCGCCCAGCCCAAGCAGATGATGGGCAGGATCGCCGTGGAGCTCCTGCTCGAGCATATCGCGCAGGGAGAGGAAAGCAGTCCCCGGATGGTGGTGCTGGAGCCGCAGCTGGTCGTTCGAGGCTCGAGCACGAGAGGATAGGCAGTGCGGGAGGAGAGAGGACGAAAGACGGATAGCTGTTTCGGAAACGTTTACAATACTACTGGAGGTGCTGTATGGGAAACACGATGAAGGCGGTTCGGCTCTATGCCGACTGGGATCCGCGACCGGGGTTCCGCCTCGGATCGAAGGATATCGATGGACGACAGTCGTACCTGGGAAGCAAGGTATGGCGCAACCCGCGGCTGGTGACGGAGGATGTCCCGATCCCGAAGCCGGGCCCCGGCGAGGTGGTGATCGAGGTCAAACAGTGCGGGATCTGCGGCAGCGACGTGCACATGGCGCAGGCCGACGAGGACGGGTATATCTGGTATCCCGGACTGACCGGGTTCCCCTGTACCCTCGGCCATGAATTGTCGGGAATCGTCCGGGACGTGGGTCCGAATACCCTCGACAAGCAGACCAACAAGCCCTTCAAGGGAGGGGAGTGGGTATGCGTCGAGGAGATGGTCTGGTGCGGCCAGTGCCAGCCCTGTGCGGACGGCTGGCCCAACCACTGTGAACAGCTCGACGAAATCGGGTTCAACATCGACGGAGGATTCGCGAAGTACGTGAAGCTCCCCGCGAAGCTGCTCTGGAGCCTCGACCCGCTCCGGGAGCGGTACAGCGACGAGGACGTATTCCGGCTCGGGAGCATGGTCGAGCCGAACAGTGTCGCCTACAACGCGCTGATCGAGCGCGGGGAGGGCATCCGGCCCGGCGACAACGTGGTGATTCTCGGGAGCGGACCGATCGGAATGGCGGCGGTCGCGATCATGAAGCGGGCCGGCGCCGCGCGGGTCATCCTCTCCGAGCCCGAAGCGGGACGCCGGGCGCTGGGAACCCGGATGGGGGCCGATTACACCATCGATCCGATCAACGAGGATTTCGTGGAGCGGGTTCTGGAGATCACGAAGGGAATGGGCGCCTCGCTCTACCTGGAGGCCACGGGCCTTCCGACGCAGGTGTTCCCGGATATCGAGCGGGCCATCTGGGAGGGACGGACCCTCAACAGCAAGGTGGTCGTCGTGGCGCGGGCCGACGCGAAGATGCCGGTGGCGGGCGAAGTCTTCCAGGTGCGGCGGGCACGGATAATCGGTGCCCAGGGGCATTCGGGGCACGGGACCTTCCCGCGGGTGATCCAGTCCATGGCCACCGGCATGGACGTCCGGCCGATGATGACCAAGGAGATCTCGCTGGATGAAGTGCCCGACAACATCGTTCTGCTCCGGACCGACCGGAAAGAGTGCAAGATCAGCTGCCATGAGCCGGGACAGGTGAAGGACCGTTCGTCCGCGCAAACCGCGTCCGCTGCGGCCGGCCGATAGGAATCGACAGGAATCGAGTGCGGGGCGGACGTTTCGGCGCCCGTCCCGCGAAACGCGAAAGCAGGGAGGAACCATTCAATCATGACTGATAAAAAGCAGTATCTGACGACGAACCATCCGATGATCGTGTTCGAGGACACCTCGGTCGGACGGCTCAAGAAGGAGATCTTCGACGCATCGAACGAAGAGATCGACCGGATTCTGGCGGAATACGATGTCCCCTCTCCGTCCGAGCTCGGGAAAGCCGGCTCCTACATCCAGACCACGCCCCGGGCTCATCTGGTGGAGAAACGGAAGAAGAACGACATCGTCATCGTTCCGGTCGGAACGACCGAGAACCACGGCGATCATGCGAACAGCGGCCTCGACAACTTCATGGTGTCGCAGATCGCCGAGGGCGTCCGCCGCTATACGGCGAAGCGAGGCCACGAAGTCATCCTGGCCCACAATCCTCTGGTCTACGGCGGGCATCCCTACCACCATATCGGCATGCCCGGAACCATCATGATCCCGCAGGAAGTGGTCACCGAGACCCTCATCTGGGTCATGCTCGGTCTCTGGAACGACGGGTTCCGCAAGATCATCGTCATCAACAATCACGGACAGCTCTGGATGCTCGAGACCGCGCTGCAGGAGTTCTGCAAGCGCTATCAGCTGCCCGGCCTCTACCGGGTCATGGACTGGCACCGGGCGGTTCGCGAGTTCTTCATCCCCAGCGGCCGCGAGAACGAGCTCGAGACCAACTTCGTCCATGCGGACGAGAGCGAGACGGCGGTCGCGCAGCTCATGTTCCCGGAGATGGTGGACATGAAGCACGTCCGGGACGCCGAAGGTCCCTCCTTCCTCCCGGACGGTCACTTCGACAAATCGGTGGACCCGTTCCGCCGGCCGCACAAGTGGTCGGAGGGTGAGGGGCATTTCGCCATCGAACGGAAGGGCACGCCGGAGGGAGTGGTCGGCAAACCGTCGAAGGCGACCGCCCAGAAGGCTAAGCGGCCGATCGCGGCCATCCTGCGCTATCTCACGCTCGTCGTCGAGGAGATGCTCGAGGCCTATCCTGCGGGCAAGCTTCCGCCGATCGACAAGATCACCCTTCGGGATCCGAAGGAGCTCGAACCGTTCCTCAAGGAACCGGGAAGCAAGGGCTGGAAATCGGTTTTCGAGCTTCCCGCGATGGGTCCGTTCACCAAGGTCTGAGCGAGCCTGCAGCAGGTTCGATACCGCCCGAGCGGAGAGAAGGCGTCGCCTCTCTCCGCCGGTGCGCTTTCACCGATACAGGAGAGAACAATGGGTAAGGGAGTAACGCTCGGAATTCTCGGAACGGGCCGGATCGGAAGGCTCCATCTCGCCAATCTCGTAACCCGGGTGCCGGGTGCGCGGGTAGCGGCTGTCGCCGACGTGATGCTCGATTCGGCACGGGAGGCCGCGCATCAGTTCGGAATCGCCGATGTGAGCAGGGATCCCCGTCAGGTCATCGAGAACCGGGACATCGACGCCGTGCTGATCTGCTCGAGCACCAACACGCATGCGGATCTGATCGTGGCTGCCGCGGCGGCGGGCAAGCACATCTTCTGCGAAAAACCGATATCGCTCGATCTCCGGGAAACCGATCGTGCGCTCGCGGCGGTCCGGGAGGCGGGAGTGAAGCTCCAGATGGGGTTCAACCGCCGTTTCGATCCGAATCACGCCCGGCTCGAACGGCGGATCCGGGAAGGGCAGATCGGCGACATCCATTCGCTCCGGATCGCGAGCCGGGACCCTGCGCCTCCTCCCATGGAGTACGTGAAGGTGTCGGGCGGCATCTTCGCGGACATGACGATACACGATTTCGACATGGCCCGCTTCCTTCTTGCCGAAGAACCGGAGGAGGTGTATGCGGTGGGGAGCGTCCTGATCGACCGGGCCATCGGCGAGATCGGCGACTACGACTCGGCGATGGTCGTCCTCCGGTTCGCCTCCGGGGCCGTAGTGACGATCGACAACAGCCGGAAGGCGGTATACGGATACGATCAGCGCATCGAAGCCTTCGGATCGAAGGGGATGGCGATCTCGGAGAACGTCCGTCCCAACACCACCCGGCTGTACACGGAGGAAGCGGTGTCGGAGGATCTTCCGCCGTACTTCTTCCTCGAGCGGTACACGGAATCCTATCTCCGCGAGATGGATGCGTTCCTGAAGGTGATCAGGGAAAACGTCGAACCGCCGGCCGGAGGAGCCGACGCCCGTCAGGCTCTTCGCCTGGCGTTCGCGGCGAGGAAATCCGCCGCGGAAAACCGGCCGGTGCTCCTGCGCGAGATCTGACAAGCCAACGGACCTCCATCCCGGTCCGGTCCGCCCGCGAACCGGACCGGCAGGCAGGCGGGCAGGCAGGCGGGCGGGTCGCCTGTGCCGGTCCGAACATTCAGAAGCAGGTGTCGCGGATCACGAGATGGGGCTGCAGCGCGATGTGGCGGGGTACGTGCACCCGCTTGTCCTGACGGTCGTTGATCACTTCGATCAGCCGCTCGCAGGTGAGGAAGGCGACGTCTTCGGCGGGCTGCCGGACGGTGGTGAGCCGGGGATGGAAGGACGATGCGAGGGGTGTGTCGTCGTAGCCGACCACCGCCACGTCCCGCGGAACCTCGTAGCCGCGGCTGTGGAGCCCCTGGATGATTCCGAGGGCCATGAGGTCGTTCAGGGCGAATATCGCATCCGCCCGGTGGAGCCCGATCTCTTCCGAGAGCGCAAGGTCGAACCCGTTCTCGTACGAGGGAAACCCCTCGATCTCGCGCAGCTCGGCGTCGCGGGCATTCCGGGAAAACCCGAACTTGAATCCCTCCACGCGCTGCTCGAACTCCAGCATGCCGTTCGAACAGCGGAAAGTCACCACCTTCCCGTATTCCTTCCGGGCGAACAGCTGTCCGATGAGCGTTCCGCCTTTCTCATGGTCGACATAGACCCAGTCGACATTCCGGTGATCGGGTGCCGGAGGATAATGGGAAAACACGTACGGCACCTCGCGCTCGCGCAGGAAGTTCTCGGTATCGGCGTCCAGGAACGGCATCACCATGATCAGCCCGTCGACTTTCTTTCTCCGGACCAGTTTCTGGATATTGTTCATACCGCTGAAGCGGTTGCGGGAGAATGCGACGATGAGGTCGAGGTCCTCCCGTTCGAGGGTTCGCCGCAGATTGTTGTGCAGCGCACTGTGATACAGATGAATATGGAACTGGTCGTAATCGTCGGGAAGAATGATTCCGATCGTTCCCACCTGGGAGGTGATCAGCCCGCGGGCGCTGGCGTTGAACTCGAAGCCCACCTCCCGGGCGATCTGGAGAACCCTCTGCTTGGTCTCGTCCGCAACGAGCGAGCTGTCGTTGAGACTCCGGGACACGGTCGATATACTTACGTTCGCACGTCGGGCGATATCTTTGATCGTCATGTCGAATGTGCTTCGGCGGGATAGCGACATCCGGTTCCGGGATGTCCCATCCGCATCAGACTCCTGTTCATCAAGACTTCTGCCGGTGTTTGCGCACATCGATAATTACGGCCACGACGATGATGATCGCGCGCATCACCTGCTGATAGTCTGCGGAAACATTCAGGATGTCAAGGCCGTTCTTCATGACCCCGATGATGAGGGCCCCCACCAGCGTTCCGCCCGCGGTCCCGATACCCCCCGACAGGCTCGCTCCCCCGATGACCGAGGCGGCGATGGCGTCCAGTTCGTACTGGATCCCGAGGCCGGGCTGCCCCGACCCGATCCGGGCCGTCAGAACGATCGCAGCCACCGCCGAGAGGAATCCCGCATAGATGAAGACCATGACGAGATACCGGTTCACGTTGATGCCGGATACCACGGCCGCCTGCATGTTCGAGCCCAGGGCATAGGTGTATCGTCCCCAGAGGGTGTGCTTCAGGATGATGTGCGTCGCGGTCACGCAGATCAGCAGCACCCAGGCGGGATTCGGGATCCCCAGGATGGTCCCCTGTCCGATCCACTCGAACGCGTCGACGATGCTGCCCCGGGGTCTTCCCTGGGAAAAGATGAAGGCCCATCCCCGGGCGAACGTCATCATTCCGAGGGTCGCAATGAAGGCCGGGATCCTGCCCTTCGCCACCAGTATTCCGTTGATGAGTCCCGCCGTGGCCCCGACCAGCAGCCCGATGAACAGCGCGGGGAGTATCGGCCAGGGGCTGCCTCCCGCGAACAGCCGGTCCGCGGCGCCGGCTTCCTGCAGCAGGCCCGCGATGACCACGGAGGTGAGGGCCAGAACCGATCCCGACGAGAGATCGATCCCCCCCGTTATGATGACCATGGTGACGCCGAGGGCGATGATCCCGATGACGCTGATCTGCCGCAGCACGTTGAGGATGTTCACCATCCGGAGGAAGATACCCTGGGTGAGAATGGAGATGACGACGACGAGTCCGATCAGAATGAGGGCGATGCTGTATTTCGAGAGCAGCGCCCCCCATTCGATCGTTGCGGAATGCCGGGGTTTGTGATCCGTAATCATAGGTTCGCTCACGTCTGTGCTCTCCCTTATTCCTGGTGATAATTGACCGGTCTGAAGGTTTCGAGAGGTTCCCCGGTCGCCATGTGGAGAACCTTTTCCTGGGTCGCCTCCGCGCGTGCGATCTCTCCGACCTTGTGCCCCTCGTGCATGACGACGATCCGGTCCGACATCGCCAGGATCTCGGGCATTTCCGACGAGATCAGAATGATCGCTTTCCCGTGTTTCGCCAGATCGGACATGAGCCGGTAGATTTCGCTCTTCGCCCCGACATCTATTCCCCTGGTCGGCTCGTCCAGTATGAGTATGTCCGGATCGGTGGCCAGCCAGCGTGACACCAGGACCTTCTGCTGGTTGCCGCCGCTCAGGAACATCACCAGCTGCTCCATGCTCGGGGTTTTGATGCTCAGGACGCCGACGGCGTTGTCGCAGATCTTCCTCACCGACCGGTGATCGACAAGCGGACCCCGATGGTGCTCCCGGAGGCTTGCCATGGAGATGTTGTCCCGGACCGAAAGGTTGAGATAGAGCCCCGACCGTTTCCGGTCCTCGGTCAGGAATGCCATCCCGTGCCTGATCGCCTGGTCGGGCCTGTTGATGAGTACCACCTGACCGTTGATCCTGATCGTGCCTGCCTGTTTCGGTCTGATTCCGAACAGCGCTTCCATGACCTCGGTTCGACCTGCACCGATCAGACCCGCGAACCCGAGAATCTCTCCGCGGTTGACCCGGAAACTGATGTCTTCGAATTTCCCGAAGCTGGTCAGGCCTTCGACTTCGAGGGCGACATCCCTGATCTCGGCGGACTCCTTCTGGAAGAACTGATCGATGGACCGTCCGACCATCATCGTGATCAGTTTTTCCCGCGTGAGATGACCGGTGAGCTCCCGCCCGATGAACTCGCCGTCCCGGAAAACGCTCACTTCGTCGGTGATGGCGAACACTTCATCCATTTTATGGGTGATGTAGATGACGGCGACTCCCCGCTCCTTCAGGCCGCCGATGATGCGGAACAGGTGGGTCACCTCCCGCTGCGTCAGGGCGGAGGTCGGCTCGTCCATGATCACCAGGCTTGCCTGATAGGAGACCGCCTTGGCTATCTCCACCAGCTGCATCTGTGCGACGCTGAGTTTTCCCATGACGGCCTTCGGGGATATCCCGATCTCGAGCTGATCGAAGATCTTCTGCGTTTCCTGTTCGATCGCCTTGTGATCGATCAATCCGATGCTGTTGAGCATCTCCCGTCCCAGGAACATGTTCTGTGCGACCGTCATGTAGGGGAGGGGACTGAGCTCCTGGTGGATCATGGAGATTCCCATCTTCAGGGCATCGTGAATGGAGTCCAGTTCGACCGGCTCTCCCTTGAACAGCATCTTTCCTTCGTCCGCATGATGAAGGCCGATGGCGATTTTCATCAGGGTCGACTTGCCGGCGCCGTTCTCACCCATCACGCCGTGTACCGTTGCGGGGCGGACTCTGAGCTCGACGCCGTTCAACGCCTGTACGCCGGGAAACGCTTTCCTGATCCCCTCCATTTCGAGTACGTACGTATCCACGTTTCGTCTCCGTTTCGAAAGGCAGGCATCTCTGCCCGACGCCGGTGCCGATGGGTTCCGCCTGCATCCCGTGCAGGCGGAACGTGAACCATCCGGACCGGCGGACGGGGCTACTTCTGATACTGCTTGTAGTTCTCGAAGGTAACCTTCTCGAAGGGTATCTCGACGAACTTCTGCACGGGCTCACCCTTGACGAGCTTGAGGGCCGCCTGGACCGCACCTCTTCCCTGCGCACCGCCGTTCTGGAAAACGGTCATGTCGAGCCGCTGTTCCGCCACGAACTTCATCGCGTCCGCGGTGGCGTCGACACCGGTCACCACGACCTTGTCCTTGATTCCCTTCTCTTCGAGCACGAGCATCGCACCGATCGCCATCTCGTCGTTGTTGCAGATGATCGCATTGATCGTGTCTCCGCTCGCGAGCCAGTTCTCCACAACCGTCACCGCATCGGGGCGCTGGAAGTTGGCGGTCTGCTCGCGGATGACCTTGATGCCCGGGTGTTTCGCGAACACTTCCTTCGCGCCCGCGGTCCGGCCGATCTGGGGAGCCGTTCCCATCGAACCCATGAGAATCGCCACGTTCCCCTTTTCTCCGATCTTCCCGAGGACGTATTCCGCCTGGAGCTGGCCGGCGACGGGTTCGGGGGAGGCGACGGCGACGACTTTCGCGCCCTGCATCGCGTTGTCCTCGGGTTTCCGGTTCACGTACACCAGCGGGATGCCGGCTTTTTCCGTGAGCTCGGTGATGCGGGGAGCAACCGTCTGGTCGATGACATGAATGATGATGGCATCGACCCCCTGGGTGATGAAGTTTTCGATCTGCTTGAGCTGCTCGTTCGGATCCCGCTTGCCGTCCGCGGCGACCACGGTCGCACCGGATTTTTCGGCCTCGTCGGTGAGCTCATCCAGCAGGTACCTCATGAACACATCGTTGAAATCCTCGATCGTGACGCCGAGCCGGACCGTTCCGCCGCCGCCGGCCTTCTGCTCGCCGCTTCCACCGGCGAACGTGAATGCCGCCGCCAGGACGACCAGCACCATGATGAACAGAGCTCTTTTCATACGACCCTCCTTACAGGTTTAGTAATGCAATCGTTTTCATCGTAGACCCGCATGTTTCAGCTGTCAATGAAATATTTTGCAAACCTTTGCATTTCTGCTTGCCGGTTCCGATATGTGCGTTCTATAATCCCGGTATGAAGAAATCATTCCTTCTGAATCACATCTGCCGGCCGGCGCTTTCGGTGGAGGAGCTGCTCCGGACGAGTCACGGGCTCGGGCTGGGCGGGATCGAGCTGCGCAACGACATGGGTTCCGAGGATCCGCTGGGCGGCGGCGATGCCGCCCGGATTCGCGACCTCGCCGATGACCTGGGGCAGCAGATCGTCACCATCAATGCTTTGCAGCGCTGCAACGATGGAAGCCTGCGGCGTGAGCTGGTATCCGGGCTGAGCGTTCTCGCGGAAACGGCCGAGGCGGTGGATGTGAGAGGAATCGTCCTCTGTCCGGTGAACGATCGCTCCGACCGGCGCAGCGATTCGGAGCGGATGCGCGACCTGGTGGGCAACCTCCGCGAGTTCGCCCCGCTTCTCGAGGAGCGGGGGATCATCGGCCTGCTGGAACCGCTCGGGTTCGCGGAGAGCTCCCTGCGTTCGATCCGGACGGCCGCGGCGGCGATTTCGGATTCGGGGCGCGACTGCTTCCGGATCGTTCTCGACAGTTTCCATCACTGCCTGGGACCGGACACGTTCGACGATCTGGCAGCCGTTCCGATCGGTTCGATCGGTCTCGTCCATGTGTCGGGTGTCGAGGAGGACGTGCCGTTCGAGGAGATGCGGGACGGACATCGCGTGCTCGTCTCTTCCGAAGATGTTCTGCAGAGCCGCCGTCAGCTGATGATCCTGGCCGACCGGGGCTATGAAGGTCCGGTATCCTTCGAGCCGTTCTCCGAATCGATTCAGCGCCTTTCGTCCGATGCCTTCCGGCGGCAGCTCCGGGAAAGTCTCGCCTACCTGTCGCAGGTTCTCTGAGCTCCGGCTGACCGGCGTTCATCCGTCCGGCCCATTCCTTCCCGCTTCCGCGAGGCGCATCGGGCGGCCTTCCTCTCCGGCCGGATGCGGGACCGGTGCCCCGGTGAGCGCACTCCTCGTCGGCACAACATAATTTTGTATACAAAATGTCAGTATCGGTCTATACTGAAATCTGCGGCCCGCCGTCGGACGGCGGCGGAGGCCGGAGAGGAGGAATCATGCTGAAGCGCAGCGAGTATGCCGCGGCGCAGCGTCGTGCTCTGGAGTATATCGACCGGGCCGGCATCGTGCTCACCGACGAGGAGCGGGGGCGGGTGGCGGTCGCCGATTTCGGTCTCAGCCGGCTCGAAAAGGAAGGCGTCGAGATCCTGACCCTGACCGAGACCGGACGGATCGCCGTCAAGATCCTGGTGCTGTTCCCGTTCCAGACCGAACCGGAGCACTGGCATCCGCAGGTTGGTACCGATCCGGGCAAGGAGGAGACGGTCCGCCATGTCTGGGGAGACCTCTACTTCTACGTCGAAGGTGAGGATACGCTCTCGGAGGGATACGTTCCGGAGGGGAAGGAGCACGCCTATACCCTGAGGCACGAGATCGTGCTGCAGCCGGGCGGGCAGCTCACCTTTCAGCCCGGGGAGAAGCACTGGTTCCAGGCCGGGAAGCGGGGGGCGGTTCTCTACAGCTACTCCACGACCGTCCGGGATGTGCTCGACGGATTCACGGATCCCGGCGATCATTCGTACGACGCAGATCGAAGAAGACTGAGGAGTGACCGGAATGGAAACACGGAAGATCATCATCGGCGTGGCGCCGGTCGGCATGCGTGCCGGCGAGGCCAATCCTCTGAGCGCGGAGGACGTGGCCCGGGCAACCATCGACTGCACGAATGCCGGCGCATCCATGGTGCACCTGCACGTCCGGGACGATCGTGGCGAGCAGACCTTCGATCTCTCGGTATTCTCCCGGACGCTCGACCTGATCCGGGAGCGGAGCGATATCGTCATCCAGGGCTCCACCGGGCGGCCTCTCGACCCTGACGCTCGAGCAGCGCTGTGTCGCGCTGGACGATCCCCGGGTCGAGGTGGCGAGCCTCAACATGGGTTCCACCAATTTCGGCGAGAACGTCTACATCAACACGGTTCCGGATATCCGGTACTGGGCGAAGCGGATGCGGGAGACGAACGTGCTCCCGGAGCTGGAGGTGTTCGGGCACGCCATGATTCCGTCCGCCCTGAAGCTGGTGGAGGAAGGCGTCCTGCAGCCGCCCCTGCACTTCAATTTTGCGCTCGGTTTCCCGCACTCCGTGCCGGCCGAGCCCCGGATGCTCAGCTCGCTCGTATCCCTGCTGCCGGAAGGCAGCTGGTGGGGCTTCATCCATGATGACATGGAAGACTTCACCATGCTCGCCATGGCTGCCGGAATGGGAGCGCGAATCGTCCGGGCCGGCTTCGAGGACGGTCTCTCCTATAAGCGCGGCGCGAAAGCCGCGACGAACGCGGAGCTGGTGGAGCGTCTGGTCAAACTGGTCCGGGCCATGGGGCTCGAGATCGCGAGCCCTGCGGAAGCGCGGGCGATGCTCGGTCTTGGGGCGAAGCCGAAGGGGTCCCGCTGAGAAGCCCGGGTTTCCCCGGACGGGATCCGGCGCCGGGTCCGGCCGGAGTTTCCGGCATCCGTTGACGCCGGCGAAGGAGGAAGGTAAGATACCGACAGATATGTATACCGTGCGGTACGAAGACCTGTCCAACAAAGTCTACAAGGCACTCAAGGAAATGATTCTCAAGGGAGAGCTGCACTCCGGGCAGAAACTGCTGCAGGAGGAGCTCGCGGAGCGGCTGGGCGTGTCCCGCACTCCGCTCCTAACGGCCTTTTCGAAGCTCGAGAAAGAGCACCTGGTCGAGATCATTCCCCGCCGCGGCGCCTTCGTCAAGAAGCCGGAACCCGAAGAGCTCATCGATATGTACGACATCCGGCTCCGCCTCGAGCCCCTTGGTGCCCGCGAGGCCGCGGAGACCGCATCGCCGAAGGATGTCGCGGAACTGACCGGCATCCTGGACCGGTTCCGTGCGTCGGCCGAGGAGGGCGAAGACGGGGCGGTCAAGGCTCACGACTACGCGTTTCACATGCAGGTCATGCGGATGAGCGGAAATCAGCTGCTGTTTTCCATCATTTCCTCCTTCAACATGATGATCGTGTCCAACATGAAGGGACTGCTGAAGGATCCTCTGTTGAGCGTCGCCGAGCACGAGGAGCTGCTGCGGGCGATCCGGGACCGGAATCCCGACGAGGCGGAGTCGCTGATGTTCCGGCATATCGCGGGTTCCCGGGAAGCGCTTCTTCGGGCCGTCCGCGAGAAGAATACGGTCGAGTAGGCCTGCGTGATGGGAGAAGCCGACATGTCGAGGATCGAAAACCGGATCCTGACCGAGCTGGTGTACGAGAAAGTCCGTTCGATGATCGTCGAGGGGACGCTCCTGCCCGGGCAGAAGATCAACAAGAAGGAACTCTCCGACATGCTCGGGGTCAGCCAGACCCCCCTGAACGATGCGGTGAACCGGCTGGCAGGAGAGAAGTTCATCGAGCAGCGCAGCCGGCAGGGATTCTTCGTGAAGCAGTACGGAAACCGGGACCTGGTCGATCTTTTCGAAGTTCGGGCCGGGCTCGAAGGCATGGCGCTCCGGCTCTGCATCGAGAATGCCTGCGGCCCGGATCTGGACGGACTGAGCAGCCGCTTCGATCGCTTCCGGTTTCCGTTGGACGCACGGGAACGCGAGCGGTACGTTCAGGTGGATCGGGGTTTTCACGCCGACATCATCCGCCTTTCCGGGAACGAGATGATCCGGGAAATGGATCATTCGTTCGGCTACATGCAGAAGACCTATCAGCAGGGCCTGGTGCGGCAGCCCGAAGACACCATCGACGAGCACCTCGCGATCGCCGGAGCCATCCGGGATAGGGACGGGGTCCACGCGCAGGAGCTCATGATCCGGCATCACCTCTGCACGAGGGACTTCCTGAAGCGGTTGGTCGAGCAGCAGGAAGAGGCCCGGGTGCGGAGCGGTTCCTCCTGAATGCGCGGGCCGGCCTTGATCGGGACGAGCGAACTTTGCATTCGCCCCGCAGCGGTCGTATGTTGAAACCATGAGCGAACGAATCGTCGCGGTACTGGGCGCGAGCCCGAAACGGGAGCGGTATTCGAACCGGGCCGTCCGGATGCTGCAGGAGCAGGGATTCCGGGTCATTCCGGTGCATCCGGCGGTGGAATCGATCGAGGGGATTCCCGCGGCGGCCGGACTCGGCGAGATCCGGGTTCCGGTCGACACGCTCACCGTGTATCTGAGCCCCCGAAACAGCCTCCCGCTCGCCGACGAGATCGCAGCCCTCCGTCCGGGGCGCGTCATTCTGAACCCGGGCACCGAATCGGATGCGCTCGAACGGCGTCTCGAGCAGGAGAATATCCCGTACCTGCACGCATGCAGCCTGGTCCTGCTCTCCACCGGCCGCTTCTGATCGGCCGATCCCCAAGCATTGGGCAATATTGACTCACTGTGTCAAATAGAATCACTCAGGAGTGCGTCAGAATGCTCCTCGCTTCCGGCTTCCGCCGTCCGGAACGGACCGGGACGACCACCCGGAACTGTTGCGACACGACCGGTCCGGGAACGGCCGGTTTTCCTCGGTTCTCAACTCATTGTATAGAAACAAGTTGCATCATGGCTCCTCCCGGCCGTATCCAGCCGAACACTGGCACGGTTATTGCATGAATATGGATGTATGGCCTGGAAAGCCAGAGCCCGGAACACGAAAACACGGCATGCAGGAGGCGCGATATGGCACTTGTCAGATTCAGAAACGATCTGTTCGATCCGACCGGAGAGTTCGAACGGCTGCAGGGAGAGATCAACCGGCTGTTCGACCTGAACCGGACCCCCGACACCCAGGGACTGTTCGACCGCTCCGTATCACCGGCTGTGGACGTGCTGGAGACGCCGGACGAGTTCACCGTTCTCTGCGACCTTCCGGGGGTCTCAATGGGAGACATCGACATGACGCTCGCACAGGACGTGCTGACCCTCAAGGGCGAGAAGAAGGAACCGCTCGAGGGGAAGGAGTCGAAGCGGACCTTCCGGAAGGAGACCTGGGCCGGCAACTTCCAGCGGACCCTGTCGTTCCGGACGCCCATCGATCCGGAGAAAGTCCGTGCAGTGCTGTCCGACGGCGTTCTCAGGGTGACGCTCCCGAAACGGGAAGAGGTCAAGCCGAAACAGATCGAGATCAAGGCGAAGTGAACAGGAGGGATGTCATGAACGAAGTGAGAAGGAACGGCGACAGCCGGCCGATGATCCGGCCCGCGGGAAATATCTGCGAAGAGAACGGGGGAGTCCTGCTCCGGCTCGAGATGCCCGGGGTCCGCAAGGAGGACATCGATATCCGGGTGGACGGAAGCGAGCTGCTGATTACCGGAAAGCGATTCGAGGAGAAGCCGAACGGCACGTACCTGCTCCGCGAGCGGAACGTGGGAGATTACCACAAGACCTACACCATCGACGAAACCATCGATCGGGACCGCATCCGGGCAAGCATGGAGGAGGGGGTGCTCACTATCCGGCTCGAGTTGAAGGAAGCGGAGAAGCCGCGGAAGATCAGCATCCAGGCCGGCTGACCGGCCGGCGGGAGAGAATCGGGGATTCCGGGGCCGGGCCCGGGATCCCGCGGTTTGCTCGGGCTCGCCCGGGAGCAGTATGTTCTTCCCGGAGGCGATGCTGAATGGCAGAAACATTTCCGGGTTCCGGCATCAGAAGCCGAAAGCCCGTGTTCATTTTTTCTCCCGGTCCCCTGTCCCTCATTCTGATCCTGTTCGTTCTCATGAGCGCCGTACCCGCCCGTCCGGATATCATCTTCGTCGATGCGGAATCCGGGGGTTCCGACGGGAGCAGTCAGGTCCACGCGGCCGCATCGGTGTTCGGTCTGGCCGTGGAAACGGTCCGTACCACCGATGAGCTTCTCGCCCGTGCGGCGGCGGCGGATCGGGACCGGCTGCTCGACGGCATGATCATCTCGGCCTCGGCGCTCGAGCGGATCGACCGGCAGCGGCTGCTCTCGTTCTACCGGGATCGCGAGTCGACGGTCCCGGTACTCATCCTGGACATCACCCGTGAGATCGGGTCCGCCCTGCTCGCGGACTGGTCGGGCGGAGCCGTCGACGGAAGTCGCGATCTCCGTTCCGGAAAGGGCTGGATCCGGGTGAGCGAACTCGAGCGGCTCGCCAGCGGACTGTCGGGGCTCGAGTTCATGATCCCCGAGCCGATCCGATACTCCGGACTCGCCCTCGCCGGGAGCGGGCGGGACGGGATCCCCCTGGGCATGGACCTGATTCTGGACATCGACGGGGATGACGGGAAAGCGGAGCGGATGCCGGTGGTGATCCGCCGGCTCAGCGACCGCGAAGAGGTATTTCTGGCAGGGAAGATCCGGCTCGAGCAGCAGGAGGAACCGGACGGGAATACCTGGTCGTTCGAACCCCGGCGTTTCGTCGAGTCGGTGCCGCTCTTTCTGTTCTTCCGGTACCTGCGCGACAGCGTGGTGGCGGTGAAGCCGGCCGCCTGAGCGGCCCGGGCGGCGGTCCTGTTCTCAGGCGCCCCGCTTCGAGAGGGTCGCCTGCAGCTCCGCGGTCACCGGGGTATCGATCCCGAGCTCCCGGCCCAGCCGGAGAATCGTTCCGCCGAACAGGTCGGTCTCGGTCCTGCCGCTGCCGGATTCGACATCGGCCTGGAACGAGGTTCGGGTCTCGGGCGGGAAGGCGCGTGCGGTCGTGAACGCCTGCTCCTCCACATCCGGCGGAAGCGGTATGCCTTTCGCCCCGGCGATCCGGGAGATTTCCCGGATCACGCCCCGGACCCTTCCGCTCAGGTCGGGATCCGCGAGGAGCGGGCCGAAGCTCGCTCCGCTCGCGGCGGTCACCAGGCCGAAGGCGGCGATGAAGACGTATTTCGTCCAGATTGCCGGGGCGGGGTTGTCGTACCATCGGTACGGAATGCCCGCCGCATCCATGAGCGCGAGGAGCTCGGCGGGATCGTAGTCGGGATGCATCGGATCCGGGCCCAGGTGAACCATGCCCGCGCCGCCGACGTGCCGGATGACTCCCGGGCTCTCGATTCGTGCGCTGACGTAGATGCACGCAGGGAGTATTACGGGCAGCCCGGCATCGGGCCGTGCAAGGCCGGTCCGGAGGCGTTCATGGATATCGGCGCCGTTCAGGAGCGGTACGATGACCGTTTCCGGGGATACGCGGCCCGCCATCTCGGTGGCCGCCTCGGAGAGCGAGTAGCCCTTCACGCAGAGAAAGACCAGGTCCGGATCGGGGAGCTCGGCGGCCCGATCGGATGCGGAGTCCGGCATGATGCTGATCCGGGATCCGTCCGGCTGCTGCAGCTGCAGGCCCTGTGAGCGGATCGCTTCCAGGTGCCTCCCGCGGGCGACGAGCGAAAGCGTCCTGCGGCCGGCAGCCTCGGGGTGCTCTCCGGCTCCGGCTTCGATCGCCTTGCCGAGCCGGGCCGCCGTTACGCCGCCGACCCCTCCGATTCCGAACACCCAGATATTTCTGATCGATTCCTTCTCCATGAAGTGCCTCCCTCCGCTCCGTCGGTATCGTGAAAAGCCGCGCTCCAGTATATACGAAGAACCGGCAGAAGGTAACCGGTTTTTCCGGGGCCGGATTTCCCGGATTCCGGGGGCGTCTCCAGCTTGACATCCTCCGACTTCCGGAGAATAATTGCATGCAACAAATCTTCCGAGGAGCCTCCCGTGGTAGATCCGATTCTCTTCAGTCCCGGCCGTATCGGCGGCCGTACCGCCCCGAACCGCTTCGTTTCCCAGGCGATGGAAGGGAACGACGGGGAGCTCGGCGGCAAGCCGTCGGCCCGGACCATCGAACGCTATCGCGATCTCGCGAGGGGCGGCTGGGGCGCCGTGATGGTGGAAGCCCTGTCGGTTTCCTCCGAATCGCTGGCACGCCGGAACCAGATGATCCTTCGGCGCGAGAACCTGCCGGAGTTCCGCGCTCTCGTGGATGCGTTCAAGGCGATCGACCCCGATTCGCTCCTGATTTTCCAGGTGACCCATTCCGGGCGGAAGAGCGACGGCCGGTCCCGGGCGGTCACGGTCATCCCGGATCCCCCGGCGGGAATCGACTACCTCTCCGAAGCGGACGTGGAGGAGATCCGCGGCGCGTTCGTGGAGGGAGTGCTCCTTGCCGAGCAGGCCGGTGCCGACGGGGTGGATTTCAAGCTCTGCCACGGCTATCTCGGCGCCGAGCTGCTCCGTCCCGCGAACACCCGGAACGATCGATGGGGCGGGAGCTTCGAAAACCGGACCCGGTTTCTCGCCGGAAGCGTGCGGGAGCTGCGGAGCCGGCTGCCCCGGAAGGATTTCGTGCTCGGTTCGCGGATCTCCCTGTACGAGGGAATCCGGGGCGGCTGCGGAACCGCCTCTCCGACCGAGGAGATCGAGGACCTGTCGGAGATGAAACGGCTGGTGCGCCTGATGGCGGACCTGGGGATGGATTACGTGAACGTCTCCGCCGGCATCCCCGGGGAGACCTCCGAGATCACCCGGCCGACGAAACCCTCCCGCCTGTTCTACCTGCACCAGTTCCGTTACGCCCGGGAGGTGAAGGCGCTGCAGACGCCGCTCTCGGTGATCGGCTCCGCCTACACTATCCTGTCCGGGACGGCGCACGAGTCGGCGGCGGAAAACATCCGCAAGGGCAATGTCGACTTCGTCGGCTTCGGCCGGCAGTCCTTCGCCGATCCGCGCTACCCCGCGAAGCTCGCCGCAGGAGAGCCGGTGGACTACTGCACCGCCTGCTCGGGCTGCACCCGTCTCATGGTGAAGCAGGTCCACGACGGCTGCATCGTCTTCAACGATTATTACCGGGAAGTGGCCCGCGAGCTCGCCCGCAGCGGCGCTTAGGGAGCGGGGG
The DNA here is from genome assembly GCA_963728215.1 of uncultured Spirochaetota bacterium. Lineage (GTDB taxonomy): Bacteria > Spirochaetota > Spirochaetia > CAVSJD01 > CAVSJD01 > CAVSJD01. The sequence goes on along the minus strand of CAVSJD010000013.1, from coordinate 30,284 downwards.
TGTGGAGAAGCGGGTCACCGTCTACGATATCGCCCGGAATCTCGGCATCTCCACCAGTACGGTTTCCCGCGTGCTCAACAATTCGGTGCTGATCGGCGAGGAGAAGCGGCTCCTCATCCTCCGGACCGCCGAGGAGATGGGCTACCGGAAACGGCTGATCCGCCGCCCCGGAAGCCGGACCATCCTCACCCTGCACCTGTTCCTTCCCTGGCGGGGCGAGAACGAGATGAATCTCTTCTATTCGGTGGGTGATCTCGCCGCCGGGATCCAGCAGGGGTTCGGGGACGTCCGGGCGAACCTGGTGCTCCGGCTTCCGGAGGAGGGGAGCGGCATCTTCGACAACAAGAAGCTCGGGGACATCGACGGCTGCATCTTCGCTTTCTCCGAACCGGATCCGTCCGTTCGCGGCCTTCTCGACGAACGGGGAATCCCCTGGCTGCTCCTGAACCGGGAACGGGAAGGGGAGAACTGCGCCGCGTACGACAACCGGGCCGGCATGCTGACCCTGCTGTCGAAACTGTGCGAGGCGCGGCGGGTGAGGCGAATCTGCTACATCGGATACCCCTCGGTGCGCTACACCAGCGATGCCCGTGCCCGGGCGGTGGCGGAAGGATGCGAAGAACGCGGAATCCGGTGCGGTTCGGACGATCTGATCGAGCTGTCTTCCCTCTCGCAGATCGACGGCGGACTCCTGGACCTGCTCCGCCGGCGGGACTACGACGGGGTGATGTGCTTCAACGACGTGACGGCCGTCCGGCTCCTGGAGCAGGCCAGGCGGTCCGGCATTCCGGTTCCCGAAGCGTTCGCCCTGACCGGGTTCGACGATTCGCCCATCCAGAACCTCATGAGCCTGCGGATCGACACGATCCGGCTTTCCGCCCGCCGTCTCGGCCGGGAAGCCGGGCTCTGGCTCCGGCGCCGCATCGTCGAACGGGAAGAGGGGAGACTGCACCGGCTGATCCGCGGCGACTACGTGAAAGGAGATACCCTGTGAACAGGAAAATCGGGAACATCGGGAATGAAGAGAACATCGAAGGCGTCGGAGCCGCCGAGGGCGTCGGAGCCGCCGAGCGCATTTCCGTCGCCGGGACGGAGATTCCGGTCCGCACCTGCCATACGGTCGTGGTCGGAAGCGGCGCCGCCTCGCTCAAGTGCGCCGACCGGCTCCACGCCTACGGAATCACCGACATCGCGGTGGTGACCGAGCGGCTCGGCGGAGGCACCTCCAACAACTCGGGCTCCGACAAGCAGACCTATTACAAGCTCTCCACCGCCTCTCCCGAGCCCGATTCTCCCTACGCGATGGCGGAGGACCTGTTCGCCGGCGGCGCGATGCACGGGGACATCGCCCTGGCGGAGGCGCTCGGATCTCCCGATGCGTTCCACGCACTGGTGTCCATCGGCGTGCCGTTCCCGCGGAACCGCTACGGCGGCTTCACCGGCTACAAGACCGATCACGACCCGCGGCAGCGGGCGACCTCCGCCGGACCCTGGACCTCGAACCAGATGTTCCGGGCGCTCCTGGCGGAAACGCAGCGGAGGGGCATCCCGATCTTCGACCGGCACGAAGTGATCGCGATCCTGACGGGCGGCGGCCGTGCATGCGGCGTGCTCGCCCTGGACCTCGATCGATCCGCAGGGCCGGAGTTCGGGCTGGTACTGTTCCGGGCGGAGAACGTGGTGTTCGGCACGGGCGGCCCCGGCGGCATCTACGCGACCTCGGTGTACCCGGAGGGCCACACCGGGTCCATCGGCGTCGCCCTGGAAGCGGGCGCCGCGGCCTGCAACCTGACCGAGTCGCAGTACGGTCTCGCCTCGACGAAGTTCCGCTGGAACGTTTCGGGAACCTACCAGCAGGTGATTCCCCGCTATGTCTCGACCGCCGCGGACGGCTCGGATCCGCGGGAGTTCCTGAACGACTTCTTTCCCGACATGGGGACGCTCGCCGGGGCGGTGTTCCGCAAGGGCTACCAGTGGCCGTTCGATCCGCGGAAGATCGAGGGATTCGGCTCGTCGCTCGTGGACATCCTGGTCTACATCGAGACCCGGGAAAAGGGGCGGCGGGTTTTCATGGACTTTACCCGGAATCCCGAGGGTGATGTCCGCATCGGCGGCTTCTCCTTCGACGCGCTCGACCCGGAGGCGCGGGAGTATCTCACGCGCTCGGAAGCGCTTCTTCCCACCCCCCTCGATCGGCTCGCGGCGATGAACCCCCAGGCGATCCGGCTCTACCGGGAGCACGGGATCGACATCGAGCGGGAACCGCTGGAGATCGCCGTATGCGCGCAGCACAACAACGGCGGACTCGCGGGCGACCTGTTCTGGGAGTCGGTGAACATCCGGCATCTCTTCCCGGTTGGGGAGGTGAACGGCAGCCACGGCGTCTACCGCCCCGGCGGCTCGGCGCTCAATTCGGGGCAGGTCGGCGCCCAGCGGGCGGCGGAGAAAATCGCCCGGGGCTACCGCGAGCCGAGTCTCGACGACGGAGCTTTCCGGAGAGCGGCGGAACGTGCGGCTTCCGCCACGCTCGGGCGGATCCGGCGGCTGTTCGCGGTCGGCGCCGGGGGGCGCTCGCCGGACGCATACCTCGACGAGCTTCGCACGCGGATGAGCCGCTCCGGGGCGCACATCCGGAGCGTGGAGAGCATCGCCGCGGAGACCGAGGCGGCGGAGCGGCAGGTCCGGGAGTTCGCGCAGGTAGGAATCCAGGGAGCGGAACAGCTGCCCGGGGCGCTCCGGGCGCGTCATCTCGCGATCGCCCACGCGGCCTACCTCGCGTCCATCCGCGCGTATATCGAACGGGGCGGCGGGAGCCGCGGCTCGTACCTGGTGCTCGACGCGGAGCGGGGGACGCGGCTCTCGGAGCTGCTCGGTCCGGGGTGGAGCCACCGACCCGAGACGCCTTCCCTGCGGGAGGTCCTGCTTCTGACCGAGCGGGACGACTCCGGCGACGGCGGAAGCGATGCGCCGCGGTTCCGCTGCCGGACCGAGCCGTGCCGGCCGATTCCCGTCGAGGATTTCTGGTTCGAGCGGGTCTGGAGCGTCTGGCAGGAGGCCGGGATCTACTCCGGCTGAGGAGAACGGCCGTGACGGGCCGCACGCGGATCGGACTGATCGGGATCGGCGGATACGGTCAGACGCATCTCGCAGGCATCGATGCCGCCGCGAAGCGCGGACTCTGCGAGCTCTCGGCGGCGGTGAACATCGATCCGGTCCGGTTCGCCCGGGAGGAAGCGGAGCTTGCCGCGCGGGGAGTCCGGATCTACCGGAGCGCGGCGGAACTCTTTGATGAGGGCAGGGATCGGGTCGACCTGGCGGCGATCCCGGCCGGCATCGATCAGCATCGGCCGCTGGCGGGAAACACGGCGGATGCGGAGGCGACGCGGGAAGCCGCGGTCCGGAGCCTGCTATCGCCGGACTTACTGGGCGGGCAGGCTGGAGGCGAACGGACGGATGATCTACGATTCTCCCCTCCAGAACGCGACCGCGCATTTTCTGCAGAACATGCTGTACGTCGCGGGACCGTCGCCGGACGAAACCGCCGAGCCCGCCGCGGTATACGGGGAGAACTACCGGGCCGGGGACATCGAATCCGCGGACACCCAGTACATCCGCGTGACCACGGCGTCCGGGGTCCGCATCATCTCCATCGCGAGCCATTCCGCCCGGGAGAAGTTCGGTCCGACGGCCGGGTACCGGCTCGAGGGCGGTCGGGTCGCCTGGGACGGGAGCGGCAGGACCGAGGTGTTCGAGCGGCGGGGCGGGACGGAGCGGCTCGTCGATCGCTGGGACAACGGGCCCGATCCGATCAAGGAGCTGGTTTTCATCCGGACGCTCGAAGCGCTTCGCGAGGGGCGGCCGCCGCTCTGCACGGCCGGGAACAGCCGGCAGCATACGCTCTGCATCGAGAGCTCCTTCGCCTCATCCGGCGGTCCCGTCCCGGTGGATCCGCGCTGGACCGGACGGATTGTTCCGGCCGTCGACGACTATCAGATCGTCATCCCGGGTCTCGAGGACCTGATGCGGAGGATGTACGACGACGGCTCCGGATATGCCGGGGCCGGAGCTCCATGGGCTGTACCGAGTCGGGAAATTGAGCTATAACAGGAAGATCGGATCTTCCTGATGGAAGAAACGGATACGGGAGGAAAGAATGGCACGATTCAGAAGATTGGAAGTACTGAACCGGATGACGGAGATCGGACTCGTGCCGGTCTTCTATACTCCGAAGGTCGAGGAGGCGAAGAATATCGTCTCGGCCTGCGTCGAGGGCGGCCTGGTATGTCTCGAGATGACGAACCGGGGTGATTTCGCCATCGACGTATTCAAGGAGCTGGAGCTCTTCTGCCGGAAGGAGTTTCCCCAGGCGATCCTCGGTGCAGGTTCCATCGTGGATGCCCCCACCGCGGCCATGTACATCGGCTATGGTGCGAACTTCGTGGTAGGCCCGGTGCTGGACCGGGAAACGGCGATCATGTGCAACATGCGCAAGATCCCCTACATGCCCGGCTGCGGAAGCGCCACCGAGATCCACGAGGCGGAGAAGCTCGGCGTGGAGATCTGCAAGGTGTTCCCCGGCGAGCAGGTCGGCGGACCGGATTTCGTGAAGGCGGTAAAGGGGCCGAGCCCCTGGACTTCCATCATGCCCACCGGCGGCGTCGAGCCCACCCGGGAGTCACTCACGGCGTGGTTCAAGGCCGGCATCAGCGCCGCGGGAATCGGCTCGAAGCTGATCACCAGCGAGATCCTCAAGAACGGCGACTGGAAGCAGCTCACGCAGAAAGTGCGCGAGACGCTCGCGATCATCCGCGAGGTGCGCGGGAAGTGATCCTTCCCGTTTCTGAATCCCTTAATCATGGAGAATGAGCGTATGGCGAAACTGAACATCAGACCTCAATCCGAATGCAGGTGGGACGGAGTCTCGCTGGGCGAGATCATGCTCCGTCTCGATCCGGGCGACAGCCGGGTGCGGACCGCGCGCGAGTTCCGGGTCTGGGAAGGCGGCGGCGAGTACAACGTGATCCGGGGCCTGCACAAGTGCTTCCGGCTCAACACCGCGGTCGTCACCGGTATCCCCGAGAACGACGTCGGCTACCTCCTCGAGGACCTCATCAACCAGGGCGGCGTCGACGTCTCCCACGTCAAGTGGTTCCCGTACGACGGCCTCGGCCGGAACGTCCGCATCGGCCTCAACTTCACCGAGAAGGGTTTCGGCGTCCGGGCCGCCCGCGGAACCTCCGACCGCGGCCACACCGCGGCGTCCCAGCTCAAGAAGGGCGACATCGACTGGAAGAAGATCTTCTCGGAAGAGGGCGCCCGCTGGTTCCACTGCGGCGGCATCTTCGCCGCCCTCTCCGACACCACGCCCGAAGTCACCATCGAGGCGATGAAGGCCGCGCACGAGGCGGGGACCGTCATCTCCTACGACCTGAACTACCGCTCCTCGCTCTGGAAGAGCTACGGCGGGCAGAAACGGGCCCGCGAGGTGAACCGGGAGATCGCGAAGTATGTCGACGTGATGATCGGCAACGAAGAGGACTTCACCGCGGCGCTCGGCTTCGAGGTCGAAGGCGTTTCGGAGCACATCACCGATCTCGATCCCTCCAAGTTCAAGAAGATGATCGAGAAGGTGGTCAAGGAGTTCCCCAACTTCAAGGCGGTCGCCACCACCCTGCGGGACGTGAAGAGCGCGACCGTCAACGACTGGGGCGCCATCCTTTACTACGACGGACAGTTCCACGAGGCAACGCATCGGGACAGCCTCGAGATCTACGACCGGGTCGGCGGCGGCGACAGCTTCGCCTCCGGTCTCGTCTACGGTTTCCTCACCGGCAGGAGCCCCCAGGAATGCATCGAATTCGGCGCGGCGCACGGTGCGCTCGCCATGACCACTCCGGGCGACACCTCCATGGCGACGCTGCAGGAGGTCGAGAACCTGGTCAAGGGCGGCAGCGCGCGCGTGGTACGCTGACCGGATCCGCACCGGCGGATCGAAACGCCCCGGAATTCAATCGGGCGCTCCCTGCCGCAGGGCGGGGAGCGCCCGTATTCTTTTCCGGCCTGGATGCGGACGGCTGCGGACCTATATCGCCGCCAGGATTCCGCCGTCCACGTAGACGATCTGCCCGTTCACGAAACTGGATGCATCCGACGACAGGAAGATCAGCGCACCCACCAGCTCCTCGGGGTCTCCCCATCGGCCTGCCGGCGTACGTCCGGTGATCCAGGTGTCGAACGCCTGGTTCTCCTTCAGGGGCCTCGTCATCTCGGACAGGAAGTAACCCGGCCCCAGGCCGTTGATCTGGATGTTGTACTTCGCCCAGTCCACCGTCATGCCCCGGGTGAGCATTTTCAGGCCTCCCTTGGCGGCGGCGTACGGGGCGATGGTCGCCCGGCCGAGCTCGCTCTGCATCGAGCAGATATTGATGATCTTGCCGCGCTTCCGCTCGATCATGCCCTTCGCGACCGCCTTCGCGACGATGAAAGCGCCGGTCAGGTTCACCTCGAGAAGCTGCCGGAACCTGTCGGCGGGAAAGTCCTCGAGCGGTGCCCGGTGCTGGATTCCGGCGTTGTTCACCAGGATGTCGATCGGTCCCACTTCGCGCTCGATGCGCTCGACCTGCCGGGTCACGGCCTCTTCGTCGGTGGTGTCGAAGGGATAACCGAACGCCTCGAAGCCTTCCTTCCGGAACGCCTGCACTTCCTTTTCGACTCCCTCGGCGTTGCGTCCGTTCAGGACCAGCCGGGCGCCAGCGCGCGCGAGCCCGCGCGACAGGGTGTTCCCCAGGCCGCGATAGGAGCCCGTCACCAGGGCGAGTCGGCCCGTTACGTCGAACAGCTGATATGCCATGCATGTCTCCTTGTCGATAGATATGCCTCCGGTTTCATGGCGAACCGGTGTGTGATGAACCGGATGCTGGAGGCTCCAGAAGAGGTTATACCCCGATTCCCGTGACCTGCCAAGCGTCGGCCGGGACATCTGTCGGTCGCGATATAGGGAAAGGGAGCGGAACGGAAATGCCCGGCGGGGGGTTACCCCGCCGGAGAGGCGGCTCAGCTGCCGGCGGAAGCGCTGATGGTCAGGTATTCCACGCCTTTCTTCTCGGCCTGATAGGCCTTTATGAGCCGGATCACCTGATCGTCGGAAGGATAGCTTGCGAGGATGGTCGGGAACATTTTCTGACGGTAGGAATTCTCCAGCGTCATGTAGATCGAGTTCATGTCTCCGTACTGCAGAACGTAGAGAATCTGGTTGTAGTGCGCGCCCACTTCCTCCAGCTTCTCCTGGTAGCTCTGCCGCTGATCGATCTTGAGGATCACGGGGTCGATCAGCAGGTTCTGATACTTGTGGGTCAGTTCGTGATACAGAATCGACTTTGAATATCCCGCGTTTGCGCCGGACTTGAACAGCAGGTAGTTGAGATGAATTTCCTGTCGGGAGATCTGGTAGTAGCCGATCGGCCGGCGATTGCCCATGTAGATTCCGAAAGGGGCGAGCTCCGCTTCGAGCCGCGCGAGATGCTCGGGGCGGTATTCCTCTTCGATCGCCGAAAAGTACTCGTTCAGAATCGTCTCGAGCGCTTCCCATTCCTGACGATCGGGAGTTATGTGAAGAATGTTGTGCGAGAGGACAAGTTCGAAGCGGGTTTTCAGGGATGCTTCCTGGATCTGCGCTTCCCGATAGCTCACCCAGTTGCCCATTTCCTGCTCGGTGATCGACCAGGACGATACGGCGGAAATCAGTATGAAAAGCCCGACCAGGCTGAACCGCTTCTGTTTCTTGTTCATCGGTGCCAATGTATCACGCTCCTGTATTGAATTTCAGAAATTCGAGAATTTCCTGTAATCTCTTTTTTTGCTGAATCTTTTGGTAAGCGTGTTTTTGGGGATACTACTTTTGAAGAACAGGATCATCATACACTATCCGGTGTACGAACGCAACCCGAAACAGATTACTTTTCCCGGAAAAAAGAGTGGAGCAGGTATACACGTGATAGGTGATCCGGGACAGAGCGGTTCGGAGATGTCGGAGACGGATGATCGTTCAGCAGGCGGTCCGGAGATGCGGGGAAAGGAACCGCCTCCGACGGAGGGTTTCACCTTCTGCGGAGCCGGTTTGTACGGGGGAGACGGCGGCCTTTTTTACGGGCGGATGGTCGGACTTCGGACGGTTACCCGTTCCCGGAAATTTCGGGCGGCTCGCCTCCCTTCGGAACGAAGATCAGGGCCGCTGAGTTGAGGCAGTAACGCTTTCCGGTGGGGGCCGGGCCGTCGTCGAACACGTGCCCGAGGTGAGATCCGCTCGCACGGTCGATCACCTCGGTCCGTTTCATGAAGAGGCTCCTGTCCTCCCGCAGCAGAACCGCGTCGGGACTGACGGGCGCCCAGAAGCTCGGCCATCCGGTTCCGGAGTCGAACTTGGTCTCCGAACTGAAAACCGGCCGGCCGGTGGCCGCCGAGTAGTATGTCCCTTCCTGGTGATTGTCCCAGTATTCGCCGGTGAACGCGCGCTCAGTTCCCTGTTCGCGGAGGACATGATACTGCATCGGAGAGAGTCGATGCTTCCACTCCTGCTCGCTCAGCCTGACATCGAACTCGTTATAATCGCGGTCTACCGTTTTCGGCTTGTCTTCCGCCATGATATTCCTCCAGGTACATCTTTCGATGGGTATATATGACCTGCCTGATATGAATATACGGCATCGCGGACGCTTCTGCAAAGTGCCGACGGATCCCGGACGGGCCCGGCGGCGGATGCGGGAGGCTGCCGGAGGATCAGTGCTCCAGAAGGTCCTTCCGCTGCGGCGTGAAGACATCGAGCAGGAGCGCATCCTCCAGGGCAACCACCCCGTGAAGGGTATCCGGAGGTACGTAGCAGGAATCTCCCGCCTCGAGAAGGAACGTTTCATCCCCGATCCGATACTCGATCCTGCCGTGTACGAGATAGGAAATCTGCTGATGGGGGTGCGAATGGATGCTTCCGACTCCGCCCTTGCTGAAGGCCACTTCCATGGTCATCAGGCTTCCTCCGGAGGCGAGGATCTTCCGCTGTACGCCTTCTCCCGCGCTCTGGTAGGGGAGATCCCTGTTTCTGATCATCATCGCATTACTTCTCCTGTCGGGTAAGTTCGTCCCGAACCGACTCGAGTTCCCGGAACAGCCGTTCCGCTTCCTGAGAAATGGAATCCGCCAGTTCCGGGAGCATCCCGTATTCTTTCCGCCGTACCCGCTCATCCAGCTTCCGCGATGCCTCGGCGAGTGCTTCGGCATGGAGAAGTCCCGCATTGTTCACCAGGGAGTGCGCCAGCTTTCCTGCCGCTTCGTAGGCCCCATTTTCGGTCTCCTGCTTGAGGAGACGGACTTTTTCGGGAGCTTCCGAAAGGAAAATCCCGATGCTCTGGCTGAGAATATTTTCATATCCGCTGTACTGCTCGAACAGTTCTTCCCGGTTGAGAACAGGGAGCCCGGTTCCACTCTGTTCATCCTGATCCATTCGTTCCTGCCTGAGAAAGATCTTGGTCATATGGTACTTCGAAGCACCCCGCAGGTGCAAGCGCGGCGGGAACCGAAAACCGCTAATTCACGGTTTCGGCTCTTGACGGAGTCGTCCGGCCATACTATATAAGCTACGTGCAGGGCTTGTATGTCCCCGAACGTCCTTCATGCTTCTTTCATCCTGCAGAGACACCAGGTGCCCCTTCAGACAAGGAGTGTTCCGTATGCCCAGTCAGCAGCCGTCGGATCGATCGGTAGGTCTCTGCCTTGGGGCCTCCACCCTCTCGGCGGTGGAGATCGAAGGCAGAGGCGAAGATCTGCGGGTCGTACGCACGTTCGTCAGACCCCACGAGGGGGACCCGAAACGGGTGCTCGCCGAATTCATGGAAGGATACGACTTCGAAGGGAAATTCCTCGCCATTACGGGTCGGAAGTTCCGGAATCTGACGGTCATCCCGTCGATTACCGAACCGGAAGCGACGGAGCTCGCCTATCAGTTCGTGAATCGGGAGGGCGGTCACTACGACGCGATCGTCTCCGCCGGCGGTGAGTCCTTCATGGTCTACCAGATCGACCGGACCGGGAGGATCTCCCGGGTCAGCTCGGGCAACAAGTGCGCATCCGGAACCGGGGAATTCTTCCTGCAGCAGATCCGCCGGATGGACCTGGGAATCGAGGAAGCGGTCGCGCTGGCCCGCTCCTCGCAGCAGCCGTACGAGCTGTCCGGCCGCTGCTCGGTATTCTGCAAGTCCGACTGCACGCATGCGCTGAACAAGGGAAGACCGGTGGCCGATGTTGCGGCGGGCCTCGCGCGGATGATCGCGAAGAAGATCGAAGAGCTTCTGGTCCGGGTCCATGCTCAGCGGGTGCTCATGGTGGGCGGCACCGCCCGGAACGGTGCGGTCGTCGACTGGCTCCGGGAGCGCCTCGGGACGGTGGACGTGCCCCGGGAAGCGACCTGGTTCGAGGCTCTGGGAGCCGCGCTCTGGGCCATGCGCGAGCGGCAGGACCGCATTCCGGCCCGGGGCGACTGGTTCCGGGAGGGAAAGAGCTCCTTCGAGTTCCTCCGGCCGCTTTCGGAAGCGCTGCCGCTGGTGGATTTCCGGGACATGCCGATTCGTCCGGCCCGCCCCGGCGACCGCTGCATTCTCGGGCTCGACGTCGGTTCCACCACCACTAAAGCGGTACTGCTCCGGACCGACGATGACGCAATCGTCGCCAGCGTGTATCTCCGGACCAACGGCAATCCGGTCAAGGCGTCCCGGGGGTGCTACACGGAACTGCTCCGGCAGCTCGACGGAACGCCCGTGGAGATCGTCGGGCTGGGAACGACCGGCAGCGGACGGAACATCGCCGGGCTGCACGCGGACACCGTGACGGTGATCAACGAGATCATCGCTCATGCCCGGGCCGCGGCGTTCTTCGATCCCGGGGTGGACACCATCTTCGAGATCGGCGGCCAGGACGCCAAGTACACGTTCCTGACCAACGCGGTGGCTTCCGACTACGCGATGAACGAGGCCTGCTCGGCGGGAACCGGAAGTTTCCTCGAGGAGTCGGCGCTCGAGTCCCTCGGCATCCGGATGGAGGAGATCGCCGATCTCGCCCTGAGCTCGAAGCGTCCGCCCAACTTCTCCGACCAGTGTGCCGCTTTCATCTCGTCGGACATCAAGACCGCCCAGCAGGAAGGGATCCCACGGGAGGACGTAGTGGCCGGCCTGGTCTACTCCATCTGCATCAACTACGCGAACCGGGTCAAGGGTTCGAGGCAGGTGGGGGGCACGGTGTTCATGCAGGGCGGCGTCTGCTACAACCGAGCGGTTCCGGCGGCCATGGCGGCGATCACCGGGAAGCGGATCATCGTCCCGCCCCATCCCGGCCTCATGGGCGCCTACGGAGTGGCGCTGGAAGTGAAGGGAATGCTCTCCCTGGGGCTCGCCGAAGAGCGGCGGTTCGGTCTCGCGGAGCTCGCGGCCCGGGAAGTGGTGTACGGGAAGAGCTTCATCTGCCGGGGCGGAAAGGAGCAGTGCGACCGCAAGTGCGAGATTGCCATGATCCACGTGGCGGGGAAGCGGATTCCCTTCGGCGGGGCATGCAACAAGTACTACAACATGAACCGGCACGCGGACATCGAGGTCGGGGAGCTCAACGCCGTCGCGATCCGGCGGGAGCTGGTCTTCGAGCGGTTCGCACCCGCCCGGGAGGATCTCCGCCCCGACGCGCCCACCGTCGGCATCAACCGGAGCTTCCAGACCCACACCCTGTATCCTATGTTCCATGCCTTCTTCACCGAGCTGGGCTGCCGGGTGATCCTGCCCGAGCGGGTCAGCGAGGAGGCGGTCAAGAAGGGAGATACCAGCTTCTGTCTCTCGGGGCAGATCGCCCTGGGAATGTTCGACGACCTGCTCGAACGGGAGCCGCAGTATATCTTCATGCCGCAGATCATGGAAATGCATGTGACGGAACAGGAGCGGTACCGGAAGGAATACCAGACGGTCTGCATGTTCGTCCAGGGCGAGCCGTTCTTCCAGCAGGCGACCTTCCTCCGCAACGGGCGGAAAAAACCGGTCATGCTCACTCCGGCGCTGAACTTCATGCGCGGATTCGGCACCCAGGAGGAGGAGTTCGTGAAGGTGGCCGAGGGAATGGGCTTCTCCCGCGAGCAGGCGATGCAGGCCCATCGGGTGGCCGTCGAGCGCCAGGAAGCGCTGTTCCGTGCGATGAAGGAGGAGGGCAGGCGGATTCTCCGGCGGCTCGAAGAGGACCCCGACCGGTTCGCGGTGGTGCTGTTCGGCCGTCCCTACAACGCCTTTGCGGAGGAGGCGAACAAGGGGATCCCCGCCAAGTTCGCCTCGCTCGGAATCGAGATCATCCCGTACGACTTCCTGCCCTACGAGCAGGAGGAGAACTTCAGGGATACCTACTGGGAGATGGGGCAGCGGATCATCCGGGCCGCCCGGATCGTGAAGCGGCATCCCCGGCTGTTCGGGTGCTACCTGACCAACTTTCTCTGTGCGCTCGATTCGATGATGATCCCCCATTTCCGCGATCTCATGCAGACCAAGCCGTCGCTCACCATCGAGGTCGACGAGCACACCGCGGATGCCGGGGTCAACACCCGCATCGAGGCGTTCCTCGACGTCGTGAACAACTACCTCAAGATCCGGGACCGGATCCGGGATCCGGAGCACGTATTCCGCAGCGCACGGGTGGAAGTGTCGGGGACCGGAACGGTGGAGTACGTCGATTCCGCGGGAGACCGGCTGCCCATCCGCGACTCCCGCGTCCGGGTGGTGGTTCCCTCCATGGGCGACCTGTTCGGCGAGGGCGCCGCGGCATCCCTGCGGAGCATGGGCTGGAACGCCGAAGCCCTGCCGCCCTGCGACCGGGAGGCGCTCGATCTGGGCCGGTCCGTTACCACGAGCAAGGAATGCCTGCCGATCATCAACATCATCGGGGAGCTTCTGAAGTACCTGAAGTACCGGGAGAACCCGGACGAGAAGCTCGCGATCCTGATGGTGGCAGCGGGCGGATGCTGCCGGGTCGGGCAGTACCGCATCCTGATCCAGACGGTGATCGAGAAGCTGGCCCTGCAGAATGTCGCCCTGGTGCCCCTGGAGAACGACTCCGGGTATGCGGGGCTGGGACTGAAGTTCCGGCTCAATACCCTCAAGATCGTCTTCGCCGGCGATGTGATGGACGACATCCGTTCCGCGATCAAGGCGATGGCCGTCGACAGACCGGCAGCCATGGCGATCTTCCGGGCGGAGTGGGCGAAAATGATCGGCTCCATCGACGGGTCGAATCCCGTGCCCTTCTTCCGGCAGCTCCGGCGCAGCGCCCGCGCACTCTCGGAGGTCCGGCTCGAGCGGCCGATCTCCGAGGCGAAATACGTCGGCGTGGTGGGAGAGATCTTCGTCCGCCGCGACCATTTCTCGCTCATGGGCATCCCCGACCGGCTCGCAGCGAACGGCTTCGTCATGCTCGATGCGCACGTGATGGAGTGGGTCCGATACACCGACTTCCTGCGGGAAATCGGCATGTTCCAGGCGAACAACACGCTGCTCGGAAAGGTCGAGAGAGCGGCGGCGAACCTGGTGCAGGATGCGACGGAACGGCGGATCAAGCGGATCCTGGAGCGGAGCGGACTGTACGAGCTCGAGCTCCTGCAGATCCGGAAGTACATGCGGCACTCGGAGCATCTGTTCCCCTGGACGCTGACCGGCGAGCCGGGGCTCTCCTCGGGCGGGGCTCTCTATCATCTGGCGGAGAAGTGGTGCGGGGTCATCAATGTCGGGCCGTTCGGCTGCATGAACAGCCGGATGACCGAAGCCGTCGTCACCGCCGAGATGACCGTGGAGGGGAAGGAGCGGGCAGCCGCTGCAGCAGGCGAGAAATCGTCCCTCGGCAGCATCCGGCGGGATGTCGACGTGCTGCCCTTCCTTTCGATCGAATGCGACGGGAATCCCTTCCCGCAGATTATCGAGGCGAGGCTCGAGACCTTCATGCTGCAGGCCGACCGGCTCTCTGCGGCGATGGTGAGGAAGCGGAATGAAGAGGACGCCCGCCCCGATCTGGAAACTGCCGACGAGCGGTCCGGACCTGTCCTGACGGACGAGTCGGCGCAGTTCGTGTCGGCGGCACTCCGGCTCGGATCGCACGGGAACCCGCCCGCGTCAACGGAGAACCCGGCGGAGGCCGCCCCGGAAGATCTGGTGCTCCCCGCGCCGTCGGGAGCGTCGGTCCGGTCCCGTCCGAGGAGATGAGTACGGAGCGGCGGGAACGCCCCGCCGCTCCGAACCTCTGCCGTTCGTCTCGTCCTTCCCGTCCGTCCCGCGTGTCAGCTCCGGTACGCCGCCTCGTTCCAGCGGATTTCCTTCCTGAAATCGCGAATCCCGGTTTTCCCGTCGATGACAAGAATCTCGATGCCGGCCATCTCGGCGAAGTCCTCGAGGTGGACCGTGCCGACCGCCTGGCTGAACCCGGTGTGATGAGCTCCGCCGGCCAGGATCCACGCGGCCGCGGCGGTCCTCAGATCGGGCCGGGGCGCCCAGAGCGCTCTCGCCACGGGGAGCGCGGGCAGCGGCTCCGGGGCCGGGACCACGTCCACCTCGTTCACGATCATCCGGAACCGGTTTCCCAGGTCGATGATGGAGGCGTTCACCGCCGGTCCGGCAGGAGCCTCGAACACCAGCCGGACCGGGTCCGACTTCCCGCCGATGGAGAGGGGATGGCTCTCGAGCGACGGCGTTTCGGAGGCGACGGAAGGACAGACCTCCAGCATGTGGGCTCCGAGTACCAGCATTCTCCGCCGGTCGAGATGATAGGTGTAGTCCTCCATGAATGTTGTGCCGCCGGGCAGTCCGGCTGCCATGACCTTCATCGCTCGGACGAGCGCCGCGGTTTTCCAGTCCCCTTCCGCTCCGAAGCCGTACCCGTCGCTCATCAGCCGCTGAACCGCCAGGCCCGGGCAGCTGCGGGAGTCCGTGCAGGTCCTCGAACGTGGTGGTGAACGCCCGGAATCCGCCCTCCTCGAGGAACGAACGGAGTCCCGCTTCGATCCGGGCGGCATCGCGGAGCTCGCCGTGCCGTTCGCCGCCGCGACGCAGGGCTGCCTGGACCCGGTACTGCTCCTCGTACGCGGCGACCAGGGTGTCGACCTCGGCATCGGAGGCCTGCGCGACCCGCGCGGCCAGCTCGCCGACCCCGTAGCCGTTGACGGAGTAGCCGAAGACCAGCTGGGCTTCGACCTTGTCGCCTTCGGTGACGGCGACTTCGCGCATGTTGTCGCCGAAGCGGGCGATCTTCATGGTGCGCATCTCGTGCCGGGCGGCGGCGGCGCGCATCCAGACGGACAGCTCGTCCTGCACCTCCGCGTCCTGCCAGTACCCGACGATCACTTTCCGGGCAAGTCGCAGACGCGATCCGATGAACCCGAACTCCCGGCCCCCGTGGGCGCTCTGGTTCAGGTTCATGAAATCCATGTCGATTCCGGACCAGGGAATCTCGCGGTTGAACTGGGTGTGCAGATGGGCGAACGGCTTCCGGAGGGCGGAGAGTCCGCCGATCCACATCTTCGCCGGCGAGAAGGTGTGCATCCAGGTGACGAGACCGATGCAGCGGTCCGCGGAGTTCGCCTCCTCGCAGAGCGTCCGGATCGCCTCCGGGGTGGTCAGAACCGGCCGGCAGACCACCCGGACCGGCAGGGCCGGGGCGGAATCGAGTCCCGTCGCGATGCGCTTCGCGTCGTCGGCGACCTTCCGGAGAATCTCCTCTCCGTAGAGGTGCTGGCTGCCGGTGACGAACCAGACTTCAAGGTTTTTCAGATCATCCTTCACGTGAGTCTCCTTTCTGCATATCGGCTGCCGGACCGGCGGTCCTCCCCGGACCTGCCGGTCCCGGCCGCGTCAGGCCTGGCCGTAGTAGGCGTCCTTGCCGTGCTTCCGGTAGTAATGCTTGTCCCGGAGCGACTGCTTCAGCGCCGGAACTCCCGGGGCGATGGTCCGGGTGAGGAACGCCATCTTCGCGATCTCCTCGAGCACCCGGCTGTTGTAGACCGCTGCGGCGGCATCCTTTCCCCAGGTGAACGGTCCGTGGCAGGCGACCAGGACCATCTCGACCTCGTGCGGGTCCAGGCTGCGGAACGCGTCCAGAATCTGGTTTCCGGTTTCCTCCTCGTAGTCCCGCTCGATCGCCTCGTCGCTCATCACCGCGGTGACGGGAATGTCGGTCGCGAGGTGATCCGCATGGGTGGTCCCCAGGATGGGGATGGGCAGGCATGCCTGCGCCCAGGCGACGGCATGGACCGAGTGGGTGTGGCAGATGCCCCCGATCCCCGGGAAGTTCCGATAGAGGACGGCGTGGGTCTTCGTGTCGGAGGAGGGCCGCAGGCGGCCCTCGACGATCCGTGTTCTCCGCATCCACCACGACCATGTCGTCGCGCGAGAGTTCCGCGTACGGAACCCCGCTCGGCTTGATCGCGAACACGCCCGCTTCGGGGTCCCAGGCGCTCACGTTCCCGAACGTGTAGACGGCCAGCCCCTGCGCCGGAATTTCCATGTTCGCCCGGAAGGCCTCGTCCTTCAGCTCTTCGTAACGGCTCATCGCGCCTGCTCCCGGTTCCGCTCCCGTTCCCGGGTGCTGCGCTCGATGAACTCCCCGGTGGACAGATACTCCTCGTAGAGCCGGTCGTAGATCGCCGCATGCTCCGGATCGGGCACATATTCCTCTTCGAAGCCGCTGCCCATCGACCGCTGGGCCGAAGGCACGTCGGGATAGACTCCGGCGGCGACGGCGGCGAACATGGCCGCTCCGAGCGCGACCGTCTGCTCCGCCTTTGCCCACCCTGATCGGTTTGCCCATGACGTCCGCCACGATCTGCATGACGAAGGGTGACTTCTTCGCCACTCCGCCGATCGCGATCACGTCGCGGACCGGCATTCCCTCTTCGGCGAAGCGTTCCACGATCCGGCGCGAGCCGAACGCCGTCGCCTCCACCAGCGCTCGGAATATCCGCGGGGCATCGCTGCCGAGCGTGAGCCCGGTGATCGCTCCCCGGAGCGACTGGTCGGCATCCGGGGTCCGGCGCCCGTTCATCCAGTCGACGGCGAGGATTCCCGATTCGCCGGCGGGGATGCGGGCGGCTGCCGCCGAGAGCTCGGGAATGATCCGGTCGACCGCGGCCTCGCGCACGGCCCGGGCGGTCTCCGCGTCCAGGAGCCCGGTTTCCGGCAGCAGGGAGAGCGGCCACGCAGAAGATCCCGGAACCAGGCGTAGATATCGCCGAAGGCGGACTGGCCCGCTTCCATTCCGGTCATCCCCGGGACGACCGATCCCTCGACCTGCCCGCAGATTCCCCGGACAAGCTTTCCCTCGGTCTCCTCGGACGGAGCGACCAGGACATCGCAGGTGCTCGTTCCCATGACCTTCAGGAGCGAGCCGGGTGTCGCTCCGCCGCCGACGGCGCCCATGTGAGCGTCGAAGGCGCCGACCGCCACCTTCACGCCCTTCGGGCAGCCCGAGCTTCTTCGACCATTCGGCGCTGAGGATCCCCGCGGGCGTATCGGAGGTCCAGGTACGGCGGAAGAGCCGGTCCCGCAGCCCGGCGAGCAGGGGGTCGAGTCGGGTGAGGAACTCCTGCGAGGGCAGGCCTTCGAACTCCTCGTGCCACATCGCCTTGTGTCCCGCGGCGCAGCGGCTCCGCTTCAGGGTGAGCGGGTCGGTGTTCCCCGTGAGGAGGGCGGGAATCCAGTCGCAGTGTTCCACCCAGGAGAAAGCGGCCTTCCGGACCTACTCGTCCTCGCGCAGAATGTGGAGAATCTTCGCCCAGAACCATTCGGAGGAGTATATCCCTCCCTCGTACCGGGTGAAGTCGGTCCCTCCCCAGCTGCGGGCGACCCGGTTGATCTCTTCGGCCTCCCGCACGGCCGTGTGATCCTTCCAGAGTACGAACATGGCGTTCGGATTGTCGCGGAACTCCGGCCGGAGCGCGAGGGGCGTTCCCGCCCGGTCGACCGCGACCGGGGTGGAGCCGGTGGTATCGACCGCGATGCCGACGACCTGTGCAGCGGTGCCGGCGGGTGCCTTCTTCAGCGCATCCCGCACGCTGCCTTCCAGTCCTTCCAGGTAATCCAGCGGATGCTGGCGGAACCGGCTCCGGGAAGGATCGCAGTACTCGCCGCGTCCCCAGCGGGGATAGGTGAATACCGAGCTGCCCGCCTCGGTCCCGTCCGCGGTCCGAACGATCACCGCACGGCAGGAATCCGTACCGTAGTCGATCCCGATCACATATCGCTCTTCCATTCTTTTCCTCCTGTCTCGCGTGCTTCCGAATAGTAGTCCGCGTTCTCCGCCGTGACGATGTCGATGGGTACGAAGGTCTCTTTCTCCACCGGCTCATCCAGCAGGACGTGCCGGTAGAGACGCATGATGCCCCGATAGGCCTGCTCGTCGGAACGCTGGCTGATGAGGAAATCGATTCCGCCCCGCTTCACCCAGCGGAAGTTCCGCGGGGTCAGATCGTACCCGATCAGCCGGACGTTCCGGCCGGATTCCTCCAGGTACTCCGCGACGCGGTGTACGGAGGCGTTGCAGACGTAGATCCCCGCCAGGTCCGGCTGTCCGGCGAACAGGTGCCGGAGCGAGCGGGATCGCCGTTCCGGGTCGTCGAGGTACTCCTCCTCGAACCGCAGCGGCTTTCCGTTCTCCGGGAAAGCGGCCGCGAAGCCGGCGAGCCGCTGTTCGATGTGGTAGTCCCGGGGGACCGACTGGAGCGCTGCGATCGGCCTTCCGTCCGGCACGAGGAGCCGCATCAGCTTTGCCGCGACGCTTCCGCTCGCAAACGGATCCTGCCCGATGAAGGACAGCCCCGGACAGTCGGGGAGGGGCGTATCGAAGAAGACGACGGGAAGGTTCCCCGGCAGGGAACCGCAGAGCTCCCGGGCCGGTCCGGGCAGCACCGGTGCGACCAGGAGGCCGTCCGGCTCCGCTGCCAGCACGCGCTCGACGGCGGCACGGAACGACGGCTCCGAGCGGCGGTCGAACGGGTAGGGGACCGCTTTCACCCGGAACGGCTCGAGCTCCCGGGCCGCCCGCCGGATGCCGCGGAGCGGGAGCTCCCAGAAGCCGGAATCCTGCCGGGGTTCTGGCATGAGGACCGCGAACGTCCGCAGGCGGTTCTCGGAGAGGTGCCTGGCGTGCATGTTGCGCCGATATCCCGTCTGCCGGACGATCCGCCGCACCGTCTCGACCGTTTCCTGCGATACGCGTCCCCGATCGTGGAGCACCCGGTCGACGGTGCCGATCGACACGTTCGCGAGACGGGCGATATCCCTGATCGTCATGCGGTCCCCGAGCGGGCATTGCCGGACTTCCGGGCTGCGGTGAGGGCTGCGGTAACGTACACGCAGGCAGTATGGAGCCTCCGCCGGCGTTTGTCAAGAAGGATCGTCCGATGTCCGGTTCGCGGGCGGGAGCCTTCCGGCCGCGGTACCCCTTTCCCCGCGTGTCCCTGTCGATGTATGATGATACGGGATGCCGGGTCCAGGCGGGCGTTCAGCTGCCGCGGCTCCGCGGCTCCGGTCGGCCGGACCGGACTGCCTGTGATTCCGGGCCCGATTCAGAGAAGGAGGCAGCCATGAAGAACCGTTTCCGTTATCCCCTGGCGATCCAGATCGTCCTTCCCGAACGGTACCGGGAGGACCGATCGTTCCGGGAGGACCTCGAGCTCATCTCCGGACTCGGGCTCTGGGGAGTGGAGCTGAACATCCGCGACCCTGCGGATGTCGACCGGCGGGAGGTCGAGGACGTTCTCGGGGAGCACGGGCTCCGGTTCTCGCTCTACGCCTCGGGTTTCACCGCCCGGGAGTTCGGACTGTCCCTGTCGTCTTTCGACGGGAAGGTCCGGCGGGAGGCCATGGACATGTGCCTGCGGATGGTCGAATTCCTCGAAGGCACGGAAGGGAACGGGATCATCCTCGGGTTCATGAAGGGCGGGCCTTCGGACGACCCGGCGCGGGCGCAGCGGCTGTTCCGGGAATCGCTCGGAGAGATCGCCCCCACCGCGGGAAGGGCCGGGGTGCCCCTGATCATCGAGGCGACCAACCATACCGAGACCTCCGTTGCGGTGAAGCTCGAAGATGCCGCGGCGATCGCGAAGGATTTTCTCGACTACGGCGTGAAGATCCTTCCGGACACCTACCACCTCGCGATCGAGGAGCGGGACATGCTGCAGTCTCTTCAGAACCATCGCGACAGCTTCGACGCGCTCCATCTCTCTGACGACAACCGGTATCTGCCCGGCCTCGGTTCCCTCGACTTCCGGAAGGTAGCGGCACAGCTCGACCGGATGGGATATCGCGGACGGCTCGGACTGGAAGGAAAGTACCGGGTGAGCATGCGGGACGACCTGCGGGAGAGCGTGGAGTATCTGGCCCCGATTTTCGGCGAGGAGCGGGAAGCGGAATGAGGCGGCGAGGCGCCGCCCGGCGTTTCCGGACGGGTCGGGCGGCGCCGGTTTCGCGTTGCGTGCAGGCGGAATGCGCCGTATAATGAACGAATCCGGGGACCGGAGCGGAAGGAGGAAACAATGCAGCTGAAGCATACCAGGATACCGGTGGAACTGCTGGTGAATCTGCCGGAGGGACTCAAGCTGGTCCGACGCCACGGAAAGGAGTTCCTGGTGGTCGAGCGCCTGCAGGGACCGGACGGTGAGTCCCTGATGTCCGATACGGTGCGGATTCACGGAGAGCCGTCGATCCGGCTGGACGTCCGCGTGGGATCGTCCGAGGGCTCCCTGTTCGTCGATTCCTTCTGGGGCAGTCACGCGAAGCTCTACGGGTTTCTTCCGGAATCGGCCGCGGGCGACGTGATGGTCGAGGCGAGCGTACCCGGGAGCGGGGCGAGCCTGATGGTGGAACGCCCCTGCAGCGTGGACGGCTGCGGCAGCGGGCAGGCCATCGACCTCCGCCTCCCCGACGGCCGGAGCCATATCTACGTCTGCGCCCGACTCGGCTGCCCCGGCCATGCGATCGATATCGCCGACCTGCCGCAGCCGGTATCGGAAAGCGTGAGTACGATCAACTTCTTCGGTGCCGGGAGCCTCGACGACGACTGGTTCGAAGAGGTGATCTGAAGGAGATTCCATGAGCGAGCACGTTCTGGCAGCACAGCTCTACACGGTTCGGGAGCAGGCGAAAACCCCGGAAGGGATCGCCGAGGCTCTTTCGAAGGTCCGGAAGATCGGGTACCGGGCGGTCCAGGTCTCCGGTCTCGGACCGATCGAACCGCAGCGGCTCAAGGATCTGGTCGATCGCGAGGGACTCGTCATCTGCGCGACCCACATCAAATGGGACCGGCTGCGGGACGACCTCGACAACGTCATCGCCGAGCACCGGCTCTGGGGCTGCGCGCAGGTCGGTCTCGGGGCGATGCCCGAGCGGTACCGGAGCGGCGAGGAAGGATTCCGCACGTTCGTGCGCGAGATCGCTCCGACCGCGAGGCGCCTCGCGGATGCGGGACTGACGCTCATCTACCACAATCACGACTTCGAGTTTGTCCGCTTCGGCGGGAAGACCGGCATGGAGATCCTGATCGAGGAATTTCCCCCGGAAGCCGATTTCGAGATCGACGTCTACTGGGTGCAGGCGGGCGGAGGCGATCCGGCGCTCTGGATCCGAAAGGTCGCGGGAAGGATGAAGGTGGTGCACCTGAAGGACATGGCGATGAACTTCGAGCGCCGCCATGTCATGGCGGAAGTCGGGGAGGGCAACCTCGACTGGCCCCGTATTCTCGAAGCCTGCCGGGATGCGGGCGTGCGATGGTATGCCGTGGAGCAGGATATCTGCCCCGGCGATCCGTTCGAGAGCCTGGCCGTCAGCTACCGGAATGCCGTCGGACTGGGGCTGAGCTGAGGACGTGCCCGGCCGGTTTTCCGGGAGGAGATGCCGGCGGGCGGTCGTTCGACAGGGGCCGTTCGACCACCGGTGAACTCTGCTCTTCCGCTCGAATCAGCTCGAAGCGCCCTTCCTGCGGTTCATCCGCTCTCCGTAAAAGCTGCTGATGAGGCCGTAGATTTTCGCGAACCGATCCTTCACGGTCCCGTACCGGGGAATCAGAAAAAGGAATATCCGTTCCCGTTCGGGGACCAGGGCGATATGCCTGATCGGGCCCGGGTCGTCAGGAAAGGCGGACAGAACCCGCCTGAGGATCTCCTGCGCATCGTCGTTTTCCCAGTAGAGCGTGAATCGCATCGCTCCCCAGTCGAGCTCTTCCTTCTGCATCCGGTCGGCATTGCTGATGGAGGCTCCGGCGAGTCGGGAGTAGCCTTTCTCGATCAGGTGTCCTTCCGACAGCAGGAGTGCGGGCTGCTTTTTCAGTTCCAGAGACAGGAAGAGCCGGTCGAACTTCCGGAACAGCAGGGCAAAGGGGTAGTAGAGCCACGACTGGCGGGGAAGAAGGGTGATGGTCGCATCCACCTGATGAAAAACCGATGATTTCTTCGGCCAGAAGTTTACGTGAAATCCGGTCTGTCCGCCGATATTGGTGAATTTCTGGTCCCGCGGATTGATCACATCCGCCAGTCCGTTCAGAGCGGAACGGAGAATCCGCTGGTTCCGCCGACGACCCCAGGAGTAGCCCAGCGTGAGCAGAACCGTGAAAGCGATGAACAGATAGAATACCGGCTGATTCGTAATGTCGCTGTTCAATGGGGTACCCTTTCCTTGTCGAAGTGATGCGAAATGTCCTGTTCCATGAGATAGCACGCGGGAAGCGGATGTCCGATCAGCGGAATGCGATCCAGAACGACGCCGCCCGCCGGAGTCGGAAAGAGCGTTTTCTCCACCTGGTCGGCGATCTCCCGATTCTCTTCGGTAACCTTGTTGTCGAACGCGACGCGCAGCGGCATTTCGAGCTCTCCGAGTCCTTTGATGATGCGTTCGGATTCTTTCAGGGACAGATAATCGGGATTGAAAACCAGAACCACGCTGTTGTCGGATCCCTCGAGGAACGTACGGACTGCCGAGTAGCGGGCGTGCATCTCTTTCAGTTTCTCGAGCACCCGGTCGTCCTCCTCACGGTAAGAAAGCCGTGCGCCCTCGGGAACATCCTTCCCCCGGATATTGTAGACCGTATAGCGCTTCTCCAGGATTTTCCGGCGGATGACGGAGAGGCGGTCGATCCATGAAATGGTGATCCGGGGCAGGGCGAGGATGCGCAGCGTCAGCCCGGTCGGCGGCATGTCGAATACGATGAAATCGAAATCGCGCTCGGTGCGGATCATCTGCTCGAGCGCCGTCAGCACGGCATACTCCTCGATTCCCGGTGAGTACTTGAGCAGGTCGAAGTAGCTGTCCATATTGAGGGTTTTCAGGTAGCCGTAGGTCTCGGTGAGGAGACTCTGACTCTGCCGGATATAGGCGGCGGAAGCCTTTTCGAGGTTCGTCTCCGAGAGATACAGGTTTTCGGTATATCGATGCTTCCTTTCGGTGAGCTTGAGTCCGAAGATGTCTCCCAGGTTGTGAGCGGGGTCCAGGGAAACGGAGAGCACTCTGCTGCCTTTTTCGGCCAGCTGCCACGCGACCGCCGCGGAAACAGTGGACTTTCCGACTCCGCCCTTGCCGGTAAGAAAGATGGTTTTCATGAAGTGCCTCGCTGCGGGTGGGTCAATCTATGCCGAGCACGCCGGAGAGTTCCGCGAGGCTGTCCGTCGCCGCCTCGGCGCGTTTGTTCATGACGGTAAGCTCATGCCCGAGATGCGGCAGGAGCTCGGCCGCAATAAAGGAAGGCGGCGACGGAATCCCCGAGAACGAGCCCAGAAGAAGGAGAACGAAAAGATTCTCCAGCTCCCGGGCTTCGAACTCGGTCAATTCCGCCGCCTTTTCCCGATGCATCCGGTCCATGGAAGTGAAGAGCTCCCGTATCGCTTCTGTCCAGCGCTTCAGCATGCCCTTCAATCTCCCATGGTTCCCGGGGGCCGACAGCAGCCGATCAGACCGGCTCGACGCCGTCTGCCATCAGCTCGTCACCGCGGTTCGCCTTGATGAAGTCGTAGATGAAGAAGAGGTTCAGAACGAACATGGCGATTTCGATGCCGAGGACGGTGAATCCGGTGAACGGAGCGCTGGCGATGGTTCCGGGCAGAATGACCACGCTGAACCATACGATACCGGCGGTAACCGTGAACCAGAGAATGTACGCCGGGATGAGCGCCATGGTGGCGTTCGTCTTCAGCCGGCGGGCCACCCATGCGGTTCCGGTCAGCAGCGCGATGGACGCGATCAGCTGGTTGGCCGTACCGAAGGAAGGCCACAGGATGGTGAATTTGCCGCTCCAGGCGAGCCACATTCCGATACCGGCCGGAATCAGGGATGCGATCCACTTGTTGGTGAAGAAGGAGTAGGCACCCGCATTCCGGTCCTTGATCGGCAGCAGGATCTCGGAGAGACAGTAGCGGCCGAGCCGGTTCGTGGTATCGAGCGTGGTCATGGCGAAGGCTGCGACCCACATTCCGGCGATGATCTTCACGAGATTCGTCGGGATGAAGTTGAGCCAGGTTGCCGCCACCATTGCCGCGTAGGAGTTGGTGAACATGGCCGCCGAGGGGAAGCTCTTGCTCATGGCCGGAGTGTACTGGGTCGCCCAGCCGGCGGTCGTGAGCGTGTTGCCCGCCTCGGTGAGCAGACCGGCGCCGAAGCCCGCGATCGCAACGATGACCAGAGTTGAGAGGAATCCTTCGGTCAGCATTCCGCCGTAGCCGATAATCAGGCCGTCGCTTTCCTTCTCGATCTGCTTGGACGTGGTGCCCGAGCCGACGAGGGCATGGAAGCCGGAAAGCGATCCGCATGCGATGATCAGCGGGATGGCCGGCCAGAAGGGAGTCGCCTTTCCGCCCGAGATGATCGGCGAGAATGCGGTGAAGGCCGGCGCGGTGAACCCGGAGAAGCTGAAGATTGCCGCGACGCCGCCGATAATGAGGCCGAAGTAGAGCAGCCAGGAGTTCAGATAGTCACGCGGCTGCAGCAGGACGTTCACCGGAACGGCGGCTGCGATGATGATGTAGACGAACAGGAAGAACATCCAGGTGCCGTAACTCGCGGTGATCGGTGTGATGCTGCCGAGGTAGATGGCCGCGGTGAGCAGCACGATTCCCACGATCGTGGATACGGCGAAGTTCACGTTCATGCGGTACATCAGGACGCCCAGGATCAGGGCGGCACCGATCATCCAGAGGAACGCGGACGGAATCGCCGGGTTGCCCACGAACATGTTGCCGAGGATCGCGCCGAAGGCGCCGATCACCAGGACCAGAAGGAAGAACACCAGCCAGTAGAACATGGTGCCCGTCCGCTTGGTGATGACGTCGGAAGCCACGAACTGAATGGACTTTCCGTCGTATCGGACCGAAGCCATGACCGAAAGGTAATCATGGACCGCTCCGATGAAGATGTTTCCGAACCAGACCCAGAGCAGGGCCGGAGCCCATCCCCAGGCCATCGCAAGTACCGGACCGACGATCGGAGCAGCACCCGCGATCGATGCGAAGTGGTGCCCGAACAGAACCGGCTTCTTGGCCGGAACGTAGTCGACTCCATCATACAACCGCTTCGATGGAGTTTCGTTCGCCTCGGACGCCTTGACTACGTGTCTTTCAAGACCCTTACCGTACGTAAAGTAAAGGCCCACGTAGACAACAAACCCAAGGATCAGAATAAATGTGGTCATACTCGCCTCCTCGTGGGGTATAGATCACGATAGAATGGAATTTTTCGGGGGTCAAGCAATTTTTCTTGAACCGTACTCCGGTTTGCTCCGGAATTATCCATATATCCTCAGGTGAGCGCCGTCCGGCCGCTCACGATCCTCATCCCTTCCCGGAGCGCCTGTTCGTTCAGCGGCATCAGGTGCTCCTTCGAAGGTCCGAACACCTTTCTCAGTGCCGCGAGAACCGACTCGATCGCGACCGACCGGGTGCGCTCGAGGTAAGCGCCGAGCATCACCATATTGGCGATTTTCCCGTTCCCCAGTTCCCCGGCGATGTCGTTGGCGGGAATAGCGTGAATCTCGATATCCGCGCGGGACGGCTTCCGGTCGATCAGCGTGCTGTTCAGGAAGAGGCAGCCTCCCGGGACCAGCTCGGATTCGAACTTCAGCATCGACGGCAGGTTCATCACGATCACCGCGGTGGCGTCCTGCGCGATGATCGGCGAGCCGATGAGTCCGTCGGAGACGATGACGTGGCAGTTTGCCGTTCCGCCCCGCATTTCCGGGCCGTAGGAAGGAAGCCACGAGACCTGCTTGTCCTCGATCATGCCGGCATACGCGAGCAGGCGCCCCATCGAGAGCACGCCCTGGCCGCCGAATCCGGCGCACACGATCTTCTCAGATTTCATCTGCGCTCACCTCCTGCGGGGTTCTGAAATTGCCCAGCGGGTAGTAGGGGATCATGTTCTCCGTGACCCAGCCCATCGATTCGACCGGTGTGAGCCCCCAGTTGGTCGGGCAGGTGGAGAGCACCTCGACGATCGAGAAGCCGGCGCCGGCGAGCTGCGTTTCGAACGCCTTCCGGATCGCCTTCTTCGCCTTCCGGACATTCGCGGGATCGTGCACCGAGACCCGCTCCACGAAGACCGCACCGTCGATCGTCGCGAGCATTTCCGCCATCCGGATGGGCCGCCCGACCGATGCGGCGTCGCGACCGTAGGGCGAGGTGGTCGTCTTCTGGCCGACGAGGGTGGTCGGGGCCATCTGGCCGCCGGTCATGCCGTAGATGGCGTTGTTCACGAAGATGGTGGTGATCTTCTCCCCGCGGTGGGCGGCGTGGACGGCCTCGGCGGTTCCGATCGACGCCAGGTCGCCGTCGCCCTGGTAGGTGAAGACGACCTTGTCCGGGTGGACCCGCTTGATGCCCGTCGCGACCGCCTGGGCCCGGCCGTGCGCGGCCTCGTGCATGTCGCAGTTGAAGAATTCGTAGGCGAACACCGAGCAGCCGACCGGGGCGACCCCGATGGTTCTGCCGGTCACGCCGAGCTCGTCGAGCGCCTCGGCGACCAGGCGGTGGATGATCCCGTGCGTGCACCCGGGACAATAGGTGAACTCGCGGTCGGTGAGTGCCTTCGGCCGGTCGAATACCAGGGTT
This sequence comes from uncultured Spirochaetota bacterium, assembly GCA_963728215.1. Lineage (GTDB taxonomy): Bacteria > Spirochaetota > Spirochaetia > CAVSJD01 > CAVSJD01 > CAVSJD01. The sequence goes on along the minus strand of CAVSJD010000013.1, from coordinate 3,154 downwards.
TCCATCAATGTACCTCCTGCAGGAGCAGCTTCTTCGCGGCCTCGGCGATCTCCTGCTGCGTGGGAATCATCCCGCCGCACCGGCCGAAGAAGCCGACCGGCAGGCGACCGTTCACCGCGATCCTGACATCGTCGACCATCTGTCCCATGTTCATCTCCACCGACATGACGGCCCGCACCGAAGAGGGCAGCTCGTCGAACGCCCGGTCGGGGAAGGGCCAGACCGTGATGGGCCGGATGCAGCCCGGCCCGGATACCCTCGGCGCGGAGCATCTGGATGGTGTTCTTCACGATCCGCGACGTGGTGCCGAACGCGACGAAGACGATCTCGGCGTCGTCGAGAAGGTGCCGCTCCCAGCGGGTCTCCTTCTCCCGCATCTCGTCGTATTTCCGCTTGCAGGCGCTGGTTGAGCTGTTCGAGCCGGGCCGGATCGATGTAGAGGGAGTTGATGATGTTCGGCGCGCGCCTGCCTCCGGTTCCCGTGGTCGCCCAGTCCTTCGGCGGGAGCTCCCGCCGCTTCGGCTCGTGGAGGACGACCGGCTCCATCATCTGCCCGATCATCCCGTCGCCCAGGACCATCACCGGGTTGCGGTAGTAGTCGGCGGCCTCGAACGCTTCCATCACCAGGTCGACGCACCTCCTGGACGTTGGCAGGGGCGAGGACGAGCAGACGGTAGTCGCCGTCGCCGCCGCCCCGGGTCGCCTGGTAGTAGTCGGCCTGCGCCGGCTGGATGCCGCCCAGGCCCGGGCCCGCCGCGCATCATGTTGACGATCACGCACGGCAGCTCGGCTCCGGCGATGTAGGAGATGCCTTCCTGCTTGAGGCGCGATTCCCGGCGACGAGGAGGAGGTCATCACCCGTGCTCCGGCAGCCCGCGGCTCCGTAGACCATGTTGATCGCGGCGACCTCGCTCTCCGCCTGCAGGAAGACCCCGCCGATCTTCGGCAGTTCCCGCGACATGTACTCGGGAATCTCGTTCTGCGGCGTGATGGGATAACCGAAGAAGTAGCGGCAGCCGGCCTTGATCGCCGCGGCTCCGACCGCCTCGTTTCCTTTCATCAGGACCTTTTCCATGAGTCTCTCCCTCAGACGGCCTGCGCGGCCGGTTTTTTCTCGCGATAGACGCTGATCACGATGTCGGGGCACATGACGGCGCAGTTGGTGCAGCCGGTACACTTGGACGCATCCGTCACCGTCGCGGGATGATAGCCCTTCGCGTTGATCCGGGCGGTGTCGAGGCTGATGATCCCGACCGGGCATACCGTCGTGCAGAGTCCGCAGCCCTTGCAGCGATCTTCCTCGAAAACCACTCTTCCTTTCGCCATCACCGTTCCTCCTTGATTCAGTACCGCATCCATTCGTCCCGCATGTACATGGTCAGCGGGAAAATGCGGCCGTCGATGCGGTCCCGCACCGCCTCCGCAACGGGCGCCAGTGCGCTCACCCAGGCGATCGGCAGCCCGAGGCGCTCCGAGACTTCCCGGGCACAGGCGCTGTCCCGCGAGCACGTGCCCGGGCCCGGTCTCGTACAGCAGGTGCGTGTTGTTCACCAGTGCCGTCACGCGGGTCCGGGAAGCCTCCTCGATCGCCCGGATGTGGGCGACCGCGTCGTCCGCCGTCCGCGTTCCGGGCCGGTTCGCGTTCAGGACGCAGAACATGTCGTATTCGCCGTCGGTGAAGTACCGGCTGTAGCGGCCCAGCACCCGCGCTCCGGCCCCGTCGCCGCCGGCGTCGATCACGAGGTCCCAGGAGCGGTCCTGGATCGGCGCCTCGACCTCGGCCGATACGGCGGGGACATCCACGCCGACGTTGGCCCCGATCGAGTTCGATATGACCCGGATCGACGATGCCTCCATCAGTTCCTTCCGCTCGCGGGAACGGAAATAGGGGTTCACGATATCGAGGTCGCAGATCGCGGTCTTCCGGCCCAGTCCCGCGAGGGCGAGGGCGTAATTCACGGCGAACTCGGTCTTGCCGCTTCCGTAATGGCCGATGAGATGCGGATCCGGCGGTCGGCTATCAGCCCCTCGGCGAAGAGCCGGATCGGTCCGGCCGGTGGTCGGACGGCCAGCGGCGCCTGTTTCACGGGGCATAGTCGCGCGCCTCCTCATCGCCGCCGAGCACCCTGAGCGCTCCCTGCGCGAGCGCGATCATCTCGTCCTCTCCGGCGTAGACCAGCACGCGGCCGAGAAAGCCCACCCGCTCCCGGATCCATTCGACGAGGATGCCGTTGTGCGCGAGCCCCCCGGTCAGGACCACTGCATCGATGTCCCCGGAGAGCACGGCCGCGAGGGCCCCGATCTCCTTCGCGACCTGGTACGCCATGGCACGAAAGACCGTCTCCGCCTCGCGGTCTCCCGCCTTCGATCCGGCCGCATGATCTCCCGGCCGTCGTTGGTCCCCAGGTAGGCTACCAGGCCGCCGGCGCCGGTGATCATGCGCTTCACCGCCGGCGCGTCGAATCGTCCCGGAGAAGCAGAGCTTCGCGAGGTCGCCGGCCGGCACGCCGCCGGACCGCTCCGGCGAGAACGGCCCGTCTCCGTCGAGGGCGTTGTTCACGTCCACGACGCGGCCGCGGCGGTGCGCTCCGACGGAGATGCCGCCGCCGAGATGGGCGACGATCAGGTTCAGCTCCCCGTATCCTTTTCCGAGATCGCCGGCCGCCCGGCGGGCGACCGCCTTCTGGTTCAGGGCATGGAAGATGCTTTTCCGCGGAAGCGCGGGCAGGCCGGAGTAGCGGGCGATCTCCTCCATCTCGTCCACCACCACCGGATCCACGATGAAGGCCGGGAGGCCGAGCGGCCGGGAAATCTCCCAGGCGAGGATTCCTCCGAGGTTGGAAGCATGCTCCCCGGAAACGCCGCTGCGGAGATCCTCGACCATCGCCTCGCTCACCCGGTAGGTCCCGCCCCCGATCGGCTTGAGCAGTCCTCCGCGTCCGACCACCCCGTCCAGGGTACGAAGGTCCGACACCGTTCTCCTCCAGGGCACCGAGAATGAGCGCCTTGCGGAACCCGTACTGGTCGGTGATGCTCCGGAACCCGGAAAGCTCTTCGGCGGAATGCCGCAGGACGCTCTCGAACTCGGGAGCCTCGCCCCGGTAGACCCCGATCTTGGTGGATGTCGATCCGGGGTTGATGATCAGAAGCCTCG
>CAVSJD010000012.1:0-574393 GCA_963728215.1 uncultured Spirochaetota bacterium | reverse complement strand
GAGCGCATGAGAGTACCCGGGAGGAGGAAGAAACAGACCACATGGAAACCGATATCCTGCGTGAGAAAGCGCTGAAGTACCACAGCGGAGACAAACCGGGAAAGATCGAAGTCCTTCCGTCCAAGCTGTGCCGTACCGCCGAGGACCTGAGCCTCGCCTACACGCCCGGTGTCGGGAAACCGGTACTGGAGATCGCCGAGCGGCCAGATGCAGCCTACGAGTACACGAGCAAGGGCAATCTGGTGGCGGTCATATCCGACGGAAGCGCCATTCTCGGTCTCGGGAACCTCGGCGCCTTGGCCAGCAAACCGGTCATGGAAGGCAAGGGCGTGCTCTTCAAGCGGTTCGCGGACATCGATGTGTTCGACATCGAGCTCGCGACCCCAGGACCCGAAAAAGATCATCGAAACCGTGAAAATCTGAGAAACCGACATTCGGCGGAGTGAACCCTACGAGGACATAAAGGCCCCCGGGCTGCTTCGAGATCGAGCAGACCCTGATCAGGGAATGCGGCATTCCCGTCTTCCATGACGACCAGCACGGGACCGCGATCATCTGCACCGCGGGCATCATTCAACGCAGGCTGCGGCAACGGGGCGGAAGCTCTCGGAGATGAAGGTGGTCTTCAACGGAGCCGGAGCCGCGGGAATCTCCTGCGCCCGCATGTTCGTCGCCGCCGGGGTGACCCGGGAGAACATCATCCTCTGCGATACGGCCGGCGTCATCTACAAGGGCCGGAAAGAGAAAATGACTCCCGAGAAGGCGGAGTTCGCAACCGACCGGCCGGAGCGCTCTCGCGGAAGCGGTCCGGGGTGCCGATGCGTTCATCGGGCTCTCCGTCGCCTACTGCCTTTCATTCCGGAGATGCTCACGACCATGGGCCGATGCTCCCATCGTCTTCGCCATGTCGAATCCCGACCCGGAAATCCCCTACCCTCTGGCAAAAGCGACCCGGAGCGACGTGGTCATGGCCACCGGGCGCAGCGACTACCCGAACCAGATCAACAACGTGCTCGGCTTTCCCTTCATTTTCCGGGGTGCCCTGGACGTCCGCGCACATACCATCACCGAGGGAATGAAGATGGCCGCCGCCCTTTCCCTGGCCGACCTGGCCCGCCAGCCGGTTCCCGAATCGGTGTCGAAGGCCTACGGCGGACAGAGTTCACGTTCGGAACCGAATACCTCGTTCCGAAACCGTTCGATCCCCGGGTGATCGAATACGAAGCCGTCGCCGTGGCGAAAGCCGCCTGCGACGAGGGAATCGCCCGGCATCCGATCACCGACTGGGACGGCTACCGGCGCTCCCTCCGAAAACGGATCGGCCAGGTACTGGGAAATCTGACGCTTCACGGCGGCCCCGCGGGGCCGCCCTCGTTTCTTTCGATCGCCGCCCTGCCCATCATGCGATCCGCCTGAAGTCCCACAATCTCATCTTCTTTACTTGACATCCTCCTCATACCGGGGTAGTATGTTAGTAACGCGTGACTATGCTTTTTGGACTTATTACAACTTTTTTACAACACGTTCGCCTCCGATTTCCCAACCTGGTTTTCCTGTAGCGTCCTGACCGCGACATCTCCCTTCGGCGAAGCGCCGTCCGTACTATCCGTATGCCCGCAGCTTCGACCGATGCGGGCGGGGTACGAAGTACGAGGTTCGAGGTTCGAGGCATGAGATATGGAATGAACGAATACAGTATGAGGAGTACTACGATATGAATGGTGCACAGCAGCTCATCGGGACCCTCGAACGGCTGGGTTGCAGGACGGTGTTCGGCATTCCCGGCATCCATAACCTGGATGTCTATGACGCACTGCTGGGATCCGATATCCATCACGTGACGGCCCGCAACGAAGCGGGAGCCGGTTTCATGGCGGACGGTTTCGCCCGGGCCACGGGTGAGCCGGGAGTCGCCCTGGTCATCTCCGGTCCCGGGCTCACCAACATTCTGACCCCGATGGGCGAAGCGATGCACGACTCGATCCCGATGCTGGTCATATCGAGCCAGATCCCCTCTTCGGTCGCGGGGCAGGAGACGGGATTCCTTCACGAACTGCGGAACTCCACCATCATGGCCGCTTCGGTGGCCAAGGAGAGCCGGACGATTCCTTCGGTCGACCGGATCGGTCCCGCCCTCGAGGATGCCTTCCGTCTCTGCCGATCCGGGAGACCCGGACCGGTGCACGTCGAGATTCCCATGGACATCCTTCGGGAGGATCTCGATGCGACCCCGGGAGGCCCGCTTCCGGCCGAAGCCGCCCGCCTCCTGGATGCCGCGGACGCGGTCGCGATCATCGCCGGCGGCGGCTCGCTCGGTGCGGAGCGGCAGATCCGTCTTCTGGCGGAACGACTCGGAGCCCCGGTGGTGCAGAGCGCCGCAGGAAAGGGAGTGCTGGACGAACGGCATCCGCTGTCCCTCGGGACCCGGATCCATTTCAACCCGGTACGGGAGCTCCTGGAGGCGGCGGACGTCATCATCGCCGTGGGAACTCAGCTCTCCCCGACCGACCTCTGGGAGACACCGCTCCGCCCGCGGGGACGGCTGATCCGGATCGATGCCGACGCCGGAGCCCTCCGGCGGAACTGTCCTGCCGACATCGGCATAAAGGGCGATGCGGCGGCGGTTCTCGATGCCCTGCTCGGCCGTCTCGGGGCAGGCGACGCCAACGTCCTCGCCGAGCGCCGCCGCATTACGGAACTGCGGGTGCAGGAGCTCCGGCGCCACTCCCGCGATCACGTCGGAGAGGTCACGGGAGTGGGAGAACACCTGCCTGTGATTCTCGAATGCCTGGCGCGATCCGGAGCGCAATGCCGGAGAACGGGCTGTTCTTCACCGACATGACGATGCCCGCCTATGTCGCCCTGAGCGAGTATCCCGCCTTCCGGAGCCGGACGTTCTTTCACCCCGTCGGCTTCGGCACCCTCGGTTTCGCACTTCCCGCCGCCCTGGGAGCCAAGCGGGCCCGTCCGGACCTGCCGGTCTGCGCGCTTTCCGGCGACGGCGGATTTCAGTTCACGATGCAGGAGCTGGCGACCGCATGCGAGGAACGGCTCTGCCTTCCGCTCATTATCTGGAACAACCGCGGATTCGGCGAGATCCGCCGTACCGAGGAGATCCGGCACCCGGGCCGGCGGATCGCCGTGGACAACCGCAACCCGGATTTCATCGCGCTCGCCGACGCCTACGGCATCCCGGGCACGCGCCTCACGTCGGCGGACCGCCTCGTGCAGGCGCTCCGGGACGCCCTCGCCCGCCCGAACCCATCCCTGATCGTAATCGAACCTGACGGAGGAAACAGCCATGCATGAACTGCCGGGACTGCGAAAATCGGTCTACTCGGTACAGCCGTATATTCCGGGAAAAACCATCGAGGAGGTCCGGACACAGTACGGCCTGACCGACGTGATAAAGCTCGGATCCAACGAAAACCCCTACGGCCCTTTTCCCGCCGCCCTGGAGGCGATGCAACGTGAACTCGTGACCCTCAACACCTATCCCGACAACTCTTTTCTGGAGATCAAGAAACTGATCGCAGCCCGATTCGGGCTCGATCCGGGTTTCGTCAGCATCTCTCACGGGGCAGGCGGAATGCTGGAGACGCTTGCCAAAACATTCCTGGACGACGGGGACGAGGCGATTCTCTCCTCGGCTACCTACGGGCTCTACCGGGAGATCACCATGCTGATGGGCGGCAGGCCGGTCGAAGTGCCGCTTGCCGACGGCTACCGGGTCGACCTCGACGGCATGCTTGCCGCAGTGACCGGACGGACCAAACTGATCTGGCTCTGCAATCCGAACAACCCCACCGGCACCGTCGTTGACCGGGAACGGTTCCTCCGGCTGCTTTCCGGGCTTCCCGAACACGTATGGGTGGTTCTCGACGAAGCGTACGCGGAGTTCGCCGACCCCTCGCTGCTCCCGGGATTCGACCGGCAGACGCTCGGACGGAACATCATCTTCGTCCGCACCTTCTCCAAGGCCTTCGGCCTGGCCGGCGCCCGGATCGGCTATGCGATCGCCCGCCCGGAGATGATCCGCGTGATCGACACCGTGGCCGAGCCGTTCAACGCGAACCGCGTCGGAATCGCCGGCGCCATGGCTGCACTGTCCGGGGACGGGGACGCCTACCGGAGAGCCCGGGAAGCCATCATAGCGGACCGGGGGCGGATGCGGCAGGCGCTCACCGGCATGGGGTGGGAAACACCACCCGCCCACGCGAACTTCGTCTTTACCCGGACACCCTTCGATGCGGCCGCGCTCTCCGAGGCACTCCTGCGGCGCGGAGTCATCGTCCGGCCGTGCACCGGCTGGGGCTTTCCGGAATCCCTGCGGATCAGCGTCGGAACCGCAGAGGAGACCGACCGGCTTCTGCATGCATTACGGGAGGCTGCCGCCTCGCTCGACGCGGCGATACCGGTTCGACGACAGGAGGAGGTAATCAATGGATAGGAATGTCGTTCTCTCGTTCGATCGGATCACCAAGTCCTACGCTGATGGAACCGTAGCCATCCAGGAACTGACCCTCGAGATCGAGCAGGGGGAATTCGTGGTCCTCATCGGTCCGTCCGGCTGCGGAAAGACCACGACCCTGAAGCTTATCAACCGGCTGGAGGATCCGACGTCCGGCCGGATCCGGCTCGAAGGCAAGGACATCCAGACCATCGACCCGGTCCGGCTTCGCCGCGGAATCGGCTACGTGATCCAGGAGACCGGGCTGATGCCCCACCTGACGGTGGAGGAGAACATCGCCATGGTTCCCCGGCTCCACAAGTGGAGCCGGAAACGGATCGTCGAACGGGTAGAGTATCTTCTGAAGCTGGCCGGACTCGACCCGGCGCTCTACCGCTACCGGCTGCCGTCCCAGCTGTCGGGGGGCCAGCGCCAGCGGATCGGGGTTCTCCGGGCACTCGCGGCGGAACCGGATGTCGTGCTCATGGACGAACCGTTCGGCGCGCTCGATCCGATCACCCGCGACAAGCTGCAGAGCGAGCTGATCGAGCTGCAGAAGAAGCTGAAAAAAACCATCGTCTTCGTGACGCACGACATCGACGAGGCGCTGAAGCTCGCCGACCGGGTGGTTCTGCTCCGAAAGGGCCGGATCGAACAGCTCGGAACCCCGCAGGAACTGCAGGAGAACCCGAAGAACGAATTCGTTCAGAACTTCATCGGCGAGGACCGGCTTTCCCAGATCTCTCCCGACACCTCGGTGGAGACCCTGATCGAGGATGCATACCTCACCCTTACCCCCGATACTCCCGCCGGCTCGGCGCTCGAGCAGATGGAGGAGACGAACCTGGAATCTGCACAGCTGGTCGACTCCCGGGGGAAATGGCACGGCATGCTCACCCTGAACGACGTGAAGCGCGCTGCCGGCAGAAACTCGCCGCTGCGCTCGATCGCGATCCTGGACCGCAAGCTCTCCGTCGAGGACGCGACCATCCGGGACGCGGCGGAAATGCTGGTCGACGACTGGAAGCCCATCCCCATTCTCGACGGGAACGGCCGGTTCCTCGGCCGGATCACCAACAGCGGAATCGCGCGGCTCACCATCTCGCGGCTCACCCGGAGCCGGATCGGCGGCAGACCCGCCGACACGGCACCGCAGCCGGCGATGACCCCTGCACCGGCGGACGGATCCGTCATGAAGGAGGCGACCCATGGGTAATGATCCCGGTTTTTTCGAACTGCTGTTCGTATTCGTAGCCAAGCAGCACGATCGAATCCTGTTCCTGCTCTGGGAGCACATCATGATCTCCGGGATCGCCCTGGGGATCACCCTCGTGACCTGTATTCCCCTGGGAATATACCTGACGCGGAACGAGAAGATCGTCCCGTACGTGATCGGTATGGCGAATGTATTCCAGACCGTACCGAGCCTGGCTCTGCTGGGTTTCCTGATCTTCATCTTCGGAATCGGAAACGACAACGCCATCTTCGCCCTCTATCTCTACGCCATGCTGCCGGTTCTCCAGAACACCTATATCGGCATCAGGAACGTTCCGCGCCCGATGGTCCAGGCCGCGAAGGGAATGGGACTCACGGGCAACCAGATTCTCCTGCAGGTCGAGCTGCCTCTGGCCATGCCGGTCATCATCGGCGGGATCCGGGTGGCAACCGTCTGGATCATCGGCACCGCGGCGCTCGCCTCGGCCATCGGGGGAGGCGGCCTCGGGAGGCTCATCTTCTCCGGCCTGGCCTCGATCCGCAACGAGGTGATCTTCGCCGGCGCCTTCCCCGCCACCATCCTGGCCCTGTCGGTAGATCAGGGCATGAAGATGCTTCGGGCCCACCTGGAGCCCGAACGTCGGGCCGCCAGGATCGCCCGAAAAGGACGCAAAGCCGCCGGACTCGCGGCCGGAGCCGCATCATGAAACACGCGCACGAACGGGGCCGTCGGTCCCCGAGACTATTTTCCGAAAGGAGCTGCATCATGAAGAAGAACCTGATTCGAATCGTCACGGCCTGGGCGCTGATCGCTGCCGCCCTCGCAGCGACGCCTCTCTTCGCCGAAGGGCAGAAAGAGGGAACGGTCCGCGTCGCCGCCCAGAATGTCAACGAGACGGTCATTCTCGCCCACATGGCGAAGATCCTCATCGAAGAGAATATGGGGCTGGAAGCCACCGTGAACACCGAGTTCACCGGATCCTCGGTCCTTCACCAGGGGATGGTCGGCGGTGAAATCGATGTGTACCCCACCTGGACGGGCACCCAGCTGACCGGCGTCCTGCGCTACGAAGGACCGGTCCTGACGCCTCAGGAAACGTACAGCCGCGTCAAGAAGGGCTTCGAGGAGAAGTTCGACATGACCTGGGGCAAGCCCTTCGGCTTCAACAACACCTACGTGTTCACCGTCCGGAAGGATGTGGCCGAGAAGTACGGACTCTCGAAGGCATCCGATCTTGCCCCGTATGCCGCCGACTGGCTTCTTGCCGGGGATGAGAACTTCGATACCCGCTCAGACGCCTATCCCGGCTGGTCCGACGCCTACGGCATCAAGTTCAAGCGGGTCCTTCCCATGCAGTACGGGCTCATGTACCGGGCAATCGATCAGAAGGAAGTGGACGCCGCGGTCGCGTACGCCACCGACTCCCGTATCAAGAAGATGAACCTGGTCATGCTCGAAGACGACCGGAACTTCTTCCCCGACTACAGCGGCGCATACGTGGTGGATCAGAAGGCGGTGAAGAAGTATCCGAAGCTGCTCGAAACGCTGAACGTCCTCGGAGGAGCCATCGATTCCGCCACCATGAGCGGGCTCAATCTGATCTACGACGACGGCGGAGAGCCCGACGAGATCGCCCGGGAATTCCTGCTGGAGAAAGGGTTCATAAAGAAGTAGGATAATGATGGAACGAAGCGACATCCGCTTGAACGAGCGGTACGGATTGTACATCGGCGGTTCCTTCGTCCCTGCCGGGTCGGGCAGCGTCACCATGACGCACTGCCCGGCCGACGGCACCTTCCTCGCGGAGACGGCCGCCGCGGGGCCCGAAGACGTGGACCGGGCCGTGAAGACGGCCCGGGAAGCGCTCGCCGGGTGGACCGCCATGAGCGCCGCCGACCGGTCCGCCCGGCTTGGCCGCCTGGCGGACCGCATCGAAGCCGAGCGCGATCGCCTCTCCGCGGTGGAAGCTCTCGACACGGGAAGACCGATCTCCGAAACGCGGCTCGATGTGGACGCGGTGGCGGACCAGTTCCGTTACTTCGCCGCCGCCGCCCGATCGGCGGAGGACTCCTCCGTCCGGCACGATCGCGACTCTTTCAGCCTTCTGGTTCGGGAGCCGCTCGGAGCGGTCGGTCAGATCGTGCCCTGGAACTTCCCCATTCTCATCGCTGCCTGGAAGCTCGCGCCCGCACTCGCTGCGGGGAATACCGTGGTGATCAAACCGGCCGGCCTGACCCCGCTCTCGCTCCTGGAGCTGGCCCGACTCTCCCTCGACATCCTGCCCCCCGGAGTGCTGAACGTGGTGACCGGGTCGGGACGAACCTGCGGGGAGGCCATCATCACGCATCCGGGGATCGCAAAGCTGGCGTTCACCGGGTCGACCGAGGTCGGCTGCCGGATCGCCGGAGCCGCGGCGGAGCGGGTCATCCCCTGCTCTCTCGAGCTCGGCGGAAAATCGGCCAACATCGTGTTTCCCGACGCCCCCTTCGAGAAGGCGGTGGAAGGTGCCGCATCGGCCATCCTCTACAATATGGGCCAGGTCTGCAACGCGGGTTCGCGCCTGCTCCTGCACCGGGACATCCACGACCGCGTGGTGGAGCGGCTCGTCGCGATCTTCGGTTCCCTCCGCTTCGGAATGCCGCTGGACGAAACGACGCAGGCCGGCTCGCTCATCGATGCGGGACAGGTCGAAACCTTTCTGCGGTACGTCGAGATCGGCCGGCAGGACGGCGCCCGGCTGGTTCGGGGCGGCAGCCGCCGCGACGACCCCGGGCTCGAACGCGGCTTCTTCGTGGAGCCGGCAATCTTCACCGGGGTGGACAACTCCATGCGGATCGCCCGGGAGGAAGTCTTCGGTCCGCTGCTCTCGATCATCCCGTTCCGGGACGAAGCGGAAGCGATCCGCATCGCCAACGATACCGAGTACGGGCTCGCCGGAGCGGTCTGGACCGCCGACATCGATCGCGCCTTCCGGGTCGCCGGCGCGATTCAGGCGGGAACGGTCTGGGTGAACGAGTACAACCTGGTACCATCGGGCTCGCCCTTCGGAGGATACAAGAAGTCGGGATACGGCCGGGATTCGCATCAGTCGGCCCTCGACCATTACAGCCAGATCAAGAACATATTCGTCAGCCGGCGCTCGGAACCGTGGGGAATCTACGGCTGAAGAGCCGCCGCAAAGTGGAATCGGCCGCCCTGCCCGGGGCGGCCTTTCCGTTTGCCGATTCATCTGCTACTATGAAATCATACCCTCGTGCAGGAAGGAGCTTATATGGACATATCGGGAAAGACGGCGATCGTCACCGGCGGAGCCCGCGGGATCGGGGCGGCGATCGTGAAGCGGCTGACGGAGTACGGCGCACAGGTTGCGATCGCGGACATCAACGGGGATGCGGCGGAGGCGACCGCTCGCGAGATTTCGGCAGCCGGCGCGGAAGCGATCGGGGTTCAGGTGGACGTCACATCGTCCGCTTCGGTCGAAGCTATGGTCAAAGCGGTTCTCCGGCGGTTCGGGAAGATCGACATCCTGGTCAACAATGCCGGCATCGGCAACTTCACACCGCTCCCCGAGGTCACCGAAGAGGACTGGAACCGGGTGATCGCCGTGAACCTCACGGGCGCACAGCTCTGTTCAAAAGCGGTTTTTGCGCACATGATGGAACGGAAAGCGGGGAAAATCGTGTATATCGCCTCCATGGGCGGACAGGTCGGCGGGCTCAAGGTCAGTCCCGACTATGTTGCCTCCAAGGCGGGCATTATCGGCCTGGCCAAGTCGTACGCACGGTACGGGGCGAAGTACGGGATCAACGCGAACGCGGTCTCTCCGGGACCGACGGAGACCGAGATGGCCGGGGATCGCTTCGATCCGGCGTCGGCTCCGCTTGGTCGGCTCGGAAAACCGGAGGACATCGCCTGGGCCGTATTCTTTTTCGCCTCCCCCATGTCCGACTACATCACCGGGGCGACGCTCGACGTGAACGGCGGAATGCTGATGCGCTGAAATACAACATCGTCATTTCGACTTGAATTTATCTCGGGTCTGCCTCATAATCGGATGCAACCTGATACAATCTGTGAACATTGAGCAAGGAGGGACCGATGAGCGTCAAAATGCGGGAAAGCACCTGGGATCGGCACGGTGTCGTGGAACGGATGCTGAAGGAAACCCCGCTCCCGAAAATGATCCGAGTCAGACAGAAGCTGAACAACCAGAAGCTCGATGACATACCCGGGGAGATCCGGAAGCAGCTGAAGAAAGACGGGATATCCTCGACCGTCCGCCCGGGCATGAGCATCGCCATCACCGCCGGCAGCCGCGGCATCGCGAATATCGCGCTCATCATCCGGGAAATCGTGCGCGTCCTGAAGGAACTCGGCGCCGAACCGTTCGTGATCCCCGCCATGGGAAGTCACGGCGGCGGCTCCGCGGAAGGCCAGCGGGAGATGATCGAAGGAATGGGAGTCACCGAGGAGTACGTCGGAGCGCCCATCCGTTCATCCATGGAAACGGTTCAGGTCAGCAGCCTCGCCGACGGCCGGCCGGTATTCGTCGATCGGCACGCTTCCGAGGCCGACGGCATCATCGTCGTGGGACGGGTGAAGCCCCATACCGCGTTCCGGGGAGAGTACGAAAGCGGACTGTTCAAGATGATGGCGATCGGTCTCGCCAAGCACAAGGGCGCCGAGGCATGCCATTCCCAGGGTTTCCGCAAGATGGCGGAAAACGTACCCATGTACGCCCGCGCCATCCTCGAAAATGCGAACATCCTGTTCGGGGTGGCGATCATCGAGAACTCCCATGACCAGACCTGCAGGATCATCGCCCTCCCGAAGGACGAAATCGATTCCCGCGAGCCCGCCCTGCTCGAGGAGGCCCGCGCACTCATGGCCCGGATCTTCATCGAGGATATCGATGTGCTCGTAGTGGACGAGATCGGAAAGAACCACAGCGGCGACGGCATGGATCCCAACATCACCGGCAGCTACTGCACCCCGTTCGCCAGCGGACCGCCCCGGGTCGGCCAGTACGTGGTGCTCGACATTTCCGAAGAGACCCATGGAAATGCCCTCGGCGTCGGAATGGCGAACTATACCACCCAGCGGGTCTTCGAGAAGGCCGATTTCGACACGATGTACCCGAACGCCCTGACCGCCCGCGTGGCAATCGGAATCCGGATGCCGATGGCGCTCAAGAACGACCGGCTCGCCATGCAGGCCGCCCTCTACGTTGCCATGGGCAACGGTGCCGACAGTCCTCGCCTGGTCCGCATCAGGAACTCCTCGCACGTGGACGAAATCTGGATCTCCGAATCGCTGCTCGAAGAAGCGAAGGCGAACCCGAACCTGGTCGTCGAAAGCGGCCCCGAACCGATGGCGTTCGATGCGGAAGGCAACCTGACCCGGTAATCCGGCAGTCCACGTCGCCCCGCTGCGTGCGGCCGGGGCGACGCCCACCGGGCTTCAAACCCGCAGTCCGTCAACCGCCTGCCGCCCATTCCCGAAAATGAAGAAGGCCTGCCCCGGAGTCCGGGAGCAGGCCTTTGTTTTTCGAAGACGGAACCGCCGAGCGGGCGGTGCGCCGGAAACTCAGTTGATGAAACCCGTCACCCTCGGCAGAAAGAGAATGAGGTCGGGGATATACGTGATCAGGAGCACCGCGATCATCTCGGCCGCCACGAACGGCATGACCTTCGGGATCATCTTCTCCATGGAGACCTTTGCGATCGGCACCGCCGTGAAGAGGCACACGCCGACCGGCGGAGTCGTCAGCCCGATGTTCAGGTTCACCAGCATCACCAGGGCGAAATGCAGCGGATGCACCCCGTATTCCATGGCGATGGGAAGCAGGATCGGGGTGAGCAGGATGACGCTGGCTGCGGTCTCCATGACCATCCCCATGAAAAAGAAGAGGACGTTGGCCACCAGGAGGAACACGTATTTGTTCGAGATGACCGACGTCATGGCAGCGGCGATGTGCTCCGGGATCCGCTCCAGGGTAAGAACCATGCTGAAGACCTGGCTGGTAGAGATGATCAGGAGAATCGTTCCCGCCACGATGCCGGAATTGATCAGGCTGTCCACGATGTTCTTGAGCGTAAGGGTGCGGTAGTAGAGAACACCGACCAGGAACGCGTAAAGACATGCGATCGCCGCCGCCTCGGTCGGAGTGAACATTCCGGTGAGGATACCGCCGATGATGATGACCGGCACCAGGATGGCGATGACCGACCGTTTGACGATCCGGAACCCCTCGTCGAAGGGAATCCGCTCGGTCCGCTTCGGGTGATTGTTCTTCACCGCATAGTAGTACGCGAGGATCATCAGGGACAGCGCGATCAGCAGTCCGGGAATGAAGCCGCCCATGAAGAGCGCGCCGACCGATTCCCCGGTGACCGATGCGTAGATGACCATGATGATGCTGGGCGGGATGATCGGGCCGATGATCGAGGACGCCGTGGTGACCGCTGCGGCATATTCAGGAGAGTAGCCCTCCTCTTTCATGGCGGGGATCAGGATCGAACCGATGGCTGCGGTGTCCGCGACCGCCGCCCCGGTCAGACCGGCGAAGATGATCGACACCACGATGTTCACCTGCGCGAGGGCACCCCGCATCCGACCGACGATGAGACGGGCGAAATTCACCAGATCTTTGGTGATTCCGGTATGGTTCATGATATTGCCCGCGAGGATGAAAAACGGCAGGGCGAGAAGCACGTAGTTATCGATCCCGGCGTACAGTTTCGTGGCAATGGCGATGAGCGGTATTCCCCGGAACAGGATCAGGTAGAGCATGGGCACTACCCCGAGCACGAATGCGATGGGAACACCGATCACGAGAGCGACAACGAACAGAAACCCCATGAGCAGTAAGGCGAAATTCATTTCTTCTCCCCTCTTATTCGTGCATGTCCTGTCCGCCGCTGACCAGGTACTTCCGGAGATTCTCCTTTTCAGTCAGGACGCCGGCGGAAAAATAGGTCATGTGGATCAGCATGAACAGGGATCCCAGCGGGATGTTCATCTTCACCCAGACCATCGGCAGCCGGAGAATGGCGCCGTACTGCCGCTGAGCCCGCATCGCCGACTCGAACCCGTACCGGATTGCCACCACGAGGAAGATCACGATCGCCAGGTATCCGACAAGGATCGAGATTTTCCGTGCGGTCCTGCTCATCCGCAGGATGAAGAACTCTATTCCGACGTGACTGCGCTCGCGGAGAGCCACCGACGCTCCGATATACGCGGCACCGATGAGGAGCCAGCGCATCAGCTCCTCGTTCCAGGAGAGTGAATTACCCGCGATCCGGAATATGACTCCGAAAATGGCGAGTAACGTTACCCCGAGGATATAGGTGAACATTATCCATTTCCCGACTTCGTAGGTAATGTCGCTGATTTTCTTGAGAACTCCGATCATGATCCCACCCGATTCCGTTTCGAAGGATTTACGCTGTCAAGACAAAGACGGCAGTCCGCCGGCTCCGACGGACTGCCATCACATGTTCCAATTACGAGGTCGCCGACCTCTTACCGCCGCCAGCCGGCGCGGGCTTCGGCCAGTTCCACTTCCCGAATGAAAGTGTCGACCGTTTCCGCTCCGAGCTCTCCGCGAAGGTAGTCCACCACTGCGGGCTGAGCGACTTCCCGGAACTTCTGCTTGTCTGCAGAGGTCGGGATGTACACCTGCATCTGGCTCGCAACAACTTCGTACTTCACGATGTTGGAAACCATCCGCTCGGCGACGTTGTTCGCCTGGGCTCCCAGTTTTGCTCCCTGCATGATGATCTGCTGGGCTCCGAGGGGCAGGCTGTTGAACTTGTCGGCGTTCATCACCATGATGTTCTCACTCCAGACGTGACCGTCCATGGTGAGGTACTTCTGCACTTCGTAGATCTTCCCGAGGTTGATCGAGGAGATCGGGTTCTCTTCGCCGTCCACGACACCGGTCTGAAGAGCGGTGTAAAGCTCGTTCCAGGCGATGGGGACCGCGCTTCCGCCCATGGACTCGATCATCTTCACGTAGACCGGGCTCTCCATGACGCGGAACTTGATGCCCTTCAGGTCCTCGGGTCCGCGGATCTCACGAACGTTGTTGGTGAAGTTCCGCCAGCCGTTCTGTCCGATCGACAGGTACTTGAAGCCGGCTTCCTGCTCCATCTGGTCCATCATCTTCTTCCAGAAGGGGCTGTTGGCGAAGAATTCTTCCGCAACGTCGTCCGAGCTGAACAGGTAGGGGATGGTGATGAGCTCGATAGGCCGGAAATAGGAGCCCAGGGAGCCGGTTCCGATGTTGATGTCGAGGGAACCGTTCTGCACCATTTCGAGGGTCTGCCGGTAGCTGCCCAGCGAACCGGATCCGAAGAGCTCGACCTTGATCTTGCCGCCGGACGTCCGCTCGACGTAGTCCTTGAACAGAACCGCGAACGCATGCTCGGGATCGGGCACGTTCGCCTGCTTCGGCCAGAGAACGGGGTCGTCATAGCTCATCCGGAGAGAGATCGGCTTGTCGGGAAGCGACGCGTCGATCATCGGGGGCACTTCGCCCTGAGTAGCCGTCGGAGCCGCCGCAGCGGGCGCCGCAGCAGCCTGAGCCGGCTCTTCCTTGCCGCCTCCGCAGGAGAACGCCAGCAGAACGAACGGAATGATCAGGAGCACGGAGAGCTTCCTGAACGAGAGGTTTACCTTCATGCTTTCCTCCTTCATGATGGAAAAGAATTGATGATGCTTGTGATGCCTTTGGTCATTCTGTTATACTATGTCTCACGTGGACTGTCAAACGGTTTCTTTCCCGCTCCCCGGAATGAACCGATCTTGTATTCAATTCATGCCCCGGCAACTCGAAGATAACGCGACAATTCCGAGCAAAAGTATACAGAAAGCATTCCCGGAGGAAGAACTGCCTCCGGTGAAAGCAAGTTATGTTCGGCAGCCGTCAAATAATCGTTGCAATTTCCACGATCTCATCTAAAATGGTATACAGTTATGGTCTTTCAGCCAACCAACAGCGGTATGCAACAATGACGACTCACGAGATTTATACGGTCCTGTTCGACCGGATCATCCGGAACCATTACCCGGAAGACACCTGGCTCCGGGAGGATACCCTTGCGCGGGAGTTCGCGGTCAGCCGCTCCCCGGTCCGCAGCGTCCTGCGGAACCTCGAACAGGACAACCTGATCGAGCTGCTTCCCAAGCGCGGCGCGAGAATCCTCCCCTTCACCGCGGACGATCTCGAGGACATCTACGAGCTCCGGGAGTCCCTGGAAATCCTCGCGCTGCGGCGTGCGGCACAGACGCTCAGCATCCAGCAGCTGCTTTCCATCAAAAGCCGGATCCTCGAGCTCCGCACCTGCCGGGACTATCTCCGGCACGCCGCAGTCGATGCCGAGCTTCACGGCTATCTCATCCGTTCCAGCGGCCGAAGGCGGCTCGGCACCATGCTGAACCAGCTGTACCGCCTCACCCAGACGTTCCGGGAACTCTGTCTCCATGAACAGGCCGACCAGGAAACCACCATCAGCGAGCACTTGAACTTCATCGACGCACTCTGCATCCGGAACATCGATCACGCCATGGAACTCCTGACGCTGCACATCCGGAACAGCAAGATCAGGTCGCTCACGAAGATCATCGAGGGACGCGTCACGGAAATCACCTGACAGGACGGGCAGGACCCGCGGATCCTGCCGGCCGGCCGGCTTCCGGATCAGACGGTCCCTTCCTCCAGGTGCTTCTTCGCGAGCAGGGCGGCACCCTTGAGGGACGACTGCTCCCGGTACCGGTATTCGCAGTCCCGCATCCATCGCTGCTTAGCCCGGATCAGCGCCGGATTCACAGCCCCTCCGGTGACGTAGATGTCTTCCCGCAGCGGCACCTCGAGGGATATCTCCTTCAGGTGCGCCCGCTGATATTCGTAGAGCCCGCGAACCAGCGCGGTCAGAAGCTCCTCGCGCGTGGTCTCCTGCGTCATGCCCGTGAACTCCGCCTTCATCGGATCGAGCGAGTAGCGGGAGCCCATCAGGAACGGTACATAGCGGACCCCGCTTTCCCGGTCGACCCACTTCTCCACCGCCTGCGGCAGGAAGTCGCTCCAGAAGTCGTCGGGGCTCATCTCCGAACAGAAGACGCTCTGGAACCATTCGAAGGCCTTGCCCCCCGCGTTCATCACGTAGAGCGTGAGCCAGCGGCCCGGCAGCACGTGGGCGCGGATGTTGTACTCGGTCGAGGGATAGCACTTCGGCAGGCAGACCAGGGTGATCTCGCAGGTACCGTTCACGTTGATCGCTTCCCCCGGTTCCCGGACTCCCGCGTCGTAGGCGGCGAGCACTGCATCGTTTCCCCCGATGATCACCGGAGGCCGCTTCGCGAAGCCCAGTTCCTTCGCGAGGTCGGGCAGAACGCGTCCCGCGCTGCCGTAGGACGGAATGACGCGCGGCAGGCGGTCGAGCGGGAGATCGAACGCATCGGCGATCTCCCGGTTCCAGGTCAGGTCGTTCTTCACCGTGTTGTAGAGCGCCGACAGCGACGCGGAGGAGGGATCGATGGCGAACTCGCCGGTCAGCCATTTCGCCACGAACGTGTTCGAGTGGCCGAAGCAGGCGGTGCGCCGGTACGCATCGGGCTCGTTCTCCTTGATCCAGAGGATGCTCGCGAGCGAGCAGCCCCCGGCGACGGGCATGTTCGCCGTCTCCTCGAGCACCTTCTGGAGCCCGACGGTCCTGATGATGTCCGCCGCCTGCTTCCGTGAGCGCTGGTCGAGCATCAGGATCGCCGGGTAGGTCGCCTTCCCGTCGGCATCGATGGCGCTCAGCCCCGGGGTCGTCCCCGACAGGGAAACCGCATCCACTTCCGGCATCAGATCGGCCATTTCGCGACAGCCGGCGACAAAGGCCTTCTGCCATTTCTCCTGCTCGATATCACCGAAACTTCCCTGGTTGTACACGTTGATCGGATAACTGCGGGAAAACTCGCGCACCAGCTCGAGCTCCTCCGCCACGAGCCGGAACACCCCCATCTTCATCGATGTGGTCCCGATATCGACACCGAGTATGGTCATTCTGCTTCTCCTCTCATCCGTCTTCCGTTCGATCCCGTCGTTACTTGAAAATGAGCCCCGGGAGCCACATGGTCAGGGGCTCGATGTATGTGACCAGAAAAAGCACGAGCACCAGCGGCACCAGAAACGGCAGCGTCGCCGCGGCACAGCGCTCGAAAGGAACTTTCGCCACCCGGGACAGTACGTACAGCACCATGCCGACGGGCGGCGTCAGCAGCCCGATCATCAGGTTGAGGACCATGATCACGCCGAAGTGGATCGGATCGACTCCGAGCTGCACCACGACCGGCAGGAGTACCGGCGTCAGAATGGTGATGGCCGCGATGGTTTCCATGAAGAACCCGACCACGAACAGGATGATGTTGATCAGCAGCAGCACGACGTACCGGTTCTGGGAGATTCCCAGAATCAGCGCCGCGAACCGCTCGGTGACCTGGTTCGCCGTCAGGATCCAGGCGAAGATGGAAGCGCTGGCCACGATGAGCAGGATGATCGCCGTGGTCTCGATCGTCTCCATGCTCACGTCGAGGAACTTGCGCAGGGTCAGCGTGCGGTAGATGAAACCGAGTGCCAGGGAATAGACCACCGCCGCGATCGCCGCTTCGGTCGGCGTGAAGACCCCCGAAGCGATTCCGCCGATGATGATGATCGGCGTGAACAGCGCGGGCAGGCCCTTGATGAAGGTGATCCCGAGCCGCTTGATCGAGAACGAGGCATCCTTGGGATAATTCCGCTTCTTCGCATAATACGCGACCATGACCGCCAGGGCCAGTCCCATGAGCAGTCCGGGCAGGAAGCCGGCGATGAAGAGGGCCCCGATGGACGATGACGCCATGACGCCGAAGATGACCATCGGCAGGCTCGGCGGGATGATCGGCCCGATGGTGGACGAAGCAGCGGTCACGGCGACCGAGAAGTCCCGGTCGTACCCCGCGTCGTCCATCGCCTTGATCTCGATGGTTCCCAATCCGCCGGCATCCGCGACCGCGGCCCCGGACATTCCGGCGAAGATGATGCTCGCGCCGATGTTCACGTGCCCGAGTCCGCCGGGCAGCCATCCGACGAGCGCCTTGGCGAAGTCGAAGATCTGGTTCGTCAGTCCGGCGGCATTCATCAGACTGCCGGCCAGAATGAAGAACGGGACCGCGAGAAGCGGAAAACTGTCCACTCCGTTCACCATCCGGTGCAGGATCACGAAATCCGGCACCGCACCGGTGAGATAGACCCACACCATCGACGAGCCGCCCAGCGCAATTGCGATCGGAGCCCCGATCACGATGAGTATGAACATTACCAGGAACATGATTCCGATCATCGAGATCCTCCCTCAGTCGGCTTCCGGCAGCGGATTGTCCGGGTCGTTGATCACGGGAATGAACCCGTTCCTCCAGTGTTGCCAGGCGATCTGGACGCTCCGCAGGGTCATGATGACGAAGCCCACCAGCACCGGGGCATATACCCAGGTCATCGGCAGCGCCAGCGATGCCATCCGCTGCTGCGCCATGATGGGAAAAATCCGGATCGAAAGATAGGCCCCGACCCCGAAGAAAACGATCTTGATGATGTCGACCGCGGTCGACATCGCTCGCCCGACACTCCTCGGCAGGAAACGGTAGAACACTTCGACGTAGATGTGGCTCCGTTTTCTCACTGCCATGACCGCGCCGAGAAATCCCGTCGCGATGAGCAGGTAGCGGGCGATCTCTTCGGTCCAGACAATGGAGGCGTTCAGAACGTAGCGGGAGAAGAACTGGGCAAATACGACCGCCGCCAGAGCCCAGAACACCAGCAGGACGATGTAGTCCTCGATCGCGTAATGGTGAAAGCGGAACGGCTGCTGCTCCTCTTCATCCCGTTTCGGCTGCCGCTCCCCGGGTTCGTTCGGCGGCGTCAGGTCGCGTCCGGCCATGGGGTAATCCTCCATCTGTATCGGAAAACTGAGGTGCGCCCGGAACGGGCGCACCCCGGACGCGCCCGAAGCGGACGCGTCGTTGTGTTCGTTCGAAACTCTGCTCCGAACCGGAACGGTTACGGAGTCGCCAGCGACTGCATCCGCTGATACTGGTCGGTGGTCCAGGTCTTCCGCGGGCTGTCCATCAGCCGGGGCGCGACCGCCTGGATAAAGGGGCCGCGGTCGACCTTGTTCACCGTGACGCCCTGCTGCTCGAACCAGGGGATGAGGTCGACTTCCGCCTTGTCGATCGCGAGCGACGCCTGGGCGGCGGCTTCCTTCATCACTTCCGTGAAGATAACCTGATCCTGCGCGGAGAGCTTTTTCCAGGTCGGGGCGCTGATGATGGTCAGCAGGTTGTTGGTGATGTGCTTGGTCAGGTTGATGTACTTCTGCACTTCGTAGAACTTCTTCGCCTGGATGGTGGGAAGCGGGTTCTCCTGCGCATCCACCACGCCCTGCTGGAGTGCGAGGTACACTTCGGCGAAGGCGATCGGGGCGGCATTGGCGCCCACGGCTTCGGTGAACATGAGATAGAGCGGCGCGTTCGGAACGCGGATTTTCAGGCCCTTCATGTCCGCCGGAGTGTTGATCGGCTTGTTGGAGGTAACGTTCCGCGCACCGTAGTAGGTTACCGCGGTCACCTTGTTGCCGTTCGAAGCGTCGAAGTAGCCCTGTGCGAGCTCGTCGAAGAAGGGGCTCTTTGCGAAGTTCTGCCAGTGCTGGAAGTTCTTGAACATGAACGGAGCTTCGGCCATGGCGAGGGGGCCGTAGGTATTGCCGATGAACGCGGCGCCCGCATAGACGATGTCGACCGTGCCGAGGCTCAGGCCCTGGACGATGTCGGCTTCCTTACCGAGGGACGACGCGGGGAACACCTGGATCTGGTACCGGCCGTCGGTCCGCTTGCCGATCTCTTCGGCGGCCCAGAGCGCATACTTGTGGAACGCTTCGCCGGTCTCGTAGACGTGGGCCCATTTCAGCTGAACGGCGGGCTGCTGCTTCTGCTCGGCGGCTGCCTGCTCCTTTTCACCACCGGCGAAAACCGCGCCGACGGCCATGAGAGCGACGAGGGTCAGGAGAAGAAACTTCTTCATGCATGTCCTCCTTGAACTTGAAAACGTAAGCGTACAATTCTCTCATGTCTGATGCACCGGGTCAAGTGCAAAGTGGCATTTTGTATACCATGCAGGGCCCGCTCTTCTTGCACAATCCCGTGGGAGGTGTATGATAGGGATGTCTCATACGACGAAGGAGCACTTCATGGCAAAAATCGACCGAATCGAGCTGATGATGATCAGCATCCCCCCAAAATCCGAACGGGTGGACGCGATCCAGGCTTTCACCATGATGGAGATACCGCTGATCCGGATCCACGCCGACGACGGCGCGGTGGGGACCGGCTACGGATATACGATCGGCACCGCCGGCTACGCGATTCACGACCTGCTCGCCCGGCATCTCCTGCCGGAGCTCATCGGCCGGGACCCCGCGATGGTGGACGAGAACTGGCAGTACCTGTACGGGCACATGCGTTTCATGACGGTCGGTCCGGTGAGCAGCGGCGCCATGGCGGCGATCGATACGGCTCTCTGGGACATGCGCTGCCGCCGGGCGGGACTGCCGCTCCACGTCATGGCCGGAGGCGCCCAGCGTTCGGTTCCGCTGTACCGGACCGAAGGCGGCTGGCTGCAGCTGCCGGCGGAGACGATCGTGGAGAACGCCCGGGAGGCGAAGGCTTCGGGCCTGGGCGGATTCAAGATGAAGGTGGGCCGCAGGCCGGCGGAGGACCTGGACCGGATGATGCTCGTCCGCGAGGCGGTGGGAGACGACTTCGACCTCATGGTGGACGCGAACCAGGCGTTCCGGGTCGAAGATGCGGTCCGTCGCGCGGAAATCTACCGGCCGGCGAACCTGACCTGGTTCGAGGAGCCGCTGCCTGCGGACGATATCGAGGGACATGCCCGGGTGGTCCGGTCCACATCCACCCCCATCGCGATCGGCGAAACGCTGTTCTCGGTCACCCAGGCGAAGGAGTACCTGCAGCGGGGCGCCTGTTCCGTGCTGCAGGTGGACGCCGGCCGGATCGGCGGCATTACCCCGTGGCTCAAGGCCGCACACCTGGCGGACGCCTTCAACGTACCGGTCTGTCCGCACTTCCTCATGGAGCTGCACGTCGGGCTCACCGCGGCCGTGCCGAACGGCCGGTGGGTCGAGTACATCCCGCAGGTCGAGGAGATCGCGACCATGGGCCTTCGCGTCGAGAACGGCCGGGCGATTCCGTCCCCGGAACCGGGACTGGGCATCGAATGGGACTGGGACGCCATCCGGTCGAAGCGGGACGAGGGTTCCGTCCGCGACATCCGCCGGAAAGGTAACTGAGCGAAGCCCATGAAGATCACCGGAGTCCGCAGTATCGCCTACGGCTACGAATCGGCCCGCCCCATGGGAGACGCCAATTTCCCGGAAGGAAGGACGCGCTGGAGCGCGCTCGCGGTGTTCATCGACACCGACGAGGGTCTGACCGGCGTCTGCATCGGAAGCGCGGCGGCCCGGGCGCAGGTGGACACGCTGGGACGGCTCCTCCTCGGGGAGGATCCCCGCGGGGTCCGCGGACTCTGGCGCCGGATGACCGATTACGCGTTCAAGGTCGGAACCGGCGGCATCATGGGGCTCGCGATCGCCGCCCTCGATACCGCGCTCTGGGACCTGAAAGCGAAGGCCGCGGGCGAGCCGCTCTGGCGGACCCTGGGAGCGACCGAGCCCCGGGTGCGGGCGTATGCAAGCGGTATCGACATCTGCCTGGGCGATGCGGAACTGCGCGACTACTACGAAGGGATGGCGGCGCTGGGGGTGAACGCGGGAAAGCTCAAGGCCGGCGTCGACCAGGAGTCCGACCTTCGGCGGATCGGCATCATGAAGGATGCGCTCTCACGCTCCGGAACCAGACCGGGACTCGCGATCGACGTGAACGAGTACTGGTATCCGAAGCAGGCGATCCGCAGGATCACGGAGATCGAGGAACGGTACGATCTTCTCTGGGTGGAAGAGCCCGCCCGACGCTGGGACTATCGCGGTCTCCGTCAGGTTTCCCGGGCGATCAGGGCCGCGGTCGCGAGCGGTGAGAATCTCGCCGGTCTCGGGGAGTTCCTGCCCCTGGCGGAGCGCGGAGCGGCGGACATCCTGCAGATCGGCTCCCCGTTCGTCGGCGGCGCCCTGGGCATCACCGGAGGGATGCAGGCGGCCGACCTCGCCGCCGCCTTCGAGCTCCCGGTCACCATGGTCTTCTGCCCCGGAAATTACATGGCGCACCTCGGTGCGGCGCTGCCGAACTGCCTCATGGCGGAAGTCGTGGGAGGAATCGAGCCGTGCTTCTCGTTCGACAACCGGATCGAGGACGGCTGGATCGTCCTGGGCGATTCGCCGGGACTCGGAATCGAATTCGACGCGGAAAAGCTGCAGGCACTCGCACTCGATCCCGCCGAGGCTTCGGGTGCGCTGATGCCCGGGAGGGGGAACCATGGCGGCGACTGGTGATCGGAAACGGAACGCTTCGGAAGGAATCGGGGAGATCCGTCCGGGAGCACGGAAGCATCCGGCAGGCAGCCCGGCCTGCCTGCTCCTCTCGGACGGCGACAACACGGTGACCGCGCTCCGCGCGCTTCCGCCGGGCGAAACCGTCGCGGTTTCCTGTGCCGACGGATCGACCGAGGTCGTGCGCATCCGGGAGACCGTTCCCTTCGCGCACAAGTTCGCCCGCACCCCCATCCCGAAGGGCGGCTCCGTGCTCAAGTACGGCGAGGTGATCGGACGCGCAACCGCGGACATCGCGGGCGGATCGCATGTCCACGTCCACAACGTGGAGGGCCTGCGGGCCGGCAGCGGCCCGGGGACCGGCAGCGGCCCGGGGGCCGGCGGCGGGAGAGACCGATGAGCGGGCACCGGTTCATGGGCTGGCTCCGGCCGGACGGGAGCGTGGGCATCCGGAATGCCGTCGGGATTCTCTCGGCGGTCTCCTGCGCCAACCAGGCGGCCGACGCGGTCGCGGCAGCCGTGTACGGAGCCTCCCCGTTCACGCATCAGCAGGGCTGCGGCCTCTCGGGAAGCGACCTCGCCCTCACCGAGCGAACGCTCGTCGGCATCGGCCGGAATCCGAACCTGGGCGCCGTGGTACTGGTCGCCCTCGGCTGCGAGGGGGTCGATACCGTCCGGATCGCGGAAGGGATCGCCGCCTCGGGCAAACGGGTGGAGATCGTCCGCATCCGCGATCGCGGCAGCTACCGGGCCACGATCGCCGATAGCCGGGAGACGGCGCAGCGGCTGGCGGCCGAAATCGCCCGGACCGAACGGGTGGAGGCCGGCCTGCGGGAACTGCGGGTCGGCATCAAGTGCGGCGGTTCGGATCCCACTTCGGGCATCGCCGCGAATCCCGCCGTCGGACGGGCGGTGGATCTGCTGCTCGCGGCCGGCGGAAGCGTGGTGTTCGGAGAAACCACCGAGGTGATCGGGGCGGAACATATCCTCGCCCGCCGGTGCCGGAACGAGGAAGTCGCCGGAAAGCTGCTCGCGGCGGTAGCCGCGCTGGAGAAACGGGTACTCCAGGGCGGTGGGGACATCCGCGGAGGAAACCCCAGCAAGGGGAACATCGAGGGAGGGCTCACCACCCTGGAGGAAAAATCCCTGGGTGCGATCGTGAAAAGCGGCACCGCGGCCGTCGACGATGTCTTCGCCTACGGGGAAGCGCCGCCCGCGGGTCCGGGTCTGTTCTTCGTGGACACCCCCGGCCGGGAGCCGGAGATGCTCACGGCCCTTGCGGCGGCGGGATGTCAGCTCATCCTGTTCTCGACCGGGCTTGCGGTTCCCCAGGGCTTTCCCTTCGTCCCGGTCGTCAAGGTCTGCGGGAACAGCCGAACGGCGGCATCCCTGGCCGATTTCGTCGACATCGACGTGAGCGGAATCGTCTCCGGGGAGCTCGATCCCGCTTCCGCAGGGAGCCGCATTCTCGACGCGGTCGCCGCGGCTGCGGCCGGCACGCTCACGAAGGCCGAGGAGATCGGGTTCTACGGCTCCACAGCCATTCATCAGCTCGGTCCGATCGTCTGACCGGACGGGCAGTCGACCGGCGGACCGGGGCTCCGGAACCGTTTTGCGGTCGAACCGACAACGCACACGACATTACGTGATTCATCGAAGAGAGGAGAAGGAAATGGCACGGTACAAGGCAGTGATTCTCGACGACCGCTATGAAAGCCACGCGCTCGAGCGGCAGGAACTGGCGAAGGCCGACGCGGACGTGGTCGAGGTCCGCACCGCGAACCCATCCGAGGAGGAAGTTCTCGCAGCCTGCCGCGACGCGGATGCGATCGTCGTGAACCTGGCGAAGCTGCCGGGAAGCGTCATCCGGCAGCTCGAGAAGTGCCGGGTGATCGCACGGTACGGGGTAGGCTTCGACAACGTGGATGCGAAGGCGGCCACCGAAAAGGGAATCCGCGTCGTGAACGTCCCGGACTACTGCATGGAAGAGGTATCCGACCAGGCCCTCGCCCTCATTCTCGCCTGCGCGCGACAGATCCGGTTCCGGGATGAAGCGATCCGGGCAGGGAAATGGGATACCGCGGAAGCCGGACCGATCTACCGGATCGCCGGAAAGACCTTCGGCATCGTAGGATTCGGGAACATTCCGCAGGCTCTGCACCGGAAGCTGAAGGGATTCGATCCTGGTGCGGTGCTCGTCTACGATCCGTTCATTCCGGCCGAAGTCGTCGAACGTGCCGGAGCGAAGCTGGTCGACCTCGACACCCTGCTCCGGGAATCGGACTACATCTCCGTCCATGCCCCCCTGACCGAGAAGACCCGCCACATGTTCGGCGGCGAACAGTTCGCGAAGATGAAGCCGACGGCGATCTTCGTGAACACGTCCCGGGGCGGTCTGGTGGACACCGCGGCGCTGGCGGAGGCGCTCGAAAAGGGCACCATCGCCTGGGCGGGAATCGACGTGCACGAGCAGGAGCCGGTCCCGAAGGATTACCCGCTCCTGAAGATGCCGAACGCCGTACTCTCGGACCATAAAGGCTTCTACTCGGAGGAATCCCTGCAGGAACTGCAGAGAAAAGCCGCGGCCTGTGCGGCCGAAGTGCTCATGGGACGGACCCCGAAAAGCGTGGTGAACCGGGACGTTCTGAAGTGAATCCGGAAGCCGCCCCGCGACGGGGCGGCGCCGGCCGGCAGGCGGGGCGATCCGGCCGGCAGGCGGGGCGATCCGGCCGGGCCGGGTCTCCCCTTCCCCGGCCCTATACTCCCATGAAAGCGGTGATGCCTCCGTCGACCGGAACGACCGCCCCGGTCATGAAGCTCGCGCGGCCGGACACCATGAATACCGCCATGGCGGCGATTTCGTCCGGGGTTCCGTAGCGCCCCATGGGCACCTGCCCCATCACCGTCTTTCCCCGTTCGGTGGGCTGACCGGTCTTTTCGTCGAGCAGCAGGAACCGGTTCTGCTCGGTCAGCAGGAAACCGGGAGCGAGCGCGTTCACCCGGATCCGCGGAGAGTAGTTCTTCGCCATGTGGACGGCGAGCCACTGCGTGAAGCTGTTGGCTGCCGACTTGCCGTTGGAATAGCTGATCGCCCGGGTCACGGGAACGATCCCGGCGATGGAGGAGATGTTCAGAATCACGCCCTCTTCCCGGTCCGCGAAGATCCGGCCGATCTCCTGGGACGGGATAACCGAGCCCAGGTAGTTCAGGGCCATCACCCGCTCCATGTCCTCGACCGCGATGTCGAAGAACGACAGATCGGGTGCCGTCGTCGTCTCCTTCCGGCTCCCCCCGGCGCAGTTCACCAGGATGTCCACCGTACCCGTCTGCGCGAGCGTTCGGTCCAGCGCCTTCCGCACGCTTTCCCGGTTCGTCGAATCGCAGCCCACCGCAAACGCACCGGGCCGGCCCATCGCTTCGACCTGAGTCCGGGCCCGATCCTCGGAGATGTCCCAGATCGCAACCTCCACGCCTTCCTCGACCAGCATCCGAGCGATGGCTCCGCCGATGGCGCCGCCGGCGCCGGTTACGATCGCTTTCTTCCCTTCCAATCCCAGGTTCATGTCTGCCTCAACTCGCATACTTCGCCGTCGGGGCCGTAGAAATAGAAGATCCAGACCCCGGGCCGGAACTCGACCGGCTCGCTGAAGAATCTGACCCCATGCTCCTGAAGCCGCCGGTAGTCGGCCCGGGCATCGTCGGAAGTCAGCCCCATGTGAATGTACCCCTTGTCCGCCTGCCGGTAGTCGGACGGAATCGGCCGGCCTTCGGGCGAGAGATACTGGAACAGCTCCAGCATCTGACCGTGCAGGTCGAGGTGGGCGATCCGGGCGCTCGCACCCGGCATGCCGACCACCTTCGCGAGCGGAAGGTCGGGATTCGGCTCCAGGACCCGGGTCACCGAGAAACCCAGAATGTCCCGGTAGAAGGCGATGGAGCGCTCCAGATCGGAGACGCCCAGTGCAACGTGATCGATTTTCGTGATCATTTCTGTTCCCTTCGGGCAAAAGTTGCCTCATTCTCCGCCGCAGGGCGCGGGCTGTCAAGGAGGTTCACGCCCAGGGTGTCACGCCCAGGGATCCCGCACGATGCGGCATCCGTCGGCAGAAGCATAGCATTTCCCGAATATATCGAGTATATTCAAACCGGAGCGAACACCGAACAACCATCATGGAGGAGGAAAATATGGAAAACAGGCACGTGTACCGAACCGCCGTCCGCTGGGAGTCGGAGCGAAAAGCCGCCCTGACATCGGAAGGACTGCCCGACCTGCAGGTTGCGACCCCGCCGGAATTTCCGGGCGGACATCCGGGAATCTGGTCTCCGGAACATCTTTACGTGGCCGCCGCCGAGGCCTGCCTCATGACCACGTTTCTCGCCATAGCCGCCAACTCGAAGCTCGAGTTCAACTCCTATGAATCATCCGCAGAGGGCATTCTCGAGAAGACCGAGAGCGGATTCCAGATCACCGAGATAACCATGCGACCGAAGATCCGCGTTTCCTCCGCCGATTCGATCGACCGCGCGCGGAGAATCATCGAGAAGGCGGAACAGCACTGCCTGATCGCGAACTCCATGAAGACGACGACGCACCTGGAGCCCGACATCAGCGTCGGCTGACGAAGGCGTACGGTCCGGCGGCGGGCCGGTTCGCATCCGTGGGGGCCGTGGGGGCCGTTGATTCCGCGGTCCGTTCCGGCTATCATGCGGCATGGACAGCATGCTGATCAAGCTCGCGATCACCGTCGCGGTGGTGCTTCTCCTCGCCGAGGTCTCCCGAAGGTCGGGACCGACCATCGCAGGCATCCTGGCCGGCCTTCCGCTGGGAGTCGGCATCACCATTTTTTTCCTCGCACGGGAGCAGGGAACGCTCTTCGTCATGGAAGCGATCCCCTGGGGTATCGCGGGTCTCTCTTCCACGGTGCTGTTCTGCCTGGTCTATCTGTTCATCGGGAAAGCGCTGCGTGACCGCGGCCGGCTTGTGCAGATCGCGGCCGCCGTGCTCGGCGCCGTTGCCGCCTACCTCCTGTTCTCCTTCACGATCCGCTGGCTCCGGGTCGGGCTCGTCGGCTCTCTCGCCCTGACCGCGGGGATCATGGCGGGCAACCTGTTCATCATGGACCGGCTCGAGTTCCCGACCCGCCCGACCGGCGGAAGGAGATCGAGCGTGCCGCAGCTGCTGTTCCGCGGCGGAACGGCGGGGCTGTTCGTGGTCCTGATCACCGGCCTCGCCCGCTGGCTCGGCGCCGAATGGTCCGGAATCTTCAGCGCTTTTCCCTCCATGCTGCTTCCCCTGCTCATCATCCTGCATTTCGAGGAGGGCGACCGCCTCTATCCCGGAATCGTCCTCGGATACGGCTTCAGCGCGAGCAACCTGGTTCTCTTCTATCTCGTCGGGTATTTCCTGCTGCCTCGAACGAGCCTCGGCGTCGGATTCGTGCTCCTGTACGCGATCTCGGCAGGTTACCTGCTCGTGCTGAACCGGGTGAAGAACGCGTGGATGCGGCGCGCGGGAAACCGCGAATGGGGGCAGCTGCGGCGGGGAAGGCGGCGGCGAACGGAGAGTAGCCGGAATTTCTTTCTTGACGCCGCAGAGAAAGGGGTCTACCATGCTGATTGGTCAACCAATGGAGTAGTCTCCCATGAGCAGTCCGGATTCCCGGCTCGACCGGATCAGAAAGATCGATCTCCCCAAGCCTTCGGACATCGTTGCCCGGCAGATCCGGGAGCTTCTCCTGGTCGGAACCTTCAAGCAGGGAGAGCGGCTTCCGCCCGAGCGGACGCTCGCCGCACGGCTGGGCGTGGGACGAAGCCATGTCCGCGAGGCGCTCCGGAAACTGGAGTTCTACGGGCTCCTGCGGACCCTGCCGCAGAACGGAACCGTGGTCGACGGGCTGGGGCTGAAGGCCCTGCAGGGATTCATCTCCAATGTGCTCCATCTGGAGCGGGAAGATTTTCAGTCGCTCATGGAAACCCGGGCCCTGCTCGAAGTACAGGCCGCCCGGCTCGCGGCCCGGCGTGCGGACGAAAGCGGGATGCGGGAGATCGTCCGGGCGCACGAGGAGTTCCGCTCGCGGGTGGAGCGGGGAGAGGACGGCCTGGAGGAGGATCTCCTGTTTCACCTGAAGATCGCGGAGAGCTGCCGGAACACGGTTCTGTGCAGCCTCATCGGCCTGATGAGCCCCGAGATACTCGCCCTGACCAGGGATCTTCGGATGTGCGATCCGAGCCGCACGAAGGTCGCGTTCGAGGAACACGAGCGGATCATCGAGGCGCTGCTCGCGCGCAATCCCGGATCGGCGGCGCGGGCGATGGCGGTACATATGAAAGGATCGCGGAAACGGAGGAAGGAACCATGAAACTGTTCGAGATGATCATTCCGACGCAGCTCGCCGTCGGGCCGGGAGCGCTGGGTGAGCTGCCGAAGGTATGCGGCCCCCTGGGCGGTAGAGCCCTCATCGTCACCACGGGAAAGGACATGCAGCGGTTCGGCATCCTCGACCGGGTAACGGGACTGCTCGAGGCGGCGGGAATCGGGTGGACGGTCTTCGACGATGTCACGCCGAACCCGAAGACGACGGAGATCGAGCACGGCGCGGGATGCTGCGGGAAGCGGGAT
Organism: uncultured Spirochaetota bacterium; assembly: GCA_963728215.1. Lineage (GTDB taxonomy): Bacteria > Spirochaetota > Spirochaetia > CAVSJD01 > CAVSJD01 > CAVSJD01. Next base: position 545,567 of record CAVSJD010000012.1, on the reverse strand, counting down.
GCGATTTCCTCATCGCGCTGGGCGGCGGAAGCTCGATCGATGCGGCCAAGAACATCTCGATGGTCGTCGCGAACGACGCCTCGATCTATGACTACCTCCCCGGGGGCAGCCGGGTCCAGGAGACGGAACGGAAGCGGCTGCCGGTCGTCGCCGTGACCACGACCGCCGGCACCGGTTCCGAAGTGACCCGGACCGCCGTGGTGACGAACGACCGCAACCACGAAAAATACGGGGTCCGGCATGCGTGCATCTATCCCACGGTGTCCATCGTCGACCCCGAACTGATGCTGAGCGTTCCCGCACCGGTTACCGCAGTGACCGGAATCGATGTCTTCTATCATGCCATGGAGGCGTTCTTCTCCAACAAGGCCACGCCCTTCTCCGACCTGGTCGCCGAAAAGGCGATGCAGCTCGTGGTCGGGAACCTCGAGCGGGCCTACCGGGACGGAAGCGACCGGGAAGCCCGGGCGAACATGGCATGGGCGGGCACCCTCGGCGGGTTCGCCCTCGACAACGCCATCTGCGTCGGGATTCACGGGCTCGGGCAGCCGGCGGGAGGCTACGTGGATGCCGTCCACGGAAAGACGCTCTGCGCCGTCAGCAGGGCGTACATGAGCTACACCTGGAAGTCGGACATCGAGCGGTACGCCCGGGTCGCCGAAATCCTCGGGGTGGACCGGAGCTCGCATTCCGAGGAGCGGATGGCCGAGATGGCGGGCGAGGTTCTTTCGGAATACCTCGGGCGGCTCGGGCTCTCGATCACCCTCGGAGACCTGGGGATCCGGCGCGAGATGCTGCCCGACATCGCCCGTTCGGTTCTCAACACCACCCGGCGAACCCTCGAGTGCATGAAGATGGAGATCGGCTACGACGATATCGTGCGGATCTACGAGATGTCGATCTGATCCTGCGGGCGGCTGGATCCGGAGGAACGGGATTCGCAGAAAAAGGAGATACCATGGATGCGAGCTATAACGGAAAAATCCTGCACGTGGACCTGGCGAAGCGGTCGATCCGGATCGAGGAACCCGGTGACCTGTTCTACCGGACGTACCTGGGAGGCCGGAACATCGTCGGGTATTACCTCCTGAAGGACCTGCCGGAGGGAACCGCGCCGCTGTCCCCCGAAAACCTGCTCGTTTTCGCCGCGAGCGTGCTCACGGGTCTTCCCGTCGGCGGTCTCGGGCGCCACAGCGTCGGGGCGAAATCGCCGGTCACCGGGGGATGGGCGGACAGCGAGGTCGGCGGTTTCTGGGGGACGGAGCTCAAGGCCGCGGGATTCGACGCGCTGGTAATCCGGGGCAGAGCCGAAAAGCCGGCGTATCTCTGGATTCACGACGGGACGGTCGAGATCAGGGATGCGGGGCATCTGTGGGGCAGAACCACCGGCGATGCGGAGAAACTCATCCGCGAGGAGCTCGGCGACCGGAACGTCCGGGTCGCGCAGATCGGACCGGGGGGCGAGCTCCTGGTACAGTACGCGTGCATCATGGAGGACCTGCACTTCGCCGCCGGCAGGAACGGGCTCGGGGCCGTCATGGGATCGAAGAACCTGAAGGCCGTCGCGGTCCGGGGCACGAACAGGCCCGTCGGGGCGGTACCCGCCGTCGTCGCGAAGTACGCGAAGAAGGTGGCTTCCGGCTGGAAGGTGAACCGCGAGCGGCTCGGGGTTCACGGAACGGCATCGGGCGCGATCGCCCTTCACGGGGCCGGGCAGCTTCCGACCCGGAACTTCCAGGAGGACGTGTTCGACGGCGCGGAGCGGATCACCGGGCAGACGATGACCGACACCATCCTCACGGGTCGGGACGGCTGTTTCGCGTGCGCGATCCGGTGCAAGCGCGTCGTAAAGGCGGAGAGCTTACGGCCGGAAGGCCGATCCTTCCTATGGAGGTCCCGAGTACGAGACGGTCGGCGCGTTCGGCTCGAACCTCGGCATCGACGACCTCGCGAGCATCGCCGCTGCGAACGCGATCTGCAACGCCTGGGGTGTCGACACGATCTCCGCCGGAATGTCGATCGCCTTCCTGATCGAATGCTTCGAGAAGGGCATCATCGACAGCGGCAGGACCGACGGGCTGGAGCTGCGGTTCGGCGATCCCGAGCTCGTCCTGCTGCTGCTGGAGAAGCTCGTCCGGCGGGAAGGCATCGGCGACGTCCTCGCCGGCGGCGTACCGGCCGCCCTGGCATACGTCGGCCCCGAGGGCGCCTCCTGCATGCTGCACGTGAAGGGGCAGTACGTTCCCATGCACGACCCGCGCGGGAAACCCGGCGTCGGGCTGGGATATGCGTTCGCCCCGGGAGGAGCGGACCACCTGCAGGCATCCCATGATCCGAACTTCGCCGCCGCGGGGAAAGTCCTCGAAGAGATCAATCCCCTCGGCATCTACGAGCCGATGGACAGCCTGTCGCTCGGCCCGGACAAGGTCCGGTTCTTCTTCCGGTCCCATCTCTGGATCAGCGTGCTGAACGTGCTCGACATCTGCTGGTACATCGCTTCTCCGCCATCGGTGCTGCAGCCCGACGAAATCGTGGACCTGGTGCGGGGCGCGACCGGGTGGAACATCAGCCTCTGGGAGCTCCTCCGGGCCGGAGAGCGGGGTCTCCAGATGGCCCGGCTCTTCAACACGCGCAACGGAATCGGCCCGGAACAGGACGTGCTTCCCGACCGGTTCCACTCCCCGATCGCGGGAGGGCCGCTCGCGGGAAAGCACATCGATCGGGATGAGTTCCTGGCGGCGAGGAAGAGCTACTATGAAATGATGGGCTGGAATCCGGAGTCGGGCGAGCCCTCCGGAGGCAGGCTTACGGAGCTCGGCCTCGAGTGGGCGGCCCGTCCGCACTGAGCGGCCGGCGGTCAGGCGGCACGGTTCGTGCCGCTTCCACCCGGGTCCCGGCCGGCCCTACTCCGCGGCGCTGTCCGTTTTCACCTGGGGCGTTTCCTGGATGACCCAGCCGTTGCCGTCGGGATCGGCGAAGGAGAACCATCTTCCCCAGGGAGATTCGACGATCTCCGTCGCGTCGACTCCCCTGGACCGGATCTCCTGCCGCTCGCGCTCGAGATCGCTCGCAAAGAGGACCAGACCCGTCACCTTCGGCATCTCGGGAAACCAGGTCGTCAGCGCGATTTTCGTCTGCCCTGCCGGCAGCCCCATTTCGAACCATCGCATTTCCCGGTCTCCCGCCGGGAACGTACCGTCCCGAAGCAGAAAGAACCCCAGGACATCCCGGTAGAACCTGAGCGCCCGGTCCTGGTCCGTGACGGGCAGGGAAACAATTTCGATGTGCGTGATCATGACGGTCCTCCTGTACCGGGACGGGGATATGAGGCAACGTACTGATCGGAGGAAGCGGCCGTCAAGAACGGCAGGGGAAAGACGTGCGGAGCCGTAGCCGGCCCCGCACGATCGGATCATGAGCCCCGTCAGATCACGAGGCTCATGTGGTTGCGGTACATCTCGTCGCGGACGGCGCGGACCACCGGACTCGCGAGGTAATCGTCCAGCTGCATGGAGCGGTCGATGATGCCGCCGGGCGTGAACTCGATCACGCGGTTCGCGATCGTATCCACGAACTGATGGTCATGGGACGTGAAGAGAATCGTGCCGGTGAACTCGATCAGGCCGTTGTTCAGGGCACTGATGGCTTCGAGGTCCAGATGGCTCGTCGGTTCGTCCAGGATCAGCGCGTTCCCTCCGTTCAGCATCATCCGTGCGAGCATGCAGCGGACCCGCTCCCCTCCCGAGAGAACGTTCACCTTCTTCAGCGATTCCTCGCCGGAGAACAGCATTCTTCCGAGAAAGCCCCGGACGTAGCTCTCCTCCTCCACCTTCGTGAACTGGCGGAGCCAGCTGATCAGGTCCAGATCGCTTTCGAAATACCCGCTGCTGTCCTTCGGGAAATAGGACGGCGTGATCGTGACGCCCCATTCAAAGCTGCCGGCGTCCGGTTCGATCTCGCCCGCGAGAATCCGGAAGAGCGCGGTCTTCGACTGATGGTACGGACCGATAAAGGCGATCTTGTCCCCCGGTTCGACGGAAAAGGAGATGTCTTTCAGCACCTGCTCGTCCTCGATCTGCAGGGACAACCCGTCCACCGTCAGAATGTTCTTTCCGCACTCCCGCTCGGGCTTGAACGCGACGTACGGGAACTTCCGGGACGTCGGCTTGATATCGTCGATCGTGAGCTTGTCGATCAGCTTCTTCCTCGAGGTGGCCTGCTTCGACTTGGAGGCATTCGCACTGAAGCGCTGGACGAACTCGCGGAGCTCGGCGATCTTGTCCTCGCGCCGTCTCTTGTCATCGCGCATCTGCTTCCGGATCAGCTGGCTCGTCTGAAACCAGAAATCGTAGTTGCCGACGAACAGCGTGATCTTGCCGAAATCGATATCCGCGATATGGGTGCAGACCCGGTTCAGGAAGTGCCGGTCGTGCGAAACGATGATGACCGTGGCATCGATGTCGGAGAGGAAATCCTCGAGCCACGAGATCGACTCGAGATCGAGGCCGTTGGTGGGCTCGTCCAGGAGAAGAATGTCCGGGTGCCCGAACAGCGCCTGTGCGAGGAGCACCTTGACCTTCTGGCCGCCGTCGAGCTCCTTCATCTCCTTCCGGTGGAGCGCCTCCGGAATGCCCAGCCCGGAGAGCAGAACGGCCGCTTCGGCCTCCGCCTCCCATCCGCCGAGCTCGGCGAACTCCCCTTCCAGCTCCGAGGCGCGCATGCCGTCGTCTTCGGAGAAGTCCTCCTTCGCGTACAGGGAATCCTTCTCGGTCATGATATCGTAGAGCTTCCGGAACCCCATGATCACGGTGTCCATGACCGGGTATTCGTCGAAAGCGAACTGGTCCTGCCGGAGTACGGCGATCCGGGCGTTCCGGGGAATGCTCACTTCACCCGAATCAGGCGCCGTTTCGCCCGAGAGAATCTTGAGAAAGGTCGATTTTCCGGCACCGTTCGCGCCGATGATGCCGTAGCAGTTGCCGGGCGTGAATTTGATGTTCACCCCCTTGAAGAGGATCCGCTGCCCGAAGGCGAGGCTTACTTCATTTACGTTTATCACTCGTTTCTGATCCTTTTATGGTTGTTGGTGCATGATGTGGTCGGAAGCAACAGGACTCATATATACCTGATTCCCGAACAAAAGTAAACTCCCGCGGCACGAACCGGCACATCCCCCTCCGAAAGGAAAAGTGAAATCCGTCGTTGTACCACTTTTTTAGTCAGCTACTATGTATTACCATATATAGTATCTTGCAACCCGTGGGGGAGGAACGCCTCATGATGCGCAGAGCGCCGCTGTACGGCAGCAGTCGCAGGAGAAGCCCGGGCATTTCCCGGGAACCCGAAGCCAGGAAAGAGGCCGGTCCGGATGAACCTGCGCGCGGAAACGCGCGGTTCCGCGAAGCGGTACGCCGCCATGAACGGATCGTCCTGCTCGCGGCGGGCGCTCTGTTCGCACTGCTGGCGGTCGTCGCCTACGAAGCGGTTCGTCCCGATCCGAGAGAGATCACCCAGGAGGATCTCGAGGCGGCCGTCATCTACACGCTCGACAACCTGCCCCCGGATCCGTCACCGGCCCGGACGGCGCATCAGATCATCCGCCCGTCGGTCGTTCGCGTCCGGCAGTTCGGGCTCGACCCGGCCGATACCGAGGAACTGGGCGTCGGCACCGGCGTGGTGATCGTGGAGACCGGCATCATTCTCACCAATCTCCACGTGGTCGCGGGCGCCGAGCGGGTCGGCGTGGTGTTCGCGGACGGGCTGGAATCCGAAGCTTCGGTTATCTCCGTTCAGCCGGAAAACGACCTGGCGGTGCTCCAGGCAGCAACCGTTCCCGACGACCTGGTTCCGGCCACCCTGACGACCACCGCGGATCTCGAGCTCGGCGACCGGGTGATCGCGGTCGGGAACCCGTTCGGCATCGGGCCGTCCGTCTCTTCCGGGGTAATCTCCGGCCTCGGCCGCAACTACTTCTCCTCGGACGGTGAGCGTCTTCTGACGAATCTCATCCAGTTCGATGCGGCCGTAAACCCGGGCAACTCCGGAGGGCCGCTGGTGAACGACATGGGCGAAGTGGTGGGTATCGTCACCGCCATCTTCAATCCGACCGATCAGCGGGTATTCATCGGCATCGGTTTTGCCGTTCCCATCGAGACGGCCGCAGCGGCCGCCGGCGAATCCCCGTTTTAGGAGTTACCGAATGAACGAACAGTCGAACGAAAGGTCCCGAGACCGCGGACCTCATGGAGCGGATCCTCTACGAGGTGAAGAAAGTGGTCGTCGGCCAGGATCATTTCCTCGAGCGCGTCCTGGTGGCGGTTCTGGCCCAGGGACATCTGCTGGTGGAAGGCGTCCCGGGCCTGGCGAAGACCCTCACGGTCAAGACGCTGGCGGAGACGGTGCGCGGCTCCTTCCGCCGCATCCAGTTCACTCCGGACCTGGTTCCGGCGGACCTGGTGGGCACCCGGATCTACAACCAGCGGACCGGAGACTTTTCGACCACCCTCGGCCCGGTCTTCACGAATCTCCTGCTCGCCGACGAGATCAACCGGGCTCCGGCCAAGGTGCAGAGCGCCCTGCTCGAGGTGATGCAGGAACGCCAGGTGACGATCGCCGGGGAGACGCACCGGGTTCCCGATGCCCTTCCTGGTCATGGCGACCCAGAATCCCATCGAGACCGAAGGGACCTATCCGCTCCCGGAAGCTCAGGTGGACCGCTTCATGATGAAGGTCCTCGTCGGCTATCCGAGCGAGGAGGAGGAGTTCGTCATCGTCGAACGGGTCACCGGGCTCGCGACCCGGGTGAGCGCGGTAGCCACCACGGAGCAGCTCTCCGACCTGCAGGCCGAGTGCCGGAAGGGGTCTACGTCGACCCCTCGCTCATCCAGTACGCGGTGAAGCTGGCAACGGCGACCCGCGACCCGCAGCGGGCCGGTATCCCCGACATCGCCCCATATATCCTCTACGGCGCCAGTCCGCGGGCCACGATTCACCTGATCGAGGCCGCCCGGGCGCTCGCCTTCCTGCGCGGGCGCGATTACGTCCTGCCCGAGGATGTCATGGATGCTGGCACCCGACGTGCTGCGCCACCGGCTCGTGCTCTCCTACGAGGCGATCGCCGACTCGGTGACCGCCGACCGGATCGTCGCACCGGATCATGCGGCACCTGCCGGTTCCCGAGGAACCCCTGGAGCGCCATGTCACGGTCGGATCGGAATCCTGAGCAGATCCTCACGCGGCTCGAGTGGACGGTCCTCCGCCGTCTCGACGGGCTGCTGCAGGGCGACTACCGGACGCTCTTCCGCGGGTTCGGGCTGGACCTCGCCGACCTGCGCGAATACCAGGTTCACGACGATGTCCGCCACATCGACTGGAACGTCACCGCCCGCCTGTCGATCCCCCACGTGCGGGAGTACAACGAGGACCGGGAGATCACCGCCTGGTTCCTGCTCGACCTGAGCCCTTCGGTCGATTTCGGCTCGTCGGGGGTACGCAAGCGCCAGCTGCTCGAACGAGTTCGTCACCGTTCTGGCCCGGCTCCTGACGCGCCACGGAAACCGGGTCGGCGCCATCCTCTTCGGAGGCGAGAAGCGGCAGGTGATCCCGGCCCGCGGCGGCCGGCCCCATATCCTGCACATCCTGAGCAGCCTGCTCGCCCAGCCGGAGCTCGAAAGCGCCCCGCCGACGGACCTTCGGGATCTGCTTCGGACCGCGTCGCAGATCATCCGGCGACGATCCCTGGTCTTCGTCGTCTCGGACTTCTTCAGCACTCCGGGCTGGGCCGATCCGCTCTCGTTCCTGGCCATGCGGCACGAGATGCTCGCCGTCCGGCTCTTCGATCCGCTGGAGCTCGACCTGCCCGACCTCGGCCTGCTCGTCATGCAGGATGCCGAAACCGGCGAGCAGCTGCAGGTCGATACGCACGACCGCAGGTTCCGGCGCCGCTTCGCCGCAGGCGGCGCGGAAGCGAGAGGATGAAGTCCGCGAAGGATTCGCGGCAGGCCGGCGTGGATGCCGTCGAGCTGTCGACGGAGGACGATCTCGTGGATTCGATCATGCGGTTCGCCGAGCTGCGCAAGCAGCGCAGCCGACTGGCAGCCGGCATCGGACCTGCCGAACCGATCGGGAGGACACAATGACATTTCTCTGGCCCGCCATGCTCTGGTTTCTTCTCGTCGCCCCGGCTCTCATCGCGCTCTATCTGCTTCTGCTGCGCCGGAAGCGGAAAACCGCGCTGCGGTACGCTTCCCTGAGCATCGTGAAGGAGGCGATGGGAAAGGGTGCCGGATTCCGGCGCCATATCCCGCCGCTGCTGCTTCTGCTCGCGGCAACGGTGATGCTGGCGGCGATCGCCCGGCCGGCCGCCTTCGTCACGCTCCCGTCCCAGCGGGGAACCGTCATCCTTGCCATGGATATTTCGGGAAGCATGCGCGCGACCGACATCGAGCCGAGCGGATGGAGGCCTCCCAGGAAGCCGCCAGGACCTTCATATCCGAGCAGCCGGAGAGCGTGCGGATCGGAATCGTCGCGTTCGCCGGCACCTCGGCCGTCGTCCAGGCTCCGACCACCAATCGCGAGGACCTGCTCGCGGCCATCGACCGGTTCTATCTCCAGCGGGGTACGGCGGTGGGAAGCGGGATTCTCAGCTCGCTGAGCACGATTTTCGAGAACGATGATTTCGCGTTCGTACCGCCCGACCCGCGACGCGGCGCTCCGCTGGGTCAGGAACGTCCGCAGGAATCCGTGCAGCCGCCGCCCGTCGAACCGGGCAGCTACACCTCGGCGGTGATCGTGCTGCTCACCGACGGGCAGACCACCACCGGTCCCGACCCGATCGAGGCGGCGCAGGCAGCCGCCGATCGCGGCGTCCGGATCTTCACCGTGGGGCTGGGAACCAACGAGGGAGAGATCATCGGCTTCTACGGCCGGTCGATGCGGGTCCGGCTGGACGAGCCGACTCTCCAGCAGATCGCGGAGATGACCGGCGGCGAATATTTCCGTGCGGGTACCGAGGGCGACCTGCAGGACGTCTACCGGGCGCTGAGTACGAAATTCACGATGGAAAAGGAGGAGGTCGAGATCACGGCGTTTTTCAGCGCCGCGGCGCTCATCCTGCTTCTCGCGGCGGCGATTCTCTCGATGCTCTGGTTCGGCCGGATCGCCTGAGTCCGGACCTCCCCCTGCTGCAAGCCCGATCGGCCCGGCGGAAGGCAGGAAGGCACCGGGGACGGTCAGTCTCCGGCCTCCAGCCGGCGGGCCATCAGGATCGTCTCGGGGCGGTACTCGAAGTGGATGTTGTCGAAGGAGAGCCATTTCCCTCCCCAGATGAACCCTTCCGCCTCGAATGCGTCGATGACGGGCTGCGGAACGTGCCAGCGGTCCTCCGGACCGAGCTCCCACCATTCCCGGACCCCGCCGTCCAGCGCCCAGCGCCAGTACGCGTAGCCCCGGCCGTACCGGACGGGGATCAGGTCGATCGCGATTCCGTAGCTGTGATAGCTCCGGCGCAGCGTTCCCGCGATGTTCCGCCAGTTGTATCCGGCCGCCTGGTTCAGACCTTCGACGAAGTCCCGGACTTCCCGATCGTGCCGCATCCGCTCCCCGATCCGGGTTTCGACGCGTGCGAGCGGCTCCCGGAGCAGCGGGTGAACCCGGGTACTCCGGCCGAAAAACGTCACCGGCACCACCGTGCGTTCGGCCTCTTCCCGGGAAGAGATCCCGTAGAGCGCGTCAAGAAAGCCGTTAAACCGGAGGCGGGAGTCCCCCGCACCGGCGCTGCTACGCTCCCGGAGCCGGGCGGCGAGTTCCGGGGTGATCTCCCGAGGTACGAACGGACCGAGCTCGTAGGAATAGAAGCGGATCGAAACGTACTGCTCCCGGCGCGCCCGCTCCTCCTCCGGCAGGAGCCGTCCGTTCGCCCAGCAGTACCGGCGGCCGTCCATCCGGAGCGTCCATTCGCCGCCCCGGATCGAGATCTCACCGATGCGCCCGGGATAGGCTTCCGCCAGGGCACGGATTTCGGCCTCGCCGGGCAACGACGGCAGCACCTCCGCCCTCGTGCCGGAGGACTCTTCCCGGGCCAGCGACTGCGGAGAGTTCCACGCCGGAACCGAAAGGAACAGAACCGCCGCGACGGCAGAGACGGCATATCGGATCGGAACGCCATACCTTCTCATATCAGTAATATACACCATGGCGACGGCCGCTGCGCACCGGACCCCCTCAGAATGTGAACTTCCCGGAAGCGGTCCTGACGCACTCCCGTGCTTCCTGCAGGAGGCTTCGGCCCTGTTCGGGAGTGATCTCCCGCACCTGCAGGGCTCCCGAAGGCGCAAAAATCTGTTCCGCCGCCGCAAGGGATCGGAGCGCGAAGCTTTCGGCGGCTTCCCGTCTGCCCAGGACCCGGTAGGTCCGGGAGAGATTTGCGTACTGAATGCTCTTCAGGTCGTACCGGTGGTACCGCTGCGCGTATTTCAGCGCCTTGCGGAAGGCGGGCAGCGCCACGGACGGACGGCCCAGAGTGAGCAGTCCGGAGCCGACGACATCCGCCGCGAGGTAGACGCGGTATTCCAGGTGTACGGCCTCCGCGGCGCGGAGCGACTGCATGCCGAACCGGATCTGCTCATCCCGATCCCCGCTCTCCCCGCAGAGCAGTGCGAGATCGTATGCGCATTCCGCGATGGTCCCTTTGAGTCCGTGCCGCTCCGAGAGGACCAGGGATCGTTGCAGCAGCGGTTCCGCCGCCTCGAGCGATCCGGCCTCTCTCAGAACGGCTCCACTCCGGCCGAGCGTGACGGCGGCCTCCGCTTCCCTGCCCTGGTCGAGATAGAGAGCCGAGGCGCGATTGAAATGCTCGAGCGCCTGCGTGAACCGCTCCTGGCCGAACAGGCTCTCTCCCATCCAGCGGTAATCGTCCGCGAGAAGAGAGCCGCGGTCCGGTCCGAGCGTCTCGTCGATGCGGGCCGCCGAACCGAACGCCTCGAGCGCTTCGCCGAATTGTTCCGCGTAAAAATGCCTCAGCCCCGATCGCCGGTATTCGTCCGCCTGCTCGGCCTGTTCCTTTGCATCCAGCGAACCGCCGGCGACGACCAGGAGAAAAAAGGAAAACAGCACGGTGCGCAGCGCGGAAAATCCGCGGAAGGAAATGATCCGGTCTCCGGTCATGATTCCGCCCCTTCCTCGAGGATCCGCACGATTTTATAATGAAGTGATCATAGCCCGCGAACGATGGTCGCGCAAGGTACACAGAAGCCCATGTCATCGAAGCCCGATTCGAAGTATGATGGAAGCATGCCGGATTTCGTGTTTTCGATCGTGAGCAGCCTGAACGCACCGCTCTTCATCGGTCCGCTGGTGCTGAACCGCTGGCTGCTGCTCGTCCTCGCATCGGTCGCCGCGGGACTCCTCACCCAACGCCTGATCTTCCCCCGGGACCAGGCTGCGACGGACCGGGCGCTCACGGTCTGGCTGACCGGCATCGTCGCCTGGAGGCTCTTTCCGGCGGTCGTCAACTGGCACCTGGTTGTGAGCGATCCGGCGCTGATCCCGGTGCTCCCCGGAGGCCGCACCGCAATACTGGCAGGCATCGCCGCCGGCCTTCTCGCCGCAACGCTCGCGATTCTCCGCACGGCGCGTGGTGCCGGGAAGGCCGGGACGGGCAGAGCCAGTCAGGCCGGACGTATCGGGCAGGGTGGACGATCCGGCCGGGGTCAGCCGGACAGCCCGGAACGCGGAACCGCCCGGCCGCTGCAGCGCCGGCACACCGCCGCCGCGCTGGGCCGCAACGTCGCCCTCACGCTCGCCTGCGCGCTGCCGCTCGCGCTTCTGCTCGCGTCGCTCCCGGTCCCCCGTTGGCCGGGCGAGGCGGCCGGTGCCGCTCCCCGGCCCTCCTACACCACCGCCACCGCCTCGGCCTCGATGCCGACCCCATGGTGCAGTGCGCCCGTCGGGACGACGGTTCGGACGGGCCGGTGGTCGCCGAACATGCGGGCGTAGACCTCGTTCACGCGGGCCCAGTTTCCGATGTCCGAAACGTACACCGTGACCTTCAGCACGCGGTCGGGCGAGCTGCCCGCCGCCTGGAGGATCGCGAAGATGTTCCGGAGGACCCGCTCGGCCTGCTCCTCGATCGGCCGGCCGGCAAGCACCTCGCCGGTCGCGGGGTCGATCGGGAGCGTCCCGGCGACGTAGACCAGGCCGCCGTGGACGATCGCCTGCGAGTAGTGGCCCGCCGGAGCGGGCGCGCCGTCGGTCCGGATGATATCCACGATTACACCAGCCCCTGGTCGATCATCGCGTCGGCGACCTTCGTGAAGCCGGCGATGTTCGCACCCGCGAGGTAATTGCCGGCGGAACCGAACTCCTCGGCCGCCTCGAGGCAGGTCTGGTGGATGTTCTTCATGATCCGGTGGAGCTTCTCGTCCACCTCTTCCCGGGACCACTGGATCCGCATCGCGTTCTGTGCCATTTCGAGGCCCGAGGTCGCGACCCCGCCGGCATTGGCTGCCTTGCCCGGGGCATACAGGACCTTGTTCCCGATGAAAAACTCGGCGGCTTCGAGGGTCGACGGCATGTTGGCGCCTTCGGAGACGCAGGTGCAGCCTCCCCGGACGAGTTCCTTCGCATCGTCGAGGCTGATCTCGTTCTGCGTCGCGCAGGGCAGCGCGATCTCCGCCGGAACGAGCCCCCAGGGCCGGGCGCCTTCGTAGTACTTCGCCCCGTAGTGCTGGGCATACTCTCGGATCCTTCCGCGGCGGTTGTTCTTCAGGTCCATGACGAAGGCAAGCTTCTCCGCGTCGATGCCTTCCTCGTCGACGATCGTCCCGTCGGAGTCGGAGAACGAGATCACCTGCGCGCCGAACTGCATCGCCTTCTCGGCCGCGAACTGGGCGACGTTCCCGGAGCCGGAGATCAGCACCCGCTTCCCTTCGAACGATTCGCTCCGGGTCGCGAGCATCTCGGACGCGAAGTAGACCGCACCGTATCCCGTCGCTTCGGGCCGGATGAGGCTGCCGCCCCAGGAGAGACCCTTCCCGGTCAGGACGCCTTCGAAGGCGTTCCGGATCCGCTTGTACTGGCCGAACAGGTAGCCGATTTCCCGGCCGCCCACACCGATATCACCCGCCGGAACGTCGGTCGCGGGTCCGATGTGCCGCTGCAGCTCGGTCATGAAACTCTGACAGAACCGCATCACCTCGGCATCGGACTTGCCCTTGGGATCGAAATCGCTCCCGCCCTTCGCACCGCCCATCTGCAGCCCGGTCAGGCTGTTCTTGAACGTCTGCTCGAAACCCAGGAATTTGAGGATGCTGAGGGTGACGGAGGGATGGAAACGGAGCCCTCCCTTGTACGGACCCAGCGCGCTGTTGTACTGGATGCGGTAGCCGATGTTCACCTGGACGCCGCCCCGGTCGTCCTGCCAGGGGACGCGGAAAATGACGGTCCGCTCGGGCTCGGTGATCCGCTCGAGGATCTTCTCCTTCCGGTACCGGGGCTTCCGTTCCAGCACCGGACCCAGCGTCCCCAGCACCTCCTCCGCCGCCTGGAGGAACTCCTTCTCCCAGGGATATTTCTTTCGCAGCTCATCGATAACTTTCCGTCCGTAGTCGATCATCTTTCTCTCCTCCCTTTTCTGCTACTCTCTCGACTGCATCAGCAGTGCATCGGCCGTATCGTCCTCGGGTTCCGTTCGTACGATCGCAGCGGCTCCCCGGGTGCCGTCCATTTTCACCGTCAGCGGAATATCGGTCCGGATATGCAGGACGAACTCGCCCCGCTGCACGATCTCCTGCTCAAGCAGCCATTCCCGGTCGAACCGGCTCCCGGACGAACCGTAGAACGGGACGGTGCAGTACCCCACCTGCATGGCGACCAGGTTATGAAAAAAATGGGCGCCGAGGGAAGGCTCGATATCGAAGCCCTCGAGCCCGAGCTCCACGATCATGGCGACCCGGTCGATCTGAGCCCACTGGACCGGAACGCCCAGAAACCGGTCCCGCGAGCCCCATCGGCCCGGACCGACCAGCACATAGTGACGGTCGCCGGCCTTGAGCGCCTGGTTCAGCGATTCCACCTCGCGGGCGATCTCTTCGGTCCGGGTCGGATCGAAGGACTGTTCGTCGACATAGACGATGTCCCGGATCCCTTCCCGCTGACCGTGACCCATGGCATCCTCGGAGTACAGGAGCAGCCGGGACGGATCCTCCCGTTCCAGGTTCATCTCCGACATTTCGCGCTTGATGCCCATGGGGCGCACCTGCAGCAGGTAGAAGGTCGGATTCCCTTCCTCCCGGTGATCGCACAGGTCGACCGCGAATTCGATCTCCACCGGCATGCCCATCGCATTCTCACAGGTATCGAGGAGCTCCTTCAGAATCTCCGCCAGCGGGAACCAGTCGTACTTCAGGATATCCGCGAAACTCACCACGCGGGGTCCCGGTGCATCGAGCCCGTCGAGCAGGCGCTGGTTTCCCGCATCCCAGACCGATGCGAGATGCAGAAGCGTGCCGTCCTGTTCCGCCCGATCGATGCGCGGCATGGAGAGCGTCGCGTATTCTCCCGCACTGAGATCCGCAGCATCATCCAGTTTGAGCGTGTAGAATTCCGTCTGCGAAAATTTCACCTGGTCTTCGGGGGAAAGATAGTCGATGTCGGGATATCGGGGACAGAACCGGTACGCCCGGTTGCCGTCGACCACCGAATGGCCGAGCCCGACGGCGATCACCGCCGCTCCGTCGGAATGCGTCATCGGGGCGAGCGGGTAGAAATTGTAGGACTGGGCGACCCCGGAGATGTGAGGGTAATAGTGGTCTCCGAACGGTTCCCCGACGATCTCCTGGATGACCACGGCCATCTTCTCTTCGTCGAGCCCGTATCCGAGGTTGCGGCTGTAGGAGCGGGAGTGCTCGAGATACATCGACGCGTAGACCAGCTTCACCGCAGTGGCGAGCTGATGCAGGCGGACGTCCGGATCGGGGTGACGGTTGGGGAGCATGTAGGTCCGGTAGACTCCCGCGAACGGCAGGGAATGGGAATCCTCGAGCAGGCCCGACGAGCGGACGGCGAGCGGGGTCTGCACGCGGGCGAGAAACTCCCGCAGCGCGTGGCTGAGCCGGGGAGAAAGATCAGCCGCCAGAAACGCCCGGTCTACCGCGGCGTTGTCATCCATCTCCCATGGGCGAAGGTGATTCGTCTCCAGAACGGCATCGAACTCGGAAGTCCCGATGATCACGGTCCCCGGGATGCGGATCGTCACGTCCGGGAAGCGCTTTCCCGGTTCCGCGGCGACCAGGAGCGCGTTCAGGAACGCAAGTCCCCTTCCTTTTCCTCCGAGCGAACCGGTCCCGATGCGGTGCAGGACTTCCCGGTCCCCCAGCGCATCCGGGTCGAAATCGAGAATCTTGCCGCGGTTCCGCTGGCGCCGCACCTCGGCGAATACGTCCAGCAGGAACTGCTTGTGTATCTCGGTGCTCGGAAAGTCCGCATCGCTGATGGGCCGGAGCCGCTTGGCGACCTGGAACTCGCCGTGGGCGATGAGCCAGGTGGAAAAGTCGTTCCGCTCGCTGTGAAAGAGAATCGACTCGAGCGGCACCTCGGGGAACAGCCGCTCGAAATCCCCCAGCGAGCGGGCACGGGCGAACTCCTTTCCCGAGGCATCCCGGAACACGAAGTCTCCGAACCCGAGCCGTTCGAGGACGAACCGCCGCAGATCCTCGAGCAGGACCGTCCGGTTCTTGTCGAGAAAGTCCACCCGGAGTTCGTCGGCATCACGCTTCCGGGCCGCATCGGTGGACTGCAGGAGCATCGGAACGTACGGGGATGATTCCCGCAGGAGAGAAAGGAGCCGGATGCCCGCTTCCGGATCGAGGGTTCCCCCGGCCGGGAATTCCGCGTCGGAAATCACGCAGAGCAGGTGCTCGCGGAAACGCTCGTACAGCTCCAGGGCCTCTTCCCGGTTCCGGGCCAGGATAACCTTGGGGCGGGTCCGCATCCGGTAGTACTTGTCCTTGTCGTTCAGCTCCTCTGAGATCAGACGCTGGGTCTGTCCCATGATCTCGGTGTACAGGAGCGGAAGATAGAAGGACGCGTAGCTGATCGAATCCTCCACCAGCAGGATGACCCGGACGATGCCGAACCCGGTGTCCCTGGGTGCGTTCTTCCGGTCCTCCACGAACTTGATCATGGCCAGGAACAGCCGCGGATCGCCGCTCCAGAGGAACGCGGCGTCCAGCCCGCCCATCCGGTCCTGGTTGCGGTCCACGACTTCGATATCGGTGGCTGCGGTCAGCAGCAGCAGAACCGGCAGGTCGGGATGCTTCTCCCGGATCCGGTTCCCAAGATCGAAGGCCGAGATATCTCCGATCCGGAGCGAGGTGATGACCAGGTCGAAATGACCGTCCTGCAGCTTGCGGAGCGCTTCCTCCCCGGTGGGAACGCTGGTAACCCGGGGGATGGTGGTCAGGTGCAGCTGATGATAGGTGAAGGCGATCTGCTCGGTGAGCTTGGTATCGTACTCGAAGATGAACGCATCGTAGAACGTGGAGACCAGCAGGATCTCCTGCACCCGGACCTGCATCAGGTCGTGAAAATTGTCCTGTCCGTACTTGTACTGGTTGTAAACGGAGTGCAGGTTCAGAAGGTCCATGAAATCAGAGTATACCCGGTGCGGACCGGACCCGCAAGTGAAGTTTTCGGGAGAAGTATCCGGGCAACGGTACGCCTCAGTACCGCCGCTTCACGAACCGCCCGCGCCCCGGCCGGGCTGCTGCCGCACCATCCTCCACGATCACCTCCCCCCTGCTGACGGTCGCGACCGGCGCTCCGGTCAGCCTCATTCCCTGGTAGGGGGTGTAGTCGATCCCCTGGTGAAGCCGTTCCGCGGTGATGGTGTGCGGGCGCACCGGGTCGAACAGGACGATGTCCGCATCGAAGCCCGGCTCGAGCCGGCCCTTCCGGTCGAACCCGAAGAGTCGCGCGGGACGGGTGCAGCAGAGATCCACCCAGCGGCTCCGGCTGATCCGCCCGCTCCCGACCCCGAAGTGATGCATCAGCGCGAGGCGGTTCTCGATGCCGGCGATGCCTCCGGGCGCGGCGAGGAAGTTCCCCTCCCCCCGCCGCTTCTGTTCGGCCGGGAACGCGACGTGGTCGGTCGAGATCACGTCGAGCACGTCCCCGGAGACGGCGCCCCAGAGCGAGGCCGCCTGCTCCGCTCCGCGGATCGGGGGCTGGCAGATGAACCAGGTGCCGGGCATGTCGGGACGGTCGTAGATGCCGTCGGGGAACACCAGGTAATGAGGGCAGGTTTCGCCGTACGCATCCCAGCCCCGCTCCTTCGCCCGGCGCAGCTCGTCCGCCGCCTCGATGCACGAGATGTGGAAGATCATCGCCCGGGCGCCGGCGAGGCGCGCGATCGAGAGCACGCGATGGACCGCTTCCGCCTCGGCCAGCGCGGGACGGCTCTCAGGATGCCAGCGCGCCTCGAGTTTTCCCTCTTCGGCGAACCGGCGGCGGATCTCCTCGACGACCGGCCAGTTCTCCGCGTGAACCACCGCCATGCCGCCCGCCCCGGCCACGGCGCCGAGCGCCCGGTAGAGCTCCCCGTCGTTCAGGTAATAATCGGGATACGCGGTGTAGAGCTTGAACGTGGCGCATCCCGCCGCGTACGCATCCGGCACCCCGGCAAGGATCTCAGGGCTCGCATCGAGGAGCGTCATGTGGAAACCGTAGTCGATGAGCGCCTGCCCGTCCGCCTGCGCGAGGCGCCGCTCGAGCGCATCGGTCAGCGGTTCCCCCTTCGCCGGATCGACGAACTCGACCACCGACGTCACCCCGCCGAACGCCGCGGCGACCGAGCCCTGTCCGAACCCGTCGGCGCTCCGGACCGTTCCCAGGTCGAGATCGAGATGCACGTGTCCGTCCACCGCCCCGGGCAGCACGTAGAGACCGCGCGCATCGATTTCCCGCCGTCCCCGCAGGCCTCCGCCGACCGCCGCGATCCGCTCGCCCTCGACGGCCAGGTCGGCATCCCGCTCGCCCTCGGCCGTCACGATGCGGCCGCCGCGGATCACCAGGTCGTACCGCATCGTTCCTGCTACCTCAGCCATTCGCTGATCACCCGCCGCTCGGTGATGAGCTTGTACCGGACGAACGCGTTCAGGCATACCATCGCCCGCTCGGCGGTCAGGAAGGTCGGGACCCCGCCGGAGTCCATTACCTGGCCGAAGCGGTTGTAGGCGGCGTCCGCCCCGGAGACCACGTTCACCGAGACCACTGCCGGCTTCCGGTGCCGGTGAACCGCCTCCACGATCCGTGCGGCGATGTTCCCGCCGTAGCGCTCGATCTCCTCGTCGGTGGTGTGCAGCACCTGGGCCTGCGGCACGATGGAGATGCAGAGACAGTCGACCTCCGGGCTCGCGAGCATGATGTCGATGCAGCGTTCGAACTCGTCGTCGGAGATCATCGCCGTCAGGTCGAGAAGCGGCTCCGGAGCCACGTAGGGAGGAATCACCTCCCGCAGGGCCTCGAGGGTTTCGGGGCGAAGCTCGGCGAGGACCAGGTCGCCCAGGTTGTCGGCGGCATAGGTCTTCTCGTAGCCGGCGTTCGCGATCACCGCCACCCGGTTTCCGGTGACCGGAAAGTCGTGCAGCAGCGCGAACGTCTTGATGAAGTCGCCGTGGTCGATCATGGAGGAGGCGACCACCAGTCCGGCCTGCTTCATGGCCGCGAGCGCCACCTCGTACTCCCCGGCGATGCTGGCGGTGTGGCTCTGCGCCGCCATGCGCCCGGCCTCGGTCCGGCCGGCCTTGTACACGACGATCGGCTTCCTGCTGCGCGAGGTCACGTCGAAGAAGCGCCGGCCGGCGGCCTTCTTGAAACCCTCTATATACAGGCCGATCACGTCGACGTTGGGATCGTCCTGGAAGTACTGCACCAGGTCCGCGGGATCCACGTCGAGCTGGTTGCCGTAGCTCACCACGACTTTGGGCGAGATGGCGTTGCGCAGGTTGTAGAGCTCCATGATGCCCATCGCCCCGCTCTGGCTCAGAATGGCCACGTTACGCTCCCGCTCCATGTTGACGGTGAACTTCTCCTCCGGGATGAAGAACGTGTTGATTCCGGCGGAACCCTCCCCGGCATAGATGATGCCGAGGCAGTTCGGGCCGATGATCCGGATACCGTGCTCCCGCGCGGCCGCCATGATGCGCTCCTCGACGGTGCGGTCCTTGGTCATCTCGCTGAATCCGCCGGGGATGATGAGAACCGCCCGGGCGCCCTTCGCGGCGGCATCCTCGATGACCGGCAGCGTCGCGTCGGCGGGGACGCTCACGATCACGAGGTCCACCCGGCCGGCGACGTCCTGGAGCCTGCGATGGAGGGTCATGTTCCGCCCCGCGACGCTCACGCTTCCGCCCTTCGGGTTGATGCAGACCACGTCCCCGCGGCCCAGCTTGAGCAGGTTGGAGGCGATGATGTTGCCCGACTTGCCCGGATCCGATGCGCTCACCCCGACCACCGCGATCCCCTCGGGCTCGAAGAAGGCGCGCAGGCTCCCCTTGTCCGGCACCACGAGGTCCACACTCTCCGGTTCCCGGGGACCGAAGGTCGCGTAGCCGTCCAGCGCGATGAACCGGCCGCGGGCATCGAACACGAAGGGATTGACCTCGAACTCCCGGATCGCCCAGCGGCTCCGACTCTCGTAAAAGCTGGAGAAGGAGACCGCCAGGTCGGAGAGCAGCACCTGGGCGTCGGCGATCCGGCTGATGCAGTCGGTCCGGCCGTCGGCGAGATACTTCCGCTGGATCTTCGTCACCGCGAGCAGGGCCAGGGCCCATTCGCGGCTGATCGGCGGCAGAACGACATTGGGCGAGGAGTAGTTCTTCGCGAAGTGCTCGGCATCGGATCCGCCCTTGCTGAAGGAGAGTACCGGGCCGAACGCTTCGCTTTCGCGGAAACCGATCAGGATCTCGTTGCCGATCTCCTGGGAATACGGGACGAACTCGGCGAACAGGATTCCTTCGACCGGGAGTCCCTGCTCTTCGAACCCCCGCTGCATCTCGCGGAACGAGTATTTCACGAAGTCCAGGTCGCGATGGACCACCCGGACTCCGCCCGCCTTCTGCTTGTGGGCCACTTCCGGGCTGACCACCTTGAGCACGATCCGGTCGCCGGGGAACAGGCTCAGGACGGCATGCGTCACGTCTCCCGCCCGCCGGACCAGCACGTGGGCAGGTACCTGAAGTCCCATCAGGCTCAGGATTTCGTACACCTCATGCTCGTAGAGGATTCCGCGGCCCGTTTCGGCGGCCTGATCCAGGATGCCTTCGATGCTTCTGCACAGGGTCCGGTCCATCATGGTCGCCTCCTCTCTCCGCTCTTTATACCCCGACCCGGTCCCTCCCGCAAGTCGATTCCGGCACCCTGCGTCCGGAACCGGACCGAACGCTTCCGAAGTATATAAAATCATTGAAATATGAGTGTTTTCTCCATATAATACAAGACATGAGCATCCGACTCAAAATGATTCTCGTCGTTCTCCCGCTTCTCGTGGTCACGCTCGCCCTCGCCGGCATCTCCTCGTACGTCGTCGCCACCGGTGCGGTGAACCGTGCGATCGAGGAACTGCTGGCGTTCAAGGTCTCGGAGCTCGAGAAGTATGCCGAGAGCCAGTGGCTTCTGCTGGTGGAGAACGATCTCACGGCGCGTCCCGACATGGCCGCCGCCGCCCAGCGGGGAGTCGCGACGTTCGCCTCCTCGATTATCCGGACCCCGACCGAGCTGATCGCCGCGTTCGACGCATCGGGAGACATGATCATGTCCACCTCGACGGTCGAGCTCTCCTCCGCGGAGCGGGAGACGGTGGCCGCGCTGTTCGCCGCCCGGCCCGACGGGCTGTCGACCGTCATGCTCGGCGGGGTCGAGCGCATCGGTGCGGGCTTCTTCTTCGCCCCGTTCGAGTGGTACGTTCTCGTCACCGAAGAGCGGGATGCCTTCTACGCGGATGTCGACCGGATCACGCTGCAGAGCGTCGTCATTCTGATCGGGGCCTCGCTGATATCGGTATTTCTGCTGCTCTGGTTCTCCCGCCTGCTGACGAATCCGCTCGCCCGGATCATAACCGCGATGCGCGGCATCATCACCGATACGGATATGAGCTCCCGGGTCACCGTCGAATACGGCGACGAAACCGGCCAGCTCGCCCACACGTTCAACATCATGATCGGGGAGCTCGAGAAAGCATACACCCAGATCAAGCGCTACGCCTTCGAAGCGGTGCTCGCGCAGAAGAAGGAAACGAAGATCCGGAACATCTTCCAGAAGTACGTTCCCCGGGAGCTGATCGAGCGCTTCTTCCGCAGCCCCGAATCGATGCTCGTGCGGCGAAAACCGCGAGCTCGCGGTGCTCTTCTCCGACATCCGCGGCTTCACCACGATTTCCGAGGGAATGTCGCCCGATGACCTGGTGAGCTCCCTGAACCGCTATTTCTCCGGCCAGGTCGACATCATCATGAACCGGAGCGGCATCGTGGACAAGTATATCGGCGATGCCATCATGGCCTTCTTCGGCGCTCCCGTCACTCACGACGACGATGCGCTGCAGGCGATTCTCGCAGGTATCGAGATGAGCGAAGCGGTGGAAGACTTCAACCGCCAGCAGAAGGAGCTCGGCAAGCCCGAGTTCCACATCGGGGTGGGCATCAACTACGGAATCGTCACGGTCGGCAACATCGGCACCGACAAGAAAATGGACTACACGGTCATCGGCGACATGGTGAACCTCGCCTCCCGGCTCGAGGGCTCACCAAGGCGTATCACCAGCCGCTCCTGATCTCGGAATTCCTCCGCGACAGGATCGGCGACGCCCTCCCTGCCGCTTCCTCGACACCGTCGCGGTCAAGGGCAAGACGAAGGGCGTCCGGATCTACACCGCGAAGAAGGAGCTCCTGCCGACCCAGCAGGCCGCCTGGAACCTTCACAACGAGGCGATGCAGGCCTACTACGCGCGCCGTTTCGCGGAAGCCGCCGCCGGATTCCGCCAGGTCTTCGAGCTGCTTCCGGGCGACCATCGCGACGGAGATGCTCGCAGAGAGCGGAAGGATACGCCGCCGCCCCGCCCGTCGATTCCTGGGAGGGCGTCGAAGTGATGACCTCGAAGTGACGAGGGAGGAGACCGTGAGCTCAGCCGAACGGCTCGTACTCTGCATCGCGATCGCAATCCTCGCCGTCAAGCCCTCCCGAACGCGGCCGCCCAGAATGCACCGCGCGATCCCTGCCGGTTTCCTCTTTCCCGTCGAGGACCTGACCGGCTCCGAAGAAAGCGCCCGCTACGCCGAGCGATCGTCGAGGCGTCGATTGCCCCCGCAACAGCATGGAGGCCCTCGGGCTCCAGATCCTGCCCGAAGAACTGCTGGGCTTCGGCGGCGATCGAGGCGGAGTCCCGCGGGAACGGCCTCCGACGGAGCGTCCGCGGTACGGATCGCCCGGGCCGCCGACGCCGAAATGGCCCTGACCGCGATCTGTTACCTCGAAGACGGCAGTTCGTCATGGACATCAAGGCGTATCGACGCCCGCAACGGCCGGCTCGTGGCGGGCTCGTTTTCGGTCACCCGCGCGGGCCTGACCATCTACAACCGGATCGACGACGCGGTCCGGCGGATTTCGCCGCAGCTCGAGCTGTTCCTCGATCCCGAGACCGGCGCGAGCAGGGAACGACGCCGATCGTTCTCGAAACGGTCCTCACTTCGCCCGACGAGGGTATGGAAATCCTCATCGCCGCTCCGACTCCGCCGGCACCATCGCCGGCGGCGAGCTCGTGCTCCCCTTCATCCCCTACCCGGTCGGAACGAAGATCCGATCGAGAAGCGGAAGGAAGGATATCACTCCGAAGAGGAAGTGCTCACGCTCTCCGAGCCGCTCGGCCGCATCCGCCCCCGGCCGATCATGAAGAAACCCGAATGGGCGGCGACTTTCGAGTGGACCACCGGACAGTTTCTCGGTGCCGGCCTCGGCGTCCGCTACTATCTGTTCCCCATTATCTCTTCTTCGCCGGGCTGGAACTACTCTACCTTCAGCGGTCGACGGCCCCGGAAACGAAGACCGTCCTGCACGACGACCTGCGGTTCACAGTCGGCCAGTACCTGTTCTTCCCGCACGAGTCCCGGTTCCGTCTCGGCGCCGGCGGAGGACTGGGTGCGGTCATCACCCGGGTACCGATGGACGAGGCGCCCTGGTTCGTCGATCTCTACCTGAACGCATCGAATGTCTGGATCGAATGGAACACCCGCGAGTGGATCCTCTTCCTGCAGGCCGAGGCCCGTTACACCCTGGGCATCGGGAAGAACCTCCTTGGAGCCGTCTGGATGGGCGACGGCCCGCTCGCGACGTTAGGGGTGGTACGGAAATGGTAACGCGAAACCCGAACCGGCGGACGGCAGCCGCAATCCTGCCGCCCGGTATCCTGGCGCCGCTGCTGATCCTCCTCTCCCTGCTCCTCTCCTCCTGCGAGTTCTTCTACTCGTCGAACTTCCCCGAGGAGCTGGCCCTGATGGAGGCGCGCGCTGACCTTTCGGAGTACATCTCCGACACCGATCTCCAGAGCAGGGACGTGGAGATGCGGATCCTCGGCAACGGGACAAAGAAGTACGTGTTCCTGCAGCTCAGGTCGCACACCTTTTCCCTGAACAGCCGGCTCCTGGTCCTGGACATGAACCTGAACGTCGTCGCGGATGTGGAGGATGATGCGGCGGACCCGAATGTCACGCTCGGGAGACTGCACATGGCCCGGCCGAGCGGAAACAATCCGGCGTTCATCGTTGGGGGGCTGCTGATGGATGAGAATGCGGGGAATCTGGAATTTAGAGCAGATATGAGTTACGTCAATAATGACGACACCGGATTCTTTCATGCCGGGTCGCTTAATTATGTCCTTTTTGAACCAACATCGGGAGATCCTTCCTATTCCTGCTATCTGAGGAATAGTTTGACATACGCAATATCAGGCGCTCCAGACTATACCGGCAATTTTATCGACGGAGGAATTCCTGCAGCCTTTTTAGATATGATCCATGATCGACAACAGGATAAAGTTGCTTTCTTTTTCAGGGATGGCCTGACGCCGGGAATCCATCTCATCCGTATTTCCGCATCTGACTATTCTACCGATCTGATTACATACACCAATCTTGTTGCCCATCCAACACACCAGTTCTTCCCAGATGTATGGGAGAACGACGTCCTACTACACCCCCGACGGCACCGTAATAGGCAGGAGGAAAACGATACCTTCCAGCTGATCGGTTTCGACGGGCAGGTGAAGGCGGAGCTCGAGCAGAAGAACGATCACATCGACCATATCGCGTTCGATCCGGACAACGGAGACTACGTCGTCTTCGACGACCGGTCGAAGATCATCTATCTGGCCCGGAAATGGTGGTGAACATGCGAAGGCCGGTTCTCTTCCTGCTGCTTGCGATGCTGCTCGCCGCCGTACTGCTTCCCGGACAGGAGGCGGAAGGTCCCGATACGATCCGCAGGCGCCGAAGCGCCATACTCTTCTTCTCCATCGAGGCGGGGGCCGACTTCGCGGAAACGGAGCGCCGACTCCTGCAGGAATCCCTTTTCTCCCGAATGGGTGCCGAGCCGGATACCTTCTCCGTCAGCGCCCCGCCCGAGACCGGAACTCCGTTCGATGAGCGGGAGATGTCGACGGCGGCCCTGAAGGCGGGAAAGGATTCCTGGATCGGCGTCCGCCTGGGCGGTTCCCGCGAGCAGCCCGTATTCGAGGTCATCTGCTACGACCTTCTGACCCGCAAGCAGGTGGCGCAGGAGACTTTCCGTTCCGATCGAGAGATCCGGATCCGCGACATGGCGCTCCGGTTCTGGGATCCCGCCGCGAAGCTTGCCGTCGAGGCGCTCGGCACCGTCGAGTTCGGCACCCTCGTCACGTTCCGCGGCAACGCCGGCACGCGCGTCAGCGGCCTCGGGGAAGAAATCCAACGGATCGGCGACGACGGACTCCTGCGGGTCACGCTGCCGAACCCCTCCACCTACTTTTACCGGGCCACGAAGTACGGGTATCTGCCCGTGAACGGAAGCTTCAACCTGAAAGACGATCCCCTCGACATCGACCTGGGACAGACCCCGGCCCCGCGGTTCTCGGCGGAAGCACACATGCTCAACCTGCAGTTTCCCGGAGTCCGGTTCGCCTGGTATCCCGGCAGGCGGGAATATTACCTGCGGGCGGGATTCACGACCTATCTGCTGGGCATCTTTCTCGCCTCGGACGAGGAGACGCGGGATGAGTACTCCTTCTTCTACAGCGAGCCGCTCACAGAGCTCACCTTCGAGGCGGGTCTCTACCTCAATCCCGCCGACGCGCTGCTCCGGTTCTACGCAGGGGCGGGGGTCGCGCTGCGTATCATGCACCATTCGACCTATTTCGGACCCGAGCCGATCGCCCCGCTCGTCGTCCTTCCCGTCGGGGGGATCGAGGCGGCCGTGAACGAACGGCTCCGGGCGTTCTTGGAGCTCGCTCCCGCGGTCTACCTCTCGGCCGAACCGTCGCTTCTCCAGGCATCGTTCCCGCAGGGATACAGCGCCGAAAACTACCTCTTCACGGATTTCGGCGCGGTGCAGCTTATCAACTTCCGGGTCGGCGTGAGGTATCAGCTGTGAGCTTTCTGCTCAAGTCTCTTCCGGGCCGGCCTCGCCGCGGCGCTCGGTCTGATACTACTATCGCTCTCGGGCTGTACACTCCCGCCCTACGACATCGAAGTCATCCTTTCGGCTGTCGATGGAAAGGACGACATTGTCGTATCGGGTCTGTCGGCACGCTGGACGTTCGATCCGGCGGACTACTACGCCGACTCGAGCGGCAGCGGCAATTATCTCACGATCGGCCTCACCCCCCCGATGTTCACGTTCTACGACGGACGGAACGCCATTGAGTTCAGCGGCACCACCGACCGCCTTTCGGTCTTCTCATCGCCATCGCTCTCAAGCATCACGGACGGCCAGAGCATATCCTTATGGTACTACGGAAACTTTTTTCCGCAGGGCGCACTGGTGAGCCGGTTTTTCGAAGGAATGAGCAGCCGCATATGGGTTGTCGGGCCCCAGTTATCGGGACAGCTGAATGTGCTGGATAACGTTACTTACATCGGAGGTACTGCGGAGCACTTCGGAGGCGCCTTCATGTCCGTCGGATGGAATCATCTGGCGGTGGCATTCGATTTCGTGAATGCCGAGGCGAGCGTGTACGTGAACAACGGCCCACCGCTGACACGCACCCTCAATACCACCGGCTTCAACAGTCCGAGCGACTGGTTCATCGGGAACAACCCCGATCCGTCAAACGCCGGAAATGCTCCCGTATCCGTGAGGATCAGCGACATCCGTGTGTTCGATCATGCATTGAGTGCGATTGAAGTGAATGGAATCTTCAATGAGTAGTATGCAGCTCATCATCACCACTGAGAGGTTCCCTCCCATGAAGCGTTTTTTTCTGGCTGCTGCTGCAGCCTTCATACTCTTCATCTCCCTGACCACCTGCATGCTGCCGCCCTTCGACGCGGAGCTTTCGCTCGCCTACGCGACCGCGTCGAAGATGAACCTCGAGGCGGAGATCGGCCCGCTGTACCGCTACCAGGGCGACTTCGACGGCTCAGACTATTTCTTCCTGCCGAGCAAGACCTTCGGTCCCCGTCGCGGTTTCATCGTGACGTTCCAGCAGTACCGCGGGAAAGTGTTCTACGTGAACGGAGACGGGTCGGGCAACTCGTGGATCGAGGGAGAAGGGCTCGATTTCGAACTGAGCAACGGCGACTCCGATGCGTTCAACCAGGCGGCATTCGCCATCAAAGACAGCAGCGCCTCAACCGGACCATCTGCTCATCGTCAACCCGTGTTCC
This sequence comes from uncultured Spirochaetota bacterium, assembly GCA_963728215.1. GTDB lineage: Bacteria > Spirochaetota > Spirochaetia > CAVSJD01 > CAVSJD01 > CAVSJD01. The sequence goes on along the minus strand of CAVSJD010000012.1, from coordinate 518,664 downwards.
CGGACCACTCTTACCGTACGGCCAGATATACTGCCTCGACATTCTATATGGAAACAGTAAACCCTATTCGTCCTACACTCACCATATTTCGGCCCAGTTTCGCCTGACTGGCTTCCAGCCGGAATCCCTGGTCGGCGTGAACATGTTCGCGGAAATCCGACGATGATCGCGACAGCCTCTGCATGCTTTCAGTAGACGGCTCCAGTCTACTTCTACGACCATCATCGGGATTACGGCAACGCTGCTCGCCCTAAACATATCTGTATCGATGCCATTTACCGCTTTCCCGGCACTCCTCGGAACGGCTTCTTCGGCCATCTTCCCGGTACTGTTCGACAGCTATCTGAGCGTACCCTCCGGATCGAGCTATGAAGGCTACCGATGGTCTCGAGCAACTGGACCAGAATCTCCGATCCCGGTCTCCACCTCCATCTCCGGACGGATCGAGGCGGTCCTCTCCTCCGGCGACGTACTCGCCCGCGACGGAGACACGGGCATCGTTTACGGAGCGGACGGCAGGAAGAAGTTCGACTTTCCGATGGGATCCCTCCACTTCGCGCACGAATACCGCACCGCGACCGCAACCGGGCAAGCTCTACTTCACGATGATGTACTGGCCGGCATCGGGAGACGGGGGCGACGAGGAGTTCTCCATCCGGGTCTATTCGATTCCGACCGCGGACCTGGACCAGCTGAAATAATCCGGCGGCCGGCTCAGACCGCCAGGCCTGCAGCAGCCGGGAGGCAGACCGACCGGAAGGGGCCGGGTCCGGCCCGCCCACCTTCCTCCGGTATACTGCAGCCTGCAGCCACACCGACCCGACTCGCGCTCCCCTACTCCGCCAGCAGGTACTCGAGCTCACCGAGCAGGTCCCGCATGTAGGCATCCTGCCCCGCCCGTTCCTGCTCCGACCGGATGAAGTCGAGACGTTCCTGCCGGTCGGAATAGCCGGACAGGGAGCTGATCAGGTCGAGGATCCCGCTGACGGCTTCCTCCCTCCCCGCCCGCTCGAATGCGCGGTCGTAAGTGCGGACCCGGTCGAGGAACCCCGGCATCGCCGTTCGAACCGGAGCCGATGCGAGGAAGTCGTCCAGGAGCTGCTTGGCCGGAATCAGGGCTGCGGGGTCCGCCCCCGAGAGCAGGGCCGTTTCCTGCTTCGCGTACTCCGCATAGCGTTCGGTGAGCTGCCGGTACTGATCCGCCGGGGCCGAGAGCGGCGAGAGCGCCGCGACCTGTGCCCGGAGATCGGCCAGCTGCTTCTCCGAATTCTGACGATACGTCCGGTATTCGGCCGACATGCCGGCCAGCTGACCGCTCAGGTCCGCATCGGCCTGAGTCTGGAGCCCTGCCAGCCGCTGCTCCGTATCCTGCCGATAAGAACGGTACTCGCCCGAAACGGTCTCGAGACGCCCGCGCAGCTCGTCGATCCGCTGCCGCAGGTCTCGATCCAGGGCGGCTGCGGCCTCCTTTGCCCGGGAGGCGGCCAGGGGAGCCTGGATGCTCGAGGGATAGCGCTCGATGACGGACAGGTAGGCGGGAATGGCGCCGCCGAAGCGCTCGGCGGCGGTCAGCCGGTCCGCTTCGTCGAGCAGGGCGGCCGCGGTGCGGTCATCCCGGAGCGCCGCAGTCTCCGACGCCGCAGAAGCCGCACGCAGCGAGGCGGAAAGCTGCTCGATCCGCGCCTCGTAAAGGGGTACGAGCCGGGCGTTCTCGATGCCGGATCCCGCCTGCCGGATCCCTTCCAGGAACCGTTCCGAGGAACCTTCCGCCACGGACAGCTGCGCGGCGGCTTCCCGGTAGCGTCCGAGCGCGGCTTCGTAGTCCTTCCGCGCCAGGGCCTCGTCTCCCCGGCGGAGGAGTTCGTCGAACCGGTCGCGCTGCTCCTGCGCAAGGCGCTCCCGGTCCCGCTGCCGCAGTGAGCTGATCGCTTCGAATCCCGCCGAGACATCGGGAATGAGCCGCAGTGCGGACAGGTATGCCTGCGCCGCCGCCGCGTTGTCTCCCGCCGCTTCGAGGCGCTTTCCATCCTCGGTCAGGCTGCGGATCTGCTCGATCTTCGCCGCGGTCTCCACCGATTCCAGCATGCTCGAGCTCTCCGGCGCTGTCTCCTCGGTGATAAGCGTCCGGAGCGTCCGGACGAAGAACAGGTCCGCCGGGATCCGCTCCCGCAGCTCCTCGGTATTTCCCGCGGCCGGGCTCCTCAGGAACGCTTCCAGCTCGTCGAGGGCCGACAGAGCGCCGGAGTAGTCTCCCGCTCCGAACCGGCGCTCGAGAGATGCATAGGAACCCACTATCTGGTTCTCGACCAGGCTCCGCTTCTCCTGACGGCTGCGGAGCTCCGCCATCGTCGCCTCCGCCTCGTCGACCCGCTGCCGGGCTTCCGCCTCCCGGGATGCGAGGACTCCTTCCCGCTCCTCGAACTGCTTCCGGAGCTCCTCCTCCTTCAATCGGGAGTTTCTCACGAGGTCTGCCCGCTGCCGGTTCAGGTCCGACAGCTGCCGCTCGAAATCCTGCTGGAGCCGGGTCAGGTCGGCCTCGAGCCGCAGCTGCTCAGCCTCCAGCGAGCTGCGATAGACCTGCAGCTCCCGGGCGATCTCGGTCAGACGGGAATCCTTCATCGTGGAGAGCAGCTCCACGATCCGGTCCTGCGCCACGCCGGCAGCCAGCAGGCGCGCGCGCTCGGCGGCCAGTTCCTCCTCGAGCGCCTTGCGGAGCTCCTGCTCCTGCCGGCTGATCCGGTCCTCCATGGTCGCGTTCAGATCGTCCCGTTCCTTCCGCACCGAAACGAGCCGCTCCTGGATCCCGGCGATCTCCTGGTCCTTCTCGCGCAGCAGGGAATCCGTCTCCCGCTTGAGCTCCTGGATCAGGACGCCTTCGGCGGTCGTGAAAAGCTGACGACCTTCGCTCCGGGAGGCCTCGCGGGAGCGGAACATCGTAACGGCGGTGAAGATTCCCGCCGCCAGAACGACCGCGGCGGCGATGTTCACCGCGAGCGGGAAACAGGAAGCCGCGGTGTTTCGGAACGACCCGGAACAGCTCGGGCGTCGCCCGGATCCGGTTCTCCAGGACGATCTCCTCGATATGGGAAATGATTTCTTCCTGATCTTCCCTGGATACGCCCGGATCTTCCCGCAGAAGCGTGAGATCAGCGTACTTCCTTTCCTGCGCTGCCTGTTCCTGCATATGGGTCCTCCGTTTTCAGTATAGCAGAATTATGACGGAAATACATGCATTTTCTATAATAGGATCATTCGTATCGTCACCCGTTTCTCACGCTTGCAGCCTCGGAAAACCGGCCGTATACTGTGGCAATCGTCAGGAGGTCGGATATGGCGAACAGGACGGCGGTTATCGCGATCGGCGGCAATTCCCTCATCAAGGACGTGCATCACCAGACGGTTCGGGACCAGTACATCGCAGCGAAGGAAACCTGCGATCACATCGTTTCCATGATCCGGGACGGATGGAACGTCGTCATCACGCACGGGAACGGACCCCAGGTGGGATTCATTCTGCGGCGCTCGGAGCTTGCGGCACACGAGCTTCACGAAGTGCCGCTCGACGCATGCGGAGCCGACACGCAGGGCGCCCTCGGCTACTCGCTTCAGCAGAATCTCTACAATGAATTCCGGGAATACGGCATCCCGAAACTTGCGGTTACGCTGGTAACGCAGGTGGAGGTCGACGGCGACGATCCGGCGTTCCGGAATCCGAGCAAGCCGATCGGTTCCTTCATGGACGAAGCGAAGGCGATGGAGCGGCGCGAGAAGGACGGATGGGAAGTCGTCGAGGACGCAGGCCGGGGATGGCGGCGCGTCGTACCCTCTCCCCGTCCGCTGCGCATCGTGGAAGAGGCGGCGATCCGGGCGCTCATCGCTGCGGGCATGGTCGTGATCGCGGTCGGGGGGGGCGGGATTCCGGTCCGCGCCGACCGGAACGGCAGTCTCGAGGGTGTCTCCGCCGTCATCGACAAGGATCTCGCATCCGCCCTGCTTGCGAACACGATCTCCGCCGACCTGTTCGTCATCAGCACCGCGGTCGAGCGGGTCGCCCTCGACTACGGCAAGCCGACCCAGCGCTGGATCGAGCAGATGACGCTGTCCGAAGCAAAGGCCTATCTCGATTCGGGAGTCCACTTCGCGAAGGGCAGCATGGGTCCCAAGATCCAGGCCGTCGTCGAGTATCTCGAGCGCGGCGGCACCGAGGCGCTCATCACCCGGCCCGAGGCGCTCGAGCAGGCGATGGCGGGAAAAACCGGGACCCGGATCGTACGCGGATAGCGGCGGTATAGCCTCATCGCTCCGCATCGGATACACTGACGGCAAAACGAAACGAGGGAGGAATCATGCAGCTCAATTCCCGCACCGTCCTCGAGAAGGCGCAGGCCTACCGGGACGATACCGCTGATATTCTGGCCCGGATCATCCGGGTCCCCGCCTTCTCGGGCACCGAAAAGGAACGCATCGCCCTGATCGAACAGCTCTGCCGGGATGCGGGTTTCGAGGAGGTCCGCATCGACGGCTTCGGAAACCTGCTCGCCCGGGTCGGGAACGGACCGCGGAAGCTCGTCTTCGATGCCCACATCGACACGGTGGAGATCGGAGACCGGAACCAGTGGAAGCACGACCCGTTTTCCGGCCTGGTGAAGGACGGCCTGGTTCACGGCCGCGGGGCCTCCGACCAGCTGGGCGGAGCGGCGAGCATGATAAGCGCCGGCCGGATACTCCGGGAACTCGGCTACGACGGAGACTTTTCCGTCTGGTTCGCCTTCACGATCATGGAAGAGGACTGCGACGGACTCTGCTGGAAGTACCTGATCGAACAGGAAGGATTCCGCCCCGATTTCTTCGTTTCCACCGAGCCGACCAGCTGCCGCCTCTATCGCGGCCACCGGGGCCGGATGGAGATGGAGGTCCGATTCCAGGGCGTCTCCTGTCACGGTTCGGCACCGGAGCGGGGGAAAAGCGCCGCCTACATGGCCTCCCGGGCCGCCCTCGCCGTCGAGAAGCTCAACACCGAGCTCCGGCCCGACGACGACGGCTTTCTGGGCAAAGGTACCGTCACGGTGTCGCGGATGGACGTCCGCGGACCCAGCCTCTGCGCGGTCCCCGACCAGGGCATGATCTATCTCGACCGCCGCCTCACCTGGGGCGAGACGATGGAACAGGCCGTCGAGCAGGTGCGGGCGGCGATCGCGGCCGCCGGAATCGAGAACTTCGAGGTCCGGGTCCCCGACTACGACCGGCCCAGCTGGAAGGGTACCGCCTTCGGACAGGAGCTCTACTTCCCCACCTGGAAGATCCCCGCCGATCATCCCCTCGTCCGGGCCGGGGCGAAAACCCATGCGGCCCTCTTCGGCGGCGAGCCTGCGATCGACAAGTGGACCTTCTCCACCAATGCGGTCGCGGTCTGCGGCCGCCACGGGATTCCGAGCATCGGCTACGGCCCGGGCGACGAGAACCAGGCCCATGCGCCGAACGAGGTCACCCGGGTGGACGACCTGTGGAAGTGCTCGGCGTTCTACGCGGGTCTGCCGTACCTGCTGGAATCGGCGGCGGCGGAGTCGCACGGATGAGATGGAGCTACCGCTGTGCGGAATGCGGCACCGGGTACCCGATCGAGCCGGGCCGGTACCTCTGCACCGCCTGCTCCGCCGCCCAGCTGCCCGACCGGCCGCTCGCGGGAGTGCTGGAGTGCGTCTGGGAGGGGGATGCCCCGGAAGACGACATTCCGCTCCCGATCGAACGGGAATGGTTCCCGCCGATCCCCGTGGGCGGCACGCCCCTCTGGCAGCCGGCGCGGCTCCGGGAGGAGCTCGGATTTCCGAACCTGTTCATCAAGGATGATACCTGCGAGCCCACCGGGTCCTTCAAGGACCGTGCGAGCGTGCTGGTGGCCGCCTTCGCGCGGAAGCACGGCATCGGGGAAATCGCCCTCGCGTCCACGGGAAACGCCGCTTCGTCGATGGCGGGAGTGGGAGCCGCGGCCGGGCTGAAGGTGACGGTGTTCCTGCCGGAATCCGCACCCGCCGCCAAGCGCCTCCAGGTGCTCCAGTACGGGGCCGAGCTGCGGCCGGTAGCCGGAACGTACGATGTCGCGTTCGAGCAGTCCCTCGCCTATTCCCGGGAAACCGGAGTGCTCTCACGGAACACCGCCTACAATCCCCTCACGATCGAGGGGAAGAAGACGGTCTCTTTCGAGATCGCCGGCGATCTCCTCGCCGCCGGGGCGCCGACCGACGGCTCGCAGCTCGAGGTGTTCGTGCCCGCAGGCGACGGGGTCATCCTGGCCGGGGTGTACAAGGGATTCGAGGACCTGGTGAGGCTCGGCCGACTGAAGCACGTTCCGCGCATCTGGGCATGTCAGGCCGAAGGATCGAGCGCCATCGCCCGGGCACTGTCCGCGGGCGGATTCGGCGACCCGGTCCCGTCGGCCACGATCGCGGACTCGATCAGCGTCGACGTGCCGCGGAACGGCGCTCACGCTCTCGCGAAGCTGAAGCGGTACGGAGGCCGGGCGGTGATCGTCCCGGACGAGGCGATCCTCGCGGCGCAGCGGGAGCTTTCCTCGAAGACGGGACTCTTCGCCGAGCCCTCATCGAGCGCCGCGATGGCGGGATTCCTCGCGGTACGGAAAGAGCTCGATCCGTCGGCCGCGGTCGTGCTCCTGGTGACCGGAAACGGCCTGAAGGATCTCGCATCCGCCGCCCGCGCTCTGGGGCTGAATTGGTAACGAAAAGGAGAACAGCATGATCGATCTGAGAAAAATAGACCCGGCCGGACGCAAAAAGAACATCGGCCGCTGCCGGGAGAACGGGATCATCCTCCCGACCTACGCGCAGATGCGCGATCCCTCCACGGTTCCCGAGTCGATCCGGCGCGAGCTGGGCGGAATCGGCCTCTGGGACGTCCACAGCCGGAACCTGTTCCGGGTCACCTGGCACAACGAGCCGAAGGAGCATGGCGGCGGGTTCGGCGGCGTGAATTTCGTGGAGCTCCCGCAGTCGGTCACCGGGGTGAAGGCGCGCATCATCGGCCTTGCGGGAAAATGGTTTCCCACCGGCGCGCACAAGGTCGGCGCCGCTCTCTCCTGCCTGCTGCCGGAGCTCGTGACCGGCCGCTTCGATCCGACGACGAAGAAAGCGGTCTGGCCCAGCACCGGGAACTACTGCCGCGGCGGCGCCTACATCTCCCGACTCCTCACCTGCCCCTCGGTCGCGATCCTTCCCGCGGGCATGTCCCGGGAGCGCTTCGAATGGCTCCGGACCATGGCCGAGGAGGTCATCGCGACTCCCGGCTGCGAGTCGAACGTCAAGGAGATCTTCGACAAGTGCATCGAGCTGGAGGCTACCCGGCCCGACGCCGTCATCTTCAACCAGTTCGACCAGCTCCCGAACCATCTCTGGCATTACGCGGTGACCGGACCGGCGATGGAGGAAGTGTTCCGGTCCGTTGCGCGCCCGGGAGACCGGGTGGCGGGCGCCGTGCTCTCCTCCGGTTCCGCCGGCACCCTGGGTGCGGGCTCGTACCTCCGCGACGCGTTCCCCGGAGCCCGGGTCGCCGTGGCCGAGGCGCTCCAGTGCCCGACGATTCTCGAGAACGGGTTCGGAGATCATCGGATCGAAGGAATCGGCGACAAGCACATCCCCTGGATTCACAATCTCCGGGAAACCGACATGGCCGTCGGCGTCGACGACGAGCTCCCGATGCGCCTCATCCGGCTCTTCAACGAACCGGAAGGACGGAAGGTTCTCGTCGAAGCGGGCGTGCCGGCCGACCTGGCCGGGCGGATGGATCTGCTCGGAATCTCCGGGGTCGGCAACCTCATCGGCGCGGTGAAGTTCGCGCGCTACTACGAGCTCGGACCGGACGACGTCGTGTTCACCGTGTTCACCGACTCGATGGAGCTGTACGGGAGCCGCCTGACGGAGCTCACCGCCGAACGGGGGGCCTACGACCGGCGGCAGGCGGACCGGGACTACGAACGGCTTACGAGCGTTACGACCGACCACGTGCTCGAGCTTTCCCACATCGACCGGCGGCGGGTGCACAACCTCAAGTACTTCACCTGGGTCGAACAGCTGGGCAAGGACATGGAAGAGCTCCGCGCGCAATGGGACGACTACCGTGCCTACTGGGGCGGCCTCCGCGAGCAGGTCGGCGAGATCGATGCCATGATCGAGGATTTCAACGCCGAGGTGCTGAAGTAGCGCAAACGGGTGTGCCGCGCAGCGGCGCGGCTGCCCGGGACCGGTAAAAACTCCATCGGCAACCGGGTTGCCCTTGACGCCATGTCGATGGCATCCTACTATCATTCTATTAACGTATCCGTTCCAAAGGAGGAACCTTCTATGAACAGAAGACTTTCCGTTCTTGCAATCGTGATGCTCGCCGCCATCCTGCTCCCCGGGATCGCGTTCGCTCAGCAGACCCTGAAGCTCGCTCACCTGAACCCGCAGCAGCCGTTCGACGTACCGTCCGCGGCGATGGCCGAGGTGTTCAAGGCCGAGGTCGAGGCGAACTCGAACGGCCAGATCAAGGTCGAGCTCTACCCGAACGGCGTTCTGGGCAAGGAGCCCGAGACGATGATCCAGGTGAAGAACGGCGTGGTGCAGTCCTATATCTCCTCGTCCGGCGGCATGGCGCAGTTCTACCCGCTCATCGACGTGACGAACATGCCGTTCGCCTTCTCGAGCTACAACGTCGGCTACCGGGTGTACGACGGAGAGTTCGGCCAGGCGCTCGCGAAGGACATCGAACAGAAGGCCGGCTTCAAGGTGCTCGGGTTCGGCGAGTCCGGCGGATTCTTCGCCATCACGAACTCCAAGCGGCCGATCAAGTCGCCCGCCGACATGCGGGGCATCAAGCTCCGGACCATGTCGCTCCCCCTGCACCAGGCGGTCGTGAAAGCGCTCGGCGGATCTCCGACCACCGTTGCATGGGCCGAGGTCTACACATCGCTCCAGACCGGTGTGGTCGACGGTCAGATGAACCCGATCTCGATCATCTCGATGGCGAAGTTCCAGGAGGTTCAGAAGTACATCACCCTGACGAACCACCTCTACGCCCCCTACGTCTGGGTCATCAACCCCCGCTTCTACAACGGGCTCTCCCCCGAGCTCAAGCGGGTCGTGGATGACGCGGCGCGCACAGCGATCGTCGCGGGACGCGGACTCGCGCGGATCATCGACTCGACCGACAAGGGCCTTCCCAGCCTGACCGCACGGATGAGCGTCTACGTACCGACCGCCGCCGAGATGAAGCAGTTCCGCGAAGCCGCCGTTCCGGCAGCCCGGGAGTTCATGGCGAACCAGTACAAGAAGGAAGGCGAAGCCTGGGTCGACCGGTTCTTCTCCGCGATCGACAAGGCCGAGCGCGAGCTGGGCTACAAGTAGGAGATTCATTCAGAACCGGAGGGGGTTTCCGCAGAGGAAGCCCTCTCCGTTCCCGGACGTCGTGCGGTCCCCCTGAAGGCCGGGACGTTCCGGGCCGCTCAGGGAAGGAGCCCCCCGCCGATGAACGACCCGAACCGATTCGTAACCGCTATCGAGAAGATGTCCCTCTTCCTGGACCGTGCCGCGAGCGTCATGTGCTCGATCCTGATCGGGGCGATGACCCTCGCGGTTCTCACCGGAGTGTTCTTCCGATACGTCCTCAACCTTCCGCTCAGCTGGCCCGAAGAGGTCTCCCGCTATCTCATGATCTGGGGCGCATCGGTCGCGATCAGCCTCGGCATCCGGGCGGACGAGCATGTGGGGCTCACGGTGATTCTCGATTCGCTGAAGTCTCCCGCGATCCGGACCCTGCTCCGATCGATCATATTTCTGCTCATGTTCGGATTCCTGGGGCTCATGTTCACCTATTCCCTGTCGATGGTGCGGGATGCGAAATTCATGCTGACCCAGGCGCTCGGGATCAGCATGTTCATTCCGTATCTCGCAGTTCCGTTCTCGATGGCGCTGGCAGCAATGCAGCTCATCCTGACGTTCATCATCCGGACGGCAAAGGGCGACGAACCGTCCCGGGCCGTCGTCAATATCGATATCTGACCTCCAGGAGGAGCATCATGTTCATTTCGGTCACCGTCATCTTTTTCACGCTCCTCCTTCTCGGCGTGCCGATCGGTTTCACCATCGGGCTCGCGGGCATCGCCGGCCTGGTTCTGATGGACTCGGGAACCGGGATGCTCTCGATGGCGCCGCTGCAGTACTTCTCCGGTCTCGACATGTTCACACTGATGGCAATGCCGTTCTTCATCCTCGCCGGCGAACTGATGAACAAGGCCGGCATCACCACCCGACTGGTGCAGTTCGCGAACGTACTGGTCGGCCATCTGCGGGGCGGCCTCGCCCATGCGAACATCGTGGCCAGCATCTTCTTCGCGGGCATGACCGGTGCGGCCGTCTCGGACACCGCTGCCATCGGAACCATGCTGATCCCGGCCATGGAGAAGGACGGCTACGACCTGGATTTCGCGGCATCCGTCACCGCCGCGTCCTCGATCATCGGTCCGACGATTCCCCCCTCGAACATGATGGTCATCTACGGCTCCCTGATGAACGTCTCCATTGCCGGACTGTTCGCGGCGGGTTTCGTACCGGGTTTCGTGCTCGCGGGCCTGCTCATGCTGCTCTCCGCGTACATCTCCTACCGGCGGGGATATCCCAAGGGCCCCCGGACCACGTTCCGGGACAAGCTCGTCGCGACCCGGAACGCCATCATCCCGCTGCTCATGCCGGTCATCATTCTCGGCGGGATTCTCTCGGGTCTGTTCACGCCTACCGAGGCCGCCGCAGTCGCAGTAGCCTACGCCCTGCTGGTCGGCTTCTTCGTCCTGAAGTCTCTGCGGCTTTCGGACATTCCGGCCATGCTCGTCCGGACCGCGACCGTCACCGGGGTGGTGTTTCTGATCATCGGTACCGCTTCCATCCTGAGCTGGTACCTGGCCATCAACCAGATACCCGAGGCGATCGCCGCATTCCTTCTCGCCTCGACCGGGAATCCGAAGATCGTCCTGCTGCTCATTATTCTCCTGATGCTCGTGGTCGGGATGTTCATGGATATCGCCGCGGCGCTCATCATTCTCGGACCCATTCTGCACCCCATCGCGGTCTCCATGGGAATGTCGCCGATCCATTTCGGCATCATCATGGTTCTCTCGCTCAACATCGCGCTCATGACCCCGCCGGTGGGAGCATGCCTGTTCGTCGCATGCTCGATCTCCAAGCTCAAGCTGGCCGACCTGAGCCGGGCGATCTGGCCGTTCATCGTCGTGGAGGTGATCGCCCTGTTCGTCGTGGCCTATGTGCCCGAAATCTCGACGTTCCTGCCCACGTTGCTGGGCTTCTGATCGTATCCGGGCCGCCGCCGGCGGCCCTCCCGACCCTCATCATGCAAGAAAGGGACAACGCAATGGACAAGAAGCAGATCTCGAAGCTGATCGACCGCCTCACCGAAAAGAAGATCGACATGTACCGGAAGGACTTCCTGCTGACCTGGGAAAAGTCTCTCGACGAAGTCGAAGCGACGTTTCTGGCCGCCGACGCGATCCGCGCCATGCGGGAAGCGAACATCTCTCCGCGGATCTGGGATTCGGGGATTGCGGATTTCCAACTTCCGCGACAACTCGACCCGCACGCGCTTTTCGCTTCGCTTCCGCCTGCGACCTGCTCGGGCTCTACGTCCAGGACCTCGACGAAGGGAAGAGTCCAGATCGCGCACGGCGAGACCGTCCGCGAAACCGCCAACATGATCTCCTTTCTCAGCCGACGTCGATCGGCATCCGCGACGACATCTACCTGGGGGAAGGCAACCCGTACATGCGCGAAGTGGGCACGGCGCTCGACGAGGGCTTCGCCGCAGGGCGTGCTTCCCGCAGCGCCCGACCGTGGTCAACCTCCAGTGCGACATCGACCACCCGACCCAGTCGATGGCCGACCTCTGCATCTCACCCACCACTTCGGCGGCCTCGAGAATCTCCGCGGGCAAGAAGATCGCCATGACCTGGGCCTACTCGCCCTCCTACGGCAAGCCGCTCTCGGTCCCGCAGGGCATCATCGGACTGATGACCCGCTTCGGCATGGATGTCGTCCTGGCGCATCCCGAGGGCTATGACCTTGTCCCGGAGGTGATCGAACTGTCGGCGCAAGCAGCGCGCGCGACATCGGGCGGCACCTTCACGGCAGGTGAACTCGATGGACGAGGCCTTCGCGCGGCGCCGACATCGTCTATCCGAAAAGCTGGGCGCCCTACGACGTGATGCCAAGCGGGCACCCCTGCTCAAGGGCGAGGATCAGACGGGACTGAAGGACCTCGAGAAGCAGTGCCTGGCGAACAACGCGAAGTTCAAGGACTGGGAATGCACGGAAGAGCATGATGAAGCTGACGCAGGGCGGCAAGGGCCTCTACATGCACTGCCTGCCGGCCGACATCACCGGCGTATCCTGCAAGGAGGGCGAGGTCGCGGCCGAGCGTCTTCGACCGCTACCGGGTCGCCACCTACCGGAGGCGAGCTACAAGCCCTACGTCATCGCGGCGATGATCCTGCTCGGCAAACGCAAGGATCCCGCCGGCGTGCTCCGGAAGCTTCTCGACCGGGCCCTCACGCGCAGCGTCGAATAGGAACCCGCCATCCGCCCTGCCGGGATGTGCCCCTCCGGCTCCCGTGCCTTCCCGGCGGGCCGGGCGGGCCGACGGGGCAGGCGGGGCGGCTCCGCCCCTGGAGGCCGGCTCCCCCCGGGGGCGGGTCCGGCCGCCTGCCCCTTTACCGCTGCCCTTTCAGGTACTCCTCGATCGGCAGATCGCCGATGAGAATCCCGCTCACCAGGTACTCTCCATCCCGGTCGATCTCGAGCAGCAGCGTCGGACGGAGCCGCTGTACCCGCTCCCGGTCGCGGAGCAGGGCATCGGCGGCCGGTGCGAAGTCTTCCTGCAGGTAGTAGCGGAACGAAGGCAGCCGGATCTCGATCGAGGCATCATCCCCTTCCCCTCCGATCCGGACGGCATCCGGCCGGAGCCAGACCTCGCCGCTCCGCGGCTTTTCCGTCGAAAGATCCGTGATGAGGCTTTCCTCCCGTCCCGGTGCGGGATCGAAGACCGCGTAGAGCCCGCCGCCCGCGAGCTCCCGAAGCGTTTCAGGCGGAAGATCCGCGATCGACGGCATGTCGGACGCCGGAACCGTCCGAAGACCCGGGCTGACTATCACGAAACGCCCCCGCATCGGATCGTACGGATCGACCGCCTCGCACCGGAGCCGGATGACGACGCCTTCGCTCCGGATCGAAGCGACCCCGCTCAGCATGGCTCCGATCACGGCCGCCTGTCCCAGTACGATCGCTGCGAACAGCAGCACCTTCAGCCTCCGCATGATCCCCCTCATTCCGCCGGTCCCCTTCGGGCGAGATACCGGACCAGGAACCGGTTCACGAGCACGAGAAGAAGGCCGCAGGCGAGAAATACCACGCCGCGCCACAGCAGGCTCATGTCCTCGTCGAAAAATCGCGAGACGATGGTGAGCGTCAGGAAGAGCATACTCGCGTTGACGGAAAGCAGCGAGCCGTCCCGGAAGCCCCGGTAGCACCCCGCCGCGCAGAGAGACACGATGAACAGGTTCACGAGCCACGGGGCGATCATGGATAGGCCGGTTGCGGCCGTGAAAAGATAGAGTACCGCCATGATCGGTCCGAACAGTACGAGGGGATAGTTCGGGACGTTCCGGCGGGAATGCGCGATCGCGAAAAGACCCGCCGCCCCGACCAGCAGACCGGCGGTCAGCGTGTAGTCGAAGATCGAGGCGGGGTCATGGAACCGCTCCCCCGTCCGATATGCCGCCCAGCCGATCTCCTCCCACGGCCATTCCCAGGAGAGCAGGAATGCCAGCGCCCCGGTACCGAGGACCCCGGCCGGGAAAAACGGCGATCCGGCGGGCTGCGGCCGGTCGCCGGCCGGAACCTCCCGCCGGGCGGGCATCGACCCGGCGAGAGAAAAGATGCTGAAGAGCGAAGCATAGGCGACGAGCCAGAGCCCGGGGAGGTTCTTCTCGAAGGAAACCCCGAGCCCCGCGACGGCTCCGGCCGTCAGGAGATACCGGATGGCTGCCGCCCGCTCCGCGCTGCCGCTCCGCAGTACCGTGGACGCATAGGGGAGAAGCGCGGCGAACAGGAGCGGAAACGCGAGTCCGACACCGCCGTCGAGCTGCATCGACGCAGCCAGAGAGATGCCGAGGACGAGATACAGGGCGGCGGCGGCGAGCGAATCAAGGAGGTAGACGATGCCGAGCGTGGAAAGGCTCCAGACCAGGAGGAACGACTCGGGATCGGACGGGATCTGATGGATCTGCCCGATCGCGGCGACGGTCGCGCCGAAAGCTACCGCCCAGAAGAGCGCAAGGCTCTCCTTCCGCCCGCGGGATGGCGGTTTCTTCCGTATGAACAGCAGATGCAGGGAGAGAAGCATCGGGACCAGCGTCAGCAGGACGACGAGTACGGTTTTCCCGCTCTTCGGGATGGCAGCCCAGTTGTACCCGATCAGGAGGATAGTGCCGCCGACGAGAAGAAGCGCGGCCAGGACCGATACCAGGGTCGGCAGGGCCGCTGCCGCAGACGATCGGGCGGCCCGTTCTGCGTAGTACGCGCGGAGTCGATCCTCCGTCTCCGCATCGATGATCTCCTGCCGGCGAAGCGACGGGAGCTCGTCGAGGAGCCGTTCGGAGAACCGCTCGCCGGATCTCCTCATGTCGTCACTCCCGGTAGCCCGAAACGATCCGGAGCAGCTCGACACGGCTGCGGGCACCGGTCTTCCGGAAGATGTTGTAGACGTGAGTGCGCACGGTGGTGAACGAAACGTTGAGGGAGCTCGCGATCTCCTTGTTGCTCATCCCGTGAGAGATCAGTTCCACGATTTCCGCTTCGCGGTTCGAGATGCCGTACTCCTTCCGGAAGCCCGTGCTGATTTTCCCGTCCTCGATCAGGGCGGTCGGCCTGACCAGGTAGCGTACGAACGTGGCGATGGCGAACAGGTTCCATACGAAGAAGAAGACGAAGTTCAGAAAAACGGTGGGATCGGTCCGGACGCCCGCCGCCGTCATCACGACGGAGGAGACGACGGCCAGAGGCGCGAACACCAGCATCATTTTCCCGAGCCAGCCGAGCAGGAAGTGCACCGTATCCTGGCCCGACTGCCGGCTTCCCGCCAGGAAGGCGAAGCCCGCGAAGACGAGGAAAGCAGCGGTCGCGACGACGCTCGAGAGCGAAGCGATCCGCTCGCCGGTTTCGGAGAGCCGGAGCAGCGACGGAAACATCGTCACCCCGAGAAGGGAATAGAGGTACCGCAGCACGATCGGAACGGTTCCCGCCAGGAGCACCGGCAGGCGGAGCGGAAGGCGAAGCTGCAGAACGCAGAGCAGGATGCAGACATAGAACACGATCCCCAGGAAAAAACCCAGCACGTTCAGGTACGGGCCGAACGAGATCGGATACAGGATGATGCTCTCGAAATAGTAGCCGACCAGGGCAAGGATGAGCCAGAGCGTGAACATGCCGATGAGCGGGATCATCCATCCCAGAACCGCATGGCCGATACGCCGCCACAGGATCAGGGTGACCGTAATGCCTGCAAAGCCCGAGGAGAGAAAGAGAAAATAGATGAAAAGCGTGAGATGCTGCACGAACCGATACTATACCGGCGTGAGCCGATTGTAAAGAAGAAGGTACCGCCGGACCGCAGGACCGCGGACCGCCCGAAGGCGGTCCGGAAATCCGTGTGGGGGAGCTTTCGGACGGATCAGAAGCGGTAGGAGATCGAAGCGCGTCCCCAGGGCCCCGACAGCTCATCGTCGTCCGCAAAAGGTGTCCGGAGCGGGCCGGTAACCCGGTAGCCGCCGGCTGCGGAGATCGCGAACCGGTCGCCGAGCAGGAACCGGGTTTCGAGTCCCGCCGAGTAGACCGCGAAAGTGACCTGGTCGAGGATCTCCTCGGTCCAGACCTTCTCTTCCTGGTACTCGTGATTGTAGCGGTACATCAGGATGCCGTTGCCCGATTCGAGCGGCAGGGCGATCTCCCAGCGGTCGGACAGCCGGAACTTCGGACGGACAAGCAGGGCTCCGTAACCGGCTTCCAGGTGATACCCGTCGCCGGCCGCATCATCGTACATCTTGTCGCCATGGGACAGTCCGCGAAGCGTGAAGCCGAGGTCCAGCCACTCGAGCACGCCGTACGTGAGCGATACCGCAAGCTCGGGAACCGGATCGCCGCCGGCGACGGCCGCTCCTGCATCGAGGGTAGCGGTCCAGGGAGTATCGGGGGAATCGGCGGCATTCTGGGCGGGCGCCGCAGCGCCGATCATCGTAATGAGAACCAGGGTCATGATCGCTGCATGTTTCATGGAAACCTCCATCTCGTTTGTCTGTGACCCCATCATTCCGCGGATCGACAATCGGTCCAATCCGAAATACTACTGAATCGTACCGCTCATACGAAATTCCGATGCCGGATCGGCGGGAAAAAACCTCCACCGGAGGCCGGATCCGCGTGGTCCCGCGGAAAAGTTGATTTTCCTTTTCGGCAAACCCGTACTACAATGACTGCATGAACTTCACGCTGGTAATCATCATCGCGACCGCCGGGGGTCTGGCCGCCCTCGGCTATGCGGCGGCCCGGACGGTGTGGATTTTCGGCAGGCCGGTGGAAGACCCCGCCCTGAAGAGAATCGCCGGATTTGTCTCCGACGGGGCCATGGCCTTCATCCGGAAGGAGTACTCGGTGCTCGTTCCGTTCGCGCTCGTCGTGGCGGCGTTCCTCGCCATTGCCAACAGCGGGCCGCTCCGCCTGCAGGCTCTGGCCTTCCTGATCGGCGCCGGTTGTTCGGCGCTGGCGGGATTCGTGGGGCTGGCCGTCGCTACCGCCTCCAACTCCCGGACCACCCACGCCGCCCGAACCGACCTCAATTCGGCGCTCCTGGTCGCATTCGCGGGCGGCTCGGTCATGGGCATGAGCGTGGTCGGGCTGGCGCTGCTGGGGATCTCCGCCGTCTTCGCGGGAGTCCTTCTCCTGTTCGGGACTACTGCCGAAGCGCTCGGCGATATCGCCTTTCCCGTGCTCTCCGGATTTTCCCTCGGGGCCTCCGCCCTCGCCCTCTTCGCCCGTGTCGGCGGAGGAATCTTCACCAAGGCCGCCGACATCGGGGCGGACCTGGTGGGGAAGCTCGAGGCCGGCATACCCGAGGACGATCACCGGAACCCCGCCGTCATCGCGGACAACGTGGGGGACAACGTCGGCGACGTCGCCGGCATGGGCGCAGACCTGTTCGAGTCGTACGTGGGCTCGATCATCGGCAGCATGATCCTTGGCCTCGCCGTCGTACCGGATGCGGCCGGCGCGGCGGGAGAGCTGCTCCGCTTCCGGCTGGCCGCGCTGCCGCTGGTCCTCTGCGCGATGGGCATCGTCGCCTCGATACTCGGGGTGTTCCTCGTGCGGGTGCGCCCGGGCAGCTCGCCCCAGCGGGCCCTGAACATGGGATCATTCGGAGCGGCCGGCATCGCCGCCATCGCCGCATGGCCCGTGATCCGGCTCACCGCCGGCAGCGGAACGTTCGGCGGCGCGGGCGCCGGCGGGATCTTCTTCGCCGTCCTGCTCGGCCTGGCGGCAGGAACGACGATCGGCCTGCTGACCGAGTACTTCACCGGGACCGGCCGGCGTCCGGTCCGGGCCATCGTGAGCGCCTCCCAGACCGGCCCGGCGACCAACCTCATCACCGGCATGGGCATCGGGATGGCATCCTGCTTCCCTGCCGTACTGGTCATCGCGGCCGCCATTCTGGGCAGCTTTTCGCTGGCCGGATTCTACGGCATCGGCATGGCCGCCCTCGGCATGCTGATCACCCTGGGCATTCAGCTCGCCGTCGACGCCTACGGCCCGATCGCGGACAACGCGGGCGGCCTCGCGGTCATGGCGGAGTTCCCGCCCGAGGTGCGGGCGATCACCGACAAGCTCGACGCGGTGGGCAACACCACGGCGGCCATCGGGAAGGGCTTCGCCATCGGATCCGCCGCGCTGACGGCCATCATCCTGTTCACCGCCTTCCGGGAGCAGGCAGGACTCACGGTCATCGATCTCTCGAGCGTACCGGTGCTGACGGGACTGCTGCTGGGGGCCGTGATCCCGTTCCTCTTCTCCTCCATGTCGATGACCGCGATCGGCCGGGCGGCCTTCGCGATGATCGAGGAAGTGCGGCGGCAGTTCCAGCTCAAGCCCGGGATCCTGCTCGAGGAGGAGGAACCCGACTACAACCGCTGCATCGCGATCAGTACCGCCGCCGCACTCCGCGAAATGCTCCTCCCCGGCATCACCGCCGTGGCGGCCCCGCTCCTGGTCGGCTTTCTCGGAGGTGCAGAAATGCTCGCCGGACTTCTCGCCGGCGTGACCGTCACGGGCGTCATCCTCGCGACCTTCATGTCCAACACCGGCGGCGCCTGGGACAACGCCAAGAAGATGATCGAGGAAGGTGCCGGAGGCGGCAAGGGATCCGAGGCCCACAAGGCGTCGGTGGTCGGCGACACCGTGGGGGATCCGTTCAAGGATACCGCCGGACCGTCGCTCAACATTCTCATCAAGCTCATGGCGATCATCTCGCTGGTCATCGCACCGATGATGGGCTGAAGGAGTGACTATGGCATACCAACCGCATCTCTATATGATCTGCTATCCGAATCCGTCGCTGGTAGCGTCGCAGCTGACGCCGGCACAGTTCGCGCGGCACTATATCGTCGGCCCCTCCCGCCACTACGAGGGCAGGATCATTTTCGCCGAGATCGATCCGGAGTTCCGGGATCCCTACTTCGATATCGAGACGGGACTGGCAGGGCTTATTCCCCATGAGGACGGCCGTCCGAAGGCGACGAAGTTCATCAGCTCCTATCGCATTCTCGAGCACATTTCGTTTCAGGCCATCCGGCGGCTCTACCTGACGACACCGGCGGGTTACACGATGTTCCTCGATCCGGCCCGGTTCGAGCCGAAACCGTCGGGCAACGTCCTGCGCATCTACGCCGAGATCAACCCGGTGCGCATGCTCGTGCTCTCGAAAAGCAGCTTCGCCGAATTCGGGTCATACATCACCTCTCCGACGAATACCAAAGGCGCCCCGAAAATGTTCTACACCCAGCTCGAGTTCAACATCGACGAGTTCCTGGAGGAATTCTCTTCGAACCCCATGATGCAGCCGCCCATTCCCGGGCTGCATCCCTCGAGCCTGCGGGACGCGATTTACGAGGTCCAGCGGCTGCCTGCGAAGGAGCACAAGGGTCTGAGTCTCGACTGTCCGTTCGACCGTATTCCGGCACCGATGATCCGTCACGGGTTCATGTTCGCCTCCGGTGACGAGAACCGCTTTTTCCCCATGCCGGACATGGCGACCGTGGAAAAGCAGTTCTACAAGTTCTACCGGACGATGATGTACCCCGGCCGGTAACGGCGTGCGGCCGGGCCGCCGGCCGCTCCGCGGGGGCCGGGCCCGCCCGCCGCTCGCGGGGGCCGCCGGTATTGGTGACCGTTCCATGGGATATTGAGGTCGGCGCGGCCGGCTGATACTATCCCCTCATGCTCCGAACGACCGTCTCCCGCATCATCCGGCTGGGCATCCCGCTGCTCGCCGGCAACTTCGCCGTCTACCTCATGAAAGCGGTGGACCTGGCCATGCTTGGCCGCCTCGGCACCGACACGCTCGCGGCGGCAGGGATCGCCACCATCGCGACCGGGGTGCTCTACACCCTCATCTGGCCCGTCGCACTCGGGGTGCAGGCGCTCGCCAGCCGCCGATACGGGCGCCAGCTTCGCGACGGGGACGGCGACGCGGAGGCGGAGGAGACCGGCCGGGTCGTCGCCAACGGCGCCGCGGCCGGATGGCTCGCCGCCGCGCTGGCGCTGCTGCTATCCCTGCTGGTCGAGCCGCTGCTCCGGCGCATCCTCGCGAATCCCGCCCTGGTCGACCTGTCGCTGCAGTACATCCGCACGCTCCGCTGGAGCCTTCCCGTTCTCTGCCTCGGCATGGCTCACCGGGGTTTTCTCGCTGCGGTGAACCGGACCCATCTGGTGATGGCGGCGACGCTTCTGACGAACGGGCTGAACATCCTCCTGAACTGGATCCTCATCTACGGGAATCTCGGTTTTCCGGTGCTGGGGATGCGCGGGGCGGCGCTCGGTACGCTGCTGGCCGAAGCGGTCTACACGCTGCTGCTCGTCGGCTACGGCCTCTCGGCTCCGGACCTTCGCCGCTATCGCCTGCTCCGGTTCCGGCATCTCGAGGGGTCGATGATCCGCGACATCATCCGGAACATGGTTCCTCCCGGCGTGCAGAACGCTGCAGCGCTCACGATCTTTCTGACCTATCAGACCATGGTCGAACGGCTCGGGACGGAGTATCTCGCGGTCACGGGCCTGCTGTTCACGATGTTCCGGATCAACAAGACGCTGGTCGGCGGGTTCGCGCAGGGAGCATCGATCCTGGTGGGGAACCGGCTCGGTGCGGGAGACCGGAAGGGTGCGGCGGAGGTGTTCGCGGCCCAGCAGCTCATCGCCCTCGCGATCGGTCTCGTGATCGCGGCGTCGCTGCTGGCTGCACCGCGTGCGGTCCTGGGCCTGTTCTCCCTTTCGCCCGGGCTCGTTCCGCTCGGGGTCTCCGCGATCCGCTTCTTCACCCTGTTCTTTTTCATCGAGGTGACGGGATATTCCCTCGAGATCATTTTCTCCCATAACGGCTGGGGCACCCTGGTGCTCGTCTCGGAATTCGTCACGAACGTGATCTTCATTCTCGGACTCACCTGGGCGGGGGTGTGGATCTTCGGATGGGGCATCTACGGCGCCTGGGCCGGCTTCGCGGCCTACCAGGTGGCGCATGCGGCAATCCTGTTCGTCGGATACCTTTCCGGACGCTGGCGGGACGTCGAGGTGGAGCGGAACCGACCGGCTGAGGAACCGGTGGCGTAGGACTCCGCCGGATTGCCGAAGCATCGTCGGTGGGACTACCTTTACCGGAAAAGGAGTCCGCGATGAAACGAATCCTGATCACCGGAGTGTCCCGCGGCCTGGGAAACGGGCTTGCGCGGCAGTACCTCTCGAAGGGAAACCGTGTATTCGGCAGCTGCCGGGATCCCAGGGACGAGGGGGTCCGGAACCTTGCAGACGAGTTCGGCGAACGGTTCGAACCGCTCCTGTTCGATGTCCGGGACGAGGACACGATCCGGGAAGCGGCGGAGAAAACCGCCCGCGGCACCGACGGCATCGATATTCTCATCAACAACGCCGGCATCGCACCGGAGGAGCCGGGTACCGGCCCGACGGAGGTGAGCCCCGACCAGATCGCGCTCGCCTTCGACGTCAACGTGCTGGGTCCCGTACGGGTCCTCACTGCCTTCTATCCGCTGCTCCGGAAAGGCCGGGAACCGAAGGCAGTCATGATCAGTTCCACCGCCGGCAGCATGGGTCTCACCCGGGGCGGCCGCTCGATCCCCTACTGCGTCTCGAAGGCATCCCTGAACATGCTCACGCTGCTGCTGCACTTCCGCCTGAAGGAGCAGGACATTCCGATCGCCGCCATCCATCCGGGCTGGGTCCGCACCGACATGGGCGGACAGGGAGCGTCGATCCCGCCGGAAGAGTCCGCCGAAGCGCTGATGAACCTCATCGACGGACTCACGGTGAACAGTCCGGTATACATGGATTACCGGGGCGAGGAGCTTCCCTGGTAACGCGGCGGCGGACGGTCCGGGAACCGGTTACGGCTTGAGCACCGCCTTTACGATATGCCGAAAAAAAGGAGCCGTCAGGGCCTCTCGGACCGCCGACTCCCGGATGGAGGAAGGAGCTGATTCGCCGAGCGCTATTCGACTACGACGAACTTTCCGAACATTCCGCGGGCACGATGGTTTCCGACGTTGCAGTAGTACTCGAACGTCCCGACCCGGTCGACCGTGAACTCGATCGTTTCCGACTGTCCGGTCTGAATCCGCTGTGTCGCGGCGTTGAACTCGTCGAGGACCCAGTCGTGGTTGCCGCCTCCGTTCGTGAACGTCAGACGGATGGTATCCCCGTTCCGAACCCGGATCTCCTTCGGGATGAAATCGAAGCCCTGGTTGGTGACCGTAATTTCCTTTACGGATGCGTTACTCGAGGTGACATCGATCACGTTCTGAGCGACGAGCGGCATGCCCGCGGCGAACAACAGGACCATCAGGATCGTCACTATTCTTTTCATATGATAAATGATATATACCTTATCGTTTATGTCAAGTATTTTCGAACATATCCGGGCGCTCCGCCGGTGATTTTCCGCCCGCAGGTGCTTGTCACTTCCGCCCCGCTGCGGCTACACTGCATCCTGTCATGCAGAGTATCAACGCAACCCCGAATCCGTTCGGAGGTCTTGTCGTAGAAGCGGCGGATCTTCCCGAAGTCCGGACCGAGTTCGAACCGCTCCTCGAACGATCGATCGCATCGTGGCGTTCCGCTGGAGCACGTCTCGTGTGGATGACCATACCGCTGCGGCGGTCCGAGCTCATCGATCCGGCGGTGAAGGCCGGCTTCGTCTTTCATCATGCGTCGCCGGAAGCGCTCGTTCTGACCCTGACCCTCGTGCCGGACTCGCACATTCCGCCGTATGCCACCCATTACATCGGAGCCGGCGGAGCGGTGCTGACCGACGACGGCAGGCTGCTCGTGGTTTCCGAGCGGTACCGCCGGAGCCCGGCCCGGCACCTCAAACTGCCGGGCGGAGCGCTGCATCCCGGCGAGCACATCGAGGAGGCCGTGGTCCGGGAGATCCGGGAAGAGACGGGCATCGAGACGCGCTTCGAACGACTGGTTTGTTTCCGGCACTGGCACGGGTATCGGTACGCGAAGTCGGATATCTATTTCGTCTGCCGGCTCTCGCCGCTCAGCATGGAGATCCGCCACGATCCGGAAGAAATCGATGAATGCCTCTGGATGCCGGTACAGGAGTTCCTGTCGAGCCCGGACGTCCACGATTTCAACCGGCGGATCATCCGGGCCGCTCTCAGCGACGGCGGTCTCCAGCCGGAGGTGCTCCCGGGCTACGGGACGCCGGAGTCGCACGAGCTGTTCATGCCTGCAGCGGAGGAAGATCAGGACCGGGACGGGCTCAGGTAGGAAGCTCCCCGTCCATCCTGTCGAGCTTCCGCCGGGAGACACCGTACCGCTCGCGCTGTTCGATGTTTCCGATCGGCTCGACATGCACCAGAACGTCGTAGACATTCTCGATCCGCGCAGCGATGATCTCTTCGATCTTCTGCGCGATGATATGTGCATCTCCGACCGTCAGCCGTTCATCCACCTCGATATCCAGATCCACGATGTACATGCTGCCGATCTTCCGGACTCGTGTCCGGTGAGGATGAAACGCCTCCGGGACCTCTTCGACCGCAAGAAAGATCTTCCGGTACAGCTCGTGATCCTCGTGACCTTCCATGAGCTCGGCATTCGTCTCGATGAAAATGCCGAACGCGACCCTCATGATCCAGGCACTTACCAGGAGCGCCGTCACGGGATCGAACACGGGCAGCCTGAACACGAACGTGAAGATCAGTCCGACCAGTACCGCCGAGGAGATCACGATGTCGTTCCGCATGTTCTTCGCGTCGGCGATGAGCATCGCGCTCCCGATCTTTCTTCCGACCCGGAACTTGTAGAGCGCGAGAAAGGCTTTCGCCGCGATCGAGAACAGGGTGACATAGACGGTAACGGGCGAAGGAAACTCGATCGACTGCCGTTCGATGAGACGGTGAATCGTGGAAAGCGCGAGCTGGGCCCCCGCGAAGAAGATGACGAACGAGAGCAGTTTGGTGGCGATCGTTTCCGCCCGGGCATGGCCGTACGGGTGCTCGATATCGGGAGGTTTGGAGATGATCTTGCCGGTGAACAGCGTGATCGCAGAGGTCACGATATCGGTCGAAGAATCGATGCCGTCGCTCAGAACCGCCATACTGTTGCCTGCGAACCCGATGACGATCTTCAGGACCGCGAGCAGGCCGTTTCCGAAAATCCCGATCCAGGAGGCGCGAACAATCTGCTGTGTACGGGCATTTTCCATGAAGCTCGACTCCCGGGGGCGTATACATCATCTTAGGCCTGCTGGAGGCGGGAGTCAATACGCAGGGAATATCGCATGGAGCATCCCGGCGGAATGCCGGTCCTATCCGCAGATCCGGTTCCGTCCCGACTCCTTCGCACGGTAGAGCGCTTCGTCCGCCGCACGGATGAGCTCCTCCACCGACAGCCGCTCCCCGTCCGGATCCCGGGAGGCGATGCCCCCGCTGATCGTCATGCTCCGCCCTTCCATCCACGGGTGAGTTTCGAATGCGTTCCGGATACGCTCCGCAACGATCCGCGCGCCCTCCTTCCCTGTCTGCGGCAGCGTCACCACGAACTCCTCACCGCCGAACCGGACCGCGTAATCGATGCTCCGGAGCTCGCTCCGGAAGGGGAACGAAGTGCCAGGGCCATCCCGCGAACCGGACTCCCGGCTCGCCGCCGGTCATACCGAAGGCATAGACGGGAACCCCGGAGATCGATGCCTCGAACGCGGTGTCGGCGCTCGGGATGAACAGGACGGAATTCCGCCCGATGTTCTTCCGGAGCGCAAGGCGGAAGGTGACCCGGTCGCGCCCGTTCCGTCCCGGCGGATTCGTCGGCCGCTCGATCGGCGACCAGCCGTCTCCGGTTTCCCACCGGTATTCCCGCGGACCCGCAGGATCGACGCCGGATGCCGCCTCCGCGTTTCCGTGCCCGGATACCGGGCCGGCGCTCACAGCCAGGAGCAGCGTGAGACCGTACAGGAACCGATGTCGTCCGGACATTTCCTCCGACTATATCAGAGAGAAGACGCTGGAACAATCGCAGGAATTTGTGCGATACTCCCTTTCATGCATCAGGAACGAACAACTCATCCCGCCCTTATCGTGGGACTGCTCATCACCGCAGTATTCTGCTCAATGATTGCCCGTACCATCTTCGCTCCCGTCATGCCCGAACTGCAGGCGGAGATGGGCTTCGGTCTCTCGCTGGCCGGTTTCTTCTTTCTGCTGATCAGCGTCGGATACGGCTCGGCCATGATGCTGTCGGGATTCCTGTCGGCCCGCATCGGGCACGGCCGGACCATCGCCGCATCGATGTTCGCGGTCGCCGCCGGTCTCGCAGCCGCCGCGACGTTCCGGAGCACCGCTGCGGTCGCCGCCGGCATGTTCATCATCGGGGCGGGTGCCGGAACCTATCCGCCCTCGGGCCTCGTCCTGCTCAACGATTCCGTCAGCGAAAAACGGCGAAGCACCGCGCTCGCCCTGCACGAAATCGGGCCCAACCTGGCATACCTGGTCGCTCCCCTGTTCGTCATCGCCTTCGGGAAGATGATGGGCTGGCGCGGAATGCTCTGGTCCCTCAGCGTCCTGATCGCCCTCTTCGGTGTGGGATTCCTGCGCTGGGGAACGGCCGGGAAAGGCAGCCGCCGGGGAATCGCTCCGAGCCTCGGCAGCCTCGGGGACGTGCTCCGCCGCCCGACTGCGCTTCTCGGGATGCTCCTGCTCTCCGGCGCCCTGGGCGGCCTGCAGGGCGTCTATTCCATCCTTCCCGCCTACCTGGTGACGGAACGCAACTGGATGCCCGACCGCATCAATCTCATCCTCTCGATGTCCCGGGTCTCGGGCATCATCCTGCTGCTGTTCGCGGGCCCGATCATCGCCCGGCTCGGCAGGCGGAACACGATCGCCGCGGTACTGCTCTTCTCCGGCACGATCACTGCGGTCATGGGCTTCGCCCGCGGTACCGTACTCTCGGGCCTCATCCTCGTTCAGCCGGCACTGCTGACCCTGATGTTCCCGCCCACTCTTTCGGCGATGGCGGCCATCGGCGAGGAACGCACCCGCAATGTCACCTACGCGGTCATCATAACCGTGGGCGTGACCGTAGGAAGCGGACTGATTCCCGCCCTGCTGGGTATTTTCGGCGACCTGAAGCTGGCGTGGGCCGGGTTCCTGTTCCTGGGAGCGTTCATGTTCTGCGGAGTCGCATTGCTCGCGGCGTGCAGAGATTTCGGCTCCGACTCGCCGCACGAGGCCGACGGCACCGCCGTGAACGCCTGAGGGAGACCGTCATCCATCCTCGTTCCGGAGCAGCATCGCATAATCGGCGGGAGTGTCGATGTCCGATACGACTCCCGCATCGGAGCAGGGCACTTCGAGCACCCGCAGCGCGTGCAGGATGTCCCGCACAGAACGGATTCCGTCCCCGGGCGGATCGGTGAAAACCCGGTCCCGATCCAGCAGCACCGGATGCCCCGGCCGGCCGCCGAATGCGGGCCGGACCGCAGCGAAGCCCCCGGCGAACGCGGTACGCCCCTCGGCGGCGATCCGATCGTAGACGTGCCCGCCGATGAGCGGCATGTCCCCGAGGGCGACGAAGAATCGCGAATCCTCCGTCCGCTCCATCCCGGTCACCAGTGACGAGAGCTGGCCCTTCCGGTAATCCCGGTTTTCCACGGTCTCGACTCCCGCCCGGCCTCGGAACCGTTCCGCGAGTTCCTCACCGCGGTAACCGACGACCAGCACGATCCTGCGGCAGGAACGGAGCGCCGACCGCACGCTCCATTCGATCACCGTCGAACCTCTGAAGGGAAGCAGCGGCTTCCACGATCCCATCCGCGTCGATTCACCTGCAGCCAGCATGATGCAGTCGTACCGCTCGGTTCTGATCATCCTTTCGAATCCCGTACCCGTCAAAAAACATTGCGTTCGGAACCGGTTGAGTATACACTGGGAAAGCTGGAAAAGGAACGAATGAGACGCACACTGCGGTTTCGACTGAATCATACCATGATCGAGACGGAGGCACCCGGAGAAGGTCCGGCCATCGACTGGATCCGGAGGGAACAAGGGCTCACCGGTACCCGCGAGGGCTGCCGGGAAGGCGATTGCGGGGCATGCACCGTCATGCTCGGCGAACGGACCTCCGGCGGCATCCGCTGGTCGGCGGTTCCCTCATGTCTGCTCGCCCTGGGAGAACTCGACGGGCGGCACCTGATCACCATCGAGGGGATCGCTTCCGCCGGGCTGACCCCGGTCATGACGGCCCTGCTCGACGAGGGAGCCAGCCAGTGCGGTTTCTGCTCGCCGGGCATCGTGCTCGCGCTCACCGCATTCCTCGCGGGTGACGGGGTGATCGACCCGGAGCGGGCGGTCGTCGCGGTGGAGGGAAAATCTGCCGCTGCACCGGCTACGCGTCGATCCGGCGGGCGGCGGAGCGCCTCGCCCGGGACTTCGGGGATCTTCCGGATGATCTGCCGTCGCGTCTTGCGGCGCTCGGCCGCGCCGGCGTGCTGCCTCCCGATCTCGTGCCGTTCATGCTGGATCCGCCGGAAGCCGCCTCCGCGGGGGAACCGCTGCGTTCCGGCACCGTCGTCGTCGGCGGCGGCACCGACTGGTTCGTCCGGAACCCGCATCCCGAACCGGAAACGGATCTCTCCTTCTCGGGCCGGGCAGCCGGATTCGACCGCATCGAGCGGATCGGCGACCGGGTTCTCGCGGGTGCGTCGGTAACGGTGCAGGCGTTCTTCGCCGATCCCCTGGTCCGGGAGATCGCTCCCGGGATCGAACGGTACGCCGCGGATATCGCCTCCCTGCCGATCCGCCGGCGGGCGACGGTCGCCGGCAACGTTACGAATGCATCCCCCATCGGGGACCTGACGATAATCCTGCTCGCTCTCGGCGCTTCCGTCCGCGTGCGCTCCGCCTCCGGTTCTGCTGCGGAGATCCGCACTCTGCCTCTGGAGCGGTTCTTTCTCGCGTACCGGCAGGTCGACCTTCGCGAGGGAGAGCTCGTTGAGGGGTTCGAGATCCCCGCGGAGCCGGTCCGCTTCAGCTTCGAAAAGGTCGCAAAGCGCTCCCGCCTGGATATCGCTTCGGTGAACAGCGCCTGCGCGGTCCGGACGGACGGGACGGGAACGATCGTATCCATCCGGCTCTCCGCCGGCGGCGTCGCACCGGTTCCGCTCCTGCTTTCCGGGGCGATGGAACGCCTGCAGGGACGACGGCCCGACGCGGAATCGGTGAATGAGGCGGCACGGACTGCAGCGGCGGAAATCCGGCCGATCGACGATGTGCGCGGATCCGCGGAATACCGGAGGGAGCTGACGGACCGGCTCGTCCGGGCGCACCTGACCGGCCTGCTCGGCGGAAACGGGGCGGCCCGGGAGATCCCGGTATGAGCGGATCACGGAACATGGCGCCGCGCGGGTCAGGCTGGAATCCCGATGCAGTCGTAAACGTGCTCGGCGAGACGCGCTTCGTCGACGACCTGCCGGAGCCTCGTGATCTGCTCCACGGAGCCGTCGTCGTGTCCCGTAGCGCACACGGGCGCATCGCCCGGATCGATGCGTCCGCGGCGCTCGCCCTCGACCCGTCGGTACTGGTGCTCACGGCCCGGGACATTCCGGGAGAGAACCAGCTCGGAACGGTGATGCCGGACGAGCCGCTCCTCGTCGAAGACATATGGAGCTATCGCGGCCAGGTGCTCGCGCTGGTGCTCGCCGGGGATCGCCGGATCGCCCGGAAGGCGGCCGCGCTCGTGCGCATCGAAGGGGAGGATCTGCCTCCCGTGCTCGACCCGCGGGAAGCCGCCGCGAAGGGGCTCCTCATCCTCGCCCCGCGCACGATGAAGGCGGGAGATCCGGCCGCGGGGTTCCGGGAGAGCGCACACGTGATCGAGGGCCGCGCGGATTCCGGGGGCCAGGAGCATCTCTACCTGGAGACCCAGGCGGCGGTCGCCTGGCCGGGAGATGCCGGCGGAGTGCGGATCGTCTCGGGAACCCAGTCGCCCACCGGGGTCCAGCATGCCGTGGCCCGGGTGCTCGGTGTCCCGATGAACCGGGTGGACGTGGAGGCGATGCGTATCGGCGGAGCGTTCGGCGGAAAGGAAGAGCAGGCAGCCCCGTGGGCCGCCCTCGCGGCGCTCGGAGCCCGGGTTTCCCGTCGGCCGGTCAAACTGGCCCTGGACCGTCACGAGGACCTGCGCTTCACCGGGAAACGCCATCCCTACTCCACCGACTACCGGATCGGCCTCGATGCCGACGGGCGAATCCTCGCCTTCGAGGCCGACTACTACCAGAACTCCGGCGCCTGCACCGATCTCTCCCCGGGCGTCATCTCCCGCACGCTCTTCCACGCCCTGAGCGCCTACTCCGTTCCCAACGTCCGGGTTACCGGACGCATGTGCCGGACGAATCTGCCCCCGTTCACCGCCTTCCGCGGTTTCGGAGGACCGCAGGCCGTCTTCGTCATCGAGTCGGCCCTCGCGAGGGCGGCGGAGGTGACGGGCATTCCCGTGATCGAGCTGCAGCGCCGGAACCTGCTCCGGACCGGGGACACCTTTCACTACGGCATGCCGGTCGTGGAATGCCGGACGGAGCGGAGCGTCGACCGGGTGCTGGCCGCCTCGCGATGGCCGCGTCTGCGGGAAGAGATCGCGGCATTCAACGCGAATCACGAGCACGAGAAGCGCGGGGCCGCGATGCTGCCCATCTGCTTCGGCATCTCCTTCACGCGGCTCATGATGAACCAGGGCGGCGCCCTCGTACATGTCTACCACGACGGATCGGTGGGCATCAGTACCGGCGCGGTCGAGATGGGACAGGGGGTGGGACGGAAGATCGCCCTGGTCGCCGCACGCACGCTGGGCATCCCGGTCGAACGGATCCGCATCGAGCCCACCCGGACCACCACGGTCGCGAATACGCAGCCGACCGCAGCAAGCACCGGTTCGGACATCAACGGCATGGCGACGCGCATCGCCTGTACCGCGATCCGGAAACGGCTCCTTGTGCTCGCCGCCTGCTGTCCGGAGGAGACCGACGGCTTCGATATCCGCGACGGGAAGGTGACCCGGGACGGTGTTCCCGTCGGTCCGGATTGGGAAAGCCTCGTCACGAAAGCCTACGAAGCCCGGGTGGACCTTTCGGCTCATGGGTTCTATTCATCCCCGGGACTCTTTTACGATGAGGAGAACGAATCCGGGAGTCCCTTCGTGTACCACGTCTACGGGGCCGCGGTGGTGTCCGCAACGGCCGATACGCTCCGCGGCACCTACCGGATCGACGACGCGTTCATCGTGCACGATGCCGGTGAGCCGATCGACCTGCTCGTGGACCGGGGACAGGCGGAAGGCGGCTTCGTACAGGGACTCGGCTGGGCGGTGCTCGAGGACCTCCGGTACGATGGCGCGGGTAAACTCCTGTCGGACACGCTCTCCACCTACAAGATTCCCGATATCCACTTCGTTCCCCGAATGGAGATCGAGTTCCTCGAAGGTGCGGCAAACCCGAAGGCCGTACTGGGCTCCAAGGGCATCGGGGAGCCGCCGCTCCTGTACGGCATAGCAGCCTATTTCGCCGTGCTCGATGCGCTCAGGGCGGCCCGCCCCGACACGCCGGGATTCCACGATCTTCCCATGACGCCGGAAAAGGCGCTCCGATTCCTCGCGCGATAGGATCATGAAACACGGAATGTACCGGTAGCGGAAACGGCAGGACCGCCGCACCGGGCTCAGGAAAAAAACCTGCAGGGGGGCATATCGATGAGCAAGGTGATGAAGGCGATGCCGATGCGCGACCTGGTGAAACGCATCGCCGGTGAATGGACGAGGATGCGGAGCATCTTCGGGATTCCCGAGGCGGTCATCCGCCCGGCCTTCGAGCTCGCCGGGGGATCCCCCGGTTTCGACGTCATGGGCACGCGGGTCCCGATCCCCGTCGGCCCGGCCGCAGGGCCCCATACCCAGATCGCGCCGAACATGGCTGCGGCCTTTCTGACGGGAGGCGGGATATTCGAGCTCAAGACGGTCCAGAAGAACGATTCGCTCGATATCGAGAAACCCTGCATCGATGCGCTCGACGAGGGCTGCAACGTCGAGTGGTCCACCGAGCTGTCGCTTGCGGACGCGAAGGCGGAGTACCTTCGGGCCTGGATGCTGCTGCACGTGCTGGAGGCCGTATTCGCCCCGGCCGGCCGGAGCGGCTCTCCCGCGGCCCCGGCCTCGTCGAACCGGCCGTTCCTGTTCAACCTGTCCGTCGGGTACACGCTCGAAGGAATCCGCAGTCCCGGGATGGATGCCTTCATCGAAGGAATGCGGAGCCCCGCGGCCGATCCGCTCTGGGGCGAGGAACTGCAGACTCTCGCGGAAGCGGTCCGGAGTGATGCCTTCCGCACGGCGTTCGGCGGAGAGGCGGCCGTGCGGGCCCGGGCGGCAGCCGATGCGATGCCCGCCGATCCGGTTCACTCGGTCACGCTCTCGACCATGCACGGCTGCCCGCCGGAGGAGATCGAGCGGATCGGACAGTACCTGATCGGGGAGAAGCGGCTCTTCACCTGGATCAAGCTGAACCCGACCCTTCTCGGGTTCGACCGGGTCCGCGGCATCATGGACCGGACCGGCTGGAAGGAGGTGATCCTCGAGCGGCCGACGTTCGAGAAGGACCTGCAGTTCGACGATGCGCTTCGTCTCGTCGAATCCCTCACCGGGGCCGCGGCGGATGCCGGCGTTCGGTTCGGCATCAAGCTTTCGAATACCCTGGCCTGCGTGAACAACCGCGGCCGCCTGCCGGGGGGCGAGATGTACCTTTCCGGGCGCGCGCTCTTCCCGGTCACCACGCGCCTGGCCGCGGAGCTCGCCCGCACGCTTCCGGCTGCTCCCCCGTTCTCCTTCTGTGCCGGGGTGAGCGCCCTGAACGCCGGTTCGTGCATCGCCGCCGGGCTCGGACCGCTCACCTCCGCCACCGACCTGCTGAAACCGGGCGGCTACCTGCGCCTCGAGCCCATGGCCCGGACCGTCGTCGAAGCGCTCGGGCAGCCGCATCCTCCGGCTCCCGATGCCGCAGCCCTCGAGGCGCTCGCCGTCCGGTGCCCTGCAGGCCCGCGAATACCGCGCCGACTGGAAGCGGGGCAGCACCGCGATCGCGAAGCGTCTTCCGGTCTTCGACTGTTTCGCCGCGCCCTGTACCGAGGCGTGCCCGGCACATCAGGCGCCGCCCCGCTACATCCGCGCGCTCGCCGCCGGAACCCCGGAGAAGGCGCTCGAGATCGTGCTCGCCGACAACCCGCTCCCGACCGTCACCGGCCTGCTCTGCGATCATGTCTGCATGAACGCCTGCTCGCGGGTCGACTACGAGGGTCCCGTCGAGATCCGGACGATGAAGCTCGCCTGCACCCGCGCCGCCGAACTTCCGCTCCCGCGCCCGACGCCCCGGAAGAATGTCGGGAAAACCGCGGTGATCGGAGCCGGCCCTGCGGGGCTCTCCTGCGCGTACTACCTGGCGCTCGAAGGATACCCGGTCACCGTGTTCGACCGGGCGGCCGACGCAGGCGGCGTCGTGCGGAACGTCATCCCGGCGTTCCGCATAACCCGGGAGGAGATCGCGCGCGACATCGAGCGCATCCGCAACCTCGGGGCGGAGTTCCGCCTGGGCGTCACCGTGCTGCCGACCCCCGATGCACTCCGGGCGGAAGGCTTCACCAGCATCGTGATCGCCGCCGGGGCTCCGATCGACCGGTCCATGCGGCTCGAGGGAAGCGGCGTCCGCATCGTTCCCGCGCTCGAGTTTCTCGCGGCGTGCGGCCGGAACCCGGACGCCTACCCCGGCGTCCGCTCCGTGCTGGTCGCGGGCGGAGGAAACACCGCCATGGATGCCGCCCGATCCGCCGTCCGGCTGCCCGGACGTCCCGCAGGTGAAGATCGCCTACCGCCGCACCCTGGCGGAGATGCCCGCCGACCGGGAGGAGCTCGAAGCGGCGCTCGCCGACGGGGCGGAACTCCACGAGCTCTCGCTCCCGGTTCGGCTCGAGCCCGGCCGCATCACCGCGGAGGTCATGCAGCTCGGAGAGCCCGATGCTTCGGGCCGCCGGGCGCCGGTCCCGACCGGCCGCAGCGAATCCTTCGCGTGCGATCTGCTCGTATCCGCGGTCGGGGAGTCTCCCGACCCGGCGCTGTTCGAGCGGTTCGGCGTTCCCCTCGACGGGAGCGGACGGCCGGTCATCGATCCCGACACCCTCGAAACCCCGGTGCCGTCCGTGTACGCCGCGGGCGATGCGGCCCGGGGTCCCGCTTCGATCATCCGGGCCGCGGCCGACGGCCGGATCGCCGCAGCAGCCATCCTGCGGTCAGCAGGCGTGAGCCTGCGGGCGGCGGGTGTCCGGCCGAGCGCGGCGGGGGTCCTCGCGGCGCCTCCGCCGGATCCCGACCAGCTCGCCCGGCGCGGCCGCATGATCCCTTCACTTCCCCTCGCCGATGTCCGATCCGCCCCGGCCGAATGGATCGAGCGCGAGGCGGAGCGCTGCCTTTCCTGCGACTCGGCGTGCCTGCGCTGCGTGGAGGTATGCCCGAACCGGGCGAACATCGCCGTCCCGGTCCCCGCGGGCGGCTCCGCCGAGGGTGCGTTCTCACAGGGTCTCCAGATCCTTCACGTCGATTCCCTGTGCAACGAATGCGGCAACTGCGGGTTCTTCTGTCCCTACGAGGGAGAACCGTTCCGCGGAAAGCCGACGCTCTTCGAATCCGGCGAAGCGCTGGCTGTTTCTGAGAATGACGGGTTCGCCTTCGTTCCCGGCGAATCGGGGATCGACGTGCTGCTTCGGACCGGCGGCACGATCCTCCGCGTTCCGACGGCGGGCTTCCCGGACCGGAGCGACCATCCCGCGGCCGGGGTCCCGTGGGAACCCGACCCGATGGTCCGGCTCGCGCGGACCGTCTTCGCAGAGCACCGCTATCTCATCCCGGGAGGAACTCCATGACACTGTTCGAAAACGTACGCATCCTTTCGTTCGCCGATGAGAAGGTGTCCGGTCCCGTCGACCTGGCGATCGAAAACGGCCGGATCGCGGAAGTCGGAACGGACCTCGCGGGGCGCTACCCGAACGCCCGGCGGGAGCCCTGCCCCCGGTACGTGAGCGCCGGGCTGGTCTGCTCGCATCATCATCTCTACTCGGTACTCGCCCGGGGCCTCCAGGTGAACATCGCACCGAGCAGGGACTTCGTCGAACAGCTCGGGAATCTCTGGTGGCGGCTCGACCGGGCGCTCGACGAAGAGATCACCCGATCGAGCGGTCTCGCCGGGGCCGCCGATGCGGTAATGAACGGCGTCACCTCGGTCGTAGACCATCATGCGAGCCCCGGGTTCATCGACGGGAGTCTCTCGGTGCTCCGCGACGCCTTCGAGACGGTGGGGCTGCGCGGGATTCTCTGCTACGAGACGACCGACCGCAACGGCGCGGACGGAGCCCGCGCCGGGGTCCGGGAGAACGTGCGATTCGCCCGGGAGGTGGACGCGCAGCGGGCCTCGGGGAAGCGGCCCCTCGTCGAGGCCGCCATGGGAGCCCATGCCGGGTTCACCCTCGAACAGGAAACGCTGGAGGCCCTCGGCGAGGCGGTCCGGTCGACCGGACGGGGTCTGCACACCCACGCCGCCGAAGACCGGTACGACGCGACCGATTCGAGGCGCCGTTACGGAGTCGATCTCGCCGTCCGGCTCGATCGGGCGGGCTGCCTCGGTCCCCGATCGATCGTCGCTCACGGGCTGTATCTGAACCGGGACGAGGCCGAGCTCCTCAATGACCGCGAAACATTCCTCGCGCACAACGCCCGATCGAACATGAACAACGCCGTGGGCTATCAGCAACTGCTGCCCGAATACCGTTTTTCCGTGCTCGGCACCGACGGCATCGGTTCCGACATGCTCGAGGAGGCCGCATTCGCCTTCTTCCGGCACCGTGAATCGGGCGGCCCGCTCTGGCCTCCGGCGTTTCTCGCCATGCTCGGCCGCGGAAACCTGATCCTCGAGCGCTATTTCGGCGGGGACCGGCCGAACGGCGGGAACGCCGCCGCCGAACCCGGTCCGGCCGGTGCCCCCGCCCCGCTGCGGTTCGGCCGGGTCGAGGCAGGCTGCGCGGCGGATCTCGTGTTCTGGGACTACGATCCTCCCACCCCGCTCGTCGACGGAAACGCGGGGGGCCACGTCATGTTCGGCATGTCGAGCCGGTCGGTTCACTCGGTCATGGTCGACGGCCGGTTCGTCGTCCGGGACCGGGTCCCGCAGTTCGACGCGGCCGGTATCCGGGCGCGCGCCCGGGAAGAGGCGCTCCGGCTCTGGAAACGGATGGAGGAGCTGCGATGATCCTGCTGCGGAACTGTTTCTGCCTGGTTAAGCCGGACGGAGACGACCGGTCGGGCGTGGACGTTCTGATCGAAGGGAACCGCATCGTCCGGATCGGAAAGAACCTGGACGCCCCGGCCGGGACCCGGGTCATCGACGCGGACCGCCACGTGGTGACCCCGGGCTTCGTCAACACGCATCATCATTTCTTCCAGACGCTCACGCGCAACCTGCCGGCGGTTCAGAACGCGAAGCTGTTCGACTGGCTGGTCTACCTGTACGAGATCTGGAAGGGAATCGACGAAGAAGCGGTCTACTGGTCGAGCGCTCTCGCCATGGCCGAGCTGCTTAAAACCGGCTGTACCTGCACGACCGATCATCACTACCTCTACCCCGCCGGGTTCCGGGGCGATCTTCCGGGCCTGCAGTTCCGCGCCGCAGGCGAGCTCGGAATCCGTTTCTCTCCGACGCGGGGCTCCATGTCGCTCTCGAAGAAGGACGGCGGCCTTCCTCCCGATTCGGTGGTGCAGGATGAGGACGAGATACTTGCCGAGAGCGAGCGCGTCATCACCGCGTATCACGATCCGGCGGAGGACTCGATGCGCCGGATCGCCCTCGCCCCGTGCAGCCCGTTCTCCGTGTCCGAATCGCTCATGGCCGAATCCGCCCGCCTGGCCCGCCGGCACGGCGTCCGGCTGCACACCCATCTCGCGGAGACCGCCGACGAGGACGACTACTGCATGAGCCGCTACGGCCGGCGCCCGCTCCGGGTGATGGAAGACTGCGGTTTCATCGGGCCGGACGTCTGGTACGCGCACGGCATCTTCTTCACCGATGACGAGCTCGACACGCTCGCCCGTACGGGGACCGGTGTCGCGCACTGCCCCTCGTCCAACATGCGCCTGGGCTCCGGGATCTGCCGCGTGCGGGAGATGCTCGATCGCGGAGTGCCGGTCGGACTCGCGGTCGACGGGTCGGCATCCAACGACTCCTCCGATATGCTCGGCGAGATGCGGCAGGCGCTGCTCCTGCAGCGGGTTCGCTACGGATCCGGCGGCCTTACCGCGCGCGAGGTCTACCGCATGGCGACCGAAGGCGGAGCACGGATGCTCGGGTACGGGAAGCTCGGCAGGATCGAGGAGGGAATGATCGCCGACATCGCCCTGTTCGATGTGGCAAAGCTCGAGTACGCAGGGGCGCTGTCGGACCCGGCCGCCGCCCTCGTCTTCTCGGGGTACGACCACGGCGCCGACTGGGTCATCGTCGACGGAAAGGTCGCGGTCGAGCAAGGCCGGCTGGTCGGCCTGGACGAGGAGGAGCTCCGGGTGAATGCAAACCGGATATCCCGGAGCCTGCTCGAACGGGCGGGCGTCACGGCGGGAAGCACGACGGGAGGAGCATGAGATGATCACCCGATTCCTGAAACCGGCCTCTCTGGATGAAGCCCTGGCCGCGGTCCGGGACAATCCCGGTGCGGTGTTCCTCGCGGGGGGTACATACCTGCTGACCCCCGCCTGCCGGAACCGGCCGATGGTCGCGGTCGCGCTGGACGGCGTGCTCGGGAACGAAATCCGGCGAACCGGGAGCGGCGTGTCGATCGGAGCGCTCGCGACCCTGCAGGAGCTCGTCGACTCCCCGGATACGCCTGCCCTGCTCCGGGATGCCGCCCTCGGCATGGCCAACCGGAACATCCGCAACCGCGCGACCATCGCGGGAAACATCGCCGCGAACAAGGCGTGCTCGAGCCTGAATCCCGCGCTGCTCGCATCAGGCGCACGGCTGCGGGTTCGCGACGGGGCCGGCGGGCAGGGCCTCGAGATTCCGCTCGCCCGGTATCTCGAGGCTCCCGGTATGCTCATCGCCGCGATCGAGATTCCCGCGGAAACCGGCCGCCGGGAAGCGTACCGGCGCTGGGCCCGTACCGCATGCGACCTCGCGGTGATTTCCGTCGCGGTCTCCTTCCGGTCCGATGCCGGCTCCGTCCGCGATCTCCGCATCGGTGCGGGCGGAGTGGGACCGCACGCGCGGCGGCTCTCCGAGGCGGAGGCGCTTTTCGAAGGCGGGCCGCTTCCCGGGCGCGATGAGATCGAACGACTCGTGCTGCCGCTGCTCGAGACCGTCGACGATCACCGGGCGGGAGCGGAATACAAGCGCATGAGGGCCGCACAGCTGCTGGCATCGGCGCTGCTCGAAGCTGAGGAGGCATCGGAATGAACGTGACGTTTTCGCTCGACGGGCGGACCGTATCCTGGGAATGCGGCGAGGGAGAAACACTGCTCGAGCTCCTGCGCCGCAAGGGGAACATCCCGCTGCGCAGCGGATGCGACGGGGAAGGAGCCTGCGGGCTCTGCGCCGTCATCCTCGACCGGAAAACCGTCAACTCCTGCCTCATCCTCGCCGCCCAGGCCGAAGACTGCGAGATATGGACCGTCGATCACTTCTCGCGGGACCGGTCGCTCTCGATCGTCCAGCGGGCCCTGATCGACGCGGGCGCCGTGCAGTGCGGCTACTGCACGCCGGCGGTCGTGCTCGCGCTGCACGACCTGCTGGACCGCAGCCCCGATCCGACCGAGGGGCAGATCGCCGATGCGCTGTCGGGCATTCTCTGCCGCTGCACCGGGTACGTGCAGTTCTTCGCGGCCGCCCGCATCGCCTCCCGCCGGCTGCGGGAGCCCGGCTACACGGAGGCGACGGCCCCTGAGTTCCGCGAAGACCTGCGGCATGTCGGAAAAAACCGGGAGAAGATCGATGCCGCCTCCCTCGTCCGCGGCGAGCGCGCTTTCGTCGAGGATCGGGTCGGAAGCGACGCGTACGTGCTCCGCATGCTCGGAAGCCCGCATGCGCACGCCTGGATCCGGAGCATCGATGTCTCGGAAGCGGCCGCCATGCCGGGCGTGTTCGAGATTCTGACCTGGGAGAACTGTCCCGACACCGTCTACTGCTCCGCGGGACAGGGATTCCCCGAGCCGAGCCCCCATGACCGCCGGATGTTCAGCCGAAAGGTCCGGCACGTGGGCGACCGGGTCGCCGCCGTCCTGGCCGAGACGGACGAGCTGGGGGCCGCGGCGGTCGCCGCCATCCGCGTCGAGTACGACGTGCTTCCCGCGGTCCTGAGCATCGAGGAAGCGGCGGCACCGGACGCGCCGGTCATCCACTCCGGCGAGGTCCGCTACGTCTCCGGGGACCCTCCGGCCGGCTCGAGCGTCGAAGGCGACGACCGGGACGACCCGGTCGTGTACCAGTTTCCCATCGGCGGCGATCCGCACCGGAACATCGCGGCTTCCGCGGCCGACGGGATCGGCGATATCGCGCGGGGCTTTGCCGAGGCGGATGTCGCGATCGAGCGGGAGTACGTCGCGAACATGGTCCAGTGCACCCCGCTCGAGCCGCACCTGGTCTACACCCGGATGGACGGAGGCCGGCTCGTCATCCATGCATCCACCCAGGTTCCCTGGCACCTGCGCCGGATCGTCGCGCGCGTGATCGGCATTCCCGAGAACCGCATCCGGGTGATCAAGGAGCGGGTCGGCGGCGGCTTCGGGGCGAAGCAGGACATCGTGGTCGAAGAGGTCGCCGCCTGGCTCACCTGGAAGACCGGCCGGCCGGTCTACTACCGGCTCAGCCGCGAGGAGGAGTTCATCGCGAGCAGGACCCGGCATCCGATGAAGATCGCCGTCCGGCTCGGAGCGAAACGGGACGGCACGCTGACCGCCATCGAGATGAAGGTCCGTGCGAACACCGGCCCCTACGGGCAGCATGCCCTGACGGTGCCCATGAACGCCCTCTCGAAGAGCCTCCCGCTCCTGCCCTGCGGCAACGTCCGCTTCGAGATCCGTACGTTCTATACCAACACTCCGGTCGCCGGGGCCTACCAGGGTTACGGCGCCCCGCAGGGCTCCTTCGCCCTGCAGACCGCCCTCGCCGAGCTCGCCGCCGAGCTCGGCATCGATCAGCTCGAGATGATCGAGCGCAACCGGGTCCGCGACGGATCGCGGCTCGAGATTCTCCGCAGCCTCGGAGAAGGACGCGAGGGACAGGCGGTGACGGTCGAGCACTGTCCGCTCGGCGAGGCCATCTCCATGGGGAAACGGGACCTGAAGTGGAACGAACCGGCTGCCGGCGACGATCCCGACTGGAGGACCGGAAAGGGCGCCGTCATCATCCAGCAGGGTTCCGGCCTTCCGGGTCTCGATCTCGCGAACGCCCAGATCAAGCTGCTGGGCGACGGAACGTTCCTGCTGCTCTCCGGAGGTGCGGATCTCGGAACCGGCCTGGACACGGTGACCGTGAAGCTCGCGGCCGAGACGCTCTGCATCGACATGGACCGGGTGGCCGTGGTCTCGGGCGATACGGACACCACCCCGTTCGACAAGGGCGCCTACGCATCGAGCGGGACCTTCTTCTCCGGGAACGCCGCCCTGCTCGCCGCACGGAAGCTGCGCGAGCGGCTGATCGAGGCAGGCGCCGCGATTCTCGGCGAATCCCCGGCCGCGTGCGCCATCGCGTACCCCGGCGTCGTGCGCTGCGGCGGCAGCGAAGTCACGTACGCCGACATCGCCGCACGGACCATGGCCGGCGACGGGATCGGTGAAATCGCGGCCATGGGCTCCTTCGCCACCGAGCACTCCGCGTTTCCCTACGGGGCCCACTTCGTTCAAGCCGCAGTGAACGTCCGCACGGGAGATGTGAGCCTGCGCCGCTATTACGCCTACCAGGACTGCGGGACGCCGATCAACCCGGATCTCGCGGTCGGCCAGATCTACGGTGCCGTACTGAAGTCTATCGGTCACAGCCTCTACGAGGAGATGATCATCGACGCGGAGGGACGCTGCGTGAACGCGAACTTCCTCGATTACAAGATCCCGTCCGTCTTCGAGATGCCCGACGATTTCCGTGCGGTTCTCGTGCCGACGAACGATCCGGTCGGCCCGTTCGGAGGCAAGTCGGTATCGGAAGTGAGCATGAACGGAGCGGCATGCGCCATCGCCATCGCCATCCACGATGCATGCGGAGCCTGGGTCCGGGAATGGCCCTTCACCCCCGAGCGGGTGCTGAAGGCGATCCGGGCGGTCACGCGGCAGGACGCTCAGACGGCAACCGCCCCGCAGGAGGCCCGGCGGAGGGGATGACCGCTCCGCCGGAACACTCCCTGCCGCCGGTCGGTGTATCCGCAGGCGAATGCCTGCGGATCGTCGGCTATCGTCTTCTCAGCACCACGATGGTCCGCCAGGTACGGTCGGAGTCGTCCAGGGGCTGAACGGGACTCCAGTCGCCGTAGATCCCGGCGATCTCGAAACCTCCGATCCGGGCGAGCCGCATCAGATCCTCGGGCCAGAGCGCGCGAAGCGTTCCCTCGTCGCGGAGGGTGACGGGCGGACTGCCGGTCAGGTCCTCGACCCGGTACTCGGCCACCGAGGTGAACAGCCTCGTCTGCGGATCGATGGGCGGCTGATCCAGCCCGTATGCCGCCTGCACCGTGATCGCCCCGTCGCTCTGCCGCCAGGTCGAACCGTGATAGCGCATTCCGGCGTAGTCGCGGGGATCGTTCGCTTCGATGAAGTAGATTCCGCCGGGGACGAGATTCCGTGCAACCGCATGGAAATGCGCGGTCAGGTCCGGATCGCTCTGCAGGTACATGAGACTGGTAAGAAGGGTCGCGGCCATCTCGACCGGCTCCGCGAGGACGAAATCCCGCATGTCGCCGATCAGGAAACGGGCGTTCCGGAGCCCCTGTTCCCCTGCCCGTTCCCGGGCGAGCGCGACCATATCCTCGCACAGGTCCAGGCCGATGGTATCGACCCCGCGCCGCGCGAGTTCAAGGGCATGATATCCCGGGCCGCAGGCCAGCTCCAGGAACGACGACAACTCCCGACCGGTATGATGCCGGTACATCTGCACGAGTCGGGCGACCTCTTCCCGGACGTCACGATAGCCGAAGGCGATCTCGTAATACCGGGACTGCTGATAAAATGCTGTATGGGACATAATGATGCTCGATGCGCGAATGCTACACCGGCCGGGGCGGGCGTGTCTACGGGGCCGCACGTGTTCCGGCAGGAGGCGGGCCCCGCCGGCGGCCCCGGCGCGGCGGGCACCCTGGCTTCAGGCGCCCGCTGCGCCGGCATTTCCGGACTCAGTCGAGCTGCAGGGTGATTCCTGCCCAGAACTGGACCGGCTGGTCGGAGATGGAAAACCTGGGATAGAAGTCGAGTCCCGGGGAAATCTGCACGAAGAACTCCAGGAACTCGTCGCGGGTCCGTACCGACAGCCCCAGCGGAAGCCGCGCGCCGCCTTCCAGCGTCGAGTCTTCGCCTTCCGATTCGAGAAACAGTTTCCCATAGGCTCCGATTCCGAGGGAAAGCCGCAGCGGATCGGCGATCGGACGGGCGTTGACCAGCAGCAGATCGCCGCTCAGAAAGATGAACTCGTTGCCCTCTGTGAAGTCGTAGCCTCCCTTGAACTCGAACGGGGCGGTCCGATACACCAGTACCGCATTGGGGAATCCGAGGCCCAGGCCCAGCCGGCTCTCGCCGCTTCCGGATGCGAAAAGACCGGAGGCGCACGGGATGAGCAGGAAGAGCAGAAGGGGAAGAATGGTTCGTTTCATGGTGCAATACTCCTCGTCCTGAGTATCGGCAGCCGCGGCGGGCGGCTTCAGGGGCGGGCCGAGGAATTCCGTCGGAGGGCTTCGGCAGGAACTACTTCGGGACCCGGACGCCGTCTCCGGACCCGCGCCGCGGGGAGCCGGGAAGGGGTTCATTGACAAGGATCCGGTTCGGACGTATAGTTTTTCCATGCAGGCGAGACGTCGGATAACCGTCAGCTCATCCTTTCAGAACGAAAACGAGCAGGATGCCCTTAACCGATTCGGAATGACCCCCGAAGAGAGGGTGAGCCTTGTGGAAACACTTCGGCTTGAAGCGGGAAAATTTCTGTATGAATACCCATCCCGATTTCGAAGAGTTCTTACGGTTACTCGAAAAACACCGGGTTGACTACATGATCGTGGGAGGGTATGCGGTGGCCTTCCACGGATATCCCCGATTCACCAAAGATATCGACGTTTTCTACTCCGATGATCAGCAGAACATTCAGAACCTTCGCAGTGCCCTTGCCGATTTCGGCTTCGCAGAGAAAGATGTGCCGTCCGAACTCTTTCATCAGCAGGGTTCAATCCTCCATTTCGGTATCGAACCGGTACGAATCGACCTGTTGAACCGGATCGACGGCGTCGGTTTTTCCGATGCTCGAAAGGAGGCGGTTCGAGGGCGCTACGGAAAGATCGAGGTAACCTTTATCGGGAAGCAGGATCTCCGGCGGAACAAGCGTTCGACCGGTCGGATCCAGGATGCGGCGGATCTCGAGAAACTCGATCAGAGAGACGGGTAACCGGGCTCCGTCCCGGCAGGCTGTCTTGAAGCGGCTGCTACGGCCCGCCGGCCGCAGCTCCTGCCGGCTCCAGCGTCACCATGGTGATCTCGGGGGCACAGTTGATCCGAGCGGGGAGCACGCTGAACCCGACGCCCCGGTTCACGTAGAGCAGGTTTCCCGCCTCTCCGAACTCCTTGATAAAGCCGTCGACGTGCACCTGATCCTCCTTCACGAAGGTGAGCCACGACCAGGACGGCGTGCCGGGAAACCGGATCTGCCCGCCGTGCGTATGACCGGCGACCGCGAAGGGAGCGTCCCCGGCGGGAATCCGGGCGAAGGCGTCGGGATGGTGCATCATCACGAATCGGGGCGCTCCCTCGGGCACCTCGGAGAAAGCCTTTCCGACATCGGTCATGCCCGGCCACAGGGCTCCCAGTCCGACGAGATAGAGGCCGTCCTCGAGGGGAACCGCCTCGTTCACCAGCACCCGGATCCCGAGCCTCTGCGCCCGCTGCACGAGCGAATCCGCCAGGGCGGGAACCGGATCGCCGCCTGCGGAGCTCATTCCGTAATCGTGATTGCCGAGAGTCGCATAGACGGGCAGATCCTCGGCCAGCGGCCGGAAGATTGCCATCACGCGTTCGATCTCCTGCTGCGGCCGATCGAGGGAGTGATAGATGAAGTCTCCCAGGTAGAGGACCAGAGCCGGATTCTCTCTCCGGATCCGTTCCATGACCAGACGCATGGTACGCTCGTTGTCGCCCCACATGCCGACCTGGAAGTCGGAGATGACCGCTATCCGTTTCCCCCGCCAGGATTCCGGGAGCGACGGGATGGCAGCGGCCACATCCTCCACGTCGATCATGTACGGCTCGATCGCGACACCCCAGAATGCGAGGCCGAGGACGATCAGGAACAACCCGAGCAGCACATAGCCGACAATCCGTACGGTCCGCACGATTCCCCCCTACATCCAAATATAGCGAAGAGGAACCGTTTCGACTCGATCAATCGTTCCGGAGACAGGCGCGGATGAATCCGGCGAACAGCGGGTTGGGCGACCGCGGCCGGGAGGTGAATTCGGGATGGTACTGAACCCCGAGAAAGAAGGGATGCCCGGGCAGCTCCAGCACCTGCATGATCGGCTGGTTCTCCGCCCAGCCCGAGAAGAGCAGGCCCTTTCCTTCCAGCGTGTTCCGATATGCCGGGTTCAGTTCGTAACGATGGCGGAACCGCTCCCGGATGACGCCGGGACGGACGGTGAGCGGTGAATTGCGGTAGAGGTCCCACGCCCGGGATCCCTCTTTGAGGATGACATCCTGTCCGCCGAGCCGCATGTTCCCGCCGATTCCTTCCACCTTGTACTGTTCCGGGAGAAGGCAGATCACCGGGTCCTCGGTCTCCGGTTCGTTCTCGGTGGTGTTCGCCCCGGGCAGACCGCAGACATTCCGGGCGTATTCGATGGCCGCCATCTGAAACCCGTAACAGAGGCCCAGGTAGGGCAGTTCGTTCTCCCGGGCGAACCGGATGGAAGTGATCTTCCCTTCGGCACCCCGCCGG
Source organism: uncultured Spirochaetota bacterium (assembly GCA_963728215.1). Lineage (GTDB taxonomy): Bacteria > Spirochaetota > Spirochaetia > CAVSJD01 > CAVSJD01 > CAVSJD01. The sequence continues at coordinate 474,543 of CAVSJD010000012.1, read as the reverse complement.
CCGAACCCGCCGGGAACGATGATCCCGTCCATCTCGCCCAGATGCTGCCGCGGCTCCAGCTCTCCCGATTCGATCAGCTCGGTCGGAAGATCCACGACTTCCGCCTTCACTCCATGCCAGGTCGCCGCATGCTCGATGGCGTTGTGAATGCTTGCATAGGTATCGCGCGGCCCCATGTACTTGCCGGTCAGCCCGACCCGGACCGTCCGCGTCGGATGCAGGTACTTCTGCAGATAGGTTTCCCAGAAAAGCGGTTCCCGCTTTGCGGTCTCCTTAAGCCCCACCCGGTCGAGGATGAGATCATCCACCTGCTGCCTGCGCAGCAGTTCGGGTACCTGATAGATCGTCGGCAGATTGTGCAGGTCCACCACGTACTCCGGTTTCAGCCGCAGCCGCTCTCCCAGTTTCCGGAGCACCTGCGGCCGCACCGCGTTCTCGGCCCGACAGACGACCATGTCCGCCAGAATCCCGGACTGCAGGAGCAGCTGGGTTCCGTGCTGGGCGGCCTTGGTTTTCTGCTCGTTCAGGTGAGAGGCCTCGATGATCCACACCAGGTTGATGAAGAAGACGTTCTGCCGTCCCTCTTCGTACATGAGCTCCGACATCGCGCTGATGTAGCTGCGGTTCTCCTCGTCGCCGACCGTCCCGCCGATCTCGACAAGGGTGAAGTCGGCATCGTGGTGCATCGACGACTCACGGATGAACTTGAGAATCTCTCCGGTCACGTGCGGATAGAACTGGACGTCTCCTCCCTGGAAATGCCCTTTCCGCTCGAGACTGTTTATCCGTTTGATGAGCCGGCCGTTGGTGAAGATATTGTGATTCGACAGGTTCTGGTCGACGAACCGCTCGTAGGTACCGATGTCCATATCGCACTCGGTTCCGTCGTCCAGGACGAACACTTCCCCGTGGCGGAACGGGTTCAGGGTCCCCGCATCCTCGTTGAAGTAGCCGTCCATCTTGATGAGGTTGCAGCGGTATCCCCTGCTCTTGAGAAGGCTTGCAAGGGAAGCGGAAAAAATCCCCTTTCCCAGACCGGACATGACACTGCCGGTGATGATGACGTACCTGGTTCTCTCGGGCTTGTAGCCCTCCGGAAGGGATGAGTAGACATCTCCGGTGTCGGAGGTCTGGCTCAGAGATCGGAACAGGTTCAGGTTGGACTGGTTTTCTCCCATGGCGCACATGGGATTTTATGGTACCGGACCGGGGCAGAAAGGTCAAGCTCGGGAGCGAGGGAAAGACGAAAGACGGTACCGGAGCTGAAGGTACATGTCCCGGCCCAGGGAGCTCTCGAAGGAGATGCGCTCGAACTCGTCCTTCTCGTAATGGATGACCAGGCGGATCTCGCCGATCCGGAGATAGGTGCTCAGCTTCCCGTAGACGGGGTCGTAGACCTGCTCCACCCCGACCGGCTGACCGGGATGATCCGACTGGAGACGCTCCATGAGCGTCATCGATCGGAATGTCCCGGCAGGTCGGCGATCTCGGCAACGAGCCTCCCGTCGATCTGCCGGACGAATGCCATGGTGACGCCCAGGCGGAACCGCCGGGGCCCTACACTGCCGGGGTTCAGGTACCAGACATTCCGCTCCCGCCGGAGGCTCGGCCGGTGCGTGTGACCGGAAACCACCAGCGAGTACCCTTCCGCCTCCGGGTCGATCCGGAGGCTGGGCAGTTCGTGGATAACGATGCCGCGCATCGATCCGATCGGGAACGATGCGGTTTCCGCAAGCCTCCCCGTCGGCAAGGAACGATCGTTGTTCCCGCGGACAGCGACCAGAGGAGCGATGCGGCGCAGCTCCTCCAGGATCTCGGGCCGCATGATGTCTCCGGCATGGACGATCAGGTCCACCCCGGCGAGCCGTTCCAGCACCTGCGGCCGGAGCAGGTTATGGGTGTCCGACACGATTCCGACCAGGCGGATCGGTCCGGGTGCGTGATACGTGAAATGATCGTTCATGGTGCCTTTCGGCTCACATCACCTGTTCGAGCAGCCCGGTGACGCCCGAGTAGTCGTGCGTGATTCCCCGGCTGTCGAGGATCTGCGAAATCTGACCCCGATGATGCGTCTGATGGTTGAACCAGTGAACGAGCGTGTCCCGGATCCGGAGACGGTTATGAATTCCCTGCGAGTTCGTGTACTCGAGAACACTCGTGAGTGTCCCGTCGTCCAGGTCTCCGGCAAACCGCGTGATCACCTCGTCCAGCTGCATTCTCCGTTCCCGCAGCGCTTCGAACGAATCGTAGAGATGCTGCTGAATCGAGGTGAAGGAAAAGTCCAGAACCGGAGTGTTCAGCGACGGCAGGTCCCTGCCCGATGTGCGGTACCGGTTGAGCCACAGCAGATCGGAGACCAGGATGTGATTCAGGATTCCGAAGATCGAACCGAACCAGGAACCGGCGTCCTTCTTCAGTTCCTCCTCGGAGAACGATTCGAGCGAATCGAACAGGTACCGGTTCGCATGTGCGTTGTACCGGGAAAGCAGCAGGAATATTTCTTTCATGTCTACCTCCATATCCTCCATGTCATCCATGTCCGATTGTGTATCTTCAGTATACGTCTTTTCTCGTCGTATCCGCAAATCGGCGGATTTTCGTCCTGGTTTCTCCGATTTCTTTTCTGCCTCTTTCTTCGATATCGTCGACATTGCCGGAGGAACCTGATACTATGTACCCGGAAAATCATGATCGAGACACTGCTTCTCAAGGCGCGATCCCGACGGGATCTCCTCGCACTCTGCATCGTAACGACCGCGCTGTTCATGGTTTTCACCATGAGCGCCCCGCTCATTCCTCTCCTGGTCACCGCGATGACCGGAAGCCCGGGTATGGTCGGAATCGTCATCAGCATTTCGGCGATCGGCTCGCTCTTCGCGGCCATTCCCGCGGGCACCCTGATCGCCCGGTTCGGCGTTCGAAGGCCCATGACGCTGACCGCGCTCGGTCTCAGCCTCTGCAGCGTTTCACTCTACGTTTTTCCGAGCCTCGGTTACCTGTTCGTCGGCCTTGCCCTGTACGAGATCGGCAAGATCATCATCATCGTCGCACTCCAGTCTCACGTCGGCGCGATGGGCGAAAAGCACGAGGCGAGCCTCAACTTCGGATGGTACGGGGCCGCCGCCGCCGCGGGACAGATGATCGGCCCCGTGCTGGCGGGGCTCATCATCGACCGGTACGGCTATCTTCCGGGATGGCTCGCCATGGCGGTCGCCATGATCGGCGCGCTGCTGCTCATCCTGCTCCTGATCCGGGACGAAGAACGCGTCGCGACCGGACCGGAAGCAGTCCTCCCGACGGGTTCCGAACGGCTGGCCCCGGGCGAAGCCGTTTCCGCGGCGGATGCGGTCGTTCCCCCGTCCGCTCCCGATCTGCAGCCGGTTCCCCCCGCCGGCATCCGCAGCCCGTCGGGCATCCGCTCGATTTTCGGGCCGGGCTCCTTCATCGCCATCCTCGCGAGCTTCCTGGTCCTGTTCGCCATGGGAACCCGCACCAGCTTTTATCCGATCTACCTGCAGGAGCTCGGATTCTCCGCGACGCTCATCGGCTCGATGCTCTCGCTCCGGGCGATGGTTTCCATCTCGACCCGGCTCGGGATGCGCTGGATCATCCGGAAAGCCGGAGGAGATACCCCGGCGCTGCTCGGGGCCCTGTTCCTGCTCGCCGCCGCCATCGGGACGACACCCCTCTGCCGGGACATCGTCTCGCTGAGCATCAACTCCATCGCGGTGGGACTCGGGATCGGTCTTTCCCTGCCAATCAGCATGGCTATCGTCTCCGGCGGCGTAACGCCGGAGCGCCGCAGCATCGCCATGGGCGTGAGGCTGACCGGCAACCGGCTCGCCCAGATCATCAATCCGCTCTTCTTCGGCCTGATCGCGGAATGGCGCAGCATCGTGAGCGCATTCTTCGCGGGAGGGCTGCTGCTGTTCCTCTCCACGCTGCCGATTCTCTCCTGGTGGAGGCGGGAACGCCGCCGCGCCCCCGGACAGACGCAGTAGGGGCATCCGCGCGATCCGGAACGATCACACCGCCCTCCAGAGCCTCACAAGCGGACCCGAAACGCCCGTTACGGGATCCGTCGAAGGCAGGGGAAGCGCCTCGATGTTCCGGTCCGTTCCCGGCCGTTCCCCGGCCTGCCCGTAGTTCATGTCCACCTTCTGCTCCGGAGGATACGCACCCACCACGCCCAGATCGGGAGTCGCGGAGAGCCGCTTGTGGGCGACACCGGCCGGGATGACCACCACGTCACCGGCATGCAGTTCCACGACGATTCCGTTCACCTCGCCCCCGAGACGGACGACGGCGCTTCCCCGGTAGATCCCGAGCGTTTCGTGAGCGGTGCTGTGGTAATGATGATAGTGATAGATGCCGTTCCGCCAGGCGCCGGGCCATTCGTTCCGCTCGAAGAGCGCCTCGAACCGGGCCGCCGGATCGGAAGGGGAATCGGAGAGGCTGACCGCACCGGGGTAGTACAGAAGCGGGAGGGACTCGGTTGTTGGGAAAGATCCCGTCGTCTCCGAGCAGGTGATGCTCCACTTTCGGATCCTGTTTCTCCATGCAGCAAACCTACGCCGTCTGTCGGCCGCCGTCAAGGCCGCCCGGCCGCGCACCGGCGTCGGTCCTGCCGCCGCCGATCGCGGCCTCCGCACCTCGTGACGAACGCGGGCATTTCGGCTACCATCGGAACATGACGTTCGGCACCTTCGCCCACATCGTGGAGATCCGCACCAAAACGGTGAGCGTGTCCTCGTTCCTCATCGGCACCCTCGGGGCCGTGCATCTCGAAGGAACGTTCGGGCTCCCCCGCTTCCTGCTCATGATGGTGGCGGTCCTCTCGACCGACATGGGAACCACGGCCTTCAATACGTATTTTGACTTCCGGCGGGGAACCGACGATCCGCACTTCAACCGCGAACGGGACAAGGTCCTGGTGCACGAAGGTATCCCGCCGGGATCGGCCCTCCTTGTCGCCCTGGCGCTGTTCGGGATCGCGGGGATCTACGGGTTCGCCCTGGCGAATCTGACGGGCTGGCCGGTAATCGCCGCCGGCGTCGCGGGGCTCCTGGTCGGGTTCCTCTACACCGGGGGGCCGTTCCCCATTTCCCGATCTCCCTTCGGAGAGCTCTTCGCGGGCGGATTCCTGGGACCGGTACTGATTCTCGTATCCGGGTATGTCCAGTCGGGTTCCCTGCCCGAAGGCATCCTGCCGCTTTCCCTGCCTTCGTTCCTGCTCATCGCATCGATCCTGACCGTCAACAACACCTGCGACCGGGAAGGAGACCGTGCATCGGGCCGCCGGACCCTGGCGATCCTCCTGGGCGGCCATCGGGCGTCCCTGCTGATCGTCGGCATGGGAGCGGCGGCGTACACGGCCGCATTCCTCCTGGTCCCGGCGGAGATCCTTCCTCCGTTCTCCCTTCCGGCCCTTCTGATCGCCGCGGCCGTCTCGGCCCGGGAATACCGCCGCATGCTCCGCCGGGGCTTTTCCCATGACACGAAGGGCGCCTCCATGGGATCCATACTCCGCATCTTCTCCGCCTGGAGCCTCGCGGCGATATCCGGGCTCGCGGTCGGCATCGCGGGCTGAGGATCGTCACGGAACGGTCTCAGGGGAAGACCCGTTAATCCCCCCGATGCGGCGGACAGGTGCCTGACTTTTTCATGGGGAAAAGATACTGCCGGAAACGGTCGATCGTTCGCTTGACGGCTGCCAGGCAGAAGAGTATTACAGGAGTCAGGCTATGAACAAGGAGAAACCAATGGCTGAAACGGTACGGCGAGAGCACCCTTCCGAATGGAAATACGCGAGTCCCGGCACGCCGGGCTTCCATGCGGTCATCACCCCCGATAATTCGTCCTGTCGTGAGACGTGGGCCTTCCGGCTCAATCTGCCGCGCGGCGAGCGCTACCGGCTGCACGACACGAACCTGGAGATGAACGCAGGAGTCGTCTCGGGAGCGCTGCGGATTTCCCACGCAGGAGAATCCCGGCGAATCGGAAAGCTGGATTCGTTCTATCTTCCTGCAGGGGATGCGGCGGAGCTCGAGGCCGAAGACGATGCGGTGCTCTTCATCGGGGGTGCCCGGTTCGAAGGCGAAGGGGAATTCCTGATCCGCCGCTACGACCCGGAACTGCCGATCGGGGAGATCCGCCAGATCCACGGAGAGCCGCCCTTCGAGCGCCACGTGTTCATGACCCTGAACCAGGAGACTCCCGCATCCCGGCTGATCTGCGGGTTCACCTGGGGCAACCCGGGCGCATGGACCAGCTGGCCTCCGCACCAGCACACGGTCGACCTCGAAGAGGTCTACTGCTATTACGACATTCCGGCGCCGAAATTCGCCCTGCATCTGGCATCACGGGAACCGGGGAAGATCGAGGCGGTCCATCCGGTCTCCACGGGAGACTTCATCGCGGTTCCCGCGGGGTATCACCCGACCGTCGGGATGCCTGGAATCCGGTCGAGCTACTTCTGGATCATGGCCGCGCACCGGAAGAAGAGCCGCAGCTATGATCTCGCGAAAGCCGACGGCGGGTTCACCGACTGATTCCCGCCCTGTCCCCGACCGGTGCCGTCCGCAGGAGCTTCCCCGGCGGACGGCCCGGCAGGTTCTGCCGCAAAGGGTAACCGGAAACTTTCCATTCTTTTTCCCCGGCCGCCGCTGCCGGAAGTATGTTTTCCCTCATGGACGACACAATCATCGTGACACCCATCGGGTTCTCGGACATGCGGCTCCTGGGGAAACTTTCTGAGGAACTCGAGCGGCTGTTCCCGGCCCGCGTGGAAGTGGGTGCGCTCCGGGACCTGCCGCAGGAGGCCCTCGAACCCCGCCGCAATCAGTACAACGCTTCCCGGATCCTCGCCGGGCTGGAGGACGATTACTCGGAAGGGGCCAGGATCCTGGGAGTGACCGAGGCCGATCTCTTCGCCCCCGGTCTTGCCTTCGTGTTCGGCCAGGCATCTCCCCGCAAAAAGGCGGGGGTCATCTCCACGGCACGGCTGAAGGAGGGCGGGGGCGGAGAGGAGGATCCGGAGCTCCTGTTCCGGCGCGTGGTGAAGGAAGCGATGCACGAGATCGGTCATCTCTACGGGCTCGGTCACTGCCCCGATCCCGACTGCATCATGCACTTCTCCAACACGCTGGCCGATACCGACCGGAAGTCGGCCGGGTTCTGTCCCTCCTGCGGGACTCCCACCCGCTGACCGGGAGCAGCTCGACCGCCCGCCGGAACCCGGCTCGCTGCGCCGGCGGCATGATGCAGGCCCGTACGATGACCGTCTCGCTCCTCGTCGTTTCTTGACAACCACGGGCCGCCCGGATTAGGTTCAAAAGAGCCGGCCGCGGAACTCGGCCGGTCGTGCATCGCCATCAGCAGCAGAAAGGACATTCCTTGGAAACGATCATCGAAGCAAGGGACCTGGAAAAGCGATACGGATCGGTGACCGCTGTCGCCGGCATCTCGTTCGATGTGTACCGCGGGGAGAGCTTCGGCATTCTCGGCCCGAACGGTGCCGGAAAGACCACCACGATCCGGATGATCTTCGGGTTCTCTCCCATGAGTACGGGAGATCCTTCGGTCTTCGACCTGGACGTGCGGAGCCGGATCCGGGATATCAAGTACCGGCTCGGAGTCTGTCAGCAGGACGATACGCTCGATCCCGATCTCACGGTGTGCAGAACCTGATCATCTTCGCCCGCTATTTCGACATTCCCCGGAGAGCGCCGGAACCGAGAGCGGAGGAGCTGCTCCGGTTCATCTCGCTCGATCACCGGAAGGATGCCCGGGTGGAGGAGCTCTCCGGCGGCATGCTGCGGCGGCTGATGCTGGCGCGAGCGCTGATCAACGGCCGACCTGCTGATCCTCGACGAACCGACCACCGGACTCGATCCGCAGGCCGCCAGCAGATCTGGGAGCGCCTGGAGCGTCTGAAGAGCGAGGGGCTCACGATCCTGCTCACCACCCACTACATGGAGGAGGCGTACCGGCTCTGCGACCGGCTGATCATCATGGATCACGGCCGGATCCTGGTGGAAGGGAAACCGCCGGATCTGGTCGCCGGTACGTCGGCAGGCGAAGTGCTCGAGGTCCTCGTCCGACCAGCGACGAGCTGCGCGGATTTCATCCGGCATCGGGAGCTCGCACGCGAGGATCTCGGCACCCGGCTGCTGGTCTACGGTCAGGACGGCACGGATCTCTACCGGACCATCAGCGAGCGCTACTGCACCGCGGGATGCACCCTGCGGCATGGCGGGACTGGAGGATGTATTTCTGAAACTGACGGGAAGGGAGCTGCGGGAATGAGCGAACAGGCCGGAAGATACGGGGACCTCCGCCATCAGCCGCCGGTTCTTCCGGGTTTGGCAGCGGAACTTCACCGTCTACCGGCAGATCTGGAAGATCAACTTCATTCCGCCCCTGCTCGAGCCGCTGTTCTACCTGCTCGCCTTCGGCGTCGGCCTCGGCAGCCTGGTGGTGCGGTAACCTGGCCGGGGCCGGGATCTCACCTATATCGCCTTCATCGCCCCGGCGCTGATCGCCGTGAACATCATGTACAACGCGTTCTTCGAAAACACCTACGCCTCGTTCGTCCGGATGTACTATCAGAAGACCTTCGACGGCATGCATGGCGACCCCGCTGTCCCTGGAGGAAATCATCCTCGGCGAGATCCTCTGGGGGGCGACCAAGTCGGTCATCGCCACGCCATCATGCTGGTGGTGATCTCGCTCTTCGGCCTGCTCGCCTTACCCGACAGCGCTGCTGCTGCTGCCGCTCGCGTTCGCTCGGCGGGCTCGCGTTCGGCTCGATCGCCATGTTCTTCACCGGCATCGTTCCCAATATCGATGCCTTCAACCTGCCGGTGTTTCTCTTCATCACCCCGATGTTCCTTTTCAGCGGCACCTTTTTCCCCCTGGAAAACCTGCCCGGCTGGGCGAGGACGCTCGCCGAAGTCGTACCCCTTTCTCACCTGGTGATGCTCTGCCGCGGGATCGGATTCGGAATGTACGAGGGAAGACTGCTCCTGGACCTGCTGTACCTGCTCGTGTTCACCGCGGTCCTGTTTCCGCTCGCGCTGCGCGTAATGCACCGGCGGCTGATCAGGTGAACACGCCCCGGCGGACTCCGCCGGGGCCGATTCCCCGGCCGCGGTGCCGAACGGCACCGGGCCTTGTCACGGAGAAACGGACCGGAACCCGACCTCAGAAGAGCCGGGTCTTCTCCTCCGCACCCTCGCCGAGCTCACGGAACCGGCTGTAGCTTGCGCGGTTGAAGAACTCCAGGTACTCTTCCTCCGGACGGGTCGCTTCTTCGAGCCGGTTCCACACGTCCCCGGGCATGTCCCAGTCGGCGGTTTCCAGGTTCTCCGCCAGCTGCTTCCGGCTCTTTACGCCGATGATCACCGAAGTGACGAAGCGCCGCCCCAGCGGCCAGCTCACCGCCAGCTTCGCCATGGGAATTCCGGAATCCTTCGAGACCTGCTCGAGAGCCTGCGCCGTTTCGAAACCCCGGGGATGCCAGAACCGGGGACCGTCCACCTTCATCCGGAAGGAGAGCCGGGACCCCTCCGGCGGCTTTGCATCTTCCGACGCTTTCCGCCCGCCCTGGTTTTCGGCCTTGCGGGCCTCGCCCTTCCCCTGCTGCTCCCGGTAGCTCCGGACGACGTCCTGATATTTTCCGGTCAGCAGGCCCCCGCCGAGCGGGCTGTAGCACACCAGTCCCATATCCGCATCGACCATCGCGGGAATGATTTCCCGTTCCGCCGAGCGGTCCACCAGGTTGTAGAGATACTGTCCGGCGACGAAGCCCTCCAGGTTCCGGGCGTCGGCAGCGCCCTGCGCCTTCGCGATCTGCCAGGCGAACATGTTGCTGCAGGCGACGTACCGCACCATTCCGCTTCGGACCATGTCGTCCATGGTCCGCATCACGGTTTCGAGGGGAGTGACCGGGTCGGGCCCGTGGATGTAGAACAGGTCCACGTAGTCGGTCTTCATCCGCCGGAGGCTCGCGGTCAGCGCGTCCATGGCATGCTTCCGGGAAAACCCGTGAGCGTTGGGATACTGGCCCGTCGGGAAGTATGTCTTGGTCGCCACGATCACTTCTTCCCGGCGCAGATCGGGCATCACCGAGCCGATGATCTCCTCCGACCGGAAGCCGCTGTAGACATCGGCGGTATCGAGAAGATTGCCGCCCGCCTCGAGATAGTCCCGGATGATGTTCCGGGACTCGTCCGCGTCACAGCCCCATTCGCCCGCTCCGAACGTCATGGTTCCCAGGGAGATGCGGGAAACCAGCATTCCGGATGAGCCGAGATATCGATACTTCATCAGATTCCTCCTTCAGTTGTACGCCCACGGGACGCACCTAAGAAAAAGCCGGCCTCCAGAGGCCGGCCGGCTTCCACCGCGGTACCCGCGACCGCGATATACCGCGTCGTTATCCCCGTCAGGCGTACGCCTTGAACTTTTCCTTCACCGCGTTGCAGACCGGGCAGCGTTCGGGGGCATCGCCCTCGAGGGTATAGCCGCACACGCCGCAGACCTGGACGGGCCCGAGCTGTACGTCCTTGTGGCTGTCCACCGCCGCCTTTGCCTTCTCGAAGAGCGCCTTGTGCATCTTCTCGGTCTGGTAGGACCAGTCGAAGCTCCGCGCCGCAGAGTTCTCACCCTGGAATTTCGCGGTCTCGATATAGGTGGGGTACATCTCTTGTATCTCGAAGGTTTCGCCGTCGATGCCGAGCTGAATGTTCTTCGCCGTGTCGCCGGGGCCGAAGGCACCCATGCTCATGGCGACGACACCGCTGTTCATGTGCTTGAGCTCCCGGTAATGGTCGCCGGCGTGAATGTATTCCGCCGCCGCGATGGCATTGAAGAGCCTGGCCACATTCGGGAAGTTCTCCTTCTCCGCCTGTGTCGCGAAATGCCGGTACCGCATGTGCGCCATGCTCTCCCCGCCGAATGCGTTCACCATGTTCTGTTCGGTCGTCATCTTCATCCTGGATCCCCCTTTGAACGGTTCATACCCATTTTCCGGCCTGGAAGGCCGTAATCGCAGTGCAATTGTCTGTAATATCGATAAGGTATAACCTTGAGGGCTGCGAGTCAATAAAAAAGGAAAAAATATGCGGATTCCCCTATTCTCTTAATTATTAGCTTTTTTGTAAGGTTTAATACTACAAGACCCTTCCCGGCCGTGGTGCGCGACGACGGGTTCCTTCACGTCCCACACACAGCTCGTCCCTTCGGGAAATGTGACGAAATCGCCGGGGCCGAATTTCATCGGTCCGTTGTCGGTTTCCAGTTCGACCTCTCCCTGCAGGATGAGATATTCTTCCGTCTGGTCGTAGTGCCGGCTGTAACGGGCGATCTCGATGGTCGTCACCGGCCAGGCGGCGGGATCGAGTTCTTCCATTTCCCGGTCGCTCAGCTTCTTCACAAGGGGATGCATGGACGCCTCCGTTCTCTGTTCGCTTTCTTCATCCCGGAATGAACGGGATCGTGGTGATGAACGCCGAACCGGCGGTCCGGACCGGTTCCGCCCGGTCCGGCGAAGCCCTCCGGGGCGGAAGTTCCTACCAGAACAGGACCGACAGCCCCAGCAGGCCGGAACGGTGCTGGATGTCGAACCCGTCTTCCGCGGTGACATCCAGGATGTAGCTGATGCCGAGAGAAAATGTCCCGAAGAGCAGGTCGCCGTTGAACTTGAGGCTGTAGCCGCTTTCGAATACTTCCTCGTCGAAAATGTAGCTGAATTTCGGACCGAATCCCGCCGAGAGCATCAGGTTCCCGATATCGAAGGCGAGCCCGGCGTTCAGAAAGACGTCCCCGCTCGTCAGATCACCGAAGGATCCGAGGATCAGAGCCTCCCCGTAGAACAGCGAGAGCTTCAGACGTGCGTTCCCTCCGATCGAAAGCTGCTCGACATTCAGGTTATCGATGTCGACCTCGTCGCCCGCAAGCTCGGGAGCGTTGTAGAATGCGGCGACGCCCACCGCGGATTCCGCGAATGCGGCTGTCGGCAGGATCAGAATGACCGCCAGAATGAGATATCGTCGAAACTTCATATATGTCTCCTTCACGAGAATTTCGAACCGGTTCCCCTCGGCTCTCTTCGGTACCGAAGGCCGAATTCAATATACTGCGCACGGAGCGTGAAGGGCAGGTGGCAATGCGGGCGGAGCCCCCGTGGGTCACGAGTCCGGAGAACGCCCCCCGATATGGCGCGCGATTGAACCGGGCCGGATTCCCGTAGTATAGTGACGATCGCATGCTGCGATCCAACCTTTCTCCGCTGTTCGACCCGTCCGCCGCCCCCGCCGTAATTCTCCTTTTCCTGCTCGGCGGCTTCCTCCTGAACGGCGCAGTCGCGTACACGGCCTGGCGCAGGGGCTCGCTTGCCCCGAGCGGTGCCGTAGCGGGAACGATGCTCGGGCTGGCTCTGTTCGCCGCCGGCGGGTTCCTGTTCTGGTGCCTGATGGGCGCGTTCTTCGTTTCCTCCACGCTGCTGACCCGGATGGGGCGTCAGCGGAAGCGTTCGCTGGAACGGCTTCACGAGAAGGGAGGCCGGCGGGACGGCGCGCAGGTGCTCGCCAACGGAGGTGCGGGTCTCGTCGCCGCGATCCTGTTCGCCGCGACCGGCACGGACTTCTTCGCAACGGCGCTCGCGGCGGCATTCGCCGAGGCTGCCGCCGACACCTGGGCAAGCGAGCTGGGCGTCCTCGGCCGCAAACGGCCCGTTTCGATTCTGAACCTTCAGCCGGTGGAGCCGGGCACCTCGGGAGGAGTGTCGCCCGCGGGAACCGCCGCCTCGGCGGCCGGCGCCGGCTTCGTCGCCTTCGTGTTCGCCGGAATCCGGTTTCTCCAGGGCGTCCCGATTCCGCGGCTTCTCGTTCCGGCCGTGATCATCGCGGCGGCGGGTTTTGCCGGAGCGCTCCTGGACAGCGTTCTGGGCGCAACCGTACAGGCGGCGTACCGTGACCCGGAGACCGGCGAATACACCGAACGCCGCCGTTCCGCCGGCCGGCCGAACCTCCTGATCCGGGGCATTCCGATCATGACCAACGATGCCGTGAATCTTGCAGGCACAGTTTCCGCCGCAGTGCTCGGCGGCCTGCTCGCCGGGCTCCTCCCGGGCTGACGCCCGCCGGCGCCGTTCCCTTTACTCCACACCCGGTTTTCCCTAATGTTATAGAAGTGAATGATAAAGAGGGAGAAAAGTCATGAACAATCAACGGATCCGCAGAGCCGGCCGCGGCGTCGCCGCATTTCTTGCCGCGGCGTTCGCGTTCGGCGTCATATCCTGCCAGACGAATCCCGCCACCGGTGAACGCCAGCTCAACCTGATCAGCACGGATCAGGAGATCGCCATGGGCCGGCAGGCGAACGACCAGATCCGCCAGACCATGGGGCTCTATCCCGACGAGGGGCTTCAGCGCTATGTCTCGGAGATCGGAACGACGGTTGCCGCGACCAGCGAGCGACCCGAGCTGCCGTGGACGTTCAGCGTCGTGGACGACGACACCGTGAACGCCTTTGCACTTCCCGGAGGCTTCGTCTACGTGACCCGGGGCATCCTGGCCCATTTCAACAGCGAGGCGCAGCTCGTCGGGGTCCTGGGCCACGAAATCGGGCACGTTACCGCCCAGCATGCATCCACCCGGTTGAGCAAGATTCAGCTTACCCAGCTCGGTGTGGGCCTCGCTATGGTCGTGGAACCGGGGCTGCAGCAGCTCGCCCCGCTCGCCGGAGTCGGCATGCAGCTCCTGTTTCTCTCATTCAGCCGGGAGGACGAGCGCGAGGCCGACAAACTGGGGGTCCGGTACATGTCCAACGTCGGGGAGGATCCCCATTCCCTGATCGATGTGATGGAGACGCTCAAGCGTGTGTCGGAGGCGCAGGGAGGCGGCCGGATGCCCCAGTGGCTCGCGACCCATCCCAATCCGGAAAACCGGCAGGAGAACATCCGGGAGTACATCAAGGAAGATGTGAAACGGACCGATTTCAAACCGGTCGAACGGGAAGCCTATCTCCGCAGGATCGACGGGATCGTGTTCGGAGCGGATCCGCGGGAAGGCTACACCCGGGACAGCACGTTCTATCATCCCGCCATGCGGTTCACCATGAATTTCCCGCAGGAGTGGAGCGTCATCAACCAGAAGCAGGCGGTCATCGCGCTCAGTCCCGAGCAGGACGCGACGGTTCAGCTCACGGTCGCCAATCAGCCGTCCGTCGATGCCGCGGCGCAGGATCTCGCTTCGATGGAACAGGTTCAGGTGGGGAACATGGAACGGACCCGGATCAACGGGCTGCCCGCGAGAATCGGCACGTTCGTCGCGAGTACCCAGCAGGGGCCGATCGACGGGCTCGCGGCGTTCCTTGAATACGACGGCAGGGTCTTTCAGCTGATCGGATACGCTCCGCGCGAGATCTGGCCGAAGCACCGGGAAAACGTGAACGCAGCCATCCGCAGCTTCGACGAGCTGACGGACCGGAGCGCCATCGACGTCGAGCCCCTCCGGATCGACATAACCCGGGCGGACCGCTCGACGACGCTGCAGGAACTCTACGACCGCTATTATCGGGGCCGCACCGCGCCGGTGCCCCTGGAGCAGATCGCACTGATCAACCAGATGCAGCCGGACACCCGGATCGATGCGGGAACGTCGGTGAAGATGGTGACCGGCACCCTGCCCTGACCGATATCGGCGGTCGATCCGATCGGCCCGGTCGATCCGGCCGCCGTTTCTCCCCTATTCCGCCGCTGCACCCCGCTCCTTTTCACGGAGGGGACGGGGTTCCTCCTCGGAACCGGCATCATGAATCCGATCCCCGTCCTGGTGTCCGGGCACGAGGAGCGCCTCTTCGGCCAGGCTCATCTGCCCCTGATCCGGCTCATGTCTCTCCGTGGGGGCTTTCGCTCCGCCGACCCGGACCGGAACCGCAGCCGCGGGAGCCGGCTTCCTGCCGCCGGCAGGCAGAGACGGCTCGGGCCGTTCGTCCTCTCGGGTCCGGAAGCGGGAGATCTCCTTCTCCAGAACGGTGCTGCTCTCGGAGTTGACGGCACCGATCCCCGAGAGATGCGCGACCGCCTGGGTTACTTCCCGGATTCCGATGGTCATCTCGTTCAGCGAGGAACTGTTCTGCATGGACAGCTGGTTCACCGATCCGATCATCCGGCCGATGCCCTCGGCCTTGTCGACGATCTCCGTCACCACTTCCCGCTCCTGGGACGTGGATTCCACCAGGACGTGAAGCGCCTCGGTGATCTGTCCCGATCCCGCCGCGAGTTCCGTCAGCCCTTCGATCATCTCGTTCATGCTGTCGGCCACGTCCCCGATCTGCGCGATCACCTGGCCGATGGACCGGCTGGTACCCTCGGTGAGATCCGAGCTCTCGCGGATCCGCTGGATGATGCTTCCGAGGTTTGCGCCGATGTTCCGGGAACTCTCCGACGAGTTCTCCGCGAGCTTTCGGATTTCCTCCGCGACCACCGCGAAGCCCTTGCCGGCTTCACCCGCATGGGCGGCCTCGATGGCGGCGTTCATGGCCAGCAGGTTCGTCTGCTCGGCGATATTGTCGATCACCGATATGAGCTCGGAGATGACCTCCGCCGACCGGTCGATCTGCCGGATCGCTTCCCGGGTCGTCGCCATCTCCTCCTCGCCCCTGCGTGCCACGGTGATGAGCCCGTCGATTACCGACCGCTTCGCATCCGCGACATCGCTGATGCTCCGAATGGATCCGACCATCTCCTCGATGGCCGCCGACGAGTCCCGGACCGAGTTCTGCTGCGTATCGACATGACTCATCACTTCGCGGATGAAGCGGCGGATATCGTCGACCGCATGCTCGGATTCCTCGACATTCGACGACAGCATCTGACCCGTCCGATGAATCGATTCCATGGTGGCCGAGATCTCGGTGAGGGTCGCGGAGGCCTCCTCCGAGTTGGCGGCCAGCTCGCTTCCCATCCGGCTGCCGTTGCCGGCTACGGACTTCAGTCGAACCATCATCCCGTGAAGCTGCTCCACGAAGTGATTGAACAGGCTGCAGAGCTGCCCGAACTCATCCCGGGAGGAGACGGAAATTCTGCGGCTCAGGTCGCCTTCGCCCTCCGAGATATCACGCAGTCCGGCCAGGATGTCGTTCACCGGCCGGGTTACCATCCGGGTGAAGAAGAAGGTCAGGAAAACTCCCAGGAGCAGCAGCAGAAGCGTGCTCGAAAGAACAACCGCCGAAACCACTTCGAGCCGGGCATACAGCTGCTGGCCCAGGGCGTCCTGATCGGCCTTGACCAGGAGTTTGAACGCATCGAGATTGTTCGCGAGTTCGCTCCCCTTGTAGTCGAGGCGGAGCATCTGCAGCTGCGCGTTCCCGTTCGGTCCGGCATTCACGAACTCCTCGAACAGGTTTCGATAGTCGATGAGCATCGCATCGAGCACCACGAGGGTGCCGGTCGCATCCCGCTCGGGCACCAGGGACTTCAGGGTATCGAGATCCGCCCGGGCGGCATCCCATTCCAGGGAGAAGAGCATGCCGACATCGGTGCCCCCGTTGAGCAGATGGTTCTTCACCACGATCTGCGCCTGCAGAATCCGGGTGTGGATTCTGCCCGCCAGGATTTCTCCCTCGGCGTATACCCGGTAATCGCGGTAGGCCTCGCGAGAAGTGGAAATGCCCCAGAAGCTGAATACCCCGATTCCAATGATCATGATGAGCATGATCAGAAAGCCGGCGCCGATCTTGGTCCGTACCGATATCTTCATTCGTACACCTCCCGCCCGGCCGGGCGGTACTGGAATATCATCATTGTATATAAAAAGTCCAATTTTATCAACTATTTCTCTTCCTTCTTTTTCCGAATCCCATGCCCGGGGAATGCGACTCTCCCGGGTCGATCGAAGACATCCGGACTGTACAAGATAGCAGTTGACTGCTATATTAAAAGGAGCGACATGCGTCGGGAGGTGCTGCATGAAACCGGAAATCCGGGAAAGCGTGAAGAAACGTCTGCGTATTCTGGAAGAGCGCAGGGATCGGATCGTGATCGATGCGGATACCCACATCAGCGATCCGTCGGCCATGGGCGAAGCGGAACGGGCATCCTACCGGCAGGAACAGAACTACTATCACGGCCGTCCGCTCACGGTCGGGGAACTGATCGCCGAGATGGATACGGCGGGGATCGATATGTCCCTCTGCTGGCAGAACCCCTCCGCCACTCCGTATTCCGGAGACCGGGACCGCAATTTCGACGCTCTGCTCGCCGCCAACCGCTACATCTTCGATGCGGTGCAGGCGCATCCGGACCGGATCATTCCCGCCGGCTGGACCGACCCCACGGCTCTCGGCCCGGAGCGGGCCCTGGAAATGGCGGAGCTCTGCATCCGCGAGTTCGGCTTTCCCGTGGTGAAGCTCAATCCGGCCCAGAACCGGTTCCCCATCGACAGCACCGACTCCGTGGCGGTCGTGGAGCGGATCGCGTCGCTCGGAGGCACCGTCGCATTCCATTTCGGAGCGGACACGGAGTTCACCCCCGCGGAGGGACTCTCGGCGGTCGCCGCCCGGTTCCCGCAGACTCCTTTTATCGGGGTGCACATGGGCGGCGGAGGAGCCGGCTACCTCGAGGCGGAACGGCTCTATCGGGACGCCCGGGCGATCGGTCTGGAGCGGCCGAATATCTATTACGTGTTGAGTGCGAAGCGGGATACCCATATCGAGAGCGACCTGATCAGCTATCAGCTCGCCGGCGAACCGTATTCGCGAAATCTCTGCTGTGCCAGCGACGCACCGTTCGGCATTCCGTCGTGGAACTTCGGCGGCTTCCGCGCGCTGTTCCAGCGGCTCATGCGTTGGGAGAGTCATCCCGACCCGCGCGTCCGCAGTCATCCGGGCCTGTTCAGCGAGGAGGTCGCCCGGAACTACCTGGGGCGGAACTTCGCCGATCTGACGATCGCAAGCTACCGGAATATTCTCGCCGCGGCGTAGCGCCGCAGCGGGCACCGATCCGCAGCTACGCCTTCGGCTTCCGCTGCATCATCACCAGGTGCTGCCCTTCGGCTATCACCTCGTCCTTCTGATTCAGCAGCTCCACCTCTTCCGTAACGATGCCCCGGTCGGGCTTGCTCGTCTCCCGCTTGTGGGAAATCCGGGTCCGGGTACGGATGGTGTCGCCGATCAGGATCGGTCTTTTGAATCGCCAGGTCCACTCGAGCGATGCGAGCGAGGTCTCCTCGAAGAGTCCCAGCCGCGATTTGAGACCTTCCGCGATCGAAAGGCCCATAAGACCGTGCGCGATCCGGGTTCCGAACATGCTGGTCCGCCTGCTGTACTCCTCGTCGGTATGCAGCTGGTTGTAGTCGCCCGAGAAACCGGCGTAGAGCACCACGTCGGTCTCGGTTATGGTCCTGCCCGGAGATTCAAAGGTCTCCCCGATCACGAAATCCTCGAAATAGCGTCCGATCTTCTGCCGTTCAGCCATCATTTCTCCTTATTCAGTATCCGACGGTCCGGTTCCGCAGGATTCCCGGATCACCAGTTTCGGCGTCAGAAAAATGCGTTGCAGCTCCTCTCCGGAACTGTCCATCTTCCGGAGGAGGAGCCGTACCGCCTCGCGTCCCATCCGCTGGGGAGTGATCGACACGGTACTCAGGGAAGGCGTCCAGAGCGCAGCCTCGTCGATGTCGTCGAATCCGATGACCCCGAAATCCGGCCCGGGCCGCATCCCCAGCGATTCGACGCCGAGCATGACACCGAGGGCGACGTTGTCGCAATGACAGATCGTGGCGGTCGGAGGGTCGTGCAGGGCGAGGAGGGCCCGAACGGCATGGTAACCGCCCGACCTGGTCACCGGGGTGGCGGGGAGCAGGCGATCGTCGATCGGGAGACCGTAGGCCTCCATGGCCCTGCGGAACCCCTGGATCCGCTCGTGGCGGGCGGAGGCGTTCTCCGGCCCGCCGATGAACGAGATGCGCCGGTGGCCGTGCTCGATGAGACGGCGCGTCGCGAGCTCGGCGCCGAGCACGTTGTCCGCGCCCACGTAATCGGTGATCAGGCCGGAGGGAAAGCGGGTGAAGAGCACCAGAGGCACCCGCCGCTCGATGATCGGTTCCAGATGCCGCCGCTCGGTACCCGTGGCGGGACAGAGAAGCAGGCCGTCCACATTGTGCTCGAGCATGCCCTCGAGTGCACGCTGCTGACGTTCGATGCTCTCCGACGTGTTCGCGAGCATCACGGTCTTCTGGGCCCGGTCCAGCTCGGACTCCGCACTGACGGTCATCTCGGTAAAGAACGGATTCATGATGTCGGAGACGATCATTCCGATGGTGTTGCTCCGCCGGGTCCGCAGGTATGCGGCGCTCCGGTTGTAGACATATCCCAGTTTTTCGATTGATTGGTGCACTTTCCATGCGGTATCCCGGGACACGAGACTGCTCCCCCGGATAACCAGGGAGGCGGTGGAACGGGATACTCCGGAATCCTTCGCGACTTCGTTCAGGGTCACCCGCCGAGCCGCATTGACTTCACTCGTCTTCTTCACCGGGCAGGCCTCGGTTGGATCGATCTAAGATGATCTACAGCCTTGCATGGGATCGCAGCCTCTGTCAAGGGAATCCCTCTCCGTTCGCAACCCGATCCGGGACATCCGGGTGTGGGGATGCCCTGATTCCTGATTTCCGGTTCTGTGATTCCGTTGACAGTATCCGGAAGTGGTGTTAGCATCAGTATAGATCGATCTAAAAATTGTATACGAGATACAAATCAATTAAGGGAGGATCTGATGAAACGAGTCGTTATCGTACTCATGGCGCTGGCGCTTTCCATGGCGCTGGTTCTGCCGGTGTTCGCCGGCGGAGAAAAGGAAGGAGCCGCAGCGGGCGGTACAGCACCGATCACGCTGGTCGGCGGAACCATGCTTCCCCAGAACCACATCTTTTACCGGCACATGCTGAAGTTCAAGGAACTCTTCGAGCAGTATTACCAGGGCTCGACCCCGGTGAACTTCGATCTGTACGACTCCGGTGCCATCGGCACGGAGAAGGACATGATCGAGTACATGATGCAGGGAGTCTCCGTCGACTTCGGCATCATCTCGCCGGCCTGGGCGGCCACCTGGGACCAGACCGCGCCGCTCATCGACGCGCCGTTCCTGTTCCGGAACCTCGACCACTGGGAGAAGAGCATCACCCAGGGGGCCCTCAAGCCGATCGAAGACAACATGATCGCCAAGGGCGTGCGGTTCATCGGCTACGGCGGCGGAAGCACCCGGAACCTGATCCTGAACCAGCCGATCAGCAAGCTCGAGGACCTTCCGAAGATTACCCTCCGCGTTCAGGGCTCCACCCTGCATCAGCGGGCCTTCGCGGCTTTCGGCGTGCAGCCGACCCCGCTCGACTACATGGAAGTCTACAACGCCATCAAGACCGGCGTCGTCGACGGCCTCGAGAACGAGCCCGCGGGGCTCGAGGGCATGAAGTTCTACGAAGTGGCTCCCTATTACGTGATGACCCAGCACCAGATCATTACCCGCATCAACGCCTTCTCCGAGCCCCGGCTCCAGAGTTTCCCGGAAGATGTCCGGGCAGCCATTATCCGGGCCGGCAAGGAAGCGGGTGAGTGGCATCGGAAGACGGAACCGGGCGAAGCCAAGGGAATCCTCGACAGGCTGAGCAAGGATTACGGACTGAAGGTGATCGAGTTCTCGCCCGAGCAGATCAAGGTTCTCCAGGAGCGGGTTACTCCGGTTATCGCAGAGTATGCAAAGGAAATCGGTGCCGGGGCGATCTACGACCGCATCATGGCAATCAAGTAAGACTTCGATCCTTGCATCGTCGACCGATAAGGGCAGGCCGGTCGGCCTGCCCTTTCTCACGAACTTCTACCGAAAAAAAGGGAATCATCATGATTCTTCGTATAATCGACTGGTATTCACGGGCGCTACTGTTCCTGCTGACCCTTTCCATGTGGATCCTTCTCGCGGCGGTCGCCATCACCGTAGCCGGTCGCTACATCCCGTTCGTCCCACGCTGGTTCTGGACCCTCGAGGTGACCAATTTCGCGCTGATCTGGATGGTGTTCATCGGTTCGATCACCGGAGTGCGGTACATGAAGCACTTCTACATCGACCTGTTCCCGCCGAACCTCCCGAAATGGGCGAACATCGCCCTCAGCGTGGTCTACTACTTCGTCCTGTTCAGCGCCACCTATATTTTCATCTACTACGGCTACCGGTACGTCATCAAGTGGGGAATCATCCAGAAATCGGATCTTACCGGCATCAATCTCGGATTCCTCTATGTCTCGGTTCCGTTCGCCGGCGTCTCCTGGCTGATCTTTCTCCTGGAAGCGATCTATAACGACATTACGGGAAAACCGAAAGCCCAGCTGGACACGCTCGGAAAGGAAGGTACGGTATGATTCTCACGGCGGGATCCGTCGCATTCATCATGTTCGGCCTCCTGCTCCTGCTCATCATCCTGCGGGTGCCGGTCAGTTTCACGCTCGCCTTCGCGGTCATTCCGATCCTGATCCTCACGGCCCGGGTCACCCCGGTCATGCTGCTGCAGCGGATGATGATCCAGTTCGGTTCGTTCATCATGCTGTCCATTCCCTTCTTCCTGCTGGCGGCCACCATCATGAACGAGGCGGGAATTACGGACAAGCTGATCCGCTTCTCCCGCTCGATCGTGGGCTTTCTCCCGGGCGGACTGGGTCACATCAACGTGCTGGTGAGCATGCTGTTCGCCGGCATCTCCGGCTCCTCCAATGCCGACGCGGCGGGCATCGGTTCGGTGCTCATCCCGGCCATGGAGAAAGAGGGATACGACAAGCAGTTCAGCGTCGCCGTCACGGCCTGCTCGGCCGTCATGGGAAACATCATCCCTCCGAGCATCACCATGGTCGTGTGGGGCGGCACGATGAACACCTCGGTGTCCGGCCTGTTCCTGGCCGGGTTCGTGCCGGGAGTCATGATCGCCGTATTCCAGATGATCCTGGTGCTCTTCTTCGCGCTCAAGCGCCATTATCCGCGGGAAAGCAGTTTCAGCGTAAGGGAGCTGCTCTTCTCGTTCCGGGGAGCGATCCTGGCACTCTTCACCCCGCTCATCATCGTGGGCGGAATCGTCGGCGGGCTCGTGACCCCCACCGAAGCTTCGATGGTGGCGGTGATCTACTCGCTCATCCTGGGCACGGTGGTCTACCGGAGCATCGGCTGGAAGAAGATCAACCAGCTGATGCTGCATACCGCACAGCTCTCGGCGGTGGTGCTCTTCGCCGTCGGAACGGCGTCGATCTACGGCTGGGTGCTGGCGTATTTCAAGATCCCGCAGTTCCTGGTGGGAACGATCGGCGGAATGACGACATATCCGACGATCATGATGTTCATCTTCGTAGGCATCTTCCTCATCGTCGGAACGTTCATGGACTCGGTGCCGGCCATCGTCATCCTGGGTCCGCTCCTGGCGCCCGGTGGCGGCGAGCGTGGGGATACATCCGCTGCACTTCGCCATAGTAGGCGTCGTCTCCCTCGCGTTCGGCCTGGTGACGCCGCCCTACGGGCTGTGCCTGCTGATCTCCAGCGAGATCGCCGGAATAAACGCCATGAAATCGCTCAAGGAGGTCGGACTCTTCCTGTTCGCGATGCTGCTGGTGCTGATACTGATCATCGTTTTCCCGGACCTCACTCTGGGCATCCCGAAGATGTTCATGCCGGAGCTCTTCCGGGGGATCTGAGAGAAATACAACACGAGGAGAAACGTATGCCTGTCTATCGAGTCGATCATATTCATCTGAAAGCACAAGATGTGGAGAAAACCGCCCAGTGGTACGTGGAGAAGCTGGGAGGAAAGATCACCTTCGAGGGCCAGTTCAAGGGCTCCAAAGTCCGCTACGTCGATGTGAACGGCTTCAACTTCATCGTCTTCGGCCAACTCGAGGGCGAGTCGGGGAAGGACGAGCCGATCGAACCGACCCTGCGGACCCGCTTCGGCAACGACCACTTCGGATTCGAGGTGGACGACGTCCGGGCCGCGGTCGAGGATCTCCGGAAAAAAGGGGTCAACATTCTCGAGGAACCCTGGAGTCCCCGCCCCAAGCTGACCATCGCCTACATCGAGGCGCCCGATGCGGCCCGCATCGAGCTGTCCCAGCGGGACAAATAGCGCTCCCGCCCGTCATCCTGCCGCCCTGCCCCGGGGCTCCCGACGCGCCGTATGGAACCTGACGCGTTGACAGCCCCTGCGGCAGGATGATACCCTTTCCCCACCCGTTGGAGCGATCCAGTCTCCCCCGACACCATCGGCAGCCGACTTTTGAAGCGGGTATTCCCCGCGATATTATTTTCGGAGAGTAACATGAGCGGAAAGGTCATCAGTGCGGAAGATGCGGTACGGTTGATCAGGGACAATGCGTCGCTGGCCGTCGAGGGTTCCGGCGGAGGTGTGGCAGAGCCAACCCTCCTTCTGAAAGCCCTGGGCGCGCGGTTTGCCGCCGAAGGGGCCCCCCGGGGCATCACCATCTGTCATTCCACAGGTATCGGCGATCAGAAGGAGATCGGTCTCGATTACCTGGCGCACGAGGGCCTGGTGACCCGGGATATCGCCGGCCATATGGGAATGGCAAAGAAGTTCGCCCAGCTTATCCTGGACGATAAAATCGAGGCGTACAACTTCCCTCAGGGCGTGCTCTCCCAGATGTACGTTGCCGTCGCGGGACGGAAGCCCGGCGTCATCACCAAGGTCGGTCTGAATACCTACATCGATCCGCGCGTCGAGGGCGGCCGCATGAACGGCCGGACGAAGCAGGATCTGGTCCGGATTCTCGAGCTCGACGGTGAGGAATGGATGTTCTGGCCCCGCTTCCATTTCGACGTCGCATTCATCCGCGGAACGACCGCCGACGAGCACGGAAACATCACCTGCGAGCAGGAGGGGGCATTCCTCGAGGGAATCTCCATCGCCCAGGCGGCGAAAAACTGCGGCGGAATCGTCATCGCGCAGGTGAAGTACCTGGCGAAAGCGGGCACGCTGAACCCGCAGATGGTGAAGATCCCCGGCATCTACGTCGACCATATCGTGGTGGATCCCGGGCAGAAGCAGACCACGCTCGAGGAGTTCAATCCCGCCTTCTCGGGGCAGGTCCGGGTTCCGCTCGAACGGATCGAGCCGATACCGCTCGACGAGAAGAAGGTGATCGCCCGGCGGGCGACGAAGGAGCTCTTCAAGGGCGCGGTGGTGAACCTCGGCTTCGGCGTCCCGAGCGGCGTCGCCGCGGTGGCCGCCGAGGAGGGCTTCCTCTCCGACTTCACGCTGACCGTCGAGCAGGGTGCGGTGGGCGGCATGCCCGTGGGCGGCATCATCTTCGGGATGGCGCTCAATCCCGAGGCGATCATCAATATGGACTACCAGTTCAACTTCTACGACGGCGGCGGCCTCGACGTGGCGTTCCTCGGTATGGCGCAGACCGACGGTCACGGCAACGTGAACTCGAGCAAGGTAGGCCGCATGCTCGCCGGCTGCGGCGGATTCATCAACATCACCCAGAACGCAAAGAAGGTCGTCTACTGCGGCACTTTCACCGCCAAAGGACTCTCCTGCACGATCGGCAACGGGAAGATCGTGATCGAAGAAGAAGGACAGGTGCGAAAGTTCGTCGAGAAGGTGAATCAGATCACCTTCAGCGGCATGTACGCGAACAATGTCGGGCAGCCGGTTCTGTACGTGACCGAGCGGGCGGTCTTCTCCCTGAGCCCGGAAGGGCTGAAGCTGATCGAGATCGCCCCGGGCATCGATCTACAGAAGGACATCCTCGCGCACATGGACTTCCGGCCCCTGATCGCCGATGATCTGAAAACCATGGACCCGGAGATATTCCGGTAGGAGAGCAGCATGAGAACACGCATCGAGTCGGAACGGCATGAACGGAATCGTCACGCTCACTTTCATACCGGAGCAGGAAGGAAAGCCGCCGACGATCGACTACGAGGTGATCGAGGAGCTCGCGGGGCACGTTGAGTCGATCCGCGTCGCGAGCGATCCGGCTCTCGGGAACGCCGAGCCGGTGCGGGCGGTCGTGGTGAAGAGCGCCTCGCCGAAGTACTTCGTGGTGGGAGCGAACCTGCGTGCCCTGCGGGAAATCGACAAGGACTCGATCCGAACCTGGGTCGAGCGGGGACACGAGGTCTTCAACGCGCTCGAGGCGCTCCCGGTTCCGGTCATCGCCCTGGTCACCGGATACGCCCTCGGCGGCGGGCTGGAGATCGCCATGGCCTGCGACTTCATTCTCGCGACGGAGGAGGCCCGGTTCGGACTCCCCGAGGCGGGCCTCGGCTTCATCCCCGGCTGGGGCGGCACCGGACGGATCACCGGCCGGGTCGGGCTGCCCATGGCGAAGGAGCTCATGTTCACCGGCCGCATCCTGCCGGCGAGCCAGGCGCGGGAGATCGGACTGGTCAACTTCGTAGGCAGCCGCGAGGAGCTCGATGCACACCTCGCGAAGCTCCTCGACGACGTCCGCAGCAACAGTTCGATTTCCATCGCCATGATCAAACGCATCGCGAACCGCTACGGCAGCGTCCCCGCCGCGCAGAGTTCCTTCGACGAGTCGGTCGCATCGAGCG
The DNA here is from genome assembly GCA_963728215.1 of uncultured Spirochaetota bacterium. Lineage (GTDB taxonomy): Bacteria > Spirochaetota > Spirochaetia > CAVSJD01 > CAVSJD01 > CAVSJD01. The sequence continues at coordinate 448,928 of CAVSJD010000012.1, read as the reverse complement.
TCTGCCTCGCATCGGGGGACACGCAGCGCCGCCTTGCGGAGTTCTTCGCGAAACGGGAGAAGAAGCAGGCATGAAGATCGACTCGTCCACCATTCTCTGTGCAACGATCGCTATTCCCAACCGCGCCTCCCGGGCGCCGCTGATGCACAACACCGGCTTCGAGAAGCTCGGCATCCCCTATGTCTATCTGGCGTTCGAACCGAGCCGCGAGGGGCTTCCGGATGCGGTCGCAGGCGTCCGCGGTCTCGGGATCCGCGGCTTCAGCGTTTCGAAGCCCTTCAAACAGGACATCATTCCGCTGCTCGACGAGCTCGACCCGATCGCCCGGGGAATCGGCGCGGTGAACACCGTCCTGAACGAGGACGGAAAACTCATCGGCTACAACTCCGACTGGATCGGCGCGGCGGACGGCATCGCGGAGACGATGCCCGTGGCCGGAAAGCGGGTGCTGCTCGTCGGCGCCGGCGGGGCCGCACGGGCCATCGCCTACGGCCTGCGGGAGAAGGGTGCGGCGGTGACGGTCTACAACCGCACGCCCGACCGGGCGCGGGAGCTCGCGGAATCGATCGGCGTGGAATTCGGCGGAGATCTCGCGGCTCTGCGTGCCGCGTACGGTACGAGCGGCGCAGACTACGACGTGCTGGTGAACGCCACCTCGGTCGGCATGCATCCCGGACCCGACGAGTCACCGGTGCCGAAGGAAGTCCTCCGGCCGGGAAAGGTGGTGCTCGATGCGGTGATCTTCCCCATGGAAACCAGGCTCGTGCGGGATGCCCGCGCGGCAGACTGCACCGTGGTTCCCGGCGCCCGCATGCTCCTCCTGCAGGGAGCGTTCCAGTTCCGCCTCTTCACCGGGCACGAGCCTCCTCTCGAGGCCATGTACGAAGCGGTGGTGGCTTCGCTTCGGTAGCATGAGCGCTCCGAGAGTATTCCGACTGGTGTTGATGCCCCCCTCCGGTTGAATCGGGACACCTTTCACCTCAGGAACGGTCGGGTTTCCGATCCTTCAGGTAGAGATACCGTTTGATCTTGTTGGTGGGAGTCTTCTCGAACGGAGTCGACTGCTCGTCGATCCGGGTGATCCGGGAGAACCCGCTGAGCCCCGTATTCACTTCCTTCCGCAGACGATCGAGGAACTCCATGGCCTTCGCGTGCCGGTCCGCGATGCCCGCCGCGAGATCTCCGATCCGCTTCTCCAGTTCCTCGTAGTTCAGCTGGACCAGGGCGACCAGGCCTCCCTTCTGCTCGAGAACGAGGGAATCGGCAACGCCCGGGAACCGGTTGATGGCCGCCTCGATCTCCTCGGGATAGATGTTCTCCCCGCTCGGTCCAAGGATCATGTTCTTCAGCCGCCCGCGGATGTAGAGGTAGCCGTCCCGATCCAGCGTCCCGAGGTCCCCGGTCCGCAGCCAGCCGTCCCCGGTGAACGTCTCGCGAGTCCGCTCCGGATCCTTGTAGTAGCCGAGCATCACGTACGGTCCCCGGACCTGGATCTCTCCTTCGCCGGTGTTCGGGTCCGGCTCCGCTATCCGCAGTTCCACGCCCTTCAGCGGAGGACCGGTGGACCGGAAGCGGGTGATCTCGGGTCCGGTACCCGCGATGAGCGGGGACGTCTCGGTGAGCCCGTAGCCGATGGCGTACGGGAAGCCGGCGTCCCGCAGGAATCGCTCGACGTCCGGGGCCAGCGCGGCCCCGCCCACTCCGAAGAACCGGAGCCTTCCTCCGAACGTCGCCTGCAGCTTCTTTCCCGCCGCCCGGGCGAGAAGCTTCCGCAGCTGGGGAACCTTCGCGAGCGTGCGAAGCGGCTGCTTGCGCAGCCGCGGCTGGATCCGGGAGCGATAGACTTTCTCGATGACCAGCGGAACGCTGAGAATCATCGTGGGCCTGACCTTCGTCAGGGCCGGCAGGAGAACGCTCGCTATCGGGGGCCGGTCCAGGTAATAGACGCGGGCGCCGGCGATGAGCGGAGTTACCATGCCCAGGGTGCACTCGTACGTGTGCGAAAGGGGCAGGATCGAGAGCATGATGTCGTCCGGGGCGGTCGGGACCCGCTCGAGCGTCGCCAGCGCGTCCCCGAGAATGTTCCGGTGCGTCAGCATCACGCCCTTGGAGTTGCCGGTGGTTCCTGAGGTGTAGATCACCGCCGCCAGGTCGTCCTCCCTGCGGCTGGGGTCCGTCGTACGGAAGAAAGCCTTCCGCCGCCGGAAGCGTATCCGCGCCGTCCAGCTCCAGCACCTCGCAGGGAAGTGCGGGCAGTCCGAGCTTCTCCCGGATCTTCCGGGATACGAGCACGATCTTCGATTCGGAATGTTCGAGAATGTTCCGGATATCCGTGGGATGGAAATCCGGGAGAATCGGCACGACGACCGCCCCGGCCCGAAGGATTCCGAAGTACGCGACCGGCCACTGGGGCCGGTTCTCGCCGAGCAGGGCAACCCGGTCGCCCGGCTCGATTCCCCGGGAGACGAGCAGCGCCGCCAGGCGGCCGGCGGCCTCGTCGAAGGCGGCGAAGGTCATGGGTTCGCCGTCCACGAAGGAGAGAGCCGGCCGGTCCGCAAAGCGTTCCGCACTCCGGCGGAGCGCATCCACGAGCGACAGCCGTTCGAGACCGTCGACGAGGGGTATCGAGTTCTTCTCTTCCATGTTGTTCTCCACTTCCTTCTTCATTCCTGTACCGCGTGTCGTTTGATCTTTCTGGTCGTGGTCATCTCCATCGGCCGCTCCAGCACAGTGGTACGAGATATCCGCTGGTATGGCTGCATCCGAAGGTTCACCTCGGCAAGAATGCCGTCCACCCGCTGCTCGATCCGTGCCCGGTCCCATCGCTCCCCGGTCCGCTGCTCCAACGTACTGAAATAGTCGTAATCCGGAAAGACGACCGCTTCGATGCCCTCGCTCCGGGTCCTGCGGTCCATCTCGTAGCCCCGGATCAGGATCTGGTCGATCTCGTCGTACAGCTGGAACCGGTTCTCGATCTCCTCGGGGTACACGTTCTTTCCTCCCTCGGTTACGATCATCGACTTCGCCCGTCCGGTCAGATACAGATAATTCTCGTCGTCGAGATATCCGACGTCTCCCGTTCGCAGCCAGCCGTCCCCGGAGAGGACTTTCCCGGTTTCCTCCTCGTTCCGGTAATAGCCCCGCATCACGATCGGTCCCCGGACGGCGATCTCTCCCGCTCCCCGTTCGTCGGGATCGAGGATGCGGACCCGCACCTCCGGAATCACCCTGCCCACCGAGGTTTCCTTGTAATGCTCCACCGGATTCAGGGTGATGATGGGCGAGGTCTCCGTAAGGCCGTATCCCTGCACGAAGTCGATGCCCAGCTCGTTGTAGCGCCGGAACACCTCCGGTGCGAGCGGACCGCCGCCGGAAATGCAGATCCGGATCGTGGAGAGGGATGCCTTCTCGAGAACCGTCCGGAACAGCCGCTTCCCCGGGTTTATCCCGGTCGTCTTCTTGATCAGGCCGCTGAGTGCCATCAGGGAACGGACCAGGGCATAGGCGGCCGGTCCCTTCTCCCGCACACCCCTCAGGATCCCCGCGAGGAGCTTGTTGAAGAGCATCGGCACGCCGAGAAACATGGTGACCTTCGCCTGCCGCAGATCGCGCAGAATCGGACCGGTTGCCATCCGCTTGCCGAAGACCGTTTCCGCGCCGACGGACAGACTCTCGATGAAGACCGCGAGCATGGTGTAGGCATGGTGAATGGGCAGAAGCGCGTAGAACACATCGGTATGACGAACGGACAGGTTCGCCTGTGCGAGGAAGCAGTCGGAGACCAGGTTGCGATGCGTCAGCATCACGCCCTTCGGAACGCCGGTCGTACCGGAGGTGAACAGAATGGCCGCGAGATCATTCTCCGCCGCCGGGCCGGCATCCGGAAACGATTCTTCCGGGCTTCCCGGCTTGCCGGTTTCCGGAGTCCCGCCGCCGAGGGCGAGGATGTACCCGTCCCGGGACGACGAGAGACTGTACCGCGCGCGCAGGCCGAGGCGATCCGGATCGAGATCGTCGTACTTCTCCTCGTCGGAGAACACCACGCTCGCACCGGACGCCCGCAGCAGAATCTCCGTGTCCTCCCGGGAGAGCTGGCTGTCCAGCGGCACCACCGCGGCACCGGCGAACAGGACGGCGAGGTAGGCGATCGCCCATTCGGGCGAGTTCTTCCCGGTGACCGCGACCTGATCGCCTTTTCCGATTCCCTGTTCCCGGAGCACCGATGCCGCCCGGCCGATCCGCGCCAGTGCCTCGCGATACGTCAGGCTGACCCGATCGGGGTCGTACGTCGTGAAGCAGGGCCGGTCGGGATACCGCTCGGCGGAAATGAGAAACAGCTCGGGAAGCGTCGGCCACTCTCCCGCGAACCGCTTCCCGCGATAGGGATCGAGAAATTTCCAGGGCAGTTCCTTCACGTTCCATTCATCCTTTCCGGGTCCGGATTTCTCATCGGACCGAACTCACAGAAACATGAGACACCGTTCCGGCCCGGATGGTTGCAGAAAAACGGAACAATTCGAATATTTCCGCCGGCGCGACGGCCGGCTCGGGACCGACGGGCTGCGGCCGGATCGGGACAGCGTTCGCCCTACCCGACGGGGTCCGGCATCGGTACATCGAGCCGCCCGGCCTGCGCGCGGAGACCGTCGACGACCAGCGGATGCAGCTCCACCCCTTCCCGCAGCTGCCGGTTACGACGCGCGATGGCGGAGCTGCCCGGCAGGCGCACCTCGTGTCCCGGCCGCGGCTTCGCATCGAGGCATGCCCTGGCGAGGAATCCGGTCTCCCGCAGGAACGCATCCTTCCCGCCGAATCTGCCGGGGTCGATAATCTGGAAGAAGAGCGAGGAGCTCCAGTGGGTCGTTTCGTCCGCCCGGCCGAAGCCCCCGAGCGCGGAGGTGAGCGCTTCGATGAGCAGGCCGAGGGCGAAGCCCTTGTAGCCGAGATCGACGCCTCCGAGCGGAAGAACGGTTCCGGGAGGATCCGTGAAGGCGGCCGACGGATCATCGGTCGGATTTCCCCGGTTATCGAGCAGCCAGGTTCCCGGGAGCCGCTTCCCTTCCTTGTGGTACCGGTTGACCCATCCGTTCGCGGTACAGGACATGCTGATATCCATCAGGATCGGCTCTCCGTCGGTGGGAATGCCTGCGGCGAGCGGGTTCGGCGTATAGACCGGCTCCACTCCGCCGAACGGCGCCACCGTTCTCATGGTCGGATCCGATGAGGCGATGAGAATCAGGTACCCCTTCTCCGTGACCGGAAGAAGATAGGATTCCAGGCTGGCGATATGATGCCCCCGGCGGATCACGCCGGTCACGACCGGATGCCGGCTCATCCGTTCCATGGCGATGTCGATCGCCTGGACCATGAGCCACGGGCCCGGCAGATAGCGGCCGTCCCAGAGAATGGACGCGCCGGTATCCGAAAGAACTTCCGGATCGCCGTCCTTCTCCATCACTCCCGTCCGAAGATGTTCGAGATACGCGGGCAGAAGCTGCAGCCCGTGGGTGGTATGCCCCATCAGGTCGCCCTCCACCAGGACCTCCGCGGTTACTCTGGCCCGCTCCTCCGGGAGACCGGCCGCATGAAACAGTCGGGTACCGACTTCCCGGAGATCCTCGGCCCGATATTTCCGTGCGCCCGTTTCCCGTGTCGTTCGATCGGACATTGTATGCACCCCCTCAGCAGTATTCATTTCCATTGTCCCGGAAATGCCCGGAGGATGCAATACGGGCAGTCCGGATCGTTCCGACGGAATCCGCGCAAAAGTATCCTCCCGAGGTTGAGACCCTCCGGTCCAGGAGCTATAATGGAATCAGTCATGGACCAAGAGCTCCTCTCCGGGGAATTCCTCGATACTCTCTATCGGCACTTTCCCGTCATGCTCATGGTAATCGATCGGAACGGAACCCTGCAGTCGGTCAACCCGGCATTCACCAGCCGTTTCGGACGAACGCCCGACGAGATGCGGACGCTGCCCGATCCCCTCCTGCCGCTCTCGCCGGAACCCGATGTCCGGGAGGAGCTCTGGAATTTTCTGCTCCGGGCCGAGCCTCGGACGTGGAAGCAGATCGCGGCTGCGAAAGACTCCGGGGGAGAATCGGACACGTCGTGGACGAGCACGAGGCTTCCGGAAGGCACTATCGTGGCGATCGGAATCGATTCGGCTGCAAAGAATCCGGAGGACACCCGGGCGGATCAACGGACGACCCGGAATCTCACCCGACGCACCCGGCAGCTCCAGCATCTTGCGATGGAACTGACCCGGGCCGAGCAGCGGGAACGGAACCTGCTGGCCCGAACGCTCCATGACGACCTTCAGCAGGTTCTCGTCTGCGCCAACTACAGTCTTTCGCTGCTCAAGGGGCGGTTGAGGAACGATCCCGCCGGGCATTCCCTGGCGGAAGAAGTCGGGAGAATCATCAACGAAGCCGTAACCGCCTCGCGGGCACTGTCGTCCGAGCTGAACCCGCCGATCCTCACGAAGGGAAACCTCGTGGAAGTCCTGGAGTGGCTCATCAGGGAAGCGCGCAGGAAGCACGAGATAGATGTCCGGTTCAGAGACATCGGAGGACCCGGCTCGCCCGAGCCTCCGGAAGCCGTCAAGCTGCTGCTCTTTCATGCGGTCCGGGAGCTGCTCCTGAACGCACTCAGACACGCGAACGCCCGGCAGATCGTCGTCACACTCGAGCGGAAGGAGTCGGGAGTCGGGGTGACGGTGGAGGACGACGGAATCGGCTTCGATCCTGCCTCCCTGGATGCCTGGGACGATCGGGAATCGGAGTCGACCGGGATCGGTCTTTTCGGAATCCGGGAACGTCTCGACCTGTTCGGCGGCATCCTGAAAATCGAATCGAAACCGGGCAGCGGGAGCCGTATCATTCTCCTCGTTCCGGATATCCGCTCAGAATATGGAGTGCGGATGCCCGGACTTTCAGCCGTCCGGCCATCCCTGGCCGGAAAACTGCCCCCTGCGGCGGAGCCGCCGCGGCCCGTGGTTAAGGATGAGCGCATTACGGTACTGCTCGCGGACGATCACCGGATGGTCCGGAAGGGACTGGTCGCACTCCTTTCCGAACAGGAGGATATCCGGGTTGTCGGAGAGGCGGGAGACGGCGAAGAAGCGCTGCGGCTCGCTCTCGAGCTCCGGCCCGCGGTCGTCGTCCTGGACGTGGAGATGCCGCGGATGGACGGGGTGGAGGCGACCCGCCGGATCCGGGAGTTTCTCCCCGACACCAGGATCATCGGGCTCTCGATGATCGAGGAACCGGAAATGGCGGCCCGGATGGTTTCCGCCGGTGCCACCTGCTACCTGAGCAAGGCCGGCCCGACGGATTTCCTGCTGCAGGCGATCCGGGAAGATTTCCTCATCGACGACATCTCCCCGACTGCCGCCGACGTCTCCCCGACCGATGCTACAGACCAAGCGCTTCCGTAATCCGCACCAGGCTGTACTCGTAATCCGGAAGCCCCCGAAGATCGAGCATTCCGTGATTCTCGTGAAAGAAAAGCGACGCTTTCGCGATCTTGTAGATCGCGGCCTTTACCGCGTAATCGTTCGGGTTCAGGTTCACCGCCTTGCATGCGGATCGTGCCTGTTCAAGGAACGACTTCTCCAGTTTCTCCCGATTCTTCTCCCGCTCCCGGGACCGGACCCTGTCCATCTCCGCCATGGTGCCCCCTTATCCTGAACGTACTCATAATCGGATGCAACAGAGAATCGGATGGAAAACGAGGGCCGACCCCGTAAGGCCGGCCCTGGAGGTTATTGTGGAAACTCTGTTCGGCGCCGCAGGACTGCGTCCAACTGCTCCCAAGATACGAACGTACCGTCCGGTATGACTACGGCATCAGATTATATTCTTCGATATATTTTCCGAAAGATCTGTTTTCTTCACATGAACCGCAGATGTACCTGCCTGCCGGGGCGGCAGTGCCGGTTCCCGAACCCTCCGCGGTTGCATCCCCATGAGAAAACAGCGTATGCTGTCGACAACCCCCGAGGGGAGTGATCACGGAATCGAAAGAGGGGATCATGATCGTCACGCTGTTCGTTCTGGGAATTGTCGGAGGGCTGCTTTCAGGCATGCTGGGTCTGGGAGGCGCGGTCGTCATGATACCGCTGATGCTCTCCGTTCCGCCGCTCGTCGGGGCGGGACAGCTCACCATGAAGGCGGTTGCGGGCCTGTCGATGCTTCAGGTGCTGGCGGCGTCGGCGGCGGGTATTCTGGTCCACCGGAAGAACAACATGGTCAGCATTCCGCTTCTGCTGTTCCTCGGGATTCCCATGGGAGCGTTCTCGCTCGTCGGTTCGTATCTCTCGAAATTCATGGAAAACCGGACCGTTACCGTCATTTTCGGATTTCTGGTCCTGGCGGCGATCGTCCTTCTGCTCTTCTACCGGACTCCGAAAAAGCAGGAGGAAGCGGACGCGTGCAGCGACTTCAGCCGTCCGGCGGCGATCGCCGTCGGCGGCGCCATCGGGTTCATCTCGGGAGTCGTCGGTGCGGGCGGAGGGTTCATCCTGGTGCCCGTCATGGTCGTCCTGTTCCGGATTCCGATCCGGGTGACCGTGGGGACCAGCCTGGGCGTGGTGTTCATCGGCGCCCTCATGGGAGCGGTCGGGAAGATCACCACGGCCCAGGTGACGTTCCTCTGGGTCCTGCCCCTGGTGCTGGGATCGATCCCTTCAGCCAGGATCGGAGCACGAATCAGCAGGTCTCTCCCTCCCCTTGCGCTGAAGTACCTTCTCCTTGCGGTCATCGTGCTGAGCGCCTTCCAGGTGTGGGCGCAGATCCTGAACATTCGGCTGTAAGCGCGGCAGGCATCAGGACGCGATCCGCATCTCCTCCACCGGGTGGTCTCCCTGGTCCTGGATCCGGTAATCGCGGCCGTTCTTCCGCCGGTTCTCGTGGATCACCGTCTCGCTGGGGATCGACCCGGCGTTCACGGTCTTCTGCCACGACCAGTAACGGTAGTCGTCGGGAAGGCTCTCCATCTTCACGTACTCCGTCTCGCGGGCCGAGAGATAGGTTTCGGACGCCAGGATGCCCCGGACGTAGTCCTTGTTGGACTGGAAGATCGTGAGCTCCGGGAAGGAGTCGGGCAGCATGTCTCCGGCATCCCGCTTCTCGTACTGCTTCATCAGCTCGACCGCAACCTTCAGGTGCTCGATCTCGCACTCGAGCTGGTCCTGCCAGAATTTCCGGATACGCTCGTCCGGTTCGCTCTGCATGCAGGAGTAGTACATATAGCACTCGTTGTACTCGTGAAGCACCAGCCGCTCGAACCAGGTCTCGTGCGGATCCGCCAGCGACTCGTAGTGGGTCACGTGCTGCTCCTCGACCATGGCGATTTCCTGGTAGAGCCCGCGTCCGAGCGTCTGCTCCGGCCGGTTCCCGACGTTCATGTAGAAGTTCATCGTCTGCTGCTCGCCGGAGACGATGGTCATCACGTGGAGCTTGGTCAGGATGTCGGCGCTCGACCGGTCGTAATGTCCCCGGACATCGTCGAAGGGATGACGGTGCTCGAGCCGCGTCGGTCGCCCGGGCATGATCTCGGTCAGATCCTTCACCGTCCGCTCCGCATCCTTCCCCTCGGTCATCTCCATCAGGTTCGCATAGCGGTAGAGATGGTCGAAGTCCTCGAGCAGGGCGAAATTCAGCGCCTCCTTCACCTTCGGATCCGGTTCGGTTCGCGCGAGATAGGCCGTCAGATCGACCGCCACCTGCTCGTATCCGATGGTGACCTCGAGAACCGATTCGTCGGCCGGCGGGAACCAGTTCACCATTTTCTGCTGCTGCTGCTCGATCCGGCGGGTCATGGCCAGTTTCTGCTTGAGATCGGGGTCCGTCGCGTGGCGGGCGAACTGGTGCGAGAACATCGCTCCTTCCACCTCGATCCCGTTCATGAGGATGATCCGGGTCCGGGAATAGGGATGGATGTTATGCTTGTCGTACGGCATGATGTTCAGCTGATCCCAGGAAATCCGCTGCTTCTCCAGAGGGACACCTTGTTCGGTCAGGGGATTGAAGCCCATGAGATTCCTCCTCCATCAGATTTTTCGGCTACCGGAGAGAAAATACTCAGGCATGCCGGGAGAGGATCGCATGGGGCGTGTGGATTCCGTGAAGAACCGAACCCATCGGTCGCGGGAACGGCGGCGCCGGCTGTTTCCGGGGCTCAGTAGCCCCGGCCCTGCCGCTTCTCGCCGAAGTACGCTCCGTAGAGGGCGAGGAAGAACGCGAGCAGCCCCGACACGACGGCCCCGAGCACCCGGCCCGAGCGGGAAGCGTCGAACAGCGTGCTCAGGACCGTGATGATCACCGTCCCGAGCGCCGGCTCGGTCATGGTGATGCCCGGAGAGATCCGCCCCGTCAGGTATCCGCCCACGAAATAGGCCAGCGGCTTCGCGAGGAAAAAGAGCAGGAATCCGATCCCCAGTGTCAGGATGCCGAACACGGCGAAGACAATGTAGAGCAGAATCTGCACGACGAAAAAAATGAGAATGCTGATGAACACCCACTTCCAGTTGATGTTCGAGGTGTCGAACCGGGGTCCCATGGCGCCCTCCCGCAACGTTTTCCGATTCCCGATTCGGGATCTACTGTAAAGTATGGGTGACTTTTCCGTTCCGTCAAGTCGTCCGGAGCTCCGGGTCGGCCGACGGGCCCGGAAGCGGTCCGGGACGGCCGGCGCCCGCTCCGGCAGGCTCGACAGGGTTTCCGCATCCGCCTATACTGGCGCGGAAGCGGAGGGATCATGGCGTTCAGGAACCTGCAGCAGTATATCGAGGCCCTGGAAAAGCGGGGCGAGCTCCGGAGAATCACGGCGGAGGTGGACCGGGACCTGGAGATAACCGAGATCGCCGACCGGGTGGTCAAGGAGAAAGGGCCGGCGCTCCTGTTCGAGAACGTCCGCGGCTGTCCGTGGCCGGTTTTCATCGGCGGGTTCGGTACCTGGGAACGGACCTGCTTTTCCCTCGGGGCGCCGGACCTCGAGGAGAAGGCCGGGGAGATCGTCGGGCTTCTGGAGATGTCGCGAACCACCGGCATCCTGGACGCGGTCCGTGCGATTCCGCGCTACGCCTGGCTTGCGACGATCTTCCCGCGACGGGTCGGATCCGGTCCCTGCCAGGAGATCGAGGAGGAGCCGGACCTCGACCGGATTCCGGTACTGAAGTGCTGGCCCGGCGACGGGGGCCGGTTCTTCACGCTCCCCCTCGTCATCACCCGCGATCCCGAAACCGGCCAGCAGAACATGGGGATGTACCGGATGCAGGTCTTCGACCGGGCGAGCACCGGCATGCACTGGCACCTGCACAAGGACGGCCGGGAGATCTGGGAGAAATACCGGAGCCGCGGCGAGAGGATGCCGGTGGCGGTCGCGCTGGGATGCGACCCGGCGGTCATCTACGCGGCGACCGCTCCGCTCCCGAAAATGGTGGACGAGCTCCTCTTTGCCGGATTTCTCCGCAAGGCGCCGGTGGAGACGGTCACGTGCCGCACGAGCGACATCCAGGTCCCCGCGCAGGCCGAGTTCATCCTCGAGGGATACGTCGATCCGGCCGAGGAGCTGCACGAAGAGGGCCCCTTCGGCGACCATACCGGTTATTACTCGCTGAAAGACCGCTATCCGGTCTTCCACGTCACCCGCGTGACCCGCCGGCGGAACCCGGTCTATCCCGCGACCATCGTCGGGAAACCGCCGATGGAGGACTGCTATCTCGGAAAGGTGACCGAGCGCCTCTTCCTTCCTCTGGTGCGGATCCAGTGTCCCGAGATCCTCGACATGAACTTCCCGCTCGAAGGGGTGTTCCACAACTGCGTGATCGTCTCCATCGACAAGCGCTATCCCGGGCAGGCCCGGAAGGTGATGCACGCGCTCTGGGGAATGGGGCAGATGATGTACACGAAGATGATCGTGGTGGTCGACCGGGAAGTGGACCCGCACGATCTCTCCACGGTTGCGTGGAAGGTCTTCAACAACATCGATGCCGCCCGCGACCTGGTCGTCGTGGACGGTCCGCTCGACGCGCTGGATCACGCCTCGCCCCTGCCCCACTACGGGCACAAGCTGGGCATCGACGCGACCCGGAAGTGGCCGAGCGAGGGACACACCCGCGAATGGCCCGACGACATCCGGATGAGCCCGGAGGTCCGCGACCTGGTCGACCGGCGATGGAAGGAATACGGCATCGATGGCTGAGCCGGCGGACGTCGAGCGGACCGGAGGAAGCGGTAACAGGAGCGGGCGCCGGCTCGCCGGCCGCATCGCCGACTACGCCCGCATGATTCTCTTCACCCACACGGTGTTCTCGCTGCCCTTCCTGCTGCTCGGAATGACGATGGCCGCGGGCGGCGGGTTCCCCGCGCCCCGGACCGTTTTCTGGATCCTGGCGGCGTTCCTGGGAGCACGCAACGGCGCCAATGCCCTGAACCGGATCATCGACCGGGAGATCGACGCCCGCAACCCGCGCACCGCGGGAAGGCACCTGCCGGCGGGATCTGTCGGCACCGGGGAGGCGTGGGCGGTCGCGCTCGTCTTCCTCGGTCTCCTGGTGGTCGCGGCCTTCATGCTGCGCCCCCTCTGCGTCGCGCTGCTCCCGCTCGCGGGGCTGCTCCTCTGGGGCTACAGCTATACCAAGCGCTTCACCCCGGCGAGCCACCTGGTGCTGGGCGCCGCCTCGGCCGCGGCGCCGGTCGGGGCCTGGATCGCCGCCGGCGGCGGCATCTCTGTCGTGCCGCTCGTTCTGGCCGCCGCGAACACGCTCTACGTCGCGGGCTTCGACATCATCTATGCGACGCAGGATGCCGGGCACGACCGGCGGGAAGGCCTCCGTTCGATCCCGGCGGACTTCGGCGTACCTGCCGCGCTGCGGATCTCGTCCCTGTTCCATGTCCTCACGCTCGTTCTCCTCGCAGCTCTGCCGCTGATCACCCCGCTCGGCGGGATCTTCGGCGCCGGAACGGCGGCCGTCGCCGTGCTCATGTTCGTGGAGCATCGGTCGGTTTCTCCGGACGACCTGCAGCGGGTGACGATCGCATCCTACGGCATCAACCAGATTATCAGCCTGGTCTTGCTCGCCGCCGCCCTCGCGGATATACTCCTTTCGTGAAACGATTCTGCATCGCCGTAACCGGGGCGAGCGGCAGCATCTATGCCGTCCGTCTCCTCGAAGAACTGTCCCGATCGGGAAGCGAGATCCACCTGGTATGCTCTCCGGACGGCGAGCGGGTGCTCGAATACGAGACCGGACTCGACCTGCCCGCGCTTCTGCAGCGGGTCGGAACCGCGGCCCTCGGGCAGGAAGAAGGCACGCTGCGGGTACACCGCCCGGACGATCTCTTCTCGCCGCCCGCGAGCGGTTCGTTTCCGCTCGACGCCATGGTGATCGTTCCGTGCAGCATGGCGACGCTGGGACAGATCGCGACCGGATCCGGAAAGGGACTCATCCACCGCGCCGCCGACGTCTGCCTGAAGGAGCGGCGGAAGCTGATCCTGGTTCCCCGGGAGACGCCGCTCTCGGCGATTCATCTGCGCGGCATGCTCGCCCTGACCGAGGCGGGCGCCCTGGTCCTGCCCGCGATGCCGGGCTTCTACGGGCGTCCCGCAACCGCGGCGGAGATCGTCGACTTCGTGGTCGCCCGGATTCTCGACCACCTCGGAATCCGCCACGACCTGGTGAAACCCTGGGGGTATGAATGATCCGCCGCCTGATTCCCGCTCTGCTGTTCCCGGTTCTGCTGCTCTCCGCTGCCGCCACGTTCGCGGCCGGCCGGCAGGAAGCGCCGTCCGGCGTTCCCCTCACGGTGGGCATCCTCCCGGACGTCGATTCGATTCCCCTGGTGATCGCCGATATCCGGGACTGGTTCCGGGAGGCGGGCGCGGAAGTGGAGCTGGTCGCCTTTCAGAGCCCCATGACGCGCGACGGCGCCCTGCAGGCGGGAAAGCTGGACGGTGCGGTCTCCGACCTCCTCGCGGCGGCCTTCGCCCGGAACGCCGGGTTCGACGTGAAGGCCGTCTCGTCGACCGACGGCGCCTACCGGCTCCTGGTCTCCTCCGCTTCGGGAGTCGAGGAGATCGGCGGTCTCGCGGGGCGCAGCGTGGCGATGAGCCTGAACACCATCATCGAGTACACGACCGACCGGATGCTCGCTGCGGCGGGATTCGCCCCCGACCTCATCGAGAAGCGGGCGATCACTCAGATCCCGCTCCGCCTGGAGATGCTGCGGGAAGGGAAGATCGACGCCGCGACCCTCCCGGAGCCCCTCGCCACGGCCGCCGTCGATTCCGGGGCCCGTGTTCTCGCATCGTCGTCCGACCTGGGCATCAATCCCGGCGTGCTCCTGTTCACCGGAGAAGCGCTGCGGGAGAAGACCGGGGCCGTGCGCGCATTCTTCGCGGCGTACGACCGGGCGGTCGCGTATCTCGCATCGGCGCCCCGGGAGGAGTACATCGACGAGCTGATCCGCCGGAGCGGGCTTCCTCCCGCGGTCCGCGGAAATCTGCCGCTGCCGGAATACCGACCGGCCCGGCGGCCCCCGGAACGGGAAGTCGGCGAGGTGACCGCATGGATGCTCGGGAAAGGCCTCATCGCCGCCCCGATTCCCGCCGCCGACCTCCTGCTCGACGATACGATTCTCAGCCGCGCTCCGGCCGGCCTTTTCGGTTCAGCAGCTCCAGCAGATCACCCGGCCGTTCGATGACGACCTCGGCCCCGCTGGCCAGCAGTTCCCCGGCGCCCCTGAATCCCCATGCAGCCCCGATCGGCCGCATGCCGGCCGCGAGGGCGGTCTTCATGTCCACATCCGAATCGCCGAGATAAATCATCTCCCGGGGATCCAGCTGCAGGAACCGGGCGATGCGCAGCGCGACCTCGGGATCGGGCTTTCGAGGAACTCCGTCCTCCTGGCCCCGCACCTCGAAAAAACCTTCGTCGGGGAACAGCGCGGCCACCACGCGTACCGCCTGATCGTGCGGTTTGTTGGAATGCACCGCGCAGGGGACGGAGCGCTTCCGAAGCTCGCCGAGCAGTTCCCTGACGCCGGGATACGGGGCGGTCTTCACGAGGAGATTCGCGCCGTAGCGTTCAATCATCAGCGCGAAGATCCGATCCAGCTCACCCGCTCCCCGGAACCGCTCCGGCAGCGCGCTGCGGACCAGGTTCCGCATGCCGTTCCCGATGAAGGTGCGATAGGCGTCGACCGGATGCGGCGGCAGCCCGTTCTCCGCGAGAACGGCGTTCATGGCATCGGCGATATCGTCCAGCGTGTTCACCAGCGTCCCGTCGAGATCGAAAATCACTCCCGTGCTGCTCATGCCGGAAAGCATAGCCGCCGCGGGAACCGCCTGTCAACCTGAGCCCCCGAAGGGATTGTTCACCTGGCGGTTCACCGGAATGAACGTCGTGCGCTTGGAGAGCTCCTTGAGCCGTTCCGCCCCGACATAGGTGCACGCGGAGCGGAGTCCGCCCAGGATCGACTGGATCGTTCCTCGAACGGCACCCCGGTAGGGAACCCGGACGGTCCGGCCTTCCGAAGAGCGGTACTCCGCCACTCCGCCGTGGTAACGGTCCATGGCGGTGGTCGAGGACATGCCGTAGAAGCTTTTGAAACGCCGGACCTCGATCTCCGGTTCCCAACGGACGTCTCCGTTCTCCCCCTCGACGGGAACGAGACGACTCGTGGCGTATCGTTCATCGATGATCTCACCGCCCGATTCGTCGTGACCCGCGAACAAGCCGCCGAGCATGACGAAGTCGGCCCCGGCGGCGAACGCCTTCGCCACGTCTCCGGGAACGGCACATCCTCCGTCGGAGATAATGTGTCCCTTGAGTCCGTGTGCCGCGTCGGCGCATTCGATCACCGCCGACAGCTGCGGATAGCCTACGCCGGTCTGCACCCGGGTCGTGCAGGCCGCGCCGGAACCGATGCCGACCTTCACGATGTCTGCGCCGGAGAGCAGGAGCTCCTCGGTCATCTCCCCGGTCACCACGTTGCCGGCGATCAGCGTGAGGTCCGGATACCGCTTCCGGACGGCACGGACGAACTCCACCAGGTACTCCCCGTAACCGTTGGCGACATCGATGCAGAGGAACATGAGCCGGGTCTCCTGCATTCCGCTGAGCTCTTCGATCAGGTCCAGCTCCTCTTCGTTCGCGCCGATCGAAGGCATCATGAGTTCGGGCTGGAACGATCCCGACTTCACGAACTCCCTCCAGGCATCGGAATCATAGTGCTTGTGCAGGGCGGTGAGCATGCGATCCCGGGCGAGCTCCCGTGCCATCGCAAAGGTGCCGGTCGTGTCCATGTTCGCCGCGATGACGGGAACGCCCGACCAGCGGACCTGAGAATTGCGGAACGTGTAGTTCCGGATCAGGTCGACTTCCCGACGGGACCGCAGCGTGCTTCGCTTGGGACGAATCAGGACATCGGAAAAATCGAGCTTCACATCGTTTTCTATTCTCATCGTTCGTGCTCCCTCGTCTGATCGCAGGATCTATGCCGCTTCCCCGGCATGCCTCATACTACCCGCTTTCTTCGATCGGAGCACCCCTTCAGCTCGCCGACCGATCGACCGACGGACCGATCTCCAGCTCCATCTCGCGCTTCCGTTCGGCGACCAGCCGGTCCGCGAGCCGGGTCGGCTCCGGCAGACGGTAGCCCGACGTACACGCGAGAACCAGGAGATCCGCCGCCTGCAGATCGATCAGATGACCGATGCTCACGAAGATCGGCCGGACCCGGTCCTTCGTCCTCAGCACGGTCCCGATCACCTCTCCCCTGCCGTCCCGGAGCGTCGTGCGGCTTCCCCGCTCGGAGGCGGGCTCCCGGAAGAATCCCGAGAGGCGGCTCTTCGCGCAGCCGACCGTCGGACGCTCCAGGATGACGCCGAGATGACTGGCGATGCCGAGCCTCCGGGGATGGGCGATGCCCTGACCGTCGCAGAAGATCACCTCCGGCTCCCGGGAGAGCCGGGCCAGCACGGCGAGAACCGCGGGCAGTTCCCGGAAGGAGAGCAGACCGGGGATGCAGGGCATCGGCGGAGCGACGGCGGCCGTTTGCCGCTCGACGGGGGTCCGTTCGGCGAGGTCCCATACCACCGCCCCCGCGATGCAGAGCCGCCCGTCCCGGGAGAAGGCGGCGTCCACGCCGCACACGTACCGGACAGCGCCGTCGAGCGGGACCTCGCGGACACGGGAGGCGAGCTGCCTCTGGATGTCGATCGCTTCTTCGGTCGATACGTTCCAGGGATGCGGAACCGGTGGAATTCTCATCCGATCCTCCTGCCTGTAACATACCGCCGTACCGCTCGATGTTGACAGAATGAATTCGCGGCGATAATCTTACGGCAGCACTAATCTTTTCCAGGAGAACGACTTGGATGCACGCACTGAAGATACTGACCGGATTGGAGGTTCGATGAAGCCGTCGTCCCGATTCCGCATCGCGCTGCCGATCCTGCTGCTCCTGATCCCGGCGGGCATGCTTTCCTCGGCGGAGATCTCCGCGACGGCCGCCTCCGAGGACGCGCCGGAAGCCGCCCCCCTGCTGTTCCCCGTCGTCGCCGCGAACGAGTCTCACATCGTGAGCGTCTTCGGAGACGGACGGGACGAAGGGACCCGGAAACACGAGGGGATCGATATCGCTGCCCCGCGGGGAACCCTTGTCGTGGCCCCGGTGCGGGCGTATGTCCGGAAGGTCGGGCAGACGGAGCGCGGAGGGAACGTGATCACGCTTCACGACCGGGAGCGGAACATCTACCTCTTCTTCGCTCATCTCGAGACCCAGGAGGTGGAGACGGGAACCCTGGTCGAACCGGGCCAGGTGATCGGAACCGTCGGAAGCAGCGGGAACGCCTCGCCGCTGTTCCCGCACCTGCATTTCAGCGTCTATCAGGGAAGATGGCAGGCCGTCGATCCGGCTCCCTATATTCTGCCCGCGAATCCGGTACAGCTCGACGCGGTGATCCGGAACGTTCCGGCCGGGAGCGGGGCCGAGTCCGCGTCTCCCGCCGCCCCGTGAGCACGGCGGAGGAGAACTCGACAGCCGGCATCGGTTCGGGGTAAGGTGTCCGCATGGAATGCCGCCCCGGCTGCGCCGCCTGCTGCACAGCCCCCTCGATCTCGAGCCCCATCCCGGGAATGCCGGGAGGAAAGCCCGCCGGCACGGCGTGCATCCATCTCGACGGCGAGGATCTCCGCTGCCGGATCTGGGGCTCGCCTTCCTATCCGCGGGTATGCCGGGAGTTCACCCCGGACCCGTGGTACTGCGGGACCGACCGGGAGGACGGGCTGGAGCGGCTTGCCCGGATCGAGCGGGAAACCGCCCCGGACCGGCCGGGCACGGCTCCGGCACCTCGACGCTGAGCGGCCGGCGGTCTCAGCGCAGGCCGGCCTGCCGACTCCGCCGGAACCCGTTCTCTTCCAGCTCACGCTCGACCTGCTCGATGAATTCCGCGGCATTCTCCGGCGGTCTGGTTACGAGGCTCACGCCCACGAAGAGGAGGGTCGTCAGGAGCACGCCCCAGACCGACGGCCACCATCCCAGCGGGTAGATCCGTGCGACGTACATCACCCCCGTCACGACGCCGCCGACCGCCATGGAGACGATGGCTCCCGCGGCGGTGGCGCGTTTCCAGAAGAAGGCCCCGATGATCGCGGGAGCCATCACCAGCAATCCGCCGGAAGCCATGCTGGAGATGATCGAGATCAGGCCGGGGCGGAACCAGGCGAAGACGATACACGCAAGAAGCAGCACCACCATCGCGATCTTGCCCAGCCGGGTCTGAGTCCGCTCGGAGGTCTGCGGCCTCAGCGCGTTCACGATGTCCCGCACGAACAGGGAGCTCAGGGTGAGGATGATGGAGCCCAGAGTCGAGGTTGCCGCGGCGAAGATGCCGATGAAGATGATCAGTCCCATGACGACGGGAAGCCGCGCAAGGAGCTGCGGCATCGCCTGGTCCGCATTCTCGAGGCCCGGAACGAGATATGCCGCCTGATACCCGAAAAGGGTGCTGATGACGGTGTAGAGGAACCCGAACACCGCGAAGAAGATGATCATCCGCCGGAGGCTGCTCACCTTGTCGGGCACGTACATGCGCTGGGAAACCTGCGGATTGGTGAGCGCGAAGAACGCCCACGGCAGGGTGAGCCCGATGAAGAACTTCGGATCCCACGTCAGCTGCAGAAGCTCCGGCCGTTCGGTTTCCAGGATGGCGAAGAATTCCCCGGGGGAACCGAAGAAGGAGAAGAAAATGAAGAACAGGGCGATCAGCGAGGTGATGATCATGGTGATCGCCTGGAAGGCATCGGTCCACGCGACCGACCGCATGCCCGCCCAGAGCGCGCTGAAGCCGGAGAGGAGCGCGAGCGCCAGCACCCCGACCATGAACGGCAGCTCGCCGCCCGACAGTCCCGAAACGAGCAGGCCCGCACCCATCAGCTGAACCGCCGAATACGGGATGAGCATGACGAAGGAAATGGCCGCCGCGATAACCGCGACCCAGCGGTTTCGATAGCGGTTGGCGAGAAGCTCCGGCGGCGTGATGTGGTCGTACCGGTTGCCGGCCAGCCAGAAGCGCGGACCGAACACCACCAGCAGAAGGACCGTGAAGATGAGATAGGTCATCTCGAAGCCGAGGGCCCCGACGCCGGTCCGGTAGGTCAGACCGACCAGTCCGACCAGCATGAAGGCGCTGTAGGTGGTCGCGGCATAGGTCATGCCGGAGATGAATCCCCGCAGCTTTCTCCCGCCGATGAAGAACTCGGACACGCCCTGCCCCATTCCTCTTCGCGCCGCCGCGGCGATTCCCGCGGAAACGAGGGACCAGAGCAGCATTGCCAGGATGACATAGATCGGCTTCATTCCTTCTCCCCCCATCGCCGGGTCGCGAAAACGGCCCAGACGATCATCCCGACCGTCAGGACGCACCAGAACAGGAAGCTCGCCGCGAATCGGGGAACATCCCGCAGCCACAGGTAGGGAATCAGCAGATCTACCGCCGTCAGCACGACCAGGAATACCAGGAACGACAGGCCTTTCATATCCGATCCGGCCCTCCTCTTTTCGACCAGCATACCCCGCCCTCCCGGTAAGGATCAAGGTACGAGCCTTCACGGGCCGAACGGGCCATTTCTTGATTTTTCCCCCCGATCGGAGTAGGGTAACTGATGATGAATTTCGATACCGGTCGGGAATCGTCTCTGCGGGCGCTCGGGGCGGAGCGGCGGGAGGAACGGATCCGGGCGCTTGCGGACCTGCAGGCCCGGATCGGCGCGGATACCGCCCGACCGCGGGCCGCCGGAGAAGTGAACAACCATGTCCACACCTTCTACTCCTTCAGTCCCTACTCTCCCGCGATGGCGGCCTGGAAGGCCCGGGAGGCGAGGCTCCGGGCGGTCGGCATCATGGACCACGATTCGGTCGCGGGCGCTCCGGAGATGCTCGAGGCGTGCCGGATCGTCGGCATTGCATCCACCGTCGGCTGCGAGCTCCGCGTCAGTTTCGCGGGAACCGCGTTCGAAGATTTCCGCCTGAACAATCCCGACAGCGTCGGAATCGCCTATGTCGCGATCCACGGCATTCCCGCGCAGCGGCTGCCGGAGACGGGCAGGTTTCTCGAGCCGATCCGCGCGGCCCGGAACGAACGGAACCGGAGGATGACCGGGCGGCTCGACGAACGGGCTTCCGCGCTCGGCCTGGGACGTTTCGACTTCGATCGCGACATTCTTCCCGTTTCCCATGCCGCCGAAGGCGGGAGCGTCACCGAGCGGCATCTCCTGTACGCGCTCGCGCTCCGGATCATCGAACGGCACGGCAGGGGTGAGGGAACGGTCCGATTCCTGCAGGAAACGGCGAAGCTCGAGCTTCCCGACCGGCTCCGCGGCCTGCTCTCCGATTCCGGGAATCCGCACTACCCTTTCGACCTGCTGGGCGTGCTGAAAAGCTCGTTCCTCCCGGAGATCTTCATCCAGCCAGGACCGGCGGAATGTCTCCCCGTCTCCCGGGTGGCGGCGTTCGCCCGCGAAGTCTGCGCCATCCCCGCCTATGCCTATCTGGGGGATGTCTCCGAATCGCCCACGGGAGACAAGCGGGCGGAGAAGTTCGAGGACGCATACCTGGACCGCCTGATTCCCGAGCTCAAGCGGATCGGCTTCCGGGGAGTCACCTACATGCCGCCCCGGAACAGCCGGGAACAGCTCCTGCGCCTCGGGGCGCTCTGCCGGGAGCACGAGCTGATGGAAATCTCCGGGGTGGACATCAACAGCTCCCGCCAGAGCTTCCGCTGCCCGGAGATCCTGGAACCGGAGTTCCGTCACCTGCTCGACGCCACCTGGGCACTGATCGCCCACGAGAAGCTCACGAGCATCGACGAACGGTACGACCTGTTCGGGGACCGGAACCCGTACCGGGACCTTCCCCTGCCCGAGCGCATCCGGCGCTATGCCGGGATCGGAGCCCGGATCGATCCCCGGCATCCCGACCGGGCCGAAGAGATGATCCGGTCGATGCCGGACGAGGAGGACGAACGATGAACCGGAACGGCATTCTTGCCCGGATCGCCCCGATCCTGCGGGGAACGACTTTCGACGGGGCGAAGGGAGCCTTCGGCCGATCCGTCCCGCTCGATTCCGAGGCGTCCGCCGGATCCGGAACGCGCCATCGTCCTTCCGGGGCGCTCCGCCTGAACCGGCTCGATCCGGAGCGGGTCGTGCCGCTCGTCGAAAAGGAACAGTGGTCCGGGCTCGCGGAAGCCGTCGGAGCAGCCGCGGCCGGCGGCCCCGACGGTCTGGAGATTCCCGGCGTCGGAGTGCTGCTGCCGGGCGGGGACTTCGACCGGATCGAGGAGCTCGAACGCTCGTACCGCAATCGGGACGATTCACCGGTCGGGGAGCGGTCCGGGAAGGTCCGGCCGGAAGACGCCGGGAGCTCCGCGCTCCGGGGGATCGACCGCAGCGACGTCGTTCGGGGCCGTATCGCCCTGGTCACCGGCGGAGCGCAGGGCTTCGGAGGCGGACTCGTCGAAGAGCTCGCCGAACGCGGCTGCTTCTGCTGGATCGCGGAGGAGGTTGCCCTGACCACCGGCGGGCTGGATCTCCTCGTCAGCAACGCCGGCATCCTGCGCGCGGGCGGCGTACGGGAGCTGAGTCTCCGGGACTTCCGCTCCGTCACCGACGTGAACTACCTCGGCTATTTCCTGGCCGTCAAGCACTTCTCCCCGATCATGAGCCTGCAGAATATACCGACCGGCCGTTACTTCACCGACATCGTCCAGATCAACTCGAAGAGCGGGCTTGCTGGCTCCAACCGGAACGGCGCGTACGCGGGCAGCAAGTTCGGCGGGATCGGACTGACGCAGAGCTTCGCCCTGGAGCTGGTGGAGGATAACATCAAGGTGAACGAGGTCTGTCCGGGCAATTTCTTCGACGGCCCCCTCTGGTCGGATCCGGAGAAGGGTCTCTTCGTGCAGTACCTTCGCGCCGGGAAAGTCCCCGGAGCGAAGACCGTGGAGGATGTCCGCCGGTTCTACGAGGCGAAGGTCCCGATGAAGCGCGGCTGCGGAGTGCAGGACGTGATGCGTGCGGTGCTCTACCTGGTGGAGCAGCAGTACGAGACCGGCCAGGCGCTTCCCGTCACCGGCGGCCAGGTGATGCTGGCGTAGCGGCGCCGGTCCCGTCGTCATCCGCTTGCCGATCCGGACCCGCGCTACGCTTCGATAACGCCTTTTTTCAGAATGATGTTCGCGTAGAGCGCCGACTCGCCGGTAGCGACGATCGCATAGGCCTGTTTCGCCCGTTCGTAGAACGCGAAGCGTTCCATCATTTCGAACCCGGCGAAAGACCGTTCATGCCGATCCGCGATCTTCCGGTATTCCGCCCGGATTTCCGGTTTCGTCGGATCACCCGGCACCACCTGCATGAGCGCCGCCGGCTGCTCCACGAACCGGTCCAGCGGCATGAGCGAGAGGATTGCATCCAGGATCGGTGCGACACCGTGTCCGTCGCAGCGTACCAGGCGGTTCGGCGTATGCGGCTGCCGGAAAGTTCCCGTCGCCGATCACGATCTCGTCGCCGTGCCCCATCTCCATGAGGATCTTCAGCAGCTCAGGGGGAACGATGGAAGGGATACCCTTCAGCATGATGATGCTCCTTAACCTCAACCGTATAGGGGACCGAAGTTGGCGCAGGCCCGGAAGTCGGCTCCCTCGGGATCCATGCCGAAGGCGTTCCAGGCGCTGGGGCGGTAGATCCGCTCATCCGGCACGTTGTGCATGCAGACGGGTATCCGCAGCATCGAGGCGAGGGTGATCAGGTCGGCGCCGATGTGCCCGTAGCTGACGGCACCGTGGTTCGCGCCCCAGGAGGCCATGACGGAGTAGACGTCCCGGAACGGCCCGCTGCCGGTCAGCCGCGGAGCGAACCAGGTGGTCGGCCAGGTCGGGTTCGTCCGCAGATCGAGCTTCTCGTGCATCCGCTCGTCGAGCGTCACGGTGAATCCTTCGGCGATCTGAAGCACCGGGCCCTGCCCCTTGATCAGGTTGAGCCGGCTCATGGTCACCGGCATGCCGCCGCGGGTGAGAAAGTCGGTGGAGTAGCCGCCCCCCCGGAAATAGCCGCGGTCGGCCGGCCGCCAGACGACGGCATCCAGGATCTTCCCGACCTCCCCGGAAGCCAGTTCCCAGAACGGCTTCATGGCCGGCTTCCCGTCCCGGGCCGCCTCGCCCGTTCCGTCGAGAGCCGCGGGGCCGGAGTTGATCAGGTGGATCAGGCCGTTCTCCGCGGCTCCGGTCAGCTTCTTCCCCGTGACCCGCTCGATCGCTTCGGGGCTCCAGAAGGTCCGCACGTCGGCGAAGATCTGGGCCGTTCCGGTCAGCAGCTGGCCGAAGAGCATGGAGACGCCGTTCAGGCTGTCGTTCTCGGTCGCCAGGATGAAGGGTTCGCGGATCCCGTTCCAGTCGAAGGAGGAGTTCAGGATCGCCTCCATGAAGTCGCCGTTGGGGAAGTGGTCGTTCCACTGCCGCTGTCCCTGGAACCCGGCGGCGATCGCGTTATGCCCGAGGGCCTCCTCCCCGAAGCCGAGCTCCGCGAGGCGCGGGTTGCCGACCATCAGGTCCCGGGCGATCATCGCCATCTTGACCACGAACTCCCAGTCGGCGTCCAGCTTCTCCCGGCTCCACTTCTTCCCCGGAGGATTATCGTCGGGTCCTTCCGTGCAGTTCTCCCGGACCCAGGCGTGGGCGCGCTCGAACTCTTCTTTGTCGTAGATCCCCTCTTCGATCCGCCGGATGAACTCCGACATGTCCACATACTCGTTCCGCATTCCCAGGTAGTCCTGAAAGAACTCCGGCACGATGATGGATCCGGCGATTCCCATCGACACCGAGCCCATCGAGAGATAGCTCGCTCCGCGCATCCGGGCGACGGCGAGCCCGGACCGGACGAAACGGAGAATACTGTTCCTGACATCTTCGGGAATCGAAGTGTCCGAAGAATCCTGTACGTCCCGGCCGTAGATCCCGAAGGCGGGCAGACCCTTCTGATTGTGGCCCGCGAGCACCGCGGCGAGGTAGACCGCCCCGGGCCGCTCGGTGCCGTTGAAACCCCAGATCGCCTTGGGCCGGAAGGGGTCCATGTCCATCGTTTCGGAACCGTAGCACCAGCAGGGAGTAACCGTCAGGGAAACGCCTACTCCCTCCCGGGCGAACTGATCGTCGCACATGGCCGCTTCAGCGGCCCTGCCGATGGTGCTGTTCGCGATGACGCATTCCACGGGCATGCCGTTCGGATGCCGCAGGTTATCGGAGATGAGGCGGGCCGCCGATTCCGCCATCGCCATCGTCTGGTTCTCCAGGGACTCGCGCACGCCTTCGAGGCGTGCATCGATGGTCGGCCGGATGCCGACCTTCGGCATCGAATGCCGGAGCCGATTCCCGGGACGGGCTCCGGGCAGATTCTTCATGTTCGCCATTCCGTTCCTCCCCTGCCGTAACTGATACACCCGAATCTGTGCAATCGATTGCACAGATTCGTACTCCATACTCCGAGATGCTGATCCCAGTGTACACGATCCGGGTGAGAAATCAAGGGGGTTTCACCGGTGCCCGGCGGCCGGTTTCCATCAGCGTGAGAAAGGATTCCACCAGTTGACGATTCAGATGCTCCACATCGTAATGGAACTCGACATGCTCCCGTCCGTTCTTTGCCATCTGCAGATAGAGCTCGGGATTCCCGGTCAGCCGCTCCAGCGCTTCCGCGAGACCCACCGCATCGGCCTCGGGCACCAGGAGGCCGGAGTGCTCGTGCCGGACCAGTTCCGGAATGCCGCTGTGCCGCGTGCTGATCACCGGAAGTCCCTGGGCAAGCGCTTCCATGAGGGTAACCGGAATTCCCTCCTGGCTGCCTTCCTGGTCCGTGACACTCGGGCAGAGCAGGATATCCGTCTGCTGCATCAGGGAGACGATTTCCGACTGGGTTCTCCAGCCGAGCAGACGGACCCTGCCCGATAGCCCGAGCCGCTCGATCTGCGAGAGGAGCTCGGACCGCAGCGGCCCGTCACCGGCGATCGTATAGTGCACATCGAAACGCCTTTCGAGAAGCAGCGCGACTGCTTCGACCGCATACTGCAGCCCCTTCTTTTCCACCAACCGGGCGATCGAAAGCAGGCGGATCCTTTTCGTCATGTTCGGGAATCGGGGACTGAAGGTGAATCGGGACAGGTCGATTCCCATCCGGTGTACCCTGATCTTTCCCGGGGGACATCCGATCGCGATCAGCTTCTCCTTCCAGAAATCGCTGATAGGCAGGAAAAGATCTCCCCGCCGGAACAGCCGGTCATACACCCGGGTCCCGTGTTTCCGCAGGTAATTGGACATGTCGTACCCGTGAAACGCGACCACGAGCTTCCCGGACATCACCCCGACATCCATGAGCTGAGCCGCTGCCACGCCGTTTTCGCCGAAGTGGCAGTACACGATGTCATAGCTCCTCTTCAGCGAGCCGACGATGTATGTCCGGTAGAAGAGATTCAGGCTGAGCGCCAGCAGTCCGTACCGGAAGATATTGAGAGAGCGAAGCAGCGGAAGGAGGTTCCCCTTCCCGCCGCCGAACAGCACCGCAGCCGCCCGGACGATGCGTCGCAGCCTTCCCTTCGGCATCAAAGGCGATCCGTGACCGCACACGATCACCCGTTCCAGGAGCCGGAACCGTTCCACATCCGGATGAAACCTGTCCTGGTCCGAGGACCTCCGGGTGAGGATATCCACCGGGTATCCGAGACGGTAGAGACCGGTTATCTGGTTCAGAATGAACGTCTCGGAAATCTCCGGGAACGAGTTGACGAAAAAGGCGATACGCAGTTCAGCGCCTCCCCGATCCGCACCCGCATCGTTTTCCGCCGCTCTTCCATGGTTGCGCACATCCCGGTATCGCATCTGCCGCTCATCCCTTCGGACCGGTGGCGGCTGGAACCGAAAGCACTGCCGGCGGCTGCTCCCCGCCTTCCAGAATCCGTTCGTATGCTTCGATGTGACGGCGGATCACCTCCCCGCTCTCACTGGTATCCCGCACATGCCTGTAGCCGCTCATCCCCAGATCCTTCCAGGTGTCGTTGTCGAGCAGCAGCTTCAGACCGTGAACGAAGTCCTCGAAGGCGCCCCCCCGGGCCCAGTACCCGAATCTTTCGGCATAGGTATCCGGGTTTACATGGGAGAGGATGGCGCAGCGGTGAGCGCATGCCTCGTGAAAGGAGACGGGCAGGCATTCCCGGGTACTGGTATTCACCATGATCCAGGATCGGCCGAGGATCCCGGACTTCTCTTCCTCGCCCAGCCAGCCGGGAAGCTCGACATTGGGAAGAGCCGAGAACCGGTTCCGCAGGTCCTGCTCCCGATCGGGCTCATCGGGGCAGGCACCGGCCGCGATGAACTTGACGTGCGGGAATCGGGCGGCAAGCCGGAGAAACAGCTCCGGCCGCTTGACGCGGTTCCAGCGTGCCAGAAAGCACACGGTCGGCTGTACGGCCTTCTCGATTTCGTCCGCCGGGATCTCCACGGGATCCGACAGGTATCCCGGCAGGCGCTTCAGCCTGAACATCTCCTTCACTCTCTGCCTGACGAACTCCGCCTTGCAGAACACCGCGTCGGCCGATCGGACCGCTTCCCCGACCTCCCGGTCGTAGGCACGCAGATATCGCATTTCCTGCCGGCGGTTCCGTTTCGCCGTCGGCCACTGCGCTTTCCAGTCCTCGAGGGATCGCGGGTCGCGGATGGTCACGAGATGCTTCCGGTCGGGTAAGCCAAGCTGTGCGAGTCGGGTGCCGACGGACGGTTCCTGGCTGTGATAGACATCGGCATCGACCATGCGGTAGACGGCCGCGAACTGTTCCGTTCTTTTCAGTCCGGTATAGTACGCTCCGTCATAGCTGATGATCGTCACTCCGTCGATCAGTTCCACCGGCTTCTGGTTCCGTTTCCGCATCGTCACGACATACACCTCATGGCCCGCCTTCGCCAGTCCGGTGGCGACCCTTCTGGTACCGACTCCGAATCCTCCGAAGGGAGGAAATCCCTCGTACTCCGTCGAGAGCAGACATATCCGCATTACCCTCTCCTTATTCGTTTTTTCATACCGGTAGTGCATCAGAGACCCCGTGCGGGTCCCTGCGGATTCCTTATCGATATCCTCCCTTCAGGTGAGAAGCCGCCTCGACCGCCTCGCGCCGGAGCTTTCGCCCCCCGGGAATCAGCAGCAGGAAGAGCCCGCAGGTGAAAACCGTCACCCCGAGAGCTTCGATGACGAGCAGGAGAGGATGGGTGGTTCCTGAGAAGGTTTTCAGAACAACCAGACTGAACAGCACCCCGAATGAGATCAGCAGCGGGGTGCCGAGAGCCCGATAGATATCCCGGAACCCGACCGGCCCCGTACGCCCCACGAACCAGTACAGGAGCGGCCCGGTAACCAGGCCGACCGCCGTGTAGGAAACCGCCACCCCGAAGGCTCCCCAGGGCAGACCGGCCAGGATCGCGAGGACGGTCTTCCCGCTCCCGATGAATCCCCACCGGAACATTTCCCGGGTACGTCCCTGGCTTATGAACAGCCAGCCGGTACTGTTTGCGACCGGCTGCATCAGGCCCGAGATGCCGAGCACCATGAAGATCCGGCTCGTCTCGCTCCACTGCGGACCCAGAAGCAGCAGGATCACCTCGTCCGCCATCACGATCAGGAACATCATTCCCGGCATCGTCAGGGAAGTTATGAGTCTGATGGTTTTCAGGTAGTAGGTACGGTACCGTTTCGGATCATCCTGAAGACGGCTCAGGGTCGGAACGGCTACCGCGGAAATCGGGGCATTGATCTGCTGCAGGGGAAGCATCAGAAGGCTGTAGGCTTTGGTGTACAATCCGAGCGAAACCGTTCCCCAGACCTTTCCGATCAGGATATTGTCGAGATTCCTGGCGAAGTAGTTCAGAATGTTGAATCCGGTCAGATTCGCACCGAAATGCAGCATCTCCCTGATACCCGCATTCCTGATGATGAATCCGGGCCGCCACCGGGAGAAGATCCAGGTTCCGGCTGCGACGCAGAATGCATGCACCAGCTGATTGATCACCAGAGCCCAGTAGCCCGCCCCGAGGAGCGCCGCGGCGATCGCCGAACTCGCACCGAGGAGCATCGCCGCGACGTCGACCGCCGTCAGGATGCCGTAGCGCATCTGCCGGCGCAGAAGCGCCTGCGGCTGCACCGTCAGCCCGCCGAACAGAAAGGAGAGGGCGAGCGCTGCCGTGATCGCGGTGAGCCGCGGCTCACCGTAGAACCACGCGACCGCGGGAGCCAGCGCCGTGATCAGCAGCGCGATGAGCATGCTCACGGCTACGTTCACCCAGAACATGGCGCTGATCTGCCTCTGGGTGATGGAGGCTTTCTGGATGGTCGCCATCGAAAGACCGAGATCCTTGAACAGCTGGGCAAATCCCGTAACGGCGGTCACCATGGCGACCAGGCCGAATACCGACGGCGCGAGCAGCCGGGCCAGAACGATGTTCGAACCCATGTGGATGACGAATCTGGCAGCCTGGCCCCCGATCGTGACGGCCCCGCCGCGGATGGAGCGGCCCTTCAGGTCCGACTCGAGGTGAGAGGTGTCGAACTGATCTCCGGGTTTCTTCGGGTCACCGGTCCGGTCATTCTCCGCGCGATGGGGCGGAAACAGTTGGGGCAGATGTTTTTTCAATGCACCCTCACTATCAATTCCGATGCAGCAGCGGTCCTTCCATCTCAAGGATACTGACCACCGCGCGGCCGGAAAAACAAAATCGAAATTGATGACGGTTTCACCGCCGCGGCGGCTCGGGAGGTTGTTGAAGCTATGATTCAACAGCCGGAGTACGATGGAGCTTTTCAGCGACTTCTCAGAACGAGAAGCCGACGGCGATCGCAGCCTTTCCGATGGAGCTGGTGATCAGGTGCGGGATGTTTCCGACTTCGGTCCCTTTCGATGCACTGGTATCCAGATCCCCGTACCAGTACTGGCGCTGCCGGGCATCGGTGCGGTTCCAGGCATACTCGCCTTCGATCTCGAAGTAAATCCGGCCGCTGCCCGCGGCACCGAACCCTGCCGCCTTCGGAGCGAAGCGAAGGGAGAGCGAGGTCGCGAACCCGTGGCCGACACCGAACGCGGTGGACTCCTTGCTGCGGAGAATATGATCGTCATAGTCGTAGACGAACACCATCGTGTAGAGCGCCGTCAGGGATGCCCGGAACACGTCGGAAGGCGCGAACTCGAAGGTTAAGCCGGCGGAGGGCATGTTGTAGAGGATCCAGTACTCGAGGACGTGGAGGGAGTCGGACTGATACTGTACGGTACGTTCCTCATCATCGCCGTCATTGTCCATGTCGTAAATGTCCACCTGCCATCCAGAATAACCGAAGACATCCTGGTGAATGTATAGAAACCGATAACCGGCGGAAAGAACAGATTGTAATCGACTCCGCTCCAGATTTTCCAGCCACCGAGAAGGTCTGACTCCGATAAGGTTGCCCTCGACATCGGATTCCGTATAGCTGAACATGGAGCCAGGTGGAATCAATAACATTGTTGAAAAAGTCGAGAATCCGGATTTCCGCCCAGTCGCTGTCCACCATCGGCTTCGACGGGGTACCGAGATCCTTCACCACATCCAAGCGATAGAACGAGGTCTTCTCACCGTTCCGCATGATGTCGAGCCCGAGGCTGCCGTACAGGGCAACCGTGTTCAACGGAAACTCGAGCAGGCTCCGGACACCGAGCTCCTCGACCACCATATCATAATCCGTATAGCCGAACAGACCGCCGAAGCCGACGTCGAAGGACCAGCGAAGGTCGTCCTGAGCATGAACAGCGGACAATGACAGCATGAGTATCGCAACGGAGAAAATGAAGCGCGGCAGTTTCATGATACCCCAAGCTTAGGAAATCGTTCGGGACCTGTCCAGAGGAACTCCGGCCGGAATGGAGGTTCTTTTCGACCGGGAGGCGGTCCGCATTGCCCGGGTTTCGACTCTGCGTATGTAATCCCTTTCCTCGCAGGAGTTTTATGGTTAAATTTCATGCCAAAGCGACGCTGCATTTCGTGGGCAAAGGAATGACGATGGAACGGGAAGAAAACAGAAATCATGAAATGGAAGAACGGACACTGATGGAGGATGTCTTTCACTACCTCTCCATCCTGAGCAGATATAAGGTGCTGATCATCCTCATCACCGTCGTCGCGGCGGCGGGAGCGGTGGGCTATGCGTTTCTCTCCATGACGCTTCCGCCGGAAAAGAGTCCAATGCCGAACCAGTACACCTCGACGGCACGGCTTCTTTTCCAGCAGGGAGAAGAAGTGAGCGCCGCGGATGCTCTGCTCACTTCTCTGGGCATCAACCGCGGCAGCGGCGGAAGGGCCAACGGTCAATTAGCCCTCCAGGTACTGCAGAGCAATGAGGTGGTCGATCAGCTGGTCGAGGAGTTCGACATCGTCGAGCAGATAGGGGCCACAGACAGCATACGCACGAAGTCCCGGCTCACCGTCCTCGGCGGAGCGGTTTTCTCCTACGACGACAAGCTCGGCATCCTCACCATCCACTACACCAGCACCGATCCGCAGTACTCGTACGACATGACGTCTCGAATGGTGGAGCTTCTATCCGCCTGGTTCCGGACCAAGGGCACTACCTCACAGCAGCAGCAGAGGCAGGTTCTGGAAGCAAAACTCCAGGAAGTCTCCGTACAGATCAACACCCTCGAATCGGAAATAGAGGATTTCCAGAGAGAGCACGGCATCATGGGAGTGCAGGATATCTCGAACAGGCAGCAGGTTCTGCTGAACGATCTCCGGAATCGTCTCATGCTCAAGGAGATGGAGCTCCAGAACTATCAGAAGTTCTCCCGGATCGAGGACGCCAATCTCCTGCGGCTCAGGCGCGAGCGGGACAGCCTCTCCGAGCTCATCAGGCAGGTCGAACGGGGAGAGTATGCCGGAGCCGAAGACGTCCCCCTGACAAAGGATCTCCCGGAGCTCGCCCGCCAGCTGAACACGCTGAACAGGGACCTCGAAATCCAGAGCCGGATCTATCAGACCCTTCTGCAGCAGTACGAGGTCGCGAAGCTCGAGCTCGGGCGGGATCCCGTATTCCAGATTCTCGAACGTCCCGAAGTTCCCGACAAGAGATCCGGACCCCACCGAGCTCAGATGGTCGGAACGGTAGTCGGAGGAGCCTTCGCAGCGAGTATCGCTCTGGCCCTGGCACTCCATACGATCCGGACTACGAGGGAACGTATGCGGTTCCGGGAGCAGGAACGTTCGGATCGTTCCGCCGATCACCCCTCCCGGCCGCTCGTGAGCCGCTGACGGCGGGAGCTCGGCGGACGGACAGGATGTTAATTTCTCGTACAGAGCGGAGCAGGTGCTTGTTGGATAATACGGCAGGAATGAGGATTGGAAGAAGAAGGTAAGGTGGAGAGGCGGCCAGAACAGATCAGATCACGCTTTCATGGCGGGCGGGGTCCGACTGCTGCAGCAGCCGGCTGTAGATTGCGACCAGTCGGTCGTTGAGATTCTCTATGTCGTAATTCGCCTGTATGTGAGCTCTCCCGGCGGTGCCCATCCGGGACCGGACACCCGGATTCTGCACGAGGTACTTCAGCTGTTCGGCGAATCCGTCCGCATCGCCTTTCTTCACGATAATTCCCGTTGTACCGTTCTGCACCAATTCCGAAACGCTTCCGACATCGGATGCGACGACGGGCAGACCGACGGATGCGGCTTCCATGATCGAAACCGGAAGTGCTTCGTCATTGCTCGGCAGGAAGTAGATGTCCGCTTTCTGCATCTCCTCCATCACCCGTATTCCGTTTCCTTCCCCCAGGAAGGACACCTTCCGTGACAGTCCGAGCCCGGCCGCGTACGCTCGGAGCTCTTTCTCCAGGACACCGCCGCCGAGGATCCGGTAGGATATCCGCCGGTTCGGCAGCAGTTCGACGAGCTTCTTCAGAGCCAGGATTCCGTGGTCCAGCCCCTTCTCTTCTACCAGCCGTGCCACGCTGAGGATTCGAATTTCCCGGTCCGTCGAACTCTTTCCTTTTCCGTCGGATCGGAAGAACGAAGTATCCACTCCGACCGGATGATGCACGATCCGTTCCTCCGGAAAACCGAAACTCAGGAGATGACTTCTGTTGTACGAGGAAATCGAAAGAAAGCAGTCTCCCTCTTTCTTCAGGCTCTCGTAGATGTCTCCCCCCGAGCGAATTCCCTCCCGGATATCGATACCGTGGAACATAGTCACAATCTTGCCGTCGATCACTCCCAGCTTCCGCAGGGCAACGGCCCAGTTGGCGATGGGACCGAAGTGACACTGGATGATGTCGTACCGGTACTTCCCTCTGTCGAGGAAAGGAATGGTGAAATACAGAGGAGTGATCGAAGGTGCTCTACCCCCGTGATTGATGATATTGATGCTCCTCAGGATCTTCATCGGATTCCGGTGGAAGTTGCCCGCGCAGAGGGCAAGCCCCTTGACGACTCGCCCGGCCCTGCCCTTCGGCATGCTGGAGGAGTAGTACGTTCTGTCCGCGAGCGAATACCCTTCGAAGTCGGTATGTAACTCGGTCGAGGAGTTTCGCCGCAGAGCGAAAATGTCGACCTCATGCCCCCGCGCCAGCAGGCCGGTAATCTGATTCAGAATAAACGTTTCCGACAGTTCCGGAAAGGAGCGCAGGATGAATGCGATGTTCATGACATTTCCTTTCTTGCACCGACCCGGTCGTTGCCGTTCGGAATGATCCGCCGTTCGCCGGGGGGGTCTCTCATATCCTGTTCTGTCCGGAGGGGCAGCAGGCGCCGCGCCCGCTTTCGAATCGAATGGAGCGAACGTTCGACCGGCCCGGGAACAACGGTACAGAACAGGCGGAACCAGGTATCCGGATGGCGGGGCTCTTGCCGCAGCGCCCTCAGGAGAAGCCGCCGTGCTTCCCGGGTATTCGGGTCCGTGGAGGCGAGATGCCGTCGAGCGCTGTCGATCAGGAACAGGTGCGCGACTCCCAGACGCTTCATTTCCCGGGAATAGCGCTCATAGAACCATTCCCGGGCCGTCAGGTTTCCGTCGACATCTCTCGATCGGCGTTCGAGCGAACCGGAACCGTCGCTTTTCGCCGCCTCGTGGTCATAGTAGCGGATCAGCGGTTTTTCGACGTAGTCCACCCGGAACCGACCGGCAATTCGCAGCCAGTAATCGTAATCCTCGATCGCGGGCATCCGTTCATCGAAAAAACCGACTCGATCGACGACTTCCCGCCGGATCACGGCGTTCGATCCCCCACCGTGGATGACATTCTTCAGCAGCATCTCCCGGTAGATGTTCCCGGCATACGCCGGTGTTTCGATGCTCCGGGCTCCATCGTCGAGCACGCTCTCCACCCCGCTGTAGATCAGCCCGACGTCCTCTCCGAGCTCCCGGAACCTCGCCACCTGCAGGGCGAGCTTGTCGGGAAACCACTCGTCATCGGAATCGAGAAAGGCGATGAAAGCGCCGCGGGCTTCCCGGAGACCGTAATTCCTTGCCGCGCCCACACCCCGGTTCTCCGGCTGGCGGAGATACCTGATCCGTTGTTCGTCACGGTAACCGGCCATTACTTCCGGCGTCGAATCGGTCGATGCGTCGTCGATCACCAGGATCTCGAAATCGGTGAACGTCTGCGCGAGCACGCTGTCGAGCGTACGCGGAAGAAGCCCGGCTCGATTGTAGGACGGGATGATGACGCTCACCGCGGGTCCGCTCCCTGCGGCGAACCCGTCGAGGCCGAACCGGACTTCCTCCGCCGGCAGCAGGTCCCGGTCGACCGCATCGACGACGCCGCGGCCGATCCGGCGCCGGAGGCTCCGGTGCATTCCGTTCAGGCGCCGGCCGAGTGCAGGACGAACCTTCCGCATCTTCCGGATCCACGGCGGTCCGGCGAACCGGCGAACCGCCGTGCGGCATCGCCGGGAGAGTTCCGGGTAGACGTCTCCGCAGTCCGCCGCGATCATCTCGAACGCGGTGCCGAGAGCCTCCCGGTATCGCCGGAGCGCACCCCGCTCTTCCAGCATCCGGGCGATCCGTTCCATGACCCCGATCCGGGAACTCAGTCCGGCTTCGGTGAGACGGGCGCCGCTGACCGAACCCGACTCCGGAGGGATTCTCCGGTAATACGCCTCGCCGCCGACGGTCCGCACGATCGGCACATCATCCGCGAGG
Organism: uncultured Spirochaetota bacterium; assembly: GCA_963728215.1. Lineage (GTDB taxonomy): Bacteria > Spirochaetota > Spirochaetia > CAVSJD01 > CAVSJD01 > CAVSJD01. The sequence goes on along the minus strand of CAVSJD010000012.1, from coordinate 414,175 downwards.
GCCCGCATCATGATGTCCCCATCGTTGTTCACTTTCACCGCTGCGTCCCAGCCGCCCGTCCGTTCGTACGCCGACCTCGACCAGAGCACGGAACAGGGAGGGTGATACCATCCGGTGAGCCAGGCAGCGAGATAGTCCTGCCCGGGACCTTTCGGCGTGCAGGACGGCGGCCTCTTCACCCACCTGCCGTCTTCATATTCGAGTCGGTGCCACGGACAGAGCGCCACCGCTCCCGGAGCGGCCGACAGGGCGGATTCCAGCTGCTCCAGTGCAGTCGGCCCGAGAACATCGTCCGCATCGAGGAACATCAGGGCGTCGCCGCTCGCCCGGGCGGCACCGCGGTTGCGCGCCTCGGCCGCTCCGGCATTCGGCCCGGAAAGCACCCGGAGCCGGTCGCCGAACGACCGGGCAATCGCGAGACTGCCGTCGGTGGAACCGTCGTCGACCACGATGATCTCATCGGGCGGGCGGCTCTGGGCCAGAACCGATCCGATCGTCTGGGCGAGGTAGGGCTCGGCGTTGCGGCAGGGAATTATCACGGAAAGTCTCATTCGGGGCCCTCTTCGTCGCACCATGCCCTATCCCGTCAGACGGGACAGGAGTGTCTCTACAGCCTTCGGGGCAACCCGGAGATCCCGTTCCAGCGGATGCCCGTCCCCGAGCGACTCTGCAGACAGGAGCCAGTAGTGATGTCCCATCGCCGAGGCCGTCGCGTAGAAATTCGGGTTCGGGAAACCGGGGTCGGCGATTTCGACGATGTGGGTGCCGGAATCGCAGAACATCATGTTGGTCAGGCCGGCACCGTGCGGGGCGAACAGGATCGCCGTTTCCCGCATGAGCGCGACCTGCTCCTCGAACTCGAGCTCCTCCATGAAAACCCGCTCGAACCCCGCCCGCCTCAGAAGCGGCCAGATCTGCTCTTCGTTCTCCAGCCGCCGCCGCTGCGCCTTCGCCCGGCTGATGAAAACCCGCCGTCGGGGCGGTTTCGAGAGGGTGCCCGGAAGTGCGTCACGAACCATCCGGAGGAGCTCGGGACGGAAACGGTCCGTTCCGAGAAGCATCAGCTCCTCGACCTCGAGGGGGCGGAACGGGTCGAACGTCGAGAACCGTTCCGGGTCCAGCCCGATCATCCGCAGCGAACGGTCGACAAAGTCCGGCCGCTGCCGCGGCAGCAGGACGTCGTCGAGCGCATTCAGCGACTCGAGCAGGAGGAACTTCGGCAAATGAGCGGTCAGCCAGTGGGAATAGTTGTGATATACACGCTCCACCACCCAGGTCGCGCGCCTGAGCCGGACGGGTGAGGCTGCCGAACGCAGGACCCGTGCATGGCCGGCACGGAAGTGAATCTCCCGGAGATCGAACAGACGATTGTCGTCGTTCAGGATTCCGACCCAGAAGTCGTTCTTCACCGGATCGATATACGGAATGACACGGCAGTCCGGGACCGTTGCGATGAAGGTTTCCCGGCTCACCCGGGACGGAACATCCCGGAAGGAATACCCCCACCAGCCCGGATCGTCCGGCAGCTCTTCCCGGGAAGCGACGTTCAGGGGCAGGGGATTGTCCGCGGTCGATTCCGGATGGATGACCTTCAGGTGTCCGGCACCATGCCGGCCCGTCTTCCGCCGGAGGTAGGCCGGCACGGTTTCCTTCCTGACCCAGTGATATCCGAACCAGGCGGGGGGCAGTCCGTGCTCGACTCCCGCTCTGGAAATTCCGGACCAGCTCCGCCGGATACCGCCGACTATCGTTCTATCTGCCAATACCTTTCTCCTGACGTTTTCTGATAGTATCCAACCCGTTCAACAGAAACGGAGGCAAGGACCTGCGGGCCGCCCGGGCGAGACCGTCCCTCAGGACGAACCGCGGTTCCCACCGCAGCGCCTGGATCAGCAGGGACCTCCGTCTCGAAAAGCCGACGCCGGCATGCAGGATGAACTGCTTCAGCAGCGAACGCGCCATCTCCCGTTTCAGAAAGCGGACCGCATCGGGAGCTTCGCGGCATCGCGCCCGCTCCACGGCTTCCCGGAGCCCGGCCAGTCCGACACGTACATCCTCGAGCGCCAGGACCGAGAAACCCTGGTACAGGTCGACGATCGCCCGCGTCTCCTCCGCACCGAGCGGGCGGCCGAGATATTCCGAGAGCAGCCGCCGGGGCACCGAGAGGCTCAGCTCGCGCCCCCGGTCTCCGCGCCGCTGCACGATGGACGCATCATGGATCCGGTAGTCCACCAGAGGCTCAGGCAGGTTCGCAACGCCGGTGAGCGGCAGCAGCCGGGACCACAGCTCGGAGTCCTGTGCGGTCCAGTAGGATTCGTCATAGCCGCCCGCGGAGCGGACCAGATCGGTCCGGAAGACGACGCCGGAATGGATGAAGCTGTTCATGAACAGGCAGCGCAGGCGGAGGTGCCGGTCCTTCGTCGGAGGCACCACCGTCGAGAGAACCCTGCCGGCCGGATCGGTACGGCGGAACCCGGAGGCGAGGAGGCCGACCGCTGGATGCTCGTTCATGAACGCCACCTGCCGCTCCAGACGATCCCTCCGGTACCGGTCGTCCGCATCGAAACGGGCCACGAGGGGCGCCCGGCACCGCTCGAGGCCGCGGTTCAGCGAAACAGCGAGGCCGAGATTCGTCCCGTTCGAAATGACCATGATCCGGGGATCCCGCTCCGCGTACCGTTCCAGAACGGAGGGGGTCTCGTCGGTGCTTCCGTCCTCGACCACGATGAGCTCGAAGTCCTGCAGCGTCTGTCCCAGGATGTCGTCGAGCGCTTCGGTCAGAAACGCCCCGCCGTTGTACACCGCCATCAGGATACTGACGACGGGCGTGACGCCGATCGATCCGTTCACCTTGCCGCTCCCGTCACATCGCCTCGCTCCAGGTATGCGGCACGTACACCCCCTGCCGGCCGAAGGCCTTCGACACGCCCGTCCCGAAGAAGTCCCCCGTCTCCACGTGGATCGTGATCGCGTTCTGCACCTCGTCGGCGAGAAACCCGTTCGCGTACAGCATGCTGGTAATGTGAAACGAACCGGCCATCAGCGGGAACTTCGGGACGCGGCAGAATACCCGACCGTTCTGCGGTACCCGCTCGAACGCGCCGTTCGCCATCCTGCTGCTGAGAATCATGACGAACTGCCCCATGCCCGTGTGGAAGAGCAGGATGACCGAAAACTCGTCGATCTGCTCCGCAGCGGGATCCGTACTCTCGTAGCTCACCTCGATCAGGATATCCTGTCCGCTCATGATGAGCTCGACGGGCACCCCGGTGGCCGCCTGCAGGAACCGGATGTCCGTAACCTGCACGGTTCCGTTCCCCTTGCGGTCGCCCCTCGAGGCGACGCTCTTCGCCTTTCCGTCGCTGAACCCCTGCAGATACTCCTCCACGATCGGCTTCGTCTCTCCGAACCGGTCCAGCCGGCCCCCGGTCATGAGGATGCATTTCGAACAGAGGGCCGTGATGCTTGCCATCTGATGGCTCACGAAAATGACCGTCCGTCCGGATTTCGAGATGTCGTCCATCTTTCCCAGACATTTTCTCTGGAAACCGGCATCGCCGACGGCCAGCACCTCATCGACCAGGAGAATCTCCGGCTCGAGGTGAGCGGCCACGGCAAATCCCAGCCGGACTCTCATTCCCGAAGAGAACCGCTTTACGGGCGTATCGATGAACTTCGTGATACCCGAGAACTCGACGATTTCATCGAACTTCTTGTCGACTTCCTGCTTCGACATCCCGAGGATGGTTCCGTTCAGGTAGACGTTCTCCCTTCCCGTCAGTTCCGGATGAAAGCCGGTGCCGACCTCGAGCAGGCTGGCAAGACGGCCGTTGATCACCGCCCGTCCCGATGTAGGCTCCGTGATGCGGGACAGGACCTTGAGAAGCGTGCTCTTCCCGGCCCCGTTCCGCCCGATGATTCCGATGACTTCCCCGGTCCTGACTTCGAACGAGACGTTCCGCAGGGCCCAGAGGATGTCCTCCCCGTCCTCGTCCTCCTCGAACCGGCTCAGTCTGCGCAGGCGTCTGAAATTCGATTGGGGAGACTTGAGCCACGATGCGACGGCTGCACCGAGCGTGTCGTGCATCTCTTCCTTGAGTCCGATCCGATAGCGCTTCGAAAGGTTTTCGACGGAAATGGAAACATCTGAAGACATTGTTCATCCTTGTCAGAAAATACGGGACGGGAAGCATTCCGCCCACCGGAGATTCGTCGCGATCGGAGCGCGTCAGGCGACATCAGCGAAGACCCGCTCCATGCGGCGGAAATAGAGCGCTCCGGAAAGGGCAAGGATCAGAGCACTCAGCGTGCCGACACCGATCAGGTCCCAGGGCATGGGGGTGCTGCCGATGAGGGCGGAACGGAAGCCCTCGATGACTCCCGCCATCGGATACAGGCCGTAGAGCAGCCGGTAGTGCTGCGGAATCAGCGAAACCGGCCAGACCACCGGGGCGGCGTACATCAATGCCTGGACGATGAACTGAATCGCGTGCTTGATGTCCCGGTACCTGACGGCCAGGGCGGAGAGCCACATCCCCACCCCGGCAGCGGTGAGCATCATCAGCAGGATGAGAACGGGCACAAAGAAGATGTTCACCGTCGGTGCGATCCCGTACCAGAGCATCATCAGCGCGAGAATGGAAGAGGCGATCCCGAGGTCCACCAGCCCCGTCAGGACCGGCGTCATGGGAATGACGAGCCGGGGGAAGTAGACCTTCGTAATCAGGTTCGTGTTGGTGACCAGGCTCGTGGTCGAGTAGGTCAGCGAGGTGGAAAAATACGTCCAGGGGAGCAGCGCCGCATAGGAGAAGATCGGATACGGCACTCCGTCGCTGGGGACTTTCGCCAGACGGCCGAAGACGACCGAGAAAATCACCATGCTGAACAGCGGCCTGAGAATCGCCCAGCCGAACCCCAGTACCGTCTGCTTGTACAGGACCTTTACGTCCCGCCAGACCAGAAAGAAGAACAGGTCCCTGTACGCCCACAGTTCCTTCCAGTCGATCAGGCGCCAGCCGCTCTTCGGCTCGATGACGATGCGGGATACATGTGGTTTTTCGATATGCTGCTTCGATAATACCTTCAACAGAATCGGCTCCTTTACGATATGGGATGTGATTGCATCGACTGCCCGAAGACGTGACTGTTCTGCTCCGCCCTGAGCCGGTCGCAGAGACGGTCATTCGGAAGCTCCACATCGTCATAAGTCAGTACCTGATCTTTCGGAATATCCCGTTTCAGGCGGCATCCCTCTGCAAGTCCTATCGGAAGAAGGTTTTCAGCTGCCGTCACATCACTGTTTTCGGCCAGGCCGTAGGTCATGTAGTGACCCATTCCGTCGAGGGTTTCGTCCGCCTTCAGATCGCGTTTTGCTGCGGCGACGACATCCACCATCGGCGGACCGATCGGTGCGATGGTCGCATCGTGAAAGAGAACCGCCCGGGCTACGGTGATGGGAACTTCGAAATGGCAGAGATGGTAGGGTGTGTAGAAGCAGTAGAGAGGTCCTTCACCGAGCTTGTAAAGATTCAGGTAATGCTTCTGCTGCGGATTATCGTGCGTGCCCAGGACGAATACCCCCGGTCCGGGATCCGCACCGACCACGTAATCGACGATCCCGGGTCCCTCGAGCAGCGCTTCCTGAGGATAGAGGTTCACGGTTTCCCGGATAGGGGTTCCGGAGGGTACGGTCGGACCGAACATTCCCCTTTGCGCAACACGCATGCCCGTCGCATTGGCAACGATCGCCTGCTCGAACGATATTTTGGTTCCGTCCGCGAAGGATGTTACCATGTGCGGCTTCTGACCCCATTTTTTCGCGAAACCCTCCTGGGTTGTCGGATTCCGGTACGGATCCTGGAGGCCCTTGATGTTTCCGCAAAGCACCGGACGGACCCCGATACTCTTCACGAAGCGATACAGGTTCATGATGACACCCGGCTGGTCTCCGTCGGCATTGGTTATGATCACGCCTGCCCGGTCCGCATAGGTCTTCAGTATCGGCCCGATCGTTCCATCGAGTTCGGCGTTCATCATGATGACATGCTTTCCGTGCTCGATCGCCCGCATGACAACGTGTGCACCATACTCCACCGTGCCCGTCACCTCGATGAGGGCATCGATATTGCCGGCCTCGCAGAGAAGAAAAGGGTCATCGGTTACGGCATAGTGTCCGGATGCGACCGTTTCCTCCAGCTGCGCCCGGGTGTCGACCGTGCGGACATTCTCCGCACCCGCTTCGGCATAGGCCCGTCCGGCGCTTTCGATATGGCGGCTCGCGATGGCGACCAGTTCCATTCCGACGGCCGATCCGAGAAACTGGAGAGCGATTCCCCGTCCCATGAAGCCTGCGCCGATCATTCCTACCCGGATGGGACGACCCTCTTCCGCTCTTTTCTGCAGTGCAGTATCGATGATTATCATTGCGGGTACCTCTCTTTTTGCAGAATAATCAGCCTGTGTAATCCGGCCAGGTTCTGTCCTTGTCGGAAATTACTTCGACGGGAACGGGCCACTCGATTCCGAATGCAGGATCGTTCCAGCGGCATCCGACTTCGGATGCCGGGGTATAGAACTGCGACACCTGATACATTACCTCGGAATCATCTTCGAGCGTCTCGTAGGCGTGGCCGAAACCCTCGGGAACGTAGATCATCCGGTAGTTCCGTTCGGTCAGCTCGGCTCCGATCCACTGTTTGTACGTCGGTGAATCGCTTCGCAGATCGACGATGACGTCGTAGACAGCCCCCCTGGTGCATCGCACCAGTTTCGATTCCTCATACGGATGCTTCTGATAATGAAGACCGCGCATCGTACCTTTTTTTTTGTTATGGGAGATGTTCGCCTGGCGCAGCTCAGCGGTCAGTCCGTGCTCTTCGAATTCCTTCCGGCACCAGACCCGGGCAAAAAAGCCGCGGTCATCCGCGCGTTTCTCCAGATCGATGAAATATGCACCGGGCAGCTTCGTTTTCGTGAATATCATGAAAGGCTCCCGATCGTGCTTTTTTCAATCCACTGCAGCCGCTCGGTAAGAAGACCGCTCTCCCGGAGAGAAGTGAGCACCTTGAGCCGCATGTAGGTGGAATTCCGGAAGTCGGTATCCCTGAATCTCATAGCCTCCAGACCTTCCTTCAGCTCTTCGACCGTCGCGGTGAGATCATACTGCGGCTGATGAGAGGGGGCGAGTTTTCTGAACAGGGAGAAATCGACGCGGTATGAGCGTCTGTCCGGTTCGGCATTGGTATTGATCGATACCTCGACCCCGCCGACCACCCTGGCCACCGCCTCCGCAAGATCCTTTATCTGATAATTCCACTCGTCGGAACCCGCATTGACGGCCAGGAAACTGCCCGCTTCCGCCGCATCCCTGGTGATGGCCCAGTCGATCGCCCGGGCCATGTCTTTGGTGTTGATGAGGGGCCGCCACGGGGTGCCGTCGCTCAGGATGGTTATCTTCTTCGAGACGACCGCCGCTGCAACGAAATCGTTCAGCACCAGGTCGAGCCGCAGTCGGTCGCTCATTCCGCATGCAGTCGCGAACCGCAGGCAGGTGATTTTAAAGCCGTCGCGGGCAAGCTGCTCCAGATCGCGTTCCGCTCTGACCTTCGATTTCGCATAGGCGGTGAGCGGGTTCAGGTTCGATTCCTCTGTTCGCGGACTGTCTTCCGCGGCTCCGTAGATGCTGCAGCTGGATGCGTATACGAACGATGAGACACCTGCATCCCTCGCCTTTCGTGCGATATCGACACTCGCGAGATGGTTTATTTCGTATGTCGCATCCTCGAACGTTTTTCCCATCGGGTCATTGGATATTGCAGCCAGATGAACGACCGCATCGAATCCTTTCAGGAAATCAACATCCACTTTTCTCACATCTCCGAAATACTGCACGTCCACCATGGACTCGGGAAGGCGCACAGCGTTCGTCAGGCAGTGAGCGAAAAAGGCGAGATCCAGACCGGTCAGCGATGCATCAGGGTAGGTTCTGCGAAGATGTTTGACGAGATTCGGACCGATATAGCCCATGTTGCCGGTGATAAGAATGTTCATAGGTACTTTCTCCATAACGGACTTTTTTTTATGGTCATCAGACAGAAGATTCGCCGACGGTTCTCAGCTCACCTCCTGCTGCACATCCCACAGCTTCCATTCGGCCCGATTCTCATGCCACATGCGATCGAGAACCATCTTGTCCCGCAGAGTGTCCATCGGCTGCCAGAATCCCCTGTGGCGGTACGCAAGCAGCTTTCCCTCGTCGGCAAGCCGCTCGAGGGGATACCGTTCCCATACGGTTGTATCATCTTCGATATAGTCGATCGCCTCCGGTTCGACCACGAAGAACCCGCCGTTGATGAAGGCACTGGTCCTTCCGTCTCCCGGAGGTTTCTCCCGGAACGTTCCTATCGTGTCATTCTCCTGCTCGAGAGAGAAGGCCCCGAAACGACCCGGCTGCTGTACGGCGGTAAGTGTAACCAGGGGCCTGTTTTCCCGGTGATGTCTGACCAGCTTATGAATATCGACATCGCTCACGCCGTCGCCGTAGGTCAGCAGGAACGTCTGATCTCCGATGTAGCTGCGGACTCTTCTGATTCGGCCCCCGGTCATGGTGTCCTCACCGGTATCTACCAGTGTTACCCGCCAGGGTTCAGCGGTCTTCCGATGGACAACCATCTGGTTTTCCTTCAGATCGAATGTGACATCCGAAGTGTGAAGAAAGTAATTGGCGAAATAATCCTTGATTATGTGCCCCTTGTATCCGAGGCAGATGATGAAGTCGTTGACGCCGTGGTAGGAGTAGATTTTCATGATGTGCCAGAGGATCGGCATACCGCCTACTTCTATCATGGGCTTCGGTTTCGTGACGCTTTCTTCACTGATCCTCGTTCCGTATCCGCCGGCAAGAATTACCGCCTTCATTCCGTTCAGACCGTATGTTTTCTGGTTATCGTCTGCCATCGTTCATCCTCTGCTTCAGGTGCTTTCCGATGTCGCAATTATGGAGGCGCCGGTATCCAGCACGTTCTCCGCTATCGTCTGATGAAAGGCTATCGGGCCACGCAGAGAGAGTGTCTTGAGATACCTGACTACTGCGGGAACCGATTCCTTCGGAACCGGCCGGTCTGAACGTACACTGACAAGCGGACTTCTGCCGCCTTCGACCTCGACGGTAGTGGTGACGATCCTCATCGGGTGCTCGACTTCCGCCTCCGCGTATTCGACTCCCTTCCTGCAGAGCCATCCGGTTACCTCGTCTACCGTCCGGTCCCGGTAACGGATGTGCAGCTCGCAGCCGTTCGGGCACATGGTACAGATCATGGTGCGAGTTTTCATACCGCAGATCCGTCAATACTTACTTCGATACTGCCCGCACCGCGGACAGCCTCAGGGCCGAGATTGAACCGTATCATTTCGGGGGGAACGAGGCGCACTCGGGGCAGCGTATGGACGATATCGCGGCCCTGCCTGACGACGATAACCCGGTTCCGCATGGGCTCGGTGACCCGCAGGGAGAGTGCCGTATCAGCGCCACCGGAAAGATAGCCGGGAACGACATACCGTACACCGGAACCGGCCCGAACCGGAACGCTTCGGTGGACCGTACCAGGCTCCCCGGCGGATGAGCGGGCAAGGAAATCCGCAGCGGAGCGTCCGGCATACGCTCCCTCCTCCGAAACCGTGTCGACGAGATCATGCACATGGAGTACGTTGCCGCAGGCGAATATTCCGGGAACGCTTGTCATGAGCCGTTCATCCACGATCGGCCCACCGGTCAGCTCGTCGATTTCCACTCCCGCCGCCCGGGACAGCTCGTTTTCCGGTATCAGCCCCACCGAGAGAATGAGCGTGTCGCAGGCGATTCTGCGGGCACTGCCGTTGACCGGACGCCCGAGATGATCAAGACGGTGTATGGTAACCGATTCCACCCGCCGCCTTCCCGATATTCTGCTCACCGTGTGATTGAGAAGGAGCGGTATCCCGTAGTCGTCAAGGCACTGGACGACATTCCGCGGAAGTCCGCCGGGGTACGGCATACGTTCCACGACGGCGGCCACATGCGCACCCTCGAGCGTGAGCCTGCGGGCCATGATGAGCCCGATATCACCTGAACCGAGGATGACGACCTTTCTGCCCGGCATGATATTCTGCAGATTGACGAGCCGCTGTGCGACACCTGCCGTGAAAATGCCCGAGGGGCGGGTTCCGGCAATGCCCGCGCCGCCGCGGGTTTTTTCCCGGCAGCCCATGGCGAGTATGACCGCTCCCGCATGATACCGGACGAGTCCCTGGGGATGAATCGTGGTGATTGTCCGGTCCGCGGACAGTCCGGTGACCATGCATCCGGTCAGAATCTTCAGCCCCCGCTCCTGCGCCTGCCGTCCTTCATGACAGGCGTATTCCGGTCCGGTCATGCTTTCCCCGTACCGGATCACACCGAAGCCGTCGTGAATGCACTGCGTCAGGATCCCTCCCGAATGCGGTTCACGGTCGATGACAGCGATATCACGCACACCGGCATCACGGGCCGCTATGGCTGCAGCCAGTCCGGCCGGTCCTGCTCCCACTACCGCGAGATCGACCGAGCGCTCTTCGACACTCATCCCGTACGCTCCGCTATCCGGCTGCCGGTGAACAGTTCGGAGCCCGTTCCGCGTTCAGCTATCGCTTCAATGGGAATGCCGTACTCCCGGTGAAGCATGTCCACGATTCTTGTCATGCAGTACCCGCCCTGACAGCGTCCCGCCATAGCGCGTGCCCGGTACTTGATGCCCGTGAGGGTGCGAACGCCGAGCGGATTCTCGATCGCATCCATGATCTCCCGCCGTGAGATGGTCTCGCAGAGGCACATGATTCGCCCTATTCGGAAGTCCTCCCGACGAGCCGTTTTTTCTCATCCAGGGGGTGTTCCCTGAATCGGCCGGTGCCTTCCTGGTGCCGTTGAATTCCGCAGCCGGCTCGAGATGCTCCTTCTCCGCGATCATCCCGACGACAAGACGGGCCATAGGAACGGAGGACGTAAGTCCGGGAGACTCGATCCCGATCAGATTGACCATGTTCCGCATGAAAGGGGATTCCTCTATGACGAAATCGCCGAATCCGCCCGTGTCGGGTCCGACGATTTTCGATCTGATGCCGGAATAACTCCGGATGACATGCTCCTTCGCGTATCTGAGGAAGCAGCTGCCGTGCCTCCCGCATGAGCTGCCGCATGACCGCGGGCGGTCGTCGCGTAATCTTCACGGCTCCTGAGATATTCGGCGCTCGGACCGATGAGAATGTTTCCTTCTATCGTGTGTCGTGAGATGAACACCAAGTCCGCCGATGCCCGGACGGGGAACGGGATAGAGGGGACGCGAGAGAAATTCACCCGCACGCCGGTCGAGAACGATAGTATTCGCCCCTGCACGGATAGATCCTGTACCGGCGGTCGCCGGCCATGCCGCGATACGGTCGCTGTACAGTCCCGCGGCATTGACCACATAACGGGCACGGAAGGTTCAGCCGCCGGGCGAAGTCTGAAACGGCCGTCCTTCATTCCGCTGATTGCGCATCACTTCGGATTCGAGATAAAACCGTGACGCCGTTTGCGTACCGCATTTTCAGCAAGCGCGACGGTATAGAGGAAAGTGTTCATGACGGCGGTTTCCGCCGAATAGAGGGCGGCAATTCCTCGAGCGTAGGGTTCCAGCCTGCGGATCTCATCCTCACCGATGATGCTGAGGCCGCGAACGCCGTTTTCCCGGCCCTGGTCCAGGAGTCGCTGAAGTCTCGGTATCTACGTCCCGGATTCGCAATCACGATCTTCCCGCTTTTCGGTAGGGGATGTCGAGTTCCCGGCTGAGTTGTTCGAATCCCTGGCTGCCTTCGACACACAGCTGGCCATCAGCTGCCGGGACGGTTGTTGAAACCCGCATGTACGACGGCGCTGTTCCGCCGCTCGTGCCGGCAGCCACGTCGCTTTCCTTCTCAAATACCGCAACTGAAAGCCGGACCTCGGGTAAGCTCACGGGCGACAGCGCTGCCGACTGCACCGGCACCGATTATGATTACATCGAACTCATCTTCCAGTCATTCCTTTTCCCCGCTCCGTTCCCGGACCGTGAGCGGTGCGACGGGGACGTTCTGCTCGCTGCCGAGCCGGAGGACGACCGAACCATATTCCCGGGAAATATGTGAGACGAGCGTGGAGAGGAACATGGCTGCTCCCACCATCTCCAGGAGCTCTTCCATCGTGTACGTGGCGACATACAGAAGACCGAACGAGTACTGCGGGTGGATGTTACCGCCCAGGCTGTCCGCCTGGGCGCTGCCGAGCATCTCGAAACCAATGGCACCCAGAACGTAAATGAATCCGGAAGCGATGAACCAGTACCGCGTGCGTTTCGGAAGCCGGAACAGAAATTTCGTGAACGCCAGAACGAAAACCACCAGGAGCGCTCCATAGGGTATAACCCAGGCCCAGTAGAGCACTCCTCCTGTATGAAAGATGCCCCGGAACGTTTTGATCAGGATCTCATGAAGGGCAGCCGCTTCGTCGAAAGCAAGGAACAGAAAAATCAGGGACAGCACAGTCCAGGAACGGTAGTTACGGCCTCTTGCTTTCTGCTCGTGGGCAATGATCAGCAGGAAGATCGAGCAGAACAGCAGCACGACCGCGGAGTAGAAGGTCGGAATGTTTACTTCCGCATCGAGGTCGAATTTCAGAAGGAAATTATAGCCCGTCTCGAAGGTGATCTCCTCGGGCGGCACGGTGAACCGCACGAATATCCCGATACAGTTGGCGATCAGCAGAACCGAAATGCAGGCGATCAGAACGAGGGCGACGCGTTTTCTGTCGATGAGGATTTCCATATTGTTGTTGCTGTCTCGACTCGCCGGCACCTGTGCACGTCGGGTCCGGAGAAGCCCCTCCTTTTCTTTTCCTGGATCTACGGTGCCTCGGCACCGGCCCCTTTCACCGGCACTCTTCCGGGAAAGGGCTCGTGGATAATATACCCATTCGTTCTGGAGACGTGAGAATCTCGTGGGGCAAATCCCGCCTCCGGAATCTCCCCCGGATCCGCGGCTCCAGGCGTTCAGGTTCCAGGTGACCGGACATGGTACCTTCTCAGACCTTTGCAAAAAGCCGGGTCGGATGAAGAACAAATCCGTACACCTTCCGCAGCCTGCGCTCGAACCGCTCTCTGCTTCGCTGATAGAGAAAGAGGAATGGGGAATACGTGCGGCTGAACCAACGGTAGACGACGAAATACGCCCGGTAACGATCACCCAGCGAACGTATTCTCGATGCCCTCACATAGTTCCTCTGGCTGAAGAAGTGCCTGCCTTCGCGTAGAAGATCTTCCTTCCGGTCCGGCTCGAGCTCACACATCAGGTCGAGGAGGAATGTGGAATCCTCACACCAGTCCACTATTTTCGCTGCGCTCCCCATGTTCTCGGCGTGTCTCCTGAAACCGGCCTTCACGTCCTCGATATCGAGCCGCCCGAACCGGGTCGATATTCGAAACAGAGCGGCATCATCGCAGTAATGATGAGTCTTCGATCTGAATCCGCCGGTTTCTCTGAGTCGATCGGTATTGTAGAGCGTATTGCAGAGGTAGTTCGGCGACATGCCCCTGAACCATGCAAAGAAAAACTCGGCATTCGAGAGACCGACAATCGAGTTCGGATGCTCTCTGACTGTTATCCCTTGATCATTGATAATTCTCAGGCCGGTCCTGATTACACCGACATTCATATTCCCCTGAGCGCTTCTGATACAGGTACTGACGAAATCGCTGTCTATCACATCGTCATCGTGCAGCAGAAGAAAAAATTTCCCTGTGGCCAGATCGAGGCAGGAATTGAAGTTCGCATTCCAGCCGATGTTCCGCTCATGCCGCACATATCGGAGCCCGGGATGTCGGAACTCCTTCACCACGGCTTCGGTGTTATCAGTCGAACAGTTGTCGCATATGATGATTTCAAGGTTCGGATAATCCTGGGAAACCGCGCTCTGCAGCGCGGTTCGCAGATATCCATTCGCGCGGTTGTAGGTGGGAATGCCGATCGTTACCAGCGGATTGTCCTGCATGTCGCTCTCCTTCTTTCATGCTTCGTCTCAGATATTCTTCGTCCGTTCCACGTTCCCGGAAAGCTCACTCGACCGGCTGGAGCACTTCCGAATAGAGCTGCACCAGGCGGTCACTGAGCTCTTCGGTATCGAACTGCTCTTCCACCCGCAGTCTTCCTATGAATCCCATCCGGGGCCATTGTTCGGGAATACTGATCATGCGGATAAGCTGCTCGGCCAGATCTCCGACATCTCCTTCCCTCGCCAGAAACCCCGATTTTCCGTGCTCCACCAGCTCGGGGATTCCGCTGTGCCGGGTTCCGATCACCGGCAGGCCCATGGCCATGGCTTCCTTGAGCACGTTCGGAATACCTTCCATGTCGCCGTCGGATGCGGTCACGCTGGGAGCGAGGAGGATATGAGCGCGACTCATCCGTTCGATGATCTCCCCATGCGACTGCCATCCGGTAAGGAACACCGACTCCGAGAGCCGGAGTTTTCTTCGCAGCCGCTCCAGCCGGGATTTGAGCGGTCCCTCTCCGATGATGGTATACTCTACGGGGATTCCTTTCTCGCGCAGCAGCCGTACGGCCCGCAGGCCCGGAAGGAACCCTTTCTTCTCCACCAACCGCCCCACGCTGATGATCCGGACCGGCTCCCCCGCGTTCAGATACCGTGGAGCGTACGAGAACCTGCTGCAGTCGATCCCGGAATGCAGGATGCGGATCCTTTCCTCGGGACATCCCGCTTCAACGATCCGTTCCTTCAGTGAAGTGCTGACCGGCAGGAACAGGTCCCCTTCCCGGAAGAGCCGGTCGTACACGCCCGGATTCTGCCGGATGAATCTGGTGGCGTCGAAACCGCGGAAGGAAACGACGAGCCGGCCGCGGAGAACGCCCGCATCCTTCAGCTTCAGGGCGCGCAGTCCCATCAGTCCGTACTGGCAATGGACGATGTCGCTCGCGCTCTGTTCCGCGGTCGAGTCCGAATCGTCGGAGCGGGGCGGAACGATTACTTCCCGGAGGTACCGGGGGGCTCTCAGTTCTCCCATCGGAAAATTCAGTGCATCGGTTTCCCCGCCTCGAATCCTCCGCCGCAGGAGATCGAGAGCGTGTGCGTGACGGCTTCTCACCCCCAGCCGGTAATACCGGGTCCGTTCCAGAAGACGGTACTGCTCGTACTGATTCACACTCCTCCAGGGACCGGGAGACGAGGCGAGGATCTCCACGTGGACCCCCCGGTCCAGTAGACCGGTAATCTGGTTGAGAATGAAGGTTTCCGTGAGCATGGGAAAGGCATCCACAAGGAAAACGATTTTCATATTCTGCGCCTTTTTCTCCTCCTTCTTCTTCTCCTGCTCCACACGCTCATTCCGGTCGGTCGGGGTGTACGGCCCGGCCGCGTTTCCGCCTTCTGAACAGGTGCTGCGAGATATCGACTCCCTCGCGCCGGATGCGGCGACCTCCGGGCAGGACCAGGAGGGATGAACCCGCGATCAGGACCATGCCGACAAGGCCGTACAGGATCAGGCTCACCGGCCCTGCCGCTCCGGCAAGGGTCTTCAGAGCCAGGAGGAATATCGCCACGAACAGGGTGATGAGACCCGGCGTAGCGATCGCCCTCACCATGTCGCCGATTCCAACCGGTCCCTTGCGCCCGACAAACCAGAGAAGCAGCGGCATGCTGACCAGGCTGACGATGCTGTAGGAGACTGCTACCCCGTACGCCCCCCACGGCAGGCCGGCCACAATCGCCAGAACTGTCTTTACGCTGCTGATGATTCCCCACCGGAACATCTCCCGGGTCCTGCCCTGGCTGACGAACAGCCATCCGGTACTGTTGCTGATCGGCGTCACGATTCCGACGATACCCAGTACGGCGAATATCCGCGCCGCTTCCATCCACTGGGGCCCGAGGAGGATCAGGAACACTTCGTCGGCCATGATGGCGAGAAACAGCATGCCAGGCATGGTGAGCAGCGTGATGAACGTGATGGTCTTCACGTAGAAACTTCGGTAACGGGGAGCATCCTCCTGCAGGCGGCTCAGGGTCGGGACCGCGACCGCACTCAAGGGAGCGTTTATCTGCTGCAGCGGAAGCAGCAGCAGGCTGTAGGCTTTCGAATAGAAACCGAGCGAGGCAGCTCCCCAGACCCTGCCGATCAGTATATTGTCGAGGTTCCTGGCGAAGTAGTTGAAGATATTGAATCCGGTCAGGTTCGCCCCGAAATGCAGCATTTCGCGGATTCCGGTCCCCCGGACCGCAAGACCCGGACGCCAGCTGCTTGCGATCCAGACGCCTATCGCCATCCCGAGCGCCATCGCCAGTTCCTTGATAACCAGGGCCCAGTACCCCGCCCCGAGCAGTGCGGCGACTACCGCTGCCGCGACCCCCGCCAGCATCGACAGGACATTGACCGCCGTCAGCGCCCCGAATCGCATCTGCCGGCTCAGGAGAGCCTGGTGCTGTACCGTCAGGCCGCCGAATACGAACGATACCGCAAGCGCGATCGTGATCGAGGTGAGCCGGGGCTCTCCGTAGAACCACGCGATCGCGGGTGCGAGAGCGGCGATGCCCGCCGATATGAAAACGCTCACCCCGACGTTCACCCAGAAGAGAGCGCTGATCTGCCGATGGCTGATCTCGGATGCCTGAACGGTCGCCAGCGAGAGTCCGAGATCCTTGAACAGTTTCGCGAATCCCGTCACGGCGGTGACCATGGCGATGAGACCGAACGCGGACGGGGTGAGCAGCCTCGCCAGAACGACGGTCGAGGCCATCTGAATCGCGAATTGCACACCCTGTCCGGCTATGGTGACCGCGCCGCCGCGGATGGACCTCCCCTTCAGGTCCGCCTCGAGATGCCCGGTATCGAAATGGTTGTCCGTTTTCGGTGTTCGGTTCCGCTCGCTGCCGTTCACCGGCCTTTGGGAATTCTTCGGCATCTACCGGGTCACTCCGTCTTCTTTGCAGGAATCGGATCGATTTTCCGCTCGATCTTCTTCTCGTGTTCGGTGAAGCTCAGAACGTACGTTCGCGAACGAGCCTGATTCCGGCATGGGCGAGAAGCTTGGAGACATGGTCGCAGTTCCGCACCAGGTTTTTCATGAAAAGATGCTGACCTGCAAGAAAGAAGAACGGGAGGCCGGCGGTGTAGACGGTCACCGCGGCAAGGGAACGCAGGGTTCCCAGGCTCATCAGCGGCTCACGTCCGGCGGTGTTCACCCCGCGCATGCATGCTCTCCTCAGATAGTAGCTCTTTTTCTGCCGCTCCAACGGGACAAGCTCGTGGACACGGGCTTCGTCGCACCAGACAAATGTGCGGTTTTCCCGGAGCATGCGAATGAAGAAGTCCACATCCTCCCCGCCCGATCTCCCGAGCCCGGGATCGAAGGGCGGTCCGGAGCCGTTCATCATGCTCCTGCGCAGCAGCACGTTGCCCGTTCTCATGTGCTTCGCATTCTTCAGGATCGTTCCGGTCGGAAAGGATTCGCGGATGCAGAGCCCGCTCCGTTCGAGCCAGCGGGGCGGAATCCCTTCGTACTGCGGCAGCACCGGCCCCAGAACTCCATCGGCGGCATATCGCGTGCAGGAGTCTGACAGCTCCCGAAGCCAGCTCGAATCGGGAATCTCGTCGTCGTCGATGAACGCGATCAGGTCGCCTTCAGCGGCCGCCACGGCCCTGTTTCTCGAGAGGGAAATATTCTGCTCCGGTTCGACCTCGTAGCGGATCTCCAGGCTCGTTCGTCCGCTCCGGTCCTGCACGACCCGCTCTGCCGATCGCTCTCGGTCGTTGTCGACGATGACGACAGAGAACGTGAATCCGCTCGTGTCCTGGTTCTGCAGGGCATCGAGGCACATGCCGAGCAGTTCGGGCCTCCGGAATGTCGGGATGCAGACCGAAATGTGCGGGACTTCCCGTTCCTTCATATTCAGACGCCCTTTTCCACTGCTTTCCTTTTCCGTATCCTGTTCACGGCCAGGATCTGCAGATGGGCCAGGCGTTCGAGATTCCGGTCGAGGCGGGTGCGGATCGTGGGGAAGAATCTCTGCGCCTTCCGGGCGCTTTCCCGGCCAAGCAGGGCCTCTATCCATCGGTACTTCTTTCTGAGTGTCGGAGGTTCGATATGCCCTCCCAGCTCTTCCGCCGCGGAGACGAGGGTGTCGAACAGGTCCATGCGCCGGGGATAGAAGTACAGGCTCCAGCGCTGCAGAAACGCGACACTCGCCCGCCTCGTCCGGGCGCTGTCCTCCATCGACCGCAGCAGGCGGACGTGGCTCAGAAGCGACGTGTACAGCGATTCGATCTTCCTGTCGTTCAGCGTGAGCTCGCTGCTTATGCCGAGTCCGCCGCGCCGCACGAGGCTGCAGGATTCGGGGACGAACCGTATCTCCCGTGCCCCGGAGACCACCCGATTGAAGTAGTCGCCGTCGTTGTCCCGCAGAAGCTCCTCGTTCCACGGTCCGGCGTGATCCGTAAGCCGCCTGCTCACCAGCCACGTCTCGATGGCCATCCACAGGTTGCCGTCCATCTTCCGGAAAAGCCACTCGCAAGGCTCGAGATTCTCCCAGAGCGGGTCCGGCCGGAAACGGGCCCGCTCCGGATACTGGAAGAATCTCCCCCACGACCCGGAAAGCAGAACCCGGGAGGTCGTACCGTCCTCCGCACCCTGCATCTGCCGTTCGATCTTGTCGGGCCTCAGCAGGTCGTCGGCGTCCAGCCACTGGATGTAATCTCCCTGGGCGATGGACAGCGCGTGGTTCCGCGCCGCACTCGCACCCCGGTTCTCCTGCGCGGTGACCTTCACCTCGGCGGAAACGTATTTCCGGGCAGCATCGAACGTACGGTCCCGCGAGCCGTCGTCGACGACGATAATTTCCTTTCTCGGCCACGTCTGCCCGACGGCGGACTCGATACATGGACCGATCCATCGTTCCGCATTCCAGGCCGGAATGAGAATCGAGACGAGCTGCTGCATTATGCGTAACCTCTTATCGGTGAACGGAGGGGTTTTGGGATGATTCTACGCGGCTATCTCTGACCGACCGGCTGGGAACGTACCCGCCGGACCGGCCGTTCCATCTTTTCCACGATACGATACATCCAGGATTCCGAGATACAGAAGCATCCACATATTGCTGACGCCGTAGAACGTCGCTTCCGTCCAGTTGTAGATGACCACCACTGCGATGAAGGTAAGCCGGAGAAGGGCGAAAGAATAATCTTCTTTCAACCGGGACTTCAACATGACGACTCCGGCGATGATGCCGGCCAGGAACAGCGCCAGACCCATGATTCCGAGGCTCAGATACAGCTCGAGATAGCCGTTATGTGCCTGCATCACCCCGAACAGGCCGAACAGCACGCTCAGCCGGCTGCCCAGCCAGAAGCTTTCATAACCCGAGCCGAACAGGGGATTCTCCGCCGATGAAATGAGCACCTCCCACATGGGGACCCTGGTCGTCAGAGTTGCATCACGTCCGAGACTCTGGATGATAAAGCCTGTGACGTCAAAGGCCGCTTCCAGCAGTACGAAAATCAGAACCGCCGCTATCCCCAGCTTCAGGATCCGTTGCGGATCCTGCCTCATCGACCGCAACCGACCGATGAACATAATGGCTATTGCCAGGAGAAGTGCGCCGAGCGAAGTTGCACTGTCCGACTTGTCGAGGAGCCAGAAGAGCATCGGCAGAACGGTGAGATATATAAGTACACGGGTCTCACGTCTCTGCTTCGCCTGCACCCGGTTCCTGTGGAAAAGCCCCCAGAAGAAATAGATTCCCAGAATAAGGCAGAGCTGACCGAGCCCATTCTTCTGGGTCGCGACGCCGGAGAACAGGGGACGACCCATGTGATACGATCTTCCCAATGATGGGAAATACTTGATGAAGAGGATGGATAGAGGAAGCAAAAGAAAAGCCAGACGCCGAAAAACGATACCGATCGCCTGTCGCGGATTCCGTTCCGTCAGGAGAATCAACGCCATGATGACATTTCCGGAAGCTTTGAACCATCTCTTGAAGGCGATGAAAGGGAAATCCGACCAGAGTACGCTAAGAACCGCATA
The DNA here is from genome assembly GCA_963728215.1 of uncultured Spirochaetota bacterium. GTDB lineage: Bacteria > Spirochaetota > Spirochaetia > CAVSJD01 > CAVSJD01 > CAVSJD01. The sequence goes on along the minus strand of CAVSJD010000012.1, from coordinate 394,057 downwards.
GGAAAAAAACACGAGGATCCATACGTTTCTCCGGATCAGTAATGCCCAGTCCAGCTTCCTTCGGTACAGGATCAACAGACCGATAACGATCAAAAGAAGGAACATCGCTCGATCCGTCGAACTTCCCTCCGATGCGGCCGAAACAGCCGCCAGATCACGTGGGGTTCCCAGGTGGATCCAGGCGGAGAGATATCGAGATCCTGCGAAAAGCATCCACAGGAATGGTACCCATACCGCTGTGGACACATCAGGGTTCTGTCTTTTCAGGTCCAGACGTATGAGGATGAGGATATAAGATAGAACGGCGAGTTGAATTAATAAATATGACATTTCTTGATCGGCCTGAAGCAGCTCCTGCCTCTTGCGAGGCAGGAGATTGGTGGAAGGTGCCGAAGGGGTTGAATACCCCGACTGCTTTTCTTTTCCGTTTCCTCAGCAGGAACCCATAGCGCGGGGACTCAGTGAATCAGACGAAAATTTGCGGAGCCTGGATTGTTGCACTTCCGGTGTCGACTCCCGACTGAAGCGGATGCGGATACGGATACGGGGAATAGCCGGGTTTCTTCGTGTTGTTGATCACGTCGACGCCGGCTTTCAAGTACTGACTCGCTCCGGAATTGAAGCTGATCGGAGCCGGAGCACCGTTGATGGTGTTATTCCAGACATAAACGGGTTCGAGATTCTGCGCCGGCCTTGTTCCGCCGGTATATGGACGGGAATCACGACCCCGCCCCGGCTGGTCGAAGTAATACGATCCGCCGCCACCGGAAGGAGAATCTCCATTGATGAGAGCTTTAATATAGAAGCCGATATGGTTGCCTACCCATCCGGTTCCGGTGAACGTATTACCCCAGACAACACCGGTTCCGCCGATGAACCTGATAGGGGGGTTCCCAATCTTGACCGTTCCATCCGCGTGCATCTTGTTCCCATATATCTCGACACTGCGGGTTCCCCGGAAATTAAGGTCATTCGCAGAACCATGCAGCTCAACGTATGCATTTTTTACCGTATTGTATCGAAAAACGTATCTTCCGCCATAGTTCGAATCGATCGCATTTCCGAAAGCCGTCCGCTCGAAATAATTGTTTTCGATAAATATCGCGTTGTCGGTACCCAAAGCCGTTTCCTCGGAAAAAACGTGACTGGCCCCGTTCAGCAGATCCATATTTCCCCAGACAAGAACCCGGGCGTTATAGAACTCATTGTTATCGATAAGACCGGTAGGACAGCTCTGGCTGTTCGATGCGGGACCGTTGATGAGGACGGCCTCGTTTCCGACAGAAGTACTCGTCGTGAATCGAAATGTCATGTGATCGACACGAAAACCTGCAGGACCATTCATTCGCCCGGTCTGGATCATAGGGTCGAAATCAGTCATCGTGAACCCGGTGATCCGGGAACTGGTATTCGTAATATTGATCTGGGCTCTTTTCAGAATAGACGTATCTCGTCCGGCTCCCATGAGCGTGATGTTCTTTCCCGAGATCGTCACGGCTCCGTCCCACGTGGACATTCCCGCAGGTACGATCACCGTATCACCGGATGAAGCTGAATTGATTGCCGCCTGAACATCTCCTCTGGAAGCGGATGCCGCGTGTATCTTTTTACCTTCTGTATATCCTGCTCCCGCAACGAACAATCCAACGAACAGAACCAGTACGAAAATCTTTCCTGTCTGTGTACTCAAAGCTCACTCCTCTCGGCTTCGCTCATCTGCCCTTTCGGCAACTGAGAGCCTCACTCAGTATGGAATTGGTTACTTCATCAAGAGCAAGAACCGTACCAAACCCGAGCCGCAAGCAATGAGGGTATTTATTCAGAAGAAACAAGTTAGCTACAGGTCCGGGCAGACGAGATCCCGGCGGCTCCTTCTGATTACATAAGTGGCTGCTCCGGCGGACGCAATTACCAAACAGTAATGTTTTTCGGCATCCTTCGGACAGGATCGATTCACCCAGGAGGACTACATCAGGAGCTTTCGCCCCTTACTTCACCATACAGTCGAACTTACCGCATCCCATATTTTTTTCCATGGACACGAGGGTTGCGATCCGGTCTATTTCGGCCGTGTAATTACTCTTTCCTTCTATATGATCAATAACCAGTTCCCGCGCTTTCCTGAGATCGACATACTCATCCAGGTTCGTCCGAGATGTGGTCGGTATCGATGCTTCGATGCGGACCGACAACTCCCTCTGAATCCATGTCCGGAAATGATGAAATTTCTGACGTCCGATGAACAGGTTTTCGATGGCCGATTTCAGACACGGACTCAGCAGTCTGGCCGCCGGATCGGGCATTCCATGTCCCGCATAGTATTCCAGCTTGAACATGGCCTCCCGATACAGGTGCCGAGCACTTCTTATCAGCATGCTGTCGTTTCCCAGCAACCCTCGATCGGTAGGTACTCCGGTGAGCGAGGAATTGAAGCGATCGATGACCGCTACCGAAGCAGTGTTCCCCGAATCGAGTTTTTCCGGCATGCGATAGATCAGTTCGATCAATCCAGAATCGAGGAATGGGGACAGAACCGTTAGCTGTGATCTTTCAATTGCGTACCGGCCGTATCCCGAGGGAGCCTGTACAAACAGCGTAAAGCTCGTGGGATTCAATGCATTCTTCTGATTGAACGCTCTGATAGCATCTTCCACTGCATCCCGCATCCCGGGTCGCAAAATTCCTCCATGAGGAACCGAGCTTTTGAACGCACGGACACCTCGAAGCAGTTCTCCCCCGTAGTTTCCGGTTATTCTGAATGGTGCGATGGTCCTGGCCCGGCTGTTCAGATACAATTCGGCAGCACCCGAAAAACCGAGATAGCCGTCGGAGATCATAACCGCCTTCGCAAGGTAATCCATGAAATCCGCCAGAAAATCATCTCCGAGAATCAGCACATGATAAGGAAAACCTAGATGCTCGGCGACTCTTCGTGCTGTGATGACGTCATAGGTCTCGCGATATCTGCTTCCGTACGTATAGCAGGGAATGTGATCGCGTTTTCCGGTAAGACATGCCATGATCATACGTGAATCAAGTCCACCCGTCAGCGAAACGGCTGACTCGAAAGGCTGTTCCAGATAGGATTGAACGACATCTCTCAGCTTTTCACTGAACTCAGCAATCCACGTGCGTTCCGATACCGGCTCCAAGGTCTCCCATTCTTCTCGAGTAAAGTACGCTCTGGTTTTCGGCTGCTTTCCCCTTTCCAGGACCACCATGCTCCCGCTCGGCAGAATCCGGATATTGCGAAACAACGAGTTCTCATCGAGCGTACTCCCGCAGGACAGAACTTCGCTCAGCCCCTTCGGATCGAAATCCCTGCTCTGTGCAAATCCGGCAAGTATCGCTTTCGCCTCGGACGCAAAAGCCACTCGTTTGTCATCCTCGTACAGAAACAGACGTTCCATTCCCAGACGATCGTTGAAGAGCAGACATCTTTCACGCCGCTCATCCACCAGAAACCCCGAAAGGATTCCCCAGTTTCCGGCGACAGCATCATCCTGTGAATACGAGTAGGTGTCGAGAATCCGCACACAACCGCTTCCTCCCGTCTGACTCTCTTTTCCAGCTTCCACGTAGTCCCGGGATTCGGAAACGGGAAATCCCGCTACGAACAGTGAGAGACCGTCCGTACGCTTGACCACAGGAGCTGCAGCGTGCAGATTCTGTTCAGGACCGATCCACCCGACAAGAACGCCCAGTTTGTCGAACCTGCTCTCAACCTTATGATAGAACGGTTCATAGTTCATCGCCGATTTCATCGAACGAAACACTTCGTCATGGAATGGATCTATTCCGTGATTCTTCGATGCTTCCTTATCAATCAGGCCAAAAATCCCCGGCATTCCAGGACAACTCCTATCAGAAAAAGGCGGTAGAGACAGGCAGTGATCGCCTTGCTATGCCGTCATTACCTTTTTGACTATTTTCTTATTGTAAATTTTTCGCCGAATGTTGTTATACAGTTCGACAGCCCACCGGGGTAGTCTATCCTTACGGCTTTTATGAAGCCCGAGCTTCAAGGCAAGTCTCCCTTTCATGGTTACCGGTGCATAGTATCGTGGGACATCAATCCGTTCGAATCCATTCCTTCTCTTGAATTCGGTAAGAGAATTATCTTCTTTCCTTCCGTAATGATACCTTTCGTACAGCAGGAACGGCTTTCCCCTGGCAGCACACTGTCTGACGGCTTCCGCCATAAGCGCTTCCGTAGGGTGCTTGTCGTAGTGTTCGGACCGGGACATGATCTGCATTATTGCGCCGAAATTCTTGTTCCACACAATTTTACAATAGCCGATCATTTCATCCTCATGGAAGGCGGCCAGAAACGTACTGCGTTCGGAATAGGTGCCGTTTTCCTCCTTGACCGTTTCAAATGGTTTGCCGTAGTGCCAGAATCTGCGCCCCTGTCGGATAGGTGATTCGTTGTATATTGCCATTATGCCTTTGACATATGCTTCATCGAAAACAGACACATGGACTTCGATACCCTTCCTCTCGCTCAACCGTATATTACGCCTGATGGATGCAGAGATCTTCTTCTGGAACCAGTCCTCGAATGTGGTCAGGCGAATCACCGCTCTGTTTTCGATCTCCACAAGGAAATCATATTTCAGCTCTGTATCAGGTACAGGTTGAGAGAAGACGAAAATATCCGGTTTCCTTCGGCTCTTCTGCAGAGACTCTATTACTTTCAGAGGGTCTGGCAGGGCATCCGTTTCCAGCCAGTACTCGTCGAATATCTCAGCCTTCTTCAGTACCCCGCCTTTCAGAACAATCTCGCAGCTCTCGTACTTCAGAACAGGGACCTGAACCTGCTTGCCTCTGACAGTCACCTTTTTCTTTTCTTCTTTATTGATCGATTCCATCTCCATTTCAGTCCTCTGCTCCGTTTCCGTCACTGGACGTACGGTCGACATTGCGTACCGATTTAAATTTCAGGACCTCTCTTCCCGTCCCCTGCTCAGCTCCGCCAGCGCCTTGTACATGGTGGCCTGCGCCCAGTGCAGCATCGGGGTCTTCACCGTGATACCGGGATACCGACGGTAATAAAAGAATCCCTTCCCGTCCTGCATGTTCTCCATCGCCCAAGCGGCTACCTTCCGTGCCAGGTCCAGCGCTGCAGGCTCCGTCCGCCCGAACCCCGCCAGCGTGTCGATCGACTGCGAAACGCACTGGCTGTCGACCGGCCAGAGCCGGTCGTGATAGTACCTGGGGATCACGCCGTCCTCGAAGAAATTCCTCATGTAGAACTCGAGACCGCGCATCATACTGTCCCGGAACGAACCGTCGCCGCTCCGCTCCGTGTAGATTCTCAGGGAGTCCAGGTTGTAGCCGGTGTGAAAGTTGTCGATCCAGTGATACTTCGGCTCCTCACCGTACCACCAGGCGCCCTCCGGCAGCTGCCGGGAGCAGCTGTACTCCATGGCGCTCTTCGCCACATCGAGATAATGCTTCTCGCCCGTATGCGAGGCGGTCCGCGCCAGCATCGCGGCAGCGACCATGCTGTGGTTGTGAATGGTGCTGCCGCCTTCTCCCGAAGCGGTATAGCTCAGGCATGCACCGGATCCGGTCTCGTTGCGGGAGAGACCCATGAACCATCGGCAGCTGCTGTCGGCCGCCTCGAGATACCGCTTCTCCCCGAGCCGCTCGTATGCTTCCAGGAACGCCATACCGATCAGGGCAGTCCAGATGGTGATCGGTTCGAACTTCGGATAGCGTCCGGCGCGGCTCGCGAAGTCGAAATGCTTGCCCCAGGCGTACTCCTCGAACCCGGGAGACCGGTTCTCGATCAGCCAGTCGAGGCAGGCCCTCGCCTTCCGGGCATATTCCTGCCGGCCGGTTGTCTCCAGCATGATGAGGTAGCCCCAGGCCATGTAGCCGCGTCCGATCGTCGAATCGAGGGGGCGGATGCCCAGGAGCGGCCGGAGATTCACCGGACTCCTGCGGACCGCCTGCATGAGAATCCGGTCGAGCATGAGGTTTCCGAACGTCAGCACCCGGACCGGCGACGACAGCCCGTCGAACGGCTCGTATCCCTGATACCCGTGCTCTTCCACCCAGCGCTCGAGCGCGCCCAGGCTCCGGAGAATATCTTCTTTCAAGCCGCTCTCGATGTTCCGCGTGTGTTCCATTATATCGCCCGCTCCTGCATCCGGGATTTCCTGAATCGCATCAGCACCGACTTGAGCCGGTCCATCTGCTCCTTCCGGTGAAACGCCATGAGATCCTTCGAGATCGGCCGTTCGACTCTCCGGATGGAAGCCCACAGGTATCCGGCCATAAGGGACAGCCCACCGAGGATATAGGGTTTCTTGACCATCTGATAGAAGCTTCGAGGAATCTCCCAGAGCGGGTGCCCCCCCAGAAAGTAGTCTTTCATGCCGTACCGGAATCTCGCCTGAAGCGCATTCCTGCCGGCAGTTCCCATCTTCCGATGATGACGGTACTGCCGATCGAGAAAGCTTCTCGTCTGCCATCCCATCATTCTCGCCGTCGTTACGGCGATCCAGTCGATACCTCCCTCCTTGACCGGAAGGTATCCTCCGATGTCTTCGAAACACTGCCGTCGAAACAGCTGGATGATACCCGTCACATGCTCGATGTTGGTGAACGAGTAGTCATATGCCTGTTGGCCGTCTTCGATGAATGCGGTCCCTGCAACCCCGAGCACAGGGTTTTCTTCGAATTTCTGCAGGAGAACTTCGAAGTAATCCTCGCCGAAGGAAGCATCCGCATCGAGGTTCCCTATTATCTCGTAGTCCAGTCCCCGGAGCTTCTCGTATCCCGCGTTGAACGCATACACCTTAGCGGCGAACTGCCGGTCGCGGTGCTCGGGCAGGCGGACGAGCTCGATCCAGTCGTGCTCGCTGCAGGCTTCCCTCACGATCTCGTCGGTCCGATCCGTGGATCCGTCGCTCACGATAACCCACTTCACCGGAAGAACCGTCTGCGAAACGACCGAACTGATTACCCTTCCGATCGTTCGATCCTCGTTGTGAGCCGGCGTGATGAGGACATAGGGTACGTTGTGCTCCATCGACTTCACCTCTCCCCGTCAGGCCGTCAGGTGTTCCTGCCGCTTCACATCGGATGCGCTCCTGTTCCGCCCGTATTCCCGGATCGCGTCGCAGACGTAGTCGATCTCCTGCTCCGTAAGCTCGGGGAACATCGGCAGGGAGAGGATCTCGTCCGGGAAGGTGTGGGCAACAGGGAAATCCTCTGGACGGTGACCGAGGTACCGGTACGCTTTCAGAAACGGAAGACTCTTCGGGTAGTGGATGGCGGTCGCGATTCCGCGATCCTTCAGGAACTGCCGCAGCTGCTCCCGCTCCTCCGTCTGCACCACGAACAGGTGGAACACGTGGGTCGAGTCCTCCCGCACCTCCGGCAGTCGGAGCCAGTCGAGACCGGCAAGCCGCTCCCGGTAGCGCTGCGCGTGGCGGACCCGCGCCGCATTCCATTCGCCGACGTGCGGAAGCTTCACGCCCAGGACAGCAGCCTGCAGGCCGTCGAGACGGCTGTTTATACCCTCGAATTCGTGATCGTGCTTGTCCGCGGAGGACCCGTGGTTGGCGTACATCCGCATCCGGCCGGCGAGACGGTCGTCATCGGTGATGATCGCCCCCGCGTCCCCGTAGGCCCCGAGATTTTTGGCGGGATAGAAGCTGAACGTTCCGCACGTGCCGAACGTTCCCACCCGCCGGCCGCGGTATTCCGCGAAATGGGCCTGGGCGCAGTCCTCGATGACATGGAGTCCGTGCTCGTTCGCGATCCGCATGATCGGATCCATGTCGGCGGGTTGGCCGTAGAGATGGACCGGGATGATCGCGCGGGTCCGCTCGGTGATCTTCTCCTCGATCTTCCCCGGATCGATCGTTCGGTAAACCGGATCGATATCGACGAATACCGGCTTCGCTCCGGCCTGGGTGATGACCTCCGAGGTGGATATCCAGCTCATGGCCGTCGTGATCACCTCGTCGCCCCGGCCGACACCGAGCATCTTCAGGGCGATGTAGATCGCATCGGTGCCGTTGGCGACGCTGATGCAGTTCCCGACTCCGTAGGCAGTGCGGTAGGCGTCCTCGAAGGCCTTCACGTGCCGGCCCCGGATGAAGGCCGACTCCTCGATCACCTCCCGGAATGCGGACTCCATCTGTTCCCTCAGATTCTCGTACTGGATGTTCAGATCGACAAACTTCACGTTCATAGACGGCTCTCCACTTTGCTGAATTTTCGAATACATTTCGCGGGATTTCCCGCGTAGATTCCCGGCTCCTCGATGTCCTTCGTCACGACCGCACCCGCCCCCACGACCACGTTGTCGCAGATCACGACGGGAAGAATCGTCGCGTTCGTACCGATCGAGACGTTGCTGCCGATGCGGGAATCGCGCCACAGGCTCCGGTCGCCGCGGGCCGGACCGCCGGTCGAAAAGGTGTCGTTGATGAACATCGCTCCGTGCGAAATGAAGCAGTTCTCCCCGATCCTGACCAGCTCACAGATGAATGCATGGGACTGCACCCGGGTACCTTTCCCGATCACGACCCCTCGCTGGATCTCGGTGAACGGGCCGATGAACACGTCGTCCCCGATCGTGCAGTCATAGAGATTCGCCGGCTCCACCACCGTCACGTTCGATCCGAAGCTCACGTTCCGGATCGCGGCCCGTCGTACCGTCGGCTCGCTCACGACACCTCCCTCGAGTCGAACGCTACCGTGTCGAAGATTTCGGGCAGCCCGGCGGAGTGAGCGTTCTCGATTATCTGTACGACTTTCATCGCGTGCTCGGCGTCGGTCATGCACTTCGTTCCGTTCCGGATACAGTCGAAGAAATGCTCGACCTCGTTCTGCAGCGGCTCCTGCCACTTCACCTGGGGAAACAGAACGTCTCCCGAACGATGGTCGTACGTGACGGAGCGCGGGTCGTCGTAGTCCATCTTCACACCCAGCTTGGCCTTTGGCTCGATCCCCTTGTCGAAGATGGCGATCTTGTAATCCGCCACATCATCGTAGACGACCATTTTCTTCGATCCCACGATAGTGATGCGCCGCACCTTCTGGGGATCCAGCCAGCTCACGTGGATGCTGGCGATCACCCGGTTCGGATAGGTGATGTTCAGGAACACCACGTCGTCGAGACCGTTCTGGATATAACTCATTCCGTGCCGCCAGACGGAGAACGGGTTCGGCTCGTCGAGCAGGTACTGGATGATGCTGATATCGTGGGGAGCGAAGTTCCAGAGCGCATCGACATCGGACCGGATTCTTCCGAGGTTCAGCCGCTGGCTGTAGATGTAGCGGATCTCGCCGAGATCTCCATCCTCGATCATCTTCTTGAGGTATCGCACGTACGGATTGTAAAGGAATGTATGGCCGACCATCGCGACGAGATTTCTCTCCTTCGCGAGGTCCCGCAGCTTTCGGACATCCTCAACCGTCATGGCCATCGGCTTTTCGACCAGGATGTGCTTCCCGCTCAGGAGCGCCTTCCTGGCCAGCTCGTAATGGGTCAGCACCGGGGTCGCGATGACCACGGCCTCGATCTCATCATCATCGAAGACTTCATCGGCGTTGTCGGTGAACCGAACGGCGGGATACAGCGAGCTCCCGAATGCACGCCGCTCCTCCGACATATCGACGACCTTCGAGACGCGAAAGCTGCGGTTCGAGACAAGGTTCCTCAGCAGGTTCGGACCCCAGTATCCGAGTCCGATCTGGGCGACGGACAGTGTTTGATTCATGATGTTTGACTCCTCTGGCTGTATTCGGTCGGTCGGGATAACCCGGCGGATCGCCTCCGCCGTTCTGCCGCGCGAGCCGGCAGGCGGGAAAAGAAGCGGTTCGTCGGGAGTGCAAGGGAGGCATAGAGCGAAAAGAGATCCTCCTTGTGTCTGTTCCATCCGTACTGTTCGAGGAACCGAAGCGCATTCCCGGCCTTCCGCATCGCCTCTCCGTAGCTGTCGTGAACTTCCAGAATGGCGGCGGCCATGGAATCGGTACGATCGGGATCGAAAAAGGTGAGCATCTCGTCCGAGAAATAGTATTCGATCGCTGCGAGCCGGGGAGCGATGACGGGAATCCCCAGCGAAATGTATTCGATCATCTTCACGGGCAGCATCATCTCGGTGGCACGGTTCCTCCGGTTCGGAATAACCCCGAGCTGTTTGGTTTCCAGGAACTCGGGAAGAGCTTCCAGCAGCAGCATCCGGTTCCGGATCGTCACGTACTCCTCGATTCCGAGCTCCTGTCGCATCCGGATCAGTGCCGCCGCGTCCTTTCCGGTTCCCAGGATATGGAAATGGACCCCGGGAAGCACACCTCGCACCGCATCGACGGCGTGCAGCGCCCGATCGATTCCAAGGCCCCGATCGAGCGTTCCGTGATAGACCAGGTTGAAACGCCCGCCGTCCGAGCCGCTGCGGACTCGCCCGCCGGGAGTGAATACCCTCTCGTCGGGCACATTCAGGAGAACGTGCAGCTTCACGCTCTCGATGCCCCGCTTCAGCAGCGCCAGGGACTGCACGTGATTGACGCAGACAATCCGGTCCGCGAAGCGGCTGCTGATCCGCTCTTCCCACAGGAGGACCTTCTCCATCAGAACCGGTATCTCGTCGAAACGGCTCCCGTAGGTTTCGAGCATGGAGTCATGGATATCCAGAACAATCCGTTTGCCCAGCAGCTTCGGGACGAGAGCCGAGAAGACCAGAAAGTCCGGCATGTTGTGGACATGCACCATATCGACCTGGAGGCGAAGCGCTCCGGCGCTGCAGGCCAGGAATGAGAGAATCATGAATCGTACGTAGGAAAGAATGTAGGCGAGAGAGCTGTGTCCCCGGTACTTTCGGATCCGCAGCTCCTTCACCCGTACGCCGTAGTGGAGATAGTTCCGCGGCGAGGCCCCCTCTGCGAGCGCAAGCATCGTCACCGAATACCCGGCCGCGGCGAGCGTCTCTGCAGTTCTTCTGACCCTGGCATCCGTCGAGTATTTCGTATATGCAATCATGCAGATTTTTTTTCCACGTGTATCGTGCATCGCTTCGATTCAGCTCCTCTTTACTTGACGTGTTCCTGTCCGTCGGGTTCCGCGGATCGCAGCGCGGACTGCCGCGCGGGTCCAACGGAACAGGTTCCTTCTTCATGAAGCGGGACATCGACCGGCTGGGCCTGCGGGAACGCCTCTCCGCCGGACCCGGGATACCAGGTCCGGAGGCTCAACGTGGGAAGGTCGTCATCTCCGATGTTTCTGACACGGTAATTCTGCTCTCCGCCGCTTCCCTCTGCCGCTTCGAACCTCACCGACCTGCGTTTCCGGAACCATCGCGCCGCAGTTTCCATCGTCCCGAACCAGGCTCCCGCTTCCCTCAGGTCTGCGAGGATCATCCGGTAGAATCCGTCCCAGGCCCGCTCGGGCCCGAGGCTCCGCTGATGCCACGAAACGGTGAGGACGCCGCCGCCGCCGATGTACCGGGACAGGATCCGACGCCAGAGAATCCCGGCCTCACCGGCGGTGAGGTTCATCCTCCGGGGATAGAACAGCGAAGTATCCTGGACGTTCATCGGGATCTCGATCAGGTTCTCCACTCCCGGAGGAACGTACGCCTGCGTCGTTCCCGCCCGGAAGCCGACCGTATCGTTGTATCCGAACGTCGAGTCGTAGGAGTAGCTCCGGTCGAGCTCGGCGAAAGAGTTCTCCCCGAAGAGCAGCCAGTGCATCCTGACTCCCGAGGGGAGCGTCTGTGCGGTTTCGGCGATTCTCCGGCGCTCCCGCATTCCGCGCGCCGCATCGATCCATCCGTCGATCCCGTGTACGGCGATTTCTTTTCCCGCCTCCCGGAGCTTCCGAAGGACATCCCGCAGGCTTTCGATCCGGTAGCGCGACGCTCTCGCGGCCGGAGCGGTTCCCCGGTCGGACAAGCCCGGGTATCCCGGGAAAGGAAGGAAAAAGAAAGTCGACGGCAGCTCCTCTTCGATCCGGAGGTACCGGTCGAACTGCATCCAGAAGTCCCGCATCAGCCCTGCGAGCACAAGAGGAAGCGACAGCACCGAAAACCAGTTCCGGAGCGCCTGCTTCAGATTCAGGTCCCTCCGCGCCAGCCGCACCGCCGTTCCCCAGGTCGCCCGGTACAGGAAACCGAAAATGGACTTCGTCAGAACGTGTTCCCGGATCCTCACGAAGTCCACGTCATGGGTAAGACAGGCGGCGAAAGGATATCCCGAGGGAACCGGGGGTATCTCCAGGAATGCGATGCCGTGGTCGAGCAGAATCCGTCTGAGCATGGAAATGTGGATATCCAGCGCGGGGATCATAGAATGTTCGGGGGGCAGGCCCCCGAGCAGAATCGCCTCGACTTCCGCGAAAAGGTCGAACCCGAAGCGTATCGTCTCCCCATCGTCAGTCTCGATCGAAACTCCCGTCGGAACGTCCGTTCCGGCCTTCCGGGCGAGGACCCTCGCTCCGGGTCGATCCGGACCGGCCGTACAGCCTGCAATTCCGGTGAGGATCGGCACGGCGTGTCCGGAATCCGGTAATCCCGGGAATCCGTACTCCATCACGGATGCCGCGGACGGCGGGCCGACGGTCAAACCCGACAGGATATCGGTCCGGGTCTGTCGGGGACCGAAAAGGATCCGCAGCCGGGATACTCTCCCTTCCGCTTCAGGATCGCTGATGATCAGTACCTCGTATATCCTTCCTTCCCGGGCATGCTCCCAGGGGGTCTTGAAGAGCTGGAAGAATTCTTCCGCCGCAGTCTTTTCATGCTCTCGACACTGCACACCGATCACGAGCGCACGGCCTCCCTCCCGACGAGGATGAGTAAGTTTGAATTTTCATGAAGGATGATCGTTTCACGAGGGCTTCCATCGGAAGCAGCGCATTCTGATCATGGAAGATTGATGAAGCGGAGTTCGATGTGAAATGAACTTTCTTTCATTTTACCGGGGCATCTGCGTCCGATCGTCCGGAAACGCACGCCGGGTACGCTTCATGATGCTTTTCACCTTCTCAGTATTCTTCACGAAATCGAGTTATTTTGTCCATCGCTGTACACCTTCGGCTTTATCTAGCAGGATCCGGATTCGGACCCGAAGCGCCGCCGAAACTGGCTGCCTCAGGTACATGCAGGACTCGGAGCTTTCGCCCCCGGAATTCACGTACAAAACTACTGAAGGGAATTTCGGACGTCAACCGGATTGGGGCAATTCGATGATTCTGGGCAGGCTCTGATAGTTCATGTATTTTACATTTTATTATTCTTACAATTCCCGGTACCGACGGACCGAACTCCGGCTCCTGCTGATCGCGGCCGGTGCCGAGCGGTCCGGAAGGCGGGAGCGCGGGTCTGCCGAGCAACCGCCCCCTCCGCGCCCCTACCTTTCCACCGAGAGCATCAGATGGCCCCTGCGAAGGGGCAGCCGGACCTCGGCATACCCGTCCCGCCATTCCCAGTCGGCCGGCTGCTTTTCCGGGACGAGCAGAACGCGGGACGGTTTCGCATCGGTCCGGATCGCCACGGTGCCGGCGATGTACTGGGCATCCGTCACGACGTCCGAGGCCCGTGCGAGCCGCTGCGGCACATAGTTCAGGACGTGAACGACCTTCCGGCCGTCCTGCTCGGTCACGGTCACCTCCGCCGTCAGCGGGAGATCGGTCCGGACGAGCGGATCGGGGAGCAGGAGCTCCAGCGCCCGGCGGACGACGGCGAGATCCGGCTCGTGGGCGTGCAGCGACCAGGAGGCGAAGAGCGGGTGCGCCGCGTAAAAGACCCGTCCTCTCCGAACGATCCCGGGAATATCGGTGTCGCGTTCGGCGGGCGTCTGGGCCGGTCCGCTGAAGCGGAGCCAGTCCCGGTCGAAGTACGGCTTTCCCACCGTGGCGAGCACTTCCGCTCCCGCTCCGGGCCGGACTTTCGACCCGCGTTCGTACATCACGTAGAACATCCCACTGCCCAGCCGATCGCTGAAGTCGGGGTGGAAGTGCAGGTAATCGGGATTGTGCGGCAGATCACCTTCGTAGTCGAGACCGATGTCCAGGCCGAACCTTCCGCCGTCCCGCATCAGGCCCGACCGGTGGGTCAGGAGAAGGCTTCCTCCCCCGGCGGCGAAGTCCCGCAGGCGCCGCGCCGTCTCCTCGGTAAGGCCCACGGTATCCGGGAGAATCAGCAGCCGGTACCGGGAAAAATCGGACCGGTCGTCGAGGACGCGGTCGCCGAGGACGTGGAACTGCTGCTTCAGCTGCAGGAGCATGCTCGCCGCCCCGTCGTTCGAGTCGCCCGCCGAGGCGTATCCGGCAGCCGGCGTACCGGTGATCAGGAGGCCGATGTCGGCCGCGAGCCGCGCATCGCGGCACCAGGGCTCCCGGTCCTCCACCAGGCGGTAGACTTCGCCGATCCTGTCGTAGGTGAAATCCTCCAGCCTCGCCCGCGGATTCAGCTGGTCGGCGATGCAGCACCGGCTCCCCGCAGCGAGCATGCGCAGGCATTCGTACTCGAGGGCGGCCGCGGAGCGGATCGAGCCGCAATCCCCCCGGGCCTTGCGGAACCGGCTCGTCATCCCCACGGTATCCGCATCGTCGAACCGGGCGAAGTATCGGGCGGAGTACGGGAATCCGGGAGAGCCCCGATCACCGGAGGGAAGGGATTCGAGCTCCAGGTGGGAATTCCGCTCGAGCTCACCGGCACTCCCGTCTGCCCGCATCGGGGTCACCAGGATGCGGTCGCCGAAGAACACCGTTCCGTCCGGCCGGTGTGATCTCACCAGCTCCCCAGCCCGCCGTATGAACCGCCGCGTCACGTCCCTCGCGAAGGCCGCCCGATCCGCCGCGGAGGCGGGGTCGAGCCCGCGTTCGAGCATCGAGGAGACGCAGGCGGTGCAGGTGCAGCCGCCGTCGGGCTGCCCGACGACTTCGAACCGGATGCCGTCGGCCCGGTAGTTCCGGAGGATCTCGCCTGCCTGCTCCAGCACGGTGTCGATGTACGGAGTGTTCAGGCAGAGCTCCCGCCAGGATTCCTGCCGGATCCGCTCTTTCCCGCCTGCGGGTTCGATGCCTTCGAGCCAGGGCCGCTCGTTGTCGAACATCTTCTTCCCGGCGAACTGGCCGCCCGGCAGCACCGCGAGCCATTCCGGATGCCGCCAGCCCGCCCGCTCGTCCCGCGCCACGCTGATGCAGGGCAGCGCCAGGATGTCGCGGCGATGCAGGGCCTCGATCATGGCGCCCATCAGGTCTATCGAAAGATGGGGATGCATCACGCCCGCTTTCGTCGGATAGTATGAGAGGCCGTGATGGCACTTGGCGGCAATGTTCACCGAGTTCACCCGGCTCCGCTGCATCCGGGTCGCGAACGCCTCGGCGTCGAAGTCCGCCGCTATATCGGGTATCTCCGGGGAGGTGTGGAATTCGAGATGAATCTGGCGGAATCGCTGCCTGACCGCATTCATGGACCGGCTGCTCCTTACATCAGTAAGGTACGGAGAAGATGATGCGGAAGCAACGCCCGGGCCTGCGGGAATGCAGCCCGCGGGAAGGCACCTTGCCTATTCACCCGATTCCCGCTATGGTGACATTCATGAGAATCGCGGATATCGTTCAGCATGTGAAGGGGACCGTCGTGTGCGGGAAGGCCGGGGACGGTATCGAGGTGAGCTTCGGATTCTCGTCCGACCTGATGAGCGACGTGCTGACCGTTTCGGAAACCGGGCTGCTCCTGATCACGGGGCTCGCGAACGTGCAGACGATTCGAACCGCGATGATGTCCGACATCCCGGCCGTACTCTTCGTGCGGAACAAGCATGTTACCGAAGACATGAGGCTGCTTGCCGAGGAGAACGGAATGGTCCTCGTCGAATGCGCCTACTCGATGTTCCGCGCGAGCGGCATTCTCTTCCAGGCGGGACTCAGTCCCGTTTTCTGAACCCTGCGGGCTTCGGAACCGAACGCCCCGCGGGGGTTCACAGGACAGGTCACCCGGGTCCGGCTTCCCCGGCCCCGGGGTCTTCACCCTCGCCTTCCGATCTTCCCTCCGCCGCCGTCAGTTCCAGCCACGCCCCCCGCACGTCCTCGATCTTCCGCACTCCGCGCTCGGCCGTATCACGGAGAAACCGTTCCAGTACCACTTCCCGATCCGACGGCACATGGCCGGGGTCGTACTCGTGCCAGGCGTCTCCCCCGGCGTAGAACATGGTATCGATCTTCCGGCTCATGGAAACGAATCCGCCGCGAACGCTGATGGGGATGAACAGGTCGAACGCCCGGAAGCCTTCTTCCCGTGCTCCGCAGCGGTCCACCACGATCGCCCGCGCCTCCTCGAGGCTGTCCGCGTGGAGGTTCGAAACGATCCGGCAGCCCTGCAGTCCCCGTTCGGTCAGACTCTGCACGTCGGCTCCCCAGAGGTATGCCTCGTACGCACCGTCTCCGACTTCATAGGCCACCAGGCAGTCTCCGGGCCGGGCATTCCGCCAGCCCGAATCCATGGTGGTCAGGGTCACCGGGGTCCCCGGAGGCAGCAGGGCGAGCAGTGCGCCGACGACGGCGGTCTTCCCCGCCCCTCCCGGCGCACCGCCGACGAGCCAGGAGGAACCCTGCTCGATCCGCTGGAGGATCCAGGCCGCCTGCCGGAACGTGAGGGTCTCCGTCTCTATGAGGTCGATCAGCGAGAGCATCCGGCCGCCCCGCTGGTTGCTTCGGTTCACGATGTAGAGAACTCTATCCATGGTTGATTATTATGTCATGAAATTCAGGAAGGGGATAGCACGACCGATGAGGTCCGTCCGCCGGCGGTCCAGGGTTCCGGAGAACTCATCGAACGTCATGATTTTCCTCCTCGACATCCTCTTCCTCATCGCTCCGTCGTTTCGGCCGGGCGATCCCCGAAACGAGGATGCTGATCTCGAACAGAAAATACATCGGTCCGGTGAGCAGCAGCTGGCTGATCACGTCGGGCGGCGTGAGGAATGCAGCCACGATCAGGATGATCAGCAGGACGTACTTCCGGTAGCGCTTGAGCGTCGCCGTGGTCAGGATGCCGAGGCGGGTCAGCAGAAGGACCACGATCGGAAGCTCGAAGGCGATCCCGAAGGCGAGCAGAATCGAGCTGACGAAGCCGGCATAACTGCCGATCGAGAACATCGGGGTGATCTGTCCCGAGGCATACTGCATGAAGAACCGCAGCGCCATCGGAAGAATCGTGAGGTAGGCGAACGTCACGCCGACATAGAAGAGAAGCGCACCGAACAGGAACGCCAGCACCACGGGGAGCCGTTCGCCGCGCCCCAGTGCCGGCCTCACGAAGAGCCAGACCTCGAGGAGAAGCAGCGGCGATGCGGTGAAGATGCCGCCCGCGATGGCGATCTTCAGGTACGCGAGAAACAGCTCCGGAGGCGTGAGGAACACGAAGGTCAGGTCCTGCGCCGGACGCATGAGCAGCCCCACCAGGAAATCCACATAGAGGTAGCACACGCTCGATGTGACGATGACCGCGAGAAGGCTGACGATGAGCCTGCGGCGCAGTTCCGCGAGGTGCTCGATGAAGCTCAGCCGGAGCTCTTCCGCCGAACCCTTACTCCCCCGCTTTTTCGTGTTTTTCCGCACGGGCATCGCCGCGGTTCGCCTCCACGCTCGGGGTTTCATCTTCCGCGTTTCCGCCCCGGGTACCGGAGCGGAGCTCCTTGATCGCCTTCCCGAGGGATCTTCCGATCTCCGGGAGCTTCTTCGGTCCGAAGATGACCAGTACGATTACGAGGATCAGGATCAGTTCGACGGCGCCGATTCTTCCGAAGCCGAACATCAGGCCTCCTTCTTCGTTCCGCCGGCGGAACCGGGGATCTCGCGTGAAGCGGGCTTCCTGGCATTGTCGTCGATGTCGAGATCCTCGGCGATTCTGCTCGTGCTCTGCTTGAACTCCCGTATCGCTTTCCCGACTGCCCGTCCGATCTCCGGCAGCTTCTTCGGCCCGAAGATCACAAGGGCGATGACGAGGATCAGAATCAGCTCCATCGGTCCCAGACGTCCGAATCCGAACATGCATTCCTCCTTGAAGCGCGCAGCGCGCGCTGCCGGTCCGCGTTCCGCGGTTTCCCGGCCGGGCGGTCACGTTTCCGTGATCCGCTCCGGATGTGAATAGACGATCGGCCGCTCGCTTTCGATCCGGCCCGCCAGGGTCATCCCCCGACGCTCCGCCAGCGCGAGGGCCAGCCCGGTCGGAATGTGCCGGGTGACCGCCAGCGGGATTTCCGCCCGGAGCGCCTTCAGCAGCATCGCCGCAGAAATCCTTCCCGACAGGATCAGGATGCAGGACGAGGTGTCGATGCCATCCCGGAGGGCGGCTCCGATCGCCTTGTCCACCGCGTTGTGCCGCCCCACGTCTTCCCGTACCAGCAGCAGCACGTCTCCGCGGGCGATTCCGGCGCAATGCACTCCGCCGGTCTGCCGGTGGAGCCGTGCCCGGGCGAACAGCTCCGATGCGAGCCTCCGGAGCGTCCCGAGCGGAATCGGTCCGCCGACCGCGGCCGGCCGCTCCTGCCGTCCCGGTGCCGCCTGTCCCGGTTCCCGCCGCGCCGGGCCGTAGACCGACTCGAGGGAAAACTCCCGTGCCGGCGGCTCGTGGTCCAGCTCGAGGCGAACCGCGGGGAAGTTCCGCCCGCCGGAGCCGGCTCCCTGCGGGACGTCTCCGGTTTCGAGCGGCTCCTCGATCCGGCGGATTTCCCCGACGTTTTCGATCATGCCGCGGCTGAAAACGCTGCCGACCGCGAGGTCCGACAGATCCGAAGGCGTGCAGAGGAACAGCCCGGCCGGCCTCCCGTTCACGAAAAGCTCCACCGGCCGCTCATCCGGCACGTTCGGCCGGCTGCTCCTGTCCATGCCCCATTATACTCCGGGAGAGTGAAAAGCGGGAGAGGTATTCCCTCTCCCGCATCGTGTTTCGTTCGATTGCGCCGGCCGGAGAACGTCAGGCGGGCAGCAGACCCTTCTTCGAGAGCTCTTCCGCCACTTCCGACATTCCGAGGCGCTCCAGGGTCGCCCGGGTCGGGGCTCCCGTAGCCTTGTCCCATCCCATCTGCTCGTAGAGCATGCCCTTGGCCTTCTCCATGTCCGCACGGTCCATCTTGATGGTTCCGGCGGTGAAGGCGGCCTTGTCCTTGTCGCTGTCGAAAACCCACGGGCTCATGACGTCGTGCTTGTTCCGCATGTCCATGGTGCCCATCTGCTTCATGGTCATCGCACGGTGCAGCGTGAAGATCCGCTCGCCGTCGGTGTCGAGGTCGGCCTCGCTCTTCTGAACGCCGGTCGCCAGGGTGTAGAACTTGCTTTCCAGGGCGGTGTCGCCGCGGTAGTTGCGTTCCTTCAGGGGCGATACGGTCATCGGCCACATCCAGTTGCAGACGGTCAGCGAGTCGTGCAGCACGTTCCGCACGATGCTCCACTTGGTGAACTTCGCTTTCGCCTCGTTCATCGGCGTGTAGTTCAGCGGCGCATCCAGCGCGTCGGGCGAGCCCCAGATTTCTCCGGCGATCTCCTTCTGCAGCTCGATCGGCAGACCGCTCGCGATGAAGTTCATGTGCGTGTGGCACTGAGCGTCGCGGTTGAACATGCAGGAGATCAGCGCACCGACCTGCCCGTTGGCCTCGTTCGAGTGGTGGACCGGATAGCCGAGCGGCGACCAGAGCTTCATCTTGGCGTCGCTCCAGTAATCCGCCCCGAAGCCCCAGCGCTTCGCGAGCCAGTAGGCGCCGTCGCCGATGTGGCTGAGCTCGCCCTGCCGGTAGGTGACCCGCTTGTAGAAGTCGAGGAGGAAGGCAGGGTCGCCCTTCTCCACCAGGTCCCACGGGATGGATGCGTACTCGTCGGCCGGAAGAACCTTCTTCAGGTAGCCTTTCTTGTATGCGTATCCGAGGTCACGCCCGATCTGTCCGTAGTTGCACCAGACCCCGTAGTCGTCCGCGAGCTGGGCTCCCAGCGCCGTTCCGATGATGCTGTTGTCCTCTACGCTCTCGTCGAAGCCGTTGAACATGACGCCCTTCGGACTCGAATACCCCATACAGGTATTGGAAACGTAGGGCGAGAACCCGTACGCTTCGAGCTGCGGCACGTTGAGCTGCGAATGGCAGCGCACCGGGCAGGAAGCGCAGCCGCCCATCCGGACGGTGTACTTCTCGGCGCCGGGCCCGAGGTCCTTCACGCCTTTCTGAGTCCGCAGGCCCACGCTGTGGATGTCGTGCGGATCGCACTCGCCGGTCTCCACGGGAGGGTTCGCCGCACCCCAGTAGAGGCCCTGCGTCGCGGTCCAGCGGCTTCCCTTGTCGTAGTACTCGGCCCACGGCTGGGGAGTGGAGGGAACGACGTGCTGATTGTTCGCCCCGATGATGCTCATCATGAAGCGGTCCAGCTTGTTCCACTCGGGACCCGCTCCGGCGATCTTCACCGAACCGGTGCCGATCACGCCGATCGCTTTCAGGTTCTTCGAGCCCATCACGCCGCCGTGACCGCCGGCGGAATGGCTGGAACCGGTGCGGATGACCGCCAGGTTCACCAGGTTCTCTCCCGCCTGGCCGATGGCCGCCACCTGGGCGCTTTTCCCCATCATGCCGGACACTTCGGCGATGGTCTGGAAGGTTCCCTTTCCCCAGAGATAGCGGGCGTTCTCGATGGAGACGTCGCCGTCCTGGATCCGGAGCCATACGGGATAGGAGGCCTTCCCTTCGATGATAATGCCGTCCCAGCCCGCGTACTTCAGCTCGACGGCGAAGTAGCCGCCCATGTGGCTGTCGGTGATGGCGTTGTACGGATTGCTCGGCAGGAGCGAGGTGATGTTGGTCCGGCTGCTGCACGGAACGCCGGTCCCGCAGAGCGGACCCACGCCGACCACGATCTTGTTCGCCGGATCGAAGGCCTTCGTGCCCTCGGGCACTTCATCCCACATCACCTTGTAGCCGAGTCCCATGCCGCCGATATAGTCGAGATACCTGCTCGTGTCCTCCGACCGGACCGTTCCGTCGGAGAGGTTCACACGCAGAATTTTTCCGGTATAACCGCCTCGATTTGCCATGTTCCTTCTCCTTCCTTACGCATTCACCGGCTGGTTGCCCCAGTGCTTCTTGTAGGTTTTCACCGCTTCTTCCCAGGTCACGAATCTGAGCGCCCCGGTGGGACAGTTGTCCGCGCAGCCGGGATAACCGTTGCAGAGCAGGCATTTTTTCGCCTTTCCCGCTTCGGCATCGACGGTGATCATGCCCCACGGGCAGGCCTGCTGACAGGTGCCGCGGCCGACGCATTTCTCTTCGTTGACGACCCGGGCGCCGGTCTGCTTGTTCACCTCGATCGCGCCGTTCGGGCACTGGGAAGCACAGTAGGGCTCCTCGCACTGCCGGCAGGTGTCGGCACTGATCAGGTAGTTGCCCATCTGACCCTCGCCTTTCCACCAGGCGGCGGTCACGCCGGCATGGCCGTACATCAGGTTCCGGTTCACCTTGACCCGGGAAACATAGGGATGGGCTTTGCCGTCGTTGCGGGTTGTGCAGACGGTCTCGCAGCGCCGGCAGCCGGTACATCGCGCCGGTTCGGCGATGATCGCACCGGAAGCGGTCTCGTAGACCACCGCGTCGGGGGAACCGCCGAAGAGCTTGAGCAGGGTTGCAGACACCGCCGCACCGGCAATGCCGGCACCGCTCAGCTTGAGGAATTCCCGTCTGGTCGTTCCGCTCTTGAAGAGCTTTCCGTTTTCCTGGGACGATCGGGCATCGTTCTTGTCGCTTGCCATGGAAGCCAGCCTCCTTCTTCGTGATGCCTGCCCGCAGTGGGATGTCGGCATCATTGATTTCGAGACTCAGCTTCTTCTTTCCAAGCATGGGAGGCGGGCAGGTTTCCCCGCACACCTTTCTCCCGCCCGACCGGCGGAAGGAGACCGTATTCCAGGGAACAGGTTCCGGAAGGAAGTACGGTTCGAAGAAGATGGTAAAGATCTATCTATATTTTATGTACCATTGGTTACCGCATTTGTCAACAGAAATATCGATAATTTTTGTAATAATAAATACTATATAGCAAGTGGATAATATAGATGAGCGGATGAAGCAGAAATCCGGTGAAACGGCCCTGCGCCGGCGGACCGCCCGGCCCGGTCCGCTCCGGGCATTCAGACCGGGTAGTGGAAGATTTCCATGATGTTCACGATGGTCAGGTGCAGCTTCTCGAGATGCCGGACCAGCAGGGCCTCGGCTTCCTCCGGTCTGCCGTCGAGCAGGGCCGCTCCCATTTCGAGGTGCTCGGCGATGTTCTGCTCGAGCCGGCCCTCCATTGCGAGAAGTCCGAGCTCGAGCCGGTGCCACTGGAAATTGAGCTGTCCGATGATCGTCTCCGCCTTGCGGTTCTTCGACATGGCGAACAGGGCGGCATGAAAGCGTCCGTCCAGGGCCATCCAGCGGAGGATCGTCTCGTGCCCCTGCCGCAGGTTCTCGAGCGTCTCCCGCTCGCGAAAGGTTCGCATCTCGTCCAGGAGACTTCCGAGCTCCTTCTTCTGCTCCGGGGTCGCCCGCTCGGCGGCGAGCCGCATTACCTTTCCCTCGATCGCGGTCTTGAGCTCGAAGATCTCGTGAATTTCGTTGATGCGCAGAATGTAGACCCGCTTGCGCCGGTTCTCCGTTACGATCAGCCCCTCCTGCTCGAGCTGTTTCAGCGCCTCGCGGATCGGGGTGCGGCTGATCCCCAGCTCCCGTGCCAGGTTCGGCTCGGAGACGGTTTCTCCCGGCTTGACGTCCAGTGCGAATTTTCAGCCTTGATCGCCTCGTAGGCCTTTTCCCAGGCCATCGTACCGGAATTTTCCGTCGCCGCACCGGCTGCCATCGCCCAGCCCCTCCCATCGTACAAGGTCGCTTCCTTACGAGAATATTCACGAGAATCGCAATCGATAAAAGGATCAGCCCTTGATCGCTCCCGGCGGTCACGCCCTCGACGAACCGCTCGGCCAGAACCAGGTACAGCAGCAGAAGCGGCGCCATACCGACGACCAGGCTCGCGGCGGCAATGGCGTAATTGGACGCGTTCTCTCCCACGAAATGCATCATCGCCAAGCGGAAGCATCACGGAGCTCCTGTTTCGTGACCATGGTCAGGGCGATGAGCAGCTCGTTCCAGAACTCCTTGAAGTTGATCAGGATGATCGTCGCGATCACCGGCCGGGCCAGCGGAAGCATGATGCGTCCGAAGATGAGCAGATCGCCCGCGCCGTCCATCCGGGCCGACTCCTCGAGCTCCTCCGGCAGCTGGGAGAAATACGTCTTCAGCAGATACGTGCTGATGGTGACGGCGTAGGCGGCGTAGAGCAGTACCAGCGAGGTGAGGGTGTTGAGCAGCCGGTACCGGCTCATCATGATGAACTGGGGAATGTACATGGCCTGGGGCGGCAGCATGAGGGAAAGGAGCAGAATCATGAAGAGCAGATCCCGGTAGCGGAACGCGTAGCGCCGCCGGGCGAAACCGTACCCGCCGAGTGTCGAGAGGACCAGGGTGATCGCCAGGGCTCCGAACGTCACCGCGACACTGTTCAGGATGTAGCGGTAGAAGGCGATCTGGGGGTCGAACAGCAGTTTCGAATAGTTCTCCCAGCGAAGCGCGGACGGCAGCCCGTACAGCTCGGCCAGAATCTCGCCGGTCGTCCGGAAGGACATGAGAATGATCCACACGAAGGGGATCAGCACCACGAGGGTGAAGAGGCCGAGCACGACCGTCACCAGGATGTCCCTGATCATTCTGTTCCGTTTCGCCGTCATCGCGGACACCCTCTCAGGTCGAACTTTGCGCTGGAGCCAGCGGTTGATCAGCGTCACGCCGACGATGACCAGGATGAACCAGAAGACGGCGATCGCCGACGGGTAGCCCAGGTCGAGGCTCACCCAGCCGAAGGCCCGCTTCTGCACGTAGGTCGCCACGGTTTCGGTCGCATGCATCGGACCGCCGTTGGTCAGCACCCAGACGATGTGGAACGCCCGCATCTTCCCCATGAAGGAGAGGATGGTCGTGGTGATGAACACCGGCAGCAGCATCGGGAACAGGATCTGCAGGCAGGTCCGGAGGGTCGAGGCCCCGTCGATCTGGGCGCTCTCCACCACGTCGCCGGGAACCGCCGAAAGGCCCGCGAGCAGCAGGATGAACGAGTAGCCGAAGGTATTCCAGAAATGGACGGCGATGACCACCCAGAGCGCCAGGCCCGGCGACCCGAGCCAGTTCTTCGCCGCCCCCTCGAGCCCCAGAGTCCGGAGCCCCACGTTCACCAGGCCCCAGTCGGAAATTGAAGATCCACTTGAAGATGATTCCCACGATCACTCCGGTGATGAGGATCGGGGTGAACCATGCCGCCAGGTAGAAGCGGTAGAGACGGAACGCCGGAAGTCGACGATGAAGGCGAGAACGGTCGCCGCGATCATTTCGATTGCCGGTCCCGCGGTGGCCCAGATCAGCGTGTTCTTCGTCGACAGCAGGAAGATCGGGTCGGCGAAGAGCCCGGAAATTCGCGAACCCGACGAACTCGGTCACAAGGCGCCCAGCCGGGGCGTCATCGTGTGGAACGAATTGTACACGGTCGGCGAATATGGGATAGAGGATGAACAGACTGTAATAGGATCATGACCGGAGCGATGAAAATCGCGATGGCCCCGATCGGCCGCTTCGTCACGGTCTTCCGCCGGACGGCCGCTCCGATCGCTCCTGCCGACCTTTCCGCCGGTGCTGCAACTGTGCTCCCGGAGCGCATGCCGCTTCCCGTTCCACATTGCCTCCCCTCTCACGATCCGCCGGCCGGGCGCCGATTGCCGGAACCCGGCCGGCCCTCGAGGAAGTCCGGTGCGGGCAGACCGCCCGCACGCGTCCCTCTTTTCCGGTTCCGCTACTTCTTCACCGCGGCGTTCACCTGCTTCACCGCCTCGTCCACCGAGATCAGTTTCATGGGGAGTCCCTGGTTCAGGGCGGTGGTGGTGGCGTTCATGAAGTCTCCGGTCCGCTCGGGAGGCGCGGGCAGGCAAGCTCGAGCGTCTCCATCTGCAGCGGCCCGTACACCTTTTGCGCGATTTCCTCGTGGTACCAGCTCACTTCGACGGCGGAAGGTCCTGGGGAATATCGCTCTCTCTCGTACCTGATCGCCGACGGGCTGTCGGTCATAGAGCTCCCAGAGCGCACCGTACCGGGGCTTCGTCGCGAAGGCAAGGATATCCAGGGCAACGTCGGGCCGCCTGCTCGCCGCGGAGATGATGTATCCCGACTCGTAGGAGCCGATCACCTTGTCGTGGGCGACGCCTCCCGGGAACTTCGGATAGCGCAGCATGCCGAACCTGAAATTCGGATCCTGACCGCCGTCCGACACCGGCTTGAATGCCCGTCCGGGATACCAGGTCGGAATCATGAGCATGGCGGCCTTCCGCTGCGTATGGAAATAGACGTGGAACTCGTCGATGCTCATGCTTGCGAACGAGGGAGGCCAGAATCCTGCATCGCGAAGCTTTGCGCCGTACTCGAGGACTTCCCGTGCTTCGGGCGTACTCCAGGATTTCCGGCCGGTCCGATAGAGCTCGAACTCATCCGATCCGACCTTGTCGAGGAGAAGATATTCGGTCAGGAACGTGGCGGGATACGGCCGATTGCCGACAGCATTCGCCACGCCGGCATATCCCTTTGCCGACGCCTTCTTCACGATGTCGACGAACTCCTCGATCGTAAAGGTGTAGTCATCCGGCACCGTCACCCCGATCTCCCGGAAGATATCCTTGTTATAGAACAGCATCTGCAGCGTCCGGGAAATGTGGAAGAGATACTCTCCCTCCACGCCCTCGAAACGGTTTCCGATCGTCTTCACTTCGGGGTAGAAGTTCTGCCAGGGAAAATCGTCCCCAAGCTCGAGGAACCATCCGGCCTTGAGCTGCTCGACCACCTTGTCCGCCGGGTCGGTAACGATGTCCGGCGCTCCGGTTTTCGCCGTCATTGATGTTCTCCAGGCATCCTGAAGCGGATTCTTGTCCCACCAGACCAGCTCGATCTCGACGTCCGGATGAGCGGCCATGTAATCGCTCTTGATCGTCTCGATCACTTTCACTTTCGCGGGCTCGTTCGCCCAGTGACTCCACCAGAGGATCTTTGCGGGTCCGGTCTCCTCGGCTTTCACCTGTTCGGCTTTTCCGCCGGCGAACAGGGAAGCGCTCAGCAGAACCAGGATCAGCGCGACCATGAGAATGTGCCTCGTTCGGCGCATAGGTCCCTCCTTTGCAGTATTGTTATATACCGGAACGGTATATGATCCCATCATTTTTCCTTCCGCTCTCCCGTCAGCAGCTCCCGCACGCGCCGGAATCCGGTTTCGCCGCTGGTCAGTACCGGCGCCCCGAAATCACGCTCGCTCTCGGGGTGTTCGAAAGAAAACACCGACATCGAGAGCTGCGCGAGCACCACGGTGCGGATCGTCTCGCGCGACGTCGCCTCGCGGATCGCCCCCTCCACCGCCCGGTTGTGTCCCTCGATGTCTCCGTCGCCCAGCAGGTGGAAGGCCTCCTCCACGGTGGCACCGGCGAAGCTCACCTCCCGGCCCAGGCGCCCGGCGGTCTCCCGGAGCAGCTGCTGCGTCGAGCTCACGGTGGGGCCATGGGTGGCGACGACGAGGATCTTCCCTCCCCGCTCGACCGCCTCTTCCATCATCGCCTCGTCGATCTGCACCACCGGCACCCCGTGCTTCGCCATGGCGTCGCGCACGGCGCCCGCGGAGCGGTTCATGGTGGAGCAGGTGAGGATGATCGCATCCACCCCCGCGAGCTCGACCAGTTCCTCGGCACTGTGCACGAAGCTCTCGATGTTCGAGCGCGGGGGCACCGGTTTCCCCTCGCGATGGGCGGCCATGAAATTGAGCTGCACCGCCTCGTTCCCGGCGTTGATCAGCTTGACCCCGGGAAGGAGCTTCCGCCCGAACCAGTAGGACCAGAGCGTGACCCAGGAGGAGCCGTTCACGATCCCCAGCTTCTTTCCCGCGAGCCCCGGAGCCGGATCGGGCTCCGGTCCCAGGGTCGGCACGCCCGCCAGCTTCATGTACATGCCGAACAGCTCGATCGGCTTCATCTCAGACCAGTTCATGTTTCCTGTCCTTCTCCCGGATCGCCTGTTTCGCCGCTTCCGCGATGTCCTTCGGCGTCATCCGGTGCAGCGCGAGGAGCTCTCCGATGCCGCCGCTCTCCACGAACCGGTCCCGGACCCCGATCCGCCGCAGCGGAACCGGGCGCTTCTCCGAAAGCACTTCCGCGACCGCCGAACCGAGCCCTCCGTTGATGGATGCGTTCTCCGCCGTCACCGCACAGCCGGTCTTCCCCGCCGATGCGGTGATCAGCTCCTCGTCGATCGGCTTGATCGACGCCAGGTGGACCACCTCCGCATCGATCCCCTCCTTCGCGAGGAGCTCGGCCGCATCCATGCAGATCCAGCTCATGATGCCGGTACCGAAGATGCTCACATCGCCGCCCGCCCGGAGCGTGACGCCTTTTCCCCACTCGAAGCGGTAGTCCGCCGGCAGGATCTCCGGCACCGCGTAGCGTGCGACCCGGAAATAGACGGGCCCCGGGGTCCGCATCGCGGTCCGCATGACCGCGACCAGATCGGTGTAACTGCCCGGATCCGCCACCAGCAGGTGCGGGATGGCCCGCATGACCGCGATGTCCTCGATGCAGTTGTGCGAGGCGCCCGCCCGGCTGGTCGGAATGCCGACATAGGAGCCGGGGATCTTCACGTTCAGCCGGGGATAGCAGATGGAGATGGCGATCTGGTCGAGCGCCCTGCGCGCGGCGAATGCGGCGAAGGTGGAGGGCATCGGAACGAACCCCTCCAGGGCCAGCCCCGCCGCGATGCCGAACAGGTTCTGCTCCGCGATTCCCACCTGGTAGAAGCGATCGGGATAGCGCCTTCCTGAACATCGTGGCCTTGGTGGAGGTGTGCAGGTCCGCATCGAGAAAGAGCATTTCCGGATATTCCGCACCCAGTTCCACCAGCGCGTCGCCGAACGCGTCCCGCAGTTCCCGGGCGTCCGCTTTACCGTTCCTGTTCGCCGCCATGTTATTCGCCGCCATAGAACGTCTCCTTTCCGTCCCGGACTCCGAGCCTGCTGTAGCCCTCTTCCCGCCGCCCGTAGGTGCGGGAGAGCTCCCGCAGCATCGCATCGGCGGTTTCGGGATCCGGGGCATGAGTGTGCCACTGGTAGTTGAACTCCGCCCGCTCCACGCCCCTTCCCTTTACGGTATGGGCGATCACGATGACCGGGCTGCCGTTCGGCTCGATCCAGCGGGCCCGGTAGAGCCCTTCAGCCACCCGGTCGATATCGTGTCCGTCGACCTCGATCACCTTCCAGCCGAACGACCGCCACTTGTCGGCGATCGGCTCGATCCCCATCTGTTCCCAGACGAATCCCTTGGCGAGCACCTTGTTGTAGTCCAGAATTGCGATCAGGTTGTCCAGCCGGTAATGGGCGGCGGACATGGCCGCTTCCCATATATTGCCTTCGTTCACTTCGCCGTCGCCCATGATGCAGTACACGCGAGCGCGCGGATTTTCCTTCCGGCGAAGTCCCAGCGCCATGCCCACCGCTACCGAAAGCCCCATGCCCAGGGGGCCGCCCGATGACTCGATGCCCGGCGCCGATTCGATATGGGTATGCCCCTCCAGCCCGCCGGGCTCGCAGTAGGTGTAGATGCGCTCCTCCGGAATGACCCCCCGGGCCGCCAGCGCCGCGTAGAGCGCGGGAGAGCCGTGCGCCTTCGAGAGGATGAGCCGGTCGCGTCCCTCGTCCCGGGGTCGGGCGGGATCGATCTTCATTTCATGGAAGTAGAGCACCGCAAGGATCTCCGCCATGGAAAAGGCGCCCCCGATGTGGCCCCACTTTCCCCAGGTGATCATTTCGACGGACATCCTCCGGATGCGATACGCCTGTTCCTCGAGGTACGCCCGCTTTTCCGCCGATAGCTGCACGCATTTTCTCCTTATCATGACCACATACAATATCTATGTTGTACACATTTATTATTGTTATTGTATACCCGCGTTCCCGCACTGTCAAATTCTTTTCTCTTCACGCGTCCTCCCGGCCGGTATCCGCCGGACCTCGGACAGGTATTCCTTTGCCTCGAAAGGCGATATTTCGTACCTTGAGCAGGGGTTCGAGGGCGGAAAAGGATCCGTCCCGGGCATGGTGCCGGAAAGATGGAGGGCTCATGAACAATCACAACGAATCGGGAAACGGGGATCACGGCGGCGGCCGGCACGGAGGCAGCCGGCAGGATCATCATCGGATGATGATCCGGGATTTCCGCCGGCGTTTCCAGGTTTCACTGATCCTCACCGTTCCGATCCTGGTGCTCTCGAGCCTGGTCCAGGACCTGCTGGGATACTCGATCGAGTTCGCCGGTGCGGACTGGCTGCAGTTCGCTCTCTCCACGGCCGTGTTCTTCTACGGCGGCTGGCCGTTCCTGACCGGTTTCGTGGATGAAGCGAAGAAGCGGCAGCCCGGCATGATGACCCTGATCGCCCTGGCGATAAGCGTGGCATGGGCCTTCAGCACCGCGGTGGTCTTCGGCCTGCAGGGTCAGCCCTTCTTCTGGGAGCTCGCGACCCTTATCGACGTGATGCTCCTGGGTCACTGGATCGAAATGCGCTCGGTACTGAGCGCATCCTCCGCCCTCGAGGAGCTCGCACGGCTCATGCCCGATACCGCGCACCGGAAGGACGGGAACGGCTCGGTGACCGACGTGTCGATCGGCGATCTCCGGAAGGGCGACACGGTTCTGATCAAGCCGGGGGAGAAGATTCCCGCGGACGGGACGGTCAGCGGCGGGCACAGTTACGTGGACGAGTCGATGCTGACCGGAGAATCGAAACCGGTGGAAAAAAACGAGGGAGACCGCATGGTCGGCGGTTCGGTGAACGGAGACGGCTCGCTGGACATGAAGATCGAGCAGACCGGAGAGGAATCGTATCTTTCGAAGGTCATCACCATGGTGCAGGAGTCGCAGGAGGCGAAGTCCAGGACCCAGGCCCTCTCCGACCGGGCCGCTTTCTGGCTTACAGTGATCGCCATCACCGTCGGCGTCGTCACCTTCGCCGGCTGGAGCATTGCCGGGCGGGACCTCCAGTTCGCCGTCTCGAGGATGGCCACGGTCATGGTCATCACCTGTCCGCATGCCCTCGGGCTCGCCATCCCGCTGGTGGTGGCCGTCTCGACTTCGAAGTCGGCACAGAACGGACTGCTCATCCGCAACCGCACCGCTTTCGAGCAGGCCCGGAAGATCAGCGTGGTCCTCTTCGACAAGACCGGGACGCTGACGAAGGGATCCTTCGGGGTGACCGCCGTGGAGAGCCATTCCGAAGGCTACGACGAGAACCGCATCCTTGCCCTCGCCGCAGCCATCGAGCAGCAGTCGGAGCATCCGATCGGAAAGGGCATTCTGACCCGCGCGCAGGAGCACGAGCTCACACCGGGAAAGGCGGAGGAGTTCAGTGCGATCAAGGGGAAGGGAGTGGAAGGGAAGGTGGAAGGAAAGCGGGTGCAGGTGGTCGGTCCCGGGTACCTCCGGGAGCAGGGCATCGAGGAACCCGATAATACGCCCGCCGGTCCGGGTGTAACCGTGGTCTACCTGCTTCACGAAGACCGGGTCGTCGGCTCGATCGGACTGTCCGACGAGATCCGCCCCGAGTCATACGGCGCCGTCGAGGTGCTCCATGAGCGCGGAATCGGCTGCTGGCTCATCACCGGCGACAACGAGGAAACCGGCAGGGCGGTCTCCGAGGAGCTGAAGATGGACGGGTACTTCGCGAACGTACTGCCGGACAAGAAGCAGGAGAAGGTCGGGGAGCTGCAGAAGCGGGGTGAGTTCGTCGCCATGACCGGAGACGGGGTGAACGATGCGCCGGCCCTCGCGAAAGCCGATATCGGCATCGCCATCGGTTCGGGCACGGACGTGGCCGCCGAGACCGCAGACATCATCCTGGTCAATTCGAATCCCCAGGACGTGGTCGCGCTCATTCTCTTCGGCCGGGCGACCTATCGGAAGATGGTGCAGAACCTTGTCTACGCCACCGCCTACAACGTGGTCGCGATTCCGCTCGCGGCCGGCGCTCTCGCCTGGGCCGGGCTCATGATTTCCCCGGCGGTGGGAGCGCTCCTCATGTCCCTTTCCACCGTGGTCGTCGCGATCAACGCGAGGCTCCTGAACGTGAAGCGCCCGGAACGGATCCGCAAGGAGGAACGGGAGAAGGGAGGCCAACGGCAGCCGCAGCCGGCCTGAACCCCGGACTGAACCGGGGATCGGACCGTTCCGTGGTCACGTCACCGGCTCTCCGGTCCGGACCGCCGACCGGATGCGGAACCCCGTACCTTTCCCGAGAGTCCGCTCGAGGCGGCCGCCGAGCTGTTTCGCGAACAGTTCCGTGAGCCGCATTCCCAGCGATCCCTTCGCGGAATCCGGCATTCCGATCCCGTCGTCCGCGTATGCGAAGAGGTACGAATCCCCGTCCCGCCGGAATCCGATCTGCAGCCGTCCCCGGGCTCCCGCGGGGAAGGCGTACTTGATCGAATTGGAAACCAGCTCCGCGACGATCATCCCCAGGGGTATCGCCAGCTCCACATCGAGATCCATGGGCGGGATCTCCCATCCCACGGTGACCCGTTCCGGGTCCGAGAGCTCGAAGAGATAGCCGACAATGTCCTGCAGATAGTCCGGAAGCCGCACGTGCTTCAGGCTGTCGCTCCGGTAGAGCCGCTCGTGCATGAGGCTGACCGTCTTGATCTTGCCCTCCAGCCGATGGAGCAGCTGCCGGGACTCGGGGTCCTGCATGATCTCAGCCTGCAGGCCGATCAGCCCGTTGACCATATTGAGGTTGTTCTTTACCCGATGGTGGATCTCGCGAAGCAGGACTTCCTTTTCGGCGAGCGCCTGCCGGAGCCGGTCCTCGGTCTCGAGCAGCCGCCGATTTCTCGCGTCCAGCTCGGCTACCGTGTCGAGGAGAGCGAGATGCCCCTCCACCACCTCCTTGAACCCGACGAGCGCCCGGTCGAAGCGGTCTCCGAACGCGTTCTCCTTCCGGTCCAGCACGCAGATGGTGCCGAACACTTCTCCCGTCGGCCAGCAGATCGGGTACCCGAGATAGGCGACCAGACCGTATCCGATCTCCGGAGCGTTCGACCAGTGCGGGTCGGTCACGGCGTTCGTCACCCGGAGGGGGGCCCGCGTTTCGATCACCCATTCGCAGTAATGCCGGGAGAGTTCCGCCCGGTCGCCTTCGTGATAGGGATTGTCCGGAGTCCGGGCCGCCAGCAGGATCTCGATCTGCGGCGGATCCACGCAGGTGATGATCGCCGAAGGCACCTGGAGAATTTCGGCGATGATATCGACGATGTTCTGCCACTTGCTCCGGATATCATCCGGAATCACAGCGGTCCGTATCCCGTTATTCATCGGAGCCTCCGGTCTGCGGACCGTATCCCTGCTCGAATGCCCGGATGATGCGGAACAGGGTGTCGTTCACGGGAGTGGCGATCCCGTACTCCCGCCCGAGCTCCCGCACGGTGCCGGCGAACAGTTCCACTTCGGTCTTCCTTCCGGCCTCGACGTCCTGAAGCATCGAGGTTTTGCCCGCCGGCGACAGTCCCGACAGGGTGCGCTCCCATTCCTCCAGGTCCGCCTGCCCGAGCCCGATGCCCGCGGCGTCCGAAAGGGCCAGAACCTCCTGCATGGCGGAGAGCATGAGCTCCCGTGCCTCCGGGACCCGCTGGAACACGGCATAGGGAGCGCGCAGGACCGCCGAAGCCTGGTTGATTCCGACATTGATCATGAATTTCCACCAGAGAATCCTCGTCATGTTCCCGGGTACGGTACACGGAATCTGCGCTCGGGCGAGAAGCGATTCCACCGCGGCCGTCCGCTCGCTCCGTGAATCGTCGGGCTCCCCGAAGAAAATCCGACCCGGCTTCGAGTACTCGACCTCGCGCCCGATCCTTACCGCATCGATGCCGATGGTCATGGCCGGGAGAACCCGCTCCTCCCCCAGGGCCCGGCCGAGGATGCCCTCGCTGGAGATTCCGTTCAGCAGGGACATGATCAGGGTCCGGGGGCCCAGGTGCGGCCGCATGTCGGTTATCGCCGACGGCAGATGATGTCCCTTGCAGGCTACCAGGAACAGATCGGGGCGGAGGGGAGACTCGTCGGGGCGAGCCACCGGGAAACGGTATTCCCGGCCGTTCACCCGGAACCCATCGCGCAGATAGCGCTCCGCCCGTTCACCGCCGGACACGATCGTCACCCGGGCGGCGTCACGATCCGTCAGCAGGCTCGCATAGGAAGCGCCCACCGCGCCTGCTCCGATGATCGCAACGGTACGGATCTCAGGCATACGAGCTCCTTGTCGGGAGATGGAGTGTCGGTACTATTGTGCCACGAAGGGGGGGAAAAGAAAAGCGGAAAGAGTGAAGAAGGAAGAGCGGGCGGACGAAACGGTAACGGGACTCATGCGTCGGCACGAATGAACAACGCGTCACAGTACACCAGCACCGGGGATTCACCATCGATCATGCCCCGGGAATTCCACTGCGGGGGAAGATTTGCCGATACATGGCACTGGTTATAGATACCGGAGAGCAGGTATCCCATCGGCGCCAGATGCCGCATCACCTGCTGCAGGGTGGAAAACTCGTGCTTCGTCTGCCCGAACCCTACCTCGACCTGAATGATCGCGATCCGGGAAGCGGAAAGCGCTTCCTTCGCCCCCTTGAGAACCTCCAGCTCAAACCCTTCCGTATCGATTTTCAGATAGTGAATGAAGTCCAGGCCCTGTTCGGACATGACCTGATCGACAGTCTTCACCTCTACCGTCTCGGTTCTCACCGCGGTGCCCCAGGTCGGAGAGAACGAGCTCATGGAATCGATCTCGTTCACGTAGATGGCCTTCCGTCCCGGCTCCGCACCCAGGGCACATTGAAAGCAGCGGACGGAATCGAACGGACGGGTCCGCTCGACAAGGGTTCGATAGGTGGAAGAAACCGGCTCGAAAGCATAGAACCGGGGCGACGACAGCTGCTCCCGGATACGCAGGATGGTCCTCCCGTCGTTCGCTCCGACGTCGAACACGACGTCCCCGCCGGACCAGTTCCGCATGTTCCTGAGAGCATGGTCGCTGTGCTTGTTCGTCGAATTATTCTGCGGAGTTCGAGAGATCGTTACACCCAGAGATCTCTCGACGAGAGATTTTACCTGCTTTTTTACCGTATTCATGTTCCTGTCACTCCTGTTCGTAAGGAATCCCCGGGACGGTGCCTTTCCGGTACGGCTCTGATCCGTGCATCAGCAGCTACTCTCAAGGTACCTGTACTGGTCGGAAACGGTCAAATTGGCGGATGAAGCAGAAAACGGTTATTCTACATTATTAAGTTTAGTATTGTGAAACACGTACCATAGGGACATCCCCCGAGAGCTTCCTCCCGGGGGATGAATCATCAGATGATTGGTGCGAAAGCGCTGGCGGAACGCTGCGCCGCGGCAGGCGGCACTCCGGAGCGCAGCGGATCAGGAAACCGAACGGATATCGGCCGCCGGAGCGTTTACCGTGCCGGCTTGATGCGGATGACGATCTCGCCCTTCGGGTCCACATCCTTCAGACTTGCGGTCAGTCCCAGGATGACATTCCGCGACACCGTCTGCACGAACTCGTTCAGGGGCACGCTCTCCCCGCCGATCGTCATCTCGATTTCCCGTTCTTTGCTCAGATCCATGGTCCTCTCCTCTTCCGGCTTCCTCGCCCGCTCCGATCGTGTCGGCGCAGGCGGGACCTTCGATCGGTTCCGTCCCGATCCCGTAAGGGATTCTCACCTGATTCGGAGAGAATTGCAAGCATTTATAGACGACCTGCCGCCTTTCGTATACGTTGTACGGAACCATGCAGAACGAATCCGCGCCCCGGCACTCCGAACCGGAAACGCTCCGTCTTTTCCGGCCCTCCTTCCCGTTCGACCCCGGACGCCTGCCCGTCTTCTACGGCTGGATCATCCTCGCGATGGGCACCGTGGGAACCGTCATGTCGATCCCCGGACAGACCATGGGAGTCTCCGTCTTCACCGACCCGCTGATCGGCGTGCTGTCGCTGAGCCGGCTGCAGTTGAGCTTAGCCTACCTGATCGGCACCATCGCAAGCGCATTCCTCCTCCCCTCGGCAGGAAAGCTGTACGATCGATTCGGCGCACGGATCACCGGATCGGGATCGGCGTTCCTGCTGGGAGCGGTTCTGCTGCTGCTTGCAACTGTCGACAGGATTTCCGCAGCGCTCGGGGCGATTCTTCCGTTTCTGCCGCCCTGGTTCGCTCCGCTCCTCGCGATCACCGTCGGATTCTTCGGAATCCGCTTTTTCGGCCAGGGAGCCCTGACCATGGTTTCCCGGAACATGACGATGAAGTGGTTCGAACGCAGGAGAGGATTCGCCAACGCGCTGATGGGTGTCTTCATCGCCTTCGGCTTTTCCTCCGCTCCCCGTCTCCTGGACCTCCTCATCGTCCGCTTCGGCTGGCGGGGAGCCTGGGTCGTGCTCGGCCTCACGATCGGCCTCGGGTTCGCATTCGCGGCGCTCGTGTTCTTCCGGGACAACCCCGAGGAATGCGGACTGCTCCCCGACGGAGGACCGGTCCCGGCTCCGGACCCGCCCGTTCCGTCCAACCCTCCGGACGGCAGCACCGCCGGACGCAGGACCGCCGCTGCCGGTTCCGCCTCCGCCGCACCGGCGCGGGGGTTCACCCTCCCGGAGGCGCGGGGCACCTATGCTTTCTGGATCTTCACCTTCGGCCTCGCCCTGTTCTCGCTCTTCTTCACCGCCGTTACCTTCCACGTGGTTTCGATCTTCGAACGGGCGGGACTGCCGCGAACGGCCGCGATCGGTATTTTCCTGCCGGCATCGGCGGTTTCCGTCCTGTTCCATTTCGGCGGCGGATGGCTCAGCGACTTCATCCGGCTCAAGTACCTGCTGATCCTCGAACTGGTCGGGGTGCTGCTCGCGGCGACGGGACTTCTGTTCCTCGGCCCCGGATGGCCGGTTCCCCTCCTCATCCTGGGGTACGGCATCAGCAACGGCATGTTCGGAGTCCTTGCCGCGGTGACCTGGCCGCGATTCTTCGGCCGATCCCACCTGGGCGCGATCTCGGGCTTCGCGATGGGATGGCTCGTGGCGGGCAGCGCCGTCGGGCCCTACCTCTTCAGCCTTTCGCTCACCCTGACCGGCGGCTACCGCGCGGCCGCCTTCGGGGGAGCGGCGGCGGCCATTCTCCTGCTGGCCGGCACGCTCCGGGCCAACGGTCCCGGAAACCGCTGAGGGACGGGGCGGATCGGCTTTTTAGCGAATTATCCGGCGGACTTCCACCCCGTCTTCCACTCCACAGTCTTCCATTCCACATCTTGACCCTTTCCGAGGTTTCGGATATTTTGGCATCACCCTGACGAAAAAGGAGAAGCGGATATGCTGAAGAACATCATTCTATGCGCCGGATATGTCGGCCGATTCATCGTTCATCGCATGTCTGCGGAAACCTGCCAGGGTTAACACCGGCACGTCAATCCAGGCCGCAGTTGCGATGGCAGCTGCGGCTTTTTTTATGGCGGGAACCGGACCGGTTCCCATTCCATCAAGAAGCCGCCGGGGCGAGAGTCCCTGCGGCTTTTTTTATCGGCACCGGTATCCGGAGACACGGATACCGGAGACCGGAATGCCGGCTCGGGCCGCCAGTCATCGACGGGTCCCCGGGGGCACCGGTACGGGGCGAAGAGGTAATCGAATGTATTTCAACGAATTGGAGGCGCTTCACCTGGCAAAGGAGCGTCATCGGGACCTGCTGGAGCAGGCTCAGCGGATGCGGACCGCCGGTGCGGTACGCCTCAGGGACAGGCGGAGAAAGAGCCTGCTCGGCATCGCCGCGGGAATGCTCGGGTCACAGCTGGTGACCATCGGCAGGAAGATGCAGGAACTGGCATGAAAGCCGCAGGAGGGCCCGTCCGCAGCACGTGGACGGGCCTGCTTCTCTCAGCGCTTCCCCGCCCGCTCCCGGGCCTTCAGGGCAGCTCCGCCCCGGCGACCGCCGGTCAGTCCCCAGAGCAGCGTCATGGCGACGCCGAACCGCAGCAGTCTCTCGAATAGCCGCATATCCCGGATCCTCCCTTGCATGGTTCTTCTTCCGTCCAGCTGTTCCGCGGATATCAGTATATCTGGAGTTTTTGCATTTATCAATATTTTTCAGAACAGCATGTCAGAACAGCGGCAGCTGACCCGGTGCATCGCCCGCAGGGCCGGATTCCCGCCGTTTTCTTCCGGGAGGACGCGCCGGTCCGCCGACCGTCATGCCGCCGTACCGCCAGGACTCCGCCCGCTCCTTCCGGATCAGGGCCTCCACGTCGGCACGGGGGTCGAGCACCGCCCCGAGGCGCTACGAATCGACGTCGTTCGGGGCAACGTGATGGCGGGCGGGCATGACGAGCCGGCGGATCTCGTCGAGCTGGTCATCCGGCGGCCGCCGGAGAAACCCGGCGATGCTTTCCTGTGCGGGCACGGACCGGGCGTCGCTCAGGTTCAGGATTTCGCCCCGATTCTCGCCCACTACCGCCTCGTGCGGATCGGCGGTGAACGACCGCACCTTCGGCGAGTGCCAGTGATAGCGCCGCGCCAGCCGGCGTTCGGGACTCATCCCCTGCTGGATTACCGCCCATTCGCCGTCCGCGGTCACGACGAAGGAATGCAGGTAGATGGAGAAGCCGTCCTGCACGCAGGCGTTGTCCACCTTGGCGCTCAGCCGGCTCGCCTGCACGAGCGCTCCGCCGTCCAGACCGGTCCGGTCCGCCCAGGCGAGCAGCTCGTCCGGCGTTCTGCGGGAATGGGCTCCCCGCCCGCCGCAGATGCGGATCCCCAGCTCCCTGTCGATCGGGTTGATCCCGTGTTTGAGCGCTCCCATGACGCTGGTGGTGATCCCAGAGGAGTGCCAGTCCATGCCCATGACGCAGCCGAGGGCCTGGAACCAGAACGGGTCGCTGATGCGGGAAAGAAAGCCTCCCCTGCCGTGCTCGGCCACCACCGCCTCGGTGACGGCGACGCCGAGAGCCCTCATCCGCTCGTAGAGCCAGGCCGGTACCCGGCCCGAATGCAGGGGAAGGTCGGCCGAGCCGCTCCGCTTCATCACCACTCCGTATCATCAGTACAGCATATCTCCAGAGCAGATCCGCGGGGATCGGCGGACTTACCGCGCCGGGCCGAGGGTACCGGCGACCGCGCGCTCGGGGACCATCAGGGGGACGGAACCCTCCGTCGCCTTCTGTTCCGGGAACGGGTTCACCTTGTCGAAGCTCCCCAGTTTGCTGTCCCAGTACCTGCCCCGGAGATGATACACGCGGACCTCGAAATGCAGATGGGGCCCGGTGGTCCGTCCGGTTTCTCCGATCACTCCCAGGGGCTGGCCGGCACTCACCTCCATCCCCGGCTCGAGAACCGGCCGATCGGCCAGGTGCGCATAGTACGTGGAGAAGGCAACGGCATCCGGGAAGGAGTCGAGAACTTCCTGCTCGAGAGGATGCTGAACCTCGATATTCCAGCCGTATCCGTCATCCTGCCCGATCGCCTTCACCACCCCTTCCCGGGCCGCCACGACGAAACCGGGATGAAAGCCCTCGCGGATGATCTCACCCGAGTAGTTCACCGCCGATATATTGCCCACATTGATGATGTCGACGGCGAAGTGCGGCATGGTGCCGCCGGTACCGAGGGGGTGCTCCCTGCGGTCCATGTACCCGTCGGTGATCCGGAAACCGCGCCCGTCGATACCCTGGTTCGGGATCTGCACCGGATACCCCAGGCTCGGGAACGCCGACCGGAAGCGGCTCAGCGGAATCGTCTTCTGCGGATCGGTGGCGAGAAAGATGCGCGCCTGGTACTCCTCGCTGGGCAGTCGGGACATCTCGTAGATGATCTCCCCGTAGCTGACCGCTTCCTCGATATTCGCCGCGATCAGGGCATACGACTCGCGACGGGCGGGAAGCCAGGCAGGGAGTTCTTCCTGCAGGCGGCGGACGCTGATGTACGCGTTTCTCCGGTTGAACTCGAAGGTATCCTTGTCCCGCTCGATCTGCCGCTTCAGCATGACCAGGTCGTCCTCCGCCTCCACGAGAAAGCTGTCCAGCGAATGTACCTGCTCGTCGACCGTCCGCTTCACCTCGCTGATGCGCGCATAGTACCCTCCCGAGAACAGCGAGAGAAGCAGGGCGGCGCCGGCAAGAACGGGATAGAAGACGGTGGGCCGGAACACGGTCCGGTTGAACCAGCGGAGAAGCCGGGCCGGAAGCCGCTCCGACGAGGCGATTTTCAGGTCGCCCATGGTCCGGTGCGCGGCGGCGACTTCCTCGGCGAAATAGAGCGCTCCCGGAGCCGAACCCTGGAGAAGCACGTCCAGCCGTCGGTCCAGATCCTCCGCTTCATCGGGAAGATCCTTGAGGAAAACCGGCGCCCCGCCCTTTTCCAGGCTCACCGCTTCCCACTTCCGCTCGCGCCGCAGGGTCCAGCTCCGGTGGACGTGGTGCGTGCCGTCGGTGGAAAGCAGCAGCTCCTGCAGCAGAAGGGTCCGCTCGTCCAGCCGGCTCGCAACCAGCGAGTAGAGCGGAGCGGAAAGGTTGCGGTCGCCGCAGCGGACCGCAGAGCTGAGATAGGAGCGTTCCCCGCGAAGCCAGAAGAGTGCGGTTCTCGCGATTCGATCGATTCGTTCCTCGGTTTTCGTCATACCTTTTCGAAATGAATATACTAGGAAGCGGTGAAGCTTCCAAGGTCTCGATAATCGATTGATGAACGGGAAAACGCGCATCCCGCATCCCCAGGCAGTTGATTCTCCCTTCGGTTTGGTGTCTAATAGCTCCAAGGAGCAACAAATGAGCTGGAGTATCGTCTACCTTCTCCTGGCCATCACCTGTGTGATCGGAGCCGTCTGGCGGGCCGCCCGGGGCGGAAACCTGTTCCTGGTTCTAACCGGGTTCGTTCTGTTCTTCAGTTTTCTGTTCCGCTTCTACGTGCCGAGCCTGAACAACCTCCGAATGGTGGACGGGCTGCCCACGCTCGGCAGTCTTCTGGAGTACGTGCTCCTGCCGGGCTTTCTCGCGCTCGCCCTGTTCTCGGTGCGCACCCGGCGATAGAAGTCGTCCCGGCATGGCCGCTCAAACCCCGGAGAGCTTCGCGATACCTTCCTCGACCGAGCGGATCAGGTAGGGCCTGATTTCCCTCGCCGTGATGATGTCGTCGATGCTCCCCACCGAGCGGGCCCGTTCCACGGAGTGGATGCGGTCGAACTTCTGTCCGAGCTCGGTCTGTTTCTCGACGAATACCTTCTTGTACAGTTCGTCGTAGTCCTTCTGGCTGCAGCGTCCTTCCCTGAGTTCCGAAAGTTTCGCGGAAACCCTCGGATCGGTGGCCGTTTCCCTGCCCACCTGCTTGGGGAACACGACTGCGGCGGCGGGTGCGCCTCCGATGACCGATGCGAAGGAGCCCTCGATGGCGGCGGACTTGAAGTTCGGGTTGAGGCTCTTCGAGAAAACGACGTAGGCGCCGCCATGGTAACGGGCGACCACCAGGAAGACGATCGGGCCCTTGAAGTTCACCACCGCTCGCCCGATTTCAGCCCCGTACTCGAGCTGGAGGCTGCGCATGGATTCCGGCGACCCGTCGAAGCCCGAAAGGTTCGCGATGATGACGAGGGGCACCCTCCCGCTGAAGGCGTTGATTCCCCGGGCGACTTTCTTCGATGACTGCGGGAACAGCGTTCCGCCGTTCCAGTTCTCCGGCCCGTCGAAAGGAATGGAGCCGATGCGGGGAATCGTTCGGCTTTCGATGCCGATCATGCCCACGGCATGGCCTCCCAGGCGCGTCTCCCAGACAATGGCGGTATCCGCGTCCTTCACGTTTCTCCAGCGCTCGAAATAGCCGGCGTCTCCGTCGACGACAGCCGCCATTACCTGGCGCATGTCGAAGGGTTTCTTGCGTTCTCCGTTCTTCTCGGCGGAGAAGATGTCGCCGACCGTGACGAATCCCTGCCCCAGGAAATCGTTGTAGGGCGTCCCGGTGACGTCGCGATCCTCGGGATCCGAGGTCTCGAGCCGTGCGGGGAATGGCTTGTCCGCGGTCTTGTAGGTCATCCGGTAATGCTGGAACAGGAGCCGGTATGCCTGGCTGATGGTCGAGACCCGCACCTGGCACTGCCCGTTGGGCCCCATGATCTTTTCGGCGCCGCCGATGTCGAGGTTCGTCTCGCCCGCAACGGAGCCGGCGAACTCCAGGGCGCGTTTGCCGGTCAGGAGCATCGAGGCGTCGTCCGTCATGATGAGAAGCCCCCGGGTATGCATGAGCATCGTCGCCTCGGCGTTCCAGTAGCTCTGCGCTCCGACATTCACGCCGGGAATGATGATATTGATCTCGCCGCCGCCCTGGGTGAACTCGATGATCCGGCGCAGGGTGGCCGCGGTCCAGTCGAGGTTTTCCGTACCGCTTTCCATGTCGATACGGGCACCCGAGGAAACCGGGGCCCATTCGACCGGGATCCCGAGTTTATCGGAGAGATCGAGGGCCGCGTTGATCCTGCGGCACTCGCCCTCGGCGAGGCTGCCGAAATCGCCGGTGGGATCCGAAAGGATCAGGACGCGCCTGAAGGCTTCGGGATAGTCGGGATCCTGGTTGGTGATGACGCCGAAGACGATGTTGGAGGTGTTGGCTCCGGGTGCGCGGTCGCGCACGCTGACGGCGACCGCCTTTCCGCCGAGGATCTCTATATCGTATTCCTCGAAATCCCCCTTGAGCACGGCATCGTTGATGGGAACTCCGGCACTGGTGATCGTCTTTACGAGTTCGTAGGGGTAGACATTGTTCCTCTGCCGCGCACTGACGACCTTCTCTACGTAGAAATCCAGCGGCTTGAGCGGGACCGTGGCCGGCGTGCGCGAGCGAAGGGTGAACTGCCCCTCGTTGATGTTCAGGAACAGCAGCTCGAGCTCGCGGACCCTCTCCTCCTTGAAATGCTTGCGAAGCGAGTATACGACGATCTTTTCGACTCCGAGGTCCGCCACGCTGTTGACGAACTTCAGGCCGTACTCGCGCAGCTGTGTCAGCTTGAGGCCGAGGAGGCTGCGGTTGTGCATGATGATGCGGTTCCACTCCAGGCGATGCCGGTAACGGGCCTGGGCCGCCTGCAGAGCGGACACCGCCTCGAAGAACGCGGATTCGAAGACGACCATGCGCGAGATGTCCTTGCCCTCGGACATTTCGGGGGATGATTCGGAGGTCGACGAGAGCGCGAACAGGCGCTTGTCCTTGGGATTCGTCCTGCACACGGCTTCGAGCAGGGTCACGAGATCCGAGCGGTGCAGGATGGTGAGCTCGAAACTGGAGAGCCGCCCCACTCTCAACTCACGATACTGGAGGGGATCGAAACCGAGCGAAGGCAGGCATTCGGTCCAGCCTCCGTCCGCCGCCGTGTAGGCGCGGTAGAAATCGCTGCCGTCTGAATAATGCCAGCCCACGGACAGGATCCCCCGATAATCACCGGGAAGGCAGGTGACCCGCTCGGCTTCGGGGTTCCGCGGGCCTTCCACGGAAACGAGCACCACGATCTCGTCGATGTCTTCGAGGCTCCCGGTGCAGGCGATTGATTCCAGGGAACGCGCGCCTGCCAGTTCCTCGGCACGCGCCACGGTGCAGATGCCGCGGGCTTCCTCGGCGTCCACCCGGTAGGCGATGCGTCCCTCGCCCTCGAGGAGCCCCGTTGACTGGATCAGCCGGTCCCGGTTGAAGCGCTGCGAGAGGATTCCCAGCGCGACCTTCGCCGCTCCGGACCCGCCGAGGGCGCGTTCGAGCAGGGGCCGGATGATATAGCGGCCGGAATTCTGGACCTTCGCCAGGAGCTCGGCGTCAAGATTCTTTTCGTCGATCCGTGCAAGGAGCTTGTCGATCGCGCGATGTTCTTCCTTCCTCACTTCCTCTATGCGATGCACGTCCACGAGGGCATAGCGGGCGTGGCGTGCCGCGTCGGCGACACCCGGGGCCGTGGTCTGCGTGAGGGAGGCCACCGTCGCGACGACATCGCTGACCCGCTGCCGCAGGGTTTCGGGCACCGGCATCTTTTCGAGCGTGAAGAACAGGTTGCGCAGGACTTCCTGCTTTTCGGCTGCCATGCCGTGCGAGCGGAAGATATGGAACATGGCCGAAGCGATCTGATCGTCACCCGGCTTTTCATAGCCGTAGCAGGCGAAGGCTCCCCGGAGACTCTCGAGGAACTCCGCCGGAAGACCCTTCTCCCGATCCTCGTCGCGGCGGAAGTAATGCAGGAGAAGCTCCTCATAGCTCATCGGGCGCGCAAAGATCTCGCTCTCCACGTCCTTGGGTATGAACAGCTGCTCGATGGCACAATAGATTTCGCAGGCGTGAAGCAATCCCTCGGCGATTTCACCGGCTCCGAGGCCGGCGGCGTTCGCTTTCGCCAGGCAGTCCTGGAGAGTCGACACGCCCTTCCGGTTCTGGTCGTACCCGAGGAAGAGTCCGTTGAACTCCCTCCGGCTCCAGAGTAATTCTTCCGCGGCGCTGGGTAATTCTCTCGGGAAAGTCACGGGGTCGGGCTTGTCCGCCGCATCGTCCTTCACCCCATCGCCGAGATCAAGCTGAACCAGGGCCGCGCCGGCGGCAACCTGGGCTCCGGCGTTCACGCAGATTTCCTTCACGATCCCGTCACCGGGGGATTCAACGAGCATTTCCATCTTCATGGCTTCGAGCACGATCAGTACGTCGCCTTTTTTCACTGCGGCACCGGGCGCGACCGGAACCGAAAGCACGACGGCCGGGGACGGAGATTTCACGTATCCGCCCGATTCGCTCTCGAGCAGGACGGGCGTTCCCTCGACCTCGCACTGCAGAACGTCGCCCCGTGGTACCGTGACGATCCCGTAGCGCTTTCTGCCGAAGGTGAGCACTCCTTCGTCGCCTTCGGCGACATAGGAACAGACAAGGCTTTCGCCCTCCGCGTCGA
Organism: uncultured Spirochaetota bacterium; assembly: GCA_963728215.1. Lineage (GTDB taxonomy): Bacteria > Spirochaetota > Spirochaetia > CAVSJD01 > CAVSJD01 > CAVSJD01. The sequence continues at coordinate 349,989 of CAVSJD010000012.1, read as the reverse complement.
TATGGTAGGTGTCTTCGCCAAGGTGCCGTACCAGGAATACGTAGGCGTTCCCGCCCGCGTTGAGATTCACCGTGTACCCTTCGGCCTTCGGACTGATGCGGGGCCGGCCGATGCGGCTGATTTTTTCCTTGAAGTTGACGAAATCGTCGGCTTGCATCCGGAGATACTGGTGGATGGCCCCGGCGAGCAACCCCACACGGAGCTTGTCGTCGTCGAGCTTTACCGTGCGGGTCTTCAGCAGGTCTTCCACGAACATCGTGCTCACCCCGCCGTCGACGATCTCGGGCAGGGCGAGGAGCTCGAGCACGAAAGCCCGGTTTGTGGTGCCGTTGAGGATCCTGATGCGAAGCTCTCTCAGCGCCCGGCGCAGCCTGCTCATGGCCTCGGCCCGGTCGTGGCCGAAGGCGATGATCTTCGCGACCATCGAATCGAATTCGGAAGGGATGAGCGATCCCTGCTCGATGCCGGAATCGACCCGGATTCCGGGACCCGCCGGTGCCTTGAACAGGGTTACCAGCCCCGGAGCCGGGCTGAAATCCATATCGGGATCCTCGGCATTCAGGCGCACCTCGATGACGTGTCCCCTGGGCCTGCGATCAGACAGGTCGACCACCCGGCCCCGGACGACGTCGATCTGCCCCTTGACGAGATCGATCCCGTAGAGGGTTTCGGTGATGGGATGCTCGACCTGAAGCCGGGTGTTGACCTCCATGAAGTAGAACGTGTCGCGCTTGAGGTCGTAGAGATATTCGACGGTGCCGGCGCCCTCGTACTTCGCCGCGCGGATGAGCCTCGCGGCTGCCTCCTCCATGGCTCTGACCGTCTCGTCCGGCATCTTCGGCGGAGGGGTTTCCTCGACGATTTTCTGATTCTTCCTCTGGACCGAACAGTCGCGGACCCCGAAGGTATTCACGTTCCCATGACGGTCCGCGAGGCACTGGACCTCCATGTGCCTTCCCGATTCCACGAGCCTTTCTATGAAGACGACCGTGTTACCGGTGATGCGGAGGGTTTCGTCGCGAGCCGACTTGAACTGGCTTTCGAGCTCGGCTGGGGTCCTCACGAAACGGATTCCCCTGCCTCCCCCCGCGTTCGCGGCTTTCACGATGACGGGATAGCCGATCTGTTCGCTGACCGCCCGGGCTTCCTCGATGGTCTCCACGGATTTCCTGCTCCAGGGCAGGATGGGAACGTCGGAACGCTCGGCCAGGTCTTTCGCCTCGATCTTGTCGCCCAGGAGCTCCATCGCCTCCGAGGAAGGACCGATGAACAGAATTCCTTCGTCCTCAATTTTCTTCGCGAACACGGAATCTTCGGAGACGAAGCCCCAGCCCACCCAGATGGCCTGTGCGCCGGCGGCCTTGACTGCCTGGATCATGAGCTCATGATCGAGATAGGGACTCTTCTGCCGGCCCGGATATGAAGGAAGGGTCGAGAGCCGCACCTGGTCGTCGGCCTGCCGCACATAGGGAGCCGATTCCTCCATGTCCATATACAGGGCGATGGTCGAAAGCTCGGTTCCGTGCAGGTTGTTATATTCCCTCACGGCCCGGATGAACCTGAGGGCAGCCTCGCCGCGGTTGACGATGGCGATACGGTCGGTATCCTTCAGTCCGAGTGTTCCAGACATCGAATCCTCCAATGCTTGAATCTCCGGTTTATCGGATTCGGGTGAGTATACCGGGACGAAAGATGACTGTCGAGTCTCCCCGCAGTTGATTGTCCACGTGGTTCATCCCGATCATGATTTTCCCGCTCTCCGTGGTATCTTTCCCATGTTACCGGGGAGAACGGCTTTTCCGCCCTCCGGAGTTACCGGAAAAAGCCTTGACTTTTTTCCGGGAAGAACTATTTTTATCCAGTTCGCTGCAGTTTTACCGAGCGGAAAGAGAGAAACGGAGGAACCGGATGGATCAAGTGTTCGTTCAGGAGATGAAGACCCGTCTTGAAACCATGAAGCGGGAGATCATCGAAAATCTGATGTCCGAAAGCGAAGTATTCCGGGAACTCGTCGAGTCGGACGACATCAAGGATACCGTCGATCTCGCGAGCACCGACATCGACCGGAAAACCATCGAAGCGATCGGGAGTCAGGACCTGAAGCGACTGCAGCTCATCGAATCGGCGCTCGTCCGGATCAAGACCGACCGGTACGGGATCTGCCTGAAAACCGGAAAGCAGATTCCCCTGGAACGCCTCGAGGCGATCCCCTATGCGCTGTATACCGTCGAAGCCCAGGAGGAAATCGACCGCCGGAAGCACGGGAGGAGCAGGGTCGTCTGACCCTGCTCAGCCGTGTTCCCGGAGCGATAGAAGGTACTGCACTTCGCCCCGCTTGGTGAGTGGTATCACCGTTTCCCGGTAGAAGGATACCACCTCCCCGGACGGGACGAGATTCCGGATCTTCGGATTCGCAGAAGCCTGCCAGCCCTCCACCTTCTCCCGAACCCGTACCAGGATCCGCTCCTCCACCTCCCGGCGGGTCAGCCGCTCTTCGATTCCCGCGACATCCCCGTCCGCGATCAGGCGCCGATACCCGTCGGGATCGCCGCGGAACTTGCTCTCCGCGACGAACAGGGCGCCGTAGTGGATGCGCCTGCCGATCGCCTGCAGCGCCGACACATCGTGCTCGACGCTGGAGCCGTACTGCCCGTCGTCCCCCTCGGGACACAGCCGCGGCAGCATCTGCAGATAGCGCTCCAGGATCTCTCCCGTCAGGTTCACGTCGTCGTGGCGATCGATCCGGAGCGGAGAGGGAGGCAGATGCACCTCCCGCCGCGGCGGCGGCAGGTCGCGGGTAAAGGGCCGTTCCTCGGGCACCTCGAACCGGCCGAACAGGCTGTCGATCTCCTCCTGGTACCGGAGCCGGAGGGCGAAGAGGGAGCGGTCCGGCTCTCCCGCGAATCCGCTTCGGCCGGCCAGGTAGGCCTGCCCGTTCCGTCGGAACTGCGCCCGGTCGATCAGCCGCGAGATGATGGTCTCTTCGAGTCCTTCGAGCTGCAGGGCGATCAGCGAGAGATCGACCGTGATCACTCCTCGTCTTCCTTCTCGAGATCCGCGAGCCACGAGGCCACCGAGGCGTCGCTCGGCATCCGCCAGTCTCCCCGCGGGGAGAGACTGATGGAACCGACCTTCGGTCCGTCGGGCAGGCAGGATCGCTTGAACTGCTGGCGGAAGAAGCGCTGCAGGAAGACGAGAAGCCACTTCCGGATCTCATCCTCCCCGAACTCCCCTTCGAAAGCCAGGGATGCGAGGAACAGGATCTTCCGGGGCGGGGCTCCGTAGCGGACCAGGTGATAGAGGAAGAAATCGTGCAGCGCATACGGCCCGATGATCTCTTCCGTCCGCTGGGCGATCTGTCCCGAGCGGTCGGGCGGAAGCAGTTCCGGGCTGATCGGGGTTTCCAGGATGCGATGGAGCACGTCCCGGGTCGCCTCTCCCATCGCATGGTCCGCCACCCAGCGGATCAGGTAGCGGACCAGGGTCTTCGGGATGCTCGCGTTCACGCCGTACATGGACATGTGATCGCCGTTGTAGGTGGCGAAGCCCAGCGCCAGTTCCGACAGGTCCCCGGTCCCGACCACGAGCCCCCCCGTCTTGTTCGCCAGGTCCATCAGGATCTGGGTCCGCTCCCTCGCCTGGGCGTTCTCGTAGGTGACGTCGTGGTTCTCGGGGTCCTGGCCGATGTCGCGGAAATGCTGGAGGACCGAATCGCCGATCGGGATCTCCCGGATCGTCACGCCCATGGCCTGCATCAGTTCCATGGCGTTGCGATAGGTCCGGTCGGTGGTTCCGAAGCCGGGCATGGTCACCGCGATCACCTGGTCCCGGGGAACCCCGAGACTGTCCATGGTCCGGGCGGCGACCAGGAGGGCGAGGGTCGAGTCCAGGCCGCCCGAGATCCCCAGCACCAGCCGGCCCGCGCCGGTATGCCGGACCCGCTTCCCGAGCCCGCAGGTCTGGATGGCGAAGATTTCCGCACAGCGCGCATCGCGGACCCTGCTCGTCTCCCGGAACGAAGGGATAGGCGGTGATGTTCCGGCGGAGCCGGTCGACCCGGTGCGGCGGAACCGTGAAGCCGATCTTCCGGAAGCTGCGCTCCGGAAGGTTCTCCATGAACGGCGTGGTCCTGAGCCGGTCGTTCAGGAGCTTCTCCGTATCCACATCGGCGATCATCACCTGCTCGTCCAGGCTGAAAACGCTCCGTCTCCGCGAGCACCTGGCCGTACTCCGCGATGATCCCGTGTCCGCCGTAGACAACATCCGTGGTGGACTCGTCGATCCCGCTGGACACGTAGATGTAGGCCGAGGAGCACTTCGCCGACTGGTGAACGACCAGCTCTCTCCGGTACTCCGACTTTCCGATGATCTCGTTGCTCGCGGAGAGGTTGAAGTGAATCAGCGCGCCGTGCTGGGCCTGGTAAGTGCTCGGGGGGATCGTCGCCCAGAGATCCTCGCAGATCTCCACGCCGAAGCAGAGCCTGCGGTCATTCGTATCCCGGAACAGCAGATCCGTGCCGAAGGGAACCCTCCTGCCGCAGAGAGTGATCTCCTCGCTCTGTGCGCTGTAACCGGGCGCGAACCAGCGCTCCTCGTAGAACTCCTTGTATCCGGGAAGGTAGGTCTTCGGAACGATTCCCAGCAGCTCTCCGCCCTGGATCACCGCGGCGCAGTTGAAGAGCTGATTGTCGATCTGGATCGGCAGCCCGACCAGGACGACCGCCCGGGAGGCGACGGTTCGCCGGAGAAGCAGTTCGAGCGAATCCTCCGCCGCGTGAATCAGGGCATGCTGGTGGAACAGGTCGCCGCAGCTGTAGCCCGTCAGGCAGAGCTCCGGAAACAGGATGAACCGGGCGTCCTCCGCCTCGAGCCGGTCGATCAGACCGATCACCCGCTCGGTATTGAATCCGGTGTCCGCCACTCGAAGATTCGGCACCGCCGCGGCAACACGATAAAACCCGAAGTTCATGCCTGGCCCCCTTCGGGATCAGTGTAGCGGTTTTCCCGCGGTCGCGGCAAGAGTACCCGGGATGCCTGCGCAGGCAGCCCCATCGCCCGGATCCGCCGGGTCGCCCGGGTCGACCGTCCGCATGCCGCAGCGGCTGCGCGGGGTACGGAAAAAATAAAGCCGGCGTTCGGCCGGCTTTAGAAACCGCCGGGTTTCTTTACACCCTGACACGGTTTCACGATTAATGGCTTACAAAAGCTCAAACGTTCAAGTCAGTGTTCCGCCGGCATCGTGCCGGCACAGCCAAACAGGTGGTTCGTTCATCATCCCTCCTGATCGAAAGGTTGAATCGGAAAAACCTCCTACTGGGCTAAGGTTAATTCAGGCCGGTTCCGAAATCAAGAGGCTGCCGTGCAATTCAGGCCGGAACGTCGAGCCGCCGCCTCAGTCGCAGGACGACTCGCATTCGGACCGCAGCGCCCCGGTCTGCGGAAGGGGGCATTTCTCTCCCTGCGGGTCCACCCGGACAAGGACGACCCGGGTGGAGAACACGTGCTGCTCGGTATCCGCACCCGGTTCGTCCGCATGAACATCCACCCGGTAAGTGATGGACGACCGGCCCCGCTCTTCGGGAAGAATGTGGAACCGGAGGATCGCTCCGCAGGCGACGTGCCGCTTGAACTCGATATCTCCCATGGCGCGGGTGACCAGCGTGCATCCCGGGAAGTCCCGGGCCGCCGTGAGCCAGGCGAACTCGTCGACCCAGCTGAGCATGGCGCCCCCGAACAGGTACCCGTGATGATTCAGATGCTCCTGACGGACGATCGTGAACGTGGTCATGGTTCGCTCGTGCTCCTTGTACCGGAGATCGAGTAGGAGGCGGGGTCACCCCCGCCGTCCTCTCACACCACCGTACGTACGGTTCCGTATACGGCGGTTTCCAGAATACTACCTACTGTAGACACAGCCAATCGAGCAACGAAACGAGTCCCAGGTTGTCAAAGTATTTCTTAGGGAATGCGAAGCTCATGTGCCGGGCTCCGGAGTTCCACCACGGGCCGCGTTGGTTGAACGCTGAGCGAACTGCCGTCTCTTCCGGCACCCCTCGCTCCATTAGCCGTTTCCGACGCGTCCAAGGCCTCTTCCATTGCCGCCAGAGGATGCACCGCAGTTTCCTGCGGAGCCACCCGTCCAGCTCTTCGGCGAATCGCTTCGTCTCCGCAAGGGAGTAGTACTGGATCCACCCTCTCATGAGGGGATTCAAGGTTTCTTTGACGTACCGTCCGAGGTTCCGGCCTCTTCCCTCCCGAAAGAGGGTTCTGACCTTCTCCTTGAGCCGGTCGATCGATCTCTGCGCCACCCGAACCCGCGTTTGTCTTTCGCTGGTAAAGGAATAGCCGAGGAACGTACGCTCCCACGGCCGAGCAACAGCGCTTTTCTCCCGGTTCACCTTCAGTTTGAGTTTCCCCTCGATGAACCGCGTGATCGACGCCATCACCCGTTCCCCCGCCCGCTTGCTCGAAACGTAGATGTTGCAATCATCCGCGTACCGGCAGAATGAGAGTCCGCGCTTCTCCAGTTCCTTGTCCATCGCGTCGAGCATGATGTTGGACAACAGCGGCGAGAGCGGCCCGCCCTGCGGCGTTCCTTTCTCTCGGTCCCACACCACGCCGTCCTTCATGATCCCGGTTTGCAGGTACCTGCGAATCAGCCTCAGGACCTTCTTGTCCTTCACCTTCTTCGCAATCCTCGCCATCAGCAGATCATGATTCACCTCATCGAAGAACTTCGCCAGATCGATGTCCACTACCCATCGCTTTCCCGCAAGCTGATACTCCTTCGCCTTGCGGATCGCATCGTGTGCGCCCCGTCCGGGTCGGAAGCCGTAGCTATGGGGTGAGAACTCGGGCTCGAAGATCGGGCTCAGGACTTGATGAAGCGCCTGCTGGATGAGCCGGTCCACGACCGTCGGTATGCCGAGTTGCCGCTTCCCTCCATTTGGTTTCGGGATTTCGACTCCTCTCACCACCTCGGGCCGGTACCTCCCCCCCAGCAGCCTTTCCTTGACCTCGGGCCAATGCACCTGGAGCCAGGGCTTCAGCTCTTCGACGCTCATCGCGTCGACTCCCGCCGCTCCCCTGTTCCCCACAACCCGCGCATAGGCCTCAAACATGGTTCCGCGTTCGACCAGACGCTCGATCAACTCCGTCGTTTCGGGGTTCGTCTTTTCCGTTCCCGTCATCGAGCCCTCCACCCGAGCGCGTACCTTCGGGATTCCGTCCCTATCCTCCGCTCCCGTCGGTCTGGTCCCCGTCTCCGGGCGACTGCACCGTGTCGGTGTTCGTCGGTACTCATGAAGGTTCGGCTGACTCGCCGTTCTTCTGGATTCGGTCCTTCGGGCGTGGTCGGCAGCCCTACTATGACCTCTGCTGACTCCTGACCGTTCATCTCCTCGCCTCTCGACGAGAATAGCCTCATCGGCAAACGATCAGGTCTCCCCGGGTAATGCGCACCCACCTTCACGCTTATGCCCGCCGCATCTACAAGAAGAGACCCCGGGTAAGTACTGGACTTTGAAGATATTTGCCTCCTCATCCTCTCTCCTTGCCTCATGCGATTCCTGTTCGTCAGGCCAGCGCTTTGCCTTCGCCTTCCTTCAGATTCAGGGTCGCCCCTGACACCTCTGGCGTTCGGCTACTGGTTCCCCTTACCGGGCCCAGACGGGACTTTCACCCGCAAGTAGGTGCGCCCTGCCGGGCGCACAAAAGGAAAGGGCCGGCAGCTGTGCCGGCCCCGTTCGTACCGTTTTACCGAAGGGCCCGACCCTCGAACCCGTTGCCGTTCAGGGCCGCGATCGCCGCTTCGACTGCATCCACCGATGTCCGTTCATTGTTATACCCTTTCCCGGAGGGCGTCAAGCCGGAATTTTCCGGCAGGTTTTCATCCCCGCTTGCCCCATCCTCCCCTGCCGGGCTACTATACGGTACGAAGCGCAATCGACATCGGAAATGCACAGGAGGCACGGCATGTTCACCCGAAAGGACCGGCGCGAGAATATACTTCCCCTCGGCAACGAAGCGGAAGCCCGGCTCCTGGATGCGCTGCTGACCGACCAGGAGATCCCTCACGTGATCGTCTCGTATCACGATTCCGCATACGACGGGCTCTTTCAGTCGCAGCAGGGCTGGGGCCATCTGGAGGCTCCGCTGGAATACATGGAGGAAATCCGCCAGGTCTACCGTGACATGAAGGAAGAGAACCCGTATCTTGAGGACGAGGATTGATGCGATGAACCTTCACGACCGGGACCGGATCCGCAGCCTGGTGGAGCGGAACGCGGAGCTCTCGTTCGCCCGATCGGGCGGAGCGGGCGGACAGAACGTGAACAAGGTGAACACCAAGGTGGATGCCCGCCTGCCGGTCACGCGGCTGGATATCTTCAGCGAGGAGGAGCGGTCCCGGATCAGGGACCGGCTCGGCAACCGGATCAACGGTCGCGACGAGCTGGTCATCCATGTGCAGGAGGAACGTTCTCAGCAGCGGAACCGGGATATCGCCGTCCTGCGCCTCACCGATCTCATCATGGGCGCCCTGCAGGTCCGCAGGCACCGAAGGGCGACGGCACCCTCGGCTTCGTCCCGCGAAGCCCGGCTGCGCAGAAAGCGGATACAGGGCGAGAAGAAGCAGGTCCGCCGGACCCCGCCGGCGGAATGACGGAGCGCTGCGGCAGGCCGGATACCTCCCGGGTTTTTCCGCTCACCCCTTTACAGTTAGTAACGGATTTGGTATCATAGACGGCATGAGAGACACGACACAACAGGACATCATTACCAGGCTCTCCGACGAGCAGCTTCAGACCATCTATCGCCAGGGTACCCGCCGGCAGTACAAGGATGCCGACATCGACCAGATCGTCGATCGGATGATCCGGCACAGCTCGGAAGAGAACGACATCGAAACATCCCTCGCCGACCTTCGGCACCTCGCGAGTTCCGCCGATTCCTACGAAGATTTCACCGCCGCGATCGACGGTTACCGCGAGCGCATCGGCGGCTGAGCTTTCGCTCAACCCTCTTCAGATCGATCCGATTCGACTTCGACCAGCGCGGCCCGATTCTTGAGCGGTTCGCTGAAATGCATCTTCGGCACGGCCACCGCAGGGCGTGATTCCAGCGTCATCCGCTCTCCCGTCGCGGGGTTGCGGATGACCCGCGCCTGCCGGGACTGCCGTACCCGGAGCGATATCTTCCCCAGCCGTCCGAGCGCCGGCCGTTCGCCGAGGAGCAGTCCCGTCTCGACCACCAGCAGGTAATCCTGAATCACCTGGCGTGCCTGCTTCTGTGAAAGCCCGTTCTTCCCGGCCACATAGGCGATCATCGTCTTCATGGTGAACTGATCGGGCCGGGCTTCCGCTTCGAGGGCGAGCGTCCGGTTCAGCTTTACGAAGCCGTTGGTGAGAAAAATCGTCGCCTCACGGATCCGCTTCTCCTGCTCCTCGAACGAGACGTCTCCGCTGCACACCGCGATCTTCAGAAGCGCCGAGGTGCTCCGGATGGGACCGCGGTCGAATTCGGCGGGACGATTCACCTCCGGATCGGCGGCGAGATGGACGTCGTCCATGAGCGCCAGGTTCGGTACGTTCTTCCGGAGGCGGATGCTGGCGTACTCGGCCCAGCGCCGGCCCTGCATCCGGCATCCGAGGCTCAGCAGCGAGCCGGACCAGGTGAGGATCAGGGCGCCTCGCGCATCCTCACCCGAAAAGCGCTGAATCTCCTCCATGCGGAGCGACCGGATCTGCTGCTCGAACAGCCGCTTCTTCTCCAGCCAGATACTGCCGATCCGCCGGTACGATTCATCGCTCTCCTCGAGCCCGGAAGTCCGGGTAATTTCCCACAGGTGCTCCCGGATTTCCTCCGGCAGGTCTTCGATGCGCTCCTTCATGCCCTCTCCTCCTCGGCCGCCCGGTCGGTGCGTCCCGGTCTTCCGCCGTTCGCGGCCTTCCTTTCCAGTATAGTCCAGCGATCCGGAAAAACCATCCGCCCCCATGGTGATCCGGCCGCAGACGGGCTATACTCGAAGCAGGAGAACAACATGGGCATCGATTCCGTCAGCCTTTCCATCGACATGCTGAACCGTCTCATGGAACAGGCGTTCGAGCAGCAGACCGAAACCACCCAGGCCCTTCTCAGGATCCAGACCGAGCAGACCCTCCAGCAGGTCCGGGACGAAACCGTCGGCCGGATCGTGGATACCCTCGCCTGAACCGTCCGTTCCCGGTCATCCCGCCTTCCTTCCGGTCCGCCTTCCTGCTCCCTGCATCGACCCTTCTTGCATCGACAGCAGGAAATAGTGTATCCTTTCCAGGATTCTGAAGAGGTGTTCACCAACCAACCGCCGGCGGGCAGCATGCGCGGGCTGCAACGCATCGTTCAGACATATTCCCCGGAACAGGATGCTGAACATGGATATTAAACCGATCAAGAAAAAGATGAAGCTCTACGGGTTCAACAATCTGACCAAGACGTTGAGCTTCAATATTTATGATATCTGCTATGCCAACACGGAAGAGGATCGCCAGGCGTACATCAAGTACATCGACGAGGAATACAATTCGGAGCGGCTCACCGGAATCCTGAAACAGGTTTCCGACATCATCGGTTCGAACATCCTCAACATCGCGAGCCAGGACTACGATCCCCAGGGCGCGAGCGTCACCATCCTGATATCCGAAATGAAACTCGGCGACAACAGCCTGCTCGGAGAGGATGTGGTGGCGCACCTGGACAAGAGCCACATCACCGTGCACACTTACCCGGAGAGTCATCCGGAAATGGGCATCAGCACGTTCCGCGCGGATATCGACGTCTCCACCTGCGGACACATATCGCCCCTGAAGGCGCTCAACTTCATGATCAAGAGCTTCGAGTCGGACATCCTCATCATGGATTACCGGGTGCGCGGTTTCACCCGCAAGGTGGACGGCAAGAAGATCTTCCTGGATCACAAGATCAACTCGATTCAGAACTTCATCTCCAAGGACATCCTGCAGCTCTATCACGCCGTCGACGTGAACGTGTACCAGGAGAATATCTTCCATACCAAGATGCTGCTGAAGGATTTCGACCTGGACAACTACCTGTTCGGCATCGACAAGCAGGCCCTTCAGGTCGGCGACCGGAAAAAGATCCGCCGCCGCCTGAAGAAAGAGATGAACGAGATCTTCTACGGTCAGAACATTCCCAACGTACCGCGGATCAAATAGCCCGGGGTCTGCTTCGCCTCCCGGGGTTCTGCTCTCGCCTCCCGGGGTCAGACGGCCGGCTGCTCCTGTTCCTTCAGCCCGCGCAGCTCGCGGTAGGCCGATTCGATATCGGTTTTGTTCCGCTGCCCCAGTTCCTCCAGAAGACGCATCTCCTCGCGGATCCCGTCGAAGTCGTCCAGAAGCGTCCGGATGTCGGAGCCGATCTTTCCGTCGATGGCCGAGAACACCGAGCTCATGCCCTTGAGGGACTCGTCGTTCCGGATGATCGCCTGCTCCATCCGGCTCACCGACTGCTGGACCTCGCCCGACAGATCGGCCAGGTGCCGGACAATGGAGAGCATCTCGCCGGTTCCCGCCGAAACCTCGTCGGTGGCTCCCACGATCTCCGAGAAGGTGGATGCGATCCCGTCGACGCCGCCGCTGATGTCTTCCATTCCCTTCCCTGCCAGGCCGCTCGCCTCCGACGCCGCCCGGGTCTTCTCGATGCTCCTCGCGAGCGTGTCCCCGATCACCTTCGCGTTCTCCGCCGACTGCTCCGCGAGTTTCCGGATCTCTTCGGCGACGACCGAGAATCCCCGTCCCGCCTCTCCCGCATGGGCAGCCTCGATGGCCGCGTTCATGGCGAGGATGTTGGTCCGCTGGGAGATTTCCCCGATCACGTCCAGGACGCTTATGATCCCCGAAGCCTCCCGGTTCGCCTCCTCTATCATCCGCGTGGAATCGAGCATCATGCCGATGCCCTCCTTCGCGGAACGCAGGAGCGTCTCCACCGCGTCCCGCTTGCGGCGGCTCGTTTCCGCGATGCCCCGGACCGTCTGGGTCATTTCCTCGACCGAGGCCGACTGCTGCGTGACGGCCGTGTTCTGGGTGACGATGCTCTCGCGCACGCTCCCGGTCAGACCGTTCATGTCCCCGGTCGCCCGTTCCACTTCGGCCAGCCGCTCCCGCAGCGACGCGATACCGGTGCCGATCGAGGCGAGCTGGGCGCGGATCCCGTCGCTGAAGCGCACGAGACGTTCGGAGAGCCGGATCAGCGTATCTCCGAGGTTGCTCCGGGCCGCGAACGACTCGAACAGGCCCTCCACCCGTTCATATCGCCGGCGGTTCTCCTCCGCCTGCCGGCGGGCGTCCCGGAATCCCCGCTCGGTGATCCGCAGCTTGACGACCGCAAGAACGAATGCGAGCACGAGGATGATGATCTCGTTGAAGAGCTGGCCGGCATCCGCCGGTACGAATCCCGGCAGGATCGCCGAAGCCGAGGGATGGTGCAGGAGTACCAGCATCGCGAGATTCACCAGGAAGATGACGGACAGCCGGGCGATCCGTTCCCCGAACAGCACCAGGAAGAAGAACACCAGCAGGGTATTCCGGGTGAGGATCGGCACCGGCCGGCCCGCGGTGACGATCGGCAGCACCGCGAGACCCGTTATGGCGGCCCAGAAGAGATACCCGATCAGGGCGCTCGCCCAGGCGAACCGGCCCTGCCGCAGGAGCTGCGCGCTCAGGAGCGAGATCAGACCGCTGGCAAGAGTGATGATCGCCATCGCGGGATTCCCGAGCAGCAGCAGGGCTGCCGCGCTGTAGACGAGAGAAAAAAAGAGGAGCAGAAGGATGACCGCGAGCAGGATGGAAGCCTGCCGGCGACGCTCGAAGGACTCGGTCTCGTAACGGGCCAGAAAGAACCGGGTGAAAGCCTGCATCTGCGGCTCCTGGTACGTTTTTTTCGATGGTGTTTCGCGTGTGCGAGCAGAGCGGTATCGGTTATTTCATCTATCGTCATTCCGGCCGGAATTCTGAAAAGGGCCGGAGGAATCCCCCCGGCCCGCCTGATCCGGTCAGACCCGCCTGATCCGCCGCTACACGCCCTTCGCGTTGCGGCGCAGAATCTCGCCGGAAGCCTGCTCGGTTGCCGGTGTGTGGCCGGGGAGTGGAAAAAGCCGTTCGTGAACGGCGTCGAGGATCCACTCCTTCTGCGGGAAGAACAGCGTTTCCATTTCGGCCGCCGGGGTGATCCAGTTGCGGGATCCGAGCACCACCGGGGGCGCATCGAGATAGTCGAAGCTGAGCTGGACCAGGTTGTCCGCGACGGTGTGCATGAACGAGCCCCGTTCGCAGGCATCGGAGACCAGGAGCAGTTTCCCGGTCTTCTTCACCGACTCTGCGAGCGCCTCGTACCGCAGCGGGTTGATGAACCGCAGGTCGATCACCTCCGCCGCGAGTCCGTACCGGTCCTGCAGCTCGTCCGCGGCTTCGAGCGCCGTGTAGAGCGTCGGGCCGATCGTGAGGATCGTCAGGGCATCGCCTTCCCGCTTCACCGACGGCTCGCCTTCGGGCACCTCGTAATAGCCCTCCGGAACCCCGTCCTTCTCGAACAGCTCGCCGATGTCGTAGAGCTTCTGGCTCTCGAAGAACACCACCGGGTCGGTCCCGCGGAGGGCGAGGTTCAGCATGCCCTTGGCGTCGTACGGAGTGGCGGGATACATGGCCTTGAGCCCGGGGATATGGGCGATCAGCGCGGCCCAGTCCTGCGAATGCTGGGCGCCGTACTTCGATCCGACCGAGACCCGCAGCACGAGGGGCATCGTGAGAACGCCCGCCGACATCGCCTGCCACTTGGACATCTGGTTGAAGATCTCGTCTCCCGCGCGGCCCATGAAGTCGGCGTACATCAGCTCGACGAGCGCCCGCCCGCCGGAGAGGGCGTAGCCCACCGCGGAACCGACGATCGCTCCCTCGGAGATGGAGGAGTTGAAGAGCCGGTGATACGGAAGCGCCTCGGTGAGACCGCGGTAGACGGCGAAGGCGCCGCCCCAGTCGCGGTTCTCCTCCCCGTAGGCGACCATCGTCGGATCTTCCGCGAAGCGGTGCAGGACCGCCTCGAACAGGGCGTCACGCAGGGAGAAGAGCTTGTTCTTCGAAACCGGCTGACCCTGCTCGTCCAGCCCGAAACGGGCCTTGCGGGCGTTCGCCTGGACCCGCGGGTTCTCGGCGACCGGGAGCAGCAGCTCCGGCTTCCGGTCGTCCAGGCGGTCGGCCTTCCCGTTGGAGAACATCACGCTCTCGATGAACGCGCCGCCCACCCGGGGCGAGCGGTCGGGGTCCGACGCCAGCCGCAGGGCGCGTTCGACCTTAGCCACCGCCCGGGCTCCGAGCTGTTCGACCTCCGCCGTGGAGAGCACCCCGTTCTCCGACAGGTAATCGGCGAAGCTCTTCACGCTGTCCGCCTGCTCCCAGAGGGCGAGTTCCTCCTTCGTCCGGTAGGAGCTCGCGTCCGACGGGGAGTGCCCGGAGATCCGGTACGTGACGGTGTCGAGCAGCACCGGCCCGCGGCCTTCCCGCAGAATCCGCTGCTTCCGCTCAATGGCGTCGGCGACCGCGAGCGGGTTGTAGCCGTCGACCCGTTCGGCGTGCATGTTCTCCGGGTTCACCCCGGCACCCACGCGCGCGAGATAGGTGAAGCCCATCGTCTCGCCGGCGGTCTGGCCGCCCATGCCGTAGAAGTTGTTGAAGAAGTTGAAGATCACCGGGGGCGCTCCGCCGAGATCCTTGTCCCAGAGGGTCCGGTACTGGTCCATGGCGGAGAGCATCATTCCCTCCCAGACCGGCCCGCAGCCCATGGAGGCGTCGCCGATGTTCCCGATCACGATTCCGGGCTTCCGGTTGATCCGCTTGAACAGGCCGGCCCCGACGCAGATGTCTCCCGAACCGCCGACGATGGCGTTGTTGGGCATGCTGCCGAAGGGGGCGAAGAAGGCGTGCATCGAGCCGCCCATTCCGCGGTTGAACCCCGTCTTCTTCGCGAAGATCTCCGCCAGGGCGCCGTAGAGAACGAAATCCTCCGCGAGTTCCGCCGCGGATCCCTTGTGCCCGTTCTCCACCACGCGAAGGATATCTCCGTCGAGGTAGTCGCGCATGATGCCCAGCAGGCGATCGTCGGTCATCTTGCCGGACGCGGAGAGACACTTGGCCAGGATTTCACCGTGGCTCCGATGAGATCCGAAGATGAAGTCATCCGCATCGAGGTGAACGCACTGCCCGACGGCGGCGGCTTCCTGCCCGATGGAAAGATGGGCGGGTCCCTTGTGATTGTACTCGATCCCCCGCCAGGCTCCCTGCGTCTTGATCGCATTGAGCATGGATTCGAACTCGCGGATGATCAGCATGTGGGACAGGATGCGGGCGAGCCCCTCCTTTCCGAATTTCGCGACTTCGGCCTTCGGGTCGGGGCGGTACTGGTTGATCGGAATATCGGCAATCCTGAGCGTCTGCGGCTTTCGGACGACCGCGGGATCCACGATGATGGATTTCGGCATGATTTCCTCCTGTTTCAGCCGGCAAGGGCGAGATCGATGCGGGCGAGAACCTCCGTCAGTTCCTTCACGAACCGGGCGGCCGGAGCGCCGTCGACCGCGCGATGGTCGAACGTGAGCGAGAGCCCGAGATGCGGCAGGAACCGCGTCTCCCCGTCCCGGATCACCGGTTTCGGAGTGATCGCGCAGATCCCGAGGATCCCGACCTGCGGAGGATCGAGCACCGGGGTGAAGCTCTCGATGCCCAGGCTGCCGAGGTTCGTCACCGAGAACGTGCCGCCGGAGAGCTCCTCCTGCGAGGCCGATCCGGCGAGACAGCGCTCGGCGAGCCGCTTCGCCTCGGCGGAAATCTCCCGAAGGCTGAGCCGGTCGGCGTTCCGGATGACCGGCACCATCAGGCCGCGGGGAGTGTCGACGGCGAAGCCGAGGTGTACCGCCTCGAACTCGCGGATCGTTTCCCCGAGGAAATGCGCGTTGAGGTAGCGGAACCGCGGCAGGGTGCGGGCGACCGCGAAGAGCACCAGATCGTTGATGGTGATCCCCGAAAGGCCCATCTGCTCCGGGCTCGCTTTCAGGCGCTTCCGGTAATCGAGCAGCGCGCCCGCATCGGCGGAAGCGTTCAGGGTGAGCTGCGCGGTGGTGGTCAGCGACTCGAGCATGCGTTTCGCGATCACCTTGCGGACACTCTTCACCGGGATGTCATGGGTCGGCCCGGGGAACGCTGCAGCGGCAGCCGACGCACCGGCGCCCGGTCCGGCTGCCGTCCGGGCGGCTCCGGCACCGGCGGCCGAGGGGGCTGCGAGCTGCCGGTCGATTTCACGGGCGACGTCTCCTTCGGACAGGGTCCCGCCTCCGAGGTGGCGCAGGACATCCCGGACGATGATCCGGCCGCCCGGGCCCGACCCGTCGACCCCCGAAAGGTCGGCTCCACGGGCCTTCGCGAGATTGCGCGCACGCGGAGAAATCCGCACGCCGTCCGCGGTCCGGTAGCCTTCCGGCTCCGGAACCGCAGCAGAGGCAGGCTCTTCCGGCCGCTTCTGCGGTACGACTTCGGCGGATGCGGCGGCGGCCTGACCGCTTCCCGCACCGGTCCACGCACTGACGTCTTCCCCCGGCTCGCCGATGACCGCGATCGGCGAGAGCACCGGAACATCCGCCCCTTCGGGATGGAGGATCAGGAGGAGGGTGCCGTCCGCGCCGGCCTCCACCTCGAAGGCCGCCTTGTCGGTTTCCACTTCACAGATGATGTCCGCGGCGCTCACTTTCTCGCCTTCCCGCTTCTTCCACCCGAGAATGATGCAGGACTCGACGGTGTTTCCCTGTCGCGGCATCAGCACTTCCTTCGCCATGTCTCCCTCCTTCCGAAATCCGGCAGTTCGAACCAGAACACGGCACCGAGCTTTCGGTGATGTTCTGTTTTGCTTTCAAATCTCTTGTCAATATATTTCCTTTCTCTTTATTGTACAAGAGGCTTCCCGGTGGTCCGAAGCCTGGTGACGGCGGTACATTCCCGATATGGCATCGTCACCGGAATGGCACGCACGGATCGGGAGCTGGATCGAGGCGCTGCGGGATCTTTTCTACCGGCCGCTGGCGCCCCTGGAACTGGAGGGGTTCGTCACCACCGGGCGGATCGGGCCGGAGCAGGCCGCGGCCGGAGCGTTCGCTCCCATGCCGCCCGGAACCCGGTGGGGCGGCATGCGGGAGTACGGCTGGTTCCGCACGGAGGCAGTCCTGCCCGTAGAGACCGCCGGCCGGCGAGTGGTCGCCGACATCCATCCCGGGGGGGAGGGTCTCCTTTTCCTGGACGGACGGCCGGCGGGAATGCTTGGCTGGAAGCGGCACTACCTGCTCCTGCGGCGGGAAGGACGCCCCGGGGAGCGCATCCCGATCCTGGGCGAGTTCTACGCCGGGCATGGCCGGGAGGCTTTTCACGCGGGGCCGGTCCCCGAGGGAGTGGACACGGTTCCGGACGTCGTGGGACCCCAGCGGACGGTCGCCCGTTCGAGCATCGGCATCTGGAACGAGGATGCCTACCAGCTCTGGATCGACGCCGAGCTGCTCCGGCAGCTCCGGGACACCCTGGATCCCGACTCGCTCCGCGCCGCCCGGATCGAACGGGCGCTGCGGGAGTTCACCTTCCTCGCCGATCCCGAGCTCCCGCCGCCGGACCGGGAAGCCTCCTTCCGGGAGGCCCGGGGGACCCTCGAACCGCTCCTCGCCTGCCGCAACGGCTCGACCGCGCCGCTCCTGTACGCCTTCGGCCATGCGCACCTGGATCTCGCCTGGCTCTGGCCTCAGGCGGAGACCCGCCGCAAGGCGGCCCGCACCCTCTCCGCGCAGCTGCAGCTGCTGCGGGAATACCCCGGGTACCGGTTCCTCCAGAGCCAGCCGTGGCTCTACCGGAGCCTGGCGGAGGACTACCCGGAACTCTCCCGCGAGGTCCGCGAAGCGGTCCGGGACGGCCGGATCATCGCCGACGGAGCCATGTGGGTCGAGGCGGACACCAACATCCCCTCCGGGGAAAGCCTGATCCGGCAGCTCCTGCACGGCAGAAGGTTCTTCCGGGAGGAGCTCGGCGTCGACAGCCGCGTCCTCTGGCTTCCCGACGTGTTCGGCTACTCCGGCGCCCTCCCGCAGATCATGAAAGGCTGCGGGGTCGACTACTTCGCCACCGCCAAGATCTACTGGGCGTATCACGGCGGCGAGGCGTTTCCCTATACCACCTTCACCTGGGAAGGAATCGACGGGTCGCAGGTGCTCGTTCACCTGTGCAAAAACTACAACGCCGTCACCGAGCCGTGGGAGATCGTCGAGCGCTGGCGCGAGCGGCCGCAGAAGGACATCGCCGCCCGGCTCTATCCCTTCGGATGGGGTGACGGCGGGGGCGGCCCCACGAGGGATCACCTCGAGTTCCTGCGGCGCGAGGCCGACCTGGAGGGACTTCCGCGGATGCAGATCTCGACGCCCCTCGACTTCTTCCGCGACGAGGAGCGCCGGGGCGGCGATCTTCCCCGCTACGTCGGGGAGCTCTATTTTCAGGCCCATCGCGGCACCTACACGTCCCAGGCCCGGACAAAACGGCTGAACCGGCAGGCGGAGAACGCCCTGAGGGAGGCGGAATTCTGGGGAGCGGCGGCCGCCCGGACCGGCTGTCACTGGCCGGCGGAACGGATGGACCGGCTCTGGAAGCTGCTGCTGTTCTGCCAGTTTCACGACATCCTGCCCGGCTCCTCGATCGCGCAGGTATACGAGGAAGCGGAGCGGGACCTCGCCTCCGTCGTGGAGGAAGCCTCGCACATCGCACACGAGGCCGCCGGAATGCTCTTCGGATCATCCGCGGAGCGGCGTCCGGGCGGTGATGCGGGCGGGAACGCCCCGGATGCTCCCGCCCCGCCGCTCATCGTCGGGAACTCCCTGCCGTTCCGCAGGCGGGAGATCGTCGAGCTGCCCGAAGGCGTCGCGGCTTCCGGCATCGGAGCCCGGGGCGAAGCGCAGCGGGCCTGCGGCCGGACCTGGATCGGGATCGACGTTCCTCCCTGCGGATGGGCCCGAGTCGCAGCGGAACGACCGGCTCCCCGGAATTCCGGCGGCTCGCCGACTCCGGAAGCGCCGGAAGCTCCCGACGATGCAGTCGCCCGGGCGGAGGAACCGCCGGTGCTGGACAATGGGCTCATCCGGCTCCGCTTCGATCATTCGGGCGCGATCGGGAGTATCGTCGACCGGCAGCGCGACCGGGAGCTCGCGGCCGGACCCTGCAACGCATTCCGGATGTACCGGGACGTCCCGAGCCGCTTCGACGCCTGGGACATCGACAGCATGTACCGGTCGACGCCGGTCGCACTCCCCGACGCGGCCTCCTTCCGGCTCGCCGCCGACGGGCCGCTGGTGACGATCCTGCGCATCGAGCGCCGCCTCCATCGCTCGTCCATGGTCCAGGAGGTTATCCTGCGCCGCGGGAGCAGGCGGGTCGACTTCCGCACCGTGATCGACTGGAGAGAGAAGCACAAGCTCCTGAAAACGGCCTTCCCCGTCGCCATCCACAGCGACCAGGCGATCCACGAGATCCAGTTCGGCCATCTCCGGCGGCCGACGCATCGTTCCCGCCGGTTCGATGCCGACCGCTTCGAGGTACCCCAGCAGCGTTGGACCGCACTCGCCGAGGAGCGCGGCGGCTGCGCGCTGCTGAACGATTCGAAGTACGGGGTGAGCGTGGAGGGGAACAGCATCGAGCTCACCCTGCTCAAGGCGCCGCTGCTCCCGGACATGCGGGCGGACCGGGGCCGGCAGGAGTTCACCTATTCATTCTATTTCTGGTCCGGAAGCTTCGCCGATTCGGGAATCGTCCGGGAGGGTTATCTCCTGAACCATCCGCCGCTGTTCATTCCCGGTGCATCAGCTGCCGGAGCGTCCGACCGGACGGGGCCGGAGCTCGCGGGGCCGGCCATGGAGGGATCCTGGTTTTCGACGAACGCGGAGAACGTGGTGATCGATACCGTCAAGCCCGCGGAGGACGGGAGCGGGGATATCGTCCTGCGGCTCTACGAATCGATGCGGACGGCGACCGACTGCAGGCTCCGCGTCGCCTTCCCCCTCGAGTCCGTCCATGCGGCGACGATGCTCGAGGAACCGGCCGGGGAACTCGCGATCGAGGTCCCGCTCCCGGCGGAAGCCGGCGCCGGGGAAACCGTCTCGACGGTCCGGCTCGCCTTCCGGCCGTTCGAGATCAGGACGCTCCGGCTCCGGCCGTCGGAGTGACGGCCCGCTCCCGAGCGCCCCGCTTCAGCGCCATCGGCCGGCGGCGAGCTCCCGGAACCGGTCCAGGAAGGCGTCAGCCTCCTCGGGACGGCTGCCCGCTCCCTGCCAGACCGTATCGCGACCGCCGCCTTTCCCCTCGATCAGCGGGAGGAGCTCGTTCCGCACCTCGCCGAAGTCGAATCCGCCGAAGGCGCCCGAGTCGCCGCGGGCAACCGTGATGCCCCACTGCATCCCTTCGTCGGAGACATTCACGAGGCAGGCCGCAACGGGCGGCCTGCGGGAAAGGGCCGTCAGCAGCGCCCGGAAGAGCCCTTTGGGCTCGCCGTCCAGCCGCCGGGCGATCACCGTCCCGGAAGCGGCGGCGCTGTCGTCCGCAGCCGGGGAACCGGCATCCCGGACCAGCAGATCCGCGAGCGCAGCGGCGAGGCGCTCCTCCAGGCCGTGCTCCCTGACCTCCGCATCCCGCAGCTCCTGCCTGAGCGCCGTCACCCGCCCGGAGATTTCCTCCGGCCGCACCGAGAGCGACGCGGAGAGATCCGCCGCCATTGCCGCGAGACCGCGGTATTCCCGGTCGGCCCGGCGCCCGATCTTCCACGCCAGGCGGAGACGGCCGCGGATCCGCTCGACGCCCGTGAGCCGGACCAGCCCCACCCGGCCGGTCGATGAGACATGGAGCCCGCCGCAGGCGGCGCAGTCGACCTCCTGGATCTCCACGACCCGGATCTCTCCCTGCACCTGCGGCGGCCGCCTGAGCGCGAAGCGCTCGACATCGCTCCCGCTCGTCCAGTGAATCCGCACCGGGAGATTGCGGCGGATGATCTCGTTCGCACGCTCCTCGACCGCGCCGAGCAGCCCGGGAGCGATGTCGGCGGCATCGACCTCGATCGCGGTGTACTCCTCGCCCAGGTGCACCGAGACCGTATCGAAGCCGCCCGCCTCCAGCAGCGCCGCCGAGACGATGTGCTGACCGGTATGCTGCTGCATGAAGTCGAACCGGTGCTCCCCGTCCACCTCGCAGCGCACCCGCCCCCGGCCGGGATCCCCGGAAAGCACATGGACGATTTCGCCCCCGTCGCTCTTGCGTACGTCCAGCACCGGTATTCCCGCGATCGTCCCGCGGTCGGCCGGCTGGCCTCCGCCCTCGGGGTAAAACGGGGTCCGGTCGAGGTACACCGCCACGTTCCCGTCTTCCGGCTCCGCCCGCAGCACGACGGCATCACACGAGAGAAGCGCGGGATCCTGATAATACAGCCGTTCGGTCATGAGGTGAGCATACCCCGAGGTCCGCGGGGGATCAACCCCGATCCGCGGCCCGGTTCTGCCGATGCGATCCGGAGTACTCCGCGGTCATTCCCACAGATCGCATGCTAGGATATATTGATCCTATGCCGATAACCTGTTTTGCCGCATGCCCCCGGAATATCGAGGAGCTCCTGCAGAAAGAGCTCGAATCCTTCGAGGCCGTTCAGACCCGGACCGTTCCCTCGGGAGTCCATTTTTCCGGTTCCCTGGAAACCGTCTACCGGATCTGCCTCTGGTCCCGTCTCGCGAGCAGGATTCTCCTGCCGCTGGCGGTTTTCCCGGCTCCGACCTCCGAGGCCCTGTACCACGGCGCCGCGGCCGTGCCGTGGTGGGAGCACATGGAGGCGAGCGACACGCTGGCGGTGGACGCGGCGGGAACGACATCCGGCCTCATTCACACCGTGTACGCGGCCCAGGTGGTGAAGGACGCGGTGGCCGACCGGTTCCGGGAACGTACCGGGTCCCGGCCCTCGGTCGACACCGCGCAGCCCGACATCCGGCTCAACCTCCGGCTCCGCAACGACGAGGCGATCCTGAGCATCGATCTGTCCGGCGAGAGCCTGCACCGCAGGGGCTACCGGAAGGAGAGCGTCGAGGCGCCCCTGAAGGAGAATGTCGCCGCGGCGCTGCTCATCCGGGCGGGGTGGGCCGAGATCATCACCCGCGGAGGCGCCCTGGTGGACCCGATGTGCGGGAGCGGCACCATTCCGATCGAGGGGGCGCTGATCGCGGGGGACATCGCCCCGGGCCTGCTTCGGGAGCGGTGGGGATTTTCCCGATGGAAGGGACACGATCCGGTCCTCTGGGAGAAGCTGCTCGCGGAGGCCCGGGAGCGCCGGGACCGCGGGATCGCGGAGCTTCCGGTCATCGCGGGATACGACGAGGATCCGGCGGCGATCGCCGCAGCCCGGATCAACGCCGGCGCCGCCGGTCTCACCGACCGGATCCGGTTCGAGCCCTCGGAGATCCCCGAGGCGGCGCCTCCTCCCGGAACCACCGGCGGCCTGGTCGCCGTGAACCCGCCCTACGGCGAACGGCTCGAGCCGGACAGCGATCTTCCCGGGCTCTACCGGGTCATGGGCCAGGCGCTGAAGAAGCGCTTCCGCGGATGGCGGGTCGCGATACTCACCTCCAGTCCGGAACTGGCGGGGGCGACCGGGCTTCGCGCCCATCGGATTCATCGCCTCTACAACGGGACCATTCCCTGCAGCCTCTATCATTTCCGGGTACGCAGCAGCGATGTGCCGGATGAGGAACCGGCCCGGAAGCCGGCGGCGAAGGACAAGCCGAAGCAGCCGCGGATCCGGATAAAGGGAGCGGCCGAGACGCCGAAGGAAGCGAAAACACCGCCGGAGCCCCGGCTGCCGGTGCGCAGCGGGACGGAACCGGCTCCCGCAGGCGGCGAAGGGGAGACGGCGCAGCCCGCGGGCGAGGGAGCCCGGCGGGTGGTGCGGGTCAAGCGGATGGAAACTCCGGTTCCCATCCCCGGGCACATTCCGGAACGCATCGCGGAAAGCGCCTCCATGTTCGCGAACCGGCTGCAGAAAAACCTGCGCCTGCTCGGAAAGGAGGCGCGACGGCAGGGAGTCACCTGTTTCCGCATCTACGACGGCGACCTGCCCGACTTCAACATGGCCGTCGACTTCTACGAAGGCACCTGGGCCAACGTGCAGGAGTTCAAGGCACCGCCGGAGGTCGACCCCGAAAAGGCGCAGCAGCGGGTCGAAGCGGCCGTTCCCGTCATCGCCGAGATTCTGGGAATTCCCCGCGACCGCGTCTTCCTGAAGCAGCGCCGGCGCCAGCGCGGGAAGGAGCAGTACCGGCCGACCGCTGCGGGCGGGGTGCTGCACGAGGTGCACGAAGGGGACTACCGGTTCCTGGTGAACTTCACCGACTATCTCGACACGGGCCTCTTCCTGGATCACCGTCCCATCCGCGGGATGATCGGCCGTCTCGCCCGGGGGAAGCGGTTCCTGAACCTCTTCTCCTACACCGGGACCGCCACGGTCTACGCCGCCGGCGGGGAGGCCGCGGAAACCCTGTCGGTGGACAACTCGAACACCTACAACACCTGGGCGAGGCGGAATCTCGAGCTGAACGGCTTCTCCGGCAGGCAGCACCGGTTCCTCAAGGCCGACTGCATCGAATGGCTCAGGGAGAGCGACGAACGCTTCGACCTGATCTTCCTCGATCCGCCGACGTTCTCCAACTCCAAGGGGACAGAACAGGACATGGACATCCAGCGGGATCACGTGATGATGATCCGCCTCGCCATGAAACATCTCGAGCCGTCCGGTCTCCTGGTATTCTCCACGAACTACCGGCGCTTCCGGATCGACTTCGATGCGCTCTCGGGCCTGACGATCCGCCTCTACAGCCGGGAGACCATCCCCTTCGACTTCCAGCGGAGCCCCCGGATCCACCAGTGTTTCCTGATCAGCAGCGGACCGGTCCGGCTGCCGCCGCAAACCGACCGCGATCGGGCGGGCGGCACGGCGCCGAACATGGAACGGAACCCGCCTCGGGGATGAGAGCCGCCCCGGTTTGGCATGGCCCCGCGGGAAGCAGTAGATTGCAGGCAGGAGGCTATCATGGGAGTGATTATTCCATTGACGCCGGTCTGGTGGAAACGGAAAAAGGTTTTCCGGTCCCGGGGCTACTTTCAGGAGAAGATCCAGCAGGCGATCGCCGAAGATCCGGAGATTCAGGATAAGACGAAGATTGCGGCCACGGTAGAACGCGCGGGATGGTTCGGGAAAGATACGCTCCATCTGATCGGTGAAACCGACAATCCGCATGACCGGGAGCGTGCCCAGGAAATCGCCGAAAACAACGCCCGGGATGTCGTGGAAATCCGGAACGACATCGTCGTGAACGGCTGAGCCCGGCGGACCCTACCGCCGCGGCTCTCCGGGGTCGGCGTTCTCCGGGGCAGCCCGGTAGAATATGCCCGACAGATCGATGTGATCCAGCGGCTCCGCCCGCTTCCCCTCGTAGGTGAACGCGATCCCGTACACCCACTCTCCCGGATACCGCCGCTGAAGGAGCGTTTCGGTCAGCGAACGGAACGTGGCCTGCCCCCCGGTCGATCCCTGAAAGTACCCGTCCCGCCAGCCCGCTTCGCGCCCGGGATCTTCCCGGAGATCGAACAGGGCAAAGACTCGCCCCTGCTCGCGGTCGATCCGCACCAGCTCCAGGGGAAGTCCGCCGAACCGTGTCCGCGAGAGCGCCTGCCCGAGCAGCCGGAGCTTCTCCTCCAGGCGCTCCTCCCGGGGAATCCGGAGCACCGCCTCGATCTCCAGGCGCATGTCGTCCGGATCGACCCCGTACACCGGGAACGATTCATCCCCGGGGATCAGCCGCACCGCCGCAGGTTCCGCGACCGGCTCCGGGGTTCGGGAGAAATAGACGACCAGCAATGCCAGCAGGATCAGTGCCGATGCGGCGATGAAGAGAAGCTGCAGAATGTATCCCGTCTTTTTCCCGGTGCGATTCACGATCCCTATTATACGGCAGGGTCCGCTGCCCGGAAAGTGGAAACCCTTGCAAAACGAACGGAAGCCTGTCATAGTGAGGAAAAAGGAGCACAGCAGATGAGCGACATCATCGGGCGAATTCCCTTCATCACGGTCGACGGCCCCCGGAAGGAACACGACGTAACCGTGTACGCGCTTTCGACCTGCGGCTTCTGCAGCCGGGCGCTGGAGTTCCTCGATCAGCACGGCGTCGCCTACCGGTATGTTCATCTCGATACCCTCGATCCGGAGATGAAGGACCAGGTGAAGCAGACGCTGAAGGAAACCTACGGCGAACGGGTTACCTACCCCTACACCGTCGTGAACCGGAAGGAAGTGCTGAAAGGCTTCATCGAGCCGAACTGGCGGATGACGCTGGACATCGGATAGGATGATGAGCGATCCGAAACCTCACGATTCCCGGACCTTCGCGGAGCGGGTCGCCGGGAAGCAGGGCTGGGAGCTGAACCCGGACCCCGGCTTTCTGGATACGCTTCTCTCGGGACTTGCGCGCAACCGCGAGCGGTACGGATACTATCTCTGCCCCTGCCGCGAGAGCGAGGGAAGCCGCGAAGCCGACCGGGACGTCATCTGCCCCTGCGATTACGCGAAGCCGGACATCGCGGAGTACGGCCACTGTTTCTGCGCCCTCTTCCTGGACCCCGCCTTTCGTGCCTCGGGCCGGGTCCCCTCGAGCATCCCGGAGCGAAGACCGGAATAGCCGGCTCCGCCCGACGCCGCCGTTGCACCGTTTCCCCGGATCGGCTATCCTCACCCCATGAGCATCGGTTCGTTCCTCCGCCGTACGTTCGGTCGTGAACCGGCCGCCATTCCCGACGAACTCTGGTCCCGGGCCATGGCGGAACATCCCATTTTCGGGGGAATCGCCGAACCCGACGAAGCCCGGCTGAGGGAGCTGACCGCCCGATTCCTCGCCCGCAAGCAGTTCGATCCGGTACAGGGAGCCGGGCTCACCCCAGGAATCCGTCTCTCCATCGCCGCGCAGGCCTGCCTGCCGATCCTGAACCTGGGGTTCGACTGGTACCGGGGATGGTGGACCCTCATCATCACGCCCGACGCGTACACGTTCGAAAGCTCGGAAGTCGACGAGGCGGGAGTGGTGCACGAATCGGAGGAGGATGCCGGCGGGGAGATCATGCCGCTGGGTTCGATCGTTCTCTCCCTGACGGATGTGGAGGATTCCGGCCGGTGCGACGGCTACAACGTGGTGATCCACGAGATGGCCCATGCGCTCGACCGGCGTGACGGCGCCATGGACGGAGCCCCTCCGCTGCACCGGGACATGGACCCCGCCCGCTGGGCGGACGTCTTCACCCGGGCCTACGACGATCTGCAGCGGCGGGTGGGGCGCCGCAGGGAAGCCCGGAATCTCCGGATCGATCCGTACGCCGCGGAGGCTCCGGAGGAGTTCTTCGCCGTCACCAGCGAGCATTTTTTCGAACAGCCCCGGCTGCTCCGGAAGGAATACCCGGAAGTCTACGATCAGCTCGCCGCGTTCTACCGGCAGGACCCCGCCGAACGTCTCGTCCCGCCGCGCGTCAGGCGACGTAGACGGTCTTGATGTTCACGAACTCCCGGATGCCCGCCGCGGAAAGCTCCCGGCCGTAGCCGCTCTGCTTCACGCCTCCGAACGGCAGCCGCGGATCGGAGCGCACGAACGCGTTCACGAAACAGCAGCCCGCGTCCAGCCGCTCGGCGGCGATCCGCTCTCCCCGCTCGATGTCCCGGGTAAAAACCGCTGCGCCCAGGCCGAACGACGACGCGTTGGCCAGCCGGATAGCATCCTCCTCGTCGGCGGCGCGGATGACCGAGACGACCGGCCCGAACACCTCCTCGTCGAACACCGCCATGCCGGGACGGACGCCGGTCAGAACCGTGGGCGGATACCATGCACCCGGACGGTCCGGAACGACCCCGCCGAGCAGGCAGACCGCTCCCGCATCGATGCTCCGGCGCACCTGGTCATGCACCTCGTCCCGCAGATCGGTCCGGGCCATCGGCCCCACATCCGTCCGCTCGTCCATCGGGTCTCCGACCCGCTTCTCCGCCACCGAGGCGGCCAGCCGGCGCTCGAACTCCCCGGCGACCGCCTCCACCACGATGAGCCGCTTGGGAGAAATGCAGCTCTGCCCGGCATTGAGGAGCCGTCCCGTGGCGCAGCTTCCGGCCGCGAGATCGAGATCGGCATCTTCCAGGATGAGATAGGGATCGCTGCCGCCAAGCTCCAGAACGCTCTTCTTTACGGCGGCGCCGGCCGCACGGGCGACCGAGACACCCGCCGCGGTGCTCCCGGTCAGCGTGACGCCCCGGACAAGCGGGTGAGCGATCAGCTGCGGAACCGTCCGGCTGCCGACGACGAGGGTCCGGAACAGGCCGTCCGGGAACCCCGCCTCGCGGAACACCTCCTCGATGGCGAGCGCGCTGCCGGTGACGTTGGATGCGTGCTTGAGGACGCAGGCGTTGCCGGCCATCAGGCCGGGTGCCGCGAAGCGGAACAGCTGCCAGTACGGGTAGTTCCAGGGCATCACGGCGAGGATGACGCCGAAGGGCCGGTATTCCACCCGGCTCCGCCTCGCGTCGGTCTCGACGGCTTCGGGAGCGAGAAACGCCTCCGCGTGTCCGGCGAAGTAGTCGCACGCCCAGGCGCTCTTCTCGACTTCGGCCCGGCTCTCGCGGATCGGTTTTCCCATTTCCGCCGTCGCCAGAACGGCAAGCTCCTCCTGCCGCGACCTGAGCACTTCCGCGGCATCACGCATGCGGCGGGCCCGTTCGTCGAACGTTACGCTCCGCCACACCTCGAAGGCCGCATTCGCCGCCGAGAGCGCCGCCTCGATCTCCGCGGGAGTGGTTTCCTCGTAGACCGCGATCCGTTTTCCGGTTGCCGGATCGACCGATTCGGGCATGTCCTCCTTTTATTCCTCCTTCCGGTCGGCTCCCACCTCGATGCCGGCCAGGTATTCCAGCGCCTTCACCAGCGCGTGGTTCCCGTCCCCGCCGAAGCCGCGCTTCTGCAGGGTCCGGTAGAACTGGG
This sequence comes from uncultured Spirochaetota bacterium, assembly GCA_963728215.1. Lineage (GTDB taxonomy): Bacteria > Spirochaetota > Spirochaetia > CAVSJD01 > CAVSJD01 > CAVSJD01. The sequence goes on along the minus strand of CAVSJD010000012.1, from coordinate 321,842 downwards.
AGGCGGTGCCGCTGGCGAGAAGCGGGACCGCGAGCTCGTCCGCGGCGTCCAGCACCAGCCGCAGGTCCTTCTCCTGAAGGTCGACGGTGAAGCCCGGACTCCAGTCGCGCCGGATCATCTGGGGCGCCCTGTTCGACAGGACCCAGCTTCCCGCCGCCCCGCCGCTGACCGCCTGGAGCGTCTTCTCGAGATCGAGTCCGCCGGCCTGGGCGAAGAGCAGCGCCTCGCTCACCGCGAGCATCCCGCCGGCGACCAGGATCTGGTTCACCATCTTCACCATCTGACCCGCCCCGTTCTCCCCCACGTGCGTGACGGTTTTCCCCATCGCATCCAGGTACGGTTTCGCCCGACGGAACTGTTCCCCGTCTCCCCCGGCCATGATGCTCAGGGTCCCCTTTTCGGCGCCCTCGCTTCCGCCGCTGACCGGCGCGTCGAGCAGGTGCGCTCCGCGTGCCTGAAGCCGGCGGGCGAACTCCTTCGTTTTCGTCGGGCTGATGGTGCTGCAGTCTATGACCAGGGCATCCTTCCGGAGTCCTTCGGCCGCACCGTTCTCCCCGAAAAGGACCTCCTCCACGTCCGCGGTGTCGCTCACGCAGGTGATGACGACGTCGCACGCGCGGGCGAGCTCCGCCGGGCTCTCCGCCGTCTTCGCACCTTCCGCCGCCAGTTCCTCGGCCCGGGCACGGGTCCGGTTCCACACGGCCAGGTCGAACCCTGCCCGCAGGAGGTTCCGGCTCATTCCGCTTCCCATGATCCCGAGGCCGATGAATCCTATCTTCTCGCTCATGCGTCTCCCCTCTGGTACCGGTTCCCGATAAACCTAACCATCCTGTCCGGGAAGGTCAAGAATCGTACCGGAGAGCTTGGACGGATTGCCCGTTTTGCGTATATTCAAACCGGTATGATCCGGAAACACAAGCGGCCCTTTCCATCCTGTACCGTACTCATCAACCCGTCCCGGTATCCGGAATACGTGCGGAAGCTGAAGCGCATCCTCCGGGAAGCGGAGATGCCCGAGATCATCGAGAGCCGCGACCGGGAACACTTCATCGCGAGTGTGAGGCGGTTCTACCGGGGCCCGAACCGTTACCTGCTCATCTGGGGCGGCGACGGCACCGCACACGACGCCATCAACGCGTTCATGGATGCCTCCGTCGGGGACGGCTGCCCGATTCCGAAGAAATCGATCGGCTTCCTCCGGGGCGGCTCCGGGAACGGCATCCAGGATTCCTACGAGGTCCCGTTCTCGATCCGGGACCAGGTACGCACCTTCTCCGAGAGCATCCGCGGCAGCTGCGTTCTCGACGTGGACCTGATCCAGGCGCACGACGGAAACCGGAGCCGGTTCTGCCAGCTCGCCGGCTTCGGATTCGACGCCCACGTCCTCACCCGCCGGGAAGAGCGCCGCTATCGCAGCGGTCCGTCCCGGGGCCAGGTGAAGCGGGGTTTGTCGAATTACATCGTATCGGTGACGGAAACCTATCTGCACGACTACGACCGGATCCAGCGGAACTTCATCCTTCGGCTCCACGACGGGAAATTCGCCTACCGGGGAACCCGCATCAACGCCGAGTTCCCCTTCGAGCGCTTCGACCGTCCGGTATCTTCCCCCATGGTGGAGCTTGGAACCCGTCCGTATTACGGAAAACTCTTCAAGGTCTGCCCCGACGTCGTCTGCAACGACGGGTTTCTGGACATCTACGTCTACAATTTCGAGAACCGGCTCTCAATCGCGCGGAACGCCCTCTCGGTCTGGACCGGCCGCCACGACCGGATCAACAAGCGATTCGCCCGGAGCGATCGGCCCCTGATCGAGCGGTACGAAGTGCGGCGGGTGGAGGTGGTCTCTCCGATGCCGTTCGCCTACCACATCGACGGGGAGCTGAAACGGAAAACCGAGTCCGACGGAGCCGAATACCGCCTCACCTTCGAGATCGTTCCCCGGTGCATCTCCTTCATCGTTCCCGGCACCTTCTACCGGAAATTCCATCCCTTCGACGAATCGGCATCCTGACCGGCGGCACGAAGGTCGGCGCCGTTTCCCGCGGCACTCCGGGCACGGTACTCCGGCACCGTTTACAAATCCGCCCGTTCAGTATATCATTCCCCGATCATTCCGCAGCTTTCTGTGATCATTCCACGTACGAACGAGGAGGAACATCAATGAAAAAAGCGTTGGCACTGTGCACGCTCGCGGCCGTCATGGCGCTTCTGATCAGCGGGGGAAAGGCCGAGAAGATGGACGATTCCCTCTCCCGGGTCAAGGCACAGGGATACTTCATCGTCGGGCTGGACGACAGCTTCCCGCCCATGGGCTTCCGGGATTCCGCCGGAAACATCGTCGGCTTCGACATCGACCTGGCGAAGGAAGCGGCGAAGCGGATGGGAGTCGAGGCCCGGTTCAAGCCGGTCGACTGGGACGGCGTCATCCTGAGCCTGCAGAAAGGCGACATCGACCTGATCTGGAACGGCATGACCATCACCGACAGCCGGAAGGAGAAGATCAACTTCTCCGACGTCTATCTCGCCAACCGGCAGATCATCGTCGTGCGGGGAGATTCCACGATCGCGAACAAGGCCGATCTCGCGGGAAAAGTCGTGGGACTGCAGATGGGATCCTCCAGCGAAGAGGCCCTTGCCGGTGATGCGGCGACCTCGAAGACCCTGAAGGACGTGAAGAAGTACTCCAACAACATCGAGGCGCTCCTCGACCTGGCCGCCGGCCGGACCGAAGCGGTGGTGGTCGACGAGATCGTCGGGCGCTACTACATCGCGAAGAAACCGGGCGAATACAAGGTCATCAAGGACGACTTCGGCAGCGAGTCCTACGGCGTGGGCGTCCGCAAGGAAGACGTCGCGTTCCTGGCCGAGCTCAACCGCGTGATGACGGAGATGAAGAAGGACGGCGGCGCCGACCGGATTTCCGTCGAGTGGTTCGGCGAGCCGATCGTCGTCAAGTAAGAAGGCAGGAAGGAGAGCGGGCAGGGACGGGATCGCATGCCGTACATCATCCAGATCACGGGTTACATCCTCAAGGGCTGCGTCCTGACCCTCCAGCTCTACGCCGTCACCGCCGTCTTCTCGGTGCCGCTCGGAATCGCCTGCGCCCTGGGCAGAATTTCGGGGCCTCCGCCGCTGAGGCGGCTCATCGGCCTGTACGGCTGGGTATTCCGGGGAACGCCGCTCCTGCTGCAGCTCTTCTTCACCTACTACGGCCTGACCATCTTCGGCATCTCCCTGCCGCCCTTCGCCGCCGCCTCCATCACCTTCGTGATCAACTACGGTGCGTACCTGATGGAGATCTTCCGCGCCGGGATCGAATCGATCGATCCGGGACAGTACGAGGCGGCGAAAGCGCTGAACATGACCTACTGGCAGACGATGCGAAGGATCATCCTGCCGCAGACGGTCCGCAGGGTTCTCCCCCCCACCTGCAACGAGGCGATCACCCTGATCAAGGACACCGCGCTGGTGGTGGTGATCGGGATGGGCGAGCTGCTCCGGTCCGCCCGGGAAGTCTTCGTCCGGGACTTCACCATTGCGCCGTTCATCATCGCCGCGATCCTGTATCTTCTCATGACCTCGGTGATCATCCAGGTCTTCCGCAGGCTGGAAGCGAGGTTCAGCTACTATGGCTGAGGCGCCGATGATCCGGATCGAGGGCATCACCAAGCGCTTCGGAGACCTGGCCGCGCTGGACGATGTCTCGCTGGAGGTCCGGCAGGGCGAGGTGATCTCGATCATCGGACCGTCCGGCTCGGGGAAGAGCACTCTCCTGCGCTGCATCAACCACCTCGAGCGGATCGACCGGGGAAGGATCCTGATCGAGGGACAGCAGACGATCGCGGTGGACGAGCACGGCCGTCACGAGCACATCCCCGAGCGGCTGGTCCGGGAGACGAACAAGCGGCTCGGAATGGTGTTCCAGCACTTCAACCTCTTTCCCCACAAGACCGTCCTGGAAAACGTGATCGAAGCGCCGATCGTGGTGAACCGGATGCGGAAGCCCGAGGCGGTCGAGATCGGCCTGGAGCTGCTCCGCAAGGTGGGCCTCCTCGACAAGCAGGGAGCCTATCCCGCTCGGATCTCCGGCGGGCAGAAGCAGCGGGTCGCGGTGGCCCGGGCGCTCGGCATGCGCCCGCACATTCTCCTGTGCGACGAGCCGACCTCCGCCCTCGACCCGGAGCTGGTGGGCGAAGTGCTCGCGGTGCTCCGGCAGCTCGCGCAGGAAGACAACATGACGATGCTCATCGTCACGCACGAGATGAGCTTCGCCCGGGAGGTTTCCGACCGCGTTCTTTTCATGGACATGGGGAAGATCATCGAGGATGCGCCGCCGGAGAAACTCTTCACCGAACCCGACCATCCGCGGATCCGCGCGTTCCTCGAACGGATGCTGTAACGACTCAGGCAGCAGGGAGCGGAAAAAGGAAGCTCCCGGAGAGGAGCCGCCCTCCGGGAGCATTTGTATAGTAAAAAAGGAGGTAGGAAAGCAACGCTCTCCTTACATTACAACAACGCTCCGCCCGGATCGTAACATCGCCGGAACGGAAAACCGAACGATTTTTCCCCGTCGGGACCGTGTTGCCCCGGATGCGGGTTCCCGCCTATACTGCCTTCATGATCAGCCTGATCGTCCTCCTGGGAAACCCGGGCAGCCGCTACGAGAAAACCCGTCATAATGCCGCCCGGATGCTCGAGGAATATCTCCCGTTTGCCGGCGAGCTCGTCTGGCAGGAGAAGTTCAAGGGCCGATACGCTCCCGCGCGAATCGGCGGGGAAAAACGGATCTTCCTGAAACCGGAAACCTTCATGAACCTCAGCGGCGAGAGTGTTCAGGCGGCGGCACGCTTTTTCCGGGTATCGGCGGCGGAGATCTGCGTGGTACACGACGAGCTGGAGATGCCGTTCGGCGCCGTGGAGTTCCGGAAAGGCGGCGGCCTCGGGGGGCACAACGGCCTCCGCTCGATCGATCGCGCCCTCGGCACCCGGGAATTCCACCGGCTCCGCCTCGGCATCGGACGGCCTGACAGGCAGGACGTCTCCTCCTGGGTGCTGTCCCGCTTCGCCCCGGACGAGGAACCCGGACTCGAACGCATGCTCTCTTCCGCCTCGGAGCTCCTTCTGAAACGGCTGGAAGAGACATGAGGCGGACCGATGGCGGTGCAGCACGGCCCCGGAACGCCGCCGGGAGAGAACACAGATAATGCGGAGAATCAACGGAACATACATTTTTTTTCGGTGAGTCTTGACGGATGGCCTTTCAGGCTTTACTATTGGAATTGTCTCCTCCTGTTCTGGTGTCAGGCATTCTTGGGTAGTCCAGTTTTTCCGGCGGCCCGTGTGCCCCGCATGGAAATGCGGAGTCATGGGCCGTCGTGTTTCTGTTCCGCCGCTGCCCCGTCATCCGGAATCCACCCCCGATCCTTCCAGCTGCGCGCCAGATAGACCAGCGGAGTATCCGCCGCCGCGACGATCCATTTGAGCAGGTACGTCGTCCAGAAGATGTCCATGAGCACCTCGCCCTCGAACACCCCTAAAAACGCCCCGAACGTGAAGACAACGGTGTCCAGCAGCTGGCTGACCATCGTGCTCGCATTGTTCCGGATCCAGATGTGCCGGGTCGCGGGGAAGCGACGCCGCCAGAAGTGATACGCCCACACGTCGTGAAGCTGGGAGACCAGATAGGCGGCGAAGCTCGCGGCGGCGATGCGCGGCAGCAGGCCGAAGATGACGCTCAGGCTTTCGTGGGCGAAGTCCGCCGCCGCCGGACGGAAATGCAGGGACAGGTTCATGATGAGCGTGGCCGTGAGGAGCGAGAAGAATCCCGCGAACACGGCTTTCCGGGCCTCCTTCCTCCCGTAATTCTCGGAGAGGATGTCGGTGACCAGGAAGCTGGTGGCGTAGACGATGTTCCCGAGCGTCGCCGTCATTCCGAACAGCTCGACCGCCTTGAGCACCTGCACGTTGGCGAGGATGATGGAGATCGGCACCCAGAGGAAGAGACCGATTTTCCCGAAGAAGCGATAGGCCAGAAGAATGGCACCGAAATTGACGAACAGTTCGAGAATCCAGAGAAGTTCGTTCTGCACGGCAGGACCTCGCGTGTTTTGATGAGGCGGGTAGCTACGACCGCCGGCGGCCGGTCCCGCGCGGGATCGGCCGTGAGAACCAGTATACAGCACGAGAGAGCGGCGCTGCAAGAAAAGTGTTTGACGCTCTCCCCGCGGAACGCTACCATATGCAGATATGGAAAAGCGCGATTCGTTCCCCCGGGACCTCCAGTACGCGAAATTCAGCCTCTACGGCGCCCTGAAGAACCTGCAGTTCTTCGAGCCGTTCATCATCCTCTTCTTCCGCCAGGAAGGACTCTCCTTCCTGCAGATCGGCACGCTGTTCGCCGTGCGCGAAATCGCCACCAATCTGCTCGAAGTTCCTACCGGCGTGCTCGCCGACAGCTTCGGCCGCAAAAAGACGATGATCCTCTCCTTCATCGCCTATATCGTGTCGTTCATCCTGATCGGGCTCGTTCCGTCGTTCGGCCTTCTGGCGGTCGCCATGGTGTTCTTCGGGATCGGCGAGGCGGCACGAAGCGGAACGCACAAGGCGATGATCCTTTCCTACCTCGAACAGAAGAACCTTCTGGCGTACAAGGTTGACTATTACGGCCACACCCGGGGATGGGCCCAGTTCGGGTCCGCTCTCTCGGCGCTCGCCGCCGCCGCCCTGGTCTTCCTTTCCGGCAGCTACCGGATCGTGTTTCTCGCATCCGTGGTTCCGTACCTGCTGGACATGCTGCTCATCATCTCCTATCCCGCAAGCCTGGACGGTGAGACGGCTCCGGACGGCCTGTCTCCCCGGGTTCTGGCCGAAGGATTCCGCGGCCTGGGGTATACCATCCGATCCTTCGGAGCGGTTCTCCGCCGTCCGTCGACGCTGCGGGCGCTGGCGAATGCAGCGCTCTTCGACGGCGGCTTCAAGACGGTCAAGGTCTATCTGCAGCCGATTCTGAAGCAGTACGCCCTGCTCCTTCCCATCCTGGTAGCCGTGGACAGCGAACGAAGGGTATCGCTGGTCGTCGGCATCGTCTACTTCGCGCTCTACCTTCTGACCTTCGCGGCAGCGAGCTCTTCAGGAGAAGTGAACCGGCGCATCGCACGCCTGCATCTTGCCCTCAATCTCGGCTACGCCGCAGGCATCGTCCTGATCCTGCTTTCGGGAGTCTGCCTCTTCTTCAACCTGCATGTCCCGGCGATTCTCCTGCTGGTTCTCCTGTACATTCTGGAGAACCTGAAGCGCCCCATGAATATCGGCTATTACAGCGAGTTGGTTTCCAGTAGAATGATGGCGACCGGCCTGTCGGTCGAATCTCAGCTCACGACCCTGATCGTGGCGGTACTGTCGCCGGCGATCGGGTTCTTGGCCGACCGTGCGGGTGTCGGGGCGGGGCTCGGGGCGGTGGGAATCCTGCTCCTGCTGACCGTTCCGATTGCGCTGGTCCGCGAGCCGGCAGCCCAGCCGGATGAGCCGCCGGGGCCGGGTACCGACAGCCCATGACGACCGCCGATTGTTACAGGGAGGTTCCATGAAACGCATCAGTGCACTCGCAGCCTGCATCCTGACGATCCTGTTCTTCGCCCTGCCTCTGGCAGCCCAGGAGGAGAAACCGTTCACCGCTTCGGAGCTGGACAACTTCATCCGTGACTGGCCGAAGCTGAAGAAATGGGCGGAGGCGAAAAACACCGAAGCCGAGGCGGGCAGCGCGGCCGAGCTGGCGTTCATCCTGCGGGGAGCGGATCTCGACAGGTTCGTCGGATCCATGGGATGGAAGACCGAGCGGTTCTTCGCGGTCGCCGGACGCGCGGCGATCGGACTCATGGTCGCCGAAACCCGGACCCAGATGCCCGGGGTGATCCAGGAAATGCAGGATCAGCGCAACGAGATCCGGGACAGTCCGGACATTCCGGCTGCCCAGAAGCAGGAACTGCTCAAGCAGATGGATGACGCCATCGCCCAGATGCAGGGACTGGACATGATGAGCGAGACCGAAATCACGGCCGCGGAGGTGCGCCTGGTAGAGGATCGCCGGGAGCGGCTGAAGACATCCCTGGAGTGGGCGGAGTAGGCCTCAAAGCGGCTCGGGTACCGGCTACCGGCCTCGGATGCGCCGCAGAAGGATCCCGATATGCCGGGCGGGATGAACTCCGGTCGGGCAGACCCGGCTGCAGTCGAGCGCCCGGCGGCAGGCAGGGGCGCCGCGGGGCCGGGCGGCCTGATCGAGGAGCTCCTTCTCCCGTTCGGGACGCTTCGACAGCTCACGATCCAGCGCGGCCAGTGAAGCGGGACCGGCAAAGTCGACCGTCACCGGGCAGACCGAAACGCAGCATCCGCACTCGATGCAGTCCTCGAACCGGACGAATCCGGCGACGGCTTCGGGGGGAACGGCCCCGGGGTTCACTTCGCTCGGACGCAGATATCCCCAATCTCCGGGAATTTCCCGGAAGAGCGGCGAAGGGTCGACCGCAAGGTCCCGGAGCGGCTTCATGCTCCTGAGCGGTTCGACCGTCACGACTCCGTCCCCGTCCGCCGCATCGGCCGCGACGGTGATGCAGGCGAGCCGCTCGGTACCGTTGATCAGGCAGGCGCAGGTTCCGCACGAGCCGTGATGGCACGAATGGCGATAGAGCAGCGACGGGTCGACGCCGCTCCGGACGGATTCGAGCAGGTCCAGGACGGTCGTGTGGGGGCCGGCCTCCGTCCGGTACTCCCGGTGCCGGTCACCCCGAAGGATCCGGAGGCGGATCGGGACCGGCCGGCCGGAAGGCTCTCCCCGCTCACCTGCCGTAAAAGGCCCGGTAGGACACAAGGCGCACCTCCTTCGTCCGGCACGGACGGTCGAGCCCGAGTTTCCGGCAGACCAGATCCGCCGTGGTTTCCGCCATCGCGCGCAAGACCGTGGCCTTCCCCCCGAGGATCGTGACCAGCCCGTCCGCACCCTCGGACCGGTGGTCCATGCAGGTGAAATCGCGCGAGAGTTCGCGCCCTTCCCCGGGACTCCGGCCCGCGAGAGGCCGCACCGCCGACCATGCCGCGTAACGGGGTGCGCCGCGCATCGCGGGGACCAGTTCCGTCCCGCAGCGGAGGAGAAGCGGGATGTCGGCTTCCCGCGGCGCGCTCACCTCGACGTCGGCTCCGGTCCACTGGGTGGTACCGACGACGGACAGCCCGCGCTGGGGAACCACGATATCGCCGTCCCCGGGAGGACCGAGCCGGCTGATCACCATGTTGGTGAGCCTGCCCCTGACCGCGACCATCGTTCCCGATGCGGGGGTTACCGGCACGTCGACCCCCGCGGTCGCCGCGATCCGTCCGCTCCATGCCCCGCCGGCGTTGACCACCAGGTCCGCCTTCTCCCGGTATTCCCGGCCGGCGACCCGGTCGAACACCCGCAGACCCGTTACCGCACCGCCCTCGGTGATCACCTCCCGGACTTCCGAGAATCTCCGCACCTCCGCCCCGTTCTGCACCGCGGTGGCGAAAAAGGAGAGCGGAAGCCGGAAGGCATCGATGGTGCCGTCGGGGACCAGCACGAAGGCCCTCGATTCCGGATTCACACCCGGTTCCATCGCCAGGGCCTGCGCACGCGAGAGAGAAGCGGCGGGAATTCCCGCCTCCGCGCAGGCTTCGAGGAAGCGGGGAAGATATGCCTCGCCGGCGTCATCCGGTGCGAGGAACAGCCCCTGATTGAACTCGATCGCCTCGGGGACGATCCGATTCAGGATGCGGGTCTCCTCCATGCACTCCCGGGCGATTTCCCGATCGCCGACCGCATAGCGGGCCCCGGAATGCAGCTGCCCATGATGACGCCCGGTCGTACCGGAAGTGAGCTCTCCCCGTTCGAACAGGATCGCCCGGAAGCCGCGAAGAGCAAGATCATGGAGGATCGCCGCACCGGTGCCGCCGCCGCCGATTACGGCGATTCGAAAGGATTCCATCCGGCACAGTGTATCCCGGATAATGGAGAAGATCGAGAGGAGGATTTTCGAACCGGATCGAGCTCGACGGCTCAGGAAGCCCGGCGCATTGCTCAGGAAGCCTCGCGGATGTACCGGACCAGCCTGTCGCGCACCGGCTCCCGCTGGATCGCGAACGCCAGATGGATGGTACGGTGCTCCCCGGACGTCCGGACGACCTCAGCCTCGAGCTGGAACTGCTGCCTGTCGCCGAGGAACAGCTCGACCCGGTCACCCCGGCGGTAGAGGCCCGAGGGATTGAGGAGGGAACAGCCGCCGCCGCTGATCTCGAGGATCCGCGTCGGTCGGGCATCGTCCCCGGAGCCGGCGGGCCGGATGGATGCGGGCATGACGGCGGGGAACCGGTAGAAGCTCCGCTCCTGGATATGCCGGTCCACTTCGGAATGGAAGAGACGGATGACGTTGGCGGTGACCGCACTCACCCGCGACCGGAGGCGGTACCGGCCCTCGGGCATGGTGAAGTGCAGGTTGACCGTCATACCCGGCCGAACGCGGAGCGTTCCCCGGATCAGTCGGATCACCAGGGCTTCCGGGGTTACCGTCACGACCGTCGCCTCGAGGGAGGGCGTATCGTCCCGATGAACGAAAACCGTGGTATTCGGCGGGATTTCCGTGGTGGACCGGATTTCGCGACCTTCCTGATACCCGCCGAATCCGATACGCAGGCTCAGAGACGCGAGCGCCTGGACGGGAGGGTCCGTCTCGTCCCGGAGCATGAGCTCCTCCGCGGTCCGGTATGCATCCCGACTGCTCAGCAGCCGGAAACGTTCCTGCCCCGGGGGCAGGTAGTCGGCCAGCCGGTTCACCAGCCGGATCTCTTCGGTGGTGAGCTGATATTTCTCGACCAGGTCCACGAAACGATCCTGCTCGAGCTCCCGAAGCGCTTCCTTCTCCCGCCGCCGCTGGTACACGAAGAAGAAGACCATGAAGAATACGAAGAGCAGAACGAAAAACAGCGTGAGAAAGATTTCGAGCGGCGAGGGCCGGAAGGCGGCGGAAATCGCCTTCCCGGCTTCCTGGAACCATCCATCCATATGCTGGCGCAACTCCCTCCGAAAGCTGTATCTAACATAGGGATAAATGTGCTATATAATCAAGAAAAGCCTCAAATGAACGTTCGGCTCTGGACCGGAGTGCGCCGGAAGAGATACGCTGTAAATCTGAAACGAGGTGGAACGTGATCCGTATGATTACTGAGCAGAAACATGTCAGGCTTCTCCCGCCCGATATACTCTGCCTGGCGCTGAACAGCTTTTTCGGTATTCTGTCGCTCGCGTTCATCGGGAGACAGGAGCTGTCGATATTCGGGTTCGCCGTCGATCGCCAGCTCCTGGTCGGGCTCGGCTTTCTCGCCTCGAACGGACTCCTGATCGGGCTGATCCGGTTCGCCGAACGGCATCCCCGGAACCGCCCGCTGGACTTCTTCCGGGTATTCGCCATCCAGGCCTTCTACATCTTCTATTTCACGGAGGTCATCCACATTTCCCAGTACCTGTTCGGCGGTCGATCCCTGGACAGCTGGTTCGCATGGATCGACGAGGCCCTCTTCGGATTTCAGCCCGCGGTCCAGTTCCCCCACGAATTCCGGAACATCCCCTGGCTGACGGAGCTGTTCTTCTTCAGCTATTTTTTCTTCTACGCGCTCATCACGGCCGGCTGGTGGATTCTCTACCTGCGGGGCAAGCGGAATCAGGCGATCCGGTGCCTGTTCATCATATCCGCGAGCTTCGCGATTCTCTATCTCTGGTATATCGTGTTCCCCGTCCAGGGTCCGAAATACTTCATCATCTCCCTGCACCGGCGATGGTACAGCGACTTCGAAGGCTATCTCTTCACGCGCATCATGACCGGGATCTTTCAGGGTGCGAACCTCGCGGGTGCGGCGTTTCCGTCATCGCACGTCGCCATCTCCGTCCTTGCCCTGATTCTGAACGCGAAGTACAACCGGTTCCTGCTGCCCGTGTTCGTACCCCTGACCGTCACCCTCGGCCTTTCGACGGTCTACATCTACGCGCACTACGCCGTCGACTCCATCGCCGGCGTATTCGTCGGAATCGCACTCTACCTCATCGTACCGAGACTGCTCCCGCACGCACTGAGGCTCACCCGCCGGTTCGAGAGGCGAGTGTGGAACCGGCACTTCCCGATGCCGCACGTCGTTCCGCAGTGGACGAGGGATCGCAGCCCGGACAAGGACAGGACCCCCCAGCCGACGCGGTGACGGGCCGGCAGATGGGGGTGCGGGGCCGGCGGCCGGACCGGCATCGTCGCGGCCGCCGCCGGGGATCAGGCGCCGGAGCTCATCGGTTCACAGGAATCCGCAGTGCGCGAGGACCTCACGCATGCGCTCCCGGTTGGTCCGGGCGATATCGGGGCGGACCGGATCGTCCCAGAGACGGTCGAGCCGCTCCAGCACGGGTCCGGGAAGCCGGAACCGCGGATCCTTCCGGGTTCCCTCCCGGTATTCCGTGAGCGCCCGTGCGGATGCGCGGGTCACGAATGCCAGTGCCCTCGGATGGGTCTTGAGCGCCGACGAGGGGACCTCGGGGCACACCGCATCGGTGCCGTACGTCGCCAGCACGGCGAAATCCTTCGTCGGCTGGGGGACCAGGTCGATGATGATGTCCGCCTTCATGAACAGGGACACGTTGCACGTGACGGCGTACTTCGGAACGTCCCCGGGCGTTCTGAAATAGTCGGGACAGTCGATCATCTGCTGGTGCACGTTCTGCTCGCCCATCGGGACCATCATGATGTCGGGTTCCGCATCCAGCGGCGTTTCGGCTCCGTGAAAGCCCCAATGGCCGTCCATCCCGATGCCCTTCATCTGGACCACGAAGGCCCCGGGATCGTCGAGCACGCCGAGCAGGGTATCCCGGTACGCGGCGATGACGTCCCGGTCCTTCTCCGAGCCGTCGAGCTCCAGCGGATGCACGGGACCGATTTCTCCGCACGCCCGGCGGAGCGGCTCGTACATCCGGGTCTCGAGCAGGTGACGGAACGTCACCGGGAACATGGGGCTCCGCCGTCCGACCGGATAGTCGTCGAACTGGAAGAAGCGGGTTTTCCGCAGAACGGCGCACAGTCCGGCATCCTTCTGCGCAAGGGCGACGAACTGCTCGTAGAACGTGAAGCCGCTCGGAGCGGCCATCAGCCAGAGAACGACATCGTGTCCCTGCGCCGCCTTCTCCTTGAGCTCCGAGGCGGCGACCCGGGCCGCTTCCCGGCCCATTTCATCGGCATCGGCGGCAATGGAAACCGTAACGGTTCCCGCTTTCAGCGTATCCATGGTTACTCCTTGTTGAACAGGATCTCTCCGTTCGCGATTGTCGTGAGGACCTCGAGGCGCTCATCCCCCGGGCGGTGCCGGAACAGCGTCAGGTTCGCCGGCTCGCCGACGGCAGGAGGTTTCCCGACGCTTTCCCGTTCGCCGGCTCCCATCAGCCGGGCAGGGTTGTCGGTGCAGAGCCGAACGGCATCGCCGATTCCGGATCCGCTGTCGTGTACGAACCGGGCGATGCAGCGGTCGAGCAGGTGCCCCGCTCCGGCGAGAAACGTGGTTCCCACGAGACCGAGATGACCGTCCGCGAACACCTCGACCTCGATGTCTCCCCACCGGTACCGTCCCGGCTCGGAGCCTCCGAGCGGGGCGACATCGCTCACCAGGACCAGGCGATCGAGTCCCTTCGCCCGGGCGATGACCTTGACGACCGCGGAGGGCAGGTGATACCCGTCGGCGATCATTCCGGCCCACAGATCGTCGCTCGCGAGCTGCTCCCAGATATAGTTCCGCAGCCGCGGGAGCAGCTCGTGGCTCCCGTTCCCCAGATGGGTAGAGATCGCGGCACCCGCGGCGACGGCGTCACGGATGAGCTCGGGAGACGCCCCGGTGTGCCCGATCGCGACGACGACGCCTTCCCGGGAAACCCGCGAGATGAAGTCGAGCGCCCCGTTCCGTTCCGGAGCGATCGTCACCATCCGCACCATGCCCCCGGCCGCGTCCTGCCACTCGAGGTACTCCTCGTGGCTCGGGTCGCGTACGTAACGGGAGTCGTGCGCCCCGCGCGGGCCGTTCTCGATCGAGATGAACGGCCCCTCGACATGAATGCCGGGCAGAGCCCATTCCAGCCGGGCAGATCGCTCGCGGGCCTCCCGGATGACCCGCAGACTGCGCAGGATTCGTTCACGGGAGCTCGTCACGATGGTCGGGGCATGCCGGGTCGTCCCCGACTCCGCCAGGAACGCCGTCAGCTCGCCGACCTGTTCGACCGTCAGGTCGTCGCCGCTGTAGTCGATTCCGCGGTAGCCGTTCACCTGCAGGTCGAAAAACCCGGGTGCCAGCTAGGGCGAATCCGGCCGGATCCGCGAAACGGCCGTCTCGGTCACGATGCCGTCCCGCAGCACGATCCTCATTCCTTCTCCGGTCGCCGCCCATTTCCCGTTGAGTTCCATTACACGCTTCCTGTAGACAGATTACCTTTCCGTTTCCATCACCATACCAGCCTGCAGTCGGTCCGTCAAACGCTTCTCCCGTATTCCCACTCCCGGAGAAAAGCGGTATACATTGGCCTATGCCGAACACCGGACGGAAAGCCCTGCAGCAGGCGGGTCTCCTGCAGGGCTTCTTTTTTGTCGCTTTCGGAGCGGGTATCCCGTTCTTCAGTCTCTACTACCGTCACGTGCTGCTCCTGCCGGACGGCTCGCCCGCGTATCATCTGATCGGCCTGCTCTTCTTCCTGCAGGCCCTCATGGGCGTCACGGCGGCACCGCTGGCCGGTTACCTCTGCGACCGGTTCCGGATCGAACACCGCCTGGTGGCCCTCTTCTCGCTTCTCGTGGCCGCCGGGTCGGTCCTGATCGCGCTCCCGGGCTTCGACGCCTTCCGCAGCTGGTCTCTCGCCCAGCGGTTCCTCGTCATCCTGCCGGGAGTCGTGCTGAACGGGCTCTTCTTCCGCTCCGTACTGGCGCTCATCGATACCGAGACGCTCAACGTGATGCATCGCCTTTCCGGAAGCGGAGACGAGTACGGAAAAATCCGTGCCGTCGGGTCTTTCGGATGGACGGTTTCGGCGATCTTCTTCGGATGGATCCTCTCACGGACCGGCCAGCTGAACCACACGGTCATCGGATACGGTGCCGGTTACCTGGTACTCGCCCTGATCGCCTCCCGCGGGTTCCGCACCGTCATCCAGCCGGTCCGCATCCCCTGGGAGCATCTGAAAAAGGACCGGATGTTCCAGTTCTTCCTGGTATTCGTCTTCATCCAGTCCTTCGCCATCTCAAGTTCCTTCACCTACACCAGCTACCTGATGGAGGAAGCCGGCACGGGATACCTGGCGATGGGTCTGGCATTCGGTCTCGCCTCTCTGCCCGAGGTGCCGATCCTCTTCTACTCCGGCCGGGCGATCCGGAGATTCGGAAACCGCCGGTTCATCCTTTTCGGGACCGCAGTCCAGGTTCTGAAGCTGTCGCTCTTCGTACTGATCGGCCGCAGCGGGGGTGCGCTGACCTTCATCCTGGTTCAGGTCCTCCACGGCATCGGGTTCTCAATCCAGCATGCGGGAATGATCAACCTGACCGACCGCCAGGCGCACAACGACCTGCGGGCGACCTACCAGAACCTGTACGGACTCTCCTGGACGATGGCGATGGCGTTCGCGGGCTATTTCGGGGCGTTCATGGTGGATCGATGGGGAACGGTTTCCCCTGATGGCGGCCGACGGGGTGATCATGGCCGCCTCGGGGGTCTACTTTCTGGCGCTGGTGGGCGGGCACGGCCCGACGGCCCGTGCCGGGAGACAGAGAGGCTGAGTCGGGGATCGCGCAGTGCGGACGTGACCGGCAGGCGGGCCGCCCACACGGGCGAGCGGATCAGCCCGAGAGCGCGAACTGTGCCTGCAGGACATCGTCCCCGGCGGTCTTCATTTCCGGCATCCGGGTTTCCCGCAGAAGTTTCACGAATCCGGCGCCGTCCGCGGGCATCTCCGACAGCCGGAAACCGCCGCGGCCGATGTCTTCGACCTGGTGGGCGTCCGAGCCGCTGATCATGGCGAGCCCGGTCCGGCGGGCGTGCTCCAGCGCGCGATGGTTCCGGCTCTCGCATCGGGGATTCCCGTTGTAGACCTCCATCCCGTCGATATACCCGGTGGGTGCCGGCTTCTGCCCGACCCGGAACGGATGTGCCTGGTAGATCAGGAATCCTTCCTCCCTGGCCAGCGCGCTGACCGGCGAGAGTCCGAGAGCACAGAGCCTCGGCACCCGGAAGAGGAACTCCTCGGTCACCCCGTAGACCAGGTAGTCGTTCATCGCGGGTCCGCTGAAGGTGAGCTCGAGCCCCAGGAGCACCAGGATTCCCAGCCGATCACCCTCCTCCCGGGCGATACGGTATCCCGTGAGGTAGCGGTCCATGATCGCGTCCCAGATCGCACTCCGGCCGTGGTTGACCGTGGTTGCATGATAATGATCGGTTATGACGATGCCGTGGTAGCCGGCATCCCGGTATCGGCGGACCATCTCCGCGGCGGGGATGCGGCCGCACGGGCTTACCTCCGCGGTATGGACGTGAGCATCAAAAAGGTAACGCATGGGCGGAGTATATCAGAGGATTCAGAGATAGTGAACGGGGTCAGCCCCTGTTCTTCTCCGGTTCTTACCGGAACCGGTCGTCAGAATCCCGGTATCTTCAGCGCATCCCGGATCTTTTCCGCCGCACGGTCGAGCTGCTTCTCCGCCTCCTGCTTCAGCCGGGACTCGGCCTGTTTCCGGATCGCTTCGATCCGGCCCTCGAGCTGCCGCTGCCGCTCCTCGAGCCGGTTCTTCAGCAGTTCGGCCTGATCCAGCTGCTCTCCGGCCTGCCGCCGGACGTCGCCGAAGGTATCCGCTTTCTGCCGGTATGCCGCGAGCGGCTCCTCGGCCCGCCCCCGGATCTCGTTCCGCAGCACTTCCTCGTACTCGCTCCGGACCTGCCCGATGTATTCGCCCACGGCATCGGCGATGAGCCGGTCGAGATTGCTGCTCCCGCTCAGGGACAGCTCACCCGAATCGCTGACCGTGAACGCCGCCTCGATCCGCACCTCGTCACTCTCGCGGAGGATGTCCGATACCACCGATGTTACGGCGGATTCTCCACCGAGAGAAACCGGATCCAGATCCGTCAGCAGGAACCGGAGGGTTCCCTCCGCGCTTCCGTCAGGCCGCTGGACGAGCTCCCCGTCGAGCGAATAGTCTCCGGTCAGGCGTTCCAGCCCGACGATCTCGAGACCTTCGCTCAGGGACAGGGGATACTCGTTCATGTCGAGCGCGAGCCGGACGTTCAGGTCGCGTTCTTCCCGGGTATCGATGACTCCGTCCACCGCGAGCCGCCGCTCTCCCTCCTGCTTTCCCAGCTCGAAGCTGACCGGCTCGGCCAGGAGGTTCGGGTCGCTCGAGAGGTTCCGCAGGGTGCCCTCGATGAACTCGTTCTGCTCCCGGTTTCCCACCGAGATGTCCATGAGCCCGAGCAGGTATTTCGGGTACCCGACCGTCGGATACGGCACGTCGATTCCCCGCTCCCGCGGATCGTCCGCCTTCTCCGGCGCGCGCTCCTTGAGCCGCATGGCAACTTCCCAGCCGCGGACGGCGTAGTCGTAGAAGGACCCCAGGGCGGCGCGGAGATACGGCTCGGCCAGGGAATAGACGAGGGACCGCACGCCGCCCTCCGGCAGCGCGACCAGCGAGGAGAGATAGGCGTAGTCGGCCTCGAGCGCCCGGGCGACCGCATTCCCCGCCTCCTCGACCCGGCCGGCATCCTCGCGGACGCCTTCCCCGATGTCCTCCACCGCGGACTGCACCGTGTTCACCGCCTCCGCCGCTTCCTGCAGAACTCTCACCGCCTCCTGCACCTTTTCCACCGTGTCGAGATCCTCGATCCGGATCTCCGTCACGGCCCGGACATCCTCCGCCACGTTTTCGAGCGTATCGGCGCTCTCCTCGATCCGATCATCCCATCGCTCCACGATCGCCTCGACGGTCGCCGCGGCTTCACGTGCGGTGCGCTCGGAGGTGAGCTTCTCCCGCTGCTCCTGCACCAGTTCCCGGATGTCCTCGATCGTCGGGATCCGGATCTCGGGCAGCGCACCCGCGGCTCCTCCGCCCGCCGGTGCCGCCGCGGCCAGGGCGCCCGACCGCTCGCGGGGCGTACCCCAGGCGATGTCGTGAGCGACGGCCCGATGGAGCACCACCTTCCCCGACAGCAGCGCCTCCATGTCGACCCGGACCTCCGTCGGGCCGAGCTGGAACAGGTTCCGCATCGGGTTCGCCCGGTCGGCCACTTCGAGAGAACCGAACCGGAGCTGTCCGCCCAGCAGCGAGAAGGAGAGGTCGTCGATATCCGCTGCGGCCCCGAACAGCGACTCGAGGCCCCGCTCGGCGGCACGCGCGATCAGCATGTCCTTGAACAGCAGGTTGAAGAGCACGATGCCCGCCACAATGATCCCGAGAAGCGCAAGCTTCCAGCGCTGAACGAGGCCCCGGTTCTTCCGGGCCGCCTTCAGGATGCCGCGCAGCCGCTTCCGCTCCGCATCGGTGAGGTCGTCCCGCAGCACCCGCACGCCCTCCGGGTTCGGGGGGTAGGCGCTTTCCAGGAATTCGCGGTCCTGGCGGATGAAGATCCGGTTCAGAATGTCCCGCCGGAACCGGCGTTCCGGAATGTCCCGTTTCGGTCCGTCGTTCTGCTTGCCCTTCATGCTCCCCCCTATCTCAGCGTGTCGTAGATGCTGCCCGCCTTCCGAACCGCCTTGAGCGCGGACGACACCAGCGGGAGACGCGTGAAACCCTGCACGACCTTGCTCGACGCGATCCGGTCCCGGAGCCGGTCGCGGTAGATGCGGACGAACCGGATGGCGAGAAAGTAGGCGGGAAGCCAGAGCAGCAGACCGACCAGGAAGCCGCCCATGACGACGGTGTTCTGGAACCGGAAGAACGGCAGCGTCGGCATGTTGTAGAGCCAGGTGAACCAGCCGAACAGGGGCGGCGCGGTGAGAACGGCGAGTCCGATCGAATGGAGCAGGCCGTCCAGAAGGAAGACGAAGAGCTTCAGTATCGCGAGAACCAGCATCTCGATTCCCAGATTGATCTTGAGGAAGAACGTCACCGCGAAGAGCAGGATCCAGAGCAGATTACCCGCCGGTACGAGAGCGAGCAGGAGACCGAAGGCGGCACCGGCGGCGATCTCCCCGGGCCTCCGGTTCGAATTGAGCGCCGCGACGAGCTTGGCGATCCAGGTAACGAACATGGGAACCTCCGTGACGATACCTCGATTATACTAGACGCAGGGGTTCCGTGGAAGGGAAGAAGAGTATTCCGAATCGTGTTGATGATTCTCCTCTATACCCCCTCATCCCTTGCTCAGCCCCACACGTAAGCGGGCACCCGCTCGACCCCGCCCTTGAACGGGGTCGCACGGCTCCGTTCCCAGAGGGCCACGGTTGACGCGGAGAGCCGTGCGCGGGAAGGGAAGAAGCGGCGGCAGAAGATGCGCCCGAGCATCGGCCCGACCGATGCGGGCGGGATCCCCGCCACCTCGGCATGGGTGGCCAAGCGCGCGGAGCCGTGTGCCCGGTGCGGGCGCAGATAGTTATGGGCGAGCTGAAACAGGGCGAACCGCTCGCACTGGTTGTTCACGTTCCGCCCGAAGCGGGTCGATTCGCGCACATGCTCGGCGATACGGGTGCGGATCTCCCGCTCAAGATAGTTCACCGGGAACAACGGATTGCGCACGGTGCGCGGGGCGCTCGATGGAGTGGTGCGGTGGTGCAGATCCCCGGTCCAGAGCCTCCAGGCGGCAAGGGGCAGCCGGCGCAGCGCCTGGGGGTAGGCCGGATGCTCATCGGAGTCGAGCCGCAGCGGCCGCAGCGCCTTCTCCCCGAAAAGCAGCTGGTAGGCGTCCGCGCCGAGGTTCACCACTGCGGTACGCACCGGGTGGGGGCCTGCGGAGAAGAGGCGATCCCGTCGCTCCCGCTCCCGCCTCTGCCCCTCGCTCATCCTGCCCCTGCGGCGGGAGAGGGTGTATTCCCAGCGATAGAGCAGCTGTGAGCGCGCACCGACGAGCACGCTGATCTCACAGGGATGGTACTGGGACTGGCAGAAGCTGACGAACCCGTCGAGGGCGAGGTGCTCGCGAAGGGGGAGCACGGCGAGGAGCAGGTCCTGCTCCGCTGCTGCCCCTCGAGCGATGCGGCTGATGCGGTTCAGCACCGTCTGTGGGCTGACCCCCAGGAGCCGTCCGGCGGCGCAGACTCCGACGCAGCTGCAGAGCAGCCCGACCAGCCGCCGGTAGTCCACGCGCAGGTGTGTGAAGTAATCGATGCTGAAGCTGCGGTCGCTGAAGGTGCGCCGGCAGCCGCAGCACCGGTAGCGGCGGATCCGATGACCTGCCGCAGTACGGTAAGTCCCGTAGCGGACCGAGAAGCACGCTCCCTGATGCACTGTGGTATGGTAGCGGCACCGGGGATAGGGACAGAACGGGGGGGAACCGAAGTGGTACATCCGTGCAGATCTCCTTTTACCTCGAAGTTCTGCACTGAGCAACTGCCGCTTCTTCATCTCTGATTCATCGATCAAGGCCCATCAACACGATTCGGAATACACTCCTCACTTTTCCTGCAGCAGGATCTCTCCCCGCCATGCCTCGGGCGGCGGGGCATCGATCAGTGCGCGGGCACGGGACGCGAACAGATCCGAGAGATGATCGCCGGGCATGAGCCGCTGCGCTTCGGCGAAGCAGGCGACGGCCGCCTCGAACCGTCGCCGGTAATAGGCATCGATTCCCTCGTGGTAGGCATCCCAGCCGTCCCGCTCCCGCTGCGTCGGGTCGATTCCGGGTGCATAGATCTCCGAGCTCCCGGAACGGCCCTTCACCACCACCCGATCCACGAACCGGCACGGGATCACCTCCCCCACCCGGTCGTGAACCGCATCGGAGACCAGGATCGGCTGCCGGTAGACTTTCGTCAGGCTTTCGAGGCGCGATGCGATGTTCACCATGTCCCCGATCACCGTGTAATCCATCTTCCGTTCGCTGCCGATGTTTCCGACCGTGGCGGGACCGAAGGTTATTCCCACTCCCATGCGGAACGTCGGGCGGCCCCGATCCTCCTGGCCGCGGTTGAACGAATCCAGTCTGCCGACCATTTCAAGCGCGGCCCCGACCGCCCGCAGCGGATCATCCCCATGTTCGACCGGGGCGCCGAAGAACGCCATGATGGCATCCCCGATATACTTGTCCACCACGCCGCCCCGTCCCATGATGATGTCGACCATGATCTCGAAGTAGTCGTTGAGCGAAGAGACGATCTCCTGGGACGCCATCCGCTCGGAAATCGAAGTGAAGTCGCGGATATCCGAAAAGAGGATCGCGAGCTCCCGGGTCTCTCCCTCCAGCATCGCCTCGGGATTCCGGAAGAATCGCTCGATCACATCGTGGGGAACGTACTTCTGGAAGATGTTCCGGATCTTCTGTTCCTGGTGTTTCGCCAGGACCGCCTGAACCGCGTAGTCCTTCATCTCTTCGTACGTCTGCTCGAGCTCGCCGATCATCAGGTTGAACGTATGGGCGAGCTCACCCGTCTCGTCACCGTAGAGGACCCGGGCCTTCCGGGAAAGGTCGCTGCTGGAGATGATGTGGCGCATGACCGAGACCAGGTCGCCCAGGGGCCGGGTTATATAGCCCGCCAGCAGCACCAGCAGCAGGGCCGAGAGGGCGAGGGTCGTTCCGAGAATCAGACCGGTATGCAGGAAGATGGAATCCACGTCGCGGTAGAAGACGTCGCGCCGTTCCGAAACGAACAGCTGCCATCCCAACGGCTCGAACGGCGCCGTGATCGCGACGCGCCGGACTCCTCCGATCGCAAGAGTTTCCCAGCCCGCCCGGGCCGCTCCGGCGATCTCCCGCAGCCGTTCCCGCTCTCCGGGTGCGAAAACCAGCTCGGAGGTGTTCATGGTGACGCTCCCGTCGGCATCGACCGCGAAAACCAGTTCGGTGTCGCTGCGGATCATGCTGCTCCCGAAGGCGCTGACGGCTGCTTTCGCGGCCTCCCGGAACGCGGGGTCCTCCGCAAGTCCGTTCGCTTCGATCAGATTCCACTGGCTCTGCGCGTATCCGCACAGCGCCTCCGCCTTGAAGGAGAGAAAGCGGGCGGCAACGGAGGTTACACCCCGGCGGGCGGAATGGAAGGCGGACATGCCGGTTATAAGCAGGGATGCCACGATCAGAGGAAACACGAATACCACGATTTTTCCGCGAACCTTCACTCTCCCAAGATAGGAGGATGGATGCGAATGGTCAATTGAAATCGTTACTCCGAAAGACGCGATTATCACAATTCTGTTTACCCGGAGGTAACAGCGGCGGTATATTCTGCAAGGAGGAGAGAAGAGGAAACAGATGGTTCCGGTGCAGAGCGAAACCCCGGCAGTCCGCCCGGAAGAATGCGGCATTCCCCTTCACTATACCCGGGAAGAGCAGGAGAAGATCCTTCAGGCTGTCCAGGAAGTCACCGATCGGAAGCAGCGCCGGACGTGCAGTCCGCCGCCGCCGATGCAGCCGGCCCGGAGCGATCTCTTCCAGCCGCTTCTCATCAGCGGCGCCGCCGCGCTCCTGATAGCCGCGGCATCGATCCTCATCCCCCGGATTTTTCCACCCGAATCCGCGGAACCCTTCCGGATCGGTGCTTCCTCCTTCTCCGCGGAGAGCACGCTTCTGGCCGCATACCGGGAAAGCAGCCGGCGGACCCTCGAGGGGAAAGAGCACGAGATCCGCCGGATCCGCGAGAGCATCGCGCGGGTCCGCTCGGGAAGCGGGGAAGCGGCCGTTCCGCTCCACGGCGATGCGGCGTCCGCGGAGGAGCTGACGCGGTACCGGGATGCGCTTTCGAAGCTGGAGCACGAACGGGAAATCCTCGTCTCGATGCTGCAGGACGTCCGAACGGATGAGCCGGAGGCCATGGCGGTCGGGATGCAGAAGTCGAATGCGGCGCCCGCGGCGGAAATCTCCCGGACGGAAATTGCCCGGGCGGAAGATTCCGCCTCCGGAGACCGGGCGGCGCTCGCCGATGCGGCGGAGTCCTTCCGGCTGCTCGAATCGGAAAACGCCTCTCTCCGCCGGGAACTGACGCGGAAGCAGCAGGAACTCGAAGCGGCGGTGGTGCGTTCCTCGGCAGCGGACCAAA
The DNA here is from genome assembly GCA_963728215.1 of uncultured Spirochaetota bacterium. Classification (GTDB taxonomy): domain Bacteria; phylum Spirochaetota; class Spirochaetia; order CAVSJD01; family CAVSJD01; genus CAVSJD01. The sequence goes on along the minus strand of CAVSJD010000012.1, from coordinate 298,603 downwards.
CGAAATCGGACCGACGGTCGGCGGATCTTACGATCGAGCGCCTTCGGTCCCTTCTTGGGAACGCGGGCACTCAGGCCGGCCCCGCCGTTCTGCCGTCGAAGGAACTTTATCTGCTTCTGGAATCGAAGATCCGGATCAAGGAGATTCTCGATTCCCCGGACATCAAGGGCCGATACCCGGATCTCTACGATCAGATGGAACGATACAATCTCGCCCTGCGGGAAGAGGAGAAGACGAAGTCGGTGACGAGGACGATCGACGATCTGGTCATCCTCACCGAGACGGTTCGCAGTGCGAAGGATCCGTCATCCGCCGAACGGATCGTCTCCCGCTACGGGATGGAAGGATATGCCGGACGGATGAACGCTTTTCTCGCAGCCCTTGCGGAATGACGAAGACTCAGAAAATGGATTCCACGCGAATTGTCGCCGATGCGGTCTGGCCGAGTCCGTCCGCCACCTGAACAATCACCGTCAGATCCTGGAAAAGGGCAAGGGGAGCGGTGTATCGGCCGGATGCCTCGTCGAGCCTCCCTCCACCCGACACCAGCGAAAACGTGTAGGACCCGTCACCTCCCTCGCCGTCGAAATCGATGCTCTCCCGGGATCTGATGGTCCGGGAATCGGGCAGGATCCTGAGCTCGGAATATACGGTCACGAATGCGTGATCCTCTCCCCTCGCGTTGTCCCGGACCGTTATCGTCACCTTTCCCGCGGTTCCCGGAGCGACGAATATGCCGTCCCCCGGTTCGATGGTTCCCGCGGATGCGGAGAACTCGTAGGGAGGGAGCCCCCCGGTCGCGGAGAAGTCGTGGGTCCTTCCGACGATGGTCACGAGCTCTTCCGGTGAGATGGAGAGCGCCTCGAGCACCGTTACGGCCGATCGCGCGGTCCGGCCGTCCCGGTCGGTGACCAGCAGCACCGCGGATCCCGGGCTGTCGGGCGCCGTGTACCGGACGCGATATCCGTCGATCGGCTGCAGGGTGCCGGCCCCGGCATCGAGGGTGAAGACGTACTCGGGGACCCCTCCCGACGCCTCGAACTCCCCGCTTTCTCCGACCTGGAGCATGGCGCTCCCGGGCATCAGCGACATGCCCGGCACGCTGTTTTCTCCCAACTCATCGTAGAAATCGAAGCTGTCGCTGCAGGAAGCGAGAATTCCGGCGAACAGAAGCAGCAGGCCCGCCGATCGAACCATCGGCAGGAACCAACTCGAGCCGCCGTTCTCCGGGGAATTTCCGTGGTCCATACACGTTCCGTAATCCATGCAGTTTTTCATGCACCTCGGGCCATAATCATCGTCACGGCGGTCGCTACTTTTTTTCCTTGCCGCCCCGATCCTTGTCCTTCTCCTTGTCCTTCCCGGCGGCCGCTTTTTCGACGACGAACGATCCGGTGGCGGAAGCCGCCCCGGAGCCGTCCCGCTCGAAGGCGGCCGCCGACAGCGTGTACCCGCCCGGCGCGAGCCCCTCGATCGTCCGGCTGTCTCCCGTCCCGATCCGCTCCCCGTTCAGGTACCAGCTGATGTCCGATGCACCCGCCCCGTCGATTTGGGCACGCACCCTTATACGTTCGGTCTCCGGGAACCGGCGCGGAGGGCAGCCCGGAGAGGGAGATGCTCATCGGGATCTTCGGGGCGTTGCCTGTGTCGAAGCCGCTGAAGGCCGCCGCCCCGGTGCCGAGATTCAGGCTCGCATCGAAGGAGGTGGTCTCCCCGCTGATGATCCAGAGCACCTGGGCGAATCCGCCGACCGTCGCGCCGCCCTGCTGCAGCCGAACCGAGAGGATGTAGCACCCGCCGGGAACCGCCCGGTCGACCGGGCCGTGCCCCCCTGCACCGAACCGTCGAGACGAACCGACGTCCCGATTCGGGCACCAGCTGCGCGGCGATGCCGTTCGGCGATGCTCCGGTCGAGCGGACGGTAAACGCGAGCCGTCCCGGTCCCGGGAGAGGCTCGATGACCACACGGGCCCGTGCGGTCTTCCCCTCTCTGACCTCCACATCCGCGAATCCCCTGCCGACCAGCCGATCCGCATCGTTGTACGCCTCCACCGTCACCCGCCAGTCGCCGGCCGCTGCATCCACAGTCCGGCTCGCTCCGGAGTCGAGACGGATTTCGAACGTCTGCCCGCCGGGACCTTCACCGGTCACAATATAGTAGTCCCGGACCAGATCGACGGGCGGAGCGACGGTCTGGACGGGACCTATCGACTGCGGATATGCGATTTCGATCGTACCGGTTTCGCCTCCTCCGGTCGCCGGACCAACCGCACCGTCGCCGACCGGATTGAACAAGAACAGCAGGAGCAGTATGGAAAGTTTGGCGAGATGCACCGTTACTTTTTATCATTCTCCCTCCGTTCGTCGTCCTCCCGAGGCGGCCGGATCGTGCATCATCGAAGATGATCTCCATTCCGCCTTCGGCAGGCACGAAACCGCCTGCAAGTCGCATCCCCTGCGGTCAGCGTCACGGTGGTGCATCGCCGATCCGCATTCGCGACTCGATGCGGTTCCGCCCTCCACCGTCCAGCGCGAGAAAGTGTACCCGCCGTCATCGGTTGCAGTGATCTCACGGGCGGTCCCGTGGGTGACATCCACCGTCCCGGTCGGGATCGGTGCTTCCGTCCCCGTCATCGGTCACCGTCAGCCGGTAGACCGGCAACTCCACCGTCACCACCGCGGTCGCGGCGTTTCCGTCGCTGTCCGTCACTTGAACCGTATCGGTTCCCGCCGTCCCGGGGGCAGTATATGCTCCGGTATTGTCCACGCTTCCTCCGGCCCCTCCGTCCAGCACCCGCCAGGTGTAGCCGCCGGTCCCTCCGGATGCCGAGAAGGAGATCGATTCTCCTGTCCTGACGGTTTGGCTCCCGGGACTGATCGAGACGGGTGCAACGACGAGAGGTCCGCCCCGGGCGGTATTCCCCTGGCCGTCCTCGACCACCACGGTCGCACTGCCTTTGACGTGCCGGGATCGTACAGTCCGGCACTGTTCACCGCGCCGCCGCCCGTGTCCACGTCGAAGGCGTAGGGCGGCACGCCGTCCGCGGCGGTGAACAGAAGGTCTCGTCGGTCATTATCGTTTCCCCGTCGGGGGATCGAAGCGCGGGTTCACGGTCACCTGCGCGGATGCCGCTCCCAGCTGTCCTTCACGGTAATCGTCACGGTCCCGGGCGAATCCGGCGCGGTGAAGACGCCAGTGTCGTCGATCGAACCTCCGATGCCGACTAGTTGTAGGGCGGCGCACCGCCGACCGCGTGAAATCGACGGTTCTTCCTTCCACCGTGATCGTGGACCGCTCAACTGGAAAGTGCCGGTTCCTTCCACCACGAACGAACCGCTCGCCGATGCCGCGCCCGACCCGTCGGTCTCGATCGCCACGACCGACAGGGTATAGGCTCCCGGCTGGAGTCCGCTCTTCGAGTAGCTCGCACCCGTACCGTCCTGCGTGCCGTTCAGGTACCAGGTGTACGCCGCGGGACCCGCCGGGCCCGCGGAGGCGGTCGCCGAGACGCTGCCGCCCGCCGGGATCGGTCCCGACGGAAGTCCCGAGATCGAGACCGACATCGGAATCTTCGGCGCGTTCCCGCTGTCGTTTTTCGAGTATACCCCGGTGTCGAGGTTCACGCTCGAGGTGAAAGAGGTCCTCTCGCCGGAGACGAGCCAGAGCACCTCGGCGAACCCGGCCACCGTCTCCCTCCCTGCCTCAGCCGGACCGCGAGTACGTAGGTCCCCGGGGCCGCCGACCCGCTCACGGTGATCGGCGATCCCTGCGCCGACTCGCTCAGGTTCGAATCCGGACCGTTGATCCCGTCGAGCGTTCCGGTAAGCGCGAGGGACGGATTCCCGCCGCCTGTCCAGCCCACCGTTGCACTCAGTGTTCCGTTATCGTCGGAGATCGGCCGGATCGTAACGGAAGCCCGGGCGGTAGCCCCTTCCCCCACGGTTATGGTGTCCGTGCCGCGACCGACGAGGCCGTCGTCGCTGTTGTACGCCTCGACGGTGACCCTCCATTCACCGACCACTACGGTTACCGGAAAGGCGGCCGTACCGGCAGCGACGCGTTCGTTGAAACTGTTGTCTCCGGGTCCGTCACCGATGACTCGATAGTATTCCCTCCGGAGCTCGATCGGTGGAGCGATCGTCTGTTCGACGCCGGTCGCGAACCGGAACTCGATGCTGCCGGTACCGGGCTCCAGGGCGGCTGCCTGATCGCCGCTGTCATTCAGCGGGTTCTGGCAGGCGGCGAGGAGAACCAGAAGGAAAACGGGAAGGAACATTCCGTGCAATTTCATATCAATCCTCCTAATCGAAGGAGAAGCTCTTCCGATGTTCAATCATCATCGATGATGATCTCCATTCCGCCTTCGGCAGGCACGAACACCGCCTGCACGGTCGCATCCCCTGCGGTCAGCGTCACGGTGGTGCTCGCCGAATCCGCATTCGCGATCGATGCGGTTCCGCCCTCCACCGTCCAGCGGGAGAAAGTGTACCCGCCGTCATTGGTTGCAATAATCTCACGGGCGGTCCCGTGGGTGACATCCACCGTCCCAGCGGGATCGGTGCTTCCGTTCCCGTCATCGGTCACCGTCAGCCGGTAGACCGGCAGCTCCACCGTGACCACCGCGGTCGCGGCGTTTCCGTCGCTGTCCGTCACTTGAACCGTATCGGTTCCCGCCGTCCCGGGGGCAGTATATGCTCCGGTATTGTCCACGCTTCCTCCGGCCCCTCCGTCCAGCACCCGCCAGGTGTAGCCGCCGGTCCCTCCGGATGCCGAGAAGGAGATCGATTCTCCTGTCCTGACGGTTTGGCTCCCGGGACTGATCGAGACGGGTGCAACGACGACGAGGTCCGCCCGGGCGGTATTCCCCTGGCCGTCCTCGACCACCACGGTCGCACTGCCTTTGAACGTGCCGGGATCGTACAGTCCGGCACTGTTCACCGCGCCGCCGCCCGAGTCCACGTCGAAGGCGTAGGGCGGCACGCCGTCCGCGGCGGTGAACAGAAGAGTCTCGTCGGTCGTTATCGTTTCCCCGTCGGGGGCAATGGAAAGCGCGGGATTCACCGTCACCTGCGCCGTCGATTTTTCGCGCAGATCGTCCTCGACGGTCACCGTAACCGGTCCGGGCGAATCCGGCGCGGTGAACCGGCCGGAAGCGTCGATCGATCCGCCGGTAACTGAAAACGTATACGGCGAGGCACCGCCGACCGGTTCGAACTCGATGACTCTGCCGACGGCCGTAACCGCGGACGACGGTTCGAGCGTGAGCTCGTCGACGATGGAGACCAGCACGCTCGCCGAGTTCCCCTCGTCGTCGTCCACCCGGATCGTCGCAGTGCCCGGAACATCCGGGGCATCGTACCGCAGCTGCTGCTCGTCGCGCCGGATGATTCTGCCGCCTCCTTCCACCAGGGTGAAATCGTACGGCGGCACGCCTCCCGCGGCATAGAGATCGACCGTTCTGCCGATGAACACGCGGGGATTCAGCGGAAGCAGGACGAGCTCCGGAGCGCCGACCGTGACCGCGGCCTGAACCGTGTTGCCGAGACGGTCGACAACCGTGATCGTTCCTCCGCCGGTCGACCCGGGGGCGGTGTACAGCCCTTCACTGTTGATGGAACCGAAATCGGTCGAGTACCGGTAGGGCGGTGCCCCCCCCGACGCGGTAGAAACGCTGAGTCTGGTTGATGCTGAGCGTCACGTTGCCCGGAGTCACGGCGAGGGCTGTGTCATTTCCGCTGCCGAGAACGTCGGATGCGTTGAAGTCATCTCCGCCGCAGGCGAGAAAGGCGAAGACAAGCAGGAGAGGAATCATCAGCTTTTTCATTTCACCTCCTCGATCTCGACCGGTTCTCCCGAAAGCATCCCGACGGCTCATGGACAGGATCCCATCCTCCGAACGCCGAAACACCCGTGTGATCCGATTATCGAGAAGAATATACTCAGGAATGGCCCGTGTCGGCTTCGCTTCTGATTCATGAACGCGATCCGTTACTTCAGAAACTCGTTTCAGAACCGCAAGACGGCATAGAGGGCGGGAGAGACTCCGAGGATCGGATCGGATTCATCGAAGTACGCCGGAAAACCCGGTATCGATCACCACCGCGAACCACTCGCTGAGACCGACCATGATCCCCATTCCGAACGCAGTGAAGGGAATAACCTTCGTGAGGACCCCCGTGTCGTTCGGGTCGAGGAGAAGACCGCTCCACCGGCATTCAGGTAGCCGGTGAACGCAACCTGATACTCCTCCGACGTACTGAACCGTACGCTCACCCCGAAAGGAGCCAGCACGGTATCCGCCTCTGCGAACACCCCTTCGGTCCGGAACGCGCTGTATCCCACATACGGTCCCACCCCGAGCTGCCCCCAGGGAATCCGGAACCGGTAGTAGACGGAAATCGCCGGCAGAACCGCCGCATCGAAGTAGTCGCTCGACTTCCCGACCGCGATGATCGAGCTCGTTCCGGCGTAGGCTGCGAACAATCGGAACGGCTGCTCCGGCGCTTCACGGGGAGAGGGCGCGGGCGCTCCGGTTCCGCCGGAGGCCGGACGGGTTCCGCCGGTTCGGGAGGAACCGGTTCGGGCCGCGGCGGAGCCGGCTGCTGCGGGGAAGGAGGCTGCGGACGCGGCTGCCGCGTCGCGGGCGGCGCAGCGGCTATCTCCGGACCCTCTTCTATCCCCGGCTCCTGCTCCGGTTCCTGTCCCGACCCGAGCCCTTCATCCGGCCCGGTCGCCGGGGCCGGTTCGGGCTCGATCCGCTGCTGATCCGTCCGGGTTCCGGGAGCCGGCGGGGGAACGGCGGGCGGTGCGGCGGCGACCGCAGGGCCCTCCCGGGAAGGGACCTGCTCCGCTTCCGGTACTGCTGCTGCTTCCGGCGATTCCCCGGGAGCCGTTTCCGGGGCCGCGGCGACTGCGTCCGGCGGCCCGGCTTCTTCCGCCTTCTCTTCCCCGGCCTCCGCGACTCCCTGAACCGGTTTGAACTCTTCCTTCTGCAGAAGTTCCCTGACGGTCATGGCCACCTGATCATCGAACGTCAGGTCCACCTCACCGCTCTCGGAGACCCAGGTCGGAGTGCCCCCGGACTTCGGCCGGTACCAGCCGAAGCGGTGCGGACTCCGTCATCCCTCCTGGAATACAGGCCGATGATCGCGTAGTCGGCACCCGAAGCGTTGGTCAGAGTCAGGATGTCGGTCATTCGCGGAACCTTCTCGTCCCCGCCGACCAGCCGGAGCGGAAAGGAACTGCTGCGGAACGAAACGACCCGGAATCCGACCCGGCCCAGCTCCACATCGAGGGTATCGTGAACGACCCGCTCGAGCGCCGGATCCCGCTCCCCGTTCTCCGGTCGCACAACGGAGACCACCACCTCTCGCCGGTCCCGATTGTTCTGCGGGTACGCCGCCGCGGCCGCCAGCATGAGCGCTGTCAGCAGAACGATCCCGAACATTCCCTTCGCAGTTTTTCTCATCTGTCACTTCCCGCCAAATACAAGACTCCGTCTCAAACATACTATTCTCCGTGGAGAGCGTGAAACTATTTCGCAGTATTCCGGAACGAGGCACGGGGGAACGTCGGAAAAGATGCCCGGATTCCGAACCGCCACCCTCACGTCCGGCCATCCACACCTTTCTTTCAGCCGCCCGGAAGAGTACTTTCAGGATGACGGTAGAACGGGCGGAAAGACACGGCGGGCGCCCCGACCCGGAACGGAGGAGGCAGACATGGCCGGCAACCTGCACGAGGCGGTACACGATTTCGTGATTTCATCCTTCCGGCCGCGGTTCGGAGAGATGGAGGGGGCGTTCCCTTCCCAGCCGCACTGGAGTGCGGTTCAGGCGGCCGGGACCGAGCTGTGGCTCGATACCGGCAGCCTCGACCAGGCGTCCAAGCTCTGGACCCGGGAGTTTCGCGCGCTCACGACCAACAACACGCTCCTGAATCGGGAAGTCCAGCAGGGTACCTACGACGAGCTGGTCGGGCAGGCGATCGAAGTGCTGCGTCCCTTCGACCTGTCGGAATCGGATCGTATCCTCGAACTGGCCTTCATCCTGAATGCCCGTCACGGGCTGCGGCTGGTGCAGGAGTTCGATGCCTTCGTTTCGGTCGAGGAACATACCGACCTGGCCATGGATGCGGAAAAGGCGGTGGAGTACGGACGACGATACCACAGGATCTGTCCTGAGCGGTTCATCGTGAAGATTCCGTTCACTTCCGCGGGACTGCTCGCGACCCGCCGGCTCTCCGACGAAGGGATCCCGGTGAACCACACCCTGGGATTCTCGGCCCGCCAGAACTACCTGATCGCGCGGGTCGGACGCCCCGCCTACGTCAACGTGTTCCTCGGCCGTCTCAACGCCTTCGCGGCCGACAACGGAATCGGAGACGGGGCATACGTGGGCGAGAAGGCCGTCCTCGCGTCGCAGAAAACCATCCGGGAGCTCAGGGAAGGCTACGGCATCCCGACGCGGCAGATCGGGGCCAGCTTCCGCTCGGGCAGGCAGGTCCTGGACCTGGCCGGCCTCGACGTTATGACCCTCCCCCCGAAGGTCGCGACGGAAATTCTTCAAGGCGGACTACCCCGTCGAGGAAATCCGCGACCGGAGCGCCTCCTCGTATGAACCGATCCTGAAACCGGGCATGCGGCCGGGGGACTTCGGGCTCGATTCGCTCTGGACCATACCGGCCGCGCTGATCCCGGCCGTCGATTCGCTCGAGCGGCAGGCGCTTCCGAAGATGAAGCCTGAGGAGCTGGAACAGTTCTTCGTCGAGCACGGCCTCGAGGATCTGTTCCCCTGCTGGACTCCCGGGCAGGTGGAAGCGAGCCGGACTGAGGGGAAGATCCCCGACCTGCGGACCTGGCAGGCGCTCCTCGACGACGGAACCATCGGCCTCGACAGTCTCATGAACCTCGCCGGTCTGAACAGTTTCCGTCAGGACCAGCGGGAGATGGACGACAGGGTCCGGCAGCTCATCGGCCAGTCGGGCGGTTGAGCGCCCCGATTCGGGTTTTTCACCGGTCGAATGTTTCCCTATTGGTAAAATCTCCAAAATGTATTAACATTCAGCTCAGTATCGTCGATAATATTGTACGGTGGTTGGAAGCATGCAGAAGGTACCGATAATCAGTACGAACCGGATCCTGAACCGGAAGATTCTCGAGCACTTCCGGAACGACGGTGAATTCTTCAAGGCGGTCTTTCTCGACTCGATCCCCCGATCCATCGAGCATCTGATGTTCGAGCTTCCCGAGATCAGCATCATCAATTTCTCCGACACCGGCATCGATCCCCTCCCGATTCTCTCCGAGATCCGGAAGGACCCGTGGTATCACTACGGCGGGATCATCGCCATCCACAAGGACAACGAACGGGAACTCCTGGATCTCATGCGGGGATCCAACATCATCGCGCTGATCCGGGGGATGGAGTTCGAGGCCATTTTCCCGAGGCTCATAAGGATTCTGAAGCAGAACCGGCAGATCATCTTCCAGCGGGATCTGCACCGGTTCCTGCTGAAGAAGATTTCCGGCACCTTCGTCATGGACAGCGATCCGTTCGACATCAAGACGTACTCGAACCTGATCACCAACTATCTCTACAACTCGAATTACATCGGACGGGATCTGAAGGACTCGCTGCATATCGCCCTGATGGAAATGCTCATGAACGCGATCGAGCACGGCAGCTGCCGCATTTCCTACGACGAGAAGAGCGATTGGCTCGGGAAACAGCGGGACATCATCCACCTGATCCGGGAAAAGCTCCGGGACCCCGGGATCGCGGCCCGGAAGGTGCATTTCTCCTACACCATCACCCCGGACCGGTCATACTTCGCCATCGAGGACGAGGGAGACGGATTCGACTGGCGCTCGCGGATGCAGGACTCCTCCGGGAAGGTGAACCTTCACACCCACGGTCACGGCATCCGGATGACGAAACACTACGTGGAAAACCTGCGCTACAACGACAAGGGGAACCGGGTCTCCTTCGAAATCCGCCATCAGCAGAACGAGAGCAACATCATCCCCCGGATATTCTCGGAGCAGCAGGAACTGGTATTCGAGGATGGAGAGACCGTGTTCCGCGAGGGAGAGGAATCGAATCACCTGTACTACATCGTATCGGGAAAGCTGGCGATCCTATCCCACGGCAGAAAGCTCTCGACCCTCAGCCCGAACGATACCTTCCTCGGCGAGATGTCGTTCCTCCTGAACAACCGCCGCTCGGCGACAGTCGTCTCAGAGGGACGGAGCACGCTCATCAAGATCACCAAGAACGAGTTCATGAACGCGGTCAAGGAGCATCCGCACTACGGGATTTTCCTCGCCCGGCTCCTGGCGCAGCGGATATCCCGGCTGAACAGCCAGATCGTGCAGATCCCGAAGGACGCGGCAGCGGTCATCTGACCTGCCGCTCCAAGGGGTTGTCGGTCCGGACCGGCGGGTCCGGGCGAACGGGCGACCGGGCAAGGCCGGTTCAGGCGCCGGAAGGCCGGTACGCCTGCAGCTCCGCCAGCGTGGGAGGGTCGGCCCCCTCGCGCGTGCAGGTCAGCGCGGCCGCCCGGGATGCGAACTGCAGGGCCGACGAAAGCCGTGCTCCCGCCAGCGCTTCCACCTCCTCCCGGGCGGTGAATCCCTCCCGGTACAGCCACGCCAGAAGCCCCGCGTGGAAGGTATCCCCGGCCCCCACCGTATCGACCATCCGCACGCGCTCCGCCGGCTCCTCCGCCCTGCCGCTCCGCGTGATTCCGATTGAGCCGTGCTCGCCCCGGGTGACGACGGCGAGCGCCGGACCGAGCTCGAGAAGGCGCATCGCCCCTTCCTCGACCGAGTCGGTACCGAACAGCCACTGCAGGTCCACGTCGCTCGCCTTCACCACCGCGGCCCGGGAGATATGGCGGGAAAGCGCTTGCCGGTACCGGTCGGGATCGGCGATCATGCTTTCGCGGATGTTCGGATCGATGGAAACCAGGAGCCGGCCTCCGGCACGATCCAGCAGCTCGTCCATGGTCGAAGCGAAGGGTTCGGCCAGCAGAGAGATGGAACCGAAGTGGAGCATCCGGGCATCCCCGGGCAGCGGATCGGGCAGGTCTTCCGGAAGAAGCTGCGCATCGGCGGCGCCCCTGGCATAGAAGGCGTAGCGGTTGTCATTCCCCGGCTCGATCTTCACGAACGCCAGCGTCGTGGGCCGGTCGACCCGCCGGATCCGGGAAGTATCCACCCCGTTCGCCGCCAGGTTGTCGAGGAGCATGTCCCCGAAGAAATCCCGGGACAGTTTTCCCACGAAGGTGACGGGAACTCCCAGGCGCGCAAGGGCGATGGACGTGTTGTACGGGGATCCCCCGGGAACGGGAAGATACGACGACTTTCCATCCGGGCCGGTTCGGGGAATGAAATCGATGAGCGCTTCGCCGAGGGACAGGATCATCATGCCGCTCCTTTCACCGGAATCCGCGCGGCGTTACCGTGATCGAGTATACCGCGGACCGTTGGATCCGGCAAAGAGCAGCGCGTCGATCTCAGCGGGTATCCGGTCTGACGACACCAACGGCGGCTGAAGGACTCAGGCGAACCGTTCCATCAGGATCCGGAGCATCCGGCGGAGCGGTTCCGCGGCGCCCCAGAGCAGCTGATCGCCCACGGTGAAGGCCGTAAGGTACTCGGGACCCATGTTCATCTTCCGGATGCCGCCCGACCGGAACGGTGAGCGTGCCGGTGACCGCCGCCGGGGTCAGCTCCGCGCAGGCGTGGCTTCCTTGTTGTTCGGGACGACCCTGACCCACTCGTTGGCGCCGGCGATGATCGCCTCGATCTCCGCCGAGCGGCACGTCCCGCTTCAGTTTGATGGTCAGCGCCTGGCTGTGGCAGCGCATCGCGCCGACCCGGACGCAGAGCCCGTCCACCGGAACCGGCGGGTCGAGCCCCAGGATCTTGTTGGTTTCGGCGATTCCCTTCCACTCCTCCCGGGTCTGACCGTCCTCGACGGCCCGATCGATCCAGGGGATGAGGCTGCCGCCGAGCGGCGCTCCGAATTCCCGGTCGGGAAATGCGTCGGATCGCGCAGCGTGTCCGTGACCTTCCGGTCGATCTCCAGGATCGCCGACGCGGGATCGTCCAGGAGGCTGCCGGGAGCCTGGCCGAGCATGCTCCATCTGTGCGACCAGCTCGCGCATGTTCTTCGCCCCCGCCCCGGATGCGGCCTGGTAGGTCATGGTGGAGACCCACTCGACGAGGCCCTCCCGGAACAGCCCTCCCACCGCCATGAGCATCAGGCTGACGGTGCAGTTGCCGCCGATGTAATCCTTCACGCCGGCATCGAGACCGCGGTCGATGACGTCGCGGTTCACCGGATCCAGGATGATCACGCTGTCCGGCGCCATCCGCAGGGATGAGGCGGCATCGATCCAGTAGCCCGACCAGCCGGATTTCCGCAGCTTCGGATGGATTTCGGACGTGTAGTCGCCTCCCTGGCATGTGACGAGGATGTCGTGCCGCGAGAGCGCCTTCAGGTCACGGGCATCCTCGAGCGTCCCCGAGGCTCCGCCGAGAGTCGGACCCGGCCGGCCCGCCTGGGACGTGGTGAAAAACGTCGATTCGAACCCCGAGAAATCGCCTTCCTGCTGCATCCGCTCCATGAGAACGGAACCGACCATGCCGCGCCAACCGATAAATCCGACCTTCATCCTCGTTCTGCTCCTTGCGGTGGCATTATGCCGGAAGGGATATTTGTATGCAAGTAGTCGAGAGTGCGGCTCCAGCTGCCGCCTTCACCGCTGCGCAGGATGGAGCGTTCTGCGGCTTGACCAGCCGGCCCGCGGGCGGATACCCTCTGCCCATGCAGCAGGAATCCCAGGGACGGGAACGCCTCGGTTCCCGATTCTCTTCGAGCATCCTCGAGGCGCTTCACGCCGCCGGGCGAACGGCGGTGATGATCCTGTCGGTGATGATCCCCGTTTCCCTGGCGGTCACGATCTTCAAGTGGACCGGTCTGCTCGGTACGGCCGCATCGTTTCTCGATCCCGCGTTTTCCCTGCTGGGACTGCCCGGATCGTCGGCACTGGTGTTCCTCACGGCGATCCTGATCAACATCTATTCGGCCATCGCAGTCATCGGCACTCTCACGTTCTCCCTGCGGGAGGTGACGATTCTCGCCCTGATGTGTCTGATCGCCCACAACCTGTTCGTGGAAACGGCGATCCTGAAACGGACCGGTTCGTCGGCAGTCGGTATGGTGGTTCTCAGGCTGGGGGCGGCGTTCGTCGGGGGATTCGTCCTGAACCTTCTGCTGCCGCGGGAAATGGGCGTCGCCCGCGCGCTCTCGGTCGCTTCCGATGCCGACCTGAGCCTCGCGCAGCTGCTCGCCCACTGGTCCATGGACATGCTCTACCTGGTGACGAAGATCATCCTGATTCTCGCCGGCCTGATGATCCTGCAGCGCCTCCTCGACCGGTTCGGCGTCACCCGGATTCTGGCGCGTCTGTTCGCCCCGATCATGCGGCTCTTCGCCCTTCCCTCCTCCGCCTCGTTTTTCTGGATCGTGGCGAATACCCTGGGACTCGCGTACGGAGCGGCGGTCCTCCTCGACGCATCCGCAAGCGGTGCGCTCCCCGAAGAAGAAGCCGACCTGCTGAATCATCACATCGCGGTTTCCCATTCGCTGCTGGAGGACACCCTGCTCTTCGCGGCTCTGGGGGTTCCCGCCGGCTGGATCCTGTTCCCGCGCCTCATCCTGGCCGGGGCCGTGGTATGGGGAAAGAGGCTGTTCAGGATCGGGATCGGGAAGACCGGATTCAGGAAGTCCGGGACGCTGAGCCCGAGGGCCGGCATGATTCCGGTGAACGCGATGCCGGCAAGGACCAGGAAGACGCCGCGGTATGCCGAAGCCGTGTCCGCGGTGTCCTCGAGCCGGAACTGGAGCAGAACCCCGGTCAGGGCCGAACCGAACAGGTTCCCCGTGAAGCGCAGCATGCTGTAGACTCCCGCCGCGGCCCCGGTACCCTCCCGGGAGAAACCGGCGATCGCCCCCAGATGAAGGGGGGCCAGCATCAGCCCAGCTCCGACCCCGTGCATCACGAGTCCCGTGACGAACCAGCCGATACCCGAACCTCCGGGCAGCAGCCCGAGCCAGAGCAGGCTCGTCGACTGCAGCGCGACACCCATGGAGACCGGTGTCCGGCTGCCCAGCCGATCGGAGAGTCTGCCGCCGACCGGCATCCCGAGCAGCAGTCCCGAGGAAAGCAGCATGAGCGCGAAGCCGATCTCCGATGCGGGCAGGCCGTAGACATCCGCCAGGGTGAGCGGCGCGAGGAGCGCCGTGCCGTTCAGGCCGAACATCCGGATTCCGGCGACCAGCGAGGAACGGGTGAATGTCCCGTTCCGGAAGAGATCCAGGGAGACGAAAGGGTTCCGATGCCGCCGCTCACGGAGCACGAAGAACACTCCGGCGAACAGACTTCCCATCCCGAGTCTCCAGTCGGTGAGCGGTGCCCTGCCGGTAAGGGGACGGCTGGAAACGAAGAAGACCAGGAGTGAAACGGCGAAAGAAAAGAGGAGCACCCCCGCCCAGTCGAATCGCACGATTCCCGAGATGCGGGTACGCATCGGGACCCTGAGGACGGACGACCGGGCACAGGTGCCCGCTTCATCGCCCGACGGGAACGGTCCCCTCTGCCCGGTGAACACCGCCCGGATCACCAGGAGCGCCAGAACGCCCACGACGGCGATCGGGACGGCGAGCGATCGCCAGCCGAACCGGTCGACCAGGAACCCCGCGACGAAGGGTCCCAGGATTCCGCTGATCGGTCCCCCCGTGTTCCAGATGCCCATGGCTTTTCCGCGTGTCTCCGGAGGGAATCGGGAGGAGATCACCGCAAGGCAGAGCGGATTGATCGCCGATGCCCCGGCCCCCTGGACGAATCGGCTCGTGAGGATCCCTCCATACGAGGGGGACGTGAACAGCATCGCGGTACCGACCAGGAAGATCGAGGTGCCCGCGAGGAACAGGACCCCGTCGCGTACCGAACCGATCATCCGGCCGTAGAGCGGCATGAAAATGATGTAGCCGAGCGTATACCCGGTCACCAGCCACGCCGTGCGGTCGGCAGTGAGCCCGAAGGCATCCCGAAGGGAGGGAAGCGCGACATTGAGCATGGAATCGGCCAGGATGCTCATCGAAAGAGGCACCATGAGTGCGAAGAGCAGAGCGCGTCCCTGTCCCGATGTCAGAGCCCCGGATTCCCGTTCCATACCGGGCCAGTATACGGAAAAAGGGCGACCCGGACCAGTGAAGCCCCGTTCCGCCTCTTCGGTCCCGATCCGTCTCTCCAGGGCGTCCTTGACGATACCTGCCCGGATCATATAATATTATTTTTGTAATATATAATATTCGTTACAACCCGGAACCGGACAGGAGGGGGAATGCAGAATCGGACCGAGGGACTTCATCACATCACCGCAATCGCCGGCAGTCCCCAGCGGAACCTGGATTTCTATGCCGGGGTTCTCGGACTTCGGTTCCTGAAAAAAACCGTGAACTTCGACGATCCCGGGACGTATCATTTCTATTACGGTGACGAAACCGGTACACCCGGCAGCATCCTTACCTTCTTTCCCTGGCCGTCTCCTTCGGCCCGCGGGAAGCCGGGCACGGGACAGCCGACGGAGATCGGCTTTGCCGTGCCCGCCGGCTCGCTGGCGTACTGGCAGGACCGGCTCGGGGAGACGGGCGTCGGAGGCGGAACGGGGTTCCGTCGGTTTCGGCGAAGAAGGGCTCCGATTCCGCGATCCCGACGGCATCTCCCTGGTGCTGACCGAGTCCGGCGACGATCCGCGGCCGGGACGACCCGACGGACCGGTCCCGGCGGAACACTCGCTCAGGGGCTTCCGCTCGGTCACCCTCCGCGAGGCGGAATACTCCTGGACGGCAATGGTCCTCCTGGAGCAGCTCGGATTCTCCCCGATCGAAAAGGACGGCAGCCGGACCCGATTCGCCGTCTCGGAACTGGCCGACGACGAGGCCGACCGGAACGACGGTGTTTCCGCCTCGAGAGGCTTCGTCGACATCCAGGTCGATTCCGAATCTGCGCCCGGGAGAATGGGGGTCGGCACCGTCCATCACGTCGCGTTCCGGGTCCCGGACGACGCGGTGCAGGCCGCGATCCGGGAGCGGGTGACCGCGGCCGGTCTTCGGACCACGGAAGTGATCGACCGGCAGTATTTCCGCTCGGTCTACTTCCGTGAGCCCGGCGGGGTACTTTTCGAGCTCGCCACCGATCCTCCCGGTTTCGCCGTCGACGAGCCGGTCACGGAGCTCGGTCGGAAGCTCGTGCTTCCGCCCTGGCTCGAGGAGTACCGGGAAAACATCGAGGGCACGCTGCCGAAAGTCGTCGTACCCGGGAATCCGTCGGGCGGAGCCGCGGCATGACGAAAAACGGTCCGGAGCGGCTGCTCAGAGCCGGGATCGACCCGGAAAAGGCGCGGTTCGCCGCGATCATGCTGCACGGCCGCGGTGCCGGGGCCGGGGATCTGCTGCCCATCACGGATGAGCTCGGCTTTGACGACGGCGCATACCTGTTCCCGCAGGCACCCGGCGGCAGCTGGTATCCCTTCAGCTTTCTCGAACCGATCGAACGGAACGAGCCGGCGCTCAGCCGGGCGCTGCAGCGGATCGGGGAGCTGGTTCGGGAGCTGATCGAAGCGGGATTGGAAACCGACCGAATCTGCCTGCTCGGCTTCAGCCAGGGCGCATGCCTCGCGAGCGAGTACGCGGCCCGGAACCCTGTCCGGTACGGCGGGATATTCGCCCTGAGCGGCGGGCTCATCGGTCCGCCCGGCACCGTGTTCGGCCACAAGGCTGACCTCGTCAGCCCGCGGGTTGACCTCGTCAGCCACAAGGCTGACCTCGGTGGAACGCCGGTGCTTCTCGGCTGCGGGGACCCCGATCCCCACATCCCCCGGGATCGGGTGGAGGAAACCGCAGAAATCCTGAACCGCATGGGCGCGCATGTGGACCTGCGGCTCTACTCCGGCATCGGGCACACCGTGGTGGAAGACGAGATCCGGGCCGTGCGGACGATCCTCGGGGCCATTCCCGGCCGATAGGGCCAACCGAGCCGGCCCGGATAATCCCCGTCCGAAATGCAACCGGACGAGTGGCAGAATTTCACCTCCTGGAGTAAAAGGGAATCAGGAATCCATCCGGGAGGTCCGCCATAGATACCGCAGTAGAGAATACCCGTCAGGGCATCGACATCACCGATACGGATATCCGGAGCATCGAGCAATACCGGAGAAGCCGGAACACCGCCGTACTCGCGGTCATGGCCGTTTTCTCCGAGCCGACCGCGGCCGTGGACCGGGCGCTCTCGATACAGCGGAAGATCCATCGGTTCAACCTGGAGCATCCCGATCTCGAGGATCTCTCGATCCGGATCGGCATCCATCTCGGACAGGTTGCCGTCGAGGACTCGATCTCAACCGATGTGTTCGGACGGCACGTGAACCGGGCATCCCGGATCGAAGGGCTCGCGGACGGCGGTCAGATATTCCTGACCTACAGCGTCTTCGACTCGGCCCGGGGCTGGCTGTCTGAGCAGCGCGGGGTGGAGTGGAAGCTGCACGGCACGTATTACCTGCGGGGGATTCCCGAACCGGTCGACATCTACGAGGTGGTCGACCGGGGTCTGCGCGAACCGCGGGCCCCGAAAGGCGCTCGAAAGAAGCGGAACATCCCCGGACTGGCCGCCGCCGCGCTCCTCGTCCTGCCGGGTATCGGCGGCGCCCTGGGCGTCGTCCTCGGTCTCCAGCATCTGCGGAAGGCGGAGGTCGTCTTCTACCGCTTCCATCCGAAGGAGCTCTATCTCGATCACGGGGAGCGGATCTACTACGGCGGGCAGGAAGGCGAGGACGCCCGGGAGTCGCTGACTCCGATCTCTCCGGGAGAGCACGTTCTGCACTACGACGCGAGTGCGCTGGTCCGCTACTATTCGACGGTGAACGGGGTACGGGGGAAAAACATCCTGGAGCCGCGCTTCGAGTACTACGAGCTCCCGAACCTCACGGCGAGACTCGAACTGGAAGGAGCTCCGGAAGGCAGCATCCGGAAAAGCGAAAACTTCGACTATTTCACGTACTCGGAAGGACGGCGGCGCGATCGGAAAGGCATCATCGACCTGCAGATCGACGCGGAACAGAGCCCGCAGGATCCCGGCGAGCTGCTCTTCACGGCGCGGTGGAACCTGGTCCTGGACGGGTCGGTCGCGAGTGCGGGAACCGTCGAGGAGCGGAGGCAGCGGGACAACTGGGATTCGACCTGGCCGGACGAGGTCCTCGTCTGGGAGGACGATTACCATTACTACTGGTTCCGCTATTACGTATCCGGAGACGTCTTCGAAATCGAGTCGGGTTCGTACTTCATCGAATACCGGTAAGCCGGCACTGCCGGACCACCGTCGCTCCCGTCCTTCCGGACGGGAGCCGGAGCGGCGATTACCGGGAGTAGAACTCGATAACCAGCGGAACTTCGCAGATCACGGGGATCTCGGTCCGGCCGGGATAGGCCAGCAGCGAAGCGCGCAGGTTGTCCCGATCCACCTGGATGTAGGGCGGAACCCGGACATCGGAAAGCGACTTGCGGATGAGCGGCATCTGCCGGCTCTTTTCCTTCACTTCGATCGCTTCACCGGGTCGGACCTGGTAGGAGGGGATGTTCACCCGCCGCCCGCCGATCTGGAAATGACCGTGGGTTACCAGCTGTCGGGCCGCATAGATGGTCGGCGCGAAGCCGGACCGCAGCACGACCGAATCCAGGCGGCTCTCGAGGAGCTGCATCAGGTTGTCGGCGGTATTGCCTGCCTTCCGGTTCGCCTCGGCGATATAGCGGCGCATCTGCCGTTCGGCAACATTGTACTGAAAGCGGAGCTTCTGCTTCTCCGTCAGCTGCCGCCCGTAGTCGGAGATCTTCTGCCGTCTCCGCCCGCGCGGATCCTGCCCCGGTCCCTGGGGCTTCCTGTCCATTACTTTCTGAGCTTTCGGCGTCAGGGCGACCCCTACGCGCCGGGACCTTCGTACCTTCGGTCCGGTATAGTTCATTCCGTTCCTCTCTGCTGTGTCGCTACCCTGGGATAACGCGATTCGCGGCCGGACTTCGGACCGGCCTGGAGCGAAAGCCTATCACAGTTGCAGGATGTAATCAAGATACCCGCCGGCGGAAGAATCGGAACAGCATCCGCAGAAGTATCAGATGGATGACGAAACCGGCTCCGAGATACCCGAGGGAAGGGACACCGCCGGCGCGGAGAGACAGGAACGCCTGGGTAACCCAGTAGGGCGGCAGCAGTCCGCCCGCGAGGTGCCAGGGCCACGGCAGGAAGAATCCGGCGATCGGCCCGAGAAAGGTGAAGGAGAGGAGCTTCGAGAGGGTGAGCCCCTCCACCTTGTTGCCCGCCAGGGCGGCCAGGAACAGTGCGGCCATGGGAGCCTCGATGGCAGCCAGAAGCGCCGTCGGCAGGAACAGCGGCAGGGGTACGGAGACGAGCCCCGTGAGCGCCGGAACCGCGAGCGTCAGCAGGACGCTCAGGGTTGCGGGATACGCGAGCCGGGCGAGGAGGTATCCCTCGCGGGAGACCGGAGTGACCGCCACGGCGGTCAGGATTCCCAGGTCCCGCTCGTCCAGGAACAGGAAGCCGTAGACGGTACCGATCATGAGCGGGGACATCAGCAGCAGAAAGCCCGTCAGATGAGGGTACCAGGGAACGAGGTCGAATGCGGCGTAACTCCGGAGCAGTTCCGCCGCCGCAGGAACCGCGAACCGGAACAGGAGGGCAACGAGGACAGGAATCACCGAATAGAGAACGAGAACCGGATCCCGCAGGACATTCCGGAGATCCCCGACCACCCAGACGGCGCGGCGATGAACGGTCCGGAGCATCATTCTCCTCCTCCGATCCGCCGGACCACGTATCGCTCGAACCAGCGGTTCCCCCACAGGAAGGCGAGCGCCGCCCAGAACAGCAGAGCCGCCGCCGCCCCGACCGCCGTGACGGCCGGGATGCCGCGGACGGCTCCGTCCGCGAGCAGGATGACCGGCCACGACGGCACCAGCCAGAACAGCGGAGAATGAAAAAGGTCGAAGAAGGAAAGAAGGGGCAACATCAGAATAACGATAAAGACGGGAGCAGCCAGCATGAATCCATTGATGCTCTTTACCCGGGAAGCCAGCGAAAGCCCGGCCATGGTGAAGATCGGAGAACCGATCGCGAGCGCCGGCAGGAGGAGCAGCGGGCGGAACGGAAGTCCCGAAGCCGCGGCAATGAGCATTCCCGTTGCCGTACTCAGGATCGAGAAGGAGATGGTCCGGGCGAGCGCGTACTCGGCAACCGAGCACGGGGTGACGAAGAGTCCCTCCAGCGTTCGCTGATCCTTCTCGAGCAGGACGATTCCTCCGATAAAGAAAAATCCGATGAAAGCCGGATCGGTGAACAGCACCAGCGGTACCGCAATTTCCCGGATCGCCGGCGGAAGGGCCCGGAGCAGCCCGATATAAGCGGCACAGATGACCAGATAAGCTCCGTAGAAACCGTGCCGGAACTGGAACATTACATCGAAGCGGATCGCGCCGGCGATACGAGCGGAATGAAGCGGGACGACGATGCCCGACGGTCGAACCGCCGTGGTGCGGGGTGTCTCTTTCATGTCAGACTCCTTCCGGTCGTCTCGATGAAGATCCGTTCCAGCGTCGCTTCCTGCGTATGGATCGTCACCACGTCGCGATTCATCAGGAGATCGAGAAATGCAGCATCGCGACCGATGCCGTCGAGCGGAAACTCCCGTTCCACGAGGTCTCCGCCGTTCCGGTACTCGACCCGGACCACCCTTCTGCCCCGGCTGACTCTGAGGTCCCGCGGCGCATCGATCAGGCGAATCTCGCCGTCGACGATGAAGGCCACCCGGTCGCACAACTCATCGGCCACCTGCATGTTGTGGGTGGTCAGGAAGATCGTGGTGCCTTCCGCTTTTTTCCGGAGAAGCAGATCCATGATGTTCCGGGCGTTCACCGGATCGAGGCCGGAGGTCGGCTCGTCGAGGAAGAGCACGTCCGGCTTCGGCAGGAGCGCCCGGCAGAGGTTCAGGCGCATCCGCATGCCCTTGGAAAAGTCCGATACCCGCCGGTTCCCATCCGCTTCCAGGCCCACCAGAGGAAGGAGCGCTTCCGGCTCCTCGGTTTCCTCCGAATACATCGACCGGAAAAAGCGCAGGTTCTCGAGTGCGGTGAATTTCAGGTAGAAGTTCGGGAACTCGAAGCCGACGCCGATCCGTTCGTAGAACGAGCGGTCCAGACCCCGCACCTCGTTCCCCCGGAAACGGACCGACCCGCCGTATCCCTTCAGGATCCCGATGAGGATCTTCACCGTGGTGCTCTTTCCCGCGCCCGACGGACCGAGGAATCCGAAGATCTCGCCCCGGCGGATCTCGAAGTCGATGCCGCGGATCGTGTCCCCATCGGAACCGGGATACGCATAGGTGAGCCGCGCAGCCACCAGGACCGGTTCGGCGGAACGATCCCGGGCGCCCGGCGCGCTCATACGTCGCCCCCGCAGCGGCAGCAGAGCCCGCGGGCCAGCGTATCGGCCAGCAGTTCCGTTACTTTTTCGTAACCGCCGCCGATCTCGTCCCGGCTCATGGATAGAAAGTAGATCGCCTTGATCATCCCGATCGCCTCTTCCGGATCGATCCCCTCGAGCGCTCCCTCTTCCCGCCAGCGGTTCAGGTATTCCCGGAGAAACCGGTCGTCCGCCTCCGCGTTCTCCGCCATCGCCTCGGGGCCGGTTTTCCGTATGACCGCCAGCATTTCCTCCTTGCGGAAGTTGAGACGGATAACCGGGTATTCCTCGATCAACCGGAACTGATGCAGGAGCAGCCAGCGGATCCTTTCCCGAAGCGGAAGGTCCAGGGCATCGTATTCCCGGTCCATCCGCACCCTCGCCCGGACCTCGATGCGGCGGATCACCGCCAGAAACAATGCCTCCTTCGAAGGGAAGAAGGCATAGAAGGAGCCTTTGGCGATTCCCGTCTCCCGGGCGATTTCATCGATGCTGGTTTTCCGTACCCCGACGCGTCCGAAGAGCTCCTCTCCCGCTTCCAGAAGCCGCTCCTCGATCCGCTCCCGTTCCACCACGCTGAATGCCTGCGGCATACACACCTCACGATCGGCTTGAATCTTCTATGACTATATATACACTAATAGTCATTGTAAAACAAGAATCGCATTCCTGCAAGAGGAAACCGGCGGAACCGACCGGGACCACCAGGCTTCGGACCACGCCGATCCCGTTGCTCCCGCCGCGGACGCATGATAGAGTGGCCGAAGGCACCGCTCGGGAACGGACCGGCAGCCGGGCGCCGCAGCAGAGGGAGGAAACCGATGGCAACGCAGATCAGGATCGAGAAGATAGACACCGCAGGGCTCGACCGCCGCGAGATCGGGTGCACCGGCAAGGAACTGATGGCCGGCGAGATACCGGGAGTGCTGCCCCGCTGGATGACCGTCTGGCCGCGGACCACATGCACGTCCGACTACGCCGACGGGAAGTCCCACATCCTCATCTTTCTCGCCGGAAGCGGATACGTGACGCAGGCCGGGCAAAGCTGGAAGATCGACGAGCTTTCCGTTTTCGTTCCCCGGGACCGCAGCGCCGCGGAGATCTCCGCCGAGGACGAGCTGCAGTACCTGGAGCTCATCCTCGACCGCAGCGACGAGGATCGGAAGGAACTGGAGCAGCGGAAACCGGAACTGCCCTGGTTCGCCGCGTACTCCGGGTGCCGCCGGTACCAGGAGGCGTTCAAGAGCCCGAAGACCGTGAACCGCACCATCGTTCCCGACGGACTGCTCCCGCGGTTCTGTATGGGCTCGGTCCAGACCGCGGGCCCCGACCGGGTGGGAGAGCATCAGCACCCGATGCTGGAGCAGTTCTTTTTCGGCCTGCCGGGGAACCGCTGCCGGGTCCTCGCCGACGGAACGCCGGCGGAGTTCGGCGGGAACGAGCTGCTGCACATTCCGCTCGGCTCCAGCCACGGGGCCGAAGTGGACGAAAGGCACGAGCTGCATTACCTCTGGATGGATTTCTTTCGGAACCGGGAGGGGATCGACCAGTGGATAAAGAAGATGCACACCGATGTCGACGGGGAGGGAACATGAGGGAGGACACGGAGAGCGGGCACGGTGGAGCCGATCGGATCATCCCGGAACTGGTGCGAGCGTGGAAAGGGAATTTACCGGCATCCTTTCCCACTGATCTCGACGCCGGTATCGGGCTCGAGGAGGCCTACCGGATCCAGGACCGGCTGACCGGGGCACTCATACCGGATTTCGGCCCTGTCGTCGGGTACAAGGTCGCTTTCACCGGCCCGGCCGAGCACCGGAAATTCGGGATCGTCGAGCCGGTGACCGGAAGGCTGTTCGCGAAACAGTTCGTGGAGGACGGCGGCACGGTGGACGTGCGGGAGTTTCGGCTGTTCCACATCGAGGCGGAAATCGCTTTCACGATCGGCAGCCGGATCGGCCGGCCGATCGACACGGCAGCCGGGCTTCTGCCGCATGTCCGTTCGATGCATGCCGCCTTCGACATCGCCGATAACCGCTACGACCTCTCCCTCAGGGAGCAGAACATCACGGACTTCATCGCGGGAGGGGCAGGAGCGCACGCCTGTGTAGTCGGTCCGGCACATCCACCGTCGATGCCCGACGCGGATACCCTCGAGCTGAGCATGGAACGGAACGGAAAGCCCGTCTACGGCGGTGCGGCATCCGTCCTTCCCGGAGGCCCGTGGGGAGTCCTTCTGTGGATGGTGAATCACCTGGTCCGGCGGGGCATCGCCGTCGACCCGGGCTGCGTCTTCCTCTCCGGAAAAGTGTCCCCGCCCTTCAAGGCGAAAGGGGCAGAGGCGGTCGGACGCTACTTCGGAGACTGCGGTCCCTTCGGCCGGGTCTTCTGCACAGTCACGGCCGGCTGAGGGCAGCCCGCGGACGGAACAGTCGGGCTGAAGAGACGCATCTTCGACCGGAAGGACGGCACATCGAGGAAAGTCGATCAGATGTCGGGCTCATCCTCGAGCAGCGCATCCTGATCCCGGAGCTTCGCCTGCAGCCTCCCGATTTCCAGGTCCCGGAGAACGCCGCCGTGTCCCAGCGCGGCCATTGCGGCGGCGGTCCCGGCGGCATGACCGGTGGCCATAGAGGTGGCCGCACCCCGGAGCGACGCCTGCGCGAGATGGTCGCAGGAGATCGACCGGCCCGCCACGATCAGGTTCGGGACGGTCTTCGGCAGCAGGGCCCGGAGCGGAATATCGTGGCTGCCCCTGAGACGCTCGTACCGGAACACGGTACCTTTCAGGTGATAGTCAAGACCGCGACTGTTCAAGGCGACCACGTCGTTGAAACGGGCTCCGCCGCGCACCTCTTCGACCGAAAGTGAATATTCCCCGACGATCCGTCTGCTCTCCCGGATGCCCAGATGATTCTGCGCGACCACGAAGGCGTGCTCGAACCCCGGTACGTTCTTCCGGAGATAGGCCAGGTGCCGGTACGCTCCCCTGATTCCCTCCGCCTCCGCGTATGTCAGCGCCTTCGGGTCGAGCGGATCGATCTCGGTGTTCCCCTGCAGGCGAACCGCCTCCCGGTAGACGCAGAGCTTGACGGTCGGCATGACGCCGATGTGGTGCTCTTTCCCTTCGGCATCCGATGAGGACAGCTCTCCGGGGATCACGAAGGAGAGCATCGGCTGCGCCCCTGCATCGCGATGGTCATACTGCAGACCGCGAACCTTCTCGAGCTCTCCCTCGTGCTCCCTCGCCCAGGCCGCTACACGAGCCGCATCGACTCCACAGGCCGTCAGGTCGAGGGAGACCTGCTGCAGATCCTCGAGGTCGGCCATCTCGAACGGCGCCCCGGCGAACGCCGCGACGTCGGCATCCCCGCTCGCATCGACGAACGCCTTGCCGAGGATCACGCCGCGGCCGCGCTTGGTCTGCACGACGATGCCGCCGATCGCGCCGGCTGCCTGGTCCGACGGGATCACGCCCTGCGCCCATGCGTAGAAGTACAGACTCACCCCCACTTCCTCGATCATCTCGAGGGCGATCTTCTTCGTGGTCGGCGGCCAGATCTGCGGCTGATGCCGGAGCTCGTCGAGCAGGAAGCACTCGCCTTCGGACCGCATCCGTTCGATGAAATCCCAGGCGATGCCGCGGACTACCCGGTTGCCCGCTGCATCGGAGAACCAACCGGGGGTGGTATTGTAGGGAGTGGTCGTGCAGCCTCCGAGATAGCCGAACCGCTCGATCAGCACCGTTCGGGCGCCGGTACGCGCCGCGGCGACCGCGGCTATGAATCCGGAAGTTCCTCCGCCGACCACGACGACATCGGCTTCTTCCAGAACGGGAGCCCGTTCGGCGGGCAGCAGGACATCCGGTATCGTATTCATGACATTCCTCCTGGTCGATTGACCGAACCGGGCGGGACCCCGGTTCATCGTTCTTGACGAAGCCGTCCATTCCCGGTAGCCTTGCGTTCATGATCATAGAACCGAGGGTACGAAACAGTATCTGCATGACCTCCCATCCCACCGGATGCGCGCAGGAAGTGCATCGACAGATCGAGTATGTCCGCTCGCAGGGTCCGATCGCGAACGGCCCGAAGCGGGTCCTGGTGATCGGCTCTTCGGCCGGTTACGGTCTCGCTTCGCGCATCGTCGCGGCCTTCGGCTGCGGGGCGGGAACCGTGGGAGTCGCCTACGAGAAACCGGGCAGCGAAAAACGGCCCGGCACCTCCGGCTGGTACAACATGCAGGCCTTCGACCGGGAGGCGCAGGCAGCCGGCCTCCGGTCGGTCACCATCAACGACGACGCCTTCTCCGCAGCGACCAAGCAGGAGACGATCGCGAAGATCCGCGACACGCTCGGACAGGTCGACCTGGTGGTCTACAGCCTCGCCTCGCCCGTCCGCACGGACCCGGCTACCGGCGAGACCTACCGTTCGGTGCTCAAGCCGATCGGGGCGCCCTACACCGCCACTTCCGCGGACCCGATGAGCGGCGAGGTGAAGCAGACGACCATCGAGCCTGCGTCCGAGGACGAGATCGCCGCTACGGTGAAGGTGATGGGCGGCGACGACTGGCAGCTCTGGATCGACGCCCTGCTGGATGCCGGCGTCCTCGCCGACGGTGCCCGCACGGTGGCCTACTCCTACATCGGCCCGGAAGCGACGCGGCAGATCTACCGCGAAGGGACCATCGGCCGCGCAAAGGAGCACCTGGAACGGACCGCGATCGCCATGGACGCGATGCTCCGGAAGCGGATCGGCGGAGGCGCCTGGGTATCGGTGAACAAGGCCCTCGTCACCCGGGCGAGCGCGGTCATCCCCGTCGTCTCGCTCTACATTTCGCTGCTCTACAAGGTGATGAAGGAGAAAGGTCTTCACGAAGGATGCATCGAACAGATCTACCGCCTGTTCACCGACCGGCTCTACGCCGGCGGCGAGGTGCCGACCGACGAGAGCCACCGGATCCGGATCGACGATCTCGAGATGCATCCGGACGTTCAGGAAGCGGTGGACTCCCGCTGGGGGACCGTGACGACCGACAACATTTCCTCGCTCTCCGACATCGCGGGGTTCCGGCAGGAGTTCCTCCGGCTCCACGGCTTCGAAGTACCGGGAGTCGACTACACCGCGGAGGTCGAGCCGTAAGGCCCAGCCGCTGCGGGTGCGCCCGGACGGCCGGGAGCCCGGTCGCAGCCTCCTGTTCCGATTCACTCCGACCTCAGTAGTCCACCACCGACCCATCGTAGTCGGTACAGGTGACGAACGGCTTCGGATTGAACGGATACCGATCTGCGGCGTCCGGTACCAGCCGGGCACCGATCCCGGGCGTGTCGGGGATCGTGAGAAATCCGTCCACGAGCAGGTAATCAGTCTCCACGATATCGGTTTTCGGCGCCGCTCCCTCCCCTTTCGGATATTCGAGAATCGCAAAATTCGGAATCGCCGTCGAGAGCTGCAGACTCGCGGCGGTGCAGACCGGGCTCAGCGGATTGTGCGGCACCACCATAACGTCGAATGCCTCGGCCATCGCTGCGATCTTCCGTGCCCCGGTGATCCCGCCGCATAGGCACAGGTCCGGCCGCACGTAGCGCACCGCATCCCGTTTCAGCAGCATTGCGAACTCCTGGGGCGACTCGAGCCGTTCCCCGGTCGCGATCGGAATGTCGATGTGTCGCGCCACCAGCTCCATCGAGTCGAAGTTTTCCGGCGGCACCGGATCCTCGTAGAAATAGGGCCGGCAGGGCTGGATCTCCCGGGCGAGGGCGATGGCATCGGCGGGCTTCAGCCTCCGGTGCACTTCGATGCACAAGTCGACGTCCTCACCGACCGCCTCTCGGAACCGGTGCACCCGCTCCGCCGCCTCCCCGATGAAGCGGTTCTTCGACTCGAACCCGTAGCGGGTCCCGCGGGGCAGGTCGTGGAACGGGGAGAGGTGCCCGATCGCGGTGAACCCTCGCGCGACCGCCGCGAGGCAGCCTTCCACCTGCTCCTCAGTGCTCTTCCCGAACACGTGGTAGTAGACCCGCGCCCGGTCGCGGCAGGCACCTCCAAGCAGCCGGTGCAGCGGCGCCTGGTGGTACTGAGCGGCGATGTCCCAGAGCGCGATGTCGATCGCACTGATTGCGCCCATGATCGCCGCCCCGCGGAAGTGGAAGCAGCGGTACAGGTACTGGAAGTGATGCTCGATCAGCAACGGATCCTTCCCCTCAAGGTATCCCGCGCACTGGCGAACCGCCGACTCCGAGGCGGGAAGGAACCCCCAGGCCCCCGATTCGCCCGTCCCCACCAGTCCGTTGTCGGTCTCCACCTGCACGAACAGGTACTTGTCGACGAACAGCGTCCTGACTGCAGTCACTTTCATCGCTTTCCTCCCGCACCGCTTCCCGCCCCGGCTCCCTGAGCCCGATCGAACAGCACGATCTCGCCGCCCCGCCGCTCGGGAACGAATCCCATCCCGCAACAGAGATCAAGGAACCGCTTACCGATCGTCGCCCCGTGCTCCGTGGAAAGGTCCTCGATGCGGATCTGGTTCCGCGCATCCCGGCGGACCGGGACCACCGAGACCGACCGCAGCCCGTCGGCAGCCGCAATGCAGCGCACCAGCAGGCCGTCGAAGCGCTTGGAGCGCATCACTTCCCAGTCGAAGGCGAAATTGCCAAGGCTGTAGAATACCGGAACTCCGTCTACGAGCTCGCACGGCTGGATGACATGGGGATGATGTCCGAACACGAGATCGGCTCCGGCGGAGACGGCGGCCCGTGCGACAATACGCTGATATTCAGCGACCTCTTCGATGCCGGATACGCCCCAGTGGCAGCTCAGGATAACGAGATCCGCATCGCGGCGGAGGGCCCGGATATCTTCGGTCAATTCTTCGAGCTCCCCGAGGTCGGGCCAGCTACGGACGATCGGCGGGGTAGCCGGCATTTCCAGCGCCCGGGGGCCTGGTTCGTATGCGGTATGTGCCTTTATGGTCGCGACACCCGGGGTGTTCGTGTCGGCTGCATGACCGACGGGCCAGAAGACTGCGGTACGTGAAAGAAGCCCGACCCGGAGGCCCGAGCACGTAAACACGGCGGGCGCTCGTGCGGCCTCACGGTCGGCGCCCGCTCCCGAATGCGCAAGCCCTGCCGCGTCCAGCACGGAAACGGTCTCCATCACGAGATCCGGACCGTACAGCACGTTCCCCGCACAGCCGACCGCCCGGAATCCGCCCGAAACGAATGCCTGCACCATGTCGGGGGACGAGTGAACCCAGTTGGTCTTGTACGGTACGCTTCCGGCCTTCCGGTCCTCCGGATCGGCGGCGAAAGGGCATTCCAGCTGTCCGATCACTCCGTCGGATTCGTCCAGGACGCCCCTGACATCCCGGAACGCCTCGGATGGATCGCTCCTGTTCTGGACGTTGGTGTCGCCCACGATGAGAAGGGAGCATTCACCTTCTTTCTTTTTCCGTTCCCATTGAAATGAGCTCACGAAGCGCTTCCTTCTGCCGTTATTCATCCGGAATGCATCCGGATGCGGAAGGCGGATGGTCTCCATCCCGCCCGGAATTACCTGATCTCCTGCGCTCCCTGCGGAAGCGCTATCTCGAAGCCTTCATCACCCTGTTGCGCCCGTCGACGATCTCCTGCGCGCCGAGCCGGTTGCACTCCCGGCGGAAGGCAGCCAGCGTCTGGTCCGTGATCGGAGTCCGCCCCATGATGAACTTGGCCAGTTCCTGCTCGAAGTACTTCTGGATATTGGCCAGTTTCTGGCGCTCGATCTCGGACTGCTGCTCGTCATCCCTCAGGATGGGTGCTTCCGTCGTCAGGAACGGCGTCAGGAGCTCGTCCCGCTCGACGATCCGGGGAGGATAGCCGGTCATTTCGGGAAGCGTGGTCAGGCGGAATCCCTGATACGCAGCACCGATCTTGCGAAGCTCCCGCGCCATGGTCTGGGGATTGTTGAATGGAGCTTTGGCGACGATCGTGCCGCCCTGCATTTCATAGGAGAGCCCCTCCACCCCGTAATTCATCAGGATCCTGCCCTCCGGGCTGTAGAGATAGTCGATGAGCTTCATCGCCCGTTCGGGCTGCCGGATCTTCGGTGAGAGTGCGATCCCGTTCTCTCCCGCCTCGACGGAAGGTCGAGCCGGAACCATCCGCGCTCCGGTGGGCGCCGCCCAGGGCTCGATGGCGAACATGTCGAACCCGGTTTTCGGATCCGCCTTCTGGGCCGCCGCGGTCCACTGTTCGGTCCGCAGGCGCGAATCATAGGTCACGAAGGATTTTCCGCTCAGCATCCGTTCCTGAAGCGGGTTCTTGCTGGTGATCACGGCGAACTCGGGATCGAGCAGCCCGTCCCGGAAAAGACGGTTCATGAATACCAGCATTTCCCTGAAACCGGGTTCCGCCGGTGCGAACTCGAACTTCTTCTCTCGGGGATCCCATCCGAAGCCGTATCCGCCGGCATACCCGCTGTCGATTCCGATGAAAACATTGATGAATCCGGGATACATATTGATTTCCGTCTGGGTCCCGGACATGGGATAGCTTTCGGGGTAGAGCTTCTTAAAGGCCGAAAGGAAGTTGTAGAATTCTTCGGGTGTCTTCGGCGGTTTGATGCCGTGCTTAACCATCAGATCCCGACGCGCCATCCAGTTCTTATAGAACTGCCCGGGTTCGAAGTTCATTCCGGGAAGAGCATAGATTCCGCCGTCGACCCCGGACGTACCCACGGTCTTCGCTCCGGGGAATTCCTGATAGATCTTCATGATGTTCGGCGTCATCTCCGCGGTTATATACGGCGTCAGGTCGAGGAACGCCTCCTCGGACCCGAACCGCCGCGCCGTTTCGGGAAGAAGCAGTGTCATATCCGGAACTTCGTTAGCGGCGATCAGGATGTTGAGTTTTTCGGTCACCTGATCGACGGCGACAGGAACGAACTCCAGAGCGACGTTGGTCCGCTTCTGCAGTTCCTGAGCGACCGGCCAGGCCTGCTGGACGGCGGCTTCCGCCAGTTCTGGAATGAGGTACGAGTAGGTGATGAGTCCGCCTTGCTCGACTGCGGATTCCTCCGCACCGCCTCCCGCCCAGACAGGAACCGCGACAAGAGCGATCGCCAGCACGATTCCCGGTACAAGATACAGAAAGCTCTTCATAGATCCTCCTTTGTGCGTTTGATGCACAGAATACCTGTATGGTGGACGATCAGGGATACGCTCATCCCTTCACGCCACCGATCAGCGCTCCTCGAACGAAGTATTTCTGAACGAACGGATAGACACAGATAATCGGCAGAACGGCAACAATGATCGTCGCGTACTTCACCGTTTCCAGAACAACCACATCTCCCGCTGCCGCTCCGGCTTCCGTGAGAGCGGCGGCACTGCCTGAGATAACGATATTCCGGAGGAATATCTGCAGCGGATAGAGGCTCTTGCTCGCCAGGAAAATCAGCGCATGGAAGTAAGCGTTCCACTGGTTTACCGCGGTGAAGAGTCCGACCGTCACCATGACCGGCATCGACAGCGGCAGAACGATCCGCAGCAGTGTTGCAAGCGGACCACAGCCGTCGATCGTGGCAGCATCATCCAGATCTTGCGGGATGGTCATGAAGAAGGTCCTCATGATGAAGAGATAGAAGGCGTTGACGACACCTGGTGCGATAAGCGCCCAGAAATTGTCATAGAGCCCGAGATACTTGATGACCAGGAAGCGCGGGATCATGCCGGGTCGGAACATGAGCGTGAATCCGACGAACAGAAGAATGGCTCGCTTGAACAGCACGCGATCCTTGGAGAGCGGATACGCCATCATGGCAGTGAAAAACAGTGTCACCACCGTCTGCGCCACCGTATACCGGATCGTATTCCAGTAGCCGAGCCAGATGAAAGGATCCCGGAACACCATCTGGTAGGCCTCGAGGGTAAATCCCTTCGGAAAGAACACCACGTCCCCCCGTGCGACGAAGCCGTAGTTGCTCAGCGATGCCGAGGCGACGTAGAGAAACGGGTACAGCGTGACGAACATGATCCCCAGCATCAGCAGCACGTTGGCGGTATCGAATATCTTCGAGTCAAGGCTGTTGCGCATCTTCTTCATTTTCCGTCTCCTACCACAGTCCGGAATCCGAGGTCCACTTGGAAAGCTTGTTCGCCCCCATCATGAGGGTGAATCCGATGAACGCCTGGAACAGGCTGACCGCCGTCGCGTAGCTGTAGTCGGCCTGCAGGATTCCCCGGCGATAGACGAACGTCTCGATGATATCGGCGGTTTCGTAGACCAGGGGGTTGTACAGCAGCAGAATCTTCTCCGGCCCGAGCAGCATGATCTGTCCGATGTTGATGATCACCACGACCGAGATGACCGGGACGAGATGCGAGAAGGTGATGCGCCAGTACTGCTGCCAGCGATTCGCTCCATCGATCCGTGATGCCTCGTAGAGCTCTGGATTGATTCCGGCGAGCGCCGCGAGATAAAGGATCGTCCCCCATCCGGTGTTCTGCCAGATCTCGGTGGCCACGTAGATTCCCCGGAACATCTCGGGCCGGGAAAGGAAGAAGATCGGCTCATCCAGCCCGAAGAAATTCACAAGGATCTGATTGATTATCCCGTCGCTCGGCGATAGAAAGTTCACGACCATCCCGCAGATGACGACGGTTGAAATGAAGTGCGGCAGATAACTCACCGTCTGCGCCACCCGCTTGAATGTCACGTTCCGGAGTTCGTTGAACAGGCTCGCCAGGATGATAGGAGCCGGAAAGGCGAAGAGAATAGTGTAGAAGTTGATGAGCAATGTGTTCCGGATGATTTCCCATGCGTTGGGCGACTCGAGAAAGAACCGGAAATGCTTCAAGCCCGCCCAGGGACTTCCCAGGATTCCCTTCGCGACGGAGAAGTTCTTGAAGGCGATCAGGAACCCGTACATCGGCCAGTACCGGAATACGAGGAAGTAGAGGATTCCCGGAACCAGCAGCAGATAGAGAGCCCGGTCTTTCTTTATCATCCGCCATTTCGTGTTGAGGCTCAATCGCTGCCCCGTAACCGGGGTGACGGCCGGGCGCTCCTGTACGCTTGAAGTCGATGCCATAACCTTCCTTTTTGTCCTGCGGAGTATTCACTCGAAGAGGTCGGGACCGATGAATTATTATGAAAGCGATAGGAGAATTCTGTAAATGACGATTATTTTCCGGGGTTTTCATTTTTTCGCTCTGAATGCGCCGGTACAAGTCTCTGCCTGATAAGGTTTTATCGAATCCGGTCCGGCCGGGCCGAATACCGGGGACTACGAGGTCCAGGTTTTTCCTGGTATCGGTTTATTCCTCGCTACCCGATATGGGAGGCTTTACGGATCAGGCGATACCTGCCGGGGGTGATTCCTTCGTGCTTCCGGAAGATGACGATAAAATTCTTGCTTCCGAGTCCCACCTCAGAGGCGATCTCTTCCACCTTCAGCTCCGTTTTCTCCAGCAGCTCCTTGGCTTTTTCGATTCTGACACGGTTCACGAAGTGAACATACTTCTCTCCCACCATCTCCTTGAACCGGCGACTGAAGTATCCCTGCGACATATGGTATGTTCTCGCGAACGCATCGAGCGAGAGTTCTTCCCGGTAATGCTTCCGGATATGGGATTTCACCTCCCGGAACATATCCTGTTGATCCGATTCACGCTCCTCCGCGTGAAAAAGCTCACGGCAGATATTCTCGAATAATTCGGCGAGCTCCCGCTCGTCGACGCACAGATTGATGAGAGGGGAGAAAGAGCCGAAGGTTTCCAGCAGCTCGTCGTCCGGGTTCTGCTGGTCGAGAAACCGCACGATGGTATGGAGAATATCGTGCGCCATCTCGAATACGTACCGAGCAGGAACATCCTGCTCGATATGCTGGCCGAGGAGAGTGCCGATTTCTTCCTGCAGGCGGACCGGATCGGCGGTCGCGAGAATGTTCCGGATCTTTTCCACCTCGTTTCGCGTGAGATAGGCGTCGACGGGAGGTTCCCCTGAACCGGCATCGCTGACAATGAGCTCGATGCCGGGCGTCAGATGACGTTCCCTGAGCAGCTCCTGTGCCCGGGAGAAGGAAGCAGGAACCTCTGCCGCCGTTTCGACCCCGCTGCCCGCCGTGATGACCGCCTTCAAAACTTCTCGACGCTTCTCCAGAATTTCCCGTATCTTAACGATTCCGGGAGGGGCTCCCCGTTGCTCCTCATCGAAATCCACGATGCATACGATCAGGTTCTTCCGGAGTTCAGCGAACAGCACATCCTGCCCGAGCGCTCGCCGGATCGACAGCTTGATGTTAGCGACCATGAGGTTCCGGTCGCTTTCGGTGATGATCTTCCGATACTGCTGGAAAAAGAACAGCTCCACACAGACCACTACCATATGCCGATCGATCGGGAACCACGCCTCGAAGGGCCCGGGAAGACCGATCCGCCGGTCGTAATCGGAGAACTGGCCCTGCACCAGCTTCATCACGATGGTCTCCTGGAGCAGGGGTTGTACTTCTCGCAGCTGCTGCTCCAGCTCGACTTTCTCGTCGATCATCGCCTCGAACCATACCTGAATCAGATCATATTCATTGCCTGTGTTCGGTACGGGTCCTGCTTCCCGACCCGACCAATGCTGCAGCAGCGATGCGGTGATCTTCCGAATCGGCTGATACATCAGCCGACTCATGGCCCAGGAAGCCGCACCTCCGAGAACCGCGAAAAAGAGGAAGAAGAGGAGGGACAGGTTCCGTATCATGAGCGCGGGACGCCGCAGCTCCTCCAGCGACACCAGGCTCACGAAGCTCCAGTCATTCACCCGGGACCGGACATGAGCCACCTGCATCGCGCGACCCGAAATATCGATCAGATCCGAGCTTCCGCGGTCGAGATCCCGTACAATTCGTTCCGCGGCTGCAGGATCGAGAACATCGTCCTCGTGTGATCGGCTGATGGTCCGCCCTTCCCGATTGAGAATGAATGTGTGGACTTCGTTCTGACCCGGTACGGTGATCAGATGCCGCAGACTTTCCTCTTTCAGGTTGATGAACAGAACGACTTCCGGGTCCGACAGGAACGGATAGCCAACGACATAAGTGGCCATGTTTTCCGAAGAGATCAGGCCCAGGTCGGGATAGGACCGCTTCTGAACCTCCATAGTCGGAAGGAAATCCATCAGGTTCCGGGTCTCGACGAGCTGGCGGAATTCGGTCCGGCCCATTTCCGGGCGGAAATTCTCGAAGGAGTGGAACAGGTCCCCCCGATAGGAACCGCTCGGACTGACGATGAAATCGCTGTCGAGGAACCAGAGATATGCGTTGTCGACGATATCGTTGAGGTCGGAAAGACTGACCAGCTGCCGCGAGAGATCCTGGTACGCTTCCATGCGTTCGAAGGAGTTTACCAGTAGCGAAGAATCGCTTTGAACGAGTTCGCTCAGGAAATAATTCACCGACGGATGGCTCAGGATGCCGAGAGCGTTTTCTTCAAGGGAGCCCAGAAACACATCGATACTCCGGGAGAATCCTCCCAGGAGCCGGGTATTGGAATCTTCCATACCGCTTTCGACGATGTTCAGAACGTACGTGTAGTTCACCGCGATCGCGGCGATCACCGGCATCATGCAGAGGATCAGAAATGAGCCGAAAAACCGCCAGAATATCGTTCTCTTGCGGGTCCGGTGCCCTTCTTTGTTATCACCTCTCATCATTTCACGCCGGAAAAGTATACCACGGAGCTATTCAGATGTATATCGTTATCGGATCCCCCGAAAAAGGGCCGGCACGGACGTCTCCGCCCGCCGGCCGGCATCATGCGTCACGAGTGATGAAGTGGTCTCCTACTGCTTCTGGGGCTGCTCCTGACCCTCCTGCTGCGCAGCATCCTGAGAACTACCGTCCTGACCCTGCTGCCCCGATTCC
This sequence comes from uncultured Spirochaetota bacterium, assembly GCA_963728215.1. GTDB lineage: Bacteria > Spirochaetota > Spirochaetia > CAVSJD01 > CAVSJD01 > CAVSJD01. Next base: position 263,116 of record CAVSJD010000012.1, on the reverse strand, counting down.
TCGGCACCGAGCTGGTCCTGCGGATATACCTCGAAGGCCATCATGGCGATACCGTCGGCCTGCCGGACGGGAACATCCGCACCGGGGAAATCGTAGGTCCCGACCGGTTCCGCATCGGTATGCAGCATGGCGATCAGCTCTCCCTCGGGTTCGGCATCGAACCGGATTTCCACGTTCTCGTGTTCTCCGTCGGCCACGTGCGTATACCCGAGCACTTCACCGGGCGTCCCGTCCGCGTTCGCCTTGTGGATGACGACCCATCCGGGTCCGTCGCTCATCACGTAGTTCACAAACACCGTGTTCTGCAGTACGCTCTGATCGGCCACTTCGATCACGGACCCGGTCATCCCGGTGCCCGGCTGCGCGGCCTGAGCATCCTGTCCGGCCTGCTGGGCCGCAGCTATGCCGACGGAAGCCAGGATCAGAACTACGGCAAGCATGATGATGATGTTCGATCGTTTCATGGGAACCTCCTTCCCTGAGTTTTGTGTGGTTCAAACGTACTGATGAACGAGGCGTAAAATCAAATGAGTGCAGACGAGGTCAGACGAGGTCAGACGAGGTCAGACGAGGTCAGAGAAGCAGGGCGACGGACGGACGACCGCGTCAGGCTCCGACCTTCAGGACCGCCGTCATCTCGGATGCGAGCCGTTCCAGATCGACGGGCTTCGTCACGTATCCGTCCATCCCGGATTCCCGGACCCTGCGCTCGTCTTCCGGACAGGCGAATGCCGTGAGCGCGATGACGGGAAGCCGGCCGGCGGGAGAAGGCAGCTCGCGGATCCGTTTCACCGATTCGAAACCGTCCATTTCGGGCATCTGCAGGTCCATCAGCACCAGATCGAAACCCGGATCATCGTCCGGTCCGGTCGTCCGGAGGACATCCAGAACTTCCCGCCCGTTCTCCACGGCCGTTATCCTGTGACCGCCCATCCCGAGTATCTCCACAAGAAAGGCCCGGTTCACCCGGTTGTCCTCGGCCAGCAGAATCCGCAGCGGAGGCAGCTCAGAAAGCCCGTCGAGCGGGAGTCCTCCCGACGTCCGGATCTCCGCCTGCTCTTCCGCCCGCTGGAGCGGGATCGAGAACCAGAACGTACTGCCCTGCCCGACGACGCTTTCGACCCCGATCCTGCCGCCGAGCAGTTCCGTCAGCTTTTTGGCGATAGACAGTCCCAGGCCGGTTCCCTCCGTCGTCGCCCGGGTCACCGGTCCCCGGATCCGGATGAAGCTCTGGAACAGCTCCGGCAGCTTGTCCTGGGGGATCCCGATTCCGGAGTCGCTCACCCGCACCTCGAGGAGCAGGTGGTCGTCCGATCGATCCTCCGTCCGAACGTCGACCCGCACGCCTCCCCGCTCGGTGTACTTGATCGCGTTCGATACCAGGTTCCTCAGAATCTGGCAGAGCCTTCCCGGGTCTCCGCTGACCGCCCGGGGGAGATCGCCCGGAAGAGACAGATCGAGCGTGAGATCGTTCTGCCGTGCGGGATAGAGGAACCGATTGAACTCCTCCCGCAGAACGGCCCCCGGGTCGAAGGTCTCCATCTCCGGGTTCAGACGACCCGACTCGATGCTCGCGAGGTCGAGGACATCGCCGATCAGAGCGAGGAGCGTCTCCGCGGATCCCTGAAGCAGTTCCAGATACTCACGGTCCTTCCCCCGGAGCCTGCCCGCGAGCAGTGAAACCATCCCGATTATCCCCGTGAGGGGCGTGCGGATCTCGTGACTCATGTGGGACAGAAACTCGCTCTTGGCCCGGGAAGCCGCTGAAGCCTCAAGCTCCGCCGCTTCCGCCCGCTCCTTCGCCCGGAGAAGCGCCTTCTCCTGCCGGACCCGGAACTCGATATCCAGAATCACCCCGACCAGGCGCTGCCGCCGGTTGTCCGCATCTTTCAGTATAACCATATGGATCTCGATCCAGCGTTCGGATCCGTCGCATCGCAGGCATTTCGCCCGGAGGAACAGCTCTCCCTCGGCACCGTCCCCGAGGAACCGCCGGTACCGGCCGCGTTCGAATTCCCGGTAATCCTGGTGCAGAATTTCGAAGAAGTCCGTCTGCAGGAGATCGCTTTTCGCGCAGCCGATGATTTCACAGAATTTCCGGTTCACCTTCAGCAGGTATCCGCTTTCCGGATCCGCTTCGAACTGCCCGACGGCGGACATTTCGAAGGCGATGCGGTTCCTCTCCACACTTTCCCGCAGAACATATTCAACTTCCCGTCGTTCGGAACCGGAGTCCGTCCGGCCGTCGCGCGCCTGCCGGACCCGGCGGAGCATACCGAAGGGATTGATGAGGAATCGGAGAAGAGAGCGATGCGTCCCGGGTTCTGCCGCCGTCCGAAGCGTCGAGCATCCGTCGTCAGGTTCCGGTTTGCTGCAGGCAGGGAACTCGTGCATGGTTCCTGAACTCCCGAATCCCGGACATCTCTACCGTTGGGATCTACCTTGAAGTATCGTGCACCGCCCCGGAAACCGCAACATTATTCCGGAACCGCGGTTCAGCCCCCCATCTGCCTCCGGATCCAGTCGGCATAGCGGCGGATTCCTTCCTCGAGGCTGAAAGCGGGTTCGTAGCCCAGATCCCGCCGGGCGTTCGTGATGTCGAGAGCCTCACTCCGCGGCATCAGTTCTCCGGGACCCACCCGGACCTCCGGCCCGGGACAGGCGGTGTGGCGCGTCGCCAGGGAGATCACCTCCCCGACGCTGCTCGCCCGACCGGTCGCGATGTTGTAGATCTGCCGTTCGGGCCGTTCCGCCTCGAACTGGAGCACGATGCCCCTGGCGGCATCCTCCACGTAGGTGAAGTCGAGCTTCTGATCGGCCCCGCGTTCCGATTCGAGACCCGGAAGTCCCTCCAGCGCCCCGAACGCGAGCCGGTACAGACGGATGAAGCTCGAGGGCATCTTGCCGGGACCATAGATGAAGTAGACCCTGCTGATCCGGAAGTCGATGCCGAACGCGGCGCCGTACTGAATGCCCAGGTACTCGCCCGCGGTCTTGGTCGCCGCGTAGAGATCGGCGGGATCAGGTTTCACCTCCTCCTTCGGATGCCCCGGCACGACGCCGTAGACGGCGCCGGTGCTGACCAGGAGAACCTTCGGGATCCCGGCGATCCGGGCCGCCTCCATCACGTTCACCAGGCCCATCACGTTGAGGGACACGTTCCGATGAGGATTCTCCAGCACCTGCTCGCCCATGATTCCTACGGAATGGATGATCCCGTCGATTCCGGATTTCCTGCGGGCGAACAGTTCGTTCAGGGATGGAAGATCCAGCACATCCGCCGGGACGAACTCGATATGTTCCGCAACTTCTTCCAGGTAGTCGGGGCTCCTCGTATTCGTGTCGCATATCAGGACGTCCCGGCCCCGCTTCGCCAGGTTCCAGGCCGTCCAGGAACCGATCTGCCCATGACCTCCGGTAACGAGAACCGCCATCAGAGGAACGCCACCGTCTCGATCTCCACCAGCGCCCCTTTCGCCAGTCCCGTAATTTCCACGGTCGAACGGGCGGGCGGGCGGTCGCGGAAGTATTCTCCGTAGACGGCGTTCATGGCGGCGAAGTTCGAGAGATCGGTGATGAAGACGGTCGCCTTGATCACCGCATCGAGACCGGCTCCCGCTTCCGCGAGAACCGCCTTCAGGTTCTCCAGCACCTGCCTGGTCTGAGCCTCGATGCCCCCGCTTACGATTTCACCGGTTTTCGGATCGATCGGAAGCTGTCCCGAGGTAAAGACGAAGCCGCCGGCCCGGACTCCCTGGGAGTACGGACCGATGGCGGCGGGCGCCGCGTCGGTAGAGACGATCTGTTTCGGTTCGTTCATGGTTCCCCCTCCATTGCCTTCCAGCGGTTCTGCATCAGGCGTTCAGCATTTGACTTCACGAAGATAATTGTAAACGGTATACCGGGAAACACCCATCTCCCGTGCCACGAGGTCCACCGCCCCGCGGATATCGAAGATACCGCGGGCGAGAAGTTCCCGGACGATCATCTTGTTGCGCGCCAGATTCGGCTTCATCCCCGCGGCATCGGCTTCCCGGATCGCCTCCTGCACCGATCGCTGCACCAGCTCTTCGGCGTTCATGACGAAGTGCTCGGACGATTCCTGATCGTCCCGGCCGCTGTTCGAGAGAAGCGTCCTCAGAAGGCTCAGCACCGGGGCATCCAGATTCAGACTCGTGCAGAACAGCCCGATCGGCTGTCCTTCGTCGTTGCGGATCACCGAAGTGACCGAGCGAAGGGTTTTCCCGTCACCGGTCTTCGAGAGGCCGGCCGGGAGCACGTCCGTCCCGGATCGCAGGGCGCTGCGGAGCACCTTCATCTCCTGGTCGGTCAACGGAGCTCCTGTCTTGCGCCCGGTGATGTGTCCGTTCCGGACTCTGACAACCGAATGCTCGGGATCCTCCAGGGAATGAAGCACCACCTCGCACTGTTCCCCCATCAGTTCGGCGATTCCGTCCATGACCGGTTCCAGGGAACGCAGAATCGCCCGGTCGCGCGGGGTGAATCTCTGCGGTCCGCCGGCATCAGTCTCGTATCGCATTTCGAATCCTCACACGTTTTCTCCGGGCAGTATATCGACCATTCTTAAAAAAAGTCAACAAATATTAAAATAATTGTGCATCGAGTTGACATATCTTTCCTTTTACGGTTAAAATCGATCGCGGTGGTAGGAAAAGAGCGGAACCTCGACGCGTCCGCAGAACCCGCCATCACAGTCGATGCACAGCAACCGAAGGAGGTTACTATGACGAAATGTACAGGCAGACTGATCGCCCGGATCCTGCTCGCATCCGCTCTCGTGGTCCTGGTCGGAATGCCGCTTCTTGCCGGCGGAGCCCAGGAAGGAAAGGCAGCCGCTGCGGGCGAGACGATTCATCTCGCCCTGAGCGCTCCCCTGACCGGCGACTGGTCCGAATACGGCATCAACTTTCAGCGCTCGGCGGAAATGGCCATCGCAGCCCTGAACGAGAAGGGCGGAGTGCTCGGCAAAAAGCTGCGGCTCTCGGTCGGCGACACCAAGGGGAATCCCACCGAGGCCGCCACGCTCGCCCAGAAGTGGACCTCGGATTCCAGCATCGTGGCCCAGATCGGCGCGTTCTCCAGTTCGAGTTCCATGGCCGCCCAGCCGATCTTCGATCAGGCGGGAATGGTCCAGCTCTCCCCCACTGCGAGTCATACGCAGTTCGCGTCCGGCTCCCCCTGGAGCTTCGGCATCGTCGGGGTGCAGGCAGCCGAGCAGCCCTACATGGCCCGGTTCGCCTACAACGACCTCGGCATCCGGAAGATCGCGATCCTGCACCTGAACAACGACTGGGGCATCGACACCGCGAAGTTCTTCAAGGCCGCCTTCGAGGAACTGGGCGGCAAGATCGTCGGCACCGAGTTCTACTTCGACGGCGAAAGCGATTTCACCGCGGTCCTGACCAAGCTCAAGCAGACCGACGCGGAGGCGCTTTTCATGGCGTCCTTCTACAATGACGGCGCCGCCATCAATATCCAGCGCGATCGGATCGGATGGGACGTGAAGGTCCTCGGACCGAGTTCCCTCTATTCACCGCAGCTCGTCAAGCTGGGCGGCAAGGCAGTGGAAGGCCTCTACACGAACCAGACCTTCTTCGCCAAGGATCCGGATCCGCGGGTGCAGAGTTACGTGAAGGGATTCGAGGCGAAGTACGGCGCCACCCCGAACATGCACGCGGCCCTCGCCTACGACGCGGTGATGCTGCTCGCCGACGCCATGCAGCGGGCGAACTCCACCGACCGGAAAGCGATCCGCGACGCTCTCGCGAAGACCACCGCCTACCCCGGACTCGCCGGAGAGATCACCTTCACCGAAGCGGGCGACGTCCGCAAGGCCTACAAGATCCTCCAGGTGCAGAACGGCGAATTTGTGGTCTGGAAGAAATAGACCCGAATCACCTGAGTCGTGCTATGATGCAGGAAACACTACGGAGGGCGCTTCCGACCGGGAGCGCCCCTCCTTTCCGAGACTGCCGACAGATCTCTCACGCACCCCCTCCGTGACGAGGGACCGACCACGTCCAGACGCATTGCGGCGGATTATCCCGCCGAGGAAAAAGGAGTCACGGTGTTCGCGCAACAGCTTATCAACGGAATCACACAGGGGAGCCTTTTTGCACTTCTGGCGATTTCCTTCGCCATCGTCTACGGAACGCTCCGGCTGGTCAACTTCGCCACCGGTTCGATCTACATGATCGGCGCGTTCTCCGGATGGATGCTGGTGACCTATGTAGTGCAGGACGTCTTCCTGGCGGTCTTCGCGGGCGCGGCGGCCGGGTTTCTGGTCGGATTCATCCTGGAGCGGTTCGCCTTCCGGGCGCTGCGGGGTGTGGCGCGAATCGCCTCGCTCATCTGCACCATCGGATTTTCCATCTTCCTGAACGAGCTCGCCGCGGTCAGCTTCGGTGCCGAACGGAAGTCGATGCCTGCGTTCTACGGGGAGACGGCCTTTACCGTCGCGGGAGTCAGCGTCTCATGGCTCCAGGTCATTCTGGTCGTGGTCGCGGTGGTCATCATGACCGCCCTGCAGCTCTTCATCTACCGGACCCGGATGGGGCTCTCGATCCGGACCGTTTCGCTGGATTACCGGACGGCGAGCCTGATGGGCATCAACGTCGACCGGACCATCTCGGTCACGTTCGCCATCGCCGGAGCCTGCGCCGGAGTATCCGGAGTGCTCGCGAGCGCCTACTACAATGCCGTGTTTCCCACGATGGGCACGCTTGCCGGCCTGAAGAGCTTCTCCGCCGCCGTCATCGGCGGACTCACCTCGATTCCCGGTGCGATCCTGGGGGGCTATCTGCTGGGCATCGTGGAAAATTTCGCCGTTCAGGTGGTCTCTTCCGGATACCGCGACATCATCGGTTTCGTGATCCTGATACTGTTCCTCCTGATCCGTCCGCGGGGCATCCTCGGACGAAAAACAAGGATGTAGGGGAGGCTCCCGCCGTGATGACGTACAACCAGTTCACATCCAGAGTCGCCGGATTCGCGAAACGCCACCGGCTCATCCTCATGCCGCTTCTCGCCGTCTTTCTGATCGCGTTTCCCCACGTGGTGCGGGACGCATATTTCCTGCGTGTCGCAACGGTGATGGGAATCTACATGATTCTCGCCTCGAGCCTGAACATCATCATCGGTTTCACCGGGATGTTCTCCCTCGGCCACGCCGCATTCTACGGTATCGGCGCCTACACGTCGGCGCTGCTCTCGACCCGGCTCGGGGTTCCCTTCTGGCTGGGGCTTCCCGCGGCGGCGATCGTTGCGGGCGCCTTCGGGTCCCTGCTGGGCCTGGCCACACTCCGGCTGCGCGCCGTATTTCTCGCATTCGCAACGCTCGGTTTCGGGGAGATCATCCGGATCATCATCCTGAACTGGCGATCCTTTACCCGCGGGCCGCAGGGGATTCCGGGAGTACCGATCCCGAAGATCTTCGGCTACACCTTCGATCGGGTCGGCTACTATTATCTCATCGTGATCCTGGTGGTTCTGACGGTGATGGCGATCCAGCGACTCTATCATTCCCGGATCGGCCGTGCCCTGATCGCCCTCCGCGAAGACGAAGTCGCCGCGGGGAGCATGGGCATCCATGTCTTCGGCTACAAGATGCTGGCCTTCACGCTCGCCTGCTCCATCGCCGGGATCGCCGGAGCGTTCTTCGCGCATTTCCAGCGCTTCGTCTCGGCGGATTCCTTCGTGAACCTGGAGAGCTTCGCCGTCGTCACCATGGTCGCACTGGGCGGAACCGGCTCCATCGCCGGACCGCTCTACGGGGCGGGCATCCTGGTTCTCTTTCCGGAACTGTTCCGCTTTCTGGCCCGATACCGCATGGTCATATACGGGCTGGTCCTCGTGACGGTGATCATCACCAAGCCGGGAGGTATCGCCGGGGTGCGGGGCATCTTCGAGAAGCCGGCCGGGAAACGGCGTGCGCGTCTCTGGAACCGCTTCCTGCCCCGGCGAAAGGCGGGAAGCGTGAATACGGAGCGGGAGGAAGTCCGATGATTCTCGACGTGAAGAAACTTCGCAAAGCCTTCGGCGGCCTGGTGGCGGTGAACGACGTGGATCTGCGTGTCGAGGAAAACAGCATCCACGCCATCATCGGGCCCAACGGAGCCGGAAAGACCACCTTCTTCAACGCGCTCACCGCCATCGCCCCGCCCGATTCGGGAGAGATTTTCTTCCAGGGCGAACGGATCGACGGGCTTCCGACCCACACGGTCGCACGGAAGGGAATCGCACGCACCTTCCAGAACATCCGCCTGTTCCCGTATCTCTCCGCGCTGGAGAACGTGAAAATCGGTACCCACGGGCTGACCACGGCGAACCTCTGGAGCGCGATCGTCAGAACGCCCCTCTTCCGGAAGGAGGAGCGGGAAGTAGAGGAATTCAGCCTCGATCTGCTCGACCAGGTGGGGCTCCTCGACGATCGGGACACGCTCGCCGTGAACCTCGCCTACGGCGACCAGCGCCGGCTGGAAATCGCCCGCGCCATGGCGAGCCGGCCCAGGATTCTGCTCCTCGACGAGCCTGCCGCCGGAATGAATACGACCGAAACGGCGGAACTGGAGCAGTTCATCCGGCAGCTCAAGGCCAAGGGCTTCACCGTCATCCTGATCGAGCACGACATGAAGCTCATCATGAGCCTGGCCGACATGATCACCGTGATCGATCACGGCGAGAAGATCGCCGAGGGCTCCGCCGGGACCGTTCAGAACGATGAGCGCGTCATCGAAGCATACCTGGGGAAGAGGAGGAGCTGAGATGCCGTTCCTGGAAGTCAAAGACCTGGTGGTACATTACGGAAAGATCAACGCGCTGAAGGGCATTTCGCTCTCGATGGAGAAGGGCCAGCTGGTTTCCCTCATCGGGGCGAACGGGGCCGGCAAGACGACGCTGCTGAACACCATCAGCGGCATCGTGAAAGCCAGCTCCGGGTCGATTCTCTTCAAGGGAAAGGACCTGACCGAAGAGCGGGCGGACTCGATCGTGCGGATGGGTGTCGCCCATGTCCCCGAAGGACGGAAGATCTTCTCCGAGCTCACGGTGGAGGAGAACCTGCGGGCGGGGGCGTTCATCATCCGGGAGAAGGCGAAAATCGAGGAACTGATCGAGCGGAACTACCGGCTCTTCCCGCGCCTCGCCGAGCGGCGGAGCCAGGAGGGCGGAACGCTCTCGGGCGGCGAGCAGCAGATGCTCGCGATCGCCCGCGGGCTCATGTGCGAGCCGGACCTGCTGCTCATGGACGAGCCGTCTCTCGGTCTCGCACCGCTGCTGGTCGAAAAGATTTTCGAGCTCATCGAGGAGATCAACCGGCGCGGAACCTCGATTCTGCTGGTGGAGCAGAACGCGAACATCGCTCTCCAGGTGGCCTCCTTCGGCTACGTCCTCGAGGTGGGGACGGTCGCCGGAGCGGATACTTCCGAACAGCTCCTGGCGGACGACCGGATTCAGAAAGCATATTTAGGCATCGTTTAAGGAGAACAAGAGCATGGCGGAAACCCTGAGCAAGAAGGACCGAGTCGAATATTCCCTGCAGGGAAAGGAAGTGGATCGCCCCCCCGTTTCGTTCTGGTACCATTTCGGCACCCAGCACATGGGCGGTGAAGTCATTGCGGATCTTTCGATCAAGTTCGTGAAATATTACGACCTCGATTTCCTGAAGCTGATGAACGATTACTATTATCCGATGCCGGACGGGATGCTGGAGCTCAAGAGCCGCGACGACCTCCGGAAGGTGAAACATTTCGACATCATGAAGACCCCCTGGGCCGAGCAGCTGAAGGCGATCGACATCCTGTCGAAGGAATACCGCGGAGATCTGCACTTCGTCGACACCGTCTTCGATCCCTGGCAGATTCTCCTGCGGAACCTGGTCGGAGAGCACCTGCGGGAGCTGGTGGAAAAGGCTCCGGATGCGGTCCTGGAAGCTCTCGACGTGGTCACCGACAACGTACTCGCCTACTGCAAAGAAGCCCTGAAGCGGGGAGCCTCGGGCATCTTCCTCTCGACGTTCGGTGCGGGCAAGCAGCTCCCCCGGGACCTGTACATGAAGTTCGCATACCCGTTCGTCGAGCGGATCTTCCGCGAAACCCGCGATCTGGCGATCATGAACACCGCCCACATTCACGACTACGGCATCTACGTCGAGGAATCGGTGAAGCTGCCGGCGCACGTGATTTCCTACGAGGATACCGATCCTTCGAATCCGTCGATGCCCGAGCTTCGGAAAACATGGGACGGGAGCATCATGGCAGGGCTCGACAAGAACCGGATCACCCGGGTAACGCCTGCCGACGCGGTGCGGAACGCCGAGCAGGGAATCGCGAACGGCGGGAAGACGAAGTTCTTCCTGGCCCCCGGCTGCAGCTTCCCGACCTGGCTCTACCCGGAATCGGCGAAGCTCATCGTGGAGACGGCGAAGCGAGCCGCAGCGCGCTGATCGCATGCCCTGCCTGACCGTGGACTACGGCAGCTCCAGCTGCCGGGCCTCCAGCGTCGATGACGACGGAAACATCCTGGGCGAGAGCCGGATCGCCACCGGGCTCACGGCCGATGCCGCCGGAAGCGCCGAGCTCGACCCGGAGGCCGTCTGGGACCGGGTTCGGCAGGTGATCCGGACCGAGGCTGCCGCGATGCGGGTTCCGCGGTACGATGCCGTGGGCATCAGCTCGATCCTGGGCTGGGTGCTCTCGGGCCGCGGCGGAGACGACCCCGGGCCCGGCGGAATCGGCCCCGGCGCCCGTCTCCGTACCCTGGGCGGCGCGCCCACCTGGCTCGACAGCCGGGCCGCGCCGTACTGTGCGGAGCTCCTCCGGAACCCGGGCCTCGAGTGGATCCACGCGCGCACCGGACGAAGGCCGGCACCCGACCTGCTCGGTCCGTTCCTGATGCATCTCCGGCAGCACGAGCCGGACCGGCACCGGCGGATCATCCGGGTCCACGGGCTCAAGGACCACCTGGTCCTCCGGCTGACCGGCAGCTTCGTTACCGATTTCACCCACCGCGATTACAGCCTGCTCTTCCGGGTCGGGAGCGGCGAGCCGATTCCGGAGCTCCTCGACCGAGCCGGCGTCGGGCCAGGCATCCTGCCGGCGGCACTGCCCGCCCACGCGGTCGCGGGTGCCGTCACGCGAACGGCCTCTGCGGAGACCGGGCTTCCCGAAGGCACGCCGGTGATCGCCGGCGCGACCGACGGGACGACCGCCATGTACGGATGCGGGGTTCTCCTGCCGGGAACCCAGGCCCTGGTCACCGGAACCAGCGACGTGCTGATGCAGGCGACAGCGCGGTTTCCGGCGGACGATCGCTGCCGGCTCAGCATCAACACCGCCATGGAGGGAGGGGGCTTCCTCGCGGGAGGAGCCACCGGGACCGCCGGCGGGATGCTCGTCTACCTCTGCGAACTGTTCGGCTCGAGCCGCGAGGAAGCCGTAGCTGCAGCCGGAACGGTTCCGCCCGGGGCGGACGGCCTTCTGGCGTTTCCCGGAATGCCCCGGGAGCGGGCTCCGTTCTGGGGCGACCGTCTCACCGGGGGCTTTCTCGGGCTCGGTCCCTGGCACGGACGGGAGCACTTCTTCCGGGCGGCCATGGAAGGCACCGCGTACCGGATCCGGCGTCTCCGGGAAGCGATGGCCGAGGCTGGCCTTTCCGGGGCGGAGGCGCTCCGCATCACCGGAGGCGGCGCCGCCATTCCGCTCTGGAACCGGATCCGGGCCGACGTGCTGGAGCAGCCGCTGCTGCAGCAGGCCGAACATGAGGCGACCACGCTGGGTACCGCCCTGTTCTGCCGGGCGGCGGCGACCGGAGCGGGTCTCCGGGAAGTTTCCGGCGCATGGTGCAGGACCTCCCGCCGATGGGATCCCGAAGGAACCGGAAGCGAAGCCTACCGGGAGAATTATCGTCGATTTCTCGAACACATGGAGACAATATGATGAATCAGGATACCCTTCAGAGAATCCGCGCCGCGATCCGCGACCGGGCGACATGGTTCGCACTCCTGTACGCCGAATGGGAACCGCTCCTCGGTGCGGATCAGCTCGAAGCGGCGGCCCGGAAAGCCGTCCTGCGCTACGGCCGGTACAAGGGGGCGAAGGATCCCGCCCCGTTCGGGACGCGAGAGCTGCTCGAAGGATTCCGGGACGGCGGCGGCGCCGCCCTCTTCGACGCGGAGATCGAGCTGCACACGTGCAGCTGCGACGGCGCCGTTCGCGGCGAGAACCATGTCCGGCACTGCGCTCTGGTGGAAGCGTGGCGGGAGCTCGGTCTCCCGCGGGAACGGATCGAGTTCTTCTGCGACATCGCAATGGAGGGAGACCGGGGACGCGCCGGATATCACGGGATCCGGCTCACACTCGACGAGACGCTCGCCCACGGCGATCCGTTCTGCCGGATCGGACTCGCGGACCCCGGCGCCGATGCGGCCGGGGCTCCGGATGCAGGTTCCGGTACCACGTCCGCTCCCCGCCCGGCTGCCGACCCGTCACCCGGAAACGATCCGGACGCCGTCGAGAGAATCCGTTCCGCCGTCCGGGATCGCGCCGTCTGGTTCGCGTTCCTCTACGAGGAAGTCGAGCGGCTGCTGCCCCCCGACCGGATCGAGAGCGCCGCCCGGAAGGCGATCTTCGCGTTCGGCGGCCGCAAGGCGAAAGGCGATCCGACCGATTTCTGCGCCCGGGCCTGGGTCGAACGGCATGTCTCGAAGGGATCGGCGGCGGTCTTCGATTCGGTAATCGAGGTCCTTCCCGGCCGGGCGGTGCAGCGGATGCGCAAGTGCCCCCTCGTGGAAGCATGGGAAGAGCTCGGGCTCTCCCGCGACCGGGTGGCGCTCTTCTGCGACATCGCGATGGAAGGTGACCGGGGACGCGCCGCGGCCCACGGGATCCGCATGGAGCTCGCCGAAACCCTCGGGAAGGGCGACTGTTTCTGTCATCTCGTCGTGCATGATCGGGAGGAGTGACCGATGAACCTGTACTTCTGCGGCATGATCGGCTCGGGCAAGACCACCCTCGGATCGCAGCTCGCGAAACGGCTGGGACTCCCGTTTCTCGACCTGGATCGGGAAATGGACTCCCGCCTCGGCTACTCGTTCCACCGCCTCGTGGCGGAACAGGGATGGCTCGCATTCCGGGAGCTCGAGTACTCGATCTGCAAGTATTTCGCCGCTCAGGACCACACCGTCATCTGCCTCGGAGGCGGGACGGTCCGGTATGAGTGGAACAACGACGCGATCCGCGATTCCGGACCGGTGGTGCTCCTCGAAGTCTCCACCGAAGAGCTGATCCGCCGGGTGAGCGTCGCCGACCGGCCCCGCGTGAACCCGGGAACCGATCTGGCGAAGGATGTCACCCTCATGTGGGAACAGCATGCCGGCAAGTACCGGGAAGCCGCTCACGTCGTCTACCATCCCGAGGGGAAGAGCATCGAGCAGGAGCTCGGCGAGCTCGAGATGATGGTCCGGCGGGATTCGCAGTTCCGCGGCGTGCTGCCCTGATCCCCATCCGCGGGCGGACCTGCGGGCGGACCCGCGAACAGCCCCCGGGTCCGCGCCTTTCGGTTCCTCCGGTATCTCCCGAATGTCGTCTTTCTCTATTCTTTTTCTCCAATCCGTGCGATACTTGAATCCTATGCGCTTTTTGTCATTCGTACTTCGCAGCCGGGTCATCCGATGAGCGAAGGCGACAGTCCACAGCCGCGGAACGAGATCCGTACGATCGTTCGGCGACTTTCTCGATCCCGATTCGATCGAAACGTTCCGGGACGGTTTTCCGCGCTTCAAGCGGACGGGGAGCGTGCGGGGAATCGAGTTCATCATGGTCTGCCGGAACGGAGATCGACGGATCCTTTCCTTCGACGGGAAAATCGCGGTCAACCGCAGCGGGGAATTCCTGCAGACCCACTGCATCATGCGCGACGTGACGGAAATCCGGAAAGCGGAAGAGAACCTGCTCCGCGCGCAGGCGGACCTGCGCGACAGTGAAGCCCGAATGCGGGCCATTCTGGACTCGGCTCAGGACATGGTGTTCCTGAAGGACCGGGAGGGCCGCTTCACCCATGCGAATCAGGCGGTAAGCGATTCGTTCGGCGTTTCTCCGGAGCAGGTCATCGGACGACTCGATCGCGATTTCTATCCCCGTTTCGAGGATGCGCTGCTGGTCGAAGCCGCCGACCGGGAGGTGCTGCAGGGAAAAATCTCGCGGGGCGAATACCGGCGGCTGATCGGCGGCCGCGAACGGATCATCGAGGCGATAAAGGTCCCGGTACGCAGCGAAACGGGCCGGATCATCGGCATCGGCGGGATTTCCCGGGACATCACCGAACAGTACCTGAACCGAGAGCAGCTGCACCAGGCCCTCGAAGAGAAGAACCTTCTTCTCCGGGAACTGTATCACCGGACCAAGAACAACCTGCAGGTCATCATTTCGATGCTCTCCCTCCGGAGCCGCAGCGTAACCGACGAGCCGACCCGCACGCTCCTGCAGAACCTGATGGCGAACGTCCATGCTATGGCCCTGGTGCACCAGAAGCTCTATGAATCGCAGAACCTGTCCCGGCTCGACCTGGGCTCCTATATCCGGGAGATCGTCGGGTACGTTCTCGAGACGTTCCGCGCGGGCAGACCGGACATCCGGGCCCGATACTCCTGCACGCGAGTCGAGGCCTCCATCGATACCGCCATGCCGTTAGGACTCGTCCTGAGCGAGCTGGTCAGCAATGCGATGAAGTACGCCTTTCCGGACGGCCGTCCGGGAACGATCCGCATCGGACTCCGCCGGTTCCCGGACGGAATCGCCGAGATCCTCGTCGCCGACGACGGCATCGGCCTCCCGTCCGGCCTCGATCCGCTCTCGAGCTCCAGCCCGGGGCTCGGAATAGCCCGGAGCCTCGTCGAGATTCAGCTGGACGGAACGATGCAGCTCGTCCGGGAGCGGCCGGGGACCGCCTGGCGGATCAGGTTTCCCGCAGGGCACGCACCGGTCCCGAAACCAACGGCCTGAGCGTCTGCCGGACGACGGGTCCTACCGGATGCTCCGCAGGAACACCGGGGCGATCAGGTTCTCCACCGGAGCGTAATCATCGGTCAGCACGATGCCGCGGCTCCGGTCCGACAGTGCCGCCCGTTCCTCCGCGGTCATGATCCGGGCGATCATCCGTCCGTCCTCGTCGTAGAGCTCGGGCGCCGGGATCGGACGGTTCGCGGCGGCGGCCACGAAGGTGCTCCGAGCGCCGGGCGAGAAGGCATTGTCGACGTACACTTCCACGTACGGAAACACCTCTTCCAGGGTTTCCACGTAGGCTCCGAGAAACCGCCCCAGGCTGAAAATGTCGATGAGATTCACCAGGAGCAACCCGTCCTTCTCGAGAAGCCCAGACAGGCTCCGGGTGAACTCCCGGGTGGTCAGGTGATAGGGGACCGAGAAGGAGCTGAAGGCATCCAGGTAGACGATTCCGTACCGCTCCTTCCCGTTCCGCGCGTCCACGTACGCCCGGGCATCGTTTATCACGATGTCGATTTCCGAGTCATCCGAAATATCAAACCATCGCCGCGCCACCCGCTCCACCTCCGGGTCGATCTCCACGACCCGGTTCACGTTCACCGGATAGCGGCGTTCCATGTAGGCGGGGAACGTGAGCGCTCCTCCCCCGAGGGTGAGGGCGTCGAATCCGCTCTCCGCACCCTCAGCCATATCGTCGGTGACGGCCTTGAAGATCCGCTCGTAATCGTACAGAAGCCGATCCGGGGCGGACGGATCGTACCGGTTGTGGATGAGCCCGTCCATCACCAGCTGCCGCTCCGAACCGTTCTCCTGCACCGAGATGTACGAGTACATGGAATGCCGCGCATAGAGCACGTTGTCTCCCTGGACCTGCGGCACCGCCAGCCAGATGAGCAGGATCCCGGCGGTCCAGCCGGCCGCGGGGGCGACCTTCCCGCGGACCGCCAGCGAGAGCAGTGCGAGAACCACGGCGACCAGGAAGATGATGGTGCGAACCCCGAGCAGGGGAATCAGGAGGAAACCGGAGAGAAAGGTGCCGAAGATGCTTCCTATCGAGGATACCGCGTATATGTTGCCGACCGTGCTCCCGATCCGGTCGCTTTCCATCAGGGCATACTTCGCTGCGGCCGGGGAAATCGTTCCGAGCGAGGCGGCGGGCAGAAAGAAGAGAACCGAGATGACGGTCACCGAGCCGAGTATCACCGGAACGGTGATGGACGAGAAACCGGCACTCCGCATGATCCAGCCCATGACCGCATCGAGCACCAGGACCAGGAACACCAGGGCGGATGCCGACAGGAGCAGCGTCGGCAGAAGCCGGCGGGGATCGTAGCGGTCGGCCAGCCGTCCGCCCAGCCAGTTTCCGAGGCTGATTCCACCCAGCACGATCCCGATGACCCCCGTCCAGGTGAAGAGCGAGTTCCCGTAATACTTGGAAATGATCCGGCTCGCCACGAGCTCCACGATCATCACCCCCATGCTGCTCAGAAATACCACGAAGTGGGGAAGGTAGTGCCGAACGGTTTTCATTGCTCATCACTCCCGTTACGTTTTTCTTCTTCTTTTCAGTATTCAAAATACCGGTCGGGCGGTCAAACGGAAATACGCGCCGTTCGTACCGGGATCGGACTGGCGGGTTTACCGCGGGTTGTGTATCCTGTAAGAAAGGGGCTACAGCCTGCAAGAGGTGTTCATGAAAAAAACCAGAATCATCGCGACCATCGGTCCGGCGACCGAGACTCCCGAATCCATCCGGCAGCTGATCGAAGCGGGGGTGAACTGTTTCCGGCTCAACTTCTCGTTCTCCGAGCTCGAGTGGCACCGGGAGCGGATCCGCATCATCCGGGAAACGAGCAGGAAGATCGGCAGGCCCGTTGCGATCCTGCAGGATCTCCAGGGGCCGAAGATCCGCATCGGGACCCTCAAGCAGCCGTTGGAGGTCCAGAAGGACGACGTCATCACCCTCTCCGGGCAGGAGGAGCACCGGATACCGGAGGTGCTTCCCACGACGTATCCCGGAATCGCCGAGGCTACAAGGCAGGGAGATCCGATCCTGATCGCCGACGGCAGCATCCAGATGCAGGTGATCGAAAGCTATCCGCAGAAGGACGAAGTCCGATGCAAGGTGCTCAACGGCGGTACGATCCGGACCGGCAAAGGCATCAATCTTCCATCCTTCCGCCTCGACATGCCGTCCATGACGGAGAAGGACATCGAGGACGCCGTTGCGGGCGCGCATCTCGGGGTCGACTACATCGCACTGTCCTTCGTTCGGAGCCGGCGCGACATCGAGGCGCTCCGGGAGCTGCTCGCCAGGCACGACGGCGACATTCCCATCATCGCCAAGATCGAGAAGCCCGAGGCGGTCCGCAATATCGAGGAGGTGATCGACCAGGCCGACGGCATCATGATCGCCCGCGGAGACCTGGCGGTGGAGCTCTCGCTGGCCCGGGTTCCCCTCGAGCAGAAACGGATCCTGCGCCTCGCGAACGAGAAAGGCAAGCTCACCATCGTGGCGACCGAGATGCTCCAGTCCATGGTCGAGAACCCGCTGCCGACGCGAGCGGAAGCGAACGACGTGGCGAACGCGATCCTGGACGGTGTCGACGCGGTCATGCTCTCGGCGGAGACCTCCATCGGTCGTCATCCGGTGCAGGCGGTCCGCATCATGTCCGAAATCGCGGAAACCGTGGAACAGTCGCAGAGCGAGCAGCCCCGGAACAGCGAGCTGCGGCTGCCGCCCGAAGATCTGCTCCGCTATGCCATGTGCGCCGCAGTCTCCAATCTCTCCTATCACCTCGACGAAGAGGCGGTGCTCGTCTTTTCGGATACTGGCAACACGGTCCGGATTCTCTCGAAGTACCGGCCGGAGTCACCCATTATCGCCATCACCTCGAACGAACGGCTGGCCAACCGGATGGCCTTCTACCACAACAGTGTTCCGGTCCTGCTGAGCGAGAACATCACCGGCCGCCTGGACCTGGCGAAAGTGAAGGACGAGCTCTCCCGGAGAGGACTGATCCGCGAAGGTAACCAACTCATCGT
Source organism: uncultured Spirochaetota bacterium (assembly GCA_963728215.1). GTDB lineage: Bacteria > Spirochaetota > Spirochaetia > CAVSJD01 > CAVSJD01 > CAVSJD01. The sequence goes on along the minus strand of CAVSJD010000012.1, from coordinate 245,054 downwards.
CCTGAGCGGACAGCAGGAGAAGACCGGCTGGCAGGCCCAGACGATCACCATCGAGCAGGTTGAACACGGGAGCTGATCCGGATGCATGGGGGATGGGCGCGGTGCGGGCGGAGATGAGCGGGAGGCGGGTTCCGGATCGGGGCGGCACACTCCCGCCCGGCGCCGTTCAGGCCGGGGCGCCGGCCCCGGCTTCGACCGACGCGCCTTCGCGCATTCCGTTCAGAAGCTCGTCCGCCGCCCTGCGGAAGGCGATCGCCGCGGGACGGTATTCGAAATCGACGACGATGCTCAAACCGCTGTTCACCGTGTCATGGATGAAGCCGGAGAGCAGCTGGAGATACGCCTTTTTGTGAATCTCTCCCGTATCGTCGAGAAGGATCAGATTCCGCAGGCGGAGCGTGTTCACCATGTTCGTGACCTGACGGATGGCGATGGGATAGACCGTCCGGAGCAGCCGGTTGTACGATTCCCGGTACTCCAGGCTCTCTTCGAGCATGAGCCCGATCTGCCTTCGTCGGTCGCGCACGGTTCGGCCCTTTCCGTCTCTCCGTACCGGGATCAGTCCGGCGATAAGCCGGACCACGTTGCGGGAGGAAAACAGCTTGTAGAGGGAGAAGTAGAAGAGCAGCAGGCCGCCCGCATTCCGGAAGTCTCCGCGGTCCCGGGCGATTCCGTTCACCACCGTGAGGAGCCGTACGAGTTCCCGGTCGTAGGATGCCGTGTCTCCGCTCTCGACCCCGGTATAGAAGAGCCGCGCCGTCCGCTCCTGGTCGGCGAGCAGCGCCGACAGGAACCGTTCGGTCTTCCGGATCATCCGCAGCAGCCGATCCGCCTTGACGGACTGCAGATACCGGAGCAGCCGCTTCCGCTCTTCCGTCGTGAAGAACTCCCGGCCGATTTCCGCCTCACCGGCAGAATCCGGACGCTTCTGCTCCGTCGACAGGGAGAGCACCCGGCTGCGGAGCAGCCCTCCGAGATACGATCCCAGCCCCGAGAGGTATTCCTCCGCATCCCCGACTGAACGCTGCCGCCGGAGATATCCTTCGATGAGCGAGGGCAGCTTTCCCTTCATCGGAAGAAGCGCCGAGAACTGCGACAGCCGCTCCTGGTAGAGCAGCTCGAGGAACTCCATCATGTTCCGCTGGACGTGCATCATGATCGACGGACTGCTCTGCAGCAGGTCCAGGGATGCATCCCGCGGGACGAACCCCAGATCCCGGATCCGGCCGCGGTCCGCATCGGACAGACGCAGATCCTCCGGAACGTTCCGGTTATAGGTTTCCGCGACCCGCCGCGGATCGAAGCCCCCGTCGCTTTCCTGCTGCAGCGGGGCATACTTGTTGTGCAGAATCCAGGCCGTACGATCCTGGTCCCGGAGGAACACTTCGCGGATGTAACCGCCGGCGGCGACATGGGCGGTAGGCTCCGCATTCGTCACCACGATCAGCTGTCCGATATGCGGAAGAAACCCGAGATTCTCCTCTTCGTCCGAACCGGCGGGAAGGTCGAAGATGAGCAGATCGTACCGCCGGTCGAGCTCGGAAGAGAATCGGTCGAAGATGAGCTCGCGAAGGGCGGCGCGATCTTCCGGACGGAGCTTCGATTTCGGGAACAGCAGGTCGAGCCCCGGACACACCGGGTGCGCCACATCGTCGAGGTCCAGCCCGGAAAGATTCTTCCCGTCGGCGGCCGCGACCGCATCGTCGATATCGAGAATGGTCCCGATATCCGACAGCGGATCCAGGTCTACGAGCGCCGTCCGCAGTCCCCGACGGGCTGCGTACACGGCGAGATTCACCGAGGTCGTGGACTTCCCCACCCCTCCCTTTCCGGAGGCGACTGCGACGGACTTCAACCTGATCATACGGGAAACAATGATATCACGGGAGGTGCGGGACGACTACCCGCAGAAGCGATGCGTGTCGGAAACGAAGCGGAGAAGAAAACGTCAAATCGGCAACATTATTACACCGGAGCCGGAGGAAGATCGTCGAGAGAAAAAATCCGGCAGGCCTCGTACGCCGGCTCTTCGTAGGGATGAACCCGGACGAGCTCGCCGAGCACCTCCCGGAGGATCCCGTCCGGACAGATCATCTCCACCCGGAACTCGGCCACCCGTTCCGTCTCGCCTTCGCTGCCGAGAAAGGGCCGGCTCTCCGGAAGCGGCCGGAACTGCCCCTGCCCTTCGGTCTGCCAGGCGCATCGGTCGTAGTTCCGGAAGCGGCCGGCTCCCTTCGCGAACAGCGCTTCCTTCACCCGTTCCAGGTGAGTTCCCGGCACGAAGAATACGATTTTGTACATCACTTCACTCCACTCCCTCATGATAACGGGCCCCGGTACCGTCCGTCAAAGCATCGGCGTATGGAAGCATCGGGATGTGGAAAAATCCGGACAATCTGAGTAGCCTTAAGAACATGGAGTTTCGATTCTACGATCCGTCCCTGATCGTCCTCGTGGGAGTGTCGGGATGCGGAAAATCCACGTTCGCCTCCCGGCACTTCCGGAATACCGAGGTCGTCTCGTCCGACCGCTGCCGCGCCCTGGTCTCCGACGACGAGAACCGCCAGGGTGTGAGCGGAGCAGCCTTCGACGTTCTGCACCTGCTCGTGGAACAGCGCATGAAGATCGGAAAGCTCACGGTCGTGGATGCCACGAACCTCCGGGAGCGCGACCGCACCCGGCTGATCCGGATCGCCCGGGAGTACCACGTGCTCCCCACCGCGCTCGTACTGAACCTGGACCTGGAGCTCTGCCGGGAGAGGAACCGGCTCCGGTCGACCCGGAACCTTCCCGACGAGACGCTGGAACGGCAGCAGCAGCTTCTCCTGACATCGCTGGAGCATATCGGGCAGGAAGGGTTCGAGGAGGTCAGGATCATCTCCGATCCCGCGGAAGCGGAGGCGGCCCGGGTGGTCCGCGATCCTCTTCCGAGCGTACGCCACCGGCAGGACCACGGGCCCTTCGACATTGTCGGCGACATCCACGGCTGCCATGACGAGCTGACGGAACTCCTCGATCGGCTGGGGTACTCCCTTTCCGAAGCGTCAGGACCGGACGGGGAACCCCGCTTCGACCTGGTTCATCCCGACGGGAGGCGGCTGGTCCTGCTCGGTGACCTGGTCGACCGCGGTCCGGGGAACGTGCGGGTGCTGCGCCTGGCGATGGATGCCGTCGACCGGGGGACGACTCTCTGCCTGCCGGGCAACCACGATATGAAGCTCCTGAAGTATCTGTCGGGAAGAGACGTCCGGCTCACGTTCGGCACGGACCGGACGGTGGCCGAGGTCGAACGGGAAAACGGGGCATTCCGCAGGCGCATCGCGGATTTCCTGCGCGGACTGCCGAGCCATTACGTTCTCGATTACGGCCGGCTCGTCTGCGTTCATGCCGGCCTTCCGCAGTCCATGCACGGCCGGGAGTCGAAGGCCGTTCACGCCTTCGCCCTCTACGGCAAGACCACCGGAGAAACCGACGAGCTGGGCCTTCCGATCCGGATCGACTGGGCCCGGACCTACCGCGGCAAGGCACTGGTCGTCTACGGTCACGTGGCGGTAGGGGAAGCCCGGTGGGTGAACGGAACGATCGACATCGATACCGGATGCGTCTACGGCGGCAGCCTCACCGCCCTCCGCTACCCGGAACGGGAGCTGGTGTCGGTACCGGCACGGCGCGAGTATTCCCGGTCGCTCCGTCCCCTCACCTGAAACGGACCGCCCCGCGTTCCGCAGCGGCATCGGTCCGGCCGCCCGATCCGGCCGCTCAGACCGGAGCTTCCGGATCCTTCGCCGAGCCGATCCGGAAACGACCAGCCTCCCTGCCAACCTCCTCGATGTTCTCCCGGTTCTCGCCGCTCAGGCTGCTGATGTTCGCCATGGAGCTGCCGATTTCCCCGGTTCCCCGGGCGATCTCCGAAATGGCTCCGTCGAGCTGTCGGCTGATCCCGTGAAGATTCTCCATCGCTTCCAGGATCTGCCGGTTCCCCGTCTGCATTTCCGCGGAGCCGCCCCGTACCGATGCGGTGATCTCCTGCATGGCGGAAAGCGACTCCATGATCTGCCGGCTTCCTCCCGCGAGCTCCGCCATTGCGCTTCGAATTTCGCGGAACACCGCTCGAACCCGGTCCACCGCCCCTTCGATCTCACCGAACGCGATTCCCGTCTCCTCCGCGGACGAAACCGCGGTTTCTATCGATCGCTGCATTTCGCCGAGGCTGCCCGATACGTTCCTCGACTGCGCGCCGGCAGTCTCGGCCAGCTTCCGGATCTCGTCGGCCACGACGGCGAACCCCCGGCCCGAATCGCCGGCATGCGCCGCCTCGATCGCGGCGTTCATCGCCAGCAGGTTCGTTCTGCTCGCGACCTCCGCGATCAGCGAATTGGTCTCCTCCAGGTGCTCGGAGGATCGGGCGACCGTACGGATGAGAGTGGAAACTTCGTCGAGCCGGCTTCTTCCGTTCCCCGAAACCCTGCCCAGCTCCTCCGCATGGGCATCGGCACGATCCGCGGTCGAGCTCACCGACCGGATACCGGCGATCATCTGCTCGATCGCCGAGGAGGACTGCGAAACACTTCCGGCCTGATGCTCCACCATCCGGTCCAGCATTTCGATGTTCCGTGCCGTCTGTTCGATCACTGCCGACGTCTGGACTACGTTCGCCGACTGGTTTTCGATCTGTCCCCGGGTACTTTCGATGCTCGCGTTTATCTGGTTCACCGATGCGGCGGTCTCTTCCGCGTTCGCCGCCAGGTCCAGCCCCGTCCTCCGCAGCGCCTCCGTCTTCTCCCGGACGTTTTCCACGAGCCGCTCGAGATTCCCGAGCAGGAAGCCGAACCGCTCATTGAGGATCCCGATTTCATCCTGCCGCCGATCGTTTCCGCGGACCGTCAGATCCCCCGTTGCCGCCCGCTCCATGACCGCGACGAAATTCCTGATCCTCGCGATGACGAGCCGGCGGGAGACGGTCAGCATGATCAGTCCCGTCACCAGCAGCGCCGCCAGCGAGACCGCTCCGATCAGGATCACCAGCCGGTCGGCGGCGGCGAACATCTCCTGCTCGAGCGACGAGGCGGCGACGAACCAGGGCAATCCGCGCAGGCGCTGAAATGCCAGGTAGCGTTCCTCCCCGTTCCATTCATACCGGACGCCGCCGCTCCCGGTTTCCGAGGCGAGCATTTCCCGGGCGACCGGCTCGCCGTCGATCCGCGTAAGGAGCATCGAAAGCTCGGGGTGGGCGATCAGGGTGCCGTCGTCGCTCATGACGAACGGATAGCCCTGCTCTCCGAACCGGTTGCCGAGCACGAATTTCTGGGCGAACCGCCGCAGATTGAAGGTTGCGGCAAGGACGCCCTCCGCCTGTTTCCCGTTCATGACGGGAACGGAAAACACGATGACCGGATCGCCGCTGTTCGCAGAGGAGAACGGATAGGGTTCGATGAAGGAGGATCCCGACTGCAGGGCGGACCGGAAAAACGACCGCTCTCCGAACGATTTCCCCACGGTCGGCTGCAGATGCGCGTGGACCGCCACTCCCTTCCCTTCGAGGAGGAAAACATCCTCGAAAAATTCCGAGCTGTAGAACAGCCGGTTCAGGAGCGGCGGAATACCACTCCCGTCACCTCCGGACAATGCGGCCCGGAACGCATCGTGTGACGCGTACGCGAGGAGTACCTGTCGAACGGACTCTATCTGTATTTCCAGGAGCTCTCCGAGAATCCGTACATCCCGGGCCATCCCCTGCTCCTGGACGTTCGTGATCTCCGTTCTCACTCCGCCGGAGAGGATTCCGGCAAGTACCATGAATACTACGAGGAATGCTCCGCAAGCGACCAGCGTAAAGGTGGTCCCGAGACCCATCGCGCGCCGAGGACCGTGTGTATTTCTCATGCGAACAGTATTGAATGAGATTCCATCCGGGTCAACCTTTTTTGATATTTCTTAGATTTCTTTCCCCTGATTCCTCTCCATTTTCCGCTGGTTCTTCCCTGCAGTTGCGCCGCTTTCTTCGAAATAATTCCGAACTCTCCACGAGCTATGGATATATACTGGACTTTCTACGTACCATAAAGGTAACAATGGAAGTGCTGCGGATTGAGCAGATCATCCAGGAAGCTCACAATTCTCTCACCCAGATCGGGCTGGCCGAGTCGGACGAGCGGCTCGGGATCGTGGAGCAGGAGATTCCTCCGTTCTATGTCCATGATGCCGATGCACTCGGAAAACTGGTGATGATGCTCATGTCCGAAGCCGATTCCGAGAATCCGGTGTCCTTCGGCATAAGCCGGAAATCCCGCAGCGGCATGGTTCTGACGGTTCGCTCCGGAGCATGCCGCAGGTCCGACCGATACCGGGTCTTTCTGCGACGGCTCAACGGGAAAGTCCGGAAAGACGGTTCGAACAATTCTTTTACGATTCCCTGCGTGCCGCTTCCCGACCGGGCCGAGAAACCGCCGATCTCGCTGAAGGCTGTCATCCAGGAGGTCGGCGACGAAGAGACGGCCATGCTCATCGTAAACCAGTACATCGAGCATCTGAAGGAACAGCTCCCCCGCATCCGGACCGCGCTGGACCGGGACGACTATATCACCGCCCATCGGGAAGCTCATTCGATCAAGGGCGGCGCACTGAACCTTCACGCTCCGTACCTTGCCGAGGAAGCGAAGCGCCTGGAACGGAACGCCAAGAACGGCTCCCTCGAACTCGGCTATTCCATGCTCGAGACCATTGCAGGCTATATTTCCGAGATCGAGTCCTACCTCGAGGAACTCAGCCGAGGAGCGAAAAACGATGCCTACTCCCCGGGTCCTCTACGCTGAGGACGAATTCACCAACAGAAAACTCCTCGAAATCCAGCTGAAGAATAACGGGATTGCCTGCGATCTCGCTCTCGACGGGGGACAGGCGATGGACCTGTTCCGACAAAACCGGTACGATCTGGTTATTCTCGACCAGTACATGCCGGTCATGAACGGCGATCAGTGTGCCCGCGAGATGCGGAAAGATCGGCCGGACATCCCCCTGATCGCCATTACCAGCGACGACGGGGAAACGGACCGTCTCATGGCTGCCGGCTTCGACAGGGTTTTCATCAAACCGATCCGCGGATCGGATTACATGGAAACGATAAAGGAATACCTTCGGAAGTCTGCGCCCGCCGACGGAACAGTCCGACCGGACCGGTAGGTCGCAGGGACAAAGGAGACCAATGAAACCTCTCACGCTGATATATGTTGCGCTGGCATTCAGCATCGGTGTGTCCATACCGGATGCCGCGGCGCAGAATGCACAGGAGAAGAATGAGCAGCCGCGGAGGATCACCATCAGTTTTCTTCCGACCGAGCTCACCTTCGATCCGCACCACACGTACACGTCGACCGAGGCGCAGCTGTATACCGCCCTCTACGAAGGCCTCGTGACCTATCATCCGCTCACCCTCGAGCCGGTCCCCGCGGCGGCGTCCCGATGGGAGATACTGCAGGGAGGCCGGCTCTACCGGTTCCACCTTCGGCCCGACGGCAGGTACTGGAACGGCGACCGGGTGACGGCACAGCATTTCCGCGACTCCTGGAAACGGCTGCTGGACCCGGACGAGAAAGCGGAGTATTCCTTCCTGTTCGACGTGGTGAAGGGGGCGGAAGCGTATCGCACCGGGAAATCGGAAGATTTCGGCAGCGTCGGGATTCGTGCGGTTTCGGACCTCGTGCTGGAAATCGAGCTCGAACAGCCTGCGGCGCACTTCCTCAAGATCCTCTGCCATCACAGTTTCGTTCCGATCCATCCGCGCCATCTTCGGGACGGCGGCTGGAGGTCCCTCGATTCGGTCATCGGGAACGGCCCCTTCTACATCATCCGCCGGAATGCCGGCGAAATGACGCTGACCCGGAACAACCTCTACTGGGACCGCCGGAATGTCATCCCGGAGGAGATCCGGATCCTGTTCAACGAAGATCCCGCCGAAGCGACGGCAATGTACAACAGGAACGAGATCGACTGGCTCGCCGGGGGCATCGACCTCGAACAGGTCCGGAACCGGGAATCGATCGTGGTCAATCCGCTGTTCGCCACCCACTACTGGTTCTTCGTCAGCGGCAAGGAACCCTGGTCCGACCCCCAGGTCAGACGCGGTCTCTCCCTGCTGCTTCCCTGGGAACAGCTCCGGGAGGGTCAGTTCATCCCCGCGAAGTCCCTGGTCCCGCCGATTCCCGGGTACCCCGAGATCCAGGGGATCACGGCGCAGAACGTGAAGGAGGGGCTCTCGATCCTGTCCGAAGCCGGATACCCCGACGGAGTGGGGCTTCCGCCCATCGAAATCAAGATTCCGGAGGGACAGGAGAGCCAGCGGATCGCCCGGCTCATGGGGGAAGCGTGGCGCGAACATCTGTCGGTGGAGGTGAACGTCCGGGTCTTTCCCTTTTCGGTCTATTATGACGAGGCGAAGAAGCGCGACTACACGCTGGGGACCATGACCTGGATCGGCGATTTCGCCGACCCGCTCACCTTTCTCCAGATGTGGACCGGCGACAGCAACCTGAACGATCCCGGCTACCGGAATCCGGAATTCGACCGGCTGGTCCGGCGATCATTGAGCGAAACCGGGACGGAGCGGTACGAAACGCTCGCGGAAGCGGAACGGATCATCATCGACAGCGGGGCGGTCCTGCCGATCAGTCACACCCCGGCTGTGAACATCATCGACGCGGATTTCATCACCGGCTGGTATCCCAACCCGCTGGACATTCATCCGATGAAGTTTCTCCGCTTCGGCAGCGTCACGAACCTCCCGTGGAGCACGATCCGGCTGGAAAAGTGACCGTCTCAGCCGTCCCGGGATTCCACCGGCAGCCGGCGGTCGGCTGAGCGGGCGGCCTGATCCGGCCCCCGCCCGGTCTGTTCCGCCCGTCGGGAGGACGCCTGCCGACCGATGAGCAGCTGGATCCATTCCCGGAAAATAAGACCGGCCAGGAACAGCAGCCCGGCGGAAAGAGCGATAATTGCCGCCGGGATCCATCGCCCACCCGCGGCCGCATCGCCGAACAGGACGCTGAGCAGAATTCCCGGAACCCGGCCGATCATGGAAACGGCCAGGAACGCGGTGATGCTCATGGACGAAAGCCCGGAGACATAGCAGAGAATGTCCTTCGGGATTCCCGGAATGAGGAAAAGCAGCAGAAACGTGATCAGGGTCCGGGGAGAGTCGATGAAGCGTGAGAACCGGAGCAGCCGCTTCCGTCCGAGAATACGCTCGGTGAACGGAACCCCGAGGGTCCGGGCAATGAAGAAGTTGAAGAGCGATCCCGAACCGATCCCGATGAGTGAGTAGGAGATGCCGAGCGGAACCCCGAACAGGTATCCTCCGGCGATCTGCGGGATCTCACCCGGAATCACGAACACGACCACCTGAACGAACTGCAGCCCGATGAAAACCAGAGGCGCGACCGGACCCCAGCCGTCGACCCACGACTTCAGCCGTTCAGGGGAAGCGAAGACCTGCCAGAGCTCATCCCGGAACAGTACGGCAAGGAGGATCGTGCCGGCCACGAAGACCGGGAAAGCCACAAGTGAGGCTGCGGAGACCGTATTCCTCGGTATCATAGGGTTTCACCGCACAGTATATCTCTCCCTCGTCCCTTTGACTACTCTTCTTTTTTCAGATATAATGGCCCTCATGGACGCCCAGAAACGAACGGCAACTCAGTATAAAGTCGATCAGGAAATCGTATATCCCCTTCAGGGTGTAGGAAAAGTCCTCAGAATCGAAGAACGGAAATTCAAGAACAAGCAGGTCCTGTACTACATCATCTACCTCGAAGTGACGGACATGACCGTCATGGTACCCGTCGACAAGGCGGAAGAGATCGGGATCCGGGCAATCGTCAGCAAGAAGGAAGCCGAAAGCGCCCTGAAGCTGATCTCCGAGGAATACGAGCCGATTCCCACGGACTGGAAAATGCGGTACCAGATGAACCTCGATCTGCTCAAGAAGGGAACGGTCGTGGATATCGCAACGGTGGTCCGGGCCCTGTACCATCGCAGCAAGGTCAAGGAACTCCCGATCCTCGAACGCAAGCTGTTCGACAATGCCCTGAAACTCCTGGTGGACGAGATCTCGTTCTCGATCCATCGCTCCAAGGATGAAGTGGAGCAGCTCATTTTCAGCAAGATGGAAGACTAGTGGCCGAAGCCGCCCTGCCGGCCGCCGTCGTCGTGACGGCAGCCGGTTCGAGCAGCCGGATGGGCGACGGAGCCAAGAAGGAATACCGTCCCCTGGACGGGATGACCGTCCTCGCACGCGCGGTACTTCCGTTCGTCACATCCCGCCGTTTTACCCGGATCGTGGTCACCATCCCGCAGGGACACAGGCAGCTTGCCGCCGACGCGCTCGCGCCGCTCCTTCCCCGGCTGCAGGAGTCGGGGTTCCCGCCCGAAGGCATCCGCCTGGCGGAGGGCGGCGGGACCCGCCAGGAGTCGGTCTTCCGGGGCATCCTCGAGCTCGAGGATGCCGGCATAGGTGCAGTCCTGATTCACGACGGCGCCCGCCCCTGGGTTACCGAGACGCTCATTCTCCGGGTGCTCGGGGAGGTTGAACGGACCGGCGCGGCGGTTCCCGTCCTGCCGACGGTGGAGGCCGTAAAAGGCATCGATGCGAATGGACGCGTCGTCGCCCATTATCTGCGGGAGCAGACGGTTGCGGCCCAGACCCCACAGGGTTTCCGGTACGACGGGATCCTCGCGGCGCACCGGAACGCAAGCGGCGACGGACACCTCTACATCGACGATGCGGAAGTATACGGCCGGTACATCGGCTTCGTTTCCACCGTCCCCGGCGAGCCGATGAACCGGAAGATCACGTTTCCCGAAGACCTGCGGACGAGGTGAGCCAGATGATCCCGAGAATCGGTACCGGCTACGACATCCATGTGCTGGTCGAAGGACGGCCCCTCCTTATCGGCGGGGTGGAGATCCCGTTCGACCGGGGAGAAGCCGGACACTCCGACGGAGACGTGCTGATACACGCCGTCATCGACGCCCTGCTCGGGGCCGCGTGCCTCGGCGACATCGGCCGTCACTTCCCTCCCTCCGATCCCGCTTTCAAGGATATATCGAGCCGGATCCTTCTCGGCCGGACCCGCGAACTCCTCCGGAAACACGGATACCGGATCGGGAACATCGATGCCACGGTGATTCTCCAGCGTCCGAAACTCCTCCCCTGGATCGAGCGGATCCGTGCCGCACTTGCCGGGGATCTCGGCATATCGGCGGAAGCGGTATCGGTGAAGGCGAAAACCAAGGAGGGTGTCGATGCGGCGGGAGAGGGACGGGCGGTCGAAGCGCATGCCGCCGTGCTGATCGTTTCCGCCGGGGAGGCGTGATCGCCCGTGAACTCCTGCAGCGGCCCGGAATGGGAGCGTATTTTCCGCCTGCTCCGGGAACGGCTCGGTGCGGAACAGCTCCCGTCGGTTTCCGAAATCGCCCTGAGGGACCGGGACCCGTTCCGGGTCCTCGTTTCCACCATCATTTCCCTTCGAACCCGCGATGAAGTGACGACTTCGGCATCCGGACGGCTGTTCGCCCGCGCTGCAGACGCGGGCTCCCTCGCGGATCTTCCGGAGGAGGAGATCGAGCGGCTCATCCATCCCGCAGGTTTCTACCGGACCAAGGCCCGCACGCTGCGTGAAGTCTCCCGCATCCTCCGGGACCGTTTCGAGGGCAGCGTTCCTGCCGACCGGGAAGAGCTGCTTTCACTCCCGGGCGTGGGACGCAAAACGGCGAACCTGGTCCTGGGGCTCGGCTTCGGCGTTCCCGCAATCTGCGTCGACACCCATGTTCACCGGATCGCGAACCGGACCGGGTGGATCCGGAGCAGGACACCGGAAGAGACGGAGATGCTGCTTCAGGATACCCTTCCGCGGAGTCTCTGGATCGAGGCGAACGGACTCCTGGTCCGGTTCGGGCAGCTCGTCTGCACTCCCCTCTCGCCGCACTGCTCGGGTTGTCCGCTTTCCGCCGGATGTCCCCGCAACGGAGTCGATCGGAGCCGCTGATCCCGGGCAGGGAAACAGCCCGCGGGCAGCGCTCCCTGCCTGCCCGGAGCATAAAAAGGCCCGGCATTCCGTTTCCGGCCTGCCGGGCCTCCGATTCCGCCGCTCCCGTGAGGATCACTCCTCGGCGATCAGGAACACCTTCGGATCGAGCTTCAGATGCATGTCCGGATCCTGCATGATACGGTCGTGATCCTTGATCAGCTTCAGCCGCACGTGCTTCTCCTGGGAATCCAGGACGATCAGGACGTCGAGCCCTTCGAGAATCGGCTTGAGCATGAGCGGAACCCCCTGCTCGTCGGTAACCGGATCGTCGCCCTTCAGCGACGCGCTGCACCAGATTTCCAGCCCCATATCCGCGGCGAACCGCTTTACGGAAGCCAGTTCCTCCGGGGTGGTCCGGGTAAAATCGTAGCCGTCGACGATGATGGCGTCTGCGGCGAATCCGCCGTCGCTGATCATCGATCGCAGGCTGCCGAGCACCTGTCCGGTGGCGATTCCGTTCTGGTTGAAATTCATGATCACCCGGTCCTTGATGATCTCGTCATGCACGGTCATTGCCGATTCGAGGTTTCTCTTCTTGGCGATTTCCCCGAAGATATCCTCGTACCAGCTGATAATATGATCGGTCCGGCTCGAAAAGGAAACATGGATCACATGCTTGCCCTGAAAGAGCTTGTCGGTCGCGATATGCACGAGACAGGCGGTCTTGCCGACCCCTTTCCGGGAGGCGATGACCGCGATGTTCCCCTTGCCCAGGCCGCCGTGGATCGACTTTTCCAGAATCCGCATGGGGCTTCGCTTTATCAGTTCGGATTTAACCATCGGTCGCTCCTCTCCTTATCTCTGCTTCTTTTTTTCGCTTTTCGAACTGCTTCTTCAGTTCATCGGAGATTCCCGACGGCACTTTCCCGTACTTGAGGAACTCCATGCTGAACTCGGCCTTCCCCTGGGTCAGAGACCGGAGAACCGTTGAATACCCGAACATTTCGCTCAGGGGGACTTCCGCTTCCACGCGGGAATAGGCCACGTCCTCCGATGAGCTTACAATTATACCACGGCGCTGGTTGATGCTGGCGAAAATGTTTCCCTGGAACTCGGTTGGTCCTTCCACCTCGACCTTCATGATCGGCTCGAGGATCACCGGACCCGCCTTTCGTAGGCTTCCCGGAACGCGCCGATCGCGGCCATCTGGAACGCCATGTCCGAGGAGTCGACCGGATGGGTCGCACCGTCGTTGATCACCGCCCGAACGCCGACGACCGGGAACCCGATCAGGGTACCCTTGTCCATCGCCGCCCGGAATCCCTTGTCACAGGAAGGAATGTATTCGTTGGGAATGGACACCTCCCCTGATCGAATTGACGAACTCGTATTCGCCGGCTTCGTTCGGCTCGATGTATCCCGCAACCCGGCCGTACTGGCCGGAACCGCCGGTCTGCTTCTTATGGGTGTAGTTGAATTCCGCCCGATGCGGTGATCGCCTCCCGGTAGGCCACCTGGGGCATTCCGGTCGCGACTTCGGCCTTGTACTCCCGCTTCATCCGCTCGACGTACACGTCGAGATGCAGCTCGCCCATTCCCTTGATGATCGTCTCGTTGGATTCGGGATCGACGAAGGTCTGGAACGTCGGATCTTCCTTGGTGAACCGGTTGAGTGCCTTTGCCATGTTGTCCGCGGACTTCTTGTCCTTCGGCGTGATCGCCAGCGAGATGACCGGGTTCGGAACGTACATCGATGTCATCGAATAGTTCAGGCTCGGGAATCCACGAACGTGTCACCCGAGGCGCAGTCGATCCCGAAGAGCGCCACGATATCGCCCACGGGGGCCCCGTCGATATCTTCCATATGATTCGAATGCATCCGGATCAGCCGTCCGACCTTGAACTTCTTCCGGCTCCGCGAACGTTGTAGAGCTCCAGTCCCTTCCGGATGCTTCCCTGGTAGATCCGCATATAGGTGAGCTGACCGTACGACCTTCCTCCAGTTTGAACGCCAGGGCCACCGTCGGGGCATCGGAAGTCGGCTTGCAGCTCCACTTCCTTCTCGCCGTCATCGAGGTCGAGCGCCACGTAGGGCATCTCGGTCGGGATCCGGAAGGATAATCCACCACTGCGTCCAGCAGCAGCTGAACACCCTTGTTCTTGTAGGCCGAGCCGATGAGAACCGGAACGAGCTCCCGCCGGAGCGTGCCGGTCCGGACCGCCGAGTAGATCAGATCCTCCGGTAACTTCGCCTTCCAGGATACGCCTCGGCGAGCTCGTCGGAGAACATGGATGCGGCATCGAGCAGCTTCTCCCGCCGATCTTCCGCTTCGGCGCGCATGTCGGCAGGGATCTCCTCTTCGCGGATCACTTCCCCGGCGTTGCCGTCGAAGTAGTAGGCCTTCATCTTTATCAGGTCCACGACGCCCTCGTGCTTGTCCTCCAGGCCGATCGGGAGCTGGAGCATCACGGCATTGTGACCGAGCTTCTCGATCGAGCTGCTGCTGCACCTTGTACGGGTTGGCGCCGGTCCGGTCGCACTTGTTGATGAAGGCGACGAAGGGCACGTTGTAGCGCCGCAGCTGCCGGTCGACCGTAATGGACTGGGACTGAACTCCGCCGACGGAGCAGAGCACCAGGATGGCGCCGTCGAGCACGCGGAGCGCCCGTTCGACCTCGATCGTGAAGTCCACGTGACCCGGAGTGTCGATGATATTGATCGGGTGGCCTTTCCAGGAGACGTTGGTGGCGGCGGATGCGATGGTGATTCCCCGCTCCCGCTCGAGTTCCATCGAGTCCATGGTGGCTCCGACACCGTCCTTTCCGCGGACCTCGTGAATCGCATGAATCTTGTCGCAGTAGAACAGGATCCGTTCGGTCAGCGTGGTCTTGCCGGAGTCGATGTGAGCACTGATTCCAATGTTTCTCATCTTCGTAAGTTCAGCGTTCATCGTATGCGTATACCTCTCTATATCACTTGCCGCGTCGGGGAGTAATCTTGCCATTTTCAATGGTATTGGGAGCGCATTATATCGGGAGTACGGATGTACGTGCAATACCAGTTCGATTAGTTTTTCATTATACTTCCGGGGATGATAATAGCAAAAGGGCCCGGTTTTTGCAAGGGGGTTACCTCGTGGGTGAGATCCTGATCGCCACCTCAGGCTTTTCCTACAGCGACTGGCGGGGAGACTTCTACCCGCAGACGCTCCGCCGGGAAGAGTTCCTGAGCTATTACGCCGCCGTCTTTCCCTTCACCGAGCTCAACTTCACCTATTACCGGCAGCCGCAGGCTGCTGCCCTCGCCGCCATGGCGGAGCGGACTCCCCCCTCGTTCCGGTTTTCCGTCAAGCTCCACCAGAGTCTCACCCACGAGATCGGAGATCGCTGGGAAGAGGATGCGGAGCTTTTTCTCCGCGGAGTGGAGCCCCTGGCGGAGCGCGACCGCCTGGCCGGTCTGCTGGCCCAGTTCCCGTTCAGCTTTCACTACACCGGAGAAAACCGGACCTATCTGGACCGCCTGGCGCGCAGGTACGAAGGCCTGCCGCTCTTTGTCGAATTCCGGAACCGCGAATGGCAGCGGGAGAGCGTTTTCGAGGAGATGGACCGGCGCGGCCTGCATCACGTGATCGTCGACGAGCCGGCGCTCGAGGGACTTCCGGAAACCGTCCTCCGGGTGACCGGAGACCGCGCCTACGTCCGGTTCCACGGCAGAAACCATGCGAACTGGTGGAGCGGAGATGCCGTGAGCCGCTATGACTACCGGTACTCCGCCGACGAGCTCAAGGAATGGCTGCCGAAACTGAAGGGAATCGAACGGCAGACCCGGCTTCTCCTGGTCGCCTTCAACAACCACTACAAGGGCAAGGCCGCCGGAAACGCCCTGCAGCTCAAGGAGTTGCTCGCGGCAGAAGCATGACGGACCACCCGCAGCGGCTCATTGTCGCGATCCGTTCGTACGGCTATCATTGAAATATGGATCACGACGGCGGCACGAGCACCGAAATCGCGGTGACGACTTTCAATCTGCAGAACCTTTTCGACCTCATCACCGAACCGGACGAGAAGGAGCATCGGTCCACGCCGGGCCCGTTCGAGCTCGAGGTGAAGCTCCGGAAGCTCACGCTGGCGCTCGAGCGGGAACTGGGCTGCCCGGAGATCCTCGTGGCCCAGGAGATCGACAACGCCACGGTCCTCCAGGAGGTCGGCGACCGGGTCAACGAACTCTGCGGAACCTCATACGAAGCGGTCTCCTTCCCGACCAGCGACCGGCGGAGCATCGAGGTCGGCTTCCTCTACGACCGGAGCAGGGTCTCCCTCGTGGAGAGCCGGCAGCTCTCGGGCATCGACGTGATGCGGGCGTTCGGAAGCGCGAGCCCGAGTCCCGGCCGGGAGCCGATCGTGGGTGTCTTCGAGCACGGATCGGTGCGGCTGGCGGTCATGGGTGTTCACCTCAAGAGCCGGGGGGGCGTCTCGCCGCTCGCCGCCGACCGGCCGGCGGCGGAGGCAATGAACGAGGCCCAGCGCGTCGAGCAGGCGCGCGTGCTGAGGACGTACGCGGACGGGTTGCTTTCGGCGGATCCGGAAGCCGTTCTGATCATAGCGGGGGACTTCAACGACTACCGGTACCGTTCCGGGAGCCCGGAGGAGGAGCAGACGATCCGGATCATCGAGGAGGCCGCCGAGCCGACTCTCCGGCTGACGGACGCCCTCGACCGGATTCCCCCGGAGGAGCGCTACACCTTCATTCACTACGGGGCCGCTCAGCTGCTGGATCACGTGTTTCTCAGCCGGGAAGCGGACCGGCGGACATCGTGGGTCCACATCCACCACATCAACGCCGGCTTCCCGCGGACGCATTCGCTTGATCCCTCAACGGCCCGGCGATGCTCCGATCACGATCCGGTGGAGGTCAGACTGCACACGGCGGATTGAGGAGCGGAGCGGATACCGTCAGCTTTCGCGGATGTCCATGATCTCCAGGGAGAGCGGCTTCACGGCCTCGATCAGCGCTTCCCGGGGCACACCTTCCACCTTCATGATGCAGACGGCGCTGGTTGGGTCGTCCCCCGGAAAGGTTCCGAGGGAGATGATGTTCCCGCCGTGGTCCGCGATCGCCGTGGAGAGCTGGGAGATTTCGCCCTTCTGCTCGGGAATCAGCAGCGTCAGGCGGAGCCCCTTCCTCCTGACTCCGAAAATCTCGATGAACAGCTTGAATATGTCCGACTCGGTGACGATGCCGACCATCTTGTCGCCGCGCATGACCGGCAGACCGCCGATATCCTGGTCCGCCATGATTCGCGCGGCATCCTCGATGGGAGTGTCTTCGGTTACGGTGACCACTTTCCTGGTCATCACCTTTTCCACTTTGAGCCGCGAGAGCAGATTGCTCATCTCGTACACGTTCAGGGTGGAAGCGGGAGAAGGAGAAGCGTACAGGAGATCCTTCTCGGAGATGATTCCGACGAGCTTCTTGTGCTTGTCCAGCACCGGCAGTCGGTGAATTTTCTCCCGGCGGATGATTGCCTGTGCTTCCGTTACCGGAGTATCAAGATCGACCGTAAAGGGATTATGCGTCATCATTCGTCCGACTACCATGGCTACCGCACCTCCGATTCCATTATAGCATGAAGGGCATCGTCGCGGCACCGTTTCCGTGCCGCACGACCCCGCCGCGGGCATCAGATTCCGAGATACGCCCGTTTCACTTCCTCGTTCTGGAGCAGGCTCGCCGAGGAGTCGGAAAGGGTTATCCTGCCGTTCTCCATGACGTAGCCGCGATGCGCCACCTTGAGGGCGAGGTTCGCGTTCTGCTCGACCAGGAAGATGGTGGTCCTGCTCTCGGTATTGATCTTCCGGATTATCTCGAAGATCTGCTGTACGATGAGCGGCGCGAGCCCGAGGGAGGGTTCGTCCAGAAGGAGCAGTTTCGGCCGTGCCATGTAGGCCCGGGAGATGGCGAGCATCTGCTGCTCCCCCCCCGAGAGCGTGCCGCCCTGCTGAGTTCTGCGCTCGGCGAGAATCGGAAAGAGCTCGAAGATGTACTCGTTGTCCTTCCGGATCTCGTCCGTGTCCTTTCGGAGAAAAGCTCCCATATCCAGGTTTTCCTGCACCGTCAGGTACGGGAAAATCCGGCGGCCTTCCGGAACCTGCGTGATGCCCCTGGATACGATCCGATCCGGATCCATCTTCGTGATATCCTGGCCCAGAAACGTGATGCTCCCGGACCTGGGCGGAACGATGCCGCAGATCGACATGAGGGTCGTCGATTTTCCGGCGCCGTTGGCGCCGATCAGCGTCACGATCTCCCCTTCCCGGATCTCCATGGACACGTCTTTCAGGGCCTGGATGTTCCCGTAGTAGGTTCTGACATTGCGCAGCTCAAGCATAGACATCCTCTCCCAGATAAGCCTTGATCACCACGGGGTCGCTCTTGATCTCCTTCGGGGTCCCCTTGGCGATCAGCTTTCCGTAATCCATGACGAATATGCGTTCCGAGAGGCGCATGACCAGGCTCATGTCGTGCTCGATCAGGAGAATGGTGATTCCTTCGGTGTCGCGGATCTTCAGGATCAGCTCGTTCAGATCGCGGGTCTCGTGGGGGTTCATTCCCGCCGCGGGCTCGTCGAGCAGGAGCATGAACGGCTCGGTCGCCATGGCCCGCGCGATCTCGAGCTTGCGCTGCTCGCCGTAAGGCAGGTTCTTGGCGAGCTCGTTCACGTAGCGCGAAAGGCCGATCTTTTTCAGGACCTCGTAGCTCTCCGCGATGACCCGCTGCTCCTCCTCCTTCGTCTTCCGGTTCCGGAGAACCGCCCCGAGAATCCCGGCCTTCAGGCGGGCGTGGCGGCCGATCATGACGTTTTCGAGTACGGTCATGTTCTGAAAGAGCCGGATATTCTGGAAGGTGCGTGCGAGACCTTTTTCGGTGATGATGTTCGGCCGCAGACCGTTGAGCCGCTCACGCTTTCCCTTCGGCGGATCGATGCTGATATCGCCTCCGGTGGGAACGTACATTCCGGTCACGCAGTTGAAGAACGTTGTCTTCCCCGCTCCGTTCGGGCCGATCAGGGCAACGATCTCCCCCTCGTTCACGTCGAGGTCCACCTGGTTCACCGCCCGGAGTCCCCCGAAGTCCATGGTCAGTCCTTTTACATCGAGTATGGTCGCCATCACTTCTCTCCGGCCGTAAGGTTGTACTTGTGTTCGGGATCGGGGTCCGGTTTGAACGTATAGAGCTTCCGCCTCGCAGGAATGATTCCCTCGGGCTTGAAGACCATCATAACAACCATGACGACTCCGAACAGAAGCATCCGGTACTCGGAGAACACCCGCAGGTATTCCGGCAGCAGGATCAGGATGAAGGCTCCGACCACGATTCCGGGGATGGAGCCCATCCCCCCGAGAACGATGATGCACAGCACGATGATCGATTCCCAGACGGTGAAGCTCGCGGGATTGATGAAGGTGGTCTTGGCCGCGAAGAGAACGCCGGCCAGTCCCGCCCAGATCGCACCGAGGGCGAACGCGGTGATTTTTGCCTTGACCGTATCGATGCCCATCGCCTGGCAGGCGATCTCGTCCTCGCGCATGGCGATCCAGGCTCGTCCGAGCCGGGAGTCCTCGAGCCGGCGCACGAAGAAGATGGTGATCATCGTCAGGATCACCATGAGAAAGTAGAGGAAGACCGTGACCGGCCGGAGCGACAGCTGAACCCCGAACAGATCGGGCCGCGGGATGTTCGCGATTCCGCTCGGACCCCGGGAGAAATCGTTCCAGTTCTCCAGCACGATCCGGATGATCTCGCCGAACGCGAGGGTGACGATCGCGAGATAGTCGCCGCGAAGCCGGAGCACCGGGATGCCCAGCAGGATGCCGAACAGCGCGCTCATCGCCGCTCCGATGGGAATGGCGAGCCAGAAACTGACCCCGAAATGCAGGTTGAGCAGTGCGTAGCTGTAGGCGCCCACCGCGTAGAAGGCGATGTAGCCCAGGTTGAGCAGTCCGCCGAGCCCGACGACGATATTCAGCCCGAGGCCGAGCATCACGTACATGAGGGCGGTGATCATGATGTTGGTCCGGTACATGGAGAAGAGGAACGGAAAGGCCAGGATGAAGACGCCCAGAAGAGCCATCGCCCCGATCCGGGCCTTCGGGTTCGCGAAGAGCCGGTCCCGGATCAGGGACCGCCGCTCGACTTCTCGATCTTCCTCCTCCTCCGCTTTCCGGCCCATCTCCTTCCGCTTCAGGAAGTAGCGCCAGACGAAGGAGAGGACGAAGCTCCCCACCCCACCAGGATCAGGTTATGCCAGCGCCACTCGATGATATTGTTGATCGTGTTGACCCGGATCACCATGATCGGAAACGTCAGAAACATTATCCAGATGGAGACCAGGAACGAACGTTTGATTTCCCCGAACGTCAGCATGCCGGCGTCCTCCTCAAACCTTCTGCCGGGTCGCCCGGCCCAGAAGACCGGCGGGACGGAAAATCAGGATGAGGACGAGGAACAGGAAGGCGAAGACGTCCTCGTAGTCGCTGGAAACATACCCGGTGGCGAAGCTCTCGGTGAATCCGAGAACGAAGCTGCCGAGAACCGCGCCCGGAATGCTTCCGATGCCGCCGAGTACCGCCGCAACGAATGCCTTGATGCCGGCGATGAACCCGATGTAGAAGTTGATCTGCCCGATATGGGAGCTGATGAGCATTCCCCCGATCGCTGCGGTGGCCGACCCGATGATGAATGTGACCGAAATGACCCGGTTCACGTTGATGCCCGAGAGCATGGCCATGACCCGGTCCTGGCTGGTGGCGCGCATCGCCTTCCCGATCCGGGTGAACTTGATCAGGAACGTAAGGAGCACCATGACCACGGCGGTGGTGATGAAGATGACCAGCTGCGAGGAGGTGATCATTCTGACATTCTGCATGAACCCGAACTGCGGGATCATCGAGGGAAACGGCAGAAAGTCGGAGGTCTGCGCCAGCAGCACGTAGTTCTGGAGAAACAGCGACATGCCGATAGCGCTGATCAGAGCGGAAAGCCGGGGGGCGTTCCGCAGCGGCTTGTACGCGATCTTCTCCATCGTGTAGCCGTAGGCCGACGCGTAGAAAACCGCGATCAGGGCCGCAATGACCACGACGGCAAGGTACGGAAGGCCCGAGATGGTCAGCACGCTCACCACGATCAGGGCGGTGAACGCGCCGATCATGTAGATTTCGCCGTGGGCGAAATTGATGAGCTGGATGATGCCGTACACCATGGTGTAGCCAAGGGCGATCAGGGCGTAGATGCTTCCGCGGGTGAGGCCGCTGAAAAATAGTTGGGAAAAGTAATCCAGGTTCATTCCTCTGCCTTTTATTCGAGGATTCCGGGCGCTCCGCGCCGTCGGTCTACGTCTTCGGTCGCTCTGTACAGAAGAAAAAGAGAACGGGAGCGGACCCGTCGCCGGACCCGCTCCCGGATTATACCATGATTATTTCTTTACTTCCACATATTTGCCGTTCTGGACCTGGTACATGGAGAATCCGACGCCGATCGCATCGCCCCGCTCGTCGAAGCTGATGCTTCCGAGAGGAGTTTCCACGTACTGGCTCCGAAGGGCCTTGGTGACCGCTTCGTAGTCGGTGCTGCCGGCCTTCTCGATCGCGTTCAGAATCGCCTGGGTGGCGGCATAGGCGTTCAGGAAGAATGCACCCGGATCCTCACCGTACTTGGTCTGATGATCCTTCACCGCCTTGAGGGCGAGCGGGTTCTGGGTGGTGTCCTTCGGTCCGGTGGCGTACACGCCTTCGGCGAACTGTCCGGCGACCTTGATGAAGGTGTCGTCCTTCACGCCGTCGTCGGAAATGAAGGGAATCTTCATACCGTTCCGCTTCATCTGCTGGACCAGCTTGGACGCTTCCGGATGATAGCCGCCGTAGATGACCGCTTCGGCTCCGGAGGCGGCGATCTTGTTCACGACTGCGGAATAGTCCAGCGCGCCCGGAGTGATGCCCTCGAAGAGAACCACTTCGCCGCGGGGATCTTCCTTCAGGAACATCTGTGCGAACTCGGCGAGTCCCTTGCCGTAGTCACCCTTGTCGTGGAGCACGGCGACCTTCTTCAGGCCGAGCTCGTTCAGGCGAAGTCCACTTCCAGGCGGGCCTGCGCATCGTCGGAAGCGATGGTCCGGAAGAAGTTGGGATAGTCGCCGCTCTGGGTCAGGTCGGGGTTGGTCGCCGACGGGGAAATGGCGGGAATCTTCGAATCCTTGTAGATTCCCATGGCGGCCTTCGTGGCGCCGGAGCAGATGTGCCCGATCACGGCCACGACGCCGTCGCCCACCAGCTTGGTCGCGGTGTTCGTGGCGATTTCGGGCTTGCAGACGTCGTCCTCGATGACCAGCTGAATCTGCCGGCCCAGGACGCCGCCCTTGGCGTTCACTTCCGCGACCACCAGCTCGGCGGCCTTGGTGGTGGGAATGCCGTAGGAAGCGAGGTCGCCGCTGTGGGGGCCTGCGACACCGATCTTGATTGCACCTTTGGAAGTTCCTTTCTCGGATTCTCCGCCCGCCATCAGCAGCATGGCGGTCATGAGGAACGCGGCAGCGAGGAGCAGTACCTTCTTCATACTCATGTCCTTCCTCCCTTGGTAGGTAATAGAGATTATGCAGCATGTATTATGATGGTTTTATCCGATAGAATCAAGATGCAGAAAAATAATTATACGACCGTTCAGGTATTTGTTCGATAAATATGCAGCGAATGGAAAAATGGGAAATATTAATGTTGAAAGCCTCCAATTTCTGCGGTATAACGAGATATCCCCCAACCGTCAAGGAGGCATCCATCTAATGGAAAAATTCTTCCGCCTGCAGGAAAACCGGACCAATGTGAAAACAGAGATCGTGGCCGGAATCGCCACGTTCCTCACGATGGCCTACATCATCGTGGTCAACCCCGGGATCATCTCGGCCACCGGTATGCCGTTCGAGGCCGTGCTGTTCGCCACCGTGCTCGTGAGCGCCATCAGTTCTATCCTGATGGGACTCTACGCGAACCTGCCCTTCGCCCTGGCGCCCGGCATGGGCATCAACGCGCTCTTCACCTTCAGCATCGTTATCGGAATGGGCGTCGCATGGCAGACCGCCCTGGGTGCGGTGTTCATCTCCGGTATCATCTTCATCATCCTGTCCATCTTCAGGATCCGCGACATGATCGTCCGGGCGATTCCCGAATCGATCCGCTATGCCGTCGCGGCGGGCATCGGGTTCTTCCTGGCCCTCATCGGGTTCCGCCAGGTCAACTTCATCGTCTCGAACCCCGCGACCATGGTCGGTTTCGGCGGCATGAACGCACAGACGTTCCTCTTCGTGATCGCCCTCTTCGTGACCGGCTGGATGGTGATCCGGCGGGTGAAGGGCGCACTGGTCTACGGCATCCTCGGAACCTCGGTCGCCGCGATCCTCGTGAGCCTGTTCCTTCCCGCGGAGCAGGCCTTCGCCTCGGTGCCGGACCGCTTCTTCTCCCTGCCGAGCCTCTCGGTGTTCCTGCAGCTGGACATACTCGGCGCCCTGTCGATGGGAATGATCCTGCCGATCTTCACGCTGCTGTTCACCGACCTGTTCGACAGCCTCTCGACCTTCGTCGGCGTGTCCGAGGTCGGCGGCTTCATCGATCCGGCGACCGGACAGCCCCGTAACGTCGGGAAGGCGCTCCTGGTAGATGCGGTTTCCACCACCATCTCCGGACTCTTCGGAACCTCCAGCGGCACCACGTACATCGAAAGCGCCGCCGGTGTCGAGGAAGGCGGCCGGACCGGCCTGACCGCAGTGGTCGCGGGACTGCTCTTCCTTCCGTTCATGTTCCTGAGCCCCCTGCTCTCCTTCATTCCCGCGGTGGCGACCGCCCCGATTCTCGTGCTGATCGGGCTCTTCATGATGAAACCGCTCATGAAGATCCAGTGGGGCGATTTCGAGGAAGCCCTCCCCGCGTTCCTCGCGTTCCTGCTGATCCCCCTCACCTACAGCATCACCCAGGGAATCATCTGGGGTTTCCTGAGCTACAGCGTGATCAAGGTGCTCCGGGGCAAGATCGGCGAAGTGTCCCCCACCCTCTGGGTGATCGACATCTTCGCCATCATCTCCCTCGCCCTTACGACAGCAGGTTGACCGGAGATCAACCTGCGAGCAGAGCGGCGGCTGACAGCGGCGCGCGAAGCGCGTTGCGAGAAGCCGCTGCGTAACAGCGGGTTGATCTTCGATCAACCTGCGAGCAGAGCGGTCGCCGACAGAAACACGCGAAGCGCGTTGCGAAAGCCGACTGCGTAACAGCGGGTTGATCTTCGATCAACCCGCGAGACAGAGCGAAGCAGTCGCAACGAAAGCAGAGCCGGAGGCATCCCCTCCGGCTCTCTTTTTTCCGGATCGAACCGGCCGCTCGGCGGCGTCCGGGCTGCGGGCCGTCGGAGCGGAAATCCGCCCCTATCGCCCGGTTTCGGCGATTCCGATCACGCCGCACGCGACCCGCGGTCCGGAATCTCCGGAGGGCTGTGAAGTCAGATCGTCTGCCCCCTGGTGGATCACGACCGCCCGGCCGATGATCCCGTGCTCTCCGTCCAGCTGTACGCCGGGAATGACCCGGTCGTACCGGGCCGTTCCGTCCGGCCGCACCTCGATGTTGCCGAGGTCGCCGACATGATGGCTCGGAGCCTCGGGACCCGCATGAGGCAGGTCCGTGGGGTTGAAATGTCCGCCCGCGGAAGTCGCATCCGGAGCGGTACAGTCACCGAATTCGTGAATATGGAATCCGTGCCGTCCCGGGGAGAGGTTCCGGACTTCCGCGACGATCCGCGTACCGTTCTCCGCCTGGATGAACGTGACGGTCCCGGTCGCCGAATTGCCCTTCGTCGGCCGGATCACCGCGACGGCGCGGACGACGGTTCCGCCGTACGCGGACCGTTCCTCCTGCTTCTTCTGCTGCTGCGCCGGTATGCTCACGGCGGCGAGTGCGAGAATCGCGAGACATGCGGTCACCGTTCTTTTTATCTGCATTCAGGTTCCTCCCGTAGTTTTTCGAATCCGATTCATCACGGGCGAGGTGCTGCCGGTTTCACGGGGAACCATTCTCCCCGGAATTCAGCAGCAGGTCCTCACTGTAGTGTTCCTGCCGGAATACCGAATCGTGAATGATCCGGGCGCGGTCCGGCCTTGCTGAGGATGGCCGGCAGATTCGATTCGGTGTACGGGGGTATATGCAGGACGATGAAAACGGAGCCCTGGAAATCACCGGGCAGGGAACGGACCAGACTTCTCTGGGCCGTTATCCCGCCGGCAGAAGCTCCCGGAACGACAATGTCTCGCGGCGTCATGAACCACCCCCGTTCGCGATCCGACCTGGATGAATCGGTTACTCTCAATGTAACGAGAACGGGTTTCGAACGAATAGCCGCCCGGCGGGCGGGGTGAGGGGCCGCCCCTCAGGGTAGAGATCCGGCGGGCACCATCCCCGATCACTCCATGCTGAACCGGTACGGGTCCCAGGGGTACCCGGCGGCAAACTCCCGGTAATCGAACGGGACACCCGGACGGCGAACGGTCCCGTCAGGCCCGAACGGGCTGTTCGGATTTTCCGGCAGATCGTCCGGATCGATTCCGAAGATCCGGCAGGCGGCGAGGGTGGTCAGCGCATGGAGAGACCGGTCATCCGTGCCTCCGCCCTCCTGCATCAGGCGGCGTACCAGCAGCCCGTACGCCGGAAGTCCCGGAAGGCCGCTCGCGCCAGCCTTCTTGTCGGCGAGCGTGTGCGGAGCATGGTCGCTCTCGATCAGGTCGATATCGCCCCGGAGCAGTGCCTGCCGCAGCGCCTGGCGATTCTCCTCGCTGCGCAGCGGCGGATTCACGTTCCACTCGGGAATATCGCTGCGTCGCGCCAGGTCGGAGGTCAGGAGCAGATGATGCGGCGTGACCCCGAGGGAGACGCCGAACGGCAGCCCCGGAGCCTCCGCCCGGACCAGCGTCACCGTGTCGGCGACGCTCGCGTGGCAGATGTGCAGGCGGCCGCGGAATCCCGCGGCTTCCGCCAGGGCCAGCTGAGTCTGCACGCTGGCGACCTCCGCGAGCGGCGGCCGGGCGAGGGAGTGCGTCTCGGGCCGATCCGGATCCCAGGCGCCGGGCACCAGAAGGTCTTCCCGTTCCGCGTGGACGGCGACGACACCCCGGTAATTCAGACGCGCGAGGGTCCGCCACACCCGCAGCTGAGCCTCCGTTGCGGTCACTCCCATCCGCCCGGTAGAATGTCCTGCGTACAGCTTGAAGCCGACGACGCGCGGGAACAGCTCACCGTGCGTTCGGACCGCCTCCTCTCCCTGTCCTTCCTCGGCGGTGAGCCCCAGGTACATCGCGTGAAACAGCGGGATGCCGAGATCCTCCAGCGACCGGTCCGCGTCGGACAGACGACGGATGACGGAAGCCCGGGTGGTGAGGGGCGGATCGGTGTTCGGCATTTCGAAGAGCGCAGATATCCCCGCCCGCCACGCGATCGTGAACGCCCGGGCCATGGTCTCCTTTTCAGACTGGCTCCAGTCCCTCAGGTGTACATGCGGATCAATCATCGCGGGCACCTCCCCGTTCGATTTCCCGGAACCGTTCGGCTCCGAGCTTTGCGGCGGTCACGAACGTACCGTGCCGGCACGTCAGCTCTCCGTCGCAGCTGCACGCTCCGCAGAGTCCCACCCCGCACAGCATGGTCCGTTCCAGCGAGACGAACACCGCACCGGGATCGATGCCGGCCGCGACGGCCAGGTCCGCCGCACGATCCATGAACGGCTCGGGTCCCACCGTGTAGACCCGGTTCCAGCGCGGATCGGTCGGTGTTCCGGTTCCGCCTCCCGACGGCCCGCCGGAGAGGGATTCGGCGAAGGTGTCCAGCACCCGGCCGATCACCCCTTCGTCGTGGACGACCCGGGTAACGCCCTGCAGGACCGGGTCCCGGCTCAGCAGGGTGTTCGTCGCGGAATCCCGCAGACCGAGCAGGACCCGTACTTCGGCGCCGCTCCCGAGGAGCTCGTGCACCAGTGTGGAGACGGCGGCGATGCCTGTCCCGGCGACCGCCATGAGAACCCGCTCCGTCGTACCGGCGGTTTCGCTCGGGGTACCCGGCAACCCGCTCGCGCCCGGCATCGCGTGCCGGTCGCCGTACGGGCCGCGCAGGTAGAGCCGGTCCCCGGGCCGGAGATCCGCCAGCGCCCGGGTGAACTTCCCCTTGATCCGGACGACGAACACGGCGGGAGCGGATGCGGCGGCCGCGAAGGGCTTCTCCCCGACTCCCGGGATCCAGAGGAACACGGTCTGACCGGGAGCGCAGTCCAGGCCTTCCTCCAGGGTCAGCTCCACCATTTCCGGCCCCGGAGATTCGATCGCGGCGGCGGTACACCGGCGATAGCTCATGCGGGTCCGGTCGAGAGGGATGGGACCGTCGGCCGGATCGGGACAACGGCCGGCGGCCGGGGATTGATCAGCGGCCGGGGCGGCGGCGTCTCGCAGACCGGCGGCGAACCCCGGCCACTCCCGCTGGTGCAGGGTTCCGAGAATCGATCCGATTCCGACGGCATCCGCTCCCGCGGCATGCATCTCCCGGACCTGCCCGGCCGACCCGACGCCGCCCATGCCGATCAGGGGGACATCGGGCCCGAGGGCCTTTCGGATCGAGGCGACGGCCTCGAGCGCGCGCTCGTACACCCATGCACCGCTCATCCCTCCCTTTCCGTACGGAGGGTTCGTCAGCACAGGCGCGCCCGAATCGGGTTCGACGTAGACGGCGGGCCCGACCGTGTTGATCGCGACGATGCCGTCCGCCCCGGCATCCACGGCCGCTGCGGCCATCGCGCCGATATCCTCCACGTTCGGGGTGAGCTTCACGTAAACCGGAACGGTCGCCGTCCGCATCACCGCCCGGGTGATCTCCTCGATGGCGGAGCGGCTGCTCCCGATCGCCGCACCGAAGCCTGCCTCGGCATGGGGGCAGGAGAAGTTGAGCTCCAGAAGATCGGCGACCTGCGAGAACATTCCGGCGAGCACGGCGAAGTCCTCCGCCGATGATCCGCTGAGGGAGACATTCAAAAGAGGTGCCCCGGCCGCGCGCGGGGGAGTTTCGCGCCACGCTTCCCGCAGGGCCCTCAGCCGGGTGAACATGACGTCCATGCCGGGATTCCGGATGCCGACCGCGTTGCCGAAGCAACCCGGCCGCGGCTCGGTGATCACCGGCTCACGGTTCCCGGGGTTGGGCAGCCGTTCGAGGCTCTTGGTGGTGATGATGTCGAAACAGGTCTCCCGGGCGAACCAGTCGATCATGGAGATCGTGGTCGAGGCGATGCCGCTCACCGTCGCGAGCAGCGGCGATGCGCCGAGATGGCGGCCCCGGATGTCGTTCATGCTCATCGGGTTCACTGCCAGATCTCCTTGAAACCGTACGCTGTATCACAGTACTCGCAGGTGTACCGGTTCTCCCCGCTCTTCCGGAACGTGGGCAGAACCGGCTCGTGGTTCGCGGGATTCGTGATGCAGGATTCGTTGCGGCAGATCAGGGCTTCCATCCCGTAGATGCGTTCCGGCATGGAGAGGCGGTACTTGCGGATGACCGAGCCGCTGCGGATCAGGTTGACGGTCGCTCCGGGCGCCACCGCCGCGAGCCGGCGCACCTCGCCCTCGGTCAGCGCAGGATGATCCGGCCGGAAAATGATGCCCTTGTATCTTCCGTCGCTTCCCTGCGAAATCCACTCTCCCCCGCGGCCGCCGATCTTCATGACCGATAGAACCGTGGTGATGTGGCTGCGGATCGAGTCCGGCGTTTCGCCGGCATTCACGTGATCGATCACCACCCCGTCGGTAATGGGCCGTACCCCCTCCGAGTAGTGCTTGGGTCCCGACGATCGGGCCGGCACTTCGCGGATGAAGTCATTATTCTCCCGGGCTGCATCGACCACCGGTCCGACCGGTCCCGTATAGTCGGATCCGATCTTTCCGGCGAGCAGGGAGAGCAGCACGATCCGGACCGACCATCCGTTCGCCGACTGCCGTTCCCAGCCGTTGAGGGGCGTGTCGTCCAGCGACGGAGGGATGGTGGGATGCTCCCGATGTCGCGGCAGGGGATGATAAAAGCGGGTATCCGGCTGCAGTCGGTCCATCATCCCGTCCGTGAAGGTTATGGCGGCCCGGAGCTGCTCCGCCCGCTGCAGTACCCGGTCGCCCATGCGTTCGAGCTGGGGGCGGGTGAAGTACCACTGGCGCGCCGCCGCTCCGCTTTCGAGGTACGCGTCGATGGAGTCGAACTCGCGAACCTGGAATCCCTGCCCCAGCATATCCTCCACGTAGCCCCGGGGCATCGCGAGCTCCGGCGGCGCCACCAGGTCCACGCGAACGGACCGGAAGAGGTTCAGCCCGTGGACCTTGGAGTGCACCGTCCGCCCGTGGTAGAGATCGCCGACCATGGCCAGGTGGATCGAATCGTCGGACCAGTCCAGGTCCTCCAGGAACGTGAACTCGTCGAGGAGCTCCTGGGTGGGATGCTCGTGACGTCCGTCACCGGCATTGATGAAGCTGACCGACTCGGGGAACCCGTGCCGCCGGAGGTATTCGTCGGTCCGTTCGGCCAGGTGGCGGCAGACCCCTTCGAGACGGCTCCTCACCACGAATATCCGGTTGTCGTACCCGATAAGGTTGGCGAACGTGTCGGCATAGCTCTCCGATTTGTTGAACGAAGAGCTCGCCGCATTGAGCTCGAGGCACTTCACGCGGTGGAAATGGGCCGCGTTCTTGAACGACTCGCGCGTCCGCGTGCTGTCCTCCAGGAACACCTCGTAGAGACCGAAATCGGGGTCGCCGATCCGGTACTCGTTCATCACCTTCTCGTTCCGCGACCGGATCGCCTCCTTCAGCCGTCTCGTCTGTTCGAACAGGTAGAGCCGCTCGTCCCGGTTCAGGTCTCCGATGACCTGCAGCGTACGCCCGATGAACGGCGTCCGATTCTCCGTTCGCCTGTCTTCGCTCATTCCGCACCTCCTCCTGCACTCAGGAATTTTTCACGCGAAAAAAAAGGCGCCGGAATTCCGGCGCCTTACTGGCTGGATAACGAATATCAGGGGCCGACGCCCCCGGCAGAAACGGCAACAGGCGGATCCGCCGGTGTCGCCGGCGTGGTTCACGCATATCGTTCCTGTAGATTCCGTCTGGTACCCGCATAAATTAGCGGCAGATTACCGGAGCTTCGCTCTTGTGTCAAGACGGCTTTCGATGCGCTCGATGATCTCCCGGTACTCCTCTTCCGTCGGCATATCGGCCGGGGCAGGCATCATCTCGAACGGCTGCCCCCAGGACCGGCCTTCCCGCTTCTTCGGTACGAGATGCATATGGATGTGGGGAGCGGTGTCGCCGAAAATGCCGTAGTTGATCTTGTCCGCCGGGAAAGCATCCATGATCGCCCCGGCCGCCTTCGCCGCATCCCGGAAGTAGCCCTGCAGCTCGGCCTCCGTCAGCTCGAACAGTTCCGTCTTGTGATCCCGGAAGGCCAGGATGCAGCGGCCGCGATAGGTCTGGTCCCGGAACAGATACAGCGTCGACATCTCCATGTCCCGGATCGGAACAGCGACTTCCGACAGCTCGGGAGAACGGGTACAGTACTTGCACTGGGGATCCTTCATTCCTTCTCTCCTTGTACGATGACGATCTGCAGGTCGCAGACGTTGGTGTTCGTGGGTCCGGTCTTCAGCAGATACCCGATCCGGTCGAAGAAGTGGTACGAATCGTTCTTTGCGAGATACTCCTGGATCGAGAGGCCGGCCGCCTCCGCCGCATCGAGCACCTCGGTCGAGGCGAATGCACCCGCCGCGTCGGTGGGACCGTCGTTTCCGTCGGTGCCGGCGGAAAGAAAATAGACGCCTTCGGATGATGCGCGGTCCCAAGCAATATCGCCGAGGAACGACAGGGCCATCTCCTGGTTGCGGCCGCCCATCCCCTTCCCACGGAGGGTGACGGTGGTCTCGCCCCCGGCGATGATGCAGGCCGGAGTCCGGGCCGGGATCTGCCGGCTGCGGGCGTCGCGGCCGAGCGCGGAGTAGAAATGGGCGATCTCGCGCGCCTCGCCGGTCACCTGCGAGGAAAGCACCGCACAGTTGTAGCCGAGAGATTCGGCTTCCGCACGGGCGGCGAGCAGGGCGGAAAAGTTGGTCCCGAGGAGCACGTTGTGGAGTGTCGAGAAAACCGCATCCCCGGCTTTCGGGGTCTCCGGCACGTTCCCCTCGCTGCCGTCGCGCAGCAGCCGGAGCACGTTCGGAGGGACCCGGTCCTCGATGCCGTACTTGGCGAGCAGATCGAGGGCGTCGCGGTAGGTGGTCCCGTCGGGCGCGGTGAGCCCGGAGGCGATCGAGTCGAGCCGGTCTCCCACCACGTCGGAAAGGATCAGGTTGACGGATGTCGCGGGATGCATGAGCGCCGCGAGCCGGCCCCCCTTGATGCCGGAGATGTGCTTGCGGATGCAGTTTATCTCGCCGATGGTTGCCCCGCAGGCGAGCAGCGCCTTCGTGGTAGCCTGCTTCTCCTCGAGGGTGATCCGCCGCTCCTGTCCGTCCTGCCGCCAGCGCATCGGGTAACTCAGCAGGGCGGAGCCGCCGCCGGAAACCAGGTTGATGAAGAGGGTCCGCTCGTCGCCCGCCTCCGCGAAATCGGCAATCCGTTCCGCCGCCCGGATGCTTCCCTCGTCGGGCACGGGATGGCCGGCCTCGATCATGCCGATCCGCTCGAGCCGCTCGGTATGGCCCGGCTTGACCGCGATGACCCCGTCGGCGATTCGGCCGCGGAAAATGTCCTCGATCGCCAGTGCCATCTTTGCGGTGGCTTTGCCCGCACCGAGCACGACGATCCGGTCGAACCGGGACAGGTCGATCTCGGTGGTTCCCGTCTCCATGACGATCCGGAACATGTTATTCACGATCTTCACCCGCGAGATGATCATATCGTAGGGGTCGACCCGCTTCACCGAAGCGGCGAATATCCTCTCCAGGTCGGCGAATGCCCTGATCGTCTCTCTTCCTGCAGCCATGCCAGCTCCTTTTCGAATGGTGTTCAGAACCTGATGATCAGGATACCATCCATCTCCGGCATCCCGCAAGTCCACAGCTTGCATATCCATTCGACCCCGTGGTATGATTATCCGCATCAACCGCTGGAGTAACCGATGATTCTTGTCTGCCTCGATCTCGAAGGCGTGCTCGTACCGGAGATCTGGATCGCGTTCGCTCAGGCCACCGGCATCGAAGAGCTGAAGCTGACCACCCGCGATATCCCCGACTACGATGCGCTCATGAAGCGACGCATCGCGATCCTCGACGAACACGGGCTGCGTCTCCGGGATATCCGGAACGTAATCGCCGGCATGGATCCTCTCGAGGGTGCCCGGGAATTCCTGGATCGGCTCCGCGAACGCTATCAGGTGGTGATTCTCTCGGATACGTTCACCCAGTTCGCCCAGCCCCTCATGCAGAAGCTCGGCTGGCCCACCCTCTTCTGCAACAGCCTCGTGGTCGACCGGGACGACCGGATCGTCGGCTACCGGCTCCGGCAGCCGGACGGAAAGCGTCACGCCGCCGAAGCACTCTCATCTCTCGGATTCACCGTGATCGCCGCCGGCGATTCCTACAACGACACCTCCATGCTGAAGGCGGCCCACCGGGGAATCTTCTTCCGGCCGCCGGCGTCCATCGTTGCCGAATTCCCCGAGTTCCCCGTCACCGAAAGCTACCCGGAACTGACGGCACGGATCGAAGAGAGCGTTACCGCGGCGGTGTGATCCCGGCAGTCCGGGCGCCGCCTGCACCTCTACATCCGCCTCGCAACGATCTTTCCTCCCGATACAATTTCCCCATTCCCGCCCTCGCGATACCTGACTGATTGTATTAGAATAACAATCGACAGGAGATGACATGAGTGGCGATGTGCCCGCGGCGTCATTCTGGACGTGAACTTCCAGGGAGCCCACCTGCTCAAAGCGGAACGGCGGTACCTGATCTGCAAGCCGTTCATTCTATTCCTCAACCGGGACGACCACATGCTCTTCTTCGAACAGCTCAGGACCGTCTTCTCCACGGGAGACCGGACATGCTTTCAGATGCGCATCCAGCCCTTCAACGGCAGCATGAGCTGGATGCGGGTCGAAAGCCGGGTGATCCGGCACGAGAACGAGGGAGCGGATCCGCGGCGCCGGGCGGATTCCTGTTATCGCCCTTACCGCCCGTTCGATGGAGGAGGACCGGGCCCGGTGCATCGAGGCGGGAATGGACGACTACCTGAGCAAACCGTACCGGCCGGACCAGGTCCTGAGAGCGCTGGAGCAGTACATCCGCAGCTGAGAGAGGCAGACCATGGCAGCCAGGCGCCGGCCGAACCCTTCCGCCTCGAAGGACAGGACGACTCCCGCCGGCGGTACCCGGCCGGACTCCGGCTACTCCCCGGAGAGGGGAGCGTCCGTGTCCGCGAGCACGGGATCCGGCAGCGTGAAGAAGAAGGTCGTCCCGACATCCGGCTGCGATTCCACCCGGATCGCTCCCCCGTGCCGCTCGACGATCCTCTTGCAGAGCGCGAGGCCGATTCCGGTGCCCTGGTACCGGTCCCGGCCGTGAAGCCGTTGAAAGATCAGGAAGATGCGGTCGACGTACCTGGGATCG
Source organism: uncultured Spirochaetota bacterium (assembly GCA_963728215.1). GTDB lineage: Bacteria > Spirochaetota > Spirochaetia > CAVSJD01 > CAVSJD01 > CAVSJD01. The sequence continues at coordinate 211,343 of CAVSJD010000012.1, read as the reverse complement.
ATCCCGATTCCGTTGTCCCGAATCGCGAATTCCCAGAACATGCCCGCTCGCTCGGCGGAAACATGGATCCGGGGCGGCTCCTGCTCCTTCCGGAACTTCAGCGCGTTTCCGACCAGGTTCTGAAAGAGCTGCACCAGCTGGAGCTCATCCACCAGCACGGTCGGCAGCGGGTCGTGCGTCAGTTCCGCCCGGGACTCCTCCATCATCAGCTTCAGGTTGAAGAGCGCCTTCTCCAGGGCATGACCGGCATCGACGGGGACCGGATCCTTCCCCCGGGTACCTACCCGGGAGAAAGAGAGCAGCCCGTTGATCAGATCCTTCATGCGGCCCGCACCTTCCACCGCGAAGTTGATGAAGTCGTCGGCATCCGCATCGAGCCGGCCCCGATACCGGTCGGCGAGAAGCTGGACGTAGCTCGAGACCATCCGGAGCGGCTCCTGGAGGTCGTGGGATGCGATATAGGCGAACTGCTTCAGCTCTTCGTTGGAGCGGACGAGCTCGACGGATTTCCGCTCCAGCATCTTCTGCGAGAGCTTCCGGTCGGTGATATCGAGCGAGTATTCGATCATCTGCACGATCCGTCCGTCTTCGTCGAAAACCGGGTAGCCGTGAACTTCGACATACCGGGGTTTTCCCGTTCGGTCCATGTGGAGATGCTCAACCACCGCCGGGCGTCTCGTCCGCTTCACTTCCGTCAGCGGACAGGGATGCGACTCGCCGCAGCAGGGCTCCGAAGAGTCGTGGCTGAACGCGTGGCAGGTCATCCCTTCCGCCGCATCGTTCAGGCTCCTGGCCGCGGAGTTGGCGATTTCGATCCGGTAGGTATCGGCGTTCACGATATAGAAGGGATGGGTGAGTGCCTCGATGGCGCTTTCCAGAAAGCGCCTCTGACGCTCGAGGCCGGCCCTGCTCTCCTCGAGACTGCCGAAAAGCATGCCGTACGGCTGGTGCAGACCGGTCTCGATGATCGCCTTGTAAAGCAGAAAATAGGAAAACACCTTCATGACATGACCGATGACCAGCGGTGAATCGCCGATGGAGACGTACGACGTGAACATCGCTTCCGCCAACGCGGCCGCCCCGATCGACAGCGCGATGTACCGGAGAACGTCGGAACTGAAGTGACGACGCTCGCGATAGAGGAGCAGGATTCCCAGCAGAAAAATCGCGACGATGATGTACTCGCTGACGATCTTGAAGTCCGTGAGGCCTTCTCCCGGGACGAAGCAGACGGGAAAGTTCCGGAATATGAAGATCGAGGCGAGCAGCAGGCCGCTGACCGTCGAGTAGACCGCAAGGGTGACACTCGTACCGTACCGGCCGCGAAGGAACAGCGGGGCTGCGATGAAAGCGGAGGAACGCAGGTACTGTCCCGCGATCCAGAGCTGCGTCGCGAGGTCCGGACCGCCCCAGGGGAACACCACCATTCCCTGGTATGCCAGCATGTGCAGCGTGTCGAAGATCACCACGAACAGCAGTCCGATGCCCAGAAAGATCAGGTAGTCGTTTTCGCTGAACCGGCGGGTGTTCCAGGTGACCATGAAGATCCCGCCGCCCACGATGATGCTGAACGCTTCCGCCAGCGTGTGAAAGAGCAGATGACTCGTCCGGTTGAGGTACAGCAGGAGTATCAGACCGGCGACGAGGACCGCATAGCCGGCGACGGTCGTCAGCCGGTGCCGTTTCCGGACATCGGTCGGGCTCGCCGCGTTCCGTTCCCTGCCGGGAGAAACCATGCCGGACTCCTACTCGTCTTCCCGGGGAGGGAGCTTCACGACGGTGAACCAGAAACTCTCGATGGAGCGGACCACCTTTATGAACTGGTGAAAATCCACCGGCTTGTTGATGTAACAGTTCGCATGCAGATTATAGGTTCGAAGAATGTCCTCCTCCGCCTGTGAGGAGGTCAGGATAACGACCGGGATGTGCTTGAGCCGGGGGTGATCCTTGATATCGGCCAGGACTTCGCGGCCGTCCTTCTTCGGCAGGTTCAGGTCCAGGAGAATCACGTCCGGCTGCCTGGCATCGGCATACTGCCCTTCCCGCAGCAGGAACGCCATCGCTTCCTCACCGTCGCGTGCGATATCGAGGCTGGTGTAGATCTTGCTCTCCCGGAGCGCTTCCTGGGTAAGTCGGATGTCCGCCGGGTTGTCTTCCACCAGCAGGACATGGATGTGATCGCTGCTCTGTTCCATGAAACCTCCGGATGCCGCGATGCCTGTCTGAAAGTATAACGGAATGAGCCGGGATGATTCAACCAGTTCTGCATCTGTGCTATAATCGGTCGAAGTTACCGGAGGAGTTGGAACACAGGATGAACAGCACGCCGATCAGACTGCTCCTGATCGAAGACAATCCCGGCGATGTCTATCTGCTCAAGCTGGCCCTGGGCGAGGCACGTACGTGCCGGTTCGACGTGGATGCCGCCGTGTCCCTCGCGGAGGCAGGGGAGCTTCTCCGGGAAAGCCGTCACGATATCGTACTGCTGGACCTTTCGCTTCCCGACAGCCAGGGACTGGACACGGTCCGGGAAGTCCACCGGCTCGTACCGGAGATCCCGATCGTGGTGCTCACCGGAACCGAGGACGAGGAAGTCGCGCTCAAGGCGGTGCAACTCGGAGCGCAGGACTACCTCCCGAAGGGTAACTTCTCCGGCGGCATCCTCATCCGTTCCCTGCTCTATTCGATCGAGCGGCACCGGTTCACGCGGGAGCTCGAGGAGATGAGCAAGAGCAAGGACCGGTTCTTCTCCATCATCTCGCACGACCTGCGGAGCCCGTTTCACGGACTCGCCCAGATAACCGCGCACCTTGCCGAGCACGGGGAAGAACTGTCGTCCGAGGAGCGGCGGAAGTACGCCGTCGCGGTCCGGGACACGGTCGGGCGGCTTTACAATCTCGCCGAAAACCTGCTGCAGTGGTCCGGATCGCAGTCGGGAAAGATCCCGTTCAGCCCGGAACCGATCGATCTGCATTTCCAGGCCCATTCGGTTCTGAGCCTGTTCACCGAAACGGCGCGGCGGAAGGACGTCACGGTGATCAACGCCGTCGACCGGAACATCTCGGTCACCGCCGACCAGAACATGCTGAACACCATCCTGAGAAACCTGGTCGCGAACGGAATCAAGTTCACTCCAGCCGGCGGCAGGGTCGTCGTAGCCGCGGAATGCCGCCCGGAGGACATCCTCGTCCGGGTGGAGGACAGCGGCGTCGGGATCCCCCGGGACCGGATCGGCGAGCTCTTCCGCATCGACAGCAAGCACACCAGCACCGGAACCGCCGGAGAGCTCGGAACGGGTCTCGGCCTGATCGTCTGCCGGGAGTTCGTCGAACGGAACGGAGGGACCATCCGGATCGAGAGCGATGAGGGCGCCGGAACCCGGGTGCTGTTCACGCTGCCCCGGAAGACGGCGGAGGATCCGGAGGTCGGCACGAATGTGCCGACGGAAGGGAGGCGGAACTGACCCTGTCCCGTATCGCCGGGCCATTGCTCTTTCTCGCCGGCAAGGGAGGCAGACTCCTCCTGACGGTGTTCCTTATCTCCACCCTCGCTTTCCTGCTTCTCCGGGTGCTCCCCGGCGACCCCGCCCTGGTGATCGCCGGGGTCGATGCCGACCCGCAGGACATCACCGCGATCCGGGAACGGCTGGGCACCGACCGGCCGGTTCCGCTGCAGTACCTCCACTGGATCGCGTCGGTATTCCGGCTCGACTTCGGCACCTCCTTCGTCTCCGGCCGTCCCGTCACCGAACTGGTGCTGGAGCGTCTTCCGCTGACCATGACGCTCGCGGTTACCGGAATCGTCATGTCCCTGGTCATCGCAGTACCGCTCGGCGTTCTCGCCGCGGTCCGCCGCTGGTCCGCCTGGGACTACTTCGGCATGATCCTTTCGCAGGCGGGCATGGCGATCCCGGAGTTCTGGCTCGGGATCCTGCTGCTCCTGCTCCTCTCGGTCCGGTTCCGTGTCTTCCCGCTGTTCGGCGCGGATACCCCGGTTCATCTCCTGCTGCCCGCCTTCGCCCTCGGGTTCGCCCGGGCCGCGGTACTGCTCCGGCTCGTCCGCTCTTCGATGCTCGAGGAGCTTTCCCGTGAATACGTGCTCACCGCGCGCGCCAAGGGCCTCTCCGAGTCCAGGGTCCGGTATGTCCACGCGCTGCGCAACGCCCTCCTCCCGGTCATCACCATCACCGGAATCCAGTTCGGCTACCTGCTCGGGGGAGCGGTGGTGGTGGAGCAGGTCTTCTCCCTTCCCGGACTCGGCAGGCTCTTTCTCACCGCGATCTATCGACGGGACTTCCCCCTCATCCAGGGCGGCGTCGTATTCGCGGCGATCATCTTCTCCATGATCAACCTGGCGGCGGACATTCTCTACGGCATCGCCAACCCGCGAATCCGGAGGGGCTGATGACCGGGAACGAAGGAACGGCACTGCTCGCGATCCGGGATCTCACGGTCCGCTTCCAGCTGCCGGAGGGAATCGTCCGGGCGGTGCGCGGAGTGGACCTCGACGTACTTCCGGGCGAAACGCTCGGGCTCGTCGGGGAATCGGGAGCGGGCAAGTCGGTGACCGCCCGGTCCGTACTGGGGCTTCTCCCCCGCCCCCCGGCCGCGGCGGTCTCCGGTTCCGTCCGGTTCCGGGGGCAGGAACTGCTCGGGCTCGAAGAGGACGAGCTCCGGCGGATCCGCGGCGCGCAGGTCGGCATGATCTTCCAGGAGCCGGGACGCCATCTGAATCCGTCCCTTACCATCGGAACGCAGATCGTGGAGACCATCCGGGCGCATCTCGACCTGTCGAAGCAGGAGGCGCGCGGACGGGCGGAATCGATCCTCGCGACGGCAGGGCTCGGGGGCGGAAGCGGAATACTCCGGCGCTACCCGCACCAGCTCTCGGGAGGCCAGAAGCAGCGCGCGATGATCGCCATGGCGGTATCCTGCGGCCCTTCGCTTCTGATCGCCGACGAGCCGGTCACAGCCCTCGATCCGCCGGTCCGGCTGCAGATTCTGCGTCTCCTCGACGACCTGCGGCGCCGGTTCGCCATGTCGGTCCTTTTCATCTCCCATGACCTGCCGGTGGTACGGGCGACGGCGGACCGGGTGTCGGTCCTGTATGCCGGAGCGATCATCGAGACCGCTCCCCGGGACGAGCTCTTCAGCCGCCCCCTGCACCCATACACCCGGATGCTGCTCGAAGCCGTGCCCGATCCCGCCAGACGGGGGAAGCCGCTGCTCACCATCCCCGGGCAGGCGCCCGGGGGAACCGACGTTCCCCCGGGATGCCCGTTCCATCCCCGCTGTCCCCATGCGGCGCCTCTCTGCTCGAGCGGGATTCCGGACTTCCGCGAGATCCGTCCCGGACATCGTGCCGCCTGTCACTTCGCCGAGGCGATCGAGCGGGACGAGGGCATCCGTCATGGATGAGCGGCCGCTCGTCAGCGTGCGGAACCTCGTGAAGCAGTTCCGCCAACGCCATCCGGGCGAGTTCCGGACCCGGACGGTGACGGCGGTGAACGACGTAAGCTTCTCGATCCGCCGGGACAGCATCTTCGGCCTGGTGGGAGAATCGGGCAGCGGAAAGACCACGCTCGCCCGCTGCATGCTCTTTCTCGATCCTCCCACTTCGGGCGAAGTGCTGCTCGAGGATCAGTCGCTGGGCAGACTTTCGGCCCCGCGCCTGCGGGAGGCGAGACGGCGGATGCAGATCGTCTTCCAGGACCCGCACTCCGCACTGAACCCGCGCATGAGCGCCGGACGGAGCATCGAGGAGGGCATGGAAAACTCCGGAGTTCCTCCCCGCGAGCGGCGCGAGCGGGTCCGGGAGCTCGCGGACCTGACGAGCCTGCCGAGGGACCTGCTGGAGCGGTATCCGCACGAGCTGTCGGGCGGACAGAAACAGCGGGTGGTGATCGCCCGGGCGCTTGCGGTCGAGCCGGAGTTCCTGATCCTCGACGAACCCGTTTCCAGCCTGGACGTCTCCATCCAGGCCCGGATCATCAACCTCCTCCTTTCGATCCGGGAACGGCTCGGACTCACCTATCTCTTCATCTCCCACGACCTCGATCTGATTTCCTATCTGAGCGACGAGATCGCGGTCATGCGATCGGGAGAAATCGTGGAGATCGGTCCTGCCGGGCGGATCCTCTCGGCCCCGGAACATCCGTATACCCGCAGTCTCTACGCCGCCATGCCCGGGCGCCGCGGATCGCCGGGTCTCCTGCCGGATGCCCCGACGGAGACCTGACAAAGAGGCACTGATCCGGTAAGATACGGAAGGAGACGCATATGAAAACGGCCATTCGGTTCTCGAGACACCCGGTACGGACGGGTCTGCGGCGTGCATCGGGGGTCCTGCTCCTCATTGCGGCCGGCCTGGCGGCTGCGTCCTGCGGCGGCGGCGGCAGCGCGGCTGAGACGCGGGTGCTGCAGGCCGCCCTCTCGGGCAGTCCCGATACCCTGGACCCGCAGGCCACCTCCGGCACGCTCACGTTCCAGGTACTCAAGAGCGTCTACGACACCCTGGCGGAGCCGGATATGGAAGGCAGAATCGTGCCGTCTCTGGCCGAACGCTGGGAGGTCTCGGCCGACGGACTCCGCTGGACGTTTCTGCTCCGGGACGGGGTGACCTTTCACAACGGGGATCCGTTCACGTCCGACGATGTGCGGGCGACCCTCGTACGCATCGCCGACCCGGCGACCGGGTCTCCGTTCGCCGCCGACTATTCCTCCATCGAATCCATCGAAACTCCCGATGCCCGGACCGTGGTCCTGGTACTCTCCGAACCCTATGCCCCGCTGCTGGCGACCCTCGCCTCCGGCTGGTCGGCGATTCTGCCGGCGGCCCTGATCGAATCGGGGCACGATTTCGCCGCCGATCCGGTCGGCACCGGCCCCTATCGCATCGCCGAATGGGTTCCGGACAGCCGCTTCGTTCTCGAGAGAAATCCTTCCTACTGGATGGAAGGGGTTCCCTCGATCGAACGGATTCATCTGAACGTCATACCCGAACGTTCGATCCAGGTGCAGGGGCTCCTGAACGGAGATCTCGACATAGGCTCCTCGGAGGCGATCACCCCGGAGGATCTCCCCCTGCTGGAGCGGGAACCCGCGGTCAGCGTGCAGCGCGATCTCACGTCCCTGGTCCTGGTCCTGCCCATGAATACCCGCCGTCCGCCGCTGGACGACCCGATCGTCCGGCAGGCGATCAGCCTCGCGGTGGACCGGCAGCGGGTGCTGGACGTCGCATACGGCGGCGGAGAGACGATCGGCACGTTCATGGATTCGGGCGACTTCTACTACGCCGATTTCACCGATCTCTACCCGTTCGATCCGGAGCGCGCCCGCCGGCTTTTCGCCGAGGCGGGAGTGACCGATAAGACGGAGCTCGAGATCACCGTACCCCAGAATTACGACCAGCACGTGAAGGCCGGCGAGCTCTACCAGGAGATGCTGGCGGCTGCCGGGCTGAAGACCCGGATACGCATGGTCGACTGGCCGACCTGGATCAGCGACGTCTACCGCGGCGCGCAGTTCGACCTGACCGCGATCGGCCACACCGGACGGCTCGATCCGGACGGACGCTTCAAGGAGCAGAGCTATACCGGCTGGCATGATCCCCGGATTCCGCCGCTCCTGGATGAGGCGCGCCGGATCCCCGACCCCGACCGGCGCTACGGACTCTACCGGCAGGTTCTCGAGATCATGGCGGAGGAGGTTCCGTTCGCCTATATCGGGACGCCATACCGGTATCTCGGAACGCGGACCCGGGTGAAGGGATTCCGGCTGGTGCCGAAGCTCGACAGCTACGACTTCCGGTTCGCGGAATGGACGGAATAGACGCAGGTCCGGGCGGCCTCCGGCATCGCCGCCGCAACCTTCCCCTCGTCATTTCCCTGGGCTGCATTCTCCTCATCGCCGGGGCTGCCGTCGCAGCACCCCTGCTCACGCCGTTCGGACCGACCGAGCAGCGGCTGGAGGAGCGGTTCCTGCCGCCCCTCTCCGCAGGCCATCTGCTGGGCACCGACGATATCGGCCGGGACATCCTTACCCGCATCGTCTACGGCTCCCGGGCGGCGCTTCTCGTCGGCCTCGCTTCCGTATCGGTCGCCCTGGCGGCGGGTCTCGCGGCCGGACTGTCGGCGGGATTCATCGGCGGGGTGCTCGACGCGGGGCTGATGCTCGTTTCCGACGCGGTGCTCTCCTTTCCTACCGTGCTCCTCGCCATCGCGGTGGTTTCGGTCATGGGCTACGGCCTGCCGCAGGTCACCCTCGCGCTCGGGGTGATCTTCAGTCCCGTGATCACCCGGCTGGTGCGTGCGGAAACCCTGGCGCTCCGGACCGAAGGCTTCGTCGAATCGGCCCGGGCGCTCGGCACCCCCTGGTACCGGATCCTCACCCGGCACATCGTCCCGAACCTGATCGGGAGGCTCGTCGTTCAGGGCACCATCATCTTCGCCCTTGCGATCGTCATCGAGGCGTCCCTCTCCTACCTCGGACTCGGCTCCCAGCCGCCGGAGCCGAGCTGGGGCCTCATGCTCAAGGATGCCCGCAACTATCTCTCCCCGGCTCCCTGGATGGCGATCGCCCCCGGCGTCGCGCTCGCGCTCACCGTCTTCAGCTTCAACCTGCTCGGCGACGCCGTGAGCGACCTGTTCGATCCGAGGGGACGGCGATAGTTCCCCCTACGGATACTGCCCTTCCCGATACAGCCGAAAGAGCTCCTGCAGCAGCTCCGGGAGCGGCATCGGGTCACTCGCAGAAGGACGGCACGGCTGTTCGGTCTTCCCGTCGGCGAGATTCGTGTTGCCTGCGGCCGCCTCGACGGCCTCCGGCGGAGCGTCGCCGCGGAGCACCCGCGAGACCTCCCGCAGAACGGACACCGCGGAGTCGAGCGCCGTCTCGTAGAGCTCCGGGAACGCGGCATCGGTCATGGGGCCCGGATCGCACGGATCGGTCCAGGTCTTCCGCCGCAGGTTCATCGGGTCGAGCCCGGGGACGAGGTCCGCGAAGCGGCGGCCGTCGGGAAGGGGAAGAGGATGGAAGATCGCAAGCCGCCGGAGCGCATCCTCCCCGGACATCTCCTGCCGATGCGCCCGGAGCCGGGCGGCGAGCTGCGGGGGATCGGTCGCCCCGTAGAAGGAGAGCGTGTCGGACCATGCATTTTCCAGGCGCCGGATCACCGCTGCGGGATCCCTCGTCTCGTCGACCCGGGGATACGTCCGTGCGAGGGCGTACGCCAGGGCGTCCCGGATGACCGCGGGCATCCGTCCGCCCAGGGCCTCCAGGTGCGGGGCGAACGCATACTCTTCGACGCCGATGCCGGACCGGAGCCGCAGCAGCTCGACGTCCAGGATGCGCTCCAGGAACGCATGGGTCAGGGCGTACTTCCGGGTTTCCTCGCGTCCGCGCTGACGCCATCCGGCGAACCAGGTGATGAAGGGATGGGTCGTGCGGTCGAGGATCGCGTGAGTCGCGAATCCGAGCAGGAAGGCGTGGAGCATCGCCCGGCGGTCTCCGTGTTCCTCCCGGGCGAAGCGGGCAAGGTGTCCGCAGAAGGTGCCGTATCCGCGGGTGTGGAGAAGCCGGCCGAACAGCAGTCCGGACGGTTTCGTACGCCGGTTGTGGTAGAAGATGTCCGGCCCCTGGGCGCCGAGGAGAATCGAGGAGCGCTGCCGATCGAAAATCTCACCGGCGTCTTCGGGCAGAGAACGGAGGATCACCTCCTCGGTGAACAGTGCATGAGCGATATGGGACGGCATGCGCGATCAGTATACGCCTTACGGGGCTACTCCGTAAGGTCCGTTACCTCGTCCGCTTCTTCGAGCATTGCGGCCGGCTCCGAATCGGCGTCATCTTCGGCGGAGGTTCCGCCGGTACGGCTTCCGACCGCGAGGAACTCCATCCCCGACAGTTCGACCTCCCGGGTCTTGAACAGGGAAATGGCCCGCTCGAGGTCCGACATCCGATCCCGGCTCGCTTCCGCGAGATCGCTGATCCCGTTCATGGCGGCAAGGATTTCCTTTGCACCCAGGTCGATTTCGCCGATGCCGAGGAGCGTCTCGGAGGAGATCCGCTCCACGTTTTCCATCGCGCTCCGCAGCTGGCCGGCGCCTTTCTCCATGCGCTGCGATCCCTCGCCGATGCTCCGGGTGATCTCCGAAACCTCCGTCGTGGACCGGAGCACCTCCCGGCTCCCGCCGGAGAGCTCCTCCATGCTGCTCGCGATTTCCGTCCAGCTCCGGACGAACCCGGATACGCCCCGGTTGATGTGCTCGAAGGCCTGGGCACCGGTCGTGGATGCGACCAGGGCCTCGCCGATCCGGGCTGCCATCGTACGGAGCGAGGTATCGATCCGCTGGGCATTCTCCGACGTCGATTCCGCCAGCTTGCGGATCTCCTCCGCCACGACGGCGAATCCCTTTCCGGCATCCCCTGCGTGGGCGCTCTCGATGGCCGCGTTCATGGAGAGGAGGTTCGTCTGTTCGGAAACGCCGTTGATGATCTCGATCACCTCGAGGAGACCGTCTACCTCCCGGGAGATGCTCTTGATGATCGAGTCGGCCGCCTCGATTTTCTCCCCGCCGTCGCGGATATCGGACAGGAGATTCTCGGCCTCTCCCCGGCGGTCCTCGGTCAGCCGGGAGACGCTCCGGATGGATGCGCTCATCTCCTCGATCGCCGAAGACGTTTCGGCGACCGCCTTTCCCTGGTGCTCGGTATAGCCGACGAACTCACCGATTTCTCCGGCGATGGCGTTGATCTCCCGCCCGGCGTCCGTGATGGTACCGTTGAGCACGGCGAACTGCCCTCGGATCGTCTCGATGTTCCGGCTGATCTGGTTGATGGCCGCGGCGGCCTCGGCGGTGCCGGACGAAAGGCTGTCCTTCAGAGAGCTCACGTTGCCCGAAGCGGTCCGGACGGCGCCGAAGAAGTCGTTCAGGGCCTCCATGACCCGGTTCACGTGACGCCCCAGGGTGCCGATCTCGTCCTTCGTCCGGATATCGGCCCGGACCGTGAAGTCCCGATCCGCGATGTGCCCCATGAGCGTCTCGAGGGATCCGATCCGTCCGGTAAGACGGCGGCTGAACGTCATGACGAACAGGAGCGAGGAGATGATGAGCACGATCGAGATACCGATGAGAATGAAGAGGTTCGTCCGGATCACCTCGGCAGCCCGCTGCTTGATTCCCGTTTCGAGCTCGGTCAGAAGATCGTTGAACGTTGCGCTCGCGTAGGCGAACGAGTTCACCCCGTCGCGGAAGGAGAACATCTCCCAGGATTCCCGGGGAGTCACCCGCCCCTGCTCGTTCAGCCGATAGAACGTCTCGAGCAGACCGTAGTTCATACTGATTGTCCCCGACCTCAGCTTGCCCGCGAGATCACCGTCGCGGATCGCCGCGAGCTTCTGCAGCGCATCGGAGAGGTTCGCTTCCGTGGCCTCCCAGAGCCGCTGCACATCCGATGCCCGGGACGCGAGCTTCGCCCCCACGAGCCGTTCGGCCGGAAGCGACCCGAGCCTGTCGAGCGCTTCGTCGAAACCCTCACGTGCAGTCTCGATATTCCGATACGTCTCTTCGGGGAAGAGCGGTGCAAGAAGGGCATCCTTCGCCGTCATGTTCAGGAAGTTCCAGCGGTTCACCGCATGCAGGGATGCGAACTGAAGATCGTTGAGCTCGACAATGGTTCGCCCGGTCGAAATGGCGAAACCGACGATCACGAGCACACAGAACATGATGGTGAGCATCGCCACCGCCAGTTTTCCGAACAACTTCACGCTTCCCCCCCGGTAGGCTGATCATTTGATTCATGCTGGGCTGCAGTAAAATCCAATATCTGCATTATTTCAATAATGATATTCTATCCTCGAAACCACCCGCCGTCAACGGGAAAGTGACCGCGGGTGCACGCGGCGGGAACCGAACGCCCCGTCCCGGATTCCGGCGGAATCACCCCCGGCGCTCCTGTTCGAACATCTCGCTCAGAATCTCCCGGGTGATGGCGTAGAGCGGAGGAATGCCCTCCGACATCCCGAGCCGGCGGGACAGGCTCCCGTCATGATCGAGCGGAAGGTCCGAGACGTAGTAGAAGAACCGCAGGATGACGTTCCCGTCGATCAGGCCGGTCTGAATCGACTTCTGGATCTGCCGGTAGTAGAAGGCGCCTTCCATCTCCAGACCGATGCACTCCCAGATGGAACGGTAGAAGTGGAGCATCATCCGGTTCTGCAGCAGCGTGCCGGCAACGGTGAGCAGCGGACCGCGGTGCACGGTGTGATCGGGGATGCGCCCCTCGAGCCTGCCGCAGCACTCCGACGGCTGCGGCAGGGGAAGGAACTGGTCCGAAAACTGCTCGACGAACGCCGTCGGCACCAGCACATCGCCCCTCCTGCCGAGCAGGGCTCCCGCCTTGCCCAGGACGTTGATGCTCGCCACGTTCCGCCCGAACAGCAGCAGCAGGTTCCGGATGATCTCCTCCGCCTGCTCTCCGAACGCATAGTCGATGTTCACCAGCAGGATCCGTTCATCCGCCGGAGGAGGTGTGATTCCCGGATCGATCGGTCTGCCCGCCAGCCGGGACACGTCGATCAGTTGGACCTGGATCCCGGTGGATGCGGTCTCCTTCAGCCGGAAGATGCCCCAGTCCTCCTCCTGCCGGCGCATGTCGGCCAGCACCTCCGGCCGGGCGGCCAGGTACTCCCGGGCGGCGGCGTAGAGCGAATCGTACGGATTGTGCCATGCGGTGTCCGCGAGACCGCGTCGTCTCCCCCACTCCGCGATCTCCTGCTCGCGCTCGATCAGGTAGGGGTTCAGGCAGTTGGCGACCGAATGGGAATTGCTGCTGATAATGTGAACCCGGGTCCCTTCGGGAAGCCGATTCGGAGCGTACCCGAGCACCCGCATTGTGGCCTTCCCGATCTGATCCGTCCAGAACTCCGAGCTCCGGGAATTGTAGTTCTGCGTCTGACGCCGGACATCGATGTGAAAGACTTCCCGGTGGCGCGTTATGTCCCGCAACCGGGCCACCGGATCCCGCGGCCATACGTTCATGATTCCGTTCACCTCCTCGGGGGTGAACGGAAGCGTCAGGAGAAACTCCCGTTCCGGGTTCCGGGCCGCGGTCTCACCGGGCGTTCCTCCCGCCTCCGAAGGTCCCGCCTCCGGCGGTTCCTCCTCCGAGTCGGTTTCTTCCGGCCCGGACCGTCCGGCGATGAACCGGTCGATGGCGAGCAGCATCCCCGATTCGTTGATCCGGTAGCGCAGCTTCCGGGCCTCCACCGCATAGAGACAGAGGCAGGTCACCAGGTCCATCAGGTCCGAAAGGCCGTTGCGCAGAAGCACCATGCTCTTTCCGGGAAGCATTTCCCACACGTCCCGCCGCCGGGCGGAGGTGGCGACCTTTCGGAACAGCAGGTCGGGAGACGAGTAGATGCCGGGGAGATCGTCGGTCAGCAGATAGCCGAAGGTACGGGTGACGTTTTCGGGGAGCCGGCGGATCGCATACGCGAAGGCGGAAAGGTCGATCCGCCCCATGTCCTCGGCGAAGGGATGCAGCGCCGGCTCCAGTTCCTGGTACCGAGGGAGCAGCTCAGGAATGTCTATGTGTCCCCGCGCGGCTCCGCGCACCAGTTCCGCCGTGAAATGATCGAAGGCGGCGAAGATTCCGTGCTTGTCCCGGAGGATCGTCCCCAGGGCGTGGGCGAAGGGACGGGACTCCCGCAGCAGCCGCAGGAACCGCTCCCCGGTCATCGCGAAGCAGCGGACCGGTTCGACCGCGCGGATCTCGTTCACCCGGGGCTGGGCGAACAGCGCCGACCGCTCACCGAAATAGTGTCCGGGGGCGATCAGGTTGAGCCGGAAGGGCGGAACGTGGACCATGTTCATGGTCTCGACGCTTCCCTCGTCCAGAAGATAGACCGTATCGTCCCGATCACCGAAACGGACGATCACCTCCCCTTCCGCATAGCGCTCCTGCCGGAGATCCGGAAGAAGCGAGTGCTGCTGCTCCCGGTCCAGAAAGCGGAACGGAATAGTCCGGTCCAGAAGGGAAAGGAGGTGTTCGTTCCGCTCGGCGCTGCTCATACGTTCGGTCCCTCTCCTTCAGTGTACTCAGTCATCCGGGATTTGCAAGCAGGCTTTCGGGCCTGCGACGGCTTTGCAGAAAGGATGATATGTCGGTATAGTAGAGACATGTCGACTGATCGTCATACCGCCTCGTTTCCCACCGCCTGGCAGCCGATCGCGGATCCGGCGGCTTCGGTCACGGCAGGCTGCGTCCGCTTCACCCTGCTGACCGACCGGCTGATCCGGATGGAATACGCCCCGGACGCCCGATTCGAGGACCGGCCGAGCCAGGTGTTCTGGAACCGCCGCCTGCCGGTTCCCGACTTCGAGACCCGCCGGTCGGAAGACGGATATCTGGAGATCGAGACCGCCGCGCTTCTGATCCGGTACCGGCTCACGGACGGGCCGTTCTCCCCGGAGACGCTCGCCATCCGGCTGAAGGAGCGGGAGCGGACCTGGCAGTACGGGGACCCCGATACCGGGAACCTCGGCGGCACCGCCCGCACCCTGGACGACGTCGACGGGGCGGTTCCCCTCGAACCGGGACTCGTCTCCCGGTCCGGATGGACCCTCGTGGACGATTCCCGTTCCCTCGTCTTCGAGGAGGACGGCTGGGTGGTGCCGCGCCGCGCCGGCGTTCCGGCGGAGGAGGCGGAGCGGACGCGCGACCTCTACTTCTTCGGCTACGGCCGGAACTATTCCGGGTGCATCCGGGATTTCGTGCGGATCTCGGGTTCGGTTCCCCTGATCCCCCGATGGATCCTGGGCAACTGGTGGAGCCGCTACTGGGAGTACACCCGGGAATCGCTGCTCGATCTGATGCAGCAGTTCCGCCGCCGCTCGGTTCCCCTGTCGGTCTGCATCGTCGACATGGACTGGCACCTGGTGGACAATCCTCACACGCGGGGCTGGACCGGCTACACCTGGAACCGGAAGCTCTTCCCCGATCCCGCGGACTTTCTCCGGGACCTGCACCGCCTCGGGCTCAGGACCGCCCTGAACCTGCATCCGGCCGACGGAGTGCATCCCCACGAGGAGCCGTACGCGGCATTCGCCCGCTTCCTGGGCCGGGACCCCGCGGCGGGAGAACCGGTGCTCTTCGACGTTTCGGACCCCCGCTTCGTCGAGGGGTACTTCCGTCTGCTCCACCATCCCCTCGAGGAGCAGGGAGTGGATTTCTGGTGGATGGACTGGCAGCAGGGCCGCAGGACCCGCGATCTCCGGGCTCGACCCGCTCTGGTGGCTGAACCATCTGCACTTCTACGACCTGGGACGGGACGGCCGGAAGCGGCCCTTCATCTTCTCCCGCTGGGCGGGTCTCGGAAGCCATCGGTATCCGATCGGCTTCTCCGGCGACACGCACGTCACCTGGGCCTCTCTCGCGTTCCAGCCCGAGTTCACCGCCGCCGCCGCCAACGTCGGTTTCGGCTGGTGGAGCCACGATATCGGCGGCCACTTCAAGGGGACCGAGGATCCCGAGCTCTACGCCCGATGGGTCCAGTTCGGCCTCTTCAGCCCCGTCCTGCGGGTTCACAGCTCCAAGAACCCGTTCCACGTTCGCGCTCCCTGGCTGCACGACCGGGAAACCGAAGCGGTCGCATCCGATGCGATGCGTTTCCGCCACCGGCTCGTTCCCTACCTCTACACCATGGCGCGGCGGAACAGCGACGAGGGAATCCCGCTGGTAACGCCGCTCTCGTGGCTCCGGCCCGACGAGGAGGAAGCCTACCGCTGCCCCGACGAGTACCGCTTCGGAACCGAACTGATCGCGGCTCCCTTCACCTCGCCGCGAGATCCGGCGACCCGCCTCGCAAGACGCGAAGTGTGGCTGCCGGAAGGCGAATGGTTCGACCTGTTCACCGGGAAACGATGGAGCGGCGGCGGCCGGAGAGCCGTGTACGGCGGGCTCCGGGATATCCCGGTATTCGCTTCCGCCGGAGCGATCGTGCCGCTCGACGGCGCAGCGGCTCCGTGGAGCGTCGAGAATCCCGAGGAGCTGGAGATTCTCCTCTTTCCCGGGGCCGACGGCGAGTTCACGCTCTACGAGGACGACGGGAGCACGCTCGACTACCGCTCCGGCATCTTCTGCACGACCCGGATCGTCCAGGAGTGGTCGGAGAATCGCCTCCGGATCACGGTCTTCCCGCCGCAGGGCGAGCCGTCCGTGATCCCGGAGAACCGACGCATCCGCCTGACCGCCCGCGGCGTCGGCAGACCCGACCGGGTATCCCGGACCCTGACGGACGGCCGGGAGGAACCGGTGGATTTCGTCTACGATCCGGAGAACCGGAGCCTCTCCGTTCCCGCGGCCGTCACCGGGCGGACCGGCGGAGTCGTCCTCACCCTTGCGGCCGACGGGAGATCCCTGCTCTCCTCCGCCGATCTCCGCGAAGAAACCATGCGCTCGATGCTGGCCGCGTTCCGGCTGGACACGATCACCAAGTCGCATCTTCTGCAGGAGCTCAGCGATATTCTCGCCGATCCGTCCCTGCTTCTTCCCTACGCGGGACGCTGCGAACGGAGCCAGATCCAGGCGCTCTGGGAAACCGCCGCCGATCGGATCGTCCGCCGCAGGCCCGACCGCGAGCCCGTGATCCAGAGCCGGTGATCCAGCGTTGACATTTTCACCGGAGGTGCGATACTGGTAGAGACGATACTTCCTATCGCTGCGGAGCGGCGCGGGGCATGAACAACGAGGAGTGGACCAATCCCTTCATTCGGCGTCTGATCGCGGACGGCGAGGTATCCGAGGCATCGCTCAAGCGGCTGTTCAAGCGACAGGTGAAAGCGGCTCATCCCGACCTCACCGGGGGCGGGAGCGCTGAGTTCATCATCCTGAAGCGGGACTACGAGGAAGCGCTCCGGATACTCCGCGAGCATCCCGTCCGATCTTCGGAACCGGCCGGCGATCCGCGCCGATCATTCTACGCGAGCCTGCTCCGCTACACCGCCGCCGGTCTCCATTCCGAACGGGTCCGGGTGAAGCCGGAGCTGCGGGACCGGAACGAGAGCCTGATACGGCAGGTGTTCGATGCGGCGCTGGCCTACTCGCCGGATTTCGTGCCGATCTTCTCCGAGTACACCGCCGTTTCTCCCCGCACCTTCGCGGAATGGCAGCAGGGAAAAAAGACCCGGGGGGTCCGCCGCTGTCTCTCGTTCGGGCTTCACTGGTTCTTCGATTACCAGCAGGGCGGCTCCGAACGTGCCCGCCGGACGGCGGTTTCGTTCCTCCGCGATGCACAGGATGCCGCGGACCGGCTTCCGCCCGAGGCAGGCATATCGTCGATCGGGAAGCTCGCCCGATGGCTGCTGAACGAGCTCGCCCTTCCCTCCCTGGCCGGGAGAGACGGGGCAGCAGCCGGACGCCCCGCGGCACGGCGCGAGTAAGGACGAGTAAGGAAAGGACGAACGGAGGGACGGACAGTGAACAGCGTGCTCTACATCGATGACGATCCGATGATGCTCAAAGGAATCGGGGCCTATCTGTCGGAAGCCGGATTTCTCGTGTTCCCGGAATCCAGCGGAGCGGACGGGCTCCAGCGCTTCCGACGGGTCGGGGCGGACGTCGTCCTGCTCGACCTGATCATGCCGGGCATGAGCGGACTGGAAGTGCTCGGTGCGATCCGGAAGGACGACCCCGATGTTCCGATCATCGTGCTCTCCGCCAGCGACGAGGTCCAGGATGCCGCGAACGCCGTGCGGCTGGGTGCGAGCGATTACCTGATCAAGCCGATTCCCGATCTCGCCGTTCTCGATCACGCGCTCAGGCGGGCCATGGAACGGCGGGAGCTGATCCTGGAGAACCGCCGCTACCGGATGAACCTGGAGGAGGAGGTTCAGCGGAGGACGGATCGGCTCGAAGAGGAGATGCGGATCCGTGAGCTCTCGGAGACGGAGCTCAGAACTTCCCTGCGGGAGACGGAGACGCTGCTCAGGGATATCCATCACCGGGTCAAGAACAATCTGCAGATCATCTCCAGCCTTATCAGTCTCCAGTCGAACTTCATCCGCGACCCCGATTCACTGCGGATGTTCCGCAGGAGTCTGAACCGCATCCGATCGATAGCCCTGGTGCACGAGGAGCTCCACCGGTCGGAGAACCTGACCCGGATCGACTTCCGCCGGTACGTGGACAGCCTGGTCGACTACCTCTTCCAGGTCTACGAGGTGCCGGACCGGATCCGCCGCCTTCCCGACATCGAGAAGATTCAGCTGAACATTCAGACGGCCATACCCTGCGGGCTGATCGTGAACGAGCTGGTGACCAACGCCATCGTGCACGCCTTCCCCGGCGATCGCCCCGGAACGATCGGCGTGGAGCTGCGGCGCGAGGGGGACCGGCTCCGCCTTTCGGTCCGGGACGACGGAACGGGAATCCCCGAATCGGTCGACCCGCTGCGCCCGACGACTCTCGGCTTCCAGCTGCTGGTGAATCTCGCCAGCCAGCTCCGCGGCACGTTAGAGCTGGACCGCACTTCGGGAAGCAGGATATCGATCCTGCTCCTGCCCGAATAACGCCGCCGGACACCGTCCCGAAAACGGAACGGGCGATGCCCCCGCAGGGGATCGCCCGTTATCGTCCCGCGAACCGGGCCTCCCGGCCCGGCGCCCTACTCCTGCAGGAGCCGGTCCAGATCGATCTCGCAGGCGGCGCAGGGCATCTGGATGCCCCAGGCGTCGAGAACCGCGGGATGAACTTCTCCGAACACCCCGATGCTCCGTCCGCCGACCAGAATCTCCGCAACCCGCCCGGGAATGAACCGCGGGTCCTCCGTCGCGTTCAGGGTGTACTCCCGGAACAGGAAGTACAGGAGCGCTGCGACGTGAGAGCTCGCGAGGTTGAAGTTCGCGTCCGTGCCCGATGCCACGAATCCGAGCGAGTTCACCGTCCGGGTCCCGTAGTTCTCTGCAGGGTCGGGAAAGGCGACTTTCCCGACTTCGAACACGAGGTGAGGATAGACGGCATTCCCCGAAACCGATTCGGCACCCAGGAGGGACGGGATGATCGAGTTGCGCAGGTACTCGAAATTCTCCGACATGGGGTTCGAGATCCTGATCACCTCGCGATGCGGGAATGCGCATCCGTTCGATGAAGTCCTTTCCCGAGCCGAGATAGTTGAAGATCATCTCCTGGTAGCCGAGGCCCACCATGGTGCTCTTCGACCCTCCGGGAGAATCGCTCGATCGGCGTGAGCCGTCCGACGGTGAAATCCGTCGGCGGAACCGGCGAGAACGATTCCGTACCCCGGCCGATCATGATGTCCTCGATCACGTCCACGGGATGCAGGAAGTCGTTGCGGTACTCCGGCGGCCGGACCGTGAGATGCGCGCCGTCGGACTCGCTCCGGCAGCCCATTCGCGACAGGTACCCCGCGGCCTCTCCCGCCGTGAAGGTCTCCCCGAGCAGTTTCGCCGCATAGGAGAGCTCCAGCCGCACCGGCTCCTGGAAGTAGTAGGGCATCACGAATTCCTTCCCGTAAGGGGTCGGTTCGGGATATTCCACTTTCACCGGCAGGATCGTGTAGCCCGCGTCCGCCATATCACACGCGACGATGGAAGCGGTCAGGAGCAGCGACGGCAGGTCGGTTCCCGTCAGCTCGATGAAGAGCTCGCTGTCTCCCACGCGGACCGCTCCGAGATGGTCGCTGTTGATCACCGGGGGAAAGCTGAGCGTCTTCCCGTCGGCGTCGTCGAGGTAGGGGAACTCCGGAAGATCCGCCACGATCCAGCCGTAATCACGGCCCGTCGGGTGCTCGGTCAGGATCTCGCGCAGCGAGAGCTTCCGGTCCATTCCCAGCGGGACGAACTTCGTCGAGTCCGGATCCGCCGCCCGGTACCGGACCGGCCATGCCATGATGTCGCTCCGGTAGACTCCCATGGCGATCGACTTCCGCTTCCGCCCGTAGTTCCAGCAGAGCTTCTCCTGGGTCTGGATCAGGTCCTTGAGCATCGGTTCGTCGATGGGCTTTCCGGTCACCGAGAAGGCGGTGATGTAGGGCCGGATCGGCATCACCGACGGCTCCACGACAACCCGCCGGTTCCCCGCATCCTTCATGTGCCCGGCCCGGGAGAAGAAATCATAGGACGGGACTTTGCCGCCCTGCGAGAGCCGCAGCTGCCGTCCCAGTCCGGCGGTGGACCAGAGATCGGGGCGGTTCGTATCGTTCAGCTCGATCTTGAGGATTCCGTCTTCCCGGCTCGTCCAGCTCGGCCTTTGCCGCCGGCAGCATCTCCTCCAGCTCCTCGAGGGTGAAGGGCCTGCCGATGTAGGCTGAGAGCGCGTCCTCGTATACTTCGATCTTGGGCATGGCTACTTCCTCCTCCTGAGCCGTACGTTCTCGATGTTGCCGGAAAAGAGCTCCCGAAGGTCATCCAGCCCCAGGTGCATCAGGGCCATCCGGTCGATTCCGAGGCCCCAGGCCAGCACCGGCACGTCGATGCCCAGCGGACGGGTCACTTCCGGCCGGAAGATCCCGGATCCGCCCAGCTCGAACCAGCCGAGCACCGGGTGCTTGATATGGACCTCGACCGACGGTTCGGTGAAGGGGAAATAGCCGGGCACGTACTTCACTTCCTTCGCGCCCGCGACCTCCTCGGCGAACATCTTGAGCAGGCCGAGCAGGGTCCGCAGGTTCACGTCCTCGCCCAGAACGATGCCCTCGGTCTGGTAGAAGTCCGAGAGATGCGTCGCGTCGACCTTGTCGTAGCGGAAGCAGCGGACGATGCCGAAGTACTTCCCCGGCACCTTCGCCTTCGTCAGCGTCTTGGCGGAGAGTACCGTTCCGTGGCTCCGCAGAATGAGCCGCCGGGTGAAGTCCCGGTCGAACTTGTAGTTCCAGCCCCGGCTCCCGGTTTCCCAGCCGTCCTCGTGCGTGCCCGCGACCTGGTCCAGATAGGGCTGCTCGATCTCTTTCGCCCGCACCGGGTCCGCAACGTAGTAGACGTCGTGGATGTCGCGGGCCGAGTGGAACTGCGGCATGAAGAGAGCGTCCGAGTTCCAGAACTCCGTCTCCACCAGCGGTCCGTCGAACTCCTCGAATCCGAGCGAAGACAGCTTGTCCTTCACCAGGTCGAGGTATTCGCAGTAGGGGTTCCGCCGCCCGGGTACCATCCGCATCGGCGGGGTGTTCACGTTGTAGGCCCGGAATCCCCGGTTTTTCCAGGTGCCCTTCGCGAGGATCTCCGGCGTCAGGGTTCCGATCTCCTCTCCGGTCACCCCTTCGGCGCTCAGCCGGCTTCGAACCTCTGCACCCTCCGGTGTCAGCGCAAAGACGACCTCGTCCCGCTCGGCCGTCTTGAAGGGAGAACCCGAGGCGCCGCGCTTCTTGCTGATCCCGCCCATCGCCTCCTTCCCGGGTCCCGAGAGGTCTTCCTCCCGGAGAGCGCCGCCCTGGCCGTGTGCCCGCTCGAGGAGCGCACGGATGGTGTCGATCCGGCTCCGGTCCCCGCTCCCGGTGACCGACACCCGCTTCTCCGCGTCCATCGCGAGGATTCCTTCCCGCGCGAGCTGGCCGTAAGCCGAACCGACGTCCCGGCTCTCCAGCCCGAGGGCCGGGGCGATCTCCGGGAGCGGCATCGGTCCCCGCTCCTGCAGCAGGGTGATGATGCGTTCCTCCGGCGTCCCCCCGCTGCGGTATTCCTCGCCAAGCTCGGTAAGCTCGTAGAAGGTCCGGGTGGTTCGTTCCTTCTCCTGCACCAGGCTTTTCTGAGAAAGCCAGCTCAGGGTCTGGTTGCTCTGGCCGACGTTGAAGGAGAGTTCTTCCATCATTCCGGCGGGAGAAATGGCTTCTCCCGGCGCATAACGGCGCAGGGTCTTCACTTCCAGCGGATGAAGGCTTTTGACGATGGTACTCGAATCCATTCAGATGACTCCCTTGAAAAAAAACGAACGGACCCCGGGACCGGCTCCGCCGGGAAAAGGGTTCGCTGCGTCGGGTGTACGGTATTCTACCCTATTCCTATCCATTAAGAGAAGATCTGTAAAGGGCTCTCGGCGGTGTCTGCGCCCGCTTTCACGGCCGGGACCAGCGCGACCGGCTTTTTGGCCGCAGGTTCGGCAGCACCGCTGCCGTTCCGGCCGGACGGATCCTCATCCCGCAGGCGGTACAGGAGTCCGGAACCCTGTTCGGGTTCATGGGGGTGGTCCTCGCCATGCCGCTCATGGCGATCATCATCCGGTCGATCCGGATGCTCTACGTGGAGGATGTCCTGGGCGGAGGAGTGAAGGAACCGTTCGAACCGGATCATCCCTGATCCCTTGCAAGAAACCGGCAGGTGTGCTACCTCTATCGGTATGCCGGTAACGCTGCTGACCGCCGTCTCCGTGCAGCTGCTCTGTCAGCTGTTCAAAGTAGTGTACTACTCCATCCGGGACGAAAAGCTCTCGCCCGGCTATTTTTTCAGCGCGGGAGGCATTCCCAGCTCCCATTCCGCCTTCGTCACCTCCCTCACGACGGCGGTCGGAATGCGGAACGGCATCGATTCGGAGATCTTCGCCGTCTCCTTCGTGTTCGCGACCATCGTCACGTACGACGCCTTCCGGCTTCGCGGAGCGGTTCAGCTCCATGCGGTGACGCTGAACACTCTCGCCCGGAAGTATTTCCCGGAAGAAAAGCTGCGGCTGAACGAGATGATCGGCCACGACCTTGTCGAGATCGGGTCGGGAATCATTTTCGGGGGCCTTTTCGCCGCCGCGGTCACAGCCGGGTTTTCCGCTCTCGGTTTCTGAGAGGTTCCACGAACTTCTGAGCGCCGGGCAAAACCGACTACGGAAAGGATGCCATGAATCAGGACCAGGTCAAAGAAAAAATGCTCCTCCTCGAAGAGGACGTTCCGGAGTTCACGCTGATCTTCTCGGGAAAGGCTTCGAAGCGGGTCAACGGGCTGTACAAGCCGGACAGCTGCGAGATCATCATCCACAACAGGAATTTCGAGCAGGAGAACAGCCTCCTGTACACCGCGATACATGAGTTCGCACACCATGTTCATTTCACCTCGGCTGCAGTGCCGATGCGCGGAAAGGCACACACGACCGAGTTCCGCGGTATCTTCCACCGGCTGCTCCGAAAGGCGGAGGAGCTGGGAATCTACCAGAGCATCTTCGAGACGCATCCCGAATTCCAGCGCCTGACGCGACGCATCCGCATGGAGTTTCTCACCCGGAACGGCGAGCTGATGAAGGAGTTCGGACAGCTGCTCCTCGAAGCCCAGCAGCTCTGCGAAAGGAATCATGCCCGGTTCGAGGATTACGCGGAGCGGGTCCTTTCCCTTCAGCAGAACTCCGCCCGGTCGCTCATGAAGGTCCACGCGTACGATCTCGATCCGTCGATCGGCTACGACAACATGCGAACGGTCGCCGCGTACGGAGACGAGCAGGTGCGGAAGGAAGTCCAGGAGGCGTTCAAGGCGGGTCAAAGCAAGGAGATGATCAAGGCGGAGCTCCAGCAGCGGAAGGGGGTACCGGATCCCCTGGAAAAGCTGACGAAGGAGAAGAGCAGGATCGAGAAGACGATCACCACCCTCACCGAGCGGCTGCAGGATCTGGAAGACCGGATCAGGACCATGGAGACCCGGACCGAACCGGTCTGATTCCTGCTCTTCCTCTCGCACGGCCCGCCGCCATGTGGTAATCTGCCGGGAGGGGGATGATCCATGGAAACGAACCCGGGAGCTCTCGGCCCGTTCCATCCGCTCATCCGGGAATGGTTCCTGGAAAAATACCCGGCACCGACGGACATCCAGGGCATGGCATGGCCGCGGATCGCGGCGGGCGAGCACCTGCTCGTTACCGCTCCGACCGGGAGCGGCAAGACGCTGACCGCCTTCCTGACGGCCCTGGATCACCTGATCCGCGGCACGTGGGAAGGCAGCGGGATCCGGGTGCTCTACGTTTCTCCCCTGAAGGCGCTGAACACCGACATACACCGCAATCTGCTCTCTCCTCTCGCGGAAATCCGCACCCGGTTCCGCGAGCGGGGCGAACCGTTTCCCTCCATTTCCGTGGCCGTCCGCAGCGGCGACACCCCGCAGAGCGAGCGGCAGCGGATGCTCCGCCGTCCCCCGGACATTCTCATCACCACCCCGGAAAGCCTGAACCTGCTCCTGAGTGCGAGACGCTCCCGGGAGCTCCTCGGCGGCATCCGGCAGGTGATCCTGGACGAGATCCACGCGGTGGCCGGATCGAAGCGCGGGACCTGGCTCATGACCGCGGTGGAGCGCCTCGCGTTCCTTTCGGGCGAGTTCCAGCGGATCGGTCTTTCGGCGACGGTTCGCCCGCTGCAGACGGTCGCCGATTTCATGGGCGGATTCCGGCTGGACGAGATTCCGGGGGAAGCCGGGCAGCCGGAACCGGAACGAACCGGGTACCGGAAACGGGCGGTAAGCATCGTCCGGTCCCGGGAGGAAAAGCGGATCAGTCTTCGGGTGTGCGTTCCGGACCCGGCGGAAACCGGCAGCGTCGGCGAGGAAGCCGGGGAATCCGATCTCCCCGACGTACGATCTCCCTGGCCGGCTCTGGCGCAGGAGTTCCGCACGATCATCCGGAGCAACCGGGCGAGCCTCTTCTTCACGAACAACCGCCGCCTGGCGGAACGTCTGACGCTCCTGGTGAACGAGGCGGAGGGCCGGGAAGTCGCCTATTCCCACCATGGTTCCCTCTCGAAGGAGCTCCGACGGGTAGTCGAGGAACGGCTGAAGCGGGGAGAGCTCGCGGCCATTTTCGCGACCAGCTCGCTGGAGCTGGGAATCGATATCGGAACGCTGGACGAGGTTATCCTGGTCCAGACGCCGCCGTCGGTCTCCTCGGCCATCCAGCGGATCGGAAGGGCCGGCCATTCGGTAGGCGCCGAAAGCCGCGGTCGGCTCTATCCCACGTTCGGCCGGGATTGCCTGGAAGCGGTGGCGCTCGCCGGCGCGGTGGCCGACCGCGACATCGAGGAGATCCGGCCGCCCGAAGGGCCGCTGGATGTTCTGGCGCAGGTCATAGTTTCGATGACCGGAATCCGCGAGTATCGATGCGACGAGCTGTACGCCCGGATCAGGACGGCGTGGCCGTACCGCGATCTGCCGCGGCGGCAGTTCGACCTGGTGCTCCAGATGCTGGCCGGCAGGTATGCCGGCACCCGCATCCGGGAGCTCTCGCCCCGCGTGATCCTGGATGCCGCCGACGGAACGGTCCGGGGCCGGGACGGGGTGCTTACCTACCTCTATCACTCCGGCGGCACGATCCCCGATCGCGGCTATTTCACCCTCCGTCATCACGGCTCGGGTGCCAGGATCGGGGAACTGGACGAGGAGTTCGTCTGGGAGCGGAAACCGGGAGAGACGTTTCCCCTGGGAGCGCAGTCCTGGAAAATCGTCTCCATCGATCACCAGAACGTCGACGTGGTTCCCTGGCAGGGCGCGACCGACAGCGTGCCGTTCTGGCGGGCGGAGGCGATGCATCGGGATTTCCGCTTCTCCGAGCGCATTCTCCGCTTCCTCGAGGAGCAGGACGGAAGGCTCGAGCAGCCGGACTGGGTCCGGAACGTATCCGAACGGTACGGGGTCGACCCCGGAGCGGCCGGGCGGCTGCAGGAGTTCCTGCTGGAGCAGAAGGAGACGACCCGGGTTCCCCTGCCGCACCGACATCACCTGGTCGTCGAACGATGCCGCGACTCCCGGGGCCGCGCCGATGCGCTCCAGCTCTTCATCCACACGCTCTGGGGCGGGAGAATCAATCATCCTTTCCGGCTCCTCCTCGCCGCCGCGTGGGAGGAGGAGTACGGGTATCCCCTGGAAAGCTACGCCGACGACGACGCCCTGGTGCTCTACCTGCCCAACGAAGCCTCGCCCGACCGGCTCCTCGAGCGGGTCATCCGGCGGACGGCCGGACGCATCGAGGAACTTCTGCGCAAGCGCCTCGAGTCGACCGGTTTCTTCGGCGCCCGGTTCCGGGAGAACGCGGGCAGGGCGCTCCTGCTTCCGCGATCGGGTTTCGGACGCCGGATGCCGCTCTGGCTGAACCGGCTCCGGGCGAAGAAACTGCTCGAGGCAGTTCGGGGCTTCCCCGATTTTCCCGTCCTGGCCGAGACCTGGCGAACCTGCGTCCGCGACGACTTCGATCTTCCTTCCCTCTGCATGCTCCTCGACGAGATCGGGCGCGGTGAGATCCTCATCTCCGAGACCGACACGCCGCATCCGTCGCCGTTCGGGAAAAACCTGGTCTGGTACGCGACGAACTTCTACATGTACCAGGGCGACGATCCCTACGCCGACACCGCCTCTTCCCTCACCGACGATCTCATCCGCGAGGTGGCGTTCTCCCCGCATCTCCGGCCCCGTCTCGCGCCGGCCCTGGTCGATGAGTTCCGACGGAAACTGCAGCGGACCTGGCCCGGCTATGCGCCCTCTTCGGCTGCCGAGCTGATCGACCAGGTCCGGGAGCGGCTCTTTCTCCCCTCCGAAGAGTGGCCGGAGCTCCTGCTGGCGTACGAGCGCGACAACGGAGCCATGCCGGGAACGGATGAAGCCTGGCAGGATTCCCTGGTCCGTTTCTCCTTTCCCGGGTCCCGCGAGATGCTCGTCGCCGCCGCCGAGGAGCTTCCCCGGATCCTGTTCGCCTTCGCCCCCGAAACCGCCCGCACCGCCGCGGCCGGGCTGGTCTCTCCCGTCGACTTCTCCTCCCCGGCTGCGGCCGGTCAGCTCCCGGACATTCACCGCCCGGACCTCCTGCAGCCGGGCACCCTGCGGAGGCTGGCCTTCGGGTTCGCCGCGATCGGAACGGCCCGGGCCGGAACGTCCGCTGCGGATTCGGCGGAACGTGCCGAGGAGACAGGAAGTGCCGCTTCGATCCTCGCCCAGTGGCTCCGGGCCTGCGGTCCGGTGGAAATCGGCCGGATCGCCGGGCTGCTCGGCCTCGAAGTGCGGCAGGCGGAGACGCTCGTCGCGCCCCTCGCGGAGGACGGGACGCTGCTGATCGACCGGCTGAGCGAAGGAGACGGCCCGGCGGAAGCGTGCGATGCCGAGAACCTCGAGCGGCTCCTCCGCCTCGCCCGCAGTCATGCCCGCCCGTCCTTCGCGCCCCTGCCGGCGGCACGGCTGCAGCCGTTTCTCGCCGAATGGCAGGGGCTGATCCGGAGGGGAGGGTCGGAGGAAGCTCTGCCCCGGGTCCTGGAGAGCCTGTTCGGGTTTCCCGCCCCTGCGGCTCTCTGGGAGAGCGACATTCTCCCCGCCCGCATCGAGGGGTATCGCCCTTCCTGGCTGGACGGCCTGCTCCGCGACAGCACGCTCCTCTGGTTCGGCTGCAGCCGCCGGCGCATTTCCTTCGCCCTCGAACGGGAGCTGCCGCTGTTCCAGGAAACCCGCGGGTCCGGCCGCCGCGATTCCGGAGCTGCGGAGGGCGGTCCGGCGCCCGAGCCGGCGGAGGCGGAGAGCGGCCGTCACTCCCTGCTCCCCGCCGGCGGCAGATATTCGTTCGCCGAGATCCGGGAGCGAAACGGCCTCGCGGCGGCGGAACTGACCGAACGGCTCTGGACGCAGGCGTTCCGGGGCAGGATCAGCAGCGACAGCTTCGAAACGGTCCGCCGGGGCATCGGCGTGCGGTTCTCTCCCGGGAAAAGCCCCGGCGGATCCGGAGACCCGGCCGGTCCGGACGCATCCGCCGGCCCCGGAACGATGCCGATCACGTCCGCGTTCGGCCGCCTTCGAAGGGAAGGAGCGGCCCGCTGGCGGCAGGATCGGACGGTACCGGGGAACTGGTTCCTGCTGCCCGCTCCCCCGGTCACCGGCGATCTTCTCGAAACGGAAGAGGAGGTGAAGGATCGGGTCCGTCAGCTCCTGGCCCGGTACGGGATTCTCTCCCGCAGGATCCTGGAACCGGAGCTCCCGATTCTCGGGTGGTCCCGCCTTTTCCGCACGCTCCGGATCATGGAGCTCTCGGGGGAAATTCTGGGAGGATACTTCTTCGACGGCCTCGGGGGGATCCAGTTCGTTTCCCGGCCGGCCTTCCGCATGCTGCGCAACCCGGGGGAGCAGGAACCGGTCTACTGGATGAACGCCGCGGATCCCGCATCCCTCTGCGGCAGAGGTATCGAAGAGCTTCCCGCCCGGCTGCCGCCGCGGGTTCCGTCCACGCACCTGGTGTTCCGGGGCACGGAGCTCGTGCTGGTTTCCCGGCGGAACGGACGGGATCTCGAGTTCCGCACCGGCCCGGAGGATCCGCGGATTCCGGAGTATCTCAGGCTCTTCCACGAGATGCTCGAGCGCCGGTACGCCGCTCCCGGGGCGATCCGCATCACGACCGTGAACGGAGAGCCGGTACGCCGGAGCTCCTTCGCACCGCGGCTCGCGGAAGCCGGTTTCCAGGCGGATTATCGGGAATACGTTCTGCGGGGAGGGTATCGCTGACGGATCGGAGAGTCAGGCCTGAGCGGACGCAGTCAGATGCCGTCGGCCGCCGCATCTCAGAACAGCCGGTACGGCTCCAGGTCACGGACGACCAGCCGGATCCCGACCACCGCTTCGTAGGCACCTTCGCGGATGCTCACCCGCGGCACCGCCGTCAGGAGCACGTCGCCCTTCGCCTCCCGCGGCCGGTTGAAATGCCGGGCGCGGAGATGGCCGAGGATCCCGTTCCTGACCGCGTCCTCCACCGCCCGCAGCTTCTCCCTGTACCCCAGGAACAGGTTCTTCCTGCCCTCCCCCCGGTCGACGGGGATCGTGTTGCTGTCCCATCCCGCCAGGCGGAGCACCTGGAACTCGGCGAGATCGTAGCGGATGCGGGCGTAGAGCCGTGTATCCTGTACCCGCGTCTCCCGGACCTTCAGGGCGCGGTCTCCCCAGGGGATCTCCGCGAGCGGCCTCAGCACGAACCGCTCCTCGACCTGCCGGGAACGATCGGAGGGAACGTACTCGAAGGTGAATCCGTACACCATACCGGAAAAGGAGTACCGGGCCTCTTCGAGCAGCCGGCGAAGCGCGGTTTCCCGGGAAAGCGGATACTCGTCGCCCTCCGCGGAGACGAAGGGCTCGAGCTCCACCCAGAACTCCCCCTCCAGGTATTCCGCCGAAGACGCGGATACCCCGGGCGGATTCAGCAGAAGGAACGCAATGGAAACGAGGAGCACGATGAGCGGCACCGATGTAGGCGACAGGTGAAGAATGCGGTACATACCGCTTCTATTATCGGCCATCCTCCAGGAACACCTTTATCGGATTGACGCCGAGGCGGACCAGAAAGTAGAGGAAGGCGATCCCGAATCCTGCGAGATGGGTCAGGTGGGCCACCCCGGACCGCACGCTCGCGATCTGCGAGTAGAGCTCGATGAGCGTGTACACCACGACCAGGATCGGCGCCCGAACCGGCAGGATCCCCATGATGTAGATGTTCGCATGGGGATAGAAGGTGGCGAAGGCCAGAAGCACCGCGAAGACCGCACCCGAGGCGCCGAGCAGGAACACCATGTAGGTACCGGTCAGCAGGTACACGATCAGGGAGAAGATGCCGGCGCCTACGCCGCAGAGCATGTAGAACAGGAGGAACTCGTTACTTCCCATCCGCTGCTCGATCTGGGTTCCGAAGAAGAAGAGTCCCAGCATGTTGAACAGGATATGGTAGATATCCGCATGAACGAACATGTACGTCATGACCTGCCACACCATTCCGCCCCGGGTAACCAGGATCGGGTTCATCGCGAGATACTGCTTCAGGTTCCCGAAGAGCATCGGCTGCGTCACCAGAAAGACGAACAGGTTGATGCCGATCAGCATGAAGGTGGCATTATAATATCGATACGGGAGGGGCTTTCTGAGGATTGAAGGTGCATTCATGTGCATGAATTTAGTATTTTCGCCTGATCAGGTCAACAAAGGATCACAGGTTTTTGATAAAATCAGCATCAAGAGGTGAGGGATGAGGGACAAACCGGACTTCTATGCCCGGAAAGCGAAGCAGGAGGGATTCCAGGCCCGCTCGGTCTACAAGCTCCAGGAGATCCATGCGAAATACCGGGTTCTGCACCGCGGGGACTCGGTCCTCGATCTGGGTGCCGCTCCCGGCAGCTGGACGCAGTTCGCCCTTCAGCAGATCGGACCCGAGGGCTCCGTCGTCGCGGTCGACCTTTCCCCGATCGACATTCGGGGCAACCCGCCGAATCTCGTCTCCCTGCAGGGCGATATCTTCGACCGGAGTACGATCGACTTCCTGCGGGAACGCGGTCCCTACCGGGTTCTGCTCTCCGACGCGGCCCCCTCCACCACGGGAAACCGGACCGTCGACACCGCCCGCTCCGCCGCCCTCGTCGAACAGGTGATCTTTCTCGCCTCGGAGCTCCTGGTGCCGGGCGGAAATTTCGCGGCGAAGATCTTCCAGGGCGGTGAGGAGCAAGAGATGACGAAACAGCTGCGCAGCATCTTTTCGCAGGTGAAGACGTTCAAGCCGAAGGCCGTTCGAAGCGCATCCTTCGAAATCTATCTGATCGGGCTGGACCGGAAGGTGAAGGACTGATGCGGGAACGAGCGGTCGTCCCGGAGCCGGAGCCCGCCGATACGGAAGGGATGAACCACTCTGTATTTCCGGACCGGAAAGCGTTATATTGGGTGATAATGAAAAGGACGACGCGGGTCGCCATCCTTACCGGTGCGGCAATGCTTCTGATCGTTTCCTGTACCTTCTCCGAAAGCCTGCTGCGGCTCACCCCTGCCCGGCCCGCACCTGCCGGCACCACGGACACGGTGCGCCCGGAACCGGATCGGCCGATCGAGGCGGATCCAGCTTCCGGACTGACGAAGGTGCAGGTTCTGCTCAAGGAGGGTGCCGACCGTATGATCGGGGAGCGGCAGCTCGTGGTCAGGGGAAAAAGATTCAACTACGACTGCACCGGCACCGTGCTCGCGATCTATTATCACGCGGGGATCGATCTCGCGGTCCGGTTCGGACGCTATTCCGGGAACGGCGTGAACCGGCTCTTCCGCACACTCGAGGACGAACAGCTGATCTACACGACCGAGCTGCCGGTGACCGGCGACCTGATTTTCTGGGACAACACGTACGACAAGAACGGAGACCGGGCCTGGAACGACCCGCTCACCCATGTCGGCATGGTTACCGGCGTCGCGGATGACGGCACCATCTCGTACGTTCACCTGAACTACAGCAAGGGAATCACCGTCGAATACATGAACCTGCTCGACACCGAAACCAATGTCCGGGTGGTCGACGGCCGGAATGTCATTCTGAACTCTCCGATGCGGATGCGCGGCGCGCAGCGGACTCCCCGGGATCGATGGCTCGCCGGCCAGCTCTACCGATCATTCGGAATGGGATACCGCTTCGGCGGATGAGCAGGCACGTCCGGTTCCGGACGATGGTGCGGCTCACGCCCGGCGGAACGTAAGCCGTTCGGCCACGGCAGTCAACTGGCGCTTCGCCTCTCCCTCCGGAAGCTTCCCGATCTCCCTCATCGCCCGTCGCGTGTAGGTTTCGGCGTACTTCGCAGCGTCCCGGATCCCGCCCCGCTCTTCCACCAGCCGGATGATTTCCCGGACGGCCTTTCCGGAGGCGGGCCGCTCGGCGAGTCGGGCTTCCAGCACTCCGTCGTCCTTCCGCAGCGCGAGGATGACCGGCAGCGTGAAGATTCCGACGGCGAGGTCGCTGCCGACCGGCTTTCCCAGTTCCGTTTCGCTGCCGGTCAGATCCAGGATGTCGTCGACGATCTGAAATCCCATCCCGATTCCGTATCCGGCTCGCCGGAGAAGCGATACGACCCCGGGCGGACAGTCGCTCTCCCGGGCCCCGAGATGAAAGCTCAGGACGAAGAGGATCGCCGTCTTGCCCATGATCCGGTTCAGGTAGCCCCGGACGCTCCGGTCGATACGGAAAAGTCCGGTATCCTGGTCGATCTCGCTCATGCAGATCCACGAAACGGCCCGCGAGATGTTCCGCGCGTTCTCCACCGTGGCATACTCGGAAACCAGCTGGAACCCCCGCGCGAACAGGAAGTCTCCCATCAGCACCGCTTCCTTTCTCCCGAAGCGCGCATGGGCGGAAGGTCTGCCCCGGCGGGTTCCCGCATCGTCGAGAATGTCGTCGTGGATGAGGGTGGCCACGTGGAGCATCTCCACCGCCGCTGCCATGCGGGCGATCTTCCCGGGGGACGGATCGCCGAAACGCGATGCGAGAATGAGGAAAGCGGGACGGAGCATCTTTCCGGGAGCTGCGAAGATTTCACGGAGCCCTTCATCCAGAAACCGGTTCCGATTCGCGATCGCGTCGAGAAGGACGGCTCGCATGTCGTTGAGATCGTTCTGAAGGGCCGGGTATGCCGCCCAGTAATCGGACATGGCAGGTTCTCTCGCTTCTGAATACAATAACCCTCGCGGGCACCGGAATGAGCCGATGCCCGGAGGGTTTTTCATACGTTTTCCGTTCAGGCCCTCGATCTATCGGACCGGAGTGCCCTTACGCTGCTTTGCGGCGACATTGACGAACCGGCTTTTCCGCGGCTCCCCGGTGTACAGGTAAGTCCGCTTGGCCAGATCCGTTCCGTTCCAGACCCGCTTGGTCCAGGGAATGATCCAGTAGTCCAGACCGAAGCCGCGTCCCGCACCGCCCATCATGACGAGCGCCGCCGCCATGTACCAGAGCAGCTCGGGGTTGCCCCAGCCGGATGCGACGAACATGATGCCCAGCCCGATGGATGCGGCCGCCGACAGGAACGTGAAGGTACCCGACAGCAGCGCGAGGCCGATGGCCACCTCCGCGATCACCACCGAGGACTGCATGATGAAGGCGAAGCTCGGGGAGATGCTGAGAATGTTCGCGGCGAACCAGTCGTAAACTCCCCATGACTGCATCATCTGATTCGGTTGATCGGTGATTTCGAAAATCCGCGAGAAGAATCCTGCGATCCAGCCGCCCGCATGGGCACCGACCGCCGTGGCCGCATCCGCAGCGTATCCTGCCGCGTCTCCGGTCGCCGCCGAAACGGCATCCGCCACCGGCGCCGCCGCCTGTGCGACCTGTGCAACCGCCTCTCCGCTGGCTGCGGCCACTGCGTCCGCAACGGGCGCCGCCGCCTGTACGACCGCCTCGGCAGCCGCTTCGCCGGACGCGGCTGCTACCGCATCGGCTCCGCTGCCCGCCAGATGGGCGAAGGAGACTCCCGGCATCCGGACCGAGCCCGGATCCGCGTTGAAGATCCCGCCGGCTCCGGGGTTCAGCCAGCCTTCGAGCAGCTTCTTCACGCCCTCGTAGGTCCACTTGGCGCCGAGGAACATGCGCAGCGGAACCGTCCAGTACACGGGCACCTTGGCCGCGGGATGACCGCCGACGATGGTGCGCTTGCTCTTCATGTCCAGGAACTCGTGGCGCAGGTAGTTCCAGCAGGCATTGACGCCCGCCACCCCGAACAGGTAGTGCAGGTTGATCAGGTGCTTCATCGCCATTGCGGGGAAGCCGGAAAGGGACATTCCGCCGACATACGCAACACCGTATTTGCCGCCCAGTGAAACCATGAAACCGTGGTAGTTGGACTTGAACGGCTTCTTTTCCTTGTCTTCGATGTCGGCGATGATATTCTCGGCGACGACCTCGGCAGTCTGAAGGGCCGTCTCCACGATCTGCGGGATCACCTTGCCCGCTTCCTGGTACCAGACGATATCACCAACGAGGTAGACGTTCGGATAATCGGCAGACTGCATATAGTCGTTCGTGAGGAGCCGCCCCCGCTTTCCTTCGATCCACTCCTGGTCCTTGGCGAACTGGCAGTCCTTCAGACCGCAGGTTCCCTGGGTGGTGGCGAACCGGCACTTCCGGTTCGTACACTTTCCTTTGGTCAGCGCGAGGTTGGCGGCGAACTCGGCTCCCTGGATACCGCAGGTCCAGACCATCGTATCCATCTCGAGTACGGTGCCGTCCTTGATTTTCACGAAGTCGGGTCCCGCTTCCACGATGGGGGAGTTCAGCATGAACTCGGCGCCTTTCGACCGGAGATAGCGCTCGGCTTTCGCGCTCAGGTGCTCGGGGAAGTTGGGAAGAATCTTGCTCATCGCCTCCACGACGATGATCCGAACTTCGCTCTCGCTCACGCCGTGCTCGAGACAGAGCTGCTTCTTCCATTCCAGGAACTCGCCGACCAGCTCGATCCCGGTAAATCCCGCACCGGCAACGACGAGCGTGAGAAGCTTCCTCCGCCGCTCGGCATCCGGTTCCCGGCTCGCCTGACGGAACACTTCCTGGACATGTTCCCGGATGGCGAGAGCATCCTCGAGCGACCAGAGGGTGAGCGAGTTCTCCTCGACACCGGGAATCCCGTAGCATTCCGGCTCGCCGCCCGTTCCGAGGACCAGGTAATCGTACTCGTATTCGTCAAGGTCCGACCGCAGAACCTGCTTTTCGAAATCGATCCGCTGGATCCGATCGATCACGAAATTGATCCGCTTGCCCCCGAAGATCTTCCGGAACGGGATCTGGACGGAATCCTCCTCCACCCGGGCCCCCGCCACTTCGTGCAGTTCCGTCATCAGGGTATGGTACGGATTCTTGTCGATGAAAGTCAGCTCGACGTTCCGGTCCTTCCCGAATTTCCGGTACAGCTTTCTGGCAGCCTCGACGCCTCCGTACCCGCCGCCCAGTATAACGATCCGCTTCTTCTGATCCATTGCGACTCCTTGAAATGTTCCTGCGAACAGTTTCCCAACCAGGAAGGTCGGAATAGGTAATTTTTTTATCAATATGAATTGCTCGTATACTATACCTTATCCAACTCCTCGTCAACGTCAAAATGGATGGAGCGCTTCTCGTGGGCAGCGAGACGGTCGAAACGGTCGACGAGATCCTTGTCGACGCCTCGTCGACGAGATCCTTGCACGGGGTCGCGATTCCGTGCTACCATGACGGACCGGAAATTGTTCCTTTTTTTCTCAGCATTTCACATACTTCAGGGGAACGCCCATGATCCATACATGGCTCCGCATCATACCTGCCGCCATCCTTATCCTCCTTGCGGGATGCGGCAGTTCGAATTTCAGTCCTGTCTCCACAACCGAATTCTATCTCGGGACCACCTGTACCGTGACGCTGTACGAGCCGTCTCCGGACGAGACCGTCCGGAAGGTGTTCAGCCGGATCGGCGAGATTCACGACCGGATGACGCTCGGTTCCGACAGCAGCGAGCTGGTCGCGGTGAACCGCGCGGCCGGGGATCATCCGGTCCGGGTGTCCGAGGATACGTTCGAGGTGGTCCGGGAGGGTCTCGCCTATTCCGGGCTGAGCGGCGGCGCCTTCGACATCACGATCGCACCGCTGGTGAAACTCTGGGGGATCGGGAGCGACAACGCGCGCGTACCGGAGCCCGGGGAGATCGCGAGCGTGCTCCCTCTGGTCGACTACCGGGACGTGAGCCTGGACGAGTCCGGACGGAGCATTTTTCTTTCCCGGAGCGGAATGGGCATCGATCTCGGCGCCATCGCCAAGGGCTATGCCGCCGACGAAGCGGTGCGAATCCTCAAGGAAGCGGGAGTCGGCAGCGCCATCGTGGATTTCGGAGGGAACATCTACACCGTCGGTGAGAAACCCGACGGAAGCCTCTGGCGCATCGGTATCCAGAATCCGTTCGGAAGCCGGGGCACCTACGCGGGAATCCTGAAAATCCCCTCGCGTGCGGTCGTCACGTCGGGTATCTATGAACGATTTTTCATCGAGAACGACGTCCGCTTTCACCACATCCTGGATACCGCAACGGGGTATCCCGTGGACAACCCGATCGCGTCGGTTTCGATCGTCACGGGGATCGCCATGGACGCGGACGCCCTCTCCACCACCGTCTTCTCGCTCGGCATCGAAGAAGGATACCGCCTGGTGGAAAGCCTGCCGGACACCGAAGCCATTTTTATCACGAAGGACCGGAAAGTCATCACGACCCCGGGAATCGGAGACCGGCTCAGTATAACCGACGACTCGTTCTCCATGGCACGTCTCGGGGACTGATCGGTTCCGGCTTGCGACCGGCAGGCGGAGCACCGGCTCTTCCCGCCGGGCACAAAAAAGGCTTCGGGATATCCGAAGCCTTCCGCTTTCACGATTGCGCCGTCCGTTTCAGGATTTTCGCTTGCCGACAGCCTGTCTGGCGAGATCGGTGAACCGCTTGGAGGTTGCCGTTGCACCGGAGACGACGTCGACCGCTTCCGGATCGTCCTTCGCCACCAGGCCTGCCTCGAGCTGCTGCATCGCCTCGCCGGGTCCGATTCCGCTCACCGCCTTCATCTGGGTGGTATAGCCCTCGTCCTGGCTCTTCTTTTTCCCCTGCTTGTTCACTTCCTCGAAGTCGACGGTGACGATGTCATCCCCGTCGAACGTGACGGCAATCTGACCTTTCCAACCGTGATCGTCGAAGCTGTCCTCGGCCGTGAAGGTGTTTCCGCCCGCAGCCCGGCTGCCGGAGTCGCTTTTCTGACAGCCCGCGATCAGAAGCACAGCCGCCGCCAGAACGATCAGCATCGCCCATTTCATTTTCACTGGAGTTCCTCCTTCCACAAGGTGAGAGATATCTTAGCGTATTGATAAAAAAGGAGCAATATACGAAATCGAACGAATCCTCACCAGGATCAGAAACTCCCGGCATCCACCTCGTTCTCACCGGAACGTTCCACTTTCACGAATACCCGGTTCGGCAGGCAGGCGATCCACGAACCCGGGGACGATATCGCTCCGGTTGCGATGCAGATCTTCTCCGTACAGGGCGATTCCGAGACGAAAACCCGACCGTCCCGGATAATGACGTCCGTATCTCCGAGAGGACCCGGAACATGAACCTGAAGATCGGTCCCGAGCGGATAGACCCAGGTCCGATCGCTTCCCTGGATCAGAACCTGCGGCGTCCCGCTTCCCGAAGCGCCGTATACCTGCAGCGAAACCGCCAGCACCACCAGGATACCGATGAGCAGCGAAACGTAATCGAGGAGTCGGGGTCGGGTAAAAAGTCCGGGACGGCGCATGGGAATACTCTATCCGCAGAGGGATGAAATGGCAAGTAGCGTTGATTTTTCCCCGGAATCTGCTATGCTCTCATGAGGTTGCAGAACAACCTTCCGGTACAGACCCGCAGTATCGATGTCCCCGGCCGCGAAGTAAGGCCGGGTTGAGTCCGAACGGCCAACGGGAGGAGCGGCGTGCATTCACCCGAAAAGAAGAGAAACCTGCCTCTCCGGGAACAGACCGTCCGGAAAAGCGGAAACAGCCTCGGCACGCCGGGAGGCGGACCGTTCCCGACGGATCCCGACCGCTGCCCGGCATGCGGCTCACCGCTCGAGCCTGCGGCGCGATTCTGCGGAGAATGCGGCGCGCCCGTCACGCGGCCCGGTTCATCGTCCGGAACCGCCGCGCTGGGCGGAACCGCCGGAGCGGTCGCCGAGTCTCCGGACATCACATCTCCGGGCGTCACCCGGAGGCTGCCCTCCGCGCCGGGAGGCAGCTTCGACGAAGAGGAAGATCTCGACCGGATGGCGGCCTACCGGGCCGGCCTGACGGACGAAATCCGTGATCGGCTCGAGGAGCGTCTCGAGACCATGGGCCGGCTCCTGTTCCGGGACCGGACGGAGGCACGGACCAGCCACGATGCTCGCAGGCCCGCGGGAGCGGTCGGCTGGGTCTGCAACGCCAACGGGTACCTGCATCCTTCCCCCGCCCAGTGCCGGAACGCTCATCGCGGCGGCAGATGGGTAACGGAATGGGAAGGCATCACGCGACCGGAGGAGATCCCCTGGGACACGATAGAGGAGTAGGCCCGGAAGCAGACGAACACGCCTGTACATCCTGCGGCTTCGGGAACCGCCCGGCCGCCCGGTACTGCCGGCGCTGCGGCTCGGCCATGGGCTCCGCCGAAGCGCGGGATGGAGCATCGGTCGGGGTGACGGATGCGAAAGCGGCTACCGCCGGCGCGGAGACCGGGGGCATTCCGGACCTCCTGGCAGGGATGGAGGAAATCCGCGGAAAGCTCGCCTCACTCGAAGAGGTGCTCCGGAGCATGCGCCGCGCGGGCAGGCTTCTGCCGCTCAATCATCACACCATCGTGGTCGGCGGATCAGGAACCGGCAAATCGCTGATCGGCTCGATCCTCGTCGGCATCCTCTACCGCAGCGGTGCGATCTCCCGTCCCGTCCCCTCGGTCTACAACGCCCCGGACATCGACCGGGCGGATCTCTCCTCTCTCGAGCGGATCTACCGGGCGGCCCGGGGCGGAATCTTCATGATCGACAACGCCCAGCTGCTGGTCCACGACGACCGTCCGTCTCCGGCATTCAACAAGCTCCTCGGGGAGATGGATGCCTCCCCGTTCGATCCGGTCGTGATCCTTGCGGGCCTCCCTTTCGGCTTCCGCGAGTTTCTCTCCCGCGAAGAGAACCGCCACATCACCGGGCGGTTCCAGAACATCTTCCAGGTGCCAGACTACGACTCCGAAACCCTCTGCAGGATCGCGGAGAACACGCTCGCCCGGTCGGGGCTCACCCCGAGCACCGATGCCCGGGAGAAGCTCCGGTACCGTTTCCGCCACCTGGTCCGGGAGAGCCGCCGTGCCGATTCGGCGGTGGACGCCCGGAACGGCTATCTCGCCCTCAAAGAGAGCCAGGAGCTGATCCGGGCCTATTACCTGAGAAACGGAACGGACGGGATCCTCATCGAACCGGACGTTCCGGAGCCGGTGGAGCGCCCCCGGAGCCTGGACGAAGTGCTTTCGGAGCTGGACGGGTTCGTGGGCCTGACCGCGATCAAGCAGGAGATCCGCAGCCTGGCGGGAAAGCTCCGCGTACGCCGGGAACGCGGCGGCACCGATGCGATCGCGCTCCACTTCGTGATAACCGGCAATCCCGGGACCGGAAAGACCACCATGGCACGGGTCCTGGGGGATATTTTCGCCGCGCTGGGACTCCTGGACACCGGGCATCTGGTCGAATCGGATCGCGCGGCGCTGGTGGCGGGATACGTCGGGCAGACGGCGATCAAGGTGAACGAGCTGTGCGACCGCGCGATGGGCGGAGTGCTCTTCATCGACGAGGCCTATTCGCTCGCGCGGGCGGAGGGGACGGGCGATTCCTTCGGAAAGGAAGCGATCGACACGCTGATCAAGCGCATGGAGGACGACCGGGGAAAGTTCACCGTGATCGCCGCCGGCTACCGGGATGAGATGGAGCACTTCCTCGACGCGAATCCCGGCATCCGCTCGCGCTTCACGCACCGCTTCCATTTCCCCGATTACGACGAGAACGAGCTGTTCGAGATCTTCCGGGGAATGGCGAAGAGCGGCGGCTACCGGAGCATCGAGCCGGGAGCGGACGAGCGGCTCCGCAAGCTGTTCCGCGCCCGGGTTCAGCGGAAGACGAAACACTTCGCCAACGGACGCGTCGCCCGGGAGATCTTCGAGCGGATCGATTCCCTCCAGTCCGACCGGCTATCGCCCCTGCTCGATATCGGGGGCATGGACGGCCGGGAACTCTACGTGATCCGCGAACAGGACGTGCCCGGCGACCTGCAGAGGTCTCCGGAGTCAGGGATCGGAACCGGCGGCTCCGGATCGGCCCGCGACCGGCTCGATGCGCTGGTAGGACTGCGTCGGATGAAGGAGAAGGTGCGGAGCATCGGCGACACCATCGAAGTGCAGAAACTGCGCGGCCGGGAAAAACCGCTCGGAATGCATTTCGTGTTCGTCGGAAACCCGGGAACCGGCAAGACCACGGCGGCCCGGATCCTCGCCTCGCTGCTTCACGAGATCGGAATGCTCCCCGAGGACAGGCTGATCGAGGCGGACCGTTCCGCCCTGGTGGCGGGCTATGCGGGGCAGACGGCCCTCAAGGTGAACGAGCTGTGCGACCGCGCGATGGGCGGGGTGCTCTTCATCGACGAGGCCTATTCACTCATGCAGCGGGGCGACGACTCCTTCGGCCGGGAAGCGATCGACACGCTGATCAAGCGCATGGAGGACGACCGGGGAAAGTTCACCGTGATCGCCGCCGGATATCCCCGGGAGATGAAGCGGTTTCTTTCGGCCAACACGGGCCTCCGGTCCCGGTTCACCGACATCATCCCGTTCGACGACTACTCGCCCCGCGAGCTGGTCCGGATCTTCCGCATGTTCGCCCGCGAGGAAGGGTACCGGCTCACGCGCGGCGCCGCCGCCGAGCTCGCCGGGTACATCACCATCCGCCATGCCCGGCGCGACGGCTCCTTCGCGAACGCCCGGTTCGTCCGCCAGCTGTTCGATCGGGCTTCCGCGAGGCTGTCGACGAGAATCCAGCGCGCGCGGGCACGGGGGAAGGACGTCGAGGCACTCGCTCGCGAAGCCGCGGTCATGACCAAGCGGGACCTTCCGCTGCGCAGCAGGGGGAAAGAATGAGCTGCCCTGTCTGCGGCGCCGAGATCCCGGAGGACTCCTTCTTCTGCGATCAGTGCGGGGACGAGCTCCGGATCTGCCCCCGATGCGGCAGACCGGGAAAGCGGAACTGGTGCATCCATGACGGGGAAGCCCTGGTCGCAGCACGGGAGCTGGCACTCCGGGACGGGGCGGGCGCGGAATCCGCCGCCGGGGAACGACCGTCGCTGCCGGATCCCCGAATGTCCCGGTCGGGAGATTCCGCCGAACCGCTCGAGTGCCTTCGGATCCGCAGCCCGGGGCATCACCTGGATCTGGAAGTCCGCCCGGGCACCGTCGTCGGCAGAAAAAGCGGCGCATGGACCGCCGTTTTCTCCTCCTTTCCCGATGTCTCGGGGATCCATGCCCGATTCGACTACTCCCCGCTCGGCGGCTGGACCGTCACCGACCTGGGTTCCACCAACGGAACGTTCTCCGACGGGAAACGGATTCCGTCCCACCGGCCCGAGCGGCTCCGCGACGGTATCCGGCTCACATTCGGCTCGCTCGAGATGCTGGTATCGCTGGGCGAGGCCGGCGAGAGCGCAAATTCGAGTACGGTTCGCCTTCGATAGTGCCGATAGTATACATTGTAAAAACGATGAAAGTGTTGCATATCTTTGCTGCATCCGACGTCGGCCTTCGCCGGGGACGGAATGAAGACATGGCGCTCCTCGGTAACGATTTCCTGCGTGACGCGGAATATGAGGGTATCGCGGAACTGAACGGGGCGACGGATCGCTATTTCGCCGCCGTGGCCGACGGTATGGGAGGGCATAACGCCGGCGATATCGCGAGCGAGCTCGCCCTGACGGAGATCCGCCGGCGCATCGACGAGCTGCCCGGGAACCTGGGGGACGAGGAGCTCCAGGAGCGGTTCACCCTCTGGGCGACGGAGATCCACCGGCACATGGTCGAGGAAGGCAGCCGCGATTCCGCCCGGTACCGCATGGGCACCACGCTGGTCGGACTGCTTTTCTACGAAGGCCGGATCTACGTCGTGAACATCGGCGACAGCCGGGCATACCGCTATTCGGAAGACGGCCTCCATCGCATCACCCGGGATCATTCCCTCCGGGAGATGACCGGTCAGCGGGACGCACCGCCGAACATCATTCTCAATTCCCTGGGTGCGGGAGAACAGGTCTTCGCGGATTTCGCCAGGGTGGGCGATTCGGTCCGTGCGGCGGATTCCTATCTGCTCTCAAGTGACGGCCTGCACGACCTGGTGATGCAGCGGGATATCGAAAAGATCCTCTCCACGGACCCCGAAAGCGCCGTTCAGCGACTCGTCGGCCGCGCGAAGAAGCGGGGCGGTTTCGACAATATCACGGTCGTACTGATTCGGATCGAAGACCCCGGAGACGAAACGCCGGAAGATGATCCGGAGGCCGTTGTGCTGACCGGAGGAACCGATCCGGGTTCCGACCTCCTGCACGACCTGCAGCCGCTGCCCCCTCCGCAGCCTGCCCACGACCCGGAACCGCCCGAGCCCGGTGATCCTTCGGCCGACGAAACATAAATCCCGGCCCGGCCTATCCTCTCTGCCAGGGAAAGCGCCGTCGTCCCGGCGCAGCCCCCGGTTTCTCCTTTCCCTGCCGCGACAGCCGCCGGCCGGCTCCCGGGGAAGCAAGCAGTTCCACGATCTCCCGGTATCCCCTCGCATCCGCCTCGTCGGCGGGAGTCCGTCCTCCGCTGTTCCGGATCGACGGATCGGCCCCGTATGAAAGAAGCAGACCAACCGTCCCGGTCCGGCCGTATCGTGCGGCAAAATGGAGCGGCGTCCAGCCCTGCTTCTGCAGTGCATTCGGGTCCGCCCCGTGCTCCAGCAGAATCCGTACGGTCCGACCCCTCCCCGTGACCGAGGCGATGTGCAGCGGGACATTGCCCGCTTCATCACGCGCGTCGGGCTCGGCTCCGCGGGAGAGCAGCCAGAGCAGCTCACCCTCCCCCATTGCCAGAGCGGCGGTATGGAGTGCAGTACTTCCGTCGGGCAGCCTTCGGTCGATCGGTTCGCCGCCGGACAGAAGCCGTTCCGCCTCGGCGGTGTCACCCCGGCCCAGGGCGTGCATCAGGGGTGTCCAGTCCTCTCCGGGCTGCTGCCGTCTGCCGCCGTCGCCGAGGTACCGGAGCACCCACGGACAGACCCGCAGAAGCCGCTCCTCCTCCGCGGGCCCCAGGGATTCGAATCCCCGGGAGTTCCCGAGAATCCCCTTCCGTTCGAGCCAGACCAGGATCCGCGAATCGTCGAGAGACAGCATCCGGGCGATCTCCGGCCGCAGCGGCTCCTCCGCGGAAGCGAGATCCTCCGGCCGCGAAAAACGCCGGCTTCCGAGCTTGAAGCAGTCGCCGTGGAGAAGAAGCACCACCAGCGAGAGAGCCTTCCGGCTTTCCATGCTCCGGAAACACTCCCGGAAGAACGCTGCCGTTTCTCCGAACCCGCGCGCTTCGAGAAACAGGTAGAGCGGCGCGTTCGGGTTCCCGGAAAGCTCCCGGATGACCCGGTCGGCGTCGTGCTCCAGCGCGTCTCCCACCTC
The DNA here is from genome assembly GCA_963728215.1 of uncultured Spirochaetota bacterium. Taxonomy (GTDB): domain Bacteria; phylum Spirochaetota; class Spirochaetia; order CAVSJD01; family CAVSJD01; genus CAVSJD01. Next base: position 168,375 of record CAVSJD010000012.1, on the reverse strand, counting down.
TTCGGGAGTACGGCAGAACGTCCCGTCGGGAGCGGAAAAGTCACGCGTCGGATCGAGCAGGTAGACGGCCTTCAGCAGTCCGGCTTCCTGGTCCTCCGGCAGTTCTTCGGTCACGTCCACGAGCCGCTGGTACAGGGGAGGATCCGTCTCCTGCAGCCACCGGGCGATCTGGCCCCGGTAGAGATGCTTCCTGCCCATTCCGGGGTTCCGCAGCATCAGATCGGCAAGCTCGGCCGGATCCCGGGCCGTGAGCTGCTCGTCGCCGCGGCTGTCGAAGCGGAAGGGTTCCCGCCCCGGGGTCCCGGAGGCCGAGCCGGAGGACGGCGGGGCAGGAAGCTCCTCGCCCTGCAGCCAGCGGCGGATTTCGCCGAGGCCCCAGCGTTCGCGGTAATCCAGGGCGATCAGGCCCTGGACCAGGCTGCGGAGACGCGGTTCCATGTCGCGGGGAATCCGGATCTGCCCTGCCGTGGTGAAGTTCGAGACCGCATACGGACTCAGCCCTTCGAACGGGCTCTTCCCCTCCCAGAGATGGATCAGGGTCATTCCCAGTGCAAAGAAGTCCACTTCGCGGCCGACGTAGACCCGGCCGCCGTAACCGTAGAGCTCCGGAGCGGCGTACCCGACCGTGAAGGCCTGAACGGTGAGCCGGCGGGTCCGTTTGCCGGAAAGGAGAGAAGAGATGCCGAAGTCGCCGAGCACGGCCTGAGTCCGCTCCGGATCCCGGAAAAAGACATTCTCCGGCTTGATGTCCCGGTGAACGATGCCGCGGTCATGGCAGAAGCCGAGCGTCTCCGAGAGGGAGGCGACCAGGCTCCGGAACTCCGCGGCATTCCGCAGCGGCATCACATCCGTCAGGCTGCCGCCTCGCGCATACTCGGCGAGCTCGAACACCCGGTCCCGATATACGCCGAAATCGAACAGCGCGACCAGCCCCGGATGCCTGAGATCCCGGAGCGCGGCGAGCAGTTCATCCTTCGGACGGATGCCGGGAAAGTAGTACTTGAGAATCGCCTCGCCGTCCGGACCATCGAGCAGGAACACGTCGGCCTCCCCGGTTCCCCGCGAAAGGACCCGGAGAATCCGGTAGGAGACTCCGTTCAGGAGAATCCGGCTGCCGTCCCCGCTGTCGGCGATATCCTCCAGGACATCACCCGCAGCGAAGCCTCCGGAGAGAATGCTTCCCGGCTGAACGATCTCGGATGCGATCGGGCGGATCGTTTCCGGGATCTGCGGCGGCTTCCGGCGGAACGGCCGCTGCTCCCCCTGCTCCCGGCGCATCGCCTTCCCCGCTACCGGACGTCCGCCGACGTCCCGAGCTGCAGGATCCGGTCGCTCGGGAAACGTTCGGCGTGCGAAGGATGACAGGTAAAGAGGATGACCTGCTGACGCGATGCGAAATCGAGGAGAAGCCGCGATGCATGGTCCTGACGATCGGGATCCAGATCCACCAGGGGATCGTCCATGACCAGGAAGCCCTTGCCTCCGTCGAGGAAAAACTCGGCGGCCGCGAGCCGGAGCGCCAGGGCAAACAGGTCCCTGGTCCCCGCCGAGAGGATATCGTATGCGAGTACCTGCCCGTCCTCGCGGTAGAATCCGGCGGGAAGCAGGTTCCCCATCGAGATGCGGCGATAGCGGTTCCCGGTCAGGCGGGCCGCATACTCGCACAGCCGATTCTCCAGCGCCTGCAGGCCGGCATGGTCCGCCTCGCCGTCGATCTCGGCCGCCGCATCCCGGATCCGCTCGATCGCCCGGCCGCGGGCGAGGACCCGACCATACTCCTCCTCCGCCCGGTCGAGCTGCCGGCTGAGCTCCTCGGCCGACTCCTCGTCCATCGATTCCTCGATCCTGGCCTGCTCGACCGCGAGGGTGCCGACCTCGCGGCGCAGGCGGTCCCGTTCCTCCTCGCGCTCCCGGAACCGCCGGATGAACGCGTCGGAATCCTCGCAGCCCTCGGGCAGCGGCGCCAGCACCGAGAGCTCCGCGGCCGCCCGTTCGCTCTCGGCCCCGATGCGCATGATGTTCCGGAACAGCCCGTCCCGCGATCCGTGGGCTTCGGAGAGCAGGCGGAGCTTTTCGCGGAATCCGTCCGCCTCTTCCCCGGTCCGGCGGATCCGCTCCCCGATCAGCGCGAGATCCGTCGCGATCTCCTCGGGTGAACGGATATTTCCCGCGATCGGTTCCGCGGCAAGGGCGGCCTTCTCGAGCTCCGCGTACTCACGGCCTCCGAGTGCCTCCCGGAGCCGCGTCCGGGCGTCGTCCCTGCGTCGGGCGGCATCCTGGTAGCGCAGCGCTGCCGTCTCGGCGGCTTCGGCATCCGGAAGGCCGAGCTCCTTCAGGATGCCGGCGAGCTCCGCTTCCCGGCGCGCGAGCTCGTCCCGGACCTTCGGGGCGTCGCCGCCGGCGGAAATATCGATCGTGAAGTCCTCGTGCTCGATCCGCAGCTGCCCCGCTCCGCGCAGATCCACCGGAGTTCCCGCTTCCGCCCGCACCGACCGCGGCCGGTCGCCGCCGGACCGGACGACGAGATCCATGGCCTTCGCAGGATGCAGCCGGACCGAGAGGTCCCCGCCCTGCAGGCGCGCCCGGTACTGCCCGGCCGAAGCGGCGAGCTGCCGGATCCGCGCGATGCGTTCGCGGTCCAGTGCAGGGATGCCCGCGAGCTCCTCTTCCGCCGTCCGGAGCTCCCCGGCGCAACCGGCGGCCCGATCGAACCGCTCCCGCAGTTCCCCGGCCTCCCGTGCCCGCCCCGATCGATCCCGCTCGATTTCGAGCTGCGTCCGGCTTTCCCGGAGCCCGGGCAGGGTCCGCTCCCGGTCCGCCAGCTCCTGCTCGAGCCGCGGCCAGGCATCGTAACGCTCCTTCAGCCCGGCGAGCTCCTGCTCCTGCATCCGGAGGTTCATCTCCGCTGCGTTCCGCTTCCCCGCGTCATCGACGGCCTTCCGGTGCGTCCGGACGAACTCCTCCGCATCCGAGAGACGTTCTTCGATCGATCGGATCTTTGCGGAAATCTCCTCGAACCGACCCTCCTGCTCGACCACCTTCCGATGACGCTGGTTCAGTTCCTCCCGATGATAGTAGGCCCGGAGAACTTCTCCGACCTCCTTGCGATAGGGGTTCTGCACGCCCCGGCCGCCCTCGGGGCCGTCCCTGAGCAGGTCCCAGCGGCTGAAGAACCGATGATGCTGCTCGTCCAGGCGCTGACGGAATCCGACGACGGATATCCCGTCGGTCTCCGCGACGGCCCGGCGGAGCAGGTCTCCGAGATCGCGCAGGGTATCGGGCTCGATCTCGCGAAGTGTATGGGAGAGGCCCGACTGGTACGTCAGGAATACCGAGCGCATGGTTCCGGCCCCGGCGGGCAGCAGCCGGGCGAGATGCTGCTCGACGACGGATCCGTCGCTCTGCACCGAACCGTCGGGAAGCTCCAGCTCCGCCCGCACGGTCCCGCCCCAGCGCCGGGTCAGGCGATAGGTCCCGCCTTCCGCGGAGAACACGAGACTCCCGCCGATAGTGTCGCCGCCGCCGGCGGGAAGATGGCGCTGCAGGTTCTTCTGGAAATCCGGTTTCGACTGCTTCGACGGGGTGAGAAGCAGATGCAGCAGGGCCTGGAACAGCGAGGACTTTCCCGCCTCGTTCGGCCCGAGGATTACGTTCATTCCCGGAGCGAATTCCACCGTCCGGTTCGAGAGTCCGGCGAACGAGGCGATTTCGAGCCGCTGCAGAATCACCGTTTCGCCTCCCGGACCAGTTCGTAGGCGATCTGAAGCGCCTCCTCATCCTTCCGTTCGATCATCCGCCGCAGCAGCCGGTACGGAAACGATCCGGGCGTGAACTCCCGCTCCACATCCTCCGGGGTGATGCGTTCCCGCATCCCGGCATCGTCGATTTCGACGAAAAAGAGCCGCTCGGCGAGCTCCCGGCGAAGCCGCTCCAGCTCCCGGTACTCCTCCCGGAAGAGGCTGCCCGAGAGAACCAGGCTGAGAAGCGTCCGCTCCCGGTTTCCGTGGTGCTCGAGGATGCGATCGAGGTCCTCCCGGCTCTCCACCGCGATTTCTTCCCGGAGAAACCGGTATCCGCCGGTCTCGATCCGTTCCGTCCGGATCCTGCCGTCGTCACCGAACTCCGCCGTCCAGGCGCTCCCGCCGTGGCGGCAGTCGAAACCGTCGGGCTCGGGAGTCCCGGGGACGATCACCGGGGTGCTCCCGCAGATTCCGTCGGATACTTCCGCGTGGGTGTGACCGATCACCCACAGGTTCATCCCGCAGCGGTCGAGCTCTTCCGGCGTCATGGGATAATAGCGTCCGTCCTCGTCGAGGGAAACGCCGCGGATGCTCCCGTGCGCGATCCCGATCCGCACCCTGCCGTCTCCCGGCTCGACCGCATCGGGGATCCATGAAATCGCGTTCGATGAGGAGTGCTTGGCGGTACAGGGGCCGGGATAGAGAACCGCATCCAGGTCGTAATGGTTCAGCGGATAAGGCCGGGAAGAATCGAGGACCAGGCCGGAAACGAGGGCAGAGGAAAACTCACGCCAGAGCGAGCTGTCGCGTCCGGAATGAAAGTCGTGGTTTCCCGGAAGTACCGCAACCAGGCTTCCGTGAAACTCGCCGAGGATCCCCGCCGCCCGGCGAACACTCTTCCGGTCGGTCCGGATGCTCTCGAACATGTCCCCCGCAACCAGGAACAGGTCGCATTGCCGTTCATTGGCAGCATCGACCAGCCGATGCAGGGCCGCGAAGCGGGCCTCGGCCAGATCTCCCTGAACATCGGGATACGCCCCGAATTTCATCCCCAGATGGAGATCCGCGGTACAGAAAACTCGTATCGACAACTGGCCCCTCCCCCCTTCCAGCATACACCACCGGACAGTATCTTTCTACCAGAATGGAGAGAACCGGCGGACGGAACGCATCCCGGAACGCGCAGCGGATGCCGCCCCGACGCGCAGCGGATGCCGCCCCGGGCCGTGTTATGACTTCTTCACGGTATACCGGCTGATCACCAGCCGGTGAAGCTCGAGCAGGGAAGGACTTGCGGAATCGGCGATACCGCCGTCCTTGAGGAAATCGCTCCGTTCCTTCCGGAACCAGCGGAACAGCCGCTCGGCGGACACCCGTTCCGATTCGGCGGACCGGCAGATCCCGGCGATGCAGCGCATCTCCTCGAGGTTGAAGAATACGCCGCTTCCGTCGACCACGATGACGAAGAACTCCCCGCCCGATCGCTCCCGGATCTCGACTCCCCGCTTGAAGAGCTCGACCTTCCGGGCCGTCTTCCCCGCGGCTTCGGCGGGCTTCTTCCTTCGGGAGGTCTCCACCAGGCGCTGGTTCGCCTCCCGGACACCCTTGTTGAAGAGGAGCACGTCCACCTGCTTCACGAGGAACTGCAGGTCTTCCTCTCCCAGCTCCTTCAGCTTCCCGCGGATCTCCGCGATCAGCTGCCGCTTCGGCGGGACTTCCCGCGGATCCGCATCGGCCGTGCCGCCCGGGGCGGCATCCGCGGCAGCTCCGGGTGCGGCAATCGACCGTTTCTTCCTTCCATCAGCGGAACCGCCGGAACCCTGTTTCGTCCCCATGCCGTCCTCCCGATGGAGAGCGTATCACGCTTCTTCCGGATCGGCATGAATCCCTGAAAGGACGGCGAGGATCCGGAACATCGCCGAGGTATCCATTCGGCAGTATTCGAGCAGCTGATTCCGGAACGTATCCTCCGGAAGCCCGACCGGGCGCCGGTCCAGATGGTAGACAGCGAGAAACCGCGCCGATGCATCCCCCCCGTCGGAGACATCCAGGTCCCGATAATCGCTCCCGGTCAGGAGCGGCAGAATCCGCTTTATGGATGCGCGGCCCTTCTGTTCGGGGTGATAATAGGCGAACGAGCCGAAGGGAACGAGCAGATCGCAGATTCGCGGGAGGAGGGCGGCGATCCGTGCCCGGTGCTCCGGCAGGGCCTCACCGAGCTCGGAGAGCACACGTTTCTCGAACAGCTGATCATAGACGACGATGCTGCCTGCGTCCTCGAGGAGAGGCAGCAGGCGGCCGGCGATCTCTCCGCGGGGATCCTCCGGGCCGCGGGCGAGAAACTCGTGCTCCTCCGGTACGGCGTCCGGATCCCGGTGAATCAGGAGGGAATACTGGAACGGAATGTGCTGGAAGGGATACGTACCGGGATACGGGGGGACCGAGAGGGCAAACGCCTCGAAGTCGAGGAAGAAGAGCGGGTACGAGATCCGGCGCAGGAAGCGGCCCAGAGATCTTCGGTCTACCTGAGGCAATCCCGTCCGGACCGCTTTCCGCTGGATCTCCTGCTTCCGGCTCAGGACGATGTGATCGGGTATATCTCCGATGGAGAGAATCCCCTGCGCCGCAAGTTCATCCGCCGTCGGGCGGCCCTGATGCAGCGTGAACACGTGATGGTCGGGCAGTTCCGGACGGCATTCGGACGCGAAGGGACATGACCCCGGAGCAGCACAGATCACAGTTCCTTCGTGCGTTTCCGCTGCTCCGGCGGCCGTCCCGGTCTGCGCGTCCCGGGGCGGCATCCGCTCCGCGTCCCGGGGCGGCATCCGCTGCGCGTCCCGGGTCATACGGACGACCCGGTCCGATTCCCGCTCCACCTCCGGCAGAAGCGCCTCCGCCCGGCCGCTTATGTCGGTTCTGCGGAAGAGCTGTTCCGGATCGAGATCCCCGTCCCGAAGGTAGCGCGCATGAAGGTTCACCAGCTCCCACCCCGTGACGGGAACTCCCGCGCCGCGGAGACAGAGCCACTGGAACGCCGCCTCGCGAACCGCGTCCTGGCGCGTCTTCGATGTCGGCTTGACCAGCACGCCGCGCCATCCTTCTCCCGGAACGGGCAGAAGAAAGTCGACCGTGCATTCCCGCCCGTCGCTCCGCACCAGGACCTGCTCGAGGGCTGCCGTCCCATCATCGGGAACCGCGCGAAGCTCATCAGGGAGAAGGGCCGGGGCCGGAAGGGAGAGCTGCCGGGCATCGAAGAGCCGGGCGGCTTCCCGCAGGGCGAGCTCCCGCTGGATCTCCGAAAGGGAGGGAAACTCGCCGGGCGTCGGGCAGTCCGCTCCGACCCTGGTCCCGAAGGCCGGATCGTCCCCGGCCAGAGCACGCTCGGCGAACGAAGCGCACTTTCTCGCGGCGAGATAGAGGGTGAAGGTTGTTCCGGGGGAATCCAATCGTATCACGAGTCGGAGACAGTATAGTACGCGTCCGCCGGGCCTGTCCATCCGTCGAATCCGGGCCGGTCACATCCGGGTCGACCGACCCTCACTCGATCTGCACCTCGCCCATCATGGCGTCGAGCAGGGGTCGGGCCTTCGTCAGGGAACGCTGGGACTTGCGGATGTCCTTCCACGGATCGCTCTTCTGCCCGAGCCGGCGGAAGATGTTGGAAATCGTGTAGGCCTGTGACGTGAGCTCGAAATCCTCCAGCTCGCGCCAGTCTATCGGCGTCGCGACCGGTGCTCCGGGATGAGGCCGCATCGCGTAGGGGGCGACCGTGGTCTGTCCGAAGGAATTCCGGAGATAATCGATGAAAAGTCTTCCCCCTCGCTTGCTCTTGCGGATCTGGTCGGTCACCTGCTCGGGATACCGTACGGACATGAGCCGGGCCACGTCCCGGGCGAACGCGCGGGAGTCCTCGAACGAGACATTCCGCTCGATGGGAACCACGACATGCAGCCCCTGGGAACCGGTCGTCATGACGAACGGAACCAGTTCCAGCTCTTCGAGGATATTCCTGATCATCCCCGAGCCGTCCCGCACCGACTCGAACCCTTCATCCGAAGGATCGAGATCGAATACCAGCCGGTCCGGCCGCTGGATCCGGTCGACCCGGCTGAGCCAGACATGAGGGGTGATGCAGGCCTGATCCGCGATGTAGACCAGCGTGGCCTTGTCCCGGATCACCACCTGCCATTGCCGGCCCCCCTCCTCGCGGATATCCACCGGGGTCCGTTCGATCCAGTCCGGGAAGCTGTCGGGAATGCGTTTCTGGTAGAAGCCGTCTTCCATGATTCCCTCGGGGTACCGCTCCATCGAAATGATCCGGTCCCTGATGTGGGGAAGCATCGTGTCCGCGATCCGCTCGTAATAATGGACCAGATCTTCCTTGGTGATGCCGTCCTGGGGAAATATGAATTTATCCGGATTGGTGATCTCTATCTCGTGGGTCCCGATCCTGATTTGCCCGCTCATGCTTTCGCCTCCTCCCGTACGACCCCGTCAGGGCTCGATCTCGCCTGTGCTGCACTAACTGTTCTCCGGAAGCCTGCTTCTAAAGTACTCATTCCGACCTTCCCGATTCAAGCATAAAGGAATGGAGCCACTGAAGAGGCTGGAGAAGCGGTCAGACGCCGCCTGCTGCCGGCGGAAGAAGCGAAGGGTTCAGTGCTCGAACAGGACCCCATAGTCCACGGGCAGCTGGGAACGGATCTGCCCGAGCTCCTCTTCCGGGACAGCCTCGCCGATCACATCCATTACCGCCCGGGCATGCCGCACCGCCTCGTCGGTGTCGGTTCCTTCGAGGCTTCCCACCCTGCTGTAGAACTCGTCAAGGTCGAACCGTTCGTAGCCGGTGTTCCGTTCCAGAGCATCCTTTACTTCTTCCGGGAGCTGCGCCGAAAGGTCGTTTTTCTCTCCGCCGTACAGACGCTGCCCGAGCACTTCCAGGGTCGCCTCCATCGCCCGGACCGCCTTTTCCCGGGAATCGAGACCGGCCCGCCGTTGGATGTTCTCTACGATCGTATCGTACTGCATGAAACCCTCCTCTGCGTCGTAACGGTATCGTTCTGGAAACATACTCACCGCAGACGGACAAGGGGTAGTCCCCTGTGCGGCTTAACCGCGATACGAACGGCCGGCCGGCAAGCGGTTTGCCCGCATCCCGGACAGTCAGTAGGTTCAGGGAAAGGAGCATATGATGGCCGAAAACAAACCGAAAACCCTCGAGCAGGGAGATATCTACTTCTTCTATCGCCCGAAAGTGGACGAGAACGATCCGAAGGGACGCAGCGATGTGCAGCGGTTGTACATGGTGCTCCATCCGAGCGACCGTAAGCATATCCGACTCGCGATCATCGGCAGAAAAAAGATGCCTGACCCTCATCGGCACGGGAAAGCCCGGATGTGGGGATTCATCGATATGGTCCGGAACAAGCCGGAGAAGATCGTCGAGGAACTGAAGGAAGATGCCTATCAGACAAAAACCCGCGGAGAGCGGCACCAGCCGGCAGCCCGCCCGTTCGGCGAGGGCGTCTACCGGATTCTGCGGCACAAGGACCACACCCACCTGGTCTACGCGCTCGAGCATCCGAAGAAACCCGATGACGTTCAGGATGCCTTCGAAGTCGAGGAGGATGCCAGCTACATCATCAGCATCAGGAATCCGGAGAAGGGCTCACCCCGGAACGCAGGTCTCTCCGACGAACGGGAAGCGGATTTTCCGGAAAGTCTCCAGAAGAAATTCGAGGGGAGAAGGTTCTTCGACGCCGATCCTCCCCACTTCCTCGATTACGAAGGCGCGGAGTTCCTGCTGGTTTCCGCTTCGGAGAACGTGAAGGAGGAGCTGGGAATCGACCTCGACGCCGAGCATGAAAAGCAGTCGGACGCCGACGTTTTCGAGGATCTTCACCTTCATCGGAAGGAAAACCCGGTCGAGCCGCTGTTCCACGGCGACTGGGCATAGAAGGCCGCCGGCCGAACGGAAGCCGGCGGCATGAGCCTCGGAACTGCTACTTCCTGCGCACCTGCACGCCGGCGATCTTTTCGTAGAACTCGGCGATGCCGCTGTGGTCGTTCTTTTCCTTTCCCTCGGCCTTGAGCGCCTGCATGATCTCCATTACGTGGCTGGAGAGGGGAATCGGACAGTTGACCTCGTGCGCGGTGTCGAGGGCGTTCTGAAGGTCCTTGATGTGCAGTTCGATGCGGAAGCCCGGCTTGAAGTTCCCTGCGAGGAGCATCGGCATTTTCGCATCGAGCACCGTGCTGCCCGCGAGCCCGCCCCGGATCGCCTGGAAGACGCGCTCGGGATCGACGCCGGCCTTCGTCGCGAGGGTCATCGCCTCGCTCATCGCCGCGATGTTCAGTGCGACGATGATCTGGTTCGCGAGCTTGGTCGTGTTCCCGCTGCCGATCTCTCCGACGAGCACCGCGCTCGAGCCCATCTTCAGGAGGATGTCCTTCACCTTGTCGTAGACGTCCTGCTTCCCGCCGACCATGATCGCGAGCGTTCCGTCGACCGCCTTCGGCTCGCCGCCGCTCACCGGCGCGTCGAGCATCTCCATGCCCTTCTCGGCGAGTTTCGCCGCGACCTCCTGCGAGACCAGCGGAGCGATGGAGCTCATGTCGACCAGGATCTTCCCTTTCGCCGCCGCCTCGACGACGCCGTTCTTCCCGAGGACCACCTCCTTCACGTGCGGAGAGTTCGGCAGCATGGTGATGACGATGTCGGTCCGGCTCGTGACGTCCTTCGGCGAGGAACCTTCCTCCGCTCCGGCGCCGACCAGTTCCTTCACCGCATCCCGGTTCACGTCGAATACGACCAGCTCATAGCCGGCCTTGCGAAGATTCTTCGCCATGGGCTTGCCCATTATTCCCAGCCCGATGAATCCTATTTTCATGTATCTCCTCCTCGTTTTTCGTGTATCCGGCCGCCGACCGCTCCGCCGGCGCGGCCCGATCGCTCTGTTATCCCCGCTTCCGGACCATCTCTTCCCGGAGTGCCCGCAGCTCGTCCACCGTCACATCTCCGGGCTTCTTCGCCTGCAGGGCGCGGATCATCGGCTCTTCCGCCTGCTGCACCTCGCGGCAGGCCGCGGCGAGCTGATCTGCGATCTCGTGGGGAATGAGCACCGCCCCATGCTTGTCCGCATGGATCAGGTCCCCCGGATTTACGGTCAGGCCGCCGATCTGCACGGGACAGGCGACATCCTCCACGTGAACGTAGGCATGGGAGACCAGCACCTGTGAAGCGAGGTAACCGAATCCCATGGCGTGCACTTCGTCGAGGTCCCGCACGCCGCCGGAGGTCACCAGGCCCGCGCAGCCGAGCGCCTGGTGAGTGGAAACCTGCACCTCGCCCCAGAAGGAGCCGACCGGCGTCGGGTCGAGATCCTCGATCACCGCGATCTGCGGCATCGGGGTCTCCTTCACGTGGGCGTAGTAGCGGAACAGGAGCTCCTTCTGCTCGTCGGTCGCGGGTCGGGAGGCCCGGATCTTCGCGGTGCACGCGTAACCGACGAACGGCTTCTGATCGGCAAAGACCGCCCGGATCACGGGACCCGTGAAGCCCTCGGTCTGCGGCCTCACCTTGAAGCGCTGGATGGTGTTGCACACCGTCGGGGTATCGAACTGGCGCAGCTCCTCGAGCTGCGCCTGGCTGAGCCGCTTCATTTCAGGACTCCGATATCGGTGAGCACTTTCCGGAGCTGCTCCTTCTCCTGGGCGCTCATCGGCCCGATCGGTCCCATGCAGGGTCCGGCCTCGATGCCGAGCATCTCGAGACTCTCCTTGATCACCGACGGGAACGAACCGAGGGTGAAAGCGATCCGCAGCGGCGCGAGCCGGTACTGCGCCTCGAGGGAGCCCTTGATGTCGCCGGCGACATACTTGTCGTAGATGTCCGCCACCAGGCGGGGTGCCACGTTGCCGCAGGCCGCAATGGAGCCGGCTCCGCCGTAGCAGAGACAGGCGTGGATGAGCGTGTCCCGGCCGGAGAGCACGCGGAACTCCATGTCCCGGGTCAGGCGGATGTACTCACCGGTCAGGGTGAAGTCGCCGCTCGAGTCCTTCACGCCGACGATGTTCGCAACCTCGGCGAGCCGCTTCACCGTCGCAGGGGTGATGGTCACACCGGTCTTGGGCAGGTTGTTGTAAAGGAGGATCGGCAGCCGCGTCGCGTCCGCGATCTCCCGGTAATGCTTGTAGAGCTCCTCCTGGCTCGGAGAGATGAACATGGGAGTGAGTACCGACACCGCGTCGACTTTTTCCTCTTCGGCGATGCGGTTGAGTCGGATCACTTCCTTCGTGGTGATCGCGCCGGTGCCGGCGTACACGGGTACCCGGCCGCGGGTCTGCTCCACGGTGATCCGGAAGCAGCGGCGCTTCTCCTCTTCGGAGAGTCCGTAGAACTCGCCGGTGGTCCCGACGACGAAAATACCGTGGGAGCCGCCGTCGATCAGGTAGTCGACGAATTTCCGCAGGGCCGATTCGTTCACGTCCCCCTTCTGCGTCAGGGGAGTTATCATTGCCGGAATGATTCCTTTCGGTTCGAACATCATTTCGCTTCACTCCTTGGATTCACCGGTTTGTTCACCGGCCAGCTCGGGGTCTTTCCGGTGAGCACCTCGTCGATGCCCATCGCCGCGTGAACGGCCATCCGGACCATGCACTCCGCGGTCAGGGCCGCGTTATGGGGCGTAAGAACCACGTTCGGGAACGAGAAGAGCGGGCTGTCCTTCGGCGGCGGTTCCTGCTCGAACACATCCAGCCCGGCCCCTGCGATCTCCTTCGTCCGCAGCGCCTCGATGAGCGCCGGCTCGTCCACGATTTCGCCCCGGGCGGCGTTGATGAGATACGCCGTCGGCTTCATGAGCCCGAACTCCTTCTTGCCGACGATCTTCTTCGTGTCCTTCGTGGCAGGAATGTGGAGCGTGATGAAATCGGCCTCCCGGAACAGGGACTCCCAGTCCTTTGCCGGCGTGACCCCTTCGGGGAACCGCTCACCCGGGATGAACGGATCGAAACCGATCAGCTTCATGTCGAAGGCCGCGGCCTTGCGCGCGACCAGGCGCCCGATCTTTCCCATCCCGACGATGCCCAGGGTCCTGCCCTCGAGGTCCATTCCCTTGAGCTGATTCCGGATCTCGAAGTTTCCCTTCGCGAACTCGTCGCACGAGCGCAGCACGTTCTTCGCAAGAGCGAGCATGAGGAGCATCGTGTGCTCGGCAACCGTGTTGGAGTTGGACTCCGGGGCGTTGGTGACCCAGATTCCGAGTTCGGCCGCCCGGCCGATATCGATGTTGTCCACACCGACCCCGTGCCGCCCGACCACCTTCAGCTTCTTTCCCGCCTCGAGCACTTCCGCCGGAAACGGCGCGGTCCGGGCGAGAATCGCATCGCAGTCCTCGACGTCCTTCCTGATCGCATCCACCGTGATCCCGGAGCCCATTCTGATCTCGTATCCCCGATCGGTGAGGTATTTCTTTCCCTCCGCGCTGATGTCCTGGGGAATCAGTACCTTGTATCCCATTCGTTCCTCCCTTCTGACGCCTTGCGGGTCACTTCACCGCGTACTTCGCGCTGATCGCCTTCATGGCCGCAGCCAGCATGCTGATGTCCAGGTTGCTCATGATGAGGTTCTGGCCCTTCGGGATCCAGCGTTCCATGAGAGCATCCGGTGCGTGCATTCCGAACACCTTCCCGTTCTTCTTCGCAGCCTCGATCACCTTTCCGACCGCCTTGTCGAGAACGTCTCCCATCAGGTCGCCTGCGACGCCGAGGGAGATGGCCAGGTCGTTGGGCCCGATCAGGAGCGCATCGATTCCCTTGACAGCCGCGATCTCCTCGACCTGCTCCACCGCCATCCGGGTCTCGATCTGCGCAATGAGCAGCGTTTCCCCGTTGGCCCGGTCCATGAACTCCTGGGTGGTGCCCGCCGCCGGTCCGAAACCGGTGTGTCCGCCGGCGCTTCCGAATCCGCGCTTCCCGATCGGGTCGAACTTGCCCCATTCAACCAGCTGCCGGGCCTGCTCCACCGTTTCCAGCATCGGGACCATGATTCCGGTCGCCCCGGCATCGAGAGCGCGGGAAACGTATCCCTTCGCCAGCTCCGGCACCCGCACGAATCCATCCAGTCCGACCGATCGAGCCATTCCGAACACGTCCGAAAGACTCTCCAGGGAATGAGGGCCATGTTCCATATCGAACATGATGAAGTCCAGGCCTGCGTGCTTCGCGATCTGGGCGATCGCCGGATTGCGGATCATCCGGATCATCGTCCCGACCATCCGCTGTCCTTTTTTCAGTTCTTGTACCGACATCTGTTTCCTCCGTTGTCTATTGCGCACACCGGGTGCACTTCTGCGTACGTACCGTTCCGGCACCTGTCATGCCGATCGTGAGTTCCGGTTCCCCGCTCCGCTGCCGTTCGAGAGCATGCCCGGATAGAAAACCTCGACGAGCATCTTGCAGGTGATCCGCAGATGCTCCCGCATGGATTGCTCGGCGAGGTCCCCGTTGCGTTTCTCGATCGCGTCGATTATCCGGAGATGATACCTCCGGGATTCGAGCTCGATGGAGAGCGATTTATTGGTGATATTTGCCGTCAGTTCGGCGAGATTGTTGAGCCTCTGGTAGATATCCGCAAGGAGCGCGTTCCCCGCGGTCTCGCGGATCAGGTCGTGCAGCACCCGCCCCAGGCGGACCCCTTCGATACCGTTCTGCTCGAGGTTGACGCTTTCGAGAAGCACCCGGAGCTCCCGGAACCGTTCCAGGTCCGCCTTGCCGGCACGCTGGCTGGCCAGACGTGCGGCCATTCCTTCCACCGCTTCCCGTGTCTGGAATATTTCGAAGATCTGCTCCAGCGTGAGCTTCCGGACGAAAAACCCCTTGGAGGGCTCCTGGACGAGGAATCCGTCCGCTTCAAGACGGAACAGGACTTCGCGGATCGGGGTCCTGCTGATCCCGTACGTTTCGCACAGGTCCCGCTCCACCAGCCACTGTCCCGGTTCGAGCTGCTCGGTGATGATTTTCCGCTTCAGGTCCTGATAGACATCGATTTTCGCCATGCCGTGGTGTACCAATGGTTTCCTTTTCGGCGATATTGTATACCAGCCGGATACCGCTGTCAAACGATTTCTGCCCTCGGGTTGGCATCCTCGGTTTCCGTCCTCGCTCTCTGCCTTCGCTGCCGGAACCAGTCACGTCCCGGGTCGGCGGATGCGGCCTCGCCGCAGGATGCGGCGGGAGTCAGGTCGCGTCGGCGTATTCGGGACGCATCGGCGAGAACGTTTCGATCACTTCCGAGTCCTCCAGCACTTCCGCTCCGTGCTTCTGCATGGAGTCGAAGCAGTAGCCGGTGCCGGGCTCCGCGGTGAAATCGCTCCCGTCCTCGAGGATGAACCGGACCCTGCCGCCCACGATGTAGCCGTTCTGCACCGCTTCGTGATTGTGCAGGGGGATCTTCGCTCCCTTCTTCATGAGGAAATGGCACAGCATGGTCTGCTCATTGTACGAAAGGGTGGTCCGTCGGATTCCCGGGGGATTCTCCCGGGTGATGCTGTCGCTCCGCTTCGCGATGACTCTCCTGGTTTCGCCCATCAGTGTCTCCTTCTGTTTTCGATGATCGCTCGAAACTCAGGATACCCGATTTCTCCGGGCTTCGCGAGAGGCGGATTCAAAGCAACGAAGCGGGTGCGGTCACGGTTCCCGGCGGGAACCCGGATCAGGCGGACAGATCCTCCCGAACCGGTTCCCTCACCGGAGGATACAACGGAACATCCATGGTCCTGCCGATATCGGCGGAGAATTTCCGGAGCTGCCCGACGAGTCGCGGCAGCAGATCGCAGCGCGACAGGCGAACGCCGACGGCACCGCCGCCCGGATGCAGCTCCACGAACTCCGGCCGGGGCGCGAGACCGAACCGCCGGTAGAAGGCCGTTCGCAGAAAGTTCTTCACCTCCTCGACCGCCGCCTTTTCCGTATCCAGATGCACCTGGAAGAAATCGCCCTGCCCCGCGGCGTTGACGCGAACAGCCGCGGCATCCCGGCCGAACGCCCGCTTGAGCATCGCCTCGGCAAGATCGATCAGGGCCAGACCGCGGAAAAAGCTCCCTCCCGGGAGATGCAGGAAATCGGGCGGCGGGTCCGACGAGAGGGACTCGTCGTCGAGGCCGCGGTTGTAGTCGAACGGTCCGGCTCCGCACCGGTCCAGCCATGCATCCAGCCGCTCCACTCCTTCGACCTCACGCTCGAACTCGAGCTCCCGCATCATTTCCGCGGGCGGCGGCAGACGGTCGGGGTCGATCTCGACACACCGGTCGCCCCGCTGCGACCAGGTGACGCATTCGATCCACTCCAGCGGATGGTGGATCAGCCGGAAGTTCCGCACCACTTCGCAGAACAGGTAGGCCGTCATCGCCCGCAGGGGTACTCCGTGCCCGGTGACGACCCGGCCGTCGGCGTCGCTGCGCCGGAGCACCGGATCGCGCCATCCGGTCAGCATCGATTCGATGTCGGCCGCGGCCTTCCTCCGCGCTTCGGCCCCGCCGATCCCCTGGATTCCGGCGATCTGTCCGGCGAGCCAGGCCTGTTCTGACTCCAGCCTGCCGCGGAGCTCCTCCCGCCCGATCTGCAGCGGCAGGGCGCGCAGCAGCGAAGCGATCCACCTCCGGTTCTCGAGGCTCAGCTCGCCTCCGGCCACGAGATCGCTCTCGATCTTCCGGAAAAAGTCCATCTCCAGGGGAAGATGCGCGAGCAGGGCGGCGATCTCGGCCGCCTTTCCGGTCATCTTCCGCATCTCGCCCGCAGTCAGGGCCCCGCCCTCGACGGGCGACTCGGCGTACGCTCCCCAGGACCATCGCCAGGCGGTGCGGTCCCGCTCGACGCTGTAGGGGAAGATGATCTGGAATCGGTCGGTCGGCACCGGATAGGTGCCCAGGATGCAGTAGTTGTCGTTCGGGTTCGAAGAGATCAGGGCGCCCTGCCCGGCCCGGCCCTTCTGCTCCGTCGCCTGGTCGAGCGATCCGGCCCGCACTCCCGTTCCGTACTCCGCCTGGCACGCAAGGTGCACCAGCATGTCCGGAGGGAGACCCAGATCGAAGCAGGGCGTTGATGGCGTTCTTGGTCGCCAGGGTGACCGCCGACGAGCTGGAGAATCCTCCCTGGGGAATGCTTCCGGTCGAAATCAGGCGAAGGCCCCGGAACCGTCCCCGCCCGAGCACCTCCTGCACCCGCGCCCCGAGATTGCCGCTGCGCAGCGTCCGCATCGAGGCGATGGCATTGCCGACCAGGGCGAACGGCCGCCGCATGTTGCTGCTCACCCACAGGGTAGGAGGGGGAAGCGGAACGCTCCGATCGCGGCGGCGGTCCAGTTCCTCGTCGCTGAAATACCCGAGCGAAAGCAGCAGGGACTCGCTCATGTGCGTCCCGAACACCTCGTACGCGTGCAGGTCGCTCACATCGTCGCCGGGATACATCACCGCGTCATCCGAAGGAACGAAGTTCACGCTCTCCCGGTACATCGGGTTCATCGGCAGCAGGTGGATCCGCCGGTTCTCCGCCTCCTGGGCCAGCATCACGATCTGCTCGCTCCCGCTCTCGTCGCCCGCACCGATCGGCATCTGCCAGGCCGGGCCGTAGAACCGCATCATGTCGGGATGCATGAACGCGATGCGCAGGCGCCCCCCCGAGATGCCGATCCCCACCGGCCGGTCGGACCGGAACGGAAGCTCCCC
The DNA here is from genome assembly GCA_963728215.1 of uncultured Spirochaetota bacterium. Lineage (GTDB taxonomy): Bacteria > Spirochaetota > Spirochaetia > CAVSJD01 > CAVSJD01 > CAVSJD01. The sequence goes on along the minus strand of CAVSJD010000012.1, from coordinate 150,911 downwards.
GTCGGCCGTGGCGATCATCTCCTCGAGCTGCCGCGCGATGGAGGCCGCCTGCCCGGGCGGACGGTCGCGAAGAATCTCTTCCGCAACGGCTTCCACTTCCCGCTCGTCTCCGAAAAGCAGCCCGTCCGAGGTCGAGAGCAGGCCCTCGAGCAGCGCCAGGTCCATCGCCCGGGTCACGTCGGAGCACGAGCAGATCGTACTCGGGATCCGCGGGAGTCGTCGTGACGGTCCGGATCTCCCCCCCGTCGCGGCTGATCGCCTCCACGATGTCCGTCAGGTAGAACTGCCCCTGGGCGTTGTCGCAGGACAGATCCTGCAGGTACCGCATCAGGGTCGCGGCCCGGACCGCGTAGAGCGGGCAGTTCCCCTCGGTCAGATCCAGCAGAGCCTGCCTGCCTCCACCATCGGGCAGAGCGAGGATATCCCGCTCCTCGATGATCCGGACCACCCTGCCGCCGCCGTCCCGGATCACCCGTCCCCGCCCGCGATTCCGCGGCGGCTCGTACTCGGCCGTGAGGAATGTCAGGTCGGCCTCGCGGTCGCCTTCCCGATGGGTACCGCAGAGCCGGCGGAACACGGAAGGCGGCACGACGCGGTCGCCCATGGTGATGACGAGCAGAGGATTCGCCTCCAGGAGCCCGGGCACGCTGAAGGCTTCGTACGCGGCGAACGCCGTTCCGCCTGCCGGATTGTCGGACCGCACGTGGAGGTTGTCGGCACCCAGGGCCCGGGCAACCTCCTGCCAGCGGTATCCCACCATGCAGACGACCGGTGACGGACTGAACCGCCGGAAGGCATCGATCGAGTGCCGCGCCAGGGGTGCTCCGTGCACCGGCTGGATGCACTTCGGATCGGAGCCGAACCTCGTCCCCTTGCCGGCGGCGAGCACCAGCAGGACTTCGGCATCCGCCCGGATCCCGCCATGGAACCCCGCGGCTTCAGGATTTATGAGCTTGGCCCCGCTGATTCGGACGGCGTCTTCGAGCCGTACGACCGGCGCCGATCGGGATTCCCGGCTTCTGTCCATCCGCAGCACCTCCCTCGCAACGGTCCAAAATTACCGCGATCCCTCGACCGCGGCAAACAATCCCGGCGTTTGTCGCTCGCCGGCCGGCATCAGTCCTGCATCTTTACCCGCTCATGCTGCAGGAACCACTCGTAGAGCTTCTCGTTCCCGTACGTTTCGGTCCACGAATCGTGTCCGACCCCGGGATACAGGGTGAACCGCACGTTTCCGCCGCATTCTTTCAGGGCTTCCACCATCTGCCCGGACTCCTCCGGAGGTACGATCCGGTCGGCGTCGCCATGGAATGCCCAGACCGGCAGATGCGCGATCCTGCAGGCGCGTTCCGGCTCGCCTCCTCCGCAGATCGGGGCGATGGCCGCGAACAGGTCCGGATAATCCATCGCCAGGCGCCAGATGCCGAATCCTCCCATGCTGATTCCCGTTCCGTAGATCCTCCGGTCGTCGACCCGCAGCCGCCCGATCGCATCGTCGACCAGAGTTTTCAGAGGCTCGGAGCGCCAGTAGCCGGTTCGCGGGCACTGGGGCGACAGGACGACGAAGGGAAAGTCTTTCCGCTTCCCGACGATCTTCGGGATTCCGTGCCGCGTGAGAATCGACAGGTCGTCTCCGCGTTCGCCCGCGCCGTGAAGAAAGAGCATGAGCGGACGGGGGATCTCCGGGCTCTGATAATAGTCCTCCGGCAGAAAGAGCAGGTACCGCAGTTGATCGCCTTCGAAGCGGAACCCCTGAGGGGTCTGGCCGACCTGCGGTGCCGGATCGTGTTGATTTCGTTCGGGCATGTTGTTTCCTCCCGGGTCACGGCATCGGGAGTTCTCCTGCACACGGATACGGGTTCAAGGTACTCATGAAGAGATGCGACCGGAAAACCGTGAATACCCGACTACTTTACATTTATTCGGCCGGCACCTACACTGATTTCCGGTGAGAAGGACTGCAGGGAATCTCTCCCGTTCTCTCTCTCCGTACGGCCAGTCTCTGAAAAAAATACCTGAACAAAGGACAACAGACGTGAAGGACTCACGGAAACGATATGTGCTCATAGCCCGGGTGGCTCTGGTAGCGATACTGCTCATTCTGGGGCTGCAGATCCTGTTCTCCCGGAGCAGTGTCGACCGCATCCCCTACAGCGAATTCCGTCGGCACCTGGAACGTGGATTCATCACCAGTGTGGAGATCTCCTCCGACACGGTTCGGGGTACGTTCGATCTCCCCGACGACGGCCGCGATCCGCGTTCCTTCAGCACGGTACGGGTCGATGATCCGGGCCTGATCGGAAAGCTGGAGGAGAAAGGGATCCGGTACGCCGGAAGACCGGATACCTCCCGGTTCCAGTCGGTATTCGCTCTGCTGCTGCCTCTGGTCATGATCCTTCTCGTGGCGTGGTTCGTGATGCGTCGCGGCGGCATGAGCGGAGGCATGGGAGGTACCGGTCTGCTCCGGGCGGGACAGAGCCGGGCGAAGATGGTGGTCCCGGATGCCGACAACCGCATCACCTTCAACGATGTGGCGGGAATCGACGAGGTGAAGGAGGAACTTCTGGAAGTCGTGGAATTCCTGAAGTATCCCCGGAAATTCGAGGAGCTCGGCGGCAGGATCCCGAAAGGCGTGCTCCTGGTCGGCGCCTCCGGGAACCGGGAAAACCCTTCTGGCAAAGGCGGTCTCGGGCGAAGCCGGGGTGCCGTTCTTCAACATCTCCGGCTCCGAATTTGTGGAAATGTTCGTCGGCGTCGGCGCCGCCCGGGTACGGGATCTGTTCGCCCGGGCCACCGCGAAATCACCCTGTATCGTGTTCATCGATGAGCTCGACGCGCTGGGCAAGGCGCGGAGCGGTCACACGGTCGGAGGGCATGATGAGCGGGAACAGACGCTGAACCGCTCCTGGTGGAAATGGACGGATTCGACTCCCGGAAAGGGGTTATCGTGTGGCGGCCACGAACCGGCCGGAGACCTCGATCGCGGCGCTGCTGCGGCCGGGCCGGTTTGATCGTCAGATCGCGGTCGGCCGTCCCGACCTGAACGGCCGGGAGGCGATCCTGCGGATCCATACCCGGAAGGTGAAGCTGGCGGAGTATGTGGACCTCCGGCGGGTCGCGAGCCAGACCCCGGGATTCGCCGGCGCCGACCTGGCGAACATGGTCAACGAGGCGGCACTGCTCGCAGCCCGGCGCGGAAAGCGGCAGGTGGGGATGAAGGAGTTCGACGAGGCGCTCGAACGGGTGGTCGCCGGCCTCGAGAAGAAGCGGGTGATCACGCCGAAGGAAAAGTCGATCGTGGCGTTCCACGAAGCGGGCCATGCGCTCGCGGCGGCATCCGTTCCCCATGCCGAGCCGGTCCACAAGATCTCCATCATTCCCCGGGGAATCGCCGCCCTCGGATATACCATGCAGTTCCCCATCGAGGACCGGTATCTTTCATCCCGGCGCGAGCTGGAGGACCGGCTCGCGGTCCTGTTCGGCGGCAGGGCGGCGGAGGAGCTGGTTTTCGGTGACGTGACCACCGGGGCCCAGAACGACCTGATGCAGGCCACCGACATCGCCCGGGCCATGGTTACCCGGTACGGCATGAGCAGCCGCCTGGGAATGGCGGTACACGAACGCCGGCACGGATCCTATCTGGGAGGCGAGCAGTCCGCTCCCGGAGAACGGGAATATTCGGAGGAAGTGGCATCCGCGATCGACGCGGAGGTCCGCGAGATTCTCGATCAGGCCTACCGACGCGTGAAGCGGATCCTGGAAGAACGGCGGGAGCTGCTCGACCGCATCACGGCGATCCTCCTGGAAAAGGAGAGCATCGACCGGGATGAGTTCGCGGCCCTGGTCGGAGTACCGAGTCCGCTCATCGGAACCGGCGAGCGGACGGCCTGAGGGTCCGTCTGCCGCCGGAATCGAACCGGCGGCGCCGAACCGGCCTGCCCGCCGGTTGACTCGGGAATCTTCTCGGGAGTACAACGTCAGCATCAGCGTTTCAAGATAAGGAGATCGGGCGGATGTTCTCCCGCACAATCTCAAGGTGTTCAACCTGTGCACCATCCGGAGAGTCGGAGCGGACGGGTTCGTCGCCCTCTCCTCCGGGATCAAACAGAAGTACTACAAGGGAAAGATGCAGGTGGGTAACGGTCCGCAGCTTCCGTAGCGACCGGTCCACCTACGCCCCGCTCTTGCCGGATTCCGGTGCGGGGCTCCCCTGCAGGACTCTTTTCACCAGCTCCGGAAGAACTGTCCCGAGTTTCGCGTCCAGCCGGAAGCTCGCGATCCGGTCCGCCCGGGTCGCTCCGTGGTTCACGATCCCGAGAGGCTTCCCGTCCCGGACCGCCCGTTCTGCAAACCGGTAACCCGAGTAGACCGTCAGGGAAGATCCGAGCACCAGGAGCGCCCGCGACTCCCCCAGCATCCGCCAGGCCCGCTCGACGCGTCCGCGGGGGACGTCCTCGCCGAAGAACACGAAATCGGGCTTCAGGGTCCCGCCGCACCGGATGCAGGCCGGGATCCGGAACGTTGCGACCGGCTCCGGCGGGATCTCGGCATCCCCGTCGGGGGCGATCCGGGCGGGGATATCCTGCCAGCCCGGGTTCAGGGCGGTGAGCCGCTCCTGCAGCCCATCGCGCCGCTCGGGAAGCCAGCAGCGCATGCAGACCGCCTGATCGAGGGTTCCATGCAGCTCCAGCACCCGGCTGCTGCCGGCCGCCTGATGAAGTCCGTCCACATTCTGCGTGATGATTCCCGTGATGAAACCCGACCGCTCCAGCTCGGCCAGCGCCCGATGGCCGGCGTTCGGTTTGCGCTCCTTCGTCCGCGGCCACCCGAGGGTACTCCGCGACCAGTAGCGGCGTCGGACTTCTTCGCCTCCGGTGAACTCGCGGTAGCTGATCGGCGGCCGGGTTTGCAGCACTCCGTCGGGACCCCGGTAGTCGGGAATGCCCGATTCGGTGCTGATCCCCGCTCCGCTCAGCACGAGGACGGATCCGGCTTCCAGGAAACGGAGAAGATGTTCGAAGGCGGCGGGATCGCCGGAACCGCCGGTCGGGAGGATCAACCGCCGACCTGCGGATCGTTCCGATCCGCGAGCACCGCCACCCCGGGCAGCTCCTTCCCTTCCATGATACTCGATGAACGAACCGCCGCCCGTCGACACATGCGTCATGCGGTGGGCGACTCCCGCCCGATTGACCGCCGAAACGGTGTCTCCGCCTCCGATCACCTTTTTTGCATCGAGCCCCGCGAGCGTCTCCGCGAGCTCCATGGTGCCCTCGTCGAACGGCGGGATCTCGAAGACTCCCATCGGTCCGTTCCAGACCACCAGCTTCGCGTCCGCGAGGCGTTCCTTGAACAGCTCCCGCGTTCGGGGGCCGATATCGGCGATCGCGACCTGCGGGGCGATACCCGTCAGTGAGTCCACCCGGAACATCGCGTCCCTCCTGATATGGTCGGTAACGACCGCATCCATGGGCAGAAGAATCTTCTCCCCGCCCTTTTCGAGGAGCCGCCGTGCCTGGTCCAGGGCGCCCTCCTCCACCAGGGACGTCCCAACCTCCGCTCCCCGGGCCTTCAGGAACGTGTTCGCCATACCGCCGCCGATGAGCAGCAGATCCGCGACCTCGAGAAACCGGTTCACCGCACCGATCTTGTCCGAAATCTTCGCCCCTCCGAGGATCACGACATAGGGATGCTCCGGACGGTCCCGCACCTGTTCCAGGACTTCCAGCTCCTGCTCGAGCAGCAGTCCCGAAACCGCCGGCAGCAGCCGGGCGACTCCTTCGGTGGAAGCATGGGCGCGATGCACCGCCCCGAAGGCATCCTCTACAAAGAGCTCCGCCTCCTTTGCAAGGGCCTCGGCGAAGCTCTTCTCGTTCTCCATTTCCTCGCGATGGAACCGGGTGTTCTCAAGAAGGAGCACTCCTCCCGGGGGAAGCTCCCGCTTCGCCCGTTCAGCCTCCGGTCCGACACAGTCCTGAGTCCCGCTCACCTCCACCCCCAGCAGTTTCGAGAGCCGCCGGGCTACCGGAGCCAGTCGATACATTTCGACGACTCTGCCTTTCGGTCGACCCAGATGGGCGGCGATGAAGGTCCTTGCCTTTCGCTCCATGAGATACCGGATCGTCGGCAGCGCCGCAGCTATCCGGGTTTCGTCCGCTACTTCCCCGTCTTCCAGGGGTACATTGAAGTCCGCCCGCAGAAGGACTCCCTGCCCCTCCCTGATTTCGATATCCTGAACGGTTTTCTTCGTCATATATTCCTCCGGTCACTCGAGGCCGGCATGGGGCCAGGGTGATTCGTCGGGATGCAGATAGATCCGCACCTTCTCGTTCGAGATCGGCGGCAGACTCTGGTAAAACTCGCCGAGAACGCCGAACTTCGTCGGTTCCTCGAGACTCACGGCCTCGACCGCCTCGAGATGCAGCTGGCGCAGGATCTCCGGCTGGACGATCGGGACGGCGAACAGGACCAGCCCTGCTCCCCGATGCTGCGCCTCGTATACCGCCGCCAGCACCGTCGGAAGATCGGCCGATCCGTCATCGGCGATGATCACCCGCTTTCCATCCACATCGAGCTTGTTCGGAACGCCCCTGAGCAGACGTTCCCGGCTTTCCGCTTCCATCGCCGCCTTTCCCCGCTCCTGCTCGATGTACTCCTCCTTCACGGCGTACTTTTCCGAAGCGTCCTGCATCAGCCAGGCATTGCCGCCGGGTCCGGATGCACCGAGTATGCCGCCGACCGCCTCGGGAGCCGTCACCGGTTCGGTGGATATGATGTCCAGCGGAATCCCGAACGTGTCGGCGATCGACCGGCCGACGGGCAGTCCCCCGTTGGGAAGCGCGAGCACCGCATCGAATGCCATATTCATGCTCCTGAGCCGGTCCGCAAGCTGCTTTCCGGCATCAGTTCTGTCCTGATACATGTTTCCCCCCTGAACGTGCGTATTCGGTAGGATAAAGGTACTGAGTCTGACGGTCGGACGACTATGTGCTCCGGAGTCCTACGAGGGGGGAGCCTCGGATGGAGATCGCCTCAGATCGCCCCGGGCGATCAGCAGCACGATTCCCAGGAGGATGACAAGAATGCCGAATCCGGCTGCGATGATCACCAGTCCGTCATCGGCGGGAGGATCGACCGACCGTTTGGCGATGATCCCCACGAAGGCCCAGACGAACACCAGGGCATAGAGATACTGCCGGCGGAGAAAGAGGAGCACCAGCGCCAGTACGGTTCCGACGGCGATCAGCAGTGACGCCCAGATCGTCGCGGGAATCGGACCGCCTTCCCACCCGAGCGACACCAGGAACGCGGTGACGTTCGCGATCACGGCGACGCTGATCCAGCCGAAGTAGATGCTGAACGGGGCGGACACGAAGAGCTCTCCGGCGAAACCGGTCCACCTCCTTCCCGGCTCCAGCCGCCGGTTGATACCGATGAGGGTAAGGAGCAGAGCGATCATGATCAGCACCGAGAGCCAGACGATCCGGTAGTGCCAGGCGAGAATCCACGACACGTTGAACACCGACGAGATCACCAGGCCCCAGCCGACCAGATCCGCGGCCCGGTCTCCACCGGCACCGCCCGCATACTGGTAGATCGTGAAACCGATCAGGAGGAGATAGATGAGGCTCCAGATGGAGAATGCGAATCCTGCGGGTGTAAAGAGATTCGGGTACATGGCTGAAAGCTCGCCGGTGGTGTAGCCGCCGATCGGGAGGGTGTTGGCCAGCACATTTACCGCTATCACCGCGATCAGCGCCGCGACATTCGCTCCTTTGAGGAGAGAGGGGGAACGTTCCATACCAGAAGCGTAATGCTGTCTTCGTCGGAAAGCAACCTTTCACCAGGCGCACCGATGCAGTACATTTATGGCGTCGAATGCCGGAGAGCGGGGAGACGGATCATGAAGAAGGAAGCGGTTCTCTGGGAGAAAACCGGAAACGGCGGCGTACACTGCTTTCTGTGCGCTCAGCACTGCCGGATCCGGGAAGGGGCCTTCGGGCTCTGCGGAGTACGAAGAAACGAGGGAGGAGAGCTCTTCACCCTGGTGTACGCGGACGCCATCGCGGCGCACGTGGATCCGATCGAGAAGAAGCCGCTCAGTCATTTCATGCCGGGTACGCACACGTATTCCATCGCCACCATCGGCTGTAATTTCCGCTGCGGTTTCTGTCAGAACTGGCAGATCTCCCAGGTTTCCATGCGGGATTCCGAAGGTGCCGTCGGGACGCATCTTCCTCCGGAACGGGTTGTGGAGCAGGCGAAGCGGTACGGCTGCCGGAGCATCTCGTACACCTACACCGAACCGACCATCTTCATGGAGTACGCATACGACACGATGGAACTCGCCCATCGGGAAGGACTGCGGAACGTCTTCGTGACGAACGGTTTCATGACGCCCGAAGCCCTGGAGCTGGTCGCTCCGTACCTGGATGCGGCGAACGTCGACCTGAAGAGCTTTCGGGACGAGTACTATCGCCGGGTATGCAGCGGCCGCCTTCAGCCGGTACTGGAGACCATCCGCGGCATGAAGGAGCGGAACATTCATGTGGAAGTGACCACCCTGGTCGTTCCGGGAGACAACGATTCGCTGGAAGAGCTCGAGGATATCGCCCGGTTCATCGCAGAGGTCGATCCGGGTATTCCCTGGCATCTGAGCCGGTTTCATCCCGATTATCGCTACACTTCGCAGCCGCAGACACCCGTCGATACGCTCAGGCGCGCCCGGGACGCGGGAAGCCGCCTCGGACTCCGGCACATCCACCTCGGCAACGTGTAATCGGCCACGTTTGATTCGAGCAAACGGATCGAACGGACTTCAGGACCTGCCGATCGTTCACCCGCTCTTCGTTTCTTCCTCGCCCCCTCTCTTAGTATATTTGTCGAAAGCAAGGGGGAAACCATGCCAGAACAGAATGGAATCAGCGTGCAGGTTGCCGGAGCCCAGGAAGGGGACGTCGGGAAAGGCACCGCACGAGTATCGAAAAAAGCGCTCGAGTCTCTCGGACTGAGGGATGGAAGCATCATAGAGATTTTCGGGAAACGCAATACTGCGGCGATCGCTCTTCCGCCCTATCCCGAGGACGAAGGGGTGAACATCATCCGGCTCGACGGACTGCAGCGGGCGAATGCGGGGTGAGTATCGGAGATCATGTGGAGATCCGAAAGTTCCCGAAGTGAAACCGGCGAAACGGAGTCACCCTCGGCCCGGCGCAGAAAAACATCCAGCTCACCGGGCTCGGGACAGGCCCTGCTGCGGACGCTGAATCACCGGCCGCTGGTCGTCGGGAGACGTGATTTCGACCTCGGTTTACCGCAGATCAGCCCGAGATGAACCAGAATCTGTTCCCGGAGGATGTGTTCCGCTCCTTCTTCGAGCAGCGAGCGTTCGGACTGCACGAGATCCGGCTGCTGGTCACCTCGACCTCCCGAAGGGCGTCGTCCGGGTGAACGAAGAGACCGAGATCAACCTGCTGCCGCAGTACGTGGAACCCGAGGAGCCGCGGTCGACCGATGTGACCTACGACGATATCGGAGGCCTCGGGAACACGATCGAGCAGGTGCGGGAGATGATCGAGCTGCCGCTCCGCCATCCCGAGCTCTTCAACCGCCTCGGAATCGATCCGCCCAAGGGCGTGCTCCTCTACGGTCCTCCGGGAACCGGAAAGACGCTCCTCGCACGGGCGATCGCGAACGAATCCGAGGCGAAGTTCTACCACATCGCCGGCCCCGAGATCATGGGCAAGTTCTACGGCGAGTCGGAACAGCGGCTGCGCGACATGTTCACCGATGCGCAGCAGAACGCTCCGGCGATCATCTTCATCGACGAGATCGACTCCATCGCGCCCGAAGCGCGAGGAGGTGACCGGCGAGGTGGAGCGGCGGGTCGTCGCGCAGCTCCTGACGCTCATGGACGGCCTGAATCCGCGGCAGAACGTGATCGTGATCGGCGCGACCAACCGGGTCGACGCGCTCGACGAGGCGCTGCGCCGTCCGGGCCGATTCGATCGCGAGATCACGGTCGGCGTTCCCGACGTGCAGGGCGGCAGGGAAATCCTCGAGCATTCACACCCGGGGCATGCCCCTGCAGGAAGACGTGAACTTCGACGAGATCGCCATAGCTCACCTACGGGTATGTGGGAGCCGATTTCGCCGCGCTCGCCCGCGAAGCGGCCTTCGAGGCGCTCAGACGCAATCTTCCGCGAATCGATCTCGGCGGCGAAGGAGATCCCGCAGAAGTGCTCGAGGATCTCATGCGTGACCCGGGAAGACTTCATGAAGCCATGAAGCGCATCCAGCCGTCGGCACTCCGGGAGATCATGGTGCAGATTCCCGAACGTTATCTGGGACGACATAGGCGGCCAGGACGAGGCGAAAGAAATCCTCCGCGAAGGAATCGAGCTGCCGCTCAAGTATCCCGACTCTTTCAGACGGCTCGGCATCCGGCCTGCCAAGGGCTTTCTGCTCTTCGGCCCTCCGGGAACCGGAAAAACGCTCCTCGCGAAAGCCGTAGCCCACGAGGCGCAGGCGAACTTCATCGTCGCCAAGATCTCCGTCCTTCTCTCGAAGTGGTACGGGGAGTCGGAAAAGCAGATTTCGAAGCTTTTCGCCCGCGCGCGGCAGGTCGCGCCGACGGTCGATCTTCATCGACGAGATCGAGTCGCTCGCGCCGCAGCGCGGTGCGGGCTTCGATCATCCGGTGACCGAGCGGGTGGTGAACACGCTGCTCGCCGAGATGGACGGACTGGTGAGAACCAGGGCGTCGTCGTGATCGGCGCGACCAACCAGCCGAACATCTCGACCGCGCGCTCCTGCGGCCCGGCACGTTTCGACGAGCTCGTCTACGTCTCGGTTCCCGACAGCGAAGGCCGGATGCAAGATCCTGCAGATCCACGCAGCGGCATGCCGCTTGCGGACGACGTGGACTTTGAGACGACCTGGCGGACAGAACCGAGGGCTACACGGGAGCGGACCTCGAAAACCTGGCACGCCGGGCGGGCTTTCTCGCGTCAAGGAAGACCGGAGATGGAGAAGATCCCGATGCGGATCTTCGAACGGGCGCTCAAGGAGACGCGGGCATCGGTCACGCGGGAAATCGAGGAGGAGTACCAGCGATCGCCGACCAGCTCAAGAGCGAAAGCCCCAACGCCCGCCGACGGATCGGATTCACGCCCGAGGCGGCGGCGTAGGAGCACAGGTCAGAAAAAGCACGCCGGCGGGCGGTAGAGGTATCGCACCTTCATTGCAGCCGGAGAGAAGAGAAGGCCGGCCGGAGAACATCGGTCTCCAGCCGGCCGGATATATGGCTTGAAGAAGGGTCAGCGCTTCGCGAGGAAACTGCGGACCGTTTCCGCGATCTGCTTCGGCTGCAGTCCGTACTCGGCGATCAGTTCTTCATAGGGTCCGTTCCCGGCATAGAGATCTTCGATCCCGATCCTCTTGACCGGTACCGGATGCTCATCCGAAGTCACTTCGCTCACGAGGCTCCCCAGACCGCCCCGGACGTAATGCTCTTCCACCGTAACGATCTTTCCGGTCTCCCGGGCGGCCTTGAGAATGATCTCCCGGTCGATCGGCTTGATGGTATGAATATTGATCAACCGGACGCTGACTCCGTCCTTCTCCAGCAGATCGGCGGCGGCGGCAGCCCTCGAGAGGACGGTACCGGTAGCGATGATGGAAACATCCCGGCCGTCCCGCATCTGCACGCCCTTCCCCAGCTCGAACCGGTGATCCTCGTCAAAAAGCACGGGCATCTTCTGGTTTCCGATGCGCATGTAGACGGGCCCCTTGTGCTCGATCATCGCCTGCGTAGCTTTCCTGATTTCCACCGGGTCGCCGGGGCTCAGGATGACGACTCCGGGAATCGTGCTGATGATCGCGAAATCTTCGAGCGAGTGGTGTGTCGAGCCAAGATCGTAATAGGTCATCCCGCCGCACCGGCCGACGATCTTCACGTTCTGGTTCATGTAGCCGAGATCGTTCCGGAACATCTCGAACGGACGGGCCGTCACGAACGGCGCGATCGCGGCCACGACCGGAATCCATCCGGTTGTCGCGAGGCCGGCGGAGAATCCGATCACGCCCTGCTCCATGATGCCGAACTCCAGGTGCCGATCGGGAAACTTCTTGAAAAACGCCGAAAGTCCGGAACCGCTCGAGCTGTCCGCCGAGATGGCGACGACTCTCTTCTCTGCTGTACCGGCTTCGACGAGGGCCTCTCCGAAGGTCGCTCTCGGATCTGCATATTCACTCATACGCCCAGACTCCTTTCTGCCTCTGCCAGGTCCCGCTCCGCCTGCTCGAGCTCCTCGGGCGTCGCTTTCCAGTAATGATACTCCACCTTGCGTTCCGCGAACGACAGCCCCCTGGACTTGATCGTGTTGGCGATAACCACCGACGGTTTCCCTTTCTCGAATGGAATGTTCATCGCACTTTCGACGATCTGCCGCATGTCGTGTCCGTCGATCTCGCGAACACTCCAGCCGAACGAGGCCCACTTCTCGGCCAGAGGCTCGTAGCTCATTACGTCGACGGTGTTGCCGCCGATCTGAAGCCCGTTCCGGTCGACGAATACCAGCAGGTTTTCCAGCTGGAATTTCGCACTGGCGGCCGCGGCCTCCCAGTTCGAGCCTTCAGCCAGTTCTCCGTCTCCCATGACGACGTACACCTTCGAGTCGGAACCTTCCATCCTGAAACCGAGCGCCATGCCGCCGCCGATCGCGAGGCCATGTCCGAGCGCTCCGGTGTTTGGTTTCCACTCCGGGAAGTTTGTGCATGTTGGGATGCCCGGGGATCTTGCAGTTCAACTGCCCGTACGTATCGAGAATCTCTTTCCCGAAAAATCCCTTCTCAGCGAGCGTCGCGTACAGCGCGAGGCACTTGTGTCCCGCCGAAAGCACGAAGCGGTCCCGCTTCGCCCATTTCGGGTCTTTCGGCTCGCTGCGCATCACCTTGAAGTAGAGTGCCGTCAGAATATCAGCAGCCGACAGCGCTCCTCCCCCATGCCCCTGACCCCCTGCCCGAACCATGCGGACAATGTTCTTCCGAACCCGGACCGCTTTCTTCCGGAGTTCCAGCAGCTCATTTTCGTTTGCCGTATACATCGATTGCTCCTGATCTATCTGCTGTGCTGACGAGCGTATTCCGTGATACGCTGAACTTTCGGTTCCGACCGCCCTCCCGGCGTATAATTGGCCTGGAGATAGGCCTTCGTCAGCGTCTGGGCCAGCTGAGGACCGATCGTCTGAGCGCCAAGGGTGATGATGTTGGCATTGTTGCTCATCGCGGCCCGCTCGGCCGAATATGCGTCGCTGACCAGCGCCGCATACGCCCCCGGAACTTTGTTCGCGGCGATGCTCATGCCGATTCCCGTACCGCACAGCAGGATTCCTCTGTCGTACTTTCCGGCAGCGACCGCTTCGGCGACCTGAATCGCGACGTTGGCGTAGATCGCATCCTCGCTGCCCAGATCTTCCCACTCGAACCCGAGCGCCTTTATCTGCTCGATTACCGCCATTTTCATCTCTTTCGCATTCGGATCGCATCCAACTGCAATTTTCATCGCACTCTCCTTACTATTACAGTGTTGAATTCCCTCAGGTACTATAGAATAAGCCGGCGACTCCTTCCAGACCTGCCGGCTTTCGAAAGCACACTTTTTTCTCATACCGGGCCGGTACCGATCGGCTTCGCGGCATCGGATGCACAGGAATCGGCTTCTACTGCTGTCCCTGCGCCGCGTTCATGAAGCGCCGCTGATAGGAGACAACCTGATTGGAGCTGGTGAACTTTGCAAGATAAGCCGGTTCGGCAGTGATCACGACCCGATCGACGACATCCCGGAACTCGGGTTCTACCAGCAGCCTGTCGATATCCGGATAGTTGTATTCACCTTCCATGCTGCAGATAATGAGCCGGGTATCGGGCAGATTCGATTGCTGGAGGAGACGGAGGCCGTGCCGGACGGAATCGAGCCCGTCGCATCCTTCGGCATACTCACGCTGGCGGAGAATCCGCTCCGCCATATCCTTGATTTCGAACAGGTCCCGGGCCGTCTCGCCGGATGCCAGATAATCCTTGTCCAACATGAACGTCCGGAGATCTTTCAGGAAACGCACATCGCGGCTGGCATCGTACAGTTTCAGATACCTGTCCATTTCGATGCTCTGGGCATGCCGATGCCGAACGAACGCGTTGATGAAGTACGGTTTCGCCTGGAGCGCCATCGCCGTCTGGTGAGGATCGAACATGAGTGTGAAGTTTATCCGGTAACCATGTTCCCGAAGCATGAGAGCGAGATTGTGTCCGCGCAGCATGTCCTTCGTCGACCCCTGGTCCCATCGCAGACCGAACTTCCTGTCGCCTTCGAGCAGTTGATTCACGTTCCCGCTGTTCACCGGCCCGGTATGCGGCACCTTTATCACGACCCGATACGGAGAGAGCATCTCGCGGAATTTTTCCGCCTCTTCGAGTATCCTGCTCTCATCTTTTTCGAACGGGTTGTTCAGCTCGACACTGATGTCGACGCCGGGACCGAGAATCCTGCCGAGCTCCTGCATGACTTCGTCACGATTCTTGAATTTGTTTCCGACATTCGCCTTCGGATTGTTGATGAACAGGTCGTATATGATCCCCGGATTACAGGTCAGATTCGCAAGCATTCCGCTGATCGGCTCGACCTCGTACGGATTCGCGCTGTCTGCCGAAAACAGGACTCTGGTGGGACGCTTCTGTCCGTTCCGATCGTAAGAAATGTCACGGACCAGGTCGGCTCTGAGGATTCCCTCGATGTCGAGCATATATTCAATGCGGAAGCCTGCCGGAGTCTCGTTCTCCGGAACCTTGAAATAATCGATCACCTCGCGGAAGTTCTTCGTCACTCCGACATGACGGGTCAAGGGCTTCAGTTTCTGAAACAGCTCCAGCGTGATCGGTTTGTCGAGCACGCGGTTTACGTAGCCCTCCTCTCCCCTGACCGCTGAAACTTCACCGCCCGTGAGCGAGCGGATCGAAGCACGGACAGCGCACGAAAGGTTTTCTTCCCTGCCGAGATTTACATTCAGCATACCAATCTCCTCTTCCAATCGGTAATCCGATAGAGACGATTCCGTTTGACACTACTTCAGAGAACCCCAGCGTTCCCGGGTCAGCACTTCGGGATTCGCAATATTTTCAGGGCGATTGCCCTGGAACAGGGCAACCACGCGTTCTGCCGAACTGGTTGCCATTCTCGTTACACATTCCAGCGTCAGAGCTGCGCTGTGCGGTGTGAGCACGACATTGTCGAGCGTGAGCAGCGGATTGTCGGGCTCGATCGGTTCGCTCTCGAACACGTCGAGCCCGGCGCCGGCGATCTTCCGTTCCTGCAGGGCCCGGATCAGGTCTCCTTCGTTAATGACGCCGCCGCGGGAAGTGTTCACCAGAAAAGCCTCGGGTTTCATCGATTCGATCTGCTTTCGGTCGATTATTCCCCGAGTCTCGTCGGTAAGAGGGATGTGGATCGAAACCATGTCGGACCGACGCAGCACGTCTTCGAGTGAAGTGAACTCGACCCAGGACTGATAAGAACTCTTCGCTTCCATCGAAAGATACTCGTCGTTCGCCAGGATCTTCATATCGAACATTTCATGAAGTGCCCGGGCCAGACCCGATCCGATCCTGCCGAACCCGAGGATGCCCAGAACCCTGCCTCTCAGGTCGCGAGGAAGATTCCGGTAGCGGATCCGGAAGTTGTTGTTACGGACTTCCCGGTCCATGAGCAGAATCTGTTTGTTCAGGGCGAGCAGCATCGCCATGGCGTGCTCGATTACCGAAGTGGTATTCGCCCCGAGGCTCGACGTGACGATGATCCCGTGATCGGTCGCGGCGTCCAGGTCGACATTGTCCACACCGCCTCCGGTCCGGGATATCATCCAGAGATCATCCGCCTGCTCCATGAGCTCGCGAGTGATCTGGATACCGGTCCTGAGTACGACTGCATTCGCCTGTTTCATCAGCGGAGCCACGGTTTCCGGCTTCGGGTCGGGTGCATCGATGATATTCAGCTGATTCCGTTCGAGAATGTCCCGCGCTTCCGGATCGATCGGCTGTGGCAACAGAACAGTGTACCGCTTCATGTCTACGCTCCTCGTCTGGTGCGCGGCTTACCGCAGGTATCGTCCTCCGACGATGTCCAGAGTGATGCCGGTGATATAGCTCGCCTCGTCCGATGCAAGAAAGACGACCCCGGCCGCGATCTCCTGCATCGTACTGAGTCTGCGCAGGGGTATATTGGACAGGATTTTCTCCTGCTCGCTCCGGTCTTTCTGATCCCAGAGCCCCTTGATGCGATCTCCGGTCATGGTGACGGTCGGAGCGACGGCATTTACCCGGATCCCCTTCGGACCCCAATCGTAAGCCAGCTGCCGGGTCAGTCCTTCGATACCCGCTTTCGCTGCGGTATACTGAACTCCGGCGAGAGAAGCCCGATAGTGAGCCGCAAGTGCGGAAATATTGACGATCGCACCACCCTTCCGCTCGGCCATTACCGGAATGGCCGCCTGACAGCAGAAGAACGATCCCTTGAGGTTCACGTTCACGACGAGATCCCAGTGCTTCTCTTCGATTTCATGCAGCTGATACGGTGTTCCAAGGGCCCCGCCCGCGTTGTTGACGAGAATGTCGAGGCCGCCCATGGCATCGACGGTCTTTCCGATCATCTGCTGGACGTCGGCTCTGTCCGTCACATCGACCTTCAATCCCATCGCATCGAATCCCTGATCCCGGAGATTCTTCACCGACGCTTCGAGTTCATTCTGCAGAATATCGGTAACGACAACCCGAGCGCCTTCTTTCGCCAGGGCTTCGGCAATGGCTGCCCCCATACCTCTTCCCGACCCGGTTACGATGGCAACTCTATCCTTTAACCGTTCCATTCGAGATCTCCTCTCCATGTTCATGAGAAAGACAGTACGACCGGAGACAGGGCCGTCTCCTCCGGGTGGAGGGGACGGCATCCTGCCCGTTTTCATGCACGATTGTTGAATTCTCTCTTTTCCTCAGGCACCTTTGCCGGGAACTGCTTCACTTCCTCGATCAGCGCTGCGAGCGCTTCGCCCGCAATTTTGAAGAACTTCTCGCCCTTCTCCTTCGACGCGCGGAAGGGATTTCCGATCGTGGCGGTATCCGAGTACTCGTGGTGTTCCATCGGTACCCACATGCTTTCTGCGCCCATGAAGGTAACGAATCCCGAACCGTCATGCTTGCTGAAATTGCTTCCCATCCACGCCGGTGCATGGGTTTTATCTTTCACGGCCTTTTCCATGTCGACCGTCCCGGGATCGTACGCCCACGCGGTACTGGTTTCGATTTCTCCTGCGTGCCAGCCGGGAGTCTCCTCGGGAGGACCATCGACGAGATCTCCGAAGATCGAGTATGTACGCTCGGTCGGGGTCTTGTACCAGCCGACGAAACAGTCGGTCTCGTAACGGATGCGGCGGAGCACATCGTCGATCACCTTGGAGTTACTCCCGTGATGCGTTACGAACACGATCTTGTTATACCCGTGGAAGATCAGGCTCTTCGCCAGATCGTAAACCACCCGCCGGTAGGTGTCGCCGGAAAAGGTGAGGGTTCCGGTCCCCTGTCCGAGTTTTCCCATGTGGTGGGGAGAATAGCCGATCGGAAGGAGCGGAGTGTAGAGCGTGTCGCACAGCGGTGCAGCGTGCTCGACAACACCTGCAGCGGTCAGCGAATCGGTCCCGAGCGGGCAATGCGATCCGTGCTTCTCGAGTGAGCCCATCATGACCATGATGGTGTCGTTCTTCTTGAGATGTTCCCCGACCTCATCATAGGACATTTCCATAATGTTCCAGGTCTTTTTTCTCGGCATGTGTTCCTCCTGTGCCAGCAAATCGAAAAATGATCTATTCCGTCATCTGCCCGTGCAGATTGCTTCCGTTACGCGATATATCCTTTCTCCTGGAGCATGCGCCTGAGACCGTCCTTTTCTTCCGCAGAAATACCCGCCAGCGGGCGTCGAGGTACTCCTCCGACGAGTCCGGCAAGGTCCATCGCCGCCTTGACGCCGGCCACACCGAATGCACCGGAAACGCGGTGGTTCAGATCGACCAGTTCGCTGTTCATTCGCTCGGCTTCTTCCATCCGGCCCTCGACGAAAGCCCGGTAGAGCTTCACGCATGGCTCGGGAAATACATCCGCGAGAGACAGTACTCCGCCGGTTCCGCCGTTCTTCAGCAGGTCCAGGAAGTAATTCGCCGATCCGGCAAGTACGAAGAAACTGTCGGAAGCCGCTTTCAGACTCTCCCGGTAGGCGTCCTTCGAGCTGTCCTTGATTCCCACGACGTTCGGATGCTTCGCCACCCGTTCAAGAACGCCGATAGTGATCGTGACCCCTGCAGCAACCGACGGGTTGTTGTAGAGCGCAACCGGAACCGGAGAGGCATCCGCCGCTTCGAGAATGAAGCGGACCATCGCCTCTTCGTTGATTTTCTTCGCGAAAAAACTCGGCATCAGCAGACTCACCATCTGAGCTCCGCGAGAGGCGGCTTCACGGCTCAGATCGATCGTTTCCTTCGTGCTCTCCGCTCCGGTCCCCGCCATGACAACCTTGTCGGAAGCGGCAGACTTGACGACGGTGTCCAGAACTTCGAAGCGCTCCTTGACCGAGAGCGACTTGAATTCTCCGTTCGTTCCCAGCACAAAGTAACCTCGAAGTCCGGTTTCGTTCATCTTCTCCACGTTCCGGCGAATACCGTCGAACAGGATCCGGTCGTTCTCGAAGGGTGTCACCATCGGGGCGAATACACCCGAGAACATTTTTTTCACATCTTCCATTTCTCACTCCTATTGAATTCTGCTCTGCATCTTCAGGCCGGTCTTCCGGACCAATGCAAGGAACTGTTCCACCACCGGATCGATGAACTCCGGATCGTTGATATGTGCATCCAGTTCTGAAACCGGCACTCCAGAATCAAGGTTCTGCTTCAACGTGTGATAAAAGAGCTCGTCTCCCTCCGGGTCCCAGTGCGGGAGTCCCTCCCGGTCAGGATATGCCATTCCCCTCAACGGCAGGAAGAGATGGACCGGACCGGTTGCCGCATTCAGTTTACGGGCCGTTATCCTGGCCGTCTCCTCGATTTCGTTCAGAGAAAGCCGTACCAGTGTCAGGTGCGGATTATGTACGATCAGTTTCCGCCGCTTCATCTCCTCTGAAAGCGAGTCGTACGGTCCCTGGACGGTGTAGTAGATACTCCCGGGGGCAACGACTTGAGGTATTCCCAGCCGGCCTGCGGATTCGAGCCGGTAGTCCCGGATCGCTCCGTGCAGGCCTCCCGCAACCCGGTCGCCGATCTCGTGCAGGTTCAGGTCAAGGACTCCCCTGAACAGGCCTTCCCGGATCATGTCCTCCATCGCGATTCCGCCGCTGCCGTTCTGATGAAAGGCGACCACTTCGAAACCCTGATGCTCAAGGATGTCCTTGACCCGCATCGCTCCCGGCGTCGTGGTGCCGAGCATCGACATGGCGACCGGGATCCGATCCTTCCCGTCCGGTGTCTCGTCGTCGGCATTCTGGAGCATCGCACAAACCGAAATCGCCGCTTTCCTCAGAACACTTCTGGTGACCCGGTTCAGTCCCTGAATATCGGCCACGGAATGCATCATGATGATGTCCTTCGTGCCGATATACGTCCCGAACGTCGCGAGCCCTGTGGCCACGGTGGAGACCATGAACTTGGGAACTCCGAACGGAAGCTCTCGCATCGCGGCCGTTCCGATGTCAGTACCCTGTGCGCCGCCGATGCTGACGATCCCTTCGAATCGTCCTTCGCCGAACAGTTTTCTCGTCAGCGTACGGACGCCTGAAATCATCGTCTCGATACAGCGACCCTTGTTCTCGACCGACAGCAGTTCTTCCAGCGGAACTCCGCCTGCCTCGGCGATCCGATCGCGATCGATGTCGGCCGGATACTGAGGCGGCGCAAGGATACCGGGATTCATCACCAGCACGGAGCAGCCGTTGGCCTCCATGATCTCCTTCATGTAGGCTGCTTCTGCACCTTTCGTATCCAGCGTAACGATCAGCAGGACCGTCGGCTTTCTCACCATCGCCATTCCGCAGGCTCCTACGATTGCTGAGGTTTCGAGACGACCTTGATCGCACCGTCGATGCGCTCATTGAAAGTTCGGAATGCTTCGTCGATCCGGGAGATCGGGAACGAGTGAGTGATCATCGGTTTCAGGTTCACCCGGCCGTTTGCCAGCAGGGATACCGCTCTGCCCACGTTCGCCCTGCCTTCACCGCGGACCGTGATGATATCCTTGTCGTTCAGTCCGAGATTTTTCAGATCGGTCGGAATAGGATCGTGCGGAAAGCTCAGAAGCAGGATCTTTCCATTCCTCTTTGTAGCACGGATTGCCAGGTCAAGACCGGCCTGGGAACCGGACGCTTCGACCACGTAATCGACCCCGACTCCTCCCGTTTCGCTCATGATGATTTCATAAGCATCTTCTTCTTTCACATTGATAAGCCGATCCGCACCGACTTCGGTACCGATTTTCAGGCGGGAAGTCCGTGTACCGGTCAGGTACACCTTTCCCGCTCCGAGAGCACGTGCCGCCGCAACCGAGGCAAGCCCCAGCGGACCCGGCCCGATAACGAGCAGTTTGTCTCCGACGAAATACCCGCCCAGCGTTTCGAACCCGTAGAGGACGCATCCCAGATTCGTGATCAGGGAAGCTTCATCGAAGGAAACGTGTTCGGGGATGCGATACACCGTGTTGATATGGTTGATCACGTACTGGGCATTTCCGCCGTTCGTGGTGAATCCATTCGCGCGATGTCCTTTTTTCCGGTTTCCGTAATTCAGGCACGAAGTGTAGTCACCGATTCTGCAGTTCGCACACCGCATACAGCCGAGGTGAGCCTCGACCGCAACTCGATCCCCGATCCGGAACTCATCGACCGTCTCCCCGATTCCGACGACGGTCCCGGAATATTCGTGGCCGATAATGAACTCCCCGTATGGCGGCTGCCCGGGGAGAGGTTTCTCGATAAGGGCGACATCGGTACTGCACAATGCGCAGGATTCAACCTGGATCAGCACATCCGTCGGACCGGGTGCCGGAGTTTTCATCTCCTTGACTTCAAGCCGGTTCGGTTCCATCAGGACCACCGCTCGCATCGTATCAGGTATTGCCATTCTTTCCCCCTGATTCTTCCCGTATGATCAGATACATCTCGCGTTCGATATCGAGCACGTGGTTCTCCATGATTTCAAACGCCTCGTCGTCTTTTCCATCCCGGATCGCGTAGTAGAGACTTCGATGGAATTCGAGAGAGCGCGGCTGGATGGAGTGGCTTTTCATGAGTACAAGAGACTGGTTCTCCCGCATGAGTTCCTGGATACTCTTCATCAGCTCGAGCAGAATATGATTTCCGGAAGCCCGGATCACCGAAAGATGGAACTCATTATCGAAGCGGATGAAATCTTCCAGACTGCTTACCTGGTTTTCCATCGAGATCAGATTGTTTCCGATCTGTGACAATTCGTCCGGACCAGCGTTCTCGGCCGCCAGGGCTGCGGCTTTCGGCTCAACGATTTTCCGTACCTCGATCATCTTCATCACATCGCGATGAAAGTGGATCCGCTCGATAAAGTCATTCGGCAGGTTCTTTTCCGTCGCAATCAGCGACACAACGGTCGTCTTGCCCTTCCGTTCGATGAATCCGAGATACTGCAGAACCCGCAGAGCTTCGCGTATCGTCCCTCTGGCAACGCCGAGCTGACTGGCGAGACCCTCCTCTGAAGGCAGCTGCTGGCCCGGTTTCAGGGCCTGTTTCAGTATTTCTTCCTTGAGATAGTCTATGATTTCTTCTGTTACCGACCGCCGGCCAACACGCCTTAACTCCATGCCCTCACCTCATTCCATCTGATTACCCGGAATGATTGTATAACAATTGTACAGTTAGCTTTTAACACACACCTATTTCTTTGTCAATCGAGATCAATCCGATTAACAGCAGAATCTCCTGACGGCTCCCTGAACAGCCGTCAGGTCTTTTCGTCGAAAGCGTGAGCCCCTTTCTGCTTCAGCTGCTGTTCGGGACCCGGAGGAGCATAGATCACGACGTAGGTAAGGTCTTCTCCCGGATCGACATCGGCCTTGTGCATTACCTGCGCAGGGGTATAGATCGCCATCTGCGGCCCGATCCTGGACGCTTTCCCGTCGAGATACATGGTTCCCGTTCCCGACAGGATATACCAGCAGTGCTCGACATCGTGTTTGTGCTCCTTCCCCTTCGCCCCCGCCTGTGTGGTATTCACCAGGAACGAAAAGTGCTTTGCCCCACTCGTCTCCTCATCGATAAGGATGCGGTATGTTCCCACCCCGCCATGAAGCGTGCCGGTAACCGCCTCTTCGAGCGGCACGATCAGTTTCTTTTCCATAATCAACCTTCTCCTGAGCATTCTGCTCTATTGGTATTTCGTGCTACCAGGCCTGCGCTGCAGCATCCTGTTCACTGACACGACTATTGATGAACGTAGTGAAAACGAGTACGCCGAGACCGAGCAAGCTCACGGCAAGACTCGGAATGAACAGCAGCAGGGCTGCAAGCCCCAGCAGTACCCGATGGATAACGTTCGCCCGCTTCGCCCAGTAGCCCTGCATCATCCCTGCAAAAGCAACGATTCCGATCGTACAGGTCACGATCGTCTCGATCACTTCCGGAAGCGGACCGTTGAAAAGGATCGGCGTGTAGATAAACAGGAACGGCATGACGAAAAGCGGAGCAGCGAGTCGGACAGCTGCATTTCCCGCCTTGGCCGGATCACATTCAGCGATCGTCGATGCAGCGAACGCCACCAGGGCGACCGGCGGAGTGACGCCTCCGGTATTTACGAGCCAGAAGACCGCAAGGTGTGCAGGAATCAGGTCGACCCCGAGAGCGACCAGGGCGGGAACGGCAAGCACCGAAAGCAGGATGTAGGTCGGCGTGATGGTGATTCCCATGCCGAGGATGTATCCGGCGATCGCGATGAACAGGATGGTCAGGGGCAGGATTCCGCCGGAAAGCGAAATGATGAACGACGAGAACTTCACACCCAGTCCGGTCATGGTGACCACACCCATGAGGATACCGATCACGCCTGCCGTGGCGCCGACGGCGAGCGAGTTTTTCGCTGCGGAAACCATCGTGTCGAACAGCCGTTTCGGCGTCATCCGATTATCCGGCCCCACATAGCTCAGCAGAACCGTGGCGAGAATGGACAGAAACGCCGCCCGCTGAATCGAGGTGCCGATGATCAGGAGCACGAATACCAGGATGACCGGAATCAGCAGATAACCTTCCCGGAGAAGCGTCGCCCACAGCGGCGGGATCTGATCTTTCGGCAGTCCTTTCAGCCCTCTGCGTGCCGCGATGAAATGCACCATTGCACCGACACCGAGAAAGTAGAGGAATGCCGGCACGAACGAGATCATCATGATGGTGACGTACGGAGTCTCCGTGAATGCAGCGATCAGGAAGGCGCCCGCACCCATGATGGGCGGCATGAACTGGCCTCCCGTTGAAGCTGCCGCCTCGATCCCGGCTGCCGTGTGAGCGCGATATCCGGTCCTCTTCATCAGCGGTATGGTATAAGAGCCGGTGATGACCGCGTTCGCAGCGGAAGAACCGGTTATCGAGCCGATCAGGCCGCTTGCCAGAACCGAAATCTTGGCCGGACCTCCACGGGTGCCGCCGGCAACGGCACAGGCGATATTCTCGATGGCACGTCCGCCTCCCGCAGCCTGCAGAAAGGACGCAAAGACGATGAACGGAAAGATGTACGTTGCGAAGGTATTGAGTACTCCTCCATAGATTCCCGACATTCCCGCAGCGACAGATTCCACGATCCGGTATCCGCTGAAGCCGTAATGACCGAGCATGCCGGGAACATACGGCCCGAAGTACGCATAGAGAAGAAACAGCACCGCGAGAACAGGAAGGATATACCCGACCACCCGACGGGCAAGCTCGATGGAAAGCAGGATCGTTATGGCACCCATTACAAGATCCATTGTCTCCGGGTTGCCGACCCGCATGACGTACCGGGGATATTCCAGAATCCAGTATCCTACCGAAGCGATCGCCAGCAGGCTCAGCACGACGTCGACTGCCGTTACGCGTTGCTTGCCGCCCCGGTATGCGGGATACAGCAGAAAGCAGAGCACCAATGTGAACAGCAGATACATACCCCGGTGGCTTTCGGAGGAGAAGATACCGAATGCCAGCGTATACAGGTAGAATGCGGAAAACGAAAACAGCAGGGCGATCGTCACGTATCTGAACGGCCCCTGAAGGTTTCTCGCCTTCGACGAGAACGCCTTCTCTTCTTTCTTGTTCAGCTTCATCGAAAATCCTCCGAAGTAGTACCGCTGCTTATCAGGGAACGAGAGAAGCGGCCGCCCGGGCGGGCGACCGCGTACATGATCCGTACTGCTCTTACTTCATCTCCGGAGGAATCAGATTCGCGGGAATCGTGAGCCCCTGCTCTTTCCAGAACCTGACGGCGCCGGGGTGCAGCGGGATTCCCATCGTCTTCATGGAGTCGAGCTCGGCAGCGAGGGTTTTCAGATGTACTGCGATGTTGCCGATCGCTTCCTTGTTCGCAGGATCAAAGGCGGTCTTGAGCATCCGATACACCGCATCTTCATTCACCTGCTCATGAGCCGCCCAGTAGACGAGGAAGGAGATACAACGGGAGGGCTCCTTCACCGATTTATAGGTACCCGGCTTGATGAACCCTTTCTTGTACGAAGGATACTGCGCGATCACCTGGTCGAGCTGCGCCTCGGTGAGTTCGAGCAGACGGATATCCTTCTGTGCCTCGAGTTCGACGACCAGCGGGAGAGGTGCGCTGCTCGCACCGATCGCATGAACTTTCCCGTCCTGGAGAGCCGAACCGGTTGCATCCCAGGTCAGGTACACCGGCTTGATCTGGTCCCAGATTCCGATTGCACGGAAGATATTCTCAGAGTTTTCGGCTCCTCCGCTTCCTGCAGAGCCGAGAGCAACCGTTTTGCCCTTCAGGTCGTTCAGGTTCTGAATGTCCTTGTTATTGGCAAGGGTGACGAAATGATGATGATTCTCGTACACGCCGGCAAGCATCCGGTACCCCTTCCACGGTCCCTCGTCCTTGAACGTACCGGTACCGCTCCAGTTCTCATACGCCGTAAGAGCATGAGTGAGCCAGACATCCAGATCGCCTTTTCGAGCCAGCCGGTTGTTGTCCACCGAGCCGCCGGTGGAAATGGCGGTAACGTTCAGATCGGGCAGCTTTTCGCTGAGCAACGGAGCGAAGCCGCCTACAATCGCAAACCACGATCCGCCGGGATTACTGCCGCCGAATCGGACGAATTTCTGAGTGGTCGAAGCTTTACCCTCCGAGACTCCCTCCGCAAACACGAAGCCACTCATCAGACACAGCAACAGAACCGCTGAGATCAGTGAAACTCTTCGCATACTCTTCCTCCTTGCGATGAAATATTCAGACGGGGAGACAAAAGCCTCCCCGATCTCTCCTACACTTCCAGAACGACCCGTCCCACCTGTGCTCCCCGCCGAACATCGTCCAGGCCTGCGTTCACGTCCTCGAGCGGCAGCGTCCTGGTCACGACGGGCACGAGCTCTCCGCGTTCGGTCAGTTCGATCAACTCGACCAGGTCCTGCTTTGTCGACAACCGTGTTCCGGCAATTTTCCATTCGTTGTAGTGCATGTCCTTCGCGTTCACCGGAAGCGGGTCGATCGGATCATATCCCATGAGCACGAGCGTACCGCCTCGCTTGAGACAGGATAAAGACCAGGTGAACGTCGCTTTTATACCGACTCCCTCGAGCACGACATCGACACCCGTCCCGCCGGTCCATTGCATGATGACGGATCGGGGCTCCGATTCGGCCGGACTGAACACGAGCTCCGCGCCGAACTCTTCCGCCCTCCGCAAGGCCTCCTTCCGGACATCAGCGACCGCGACTCTCGCACCTGCGTTCCGGGCCAGCTGCACCGCATGGAGTCCCAGACCGCCGGCCCCGACGATCAGCAGCTTCTGCCCCTGCCGGAGCGGAGCGATGCTTTTCAAGGCATGGTACGGCGTTACGGCTGCGTCCGTCAGTACCGACATTTCTTTCAGCGACGATTCGGAACGAATCCGGCAGAAGTTGTAGGCCGGCAGGCGCACGTATTCGGAAAAGCCGCCGTTGAGCTCGAATCCGAGCCGCCTGACCGAGAAGCAGATATTCTCGTGCCCGCTCCGGCACAGCTCGCAGTCGCGGCAGGAAATATAGAGATACGCGATCCCGACATCGCCGATCCGGACATCGCCCACCCGATCTCCGATCGCAACGACTTCGCCTGCAATTTCATGACCCGGGATATGGGGAAGGGAAATGATGTCCGGCAGTTTTCCGCCGACGATCTTCAGATCCGTCCCGCAGATGCCGCAGAAGCGCACCTTCAGCAGGATATCCTGCGGCCCGGGTTCGGGAATCGCGAACTCCTCGAGCTCAAGCGGAGCCCCATATTCCTTGAGCACCATTGCCTTCATGGCTCACCCTGCCTATAGCTCGAAACCGAAAGCGGTTCCCTTGACACCGAACAATCCGGTGGGTTTGATGATGATCACGAAAAACATCACAAAGAACGGCGCCACGAAAGCCAGCGGCGACCAGATCGTACCGCCGATCGAGATCACCTGTCCCAGGATGAACGCCGACACCAGAGTTCCCTTCAGGCTCCCCAGTCCGCCGAGAATGACGGTGGTGAACGCGAACAGGAGCATATCGTACCCCATGTAGGGCCCCACCATGATCAGCGGAGCATTCAGCGCACCACCGAGGCCTGCGAGCCCGCTGGCGAGGACGAACGTCAGCGTGAAAATCCGATATATGTTGATGCCGAGCGCCTTCACGTTGTCCCGGTTCTCGATCCCGGCCCGAATGGCTTTTCCGACAATCGTTCTGTTCAGGAACAGCTGGAACAGGATGTAGGCAGCTGCCGCGATGAATATCACGATAATCCGATAGAGCGGGATCCGGACGTTCAGAATGGTGATCATCGTGGATACCGGCGAGGAGACCGGCTTCGGATTCAGTCCCCAGATGTACTGAATGAGACCGATCCCGATCAGAAACACGCTGAAGGTAGTGACCATGGAGAACAGCATGTTCTTTCCATATACACGCCGGAGAAGCTGAGTTTCCACGATGAACCCCAGCGCGGAACCGACCGCCATGCCGGCAAGGGCTCCCAGCCAGAAGCTTCCGGTCCAGGCGACCATGGTATACGCCAGGTACGCCCCGAAAGAATAGTAGAGCATCGCTTCGAGGTTCACGATCCTCATGAAGCCGTATCCGACCGAAAGAGCGATCGAGACCAGGAACAGGATCGCGCCGGTGCTCAATCCGTACATGACTGCAGATATCCACGTTTCCATTTCTATACCGCCACCTTTGCAGAGTTACTTCGTGCTGACCATCTTCCAGGATTCGGCTTTCCCTTCCTGTTTCCTTCCCCGCTCGGAGAGAGTCAGAATGGAACCCCAGATGCCCTTATTGAACCTGAACAGCACGATGATCGTCAGTACGCCGACCACCAGCTCCCACTGAGTTATCCACTCGCTTACGATTTCCTTGATTCCGAGGAACCCGAGCGCGCCGAACAACGGACCGTATACCGTACCCGATCCGCCGATCAGGGTCGCCACGACAACCTCCGCTGCCCGCGAGGATTCGCCGAGGTTCGGATTGACGAATCCGAAGTTTATCGCATAGAGCGAACCGGCCAGCGTGGAGAGTACCGTAGCCAGCACAAACCCGAGCCACCGGATACTGAATGTCCGGTAGCCCAGAAAACGCATCCGCCGTTCGTTCGCCTGGGTGGCGCGGAACGCGGCTCCGAGCACCGATCGGTCCATCATCCGGTACAGCAGGAAAACGATCAGCAGAATGAGCATCGCGAAATAGAAGAAGTCGTTCGGAAGCCGGATATCGAACAGAGGCGTCGCGTGCATCCGCGAGCGGAACCAGAGACCGTCATTTCCGTTTGTGATGTCTATGAGCAGTTTTTCGACGGTGAAGACCCCGATCGCACAGAATGCCGCATTCACCAGCGTGAAGTAACTGCCGCGGAGCCGTAGCAGCACCGGCCCCATGATCACACCCACCAGTACGCCGAAGAGTATGGCGACGAAAACCGCCATAAGCGGGCTGTGACCCAGGTAGGCAAGATACAGAGCCGCAGCGTAGGCCCCCATACTCAGATAGATCGGCTGACCGAACGAAACATACCCCATATAGCCGAACAGGATATTGTTACCCATGACGTAGATGGTGAACATCGCCAGTTGCGTGATGAAGGTCATCTTGTTCGGCATCACGTACCGGGCGACGATCATCAGTCCGATGAACAGGAAGGGAAGCAGTATATCGTATTTCCGTTTCATGTTGTCTCCTGCTCTACAGATACTTCTCGAAGGCAAGACTCTCGATCGCCTGCCGATCGGCGGTTTCCGCGACAATCTTCCCTTCCTTCATCGAGTAGACGCGGTCCGCGATCTTCGCGATCAGCGGCAGATTCTGCTCGACAATGAACAGCGTCGTCTCACTGCTCAACTCCCGGAACACCGCCGTCAGGTCGGTAATGAGATGCGGAGCGAGGCCTTCCGTCGGTTCGTCCATGAG
Source organism: uncultured Spirochaetota bacterium (assembly GCA_963728215.1). GTDB lineage: Bacteria > Spirochaetota > Spirochaetia > CAVSJD01 > CAVSJD01 > CAVSJD01. The sequence continues at coordinate 122,185 of CAVSJD010000012.1, read as the reverse complement.
CACCAGGCCCGGCTTTCCCAGCAGAGCCATCGCGATGAGAAGCATCTGCTTTTCACCGCCGCTCAGATTGCCCGCCTTCCGGTTCATCAGGTTCCGGAGTTTCGGCACATACGCCGTAACCCGATCCCAATCGTAATCCCTGGTCGCGTAGCTTCCGAGCTCGAGATTTTCCCGGACGGTCAGATCGGAGAACACCTGCTTGTCCTGATGGATATACTTGACCCCTTTCAGGGCGATCTGGAAGGCTTCCCTGCCCACCAGATTCTGCTCCCGATACACGATCTCGCCGGCAGTCGGGGTGAGAAAACCGGCGATCGTGCGGAACAGGGTGGTCTTTCCGGCACCGTTCCGGCCCGCCAGAAACACCACCTCTCCCTTCCGGATCGTTACCGATACATCGAAAAGGACCCTGAGATTACCATACGCCACGTTCAGACCGCTCACTTCGAGCAGCTGCCCGTTCGCATCTTCCTTCATGATTCCCGTCCCCTTCATCTCATTCATCGCATGCACCCAACTTCCAGTATGAACGCCGGACCTCCGGATGATTGAGCGTCTCCTCGCAGGGTCCGCTTGCGATCAGTTCACCTTCGTGCATAACCGCAAGGTTATCCACGATGGCAGTGAGCTTCGACAGTTTGTGCTCCACGATGATCATCGTCTTCCGTCCCACCTGCTGCTTGAGAATCATGACGATCTCGTCTATTTCCTGATCACCCAGTCCCGCAAACGGTTCGTCGAGAATCATGATTTCCGGATCGACGGCATAGATCATCGCGAGTTCGAGTTTTTTCTTGCTTCCCAGGCTGAGGCTCTCTACCCTTTCGAGCCGCAGCGAAGCGATGCCGAACAGTTCGAGCGTGCTCTCGACCAGAAGAGTCATGTCGCGATGGTACAGGTTCCGGAAGAGCATCAACGGCAGAGCCCGCGGTCCTTCTTTCTTCCGGTAGATCGAGAGCGCGATATTCTCGTGCACGGTCAGGGTGTCGAAAACATGCACAAGCTGGAACGTCCGAAGCAAACCGGAACCGACCCTGCGCTCGGTGCTCATCCGCGTCATATCGTGTCCGAGCACCTCGATCGATCCTTCCTCCGGAACATACCGGCCGGTCAGGATGTTTACGAAGGTGGTCTTTCCTGCGCCGTTCGGACCGATAATGCCCACCGCATCCTTACTCCGCAGCTCGAAGCTAACGTTCTTCACCGCGTAAAAGCTCCCGAACCGTTTGGATACATTTCGGGCCTGAATAGCCGTAGCGTTCTCCATTCCTGTTTCTCCGAAAAATTCAGATCCGGCCGGATGTTCCCTGCCGTGCGGCCGCTGCCGTCTCGAAACCGATCCTGTCAGGAAGAGCCGGGGTCCCGTTGGAGAACGGGACACCCGGACAGCACTGCAGTTGGGAGAAGATCAGTATCCCAGAGACTCCAGGCTCGGAAGCGCGGATTCTCCGCCGAAATATCCCTTCACTTCGAACACATCGAATGCGGACATATTGCCGCTGCGGGCGCTGGTGGGCTTTCCCTTCACGATGAACGAAAGATACTTGCCGACCATCTGCTGATCGTCGCGGAACCACATATCGCCCTTCACGGTCGGGACCATGTTGTTCGGACCGGTCTCCGCCAGCACTTTTCCGACCGCTTCGGCATCGAAGCTGCCGGCTTTCTCGATCGCCCAGAACAGCGTCTCTGCTGCAACGTATGCAATCGTTCCGTACGCATCGGGCGGTTCCTTGAACATCTCCATGTGGGCTTTGTAGTATTCCTGAGCTCGTTTTGCGACCGCCGGATCTCCGAGCCCGTTGAGATCGAAGTAGAAGTACTCGAGCGCATAGAGATCCTTGAGAGCATTGTCGGGAATACCCTGGGCGACGACATTGGTGATCCAGGTATTGAAAACGGTGGTCACATCGTAAAGACCCATGTCGTATGCCTGTTTGAATGCTGCGATTGCATCGCCGGCGAACTGGCAGGCCATGAAGACGTCGGGTTCTGCATCCATCGCCTTGCGGATGACCGCAGAGAAGTCGACCGTACCGAGAGGCGCTTCGCCGAAGCCGACGATTTCTCCACCGTATTCCTTCACAGCGGCCTGAACGCCTTCGAAAATCGTGCTGCCCCAGGAATCGGCACGGGAGAGGAAGAAGATCTTCTTCTTTCCCAGCTGATTGATGACGGCCGCACCGCTCAGATATCCGATGCTCCACGGCGTGAACGCTACCGAATAAGTCGCAACCGCCGGATTTCCTTTCTTGAAGGAATCGAGAGCGGGAACACATGCGGCGAGATACGGCATCGGGGTAATCTTCATCTCTTCATTCAGCGCAGCCGCCATCGGATTCCACACCGTGCCGACCAGGCCGTGGATTCCTTCCTGCTGCATTTCACGGAACCGCCGGATGCCGACGTCGAGCTTCGCTTCGTCGTCCTTGATGACCGTCTCGATCCTGACTTTGCCCCAGGGCATATCGAGACCACCCTGCCTGTTCTTCTGCTCCACCGCGAGCAGAACGCCCTTCCGCTGTGTCTCCGCAACGGCTGCGAACGTACCGCTCATGGAAGACATGAAGCCGAGTTTATAGACTTCGGCCTGCTTGGCCTCTTTCTCACCGGAAGCCGGTAACTGCACCGCCAGGATGCACAGCGCCAGGAGAACGAGACCGATGCTCTTTTTCATAACTACCTCCTGAAGGAAAAGTGGGGGAAAAACTGTTATACAATTCTACAATAGGTTTGGGACTTGTCAAGAAAAATCATTCTATTGGATGTACGGTATTCCGGTTCGGAAAAACGCAGGCTATACGGATAAAGCTCTGTGGCCGATGGTCTGGAAACAGATTCTGCTGCAGCGGATGCCGGGATCGGCGAGGCACGGTTACCGAGCGACTCGAACCCTGACTGCCCAACAGTTATACCATTATTCCGTATTCGTATCGAATCCGCTTGTCACCTCTCGGAACGCCGACATATAATGATTGAAACCGCCAAGGGAAAGGTGCCGCGATGATCAGAGGGAAAGCAGCAATAACACTGGCCACATTCCTGTCGCTCGGACTCCTGGGGCTCCTCTTTCCCTCAATCGGCGCAAGCCTCCCGGCGATGCAGGCCTCGTTCGGGATAGACATCGGCCGGGTTGCCCTCGTATCCGTGGTCGTTCAGTTCGGATATGCACTGTTCTGCTTCTTCGGCGGTATTCTTGCCGACATGATGAGCAAACGGACGATTCTGCTGCTCGGAACAGCGCTTTACGGCGGATGCGCGCTTCTGCTCGGATCATTCCCCGGACTTCGGCCGAATCTCGTTCTCTTCTCGCTGATCGGCATCGGATGCGGGCTTATTTTCATCAGCTCGAATATCCTCGTGGTCCAGTTGTATCCGGACCGCAGAGGAAAATTCCTGAACATCCATCATCTGTTCTTCGCTCTCGCATCGATTCTCGGACCGATCCTCACCAGCACCTTCCTTTCGGCCGGCCAGCCGTGGCAGAATGTCTACCACATCCTCGGGGCGGCGGCTCTGGGCATCGGAGCATTCTTCGTCTTTGTCCGCCTCGAGGATACTCCTATACCGTTCCGTGTCGAGGCTGTTGCCGGAAAACTGCGGCAGTACCGGGAGATGCTCCGGGACCGATACTTTCTGTCGCTTCTTGCGGTAGGGCTGTTTTCTGTGGGAGCTCAGTTCGGCATCATCTACCTTTCGGTGACGTTCCTGATCCAGGCCCGGGGGTTCTCTCTGCCGATCGCAAGTCTCGTACTGTCGGTCTATTTCGTACTGCTTGCAATCGGACGCCTGATCTGCAGCGCACTCGTATCGCGATACTCGATCACCAGAGTAGTTATGCTGCTCCTTGCCCTTCTGACGGGCTCACTCCTGGTTTCGTGGATGACTTCCGGCACCGTCTCGGCCGTCCTGCTCGCTCTTACCGGGCTGGCATGCTCCGGATTGATGCCGAGCCTGCTCGCGCTGACCAGCATCGTTCTACCCTTATCCGTTTCGGGTTCCGCTTTAGGGCTTTTTGCCATGTTCGGCGGTCTCGGCGGCATGATGATAACCTGGCTGACGACCTGGATTGCCGGCTACTTCGGGTTCAACACCGCGTTCACTCTCATAATCTGGATCTCCGCCGCTACTTTCGTGTTTTTCCTCTTCATGAGTCCGGCATACCTGATGCGCGAGCAGCAGCACAGTCGGAACGCATAACCGGGATCGACGAACACGACATGGTTCTGCAGCCGTGATGTCCGTTCATACCGCGCATTAACGCCGCTGCCGGGGCTTCCCGTATCAGCCCCGATCGACGCCTTACTCCCGCTGGAACTCGAACACCGCCTCGATCTCCACGGTGATGTCTCCCGGGAGCTCGTTCACTCCGATCGCCGAACGGGCATGCCAGCCGCGCTCGCCGAAAAGGTCGATGAGCAGCTGCGATCCGCCGTTTATCACCTTCGGCTGATCGTTGAACCCCGGGGCGCTCGCAACGAACCCGAGCAGCTTCACCACGCCGGTGATCCGGTTCAGGTCGCCGATCGTTTTTTCCACCTGGGCGAGGATGTTCAGCACGCAGAGCCGGGCGGCATCCTGTCCCTCTTCCAGGCTCCTGCCGGCCCCGACCTTTCCCTTGTGGATGATCGTGCCGTTCCGTACCGGGCCCTGTCCTGCCGAGAACAGCAGGTTACCCGTCTGCCTGACAGGAACGTAGAGTCCGGCACTTTTCGGTGCTTCGGGCAGCTCGATCGAGAGTTCCTTCATTTTCTCATACACGTTCATGGCTCAGTTCTCCTTTTACACGCCGGCTGCACGCCGGCCGGGATTTCCGGAAACGTAATATCAGTATCGCATGAGCAGACACTCCCCGTCACCCGAACGGAAAAGAAGGGGGCGACAGAAGCGGAAAAAAATGGGAAACTCGATACATCATCCAGCAGGAGCGGAACGATGAGTGTCGAGCACTATCCCCTTACCGATACGGATTCGATGGTGAGCCCTTCGCTGCTCTATTTCAGAGGGCATATCGAGCACAATATCACCCTGGCGATCGAGATCGCCGGATCTCCCGACCGGCTCAGGCCGCACATCAAGACGCACAAGACGATCGGGCTGGTGAACATGCAGCGTGCCCGCGGCATCACGAAGTTCAAGTGCGCCACGATCGCGGAGGCCGAGATGCTCGCCATGGGCGGTGTGGACGACATTCTCCTCGCCTATCCCGTCGTCGGTGCGAACATCCGGCGCATCGCCGCCTTCCGTGCCGTCTACCGGAACGTATCGCTGAAGGTCATCGGAGATGACGAACGATGGCTTGCCGGCCTCTCGGATGCCTGCTCCGCGCTGAACCTGCCGGTGGAGGTGATGGTTGACGTCAACGTCGGGATGAACCGGACGGGCATTCCGGTATCGGCAGTGCCGGAGCTCTACCGGAAAATGCAGAGAATGAAGGGCATCGTCTGCGCCGGTCTGCACGCCTACGACGGTCACATTCACGATTCCGATTTCGAAAAGCGGATTACGGCTGCCCGGACCATTTTCGAAGCTGTGACCCGGCTCAGGAGATCGCTCGAGGCCGACGGAATGACGGTTCCGCTCGTAACCATGGGAGGCACCCCCACCTTCCCCTGCTATGCGCGGATGGAAGGCGTCGAGCTCTCTCCCGGAACCTGCTTCCTCCACGATCGGGGCTATGCGGACCTCTTCCCCGACATGCCGTTCATCCCGGCGGGACTGGTGTTCACCCGTGTCATCGCCCGGCCGACCGGGAACACCTTCACGCTCGATCTCGGATACAAGGGTATCGCCTCGGATCCGCCGGGTCAGCGCGGATACATCCTCGGGTACCCCCACGCGGACCCGCTTTTCCAGAGCGAGGAGCACTGGGTTTTTACGGCAAACGAAGGCGCGATTCCCGATATCGGTGACGAGCTGCTCGTTGTTCCCACTCATGTCTGCCCCACCTCGGCTCTCTACCCGGAAGCGATCGTGGTCGAGGAGGACGGATCGCACCGGGAAACCTGGCCCATTCTCGCCCGCACCCGGAAACTGTTTCTCTGACCACGTTCTCTGCCCGCGTTCTCTGCCCGCGTTCTCTATCCGTGACGGAGCCCGATAGAAGGCTCTGCCCGTCAGCCCTTGCCGCGCAGCCGGGGATCCGTCAGGGCAGACTGACGAACACGGGACTGCTCCACGCCTGGTGCATGTCGCGCTGTGTCACGCGGATCCAGCAGGGATGAATCCCCGGAACCGGATCCGGATCGGTCCAGGAAAAAGCGAATTCTTCCGGCAGCCCCTCCGGGACCGGCTCGATGGTGATCGATCGGTCGATCAGTCCGAGAGGAACCGTCCTGCCTTCCGGCGCATCGGCTTCCGGATCGAGAACGCCCTCGATCCGTACCTCCTCCGCCGGCGCCCGGGTGATCTTCATGGTGCCCGGAATTTCGGCGTCACCGTACATGCCGCTGTAGAGGAAGCTTCGCACCGACAGATCGAACGTACCCGGGCCGTCGATAGAAAACTCGAAACCGTGCGCGTAGCCGCAGCTGGTAGTATCCCACGACAGTTCGCCGGTGTCCCCGCCCGAGACCGTCGAACGCGGACTGTCGAATCGGATCGGTCGGAGTTCCGTGAACGTTCCGCCGTCCAGCTGCAATCGTCCGATCCATTGCACCCCGGAATAGCTGCGCCGCGAAGCCGCTCCCCTCATCAGAACACGCCACCTGCGTCCGGACCGTGTGCACTCCGGTACGACGCTGTGAACGAGGCGGTCCCGACGGAAGACGTCGATCCGCTCGATCGGCGCCGTTCCGGCGACGGTCACGTTCAGCTCCGGCGGCCGCTCGACCGCGATCCGGTCGCCCATCCGGGCGCCTCCCGCCTCGAGGTCCAGCCACATCCGGGGTCCGCTCGTCCCGTACGTCCGACGGTTCCGGGCCGCATCGAGGATTCCATCCAGCGAGAGTTCGTCCGCGAGAATCGCCGCCGCTCCGCTCCGGGAGAACCGCCGGGTGATGAACCCGGGGAACTCCCCGCCCGGCCTTCCCGTGTAGCCGTCGCTTCCGGCGACCACCCCGCTGATGTATCCCCGTCTCAGGGAATCGAGGTAGAACCATTCGAAGGTTCCATGCGTGGATGCAATCTCGACCAGCGGCTCGAGCTCCGGTTCGTGCAGGCTGATATCCGCCTGCCTTCCTCCGACGTGAGGGATCAGAACCGTGTTGCTGAGCCGATAGTACCGGTAGAGCGCGGGCAGATCGGGCAGCTCCTCCTCGTCTCTGCCGCTCTCTCCATCGACCGCGCTGCTGCTCGACCGCTTCAGCGGCATGCCGTATCTCGGAAACAGCACGGTCCGGTCTCCGCCGAGGTGCGTGTCCGCCGACCACTCGTATCCCGGCATTGCGATGAACTCTCCCGGCAAGTGGTATTTCCGCTCCACCCTCTTCTGGATCTCCCAGTCCTCGTCGGTCATTTCGTGATCATTCCGCTGATACGAGGAAAAATCGAGGTTCGAGATCTCTTTTGCGTATTCGTAGTAGGCGTCGATCTTGTTCGCATCCGCGACCTGTCCGCCGTGAAAGTCACCCCAGAAAACCGATCGGTCCGGATCCGTTCCCACCAGCAGCGGATTCCCCCGGGTTCGGAACGAACCGCACGCCGCTTCGATGCGATGGAAACCGCTGCCGGAAGGAGCCGTCATCTCGATGCGGACCGCGGCCCGTTCCCGCGGAAGCTCGATCGCGAACTCCCGATCCGCCAGCCTGACGTTCACCGTTTCGGAAAAATCCGACGCCGGATTCCCCCATTCGTCCTCGGCCTTCACGAGCACGCTCACCGTGCCTCCCGGAGCCGCCGTCGACGGGTTGGAGACCGCGAGACGGACGGCGAGGCCCCCGAGGACGCGAAGGAACGGCGGATCCGGCAGCCGGACCGTGCTGCCGTCGGCGCCCAGGCGGGTGAGGTGGAAAAACCGCTTCTCCTCGGCGAAAGTCTGCATGCGGCTGCCCGATCCCTTTCCGAACGTAATGCCGATCGTTTCTCCGGGTTCGATCGTCCCGGCCAGAATCCGGACCTCCAGCTTCTTCTGTCCGAGGATCCGCAGCGCGAACGTGACGCCGTCCGGTGCATCGACCGCAACGAATCCGGTCCGCTCCGGCCGCTTCGTCTGCGGCTCCTCCCAGTCGGTGTCCGAGTCGGTGGAAACGACGAGGACGTCTCCCTGCCCGAACGGCGTTTCGCCTACCCGGTACGTCAGATTCCACTGTCCGACCTCGCCCGCCCGGGCCGTTCCGGGACTGATCCGGGCGCTGCCGTATCGTCGGATGGTTTCCTTTTCCGTCATGGGCTCCCTTCCAGAAACAGCCTGTTCATGGTCACTACCGCCCCCTCCTTGTGCCGATTCAGGAGATCGACGACTCTGCCCCGATCGCCTTCCCGATAGGCATCGTAGACGGCGGCATGATCCCGGTATGCCCGCTCGATCCGCTGCGCCATGACGTCGGAAAGGGTGAGATAGATATACGCCTGATTATAGAGCTGATCGAAGATCTTCTCGATGATCGTGTTGGAAAGGCATTCGAGATACGTCCGATGATACTCCCGCTCCACCCGGAAATAGGTCAGGAAGTGGGTGAAGCTCAGCTCCCCGTGCAGTCCTTCGAGCACCTCCCGATGCCGTTGCAGGTTCCGCTCGATCCGCCGTGCCGTCTCCGAGTCCGGGTCCCGCAGCTCGGTTATGACCGCGTCGACGGAGTAGAGATGCACCATGTGCCGCGCTTCCATCAGCTCCCGCAGGTCCTGTGCGGAAAAGGAGCGGACGCGAACGCCCCGCCGCGGTTCCGCCGCCAGCATTCCTTCGCTGATGAGCCGGTTGAACGCCTGCTTGACGGGAGTCTCGCTCACCCCGTACCGGGTCGCGATGTCGACGACCGGCAGCTTCTCTCCCGGCTGGAACCGCTTCCCGATAATGTCCTCGATCAGCCGCTCCCTGACGATGTCGACCAGCGGACGGCTCTCGATGATCCGGCTTTCGGCTGTATTCAATGGAACTCCCCGGGTACCGGAGAATAGGGGAACAGCTCCCCGCCCTTTAACACCTTCCGGAATCCGCCGTATTCATCGATTTTATCGAGCTGCGCCATGCGGGCGCGGAGGGCGGTCCGCTCCGGATCGACGATCCGGCGCAGTTCATTCTCCAGGTCGTCCATGACCGCCGCATAGGCGGGATCGCGGGAAAGGTCGTGGATTTCCTCCGGATCATTCCGCAGATCGAACAGCTGGTTCGGGTAGAAGGCGTAATAGCAGAGCTTGAAATCGCCCTTCCGGATCATGAAGTGCCCGGTGATCGAGCTGGCCGCGAAATATTCCGAGTAGATCGGCCGGTCCTCCGGAAGCGTCTCCTCGCCCCGCGCTGCGGGCAGCAGGGACCGTCCCGGCAGCGACCGCTCGTGCTCCGTCGGTTCTAGACCGAAGCAGTCGAGGATCGTCGGATAGAGATCGACCAGCGAGATGTTCTCGCGGACGGTCCGGTTCGCCGGGATGTCGGGTCCTGACAGAAGAAACGGAACACCGACGGACTCTTCGTAGAACGTGTGCTTCCACCACATGCCGTGCGCACCGACCATGTCGCCGTGATCGGAGGTGTAGATGATCCGGGTTTCACCATCGAGTCCGGCATCCCGGAGCGCGGAGAGCACCCTGCCGATCTGCTCATCGAGCTGCGAAACCATGCCGTAGTAGACCGAGACCGCACGCCGGACTTCCTCGTCCGTGAACTCGCCTTCGACGTCCATGTACCGCCGCATCTCGTCGAGGATCGGATGCCGGGGGCGCTCGGACCGGCGATAATGTTTCGGGAATACCACCCCGGACGGCGGATAGATCTCCCGGAACTTCTCCGGAGCGACGAGCGGGAAATGCGGAGAGACGAAACCCACTTTCAGCAGCCAGGGCCGATCGTGGGACGGGGCCTCCTCCTTCAGGAACCTGACCGCCTCGTCCGCGATGCCGCGGTCGTATCGCAGGTAGTCCGAATCTCCCCAGTGGGCCTTCGCCACGTTTTCACCGAGTTGGGGTCGAAACTGTTCGACGCTCCGGGTCGCGCTGAAGACATCCCCGATGCCGTCCTTGGCGTTCAGCGGGATCCTCTGATCGGGGAACCCGGTCGCCGGATCGTCACCCTTGTAGTGCAGCTTCCCGATGGTGACGACCGGAAATCCGGCCTCCGTGAGCCGGTGGCCGAACCCTTTCACCTCGCCGTTGTACGGAAAGGCGTTATCCCAGTAGCCGTGCCGCGAGGCATAGTCCCCGATCGTGAAGCTCGCCCGCGAGGGAAGACAGATCGGGTTGTTGCAGTAAGCGCTGTCGAACCGGGCGCCGGCATCCGCAATGGAGTCCATCGCCGGCGTTCGGACGACGGGATGTCCGTAGCAGCCCGTGATCTTCGGGTTGTGCTCGTCGCTGAGAATGAAGAGGAGATTCATCGGTTTGCTATTCGACATTCGATATGATCCTTCCGCTTTCGCTGGTTTTCTTTTTTCCCGGCCTGCGCTGGTAGAGCATGACCGCGAGGGAGACGAAGGTGAGCACGATGAAGACCGCCGAAACGGGATGCCGGAAGAACTCCGCATACGAGCCGTCCGAATAGATCAGACCGCGCCGGAAATTGATCTCGATGATCGGAGACAGGATGAATCCGAGAATGAACGGCGCGAGAGGATAACCGAACCGGTAGAGCCCGTAGCCGACGATCGCAAAAATCCAGATGGAGATGACATCGAACGTCCGGTTGTTGATGCTGAACGCACCGACCACACAGAGAACGATGATGATCGGCAGCAGGTAGTACTTCGGTATCTTCAGCAGCCGGACGAACACCCGGATGCCGAAGTATTCGACGATGATCATCATGAAGTTGGCGACGATGAGGGCCGCGAAGATCGTGTAGACCAGGTCCGCGCTCGTCTGCATCAGCATCGGTCCCGGATTGAGCCCGTGGATCATGAAGCCCGCGAGGAGCATCGCCGTCGCGGCGTCTCCGGGGATGCCCATGGTGAGCGTCGGAATCAGCGCGCCTCCGATCACGGCGTTGTTCGCGGTCTCGGACGCCACGATCCCGTCGGCGATCCCGGTGCCGAACTTCTCGGGATATTTCGACTGCTTCTTCGCGACAGAATAGGCGATGATGTTCGCCTGCCCGGCCCCCAGACCCGGCAGGATGCCGATCCCCACGCCGATGAGCATCGAGCGGACGGCATTCGGGATCTGCTTTATGAATTCCTTCATCGAGATTCCGAAACCGCGGATCTTCAGGCTCTGCTTGTCGACCTCGCCGAGAACGTCGTCACGTTCTGCGCACTTGAGGATTTCGGTGACCGCGTAGATGCCGATCAGGCACGGCAGCAGATGGAAGCCGGCGTTGAGCTCCCGCCAGCCGAAACTGAAGCGGGGATATCCGTCGATCGGGGCGCTTCCGAAGGCGGACATGATCATGCCCAGCAGACCCGCGGCGATTCCCTTGATTGCGGATCGGCCCGAGAGACCCCCGATCAGGGTGACGGCGAAAAAGGTTATCCCGAAGTAGTCGAACGGGGTGAACTGCAGGGCGATTTTCGCCAGGTAGCCGGAGAAGATGTAGAGGATGATGAAGCTGAACAGGCCGCCGAGGAACGAAAAAAGAATCCCGATTCCGAGCGCACTGCCCGCCATGCCCCGCTGCGCCATCGGATACCCGTCGAAGGTCGTGCTGATCGCGGCGGGCGTTCCCGGAATATTGAGCAGGATCGCCGTAATGAGCCCGCCCGAGGTACCGCCGATGTAGAGGCCCGTGAGGAGCGCCATCCCGTTCACCGAGCTCATGTTGAAGGTGATCGGAAGCAGGAATACCATGCCCATGGACGTGGTCAGTCCCGGGCTCGCTCCGAAGAGAATCCCGAGAAAAACACCGATGAAGATGAACAGGAGCGTGTTCAGATTAGCGAGAGCCGAAAAGCCGATTTCAAACATCTCGAACATATGCACCCCTCAGTAGAGCAGTCCCGGAGGCAGGAATACGTCGAATACGCCGTAGAAAAGCGCATAGACGCCCAGGGAAACGGCGACTGCCAGCACCGCATAGATCGGCAACTGTCTCCTTCGGGCGCCGCCGAGAACCAGGAACTGCAGGAACAGATAGAGCATCGTCGTGATGATGAATCCGATCGGCTCCAGCGCGAAGACGTAGAAGGTGATCAGGCCGGCGGTCGCCGCCACTTTCCGGCCGTTGAGCTCCTCGCTCTCGCTCCGCTGCGCACCCGCCGGAGCGCGGTGCGCAGCCTTCAGCCCGTACAGCACGATCCCGATCCCCACCAGCAGCAGTGCCGACGAGAAGAGGCGGGGCATGATCTTCGGTCCGAATTTCATGATTCCCAACGCCCGGATGTTCCGTGTTTCGAAGAGCATGACGACGGAGATGAGCACGAGCACACCTCCTGAAATCACATCGGAATACCGTTTCATGACCCCTCCTCCCGGAATAGCGGAGCGATTTCTACTTTTTGATCAGATCGACGTACCTGCTCAGCAGATCGTACGTTGCGTCGGCTTTGCTGTAGATGTCTTGCGGAGACATGTAGTCGGCCTTGTAATAGTAGCTTCTCGCCTTCTCTTTCAGTTCCGGATTCTGCATGGTGCTCTCGAGCGCGCTCTGCAGCTTCGAGGAGACCGCTTCCGGCGTTCCCGGAGGGAGCGCGAGGAAGAAGAATTTCGGCAGATAGACGTCGACCCCCAGTTCCTTCATGGTGGGGATGTCGGGGAAAAACTTGCTTCGCTGCTGAGCGGAGGTCAGGCCGATGACGTGATACCGGCCCGCCTCGACGGCGTCCTTGATGACCCCGAGCGGTACGAGGGCGATGTCGATCTGTCCGCCTTCCATCGCCGCGAGGGTCGGACTTACCGCACCGGTGTCGACGAACTTGATGTTGAGGCCGGACTTGTCCTTGATCGCCGCATAGAGGATGTGGAAGGAGGTTCCCACTTCGGTGCCGAGGATCACCTCGCCTTCGGTGGCCTTCTTCTTCAGCTCATCCCAGTTGGAGATGGTCTTCGAAAAGAGGCAGACGGTGTCGACCTCGAACGGGCCTCCGACCGTCACGTAGTCGTCCCGCAGGGTGTACTCGCTCAGTCCGAAGACGCGGTTCGCGACGAACGCCTCGTGCTGATACAGAACCGTGTAGCCGTCCGGTTTCGCATCATGCACGTGATTCGCCGCGACCGTTCCACCCGCTCCGGGCATGTTGGTTATCACGATATTCTGTCCGATCTCGTCCTTGAGGTATTCCGCAAGAAGCCGCGCGCCGAGGTCCGTTCCTCCGCCCGGATTGGCCGGTACGACGAACTGGATCGGCTTGGTCGGATAATCCACACCCGCAGCCTTCGCTTCACCCTGACCGGCAGCCCATACCGATGCTGCAGGGAGGAATGCACACAGAGCAAGAAAGAGAACCCCCTTTTTCAGTGCCTGCATAAGAACCTCCGTGAATTGTATTTTAGATCTAAGATCTATTATTATCTTCATACTGCCTTTCCGGATTGTCAAGGAAAAAGGACGTGAACATTTCATGAGGAACCATGCACCCCGGCGGAACTATCCGAGCCGCACCTGACGAGGCGCGGCCGATGCGGCTGGTTCGACCGCCTGGAGGAGGACATCGACAACCTCAGGGCAGCTCTGTCCCGATACATCGGCCGATCAGACACCGAGCGTGCACAGCGTATGGTCGCGGCGCTCTGGCGATTCTGGCAGACCGATATGACGAAGTCCGGAGAATCCTCGCCCTTGCGCTCTACAACAACGCCTTTCCCGTCGCCATCGGCGGACGACCCGACGAAGCCCGCACGATGCTCGACGAGAGTCTGGCCCTCTGCCGGGAACTCGACGACCCGGAGCTCGTCGGAGAAGTGCTCTGGGGCATCGGAACGGTTCTCTGGTTCGCCGGAGAGCAGGCAGCCTCCGAGCAGTGGTACGACCGCGCCCTGGAAGCGCTGGCCGGTTCCGATGCGGTCTTCGTCATCGGCTGGACGCACCGCCAGCGGAGCGTCGTCCGGCTGGGCCGCGGCGACGCGACCGGCGCACGGGCGGACCTGGAGACGTCGATCTCCATGTTCCTGGCCGCCCGGTTAGTCCCGGGCGTGGTCCTTCACCTGCGCGATTTCGCCGATCTTGCCTTGTCAGCAGGCGAGCACGAGCGTGCTCTGCGCCTCGCCGGGGCCGCGATCGCCCTCCAGACGGTCAGCCAGACGGGGATTCTCGAGTTCGCACAGAACCAGGTCGTCGAGCTGTTCGCGGAGAATCAGCCCGTCGAACTGGAGGATACGTTCGAGCGGCTCGGCTCGAGGCGAACGGAGGAACTGCTCTCGGAAGGCAGAAACATGTCGATGGAACAGGCCGTCGAGTATGCACTCCAGGCCTCTCCCGGAGCGGAAACCGGCCGCGGCTGAGCGGCACCTTTTTCCGAGGAAGCTTTTTCCCGCAGGATGCCACCGCACGGCACTCGATCCGAAAGTATCGATCCTCCCTTGCAGGATGATCTGCGGTGCGGCATACTTGAGCGTATCGGTTAACGAAATTCCAGAACGACAGGAAACATTCAGTGCTGCAGCAGGCGATCAGGACCACGGCCGGACGACCGCTCCCTCTCGGGGCCGTCCCCGGTCCCGACGGCATACAGTTCTCGATCTTCTCACGCCATGCGACCGCCGTCTCGCTGCTTCTGTTCGAAGCACCGGAAGATGCGGAGCCGTATTCGGAGATCCCTTTCGATCCGCAGACCAACCGGACGGGCGATCTCTGGCATCTCTTCGTCCAGGGTCTCGGAGCCGGAACATATTACCTGTACCGCGTCGACGGCCCCTGGGACCCGCTGCAGGGACACCGGTTCAATCCCCATCGTGCCCTGATCGACCCGTACGCGAAAGCGCTCACCGGTTCGTTCCGCTGGAATCTCAAGGATGCGCTGGGGCACGATCCGTCGTCACCGAGAAAGGATCTGGTCCGGTCCGAGCGGGAGAACTGGAGCGTGATCCCGAAGTGCATCGTGATCGATGATGTGTTCGACTGGCAGGGCGACCGGCCGCTGAACTACCCGCTGCGGTTCAGTACGATCTACGAGACGCATGTCCGCGGGCTCACGATTCATCCGAGCTCCGGCGCGGAGTATCCGGGGACCTACCGGGGGGTGATCGAGATGATCCCCTACTTCAAGGAACTCGGGATCACGAGCCTGGAGTTCCTGCCGATCCAGGAGTTCGACGAGAACGAGAACATCAACGTCGACCCGGAGACCGGAAAACAGCTCACCAACTACTGGGGATACAGCACCGTCGCCTTCTTCGCCCCGAAGGCGAGCTACGCGAGCAGCGGAACCCTGGGCGGACAGGTGACCGAGTTCAAGGAGATGGTCCGGGAGCTCCACAAGGCCGGGATCGAGGTGATCCTCGACATCGTCTTCAACCACACCGCCGAAGGAAACGAACGGGGACCGACGTTTTCGTTCCGGGGCCTCGACAACCGCATCTACTACCTCCTCGAGGGGAATCGCCGCTTCTACCGGAACTTCTCCGGTGTCGGCAACACGCTGAACTGCAACCACCCCATGGTCCGCAGCTTCATTCTCGACTGCCTTCGCTACTGGGTCGTCGAAATGCACGTGGACGGCTTCCGTTTCGATCTCGGCTCGATCCTCGGACGCGACCGATTCGGAAACCTGATGGAGAATCCCCCCGTTCTCGAGCGGATCGCCGAGGATCCGGTGCTCCGGAATACCAAGATCATCGCCGAGGCCTGGGATGCCGCCGGCGCCTACCAGGTCGGCTGGTTCCCCGGCGGACGCTGGGCGGAATGGAACGACCGGTTCCGGGACGACGTCCGGCGGTTCTGGCGGGGAGACGACAGGATGGTAAAGAACCTCGCCACCCGGATCACCGGAAGCTCCGACCTCTACCTGCGGGACGGACGGAAACCGTTCCACAGCATCAATTTCGTGACGAGCCACGACGGATTCACGCTGAACGACCTGGTCAGCTACGAGCGCAAGCACAACGAGCGGAACGGAGAGCGCAACCGCGACGGAAACGACGCCAACTGGAGCGCGAACAACGGGGTCGAGGGACCCGCCGCCGATCCGGAGATCGAAGCGCTGCGCAAACGTCTGGTGAAGAACTATCTCGCGACGCTTCTGCTGTCCCTCGGGACGCCGATGCTGCTCGGCGGCGACGAGTTCCGTCGCTCCCAGGCCGGCAACAACAACGCCTACTGCCAGGACAACGAGCTCTCCTGGTACGACTGGCGTCTCCGGCACCGGCATGCGGAGGTGTTCCGCTTCTGCCGGAAACTGCTCGAGTTCCGCCGCCGGCATCCAGCGTTGCACCGGCCGGAGTTCTTCCAGGGCAAGGATACCGACTACAACCGGATACCCGACATCACCTGGTACGACGAAAAGGGAAAGGAACCGGCGTGGGAGAAGGCCGATCACCTGCTCGCACTCCGCCTCGACGGGAGCCGCGCCGAGATCATCGCGGACCGGGACGACAACGATTTCTTCATCATGTTCAATGCTTCGTCGGATGATATCTCCTTTACGCTCTGTCCCGCTCCCTCGGGCAAATCGTGGTACCGGGCCATCGATACCTCCCTTCCGATGCCCGACGATGTCCCGGATCAGGGCAAGGAAATCCGGATCGCCGACCAGGACAGCTACCTTCTCCCGGCCCGGTCGATGGCGGTCCTCATCAGCCGATAGGAACCGAAACCGGTCATGCCGTCCCCGCTCGCCGGCGGCGCCGGCTGCGTCCGGCGGTACCGCGGCCGCTTCCCTTTTCCTTCCTCCGACCGTACCCTTGCAGCAGGAGGAGAATATGAGAACAGAACGAGTCATTATCGCACTGCTGATGCTGACCATCGCCGCCATCTCCGGTACCGCCCAGCAGGATACGCTCGGCGCCGCCGCCCGGGACGACGGACTCGTCACGGTCGAGAGCGACCGCTCGGTCGACCAGACCGTCACCGATATCCGAAGCGCACTCGAGGAGAACGGATTCTTCATTCTCGCGGTGGTTTCTCACGACCGCAATGCGGCGGAAGCCGATATGACGCTCAGACCGACCCGGCTCATTATTTTCGGGAATCCGAAGATCGGAACGCAGCTCATGCAGCGGGAACAGACGGTCGGGATCGATCTCCCGCAGAAGTTTCTGGTGTGGGAGGATGAGGACGGTCGCGTCCGGGTGACCTACAACGACCCGCGATACCTCGCCGAACGACACGGTATCGATGCGTCGGAAATCCCGGATCTCCTGGATACGATTTCGGGCGCCTTGAGCCGGTTCGCCGTCGCCGGACGCTGATCCGGCGAGGAGAGCCTCCCGGCCGGAACCACTCAGCCGGATATTTTTCCCATCCTGCAGCCGGACCGCGGACCGCCGGACCGACAATTCTTGTACTTGCCCCGGCCGCTGCGATATACTCTCCCCGACCGGCCCGCTCCCGCCGGCGCAATCCAGGGAATGTGAGTCATCGATGAAAAGCACCGATCATACCGGCACAGACATCTTCCGTCGCGGAATCCGCCTTTCAACGGCCGGGAACGCCCCCGGGGCACTCCCGGGCCTGCTGCTGCTTCTGCTCGCACTCACGGGGTCGATCCCGGCAGGGGCGATTCCGTCCGCTGCGCTGCCTCCCGATCCCGCGTCGGTCGGATCGATTCCGGATGCCGCGGCGCTGAATCCGCCGGCGGTCCCGGCCGTCGAGCCCCCGCCGCCCGAGGTCCGTGCTTCGTCGGCGGTCGTCCTGGATTTCGAGACCGGCACCGTCCTGTACGAGAAGGCCGCCGATATTCCGATTCCGCCGGCTTCGCTCACCAAGCTGGTTACGATGTACATCACCTGCTCGCTGGTGGAGGAAGGCCGGCTCTCCTGGGACGAGTCCGTGAGCATTTCGAGGAACGCCTGGGCCGCGACGATGCCCGGATCGTCCCTCATGTTCCTCGAACCCGGCCAGCGGGTCACGGTCCGGGAACTGCTTCTCGGCCTGTCGGTGGTGTCGGGAAACGATGCGGCGGTGGCCCTGGCCGAACACATCGCGGGCTCGGTACCGGCGTTCGTCGATATGATGAACCGCACCACCCACGACCTCGGGCTTCCGTCCCTGCGGTTCGTCGACTCATCCGGGCTCGACGGTGCGAGCATCGTGACTGCACGGGAGTTCGCGGAATTCGCCCGGATCTACATCCGTCGATTTCCTGAAAATCTCGAACAGTTCCACTCGATCCTCGAGCTCTCCTATCCGCTCGACCGGAACATGCCGGTCGACCGGATCTCGGGCACCCGGACCATCACCCAGTTCAACCGGAACCTGCTCCTGTCAGAGGACGGATCGGATATCAGGGTGGACGGACTGAAGACCGGTTTCGTCTACGAGTCGGGTTACAATTTCGCCCTGACTGCGATCAAGGAGGGGATGCGGGTGGTCGTGGTGACGCTGGGCGGACCGGGGAGAAATCACATCGAGGGGAACCGGATCCGGGTCGCCGACGGTACGGCGCTGCTCGAGTACAGCTTTGCGACCTGGACCAACGTGTCACCCCCCGTCCCGAAGCTGCCGGGCGTCCGGGTCTGGAAAGGAAGCGCGAGGGAGATCCGGCCCGTACCCATCGGTCCCGGGGTGTTCACGGTGCGCAGGACGGCGGCCGGCATGCTCGTCCCGGAGGTCCGGCTCCCCGAGGCGGTACTCGCTCCGATTCCGCCCGGTGCACGACTCGGAGAGATCGTTTACACCGCCGGAGGACTCGAGGTGATCCGCATTCCGCTCACGGCGGAGCGGGGTATTCCGGAAGGCTCCTCCTTCCGTCGGTTCTGGGATGGAATCGCGCTCTGGTTCAGGAGCCTGCTCGGAAAGGAACCGCCTGCCCTCGCGGCCTGAGTCGGTTCCGCTCCCGGGGTCGCGTTCCGCTCCCGGGGTCTCTATCGCTCCCGGTATCAGGGTTCCTGCGCCACCACAGGATCTCCGACCCGAACGGATCCCGGCTGGAGGACCCGGGCGTAGAGCCGGGACCAGCCCGGATGCTTCAGCTGATCCATCCGGTCGATGTCGCCGTTCCGGAAGCTTCCTTCGATCTTGCGGCACGGCTTCGTGAACGAACTGATTTCGAGGTGCAGTTCCGACCCCACCTGCAGCCGGATGCCCGGTACGAGACGATCCCAGTCGAATCCGGACAAGGTCATGTTCTCCCCCGTGGAGCCGGGAAACACGGGATGTCCCTCCTGCTGCAGGGCGAGGATCCGCTCGAGCGAATAGAGGCAGACGGCCTTCTCCGGACCGCCGTGGATCGATGCCTTATGTCCGTCACCCCGGAGTCCCTCCGGCCCGACCTCGGCATCATGACGACCGGACTTCGGGACTCCTCCCGGCGAACTGCTGATCTGGAACAGGCTTCCCTTCATGTTCTCACTCCCTGAGCTGATTCTCCGGGACCGGTGACCGGACCAGGACACGTACCAGGACCCGGACTCAGCTTAGTCGTCGGAATGCCCCTCGTCAAGCGCGAGCGGACAGGGACAGGAAGCGCGGACGGGGGTACGGACGCCGAACCCGGTTGCGTAACCGGATATCCCATGGCATACTCCACCAACCGGATGCCGCTCGTTCACCTGCAGCAAACCGGCACACGCTGCGCCGAAACGGAAGGGATTTCATGAGACGTAACGACATGGATGATCGAGTATGATCGCGGGAAACTTCCGGGAAACCGGATACGCGAAAACCATCGGCTACTTCGCGGCCCTGGTGGCCCTGGGTATGGTGATCGCATCGATCGGTCCCGCCCTGGGCGGACTGGCGGCGAACACCGGCAGCACGCTCGCGGCGGTCAGCGGCCTCTTCGTCGCGTTCCGTCTCGGATACCTGAGCGGGAATTTCTTCGGCGGAAGGCTCCTCGACCGGCTGTCCGGTCACCTCGTGCTCGGGGCCGCGCTGCTGTCGCTCGCGGCGGCGGCATTCTCTCTTCCGCTCCTCCCGTCTCTCCCGCTGCTCCTTGCGATCACCGGCTTTCTCGGCTTCGCAGCCGGTATCGTGGAAGTCAGCGGAAACACGCTGCTCGTCTGGGTTCACGGCCGGAACGCCGGCCCCTTCATGAACGCGCTGCATTTCTTTTTCGGAGTCGGGGCGATGATCGCGCCTCTGCTCATCGGCTGGTCTCTCTCCGCCACCGGCGGACTCACCCTCGCGTACGGCGTGATTGCGGCGATGATCGTCCCCGGAGCCTTTTTCGTCACGGTGATACCCTCCCCCGCCGCGCCGGCCGCGCCGGAGGGAACGCACCCGGAGCAGGCCGGCCGCACCGGAACGCTCCTGCTGTTCGCCCTGCTTCTTCTGCTCTACGTGGGAGCCGAGGCGGGATTCGGCGGCTGGATCGCCGCCTACGCGGTCGCCGCCGGCGTCTCACCTGCCGGATCGGCGGCATTCCTCGCATCGCTGTTCTGGACGGCCGTTACGGCCGGAAGGCTGATCGGGATTCCGCTCTCCGTCCGGATGTCTCCGCATGCGCTCCTCGTTCTGGATGTATGCGGAACAGGGATCGGAGCCGGGCTCCTGCTCACGGCGCCCCGGTCGGAACCCGTACTCTGGATCGCCACCGGGCTCATCGGTCTTTCCATGGCGACCTTCGTCCCGGCGGCTCTGTCCCTGGCAGGTCGGCATCTCACGCTCACGGGTGCGGCAAGCCGCTGGCTCTTCATCGGCGGCGGGATCGGCGGGATGACCGTTCCGTGGCTGATCGGCCAGGGGTTCGAGCGCATCGGCCCCGTCATCCTGACGGGATCGATCCTCACCCTCGCGGCAGCCATGGGAGCGATCGTCGCCGTTCTGTTCGCCTCGATCCGCCGGCGCCCGGAGGCGGCTGAAGGGCGCTGACTCTCGGTCCGCGCCTCCGATCCTGCCTTCCCGGCTATCCCAGCAGGAACAGAACCGCGACCCCGGTCACAGCGAGCGCCGCCCCGGCTCCTTCCCGCAGCGTCACCCGCTCGCGGAGCAGGAATACCGAGGGCCCGATGATGAGAACCGGGACGAGCGCGATAATCGTCGAGGCGACCCCGGTGGTCGTGTACTGGACGGCAAGCAGGCTGAGCGACACGCCCAGGAACGGCCCGAAAAACGCCCCGGTGGTGATGCGCCGCATGGCCTGTCCGTTCCGGAGCGCATCCCACACGTTCGGCCATCGGCGAAGCACGAAGAAGATCAGGGAAAACCCGGCGATTCCGGCAAAGCCCCGGATCTGGGTCGCGGCGAACGGATCGTAGTCGCCCACCCCGAGCCGGCTCAGCACGAGCCCGAAGGCCTGCCCGAAAGCACCCCCCAGCGCGAGCAGCACTCCCGCGAGCATCCGGCGACCCGCGGAGGGAGCGGAGCGGCGAGCGACGGCCGCCCGATTTCCCGGGGCCGCTTCCGCGAACGGAACGGGTCCCGCACCGCCGGCAGCATCGAGAACGGTGCTTTCCTCCGCCTGCGGCCGCTTCGTCACCACCAGAACGATGCCCGCCACGGTAATCATCATCCCGCACCACTGCATGAGGCTGAGTCGCTCACCCAGAACGATCATTCCGATGAGCGCGGTCATCGGCGGAGCCGAAGAGAACACGAGCATCGAAATCCGTGCCCCGATGAGAATGAAGGCCCGGAACAGGAGCAGATCTCCGAGGACGAAACCCACCAGCCCCGAGAGCGTGAGCCAGAGCCACGCATCCGGTCCGGCATCGAGCGGCAGCAGCCTGCCCCGGGTGATGAATGAATACGCCGCCAGAAAAAGCGCCGCGATCCAGAGGCGGATGAGGTTTACCGACAGAGAGCCGACCCGTTTCCCGGCCGATTCGAAAGAAAGAGCCGTGATCGTCCAGCAGAATGCCGTTCCGAGGGCTGCAAATTCACCGATGCGGGAGGCGAACATGTCCATCCGGCAGATCATAGAGAATGTGACTACCCCGGTCAAGCGAGCATTCCGGCACGCTTTTCCATCCGTCCTCCGATTACTGTTGATTGCGTGAAGGCAGGGGCCGCATTCCGGTTCCGGATGTACATTGAAAATATGGAACGTGAACACCCCGGTACCGAGCTCTTTTTCGCACCCCCCAAGGTACGCCGCTCCCGGTCTCCGAGCCGGACCGCGCTGATGAACGCGGCGGGAATCGCGGGGCTCCTCCTCTTCGCGCTCACGAGCAGCAACCTGCTGACCGGTACGCTGCTTGCACGGCTCGACGAACCGGCACTCGAGTCGATGCGGGCATTGCGGGACTCCGTATCTCCCGCGGCACTGGCGGTCGCCCAGGGAGTCGATACCGTCCTCCTGTTCGGCAGCATTGCGGGAGTCGGAATTCTGGGAACCTTCTGGACCGTGAAGAAGCGGTTCCGCCGGGCGGCATACCTCGCGTTCGCCGTGTTCGGTGAAGCGGCTGTTTTTCTTTCGCTCGCCTTCCTCTTCGATCGGAAACGTCCCGCACTGCCCGGAGCCCTGAGCGCCGTCCCGCTCCCGGGCTATCCGAGCGGCCACGTTCTGTTCGTTCTCATCCTGTCCGGCGTGCTGCTCTATATCTTTCTTCCGCAGATCACTTCGACCATTCTGCAGGTTTCGGCTGTGGCGGCGGCCGCCGTCCTGCTGTCCGCCGTGGTGTTCCTGCGGCTCGTTCTGCTTGCCCATTATCTTACCGATATCATCGCGTCACTCGGGCTGGGGTCGGCGTGGATCGTGATCACGATCAGATCGGTGGATGCGATGTTCGGACGACACGGCGACAGACGGACGATCTGATACAACGCGCCCCTTCTCGATGTTTCCCCGAGCGCGGAGAACCGTGCAACCTTATCCGCCGGCAGCGTGTCCGTACGGGAAGAGTCGACATCAGGAGGATCATCATCAGACCCGAGGAACGCATATCATTCGCCCTTCATGCAGCGGGCGTCGGCCTCGCCCTGGCAGGACTGGTTCCGCTGCTCACGTCCGCCGCCTCGGTATCCGAGCGCGCAGTCATGGCCGTCTACGGCCTCTGTGTTCTGCTTCTGTTCTCCGCAAGCTCGCTCTACCACGCGAAGAAACGCGAGGAGAACGAAGTGTCCCTGTTCCGGAAACTGGATCATGCGGCCATCTTCTTCATGATCGCCGGCACGTACACCGCCGTCTCGTTCCTCTCACTGGATGGTCTTGCCCGATGGACGGTGATCATTCTGCAGTGGTCACTCGTTGGAGCGGGGGTGATCTTCCGTCTCTTCTGGCTCCGGGCTCCGCGGGCGCTCTACACCGCGATTTATCTGGGGATGGGTTGGGTCGCGATCTTCCTGATCCGCGAGCTCCATCGCAGCATGCCCGGCCGGGCGTTCGTTTTTCTGTTCGCCGGGGGGCTCGCGTACACGATCGGGGCGGTATTCTACCTGATGAAGCGTCCGCGGGGCCGATTCGGCTTCCA
The DNA here is from genome assembly GCA_963728215.1 of uncultured Spirochaetota bacterium. GTDB lineage: Bacteria > Spirochaetota > Spirochaetia > CAVSJD01 > CAVSJD01 > CAVSJD01. The sequence goes on along the minus strand of CAVSJD010000012.1, from coordinate 98,719 downwards.
CGAGATCTGGCACCTTTTCATCCTGGCCGGCGCTGGCCTGCACTACCTGATGGTGTACATCAGCCTGACGGGAACGGGGGCGGCATAGGGCGGCGGGCGGTCCGACAGCCCGGAGCCCCGATTCACGGGAACAGATCGCGAAGCACCTCGGCGCTGCGTCGAACGCAGTCCCGTTCCCTTCTCAGGGTCTCCTCTTCGCTTCCGCGCCGTTCGATATACAGCTCCGCATGAAATGATCGCGGATTCCCGCTCCTGCGCAGTTCTGCCATGATCGCAGGCAGATCGAGGAGTCCTTCGCCGAGAGCGGTACCGTCGATACGGTAGCAGTCGGGAAGCTTGGCGATACGGAAGTCCTTCAGATGGACCGAGAACGTGACGGGAGCGAGAATCCGGACCGTGTCCTCCGGTTTCTCGAGAAGGAGCACCGAGTTCATCGTATCGAGACAGGCTCCACATGCCTCACTATGGACGGATTCGATCAGAAAACGTAATTCCGGCGCCGTCACCGTCGCATGATTTTCTACGGCGATCAGAATGCCCTGCTCTCCTGCCGTCTCCGCCGTTCTTCGAATTCGCGCAGCTGCCGATTCGAGTTGATCCGTCACGGATTCCGCCCCGCTCCGTTCGATCTCCACGACCACACGCAGCAGCTTTGAATCCAGTGTCCTGCTGCAGAGGAGTGCACGCTCGAGTATTGCCGGATCGGTTCCCCTCACGCCGGTCTCAATCCGGATACCTCGCTCATCCGCAAGAGAACGGACCACATGCAGACGTTCCGGTGGATAATCGAGGAAGGGAACGTTGTCACAGATCTGAACCGCGTTGAGTCTTTCCTCCGCGGCTGCCTGGATCAGCATTTCAGCGGTCATGTTCACCCGGGGAACGAAATCTCCGAACCCGAACCCCCATCGGAAGGCGTAACTGCTGAGTCCCAGATACGGCTGCTCGATCGTATGTCTCATTTTCCGGTCCTCTAAGGAGCCCCGTCCGATCAGGACGGGGCCGACAGATCAGGGCTTGATCAGATCTTATCCTTTGCCCGATTGTAATACTCCTCTCTGCTGATGTGCTCGGGCAGCGGAGGACAGTAAACGAAAACAAACTTCAACGGTCCGGTCCCGGTGTTGCGAATACTGTGAGGGATTCCAGCGGGAGCGAGCATCACGGAATCGGGGGTTATTTCAAACTCCTCCCCGTCAATCGTGGCGATTCCCGTGCCCTCGTAGAAGTACATCGCTTCCGCCTCCTTCTCATGAGTGTGAACCGGCGCTCCTCCTCCCGCATCCATGGTATGGCTGCCGAGAATGAAACCTTCAGCCCCCATATCCTCTTTGGTGACGATCAGCGTCGAGTGCCGGCCGTTGGTCTTGTTGACCACCAGCTTCATGTCCTTTGCGTATGCAAACAGATCTTTGGTCTTCACTTCATCCTCCTATTGATGCTCTTCCGATCCTCTGTCGATCTCCCTACCGGATCCCCAGTACGAGGTTCGGAAGGTAGGTTACCAGCGGCGGGAAGAGTATGAGTGCTATCAGTACGAACAGGATCGGTACATAGAACGGCAGGCATGCCCGTACCAGGCGACCCATATCGAGGTTGCTTATCCTGGTGAGCACGAACAGTACGATTCCGAAAGGCGGTGTCATCTGACCGAGCATGAGATTGAGCACCATCACGACACCGAAATGCAGGGGATCTATTCCAAACTCGATGAGCAGGGGTACAAAGAGCGGGGTGAACAGCGTGATAGTAGCGGCGGTCGACATGAAACAACCGGCGATGAACAGGACCAGTTGCAGGATGATGATAACCACGAGCGGATCCTGGCTCACGGTGGCAACCGCCTGGATCACCATATCCGGAATCTGCGTCCGTGACAGTGCGGCGTTATAGATGGTGGCGGCCGCGAGAATGAACATGATGGCCGAGGCAGTCACCGCCGAATGCTTCAGGTTTTCGAAAATCATCCTCCAGGATATCTCCCGGTACGCGACAAGACCGAGAAAGATCGAGTAGATGACCGCAACCGCGGCCGCCTCGGTCGGGGTGAATACTCCGGTCCAGATCCCTCCGATGATCAGAACCGGCGTCAGCAGCGCAAAGAATGCATCCCGGAACGAGAGCATCATCTTCCCCAGGTGGAGCTTCTCTCCCCTCGGGTAATTCCTCAGCGAGGCGAGGACCGAGCTCATCACCATCAGCGTGACGCCAAGCAGGATCCCCGGTACGATTCCCCCGATGAACAGCTTGCTCACCGAGACCGAAGCGAGCACCCCGTAGAGCACCATCGGAACACTCGGAGGAATGATGGGTCCGATCGTCGAGGATGCACCGGTGACTGCACAGCTGAAATCGTCGTCGTACCCTGCCTCCTTCATCGCCTTGAGCTCGATCGGGCCGAGTCCTGCGACATCAGCCGCAGCGGCTCCGGACATACCGGAGAAAATCATGCTGGCGATGATGTTCACGTGAGCGAGGCCACCCCGGGTTCTGCCTACCAGTCGCTGTGCGAAATCGAAGATCCGCCTGCTGATCCCGCCGGTGTTCATGAGACTGCCGGCGAGCAGGAACAGCGGTACCGCCAGAATGGGGAAGTTGTTGATGCCGTACACCAGCATCTGTGCAATCATCCCGAAGGAGAGATTGGCGAACCCCAGTCTGATGATCAGTGCCACGATGGATGTGGCCGCGATGGAGAACGCAACGGGTACCCCGAGGATCAGGAAGCTCAGGAGCAGACCGGTGAAAATGAGGATTATTTCCATCTGAACTTCCCCTTCGCTTCGAGTCCGTCCTTCACCATCTCGATCGCTCGTGCGGATAATGCAAGAAACGACAGCAGGGAAAAGAGGACCAGCGGGACGTAGAGAAACGCGACGCTGACCGGAATCGTGACCGCCATCTGGCGCCAGCTGAGATCGATCAGTCGAATGCTTCCGACGAATACGATACCGCTGACGAACAAGCCGACGATCACCGCCAGGATCTCAACCGCAAGCTGGCCGCCTGAGCCGAACCGGTCGATCAGCACGGTCACCCTGATGTGGTCGGCACGGACCGTGGCGACAATCACGCCGGCATAGACCATCCAGATGGAGGTATAGCGGGCGAGCTCTTCGGTCCATGGGGCGATGACTCCGAGGACGTATCGGAAGAGTACCTGCAGAGCGACGATGATGGTGACTGCAGCCAGGAGCCACGCCGACCCTGTCTCGGCGACCCTGCCGATCCGTTTGAGAATAGTGATCACGCGTTCCTCCGTCCGAGGGGGAGTGGATATGCGGCGGCCGTTCTGCCGGACCGCCGCACGCTTGCGGTCAGTTGCTGATCGCTTTCTCGAGTTCCGCCGCGACCCAGGGTTCCCAGATCGTGGTGAAGTAGTCCATCGTTCCGAGCGCAATGCTGCGGAACGGTTTCAGATCGACTTTGACGAATTCCATGCCTTTCGCCTTCATGTCCTCAATGAGTTTCCCTTCGTTGTCCATGGAAGAGTCCGTAGCCCACTGAAGCGCATCCCGTGCCGCCTGCATGACCGTCTCCCGGGTCTGCGGATCGAGTTTGTCGAGGAACTGTTTGCTCAGAACGTAACCTTCCATGTCGACGATGTGGTTGGTGAGAATCGTGTACTTCTGCACTTCCCAGAGGCGCTTGTCGTAGTTGGAGCTGACCGGGTTCTCCTGTGCGTCGACGACACCGGTCTGCAGTGCGGCGAAAACTTCCGGGGAGGGAATCGGGGTCGGCAGTGCTCCGAATTCCTTCCAGACAACGATCCAGTCGGGGGTTTCCGGTAACCGGATCTTCAGGCCCTTCAGGTCCTGCGGCGTCTTTACCATGCGGTTGCTGGTCAGCTGCCGGTTTCCCCGGAAATACTCGCCGGCCCAGACGAGCCCGTTCTGTTCGAAGATCTTCGAGACTTCCTGTCCGATTCTGCCGTCGAAGGTCTTCTTAACCTCTTCGGGCGAGGAGAACAGGTACGGGACTCCCCAGGGCATGACCTTGTTCAGATAGGTGCCTTTCGTCGCCCAGCCTTCGATGCACATGTGCACACTGCCGAGCTTCAGCTGTTCCACAAGTTCACGTTCACCACCCATGGTACCGCCGAAGAATACCGAGACACCGACTTTGTCGGTGCGGGATTCCAGCAGTTCCTTGAATTTGAACAATCCGTCCACCGACGGTGTTCCCTTCTTGCTATGGAATGTCGCAACGACCATTTCGATCTTCTGCGTTTGTGCGGCCTTTTCGCCTGCGGGAGCGGTTGCGGCTTCCTGCTTGCCGCCGGCAAACAGACCCATGCTGAGCGATACCATCAGCACCGCTATCAGGAACATCGTTCGTCTGTTCATGATTCGAACCTCCTTCTGTTTGATCCTTTGCGGGGAACGAGAGGTGACCGGGTTGAAATGAAACGTTTCATCCTCCCTGGTGAAGAATACCCCCGGTTATCTGATCTGTCAATAATTATTTTGCGGCGGAGCTACCGAGTCCCGGATAATGAGTTCCGCACCGACCATACCCCTTCTGCCGGGCCCTTCACAGGTGCCGTTGATCCGGTCGAAAAGAAACTGTACCGCGAACTCGCAGAGATCTTCGCTGCGGGGACGGACGGCAGTGAGCGGGGGATTCAGGAACGGTCCCCATTCGGGGTCGTCGAAGCAGATGAGAGAAATATCTTCGGGTACTCTTTTTCCGGAATCATGCAGTGCCTTCAGACTGCCCAGAAGCGGAAAATTGCTGGCGACGAAAAGAGCTGTCGGCGGTCTGGCCGAGTCGAGCAGCTCTTTCGTAATCCGGAACCCGCTGTCCGGGGAGATTTCACCGGTCCGGATATAGCTGCTCTGATAGGGAACATGATGCTCCTCGAGGGCCTTCAGGTATCCTTCGATCCGTTCACGACTGGCTGACGTATGTTCCGGACTGGAAATGATCCCGATCCGGCGATGCCCCTGCTCCAGCGCATAGGAGGTGGCGCGGTACGCCCCGCCCTCGTTGTCGATCACGATGGTATCGAGACCGGTCTCAACGAGGCTCCGTACGATCAGCACGACCGGAATTCCGAGACTCCTGAAGCTGCCGAGCTCGCTCTGAATCCGGGAGAGATCCTTTCGACCGGAACTGGCGAGGATCAGGCCGTCGACACGCATGGTGGCGAAGGTGCGAAGGTAACCGATCTCGGTATCGAGACTCTCGTCCGAATTGCCCAGGAACAGGGTATATCCTCGAGCCTGTACCAGCTTTTCGATCGCATCTATGATCTGTATGTAGAATACATTCTTGATTTTCGGGATGATCAGACCGATCACCATCGTTCTGTTGCGCTTTATACTTCGCGCAAGGGCGCTGGGCCGATAGCCGAGCTTCTCGATGACAGCCTCTACACGCAGTCTGCGGTCCTCGCTCACGTTACCCTGGCGATTGATCACTTTGGAGGCAGTACCGATCGAGACTCCGGCGAGTTTGGCGATATCCTTCAGTGTGATCGAGATTCGAACCGGCGGCTTGTCCATTCTCTCTGTTCACTCCCGTCGGCGTATATCGTATCACGATTCAACGGATTTCGTCACCGGTTCACGAATGCACATTGAAACGTTTCACAATGCTGTGATATCATGCGGCACGGTATATCCGGTACGTCTGCCGGCAGAGCAGTATTACCCGATGGGGGGAGTCGTGGTTTTCATCGATATCGTTCTCCCGGTGTTCCTGATCGTAGCCGTCGGATGGCTCTTCGGGCGAAAGACCGTGATGACCCTCGAGACCCCTTCCGTCCTCACGCTGTATGTTTTCACGCCCTGCCTGTTCTTCAATTCGATGATCGGAGCTCAGCTGGAAGCTTCCGAGTACCTGCTGATCTTCGCGTACTCCGCCGCACTGTTCATCGTATTCGCGATCATCGTACTGTCCCTCGCACGGCTGCTCGGATACCCGCCTTCGATGCGCAACGCTCTGGTTCTCGGCTCCTGCTTTCCCAACAGCGGCAACTTCGGCCTCCCCATCATCCTGTTCGCATTCTCCCAGGCCGGATTCGACCGGGCCCTGATTTTCGCCATTTTCCAGGTGTTCCTCGTCAACAGCGCAGGGGTCTTCTTCGCTTCACGGAGCAGGAGCAGCGTACTGCAGTCGATGAGCCGCGTGCTCCGCTTTCCCGGGTTCATCGCGGTTCTTCTCGGAGTCCTGCTCCGTTCCTTCGAAATCGAAGTTCCCGGGTTCCTTCTCAAGCCGATCAGTCTGCTCGGACAGGCCGCTATTCCCACGCTCCTGATGATGCTCGGAATGCAACTCGGCAGGATCCGAACGATTCTGAACGTACGCTTCATCGGGATCGCATCGTTTCTCAAACTGATCGCCTATCCGCTCGTCGGCTACCTTCTGGTTCTTCTATTCTTCGGCGGAAATGATCTCACCTCCCGGGTACTCATCGTCATTTCCGCCGCACCGACAGGAGTGAGCACGACCCTCCTTGCTGAGCGCTTCGGAACCGAGCCGGAGCTCGTCTCCGCAGTCGCTCTGGTCACCACCCTCGTGAGTCTCGCTACGGTATCGGCGATTCTTGCGCTGGTAACCTGAGATGAAACGGACAGGCGACCCGCTCACTACACGGACACCTGTCCCTTCACCCGGCCGATCGAGCCGCCGATGCCGGCAGCGATTGCGGTCAGCAGGATCGTGATGAACGACCAGAGCGCCGCGGATGCGAGAGCTTCGGTGATGTTCGTCGCGGTCCGCGCCACTCCGGAAACGCCTTCCTCTTCGGCTCCGAGCCGATCTTCGGAACCCGCCCCGGCGATCGCCTGCCGCGCGTCCTGGTAGACGGACTGCCAGGAATCCACCCGCCGGCTCGCTTCCTGCTCGCTTATATCGGTGTACTCGGTGATCAGCCCGACGATCCGCTGCCGTTCGGCCTGGGTGATCTCCGGATCACGGAATACCTCGCGGACAGCGGTCGTGAGCTCCTGGACGGCATCATCACCGCCGCGCTCGCGGACCTGCTGAATCACCTGCTGTGCTTCAGACAGAAGACTCTGGATCGGCTGGTCCCCGATTCCCACCGCCTGAGCGACCTCCGGAGCCGCCGCGGACACCGCCTGTCCTGCCGCCGACGCCACCGAGCCGAAAACGCTGAACGCTCCGCCGACGATTCCGCCGACCATGTTGGTCAGAAGGACCATGGCCAGGATCGTCGTGACCGCCCAGGTGAGTACCCCGTGGAGTACTCCGTCGAACTTGCGCTGCAGTCCCGCGAACCGGCTCGTGACCCAGCCGCCGACGAACAGCGCGATGATCGCGCTCACCACCCACCAGAGATAGGTTCCGACCCCGAAGCCGCTGAGGGCGCTTCCTTCCCCGCCGAAGTCCAGGGCGAAAAGGCCGATCGCGATGCCAAGGAACACCAGCATCACCTGCACGATAACGGTGATCACCGCACCGGCGAAAACCGCACCCCAGGAAACGCGGGAAACCGTGTAAGTACGGGGTACCGCCCGGTCGTAGTCACGTTCATTCATATCTGCCATAGGTAATCCTCCTGTTCTGTGGTTTCAGGTTTCTTTTCAAATGTGTAGTTTCAGATACCGGAAAGAAAAGCTCGATGGAATGGGAAGTATGGAGTTTGGATGAAGACATGCCGCGGCATGTGTGCAGGGCAATCGGATGCCGCACACCGAGCGGTGCTGTGCCGCCGTGTTGTGCCGCCGTCTTCAATCCGATACGATAGGAGTATGCTTATCGACCTCGATACGCTGCACACGCCCCGGGTACGATCCCGGGATCTGCAGAAACTGATGCTGTATCGACATATTTCTTCCCGCGCTCATTCCACCCGGAAGGAGTTGGCCCAGATCCTGAATCTCCGCAGCACGACCGTGTCCAACCTGGTACAGGAGCTGATTACGGACCGGCTCGTCACCGAGGGTCCTTCGAAAAACCCCGGACGGCCGGGGCGCCCCGATGCGAGCCTCATCCCGATATACGATCGACTCGTGGGAATTTCCGTGTATGTGGAAGACCGCCGATTTTACGGATCGCTCATCGACCTGTCCGGAACACTGCTGGCACAGGTCCAGTGCTTCATCCCGTCCGAAGCAGGGAACGATTTCGTCCTGAACCGCCTTGGAGGGATTCTTCAGTCGCTCATCGATGCGGTGCCCAGGGGATCCGAGCTGCTCGGCATCGGGATCTCGGTCGTCGGAACCGTGGACTCCGGGAGAAAAATCTGGGTCAATGCCGATCGATGGCAGGAGATCCGATCTCTCGATCTCCGGATACTCGAGCAGCGGCTGGGAGTCGAGCTGATTCTCCGGAGAAATCTCGATATCGAGCTCGAATATATTCTCGAAATGAATCCCCGGTTCCGCGAGGAAAGCACCGTCCTGTTCCACTGGGGTTTCGGGGTGGGCGGGTCCTACGCATACCAGGGCAGAGTACTTGAATCGCCGGTCGGCCGGTACATGGACATCGGGCACTCCATCATCGATCCCGGCTCAACCCGACAGTGCCGATGCGGGCTTTACGGCTGCATGGAAGCCGAAGCGGCGATCTATGCGATCCTCCCGATCCTGAGGCAGCGGTTCCCCGATCTCCGGGAGGAAAGCGAGGATATCGAACGGGCCGTCGCTTCTCCCGATATTCTCGAGCTGCCGGGCATGCGGCGAACGGTCGAGCTCGTCGGACTCTGCCTCTCCAACCTGTACAAGGTCTTCTATCCGCAGCGCGTCTTCGTGGTGGGAATATTCTTCCGCAACGAGCAGATCGTCCGACAGATCGAGGACTACATGATGGAGCACTTCTACCGGAAAATGAAGGAGAAGGTGCAGAGTGTGGAGCTCCACGTCATCGAGGACGGCTTCAGGGGATGCGCCTGGGGAAATGTCTATCCGTTTTTTCGCCGCCGGATGAGCGAACTGCTCTCCGCATCCTGAATATCTGACCGGCTGAATACTTTTTTCGATTGACAATACCGGAGAACGCGCCGTACCATGTTATGAACATTCAGTGTTCAAAACATTCGCCGAGGTTCTCGATGGCAGCCAGCAACGATCATGCCCGAAAGAGAAAAAACGTCCTTCTCGTCACCGTGGATCACTGGCCGGGATACCTGCTGGGCAGCAACGGGAGAGAGGACATCCTGACGCCCACCCTGGATTCCCTTGCCCGGTGCGGAGTGAAATTCAGCAACGCATACAGTTCCACTCCCGTCTGCATACCCGCACGCCGGGAGCTCATGACCGGAACATGCGCCCGCACCCACGGGGACCGCGCGTTTGCGGAGCATCTCCCGATGCCGGATCTGCCGACACTCCCGCAGATCTTCCGGGACTACGGATATCAGGCATTCGGCGTGGGGAAACTGCACGTCTATCCGCAGCGCGCCCGGATCGGTTTCGACGATGTCGTACTCAACGAGGAATCCCGCCGGGTCAATTATCCGAATGAAATGCGTGAAGACGACTACACCCGGTATCTTGCCCGGCAGGGACACGCGGGAATGGGCGATGCGCACGGCATGTCCAACAATGACTACATCGCCCGCCCCTGGCATCTGCCCGAAGAGATGCACCAGACGGCATGGACCGCCCGTGAAATGTGCGAGCAGATCATCCGGCGGGATCCCTCCAGACCCGCTTTCTGGTACTGCGGATTCACGGCGCCGCATCCTCCGCTGGTACCGCCGCAGGTGTTCCTGGACATGTACGATGACGTGGACATCCCCCTGCCCCGATTCGGGGAATGGGCGGAATCGTTCGATGAAATACCGTACTGCCTGAAATATTATCGAAGTATTTTCGACCTCTCGTCCGACAAGAAGATCCGGGATGCGCTCCGGGCGTTCCGTGCGCTCTGCACACAGATCGACTTTGCGCTCCGGTCGGTCATCGGAACGCTTCGCGAGGAGCGGGTGCTGGACGACACGATCATCGCCGTCACCTGCGATCACGGAGACATGCTGGGGTCCCACGGCCTCTGGGCGAAGAACCTCTTCTACGAAGAATCGACCCGGGTTCCGTTCCTCATCGTACCGACGTCCGAGGACTCGACCTGGAAGCCCGGCACGATCGACGATCGCCTGGTCGAGCTTCGCGACATGATGCCGACCCTCCTCGACATGGCGGGCCTCCCGATTCCCGATCCGGTGGAAGGTATTCCGCTCACGGATCGGACCCGGCGGAGAGACCACATCTACGGCGAGCTCTGGGAAGACGACCGGGCGACCAGGATGATCCGCTCGGACCGCTTCAAGCTGATCTACTATGCCGTCGGAAACCGCATCCAGCTTTTCGACCTGGAGCATGACCCGCTCGAGAGCCGGGACCTTTCTTCCGATCCCGCCCATCAGGGAGTTCTCGACGAGCTCACCGGACTCCTGATCTCTCATCTCTACGGCGGGGACGAAGAATGGGTGGAGGAAGGCCGGCTCGTCGGGCGGCCGGACAAACAGTTCGAATTCAAACCGGTACAGGAGCATGTCGGCGTCCTCCGGAACCGTGATCTCCTGATACAGCGAGGGATACGATAACATGAGCAAAGCCGAACGGCCGAACATCCTCTGGTACTGCACCGACCAGCAGCGGTACGATACCATTCACGCCCTCGGGAACCAGTACATCCGCACGCCGAACCTGGACAATCTCGCTACCGAAGGTACCGCATTCACGCGGACGTACTGCCAGAGTCCGATCTGCACGCCGAGCCGCGCAAGCTTTCTGACCGGCCGGTATCCCGCCAGCCACCACGTTCACCGGAACGGGAACGAGTATTTCCCGCCCTGGGAAACTCTCGTCACCGCCATTATGGCGGACGAGGGCTACGACTGCGGTCTGGTCGGCAAGCTGCACCTGTCTCGCTCCCAGGTTCTCGAGAACCGTCCCGAGAAGGACGGTTTCCGCTATTTCAAATGGAGTCATCACCCGAACCCGGATTATCCGGAAGGGCACGACTACGCGGACTGGCTGAGAGACGAAAAGGGAGTCGACGCCGTCGAACTGTACGCCGGACTCCACGGCAGCATCGGAGCCGGAGTACCGACCGAACTGCACCAGACCACCTGGTGCAGTGAAATGTCGATCCGGTTCATCCGGGAGGAGCGGGACCGGCCATGGCTGCTCACGGTGAATCCGTTCGACCCGCATCCGCCGTTCGACCCGCCGAAGGAATACCTCGACCGGTACGACCCCGCATCGCTGCCGCTCCCGCTCTTCCGGGAGAGCGATATCGAGCACCAGAAACGATTCCGCGGGATCGATCAGCAGACCCGCGACGCCGTCGACCCTCGGACCGCGAAGCAGCGCGCCGATACGACCACGCAGGTTGCCCGGGGCGATATGGGTTCCGTGCCGCCGACCGGCTACGATCCGCAGCTGGTAAAGGCGTGCTATTACGCCATGATCGAGCTCATCGACGACCAGTTCGGCAGGATCGTCGATACCCTGAAGGAAACCGGCCAGTACGAGAACACCATCATCATTTTTACCAGCGACCACGGAGAACTGCTCGGAGATCACGGACTGATCTACAAGGGATGCCGGTTCCACGAGGGCCTTACACACGTGCCGCTGCTCGTCTCCTGGCCCGCCGGAGGAGTCCGGGGCCTCCTGAGCGATGCGCTGGTCGAGCTGGTGGATCTCGCACCGACCATTCTCGATGCGGCGGGAATACCGGTTCCCGAATCCATGCAGGGAGAATCGCTGCTTCCCATCCTGAAGGGCGAACGGGATCCGGGCACCCATAAACCGTACGTGGTTTCCGAATATCACGGAGCCATCGGCGGGAACGCCATGCCGGACCAGAGCCACGGAGCCATGTATTTCGACGGAAGATACAAGGTCTGCGTCTACCAGGGCCACGAGGAAGGAGAGATCTACGACCTGGCGGAAGATCCCGGCGAGTTCGAGAACCTCTGGTATCGGAAGGATTTCACGGAGAAGAAAGCCGGGCTGCTGCACCGGGCTTACTCGGCGTACCTTTCGACCAGCGATGCCGGCATCCGGAGAACGCATCCCTATTGACGGGGAACCGCGGACCCGGCACCGGGCCGGGTGGTATGGATCGGGATCAACACGGCCGATATGGACCGTGCTATTATCTGAGAAGGCCGTTCGGTCCGGAACCGGACGGTACAAGGAGGATCGCATGAAGAAGAACACAGGAGATCCTGCTCCTCGCCCTGATGCTCGTCACGGCCTTCGCATTCGCCGAAGGCAGCAGGGAGGCGGCACAGAAGCAGGTAACGGTCGATTACCCGACGAAACCGATCAAACTGATCGTTCCGTATGCCGCGGGCGGCGGGACCGATACCACATCCCGGATGATCGTACAGAAACTCGAAAAGATCGTGGGCCAGCCGGTCGCGATCGTGAACATCGGCGGAGCCGGCGGCGGACTCGGGATGAAGGAAGTCCTCGCGGCGGAGCCCGACGGCTACACGATGGGCGTGGATATCATCAATGTCTGGACGCGGAAAGCCCTGAAGACCGTCGATTTCGGTCCGGAAGCGTTCGAGCAGGTCGCACAGTGCGGAAGCTACTACCTGGTCGAAGCCGCTCGATCCGCATCTCCGTACCGGAACCTCGCGGAAGTATACCAGGCGGCGAAAAAGGCACCCGACACGATCCAGGAAGCGACGAACATCGGCGCGATCACGCACTTCACCAGCCTGGCCCTCATGGATGCGACCGATGCGAAGCTCCGGCTGGTTCACATCGGCGACGGCGCCCAGCGGATCTCCGCCGTGCTCGGCGGACATGTCGAAATGACCATCATGGGCACCCATGAAGTGCTTCCCTACTACAAGTCGGGCGAGATGAAGGTTCTGGCCGTCGCCGCCCCGAAACGGGTCGAAGGACTCGAGGACGTGCCGACCGCAACCGAGCTCGGGATCGACGTCGTCCAGTCGGTGGATTACTGGTTCTTCATGCCGAAGGGCACCGACGGGGACCGGGTGAAATTCATGGCCGACGCACTCGAGCAGGTGATGAAGGACCCGGAAATCGTGAGCAAGATGAAGGCCGTAACCATGGTACCCTCCTTCCTGAGAGGATCGGACCTGGCGAAGCACATCGACGAGCAGGGGAAACGCATTCTCGCGATCGCCGAGAAGCATAACCTCGCGCAGAAGTAACAGTCTCCTGTCTCGCGCCGGGAGGATCGGAGGGGATGCATCGTTCTCTCCTCCGTCCTCCCGGTATTCTTCCCCGGAACACATGGGAGGTTACCGATGATCGAACGAGAGAAGGATGGATGGCGGGATGTCCTGCTCGCGGCGGGGTGCCTGCTCTTCGCCCTCATCATGTATGCCCAGACACTGGATCTTCCCGGCCCGACCTACGATCCGCTCGGCCCCGCTTTTCTGCCCAGGCTTCTGTGCATCGTCATCTTCGCGGTATCGCTGGTGATCCTGTTCCATGGCGTACGAAAGTTTCGCGCTGCCCGGCAGGTACCGTCCGCGACAGCCGCTTCAGCCGCAGCCGCCTCGGCGGAGGGAGAAGTGACCGAACTCCCGGCCTTCCGCAGACATCCGAAGATCGCCGCGGCAGCGGTCGCAGCGACGTTTCTTTACATCCTCGCCCTCGATATCGGCCTGTCGGGGTTCAGAACCCTCACGGTCCTGTTCATCCTCGCACTCGGAACCCTGCTTCTGCGCACGGAAATGAAGCGGTTCTCCCTCAAGCACAGTCTCATCCTGGCGGCGATCGCCCTTGCGATGGGATTCGGACTGTATTATCTGTTCACCAGAGTATTCATCGTCAATCTGTACTGATCGCCAGGGAGGATAATCCATGCAGGAAATCATTGCCGGCTTCGCCCATCTGTTCGCACCCCTGCCCTTCCTGTACGTGATCGTCGGGGTGACGCTGGGGATCTTCGTGGGAGCGGTCCCCGGACTCACCGGATCGATGCTCATCGCGCTGACGCTTCCCCTCACCTTCTACATGAAAAGCCTCCATGCGATGGATCTTCTGGTTGCCATGTACGTCGGCTCGATCAGCGGGGGCTCATCACCGCCATCCTGCTCCGGATCCCCGGCACGCCGGCGGCGATCGTGACCACCTTCGACGGTTATCCCATGGCCCAGAAGGGTCTCGCAGGCAGAGCACTCATGCTCGGGATCGTCGCTTCCTTCGTCGGCGGACTCATTTCGTGGATTATCCTGATCATCGCGGCTCCCCGCTGTCCCGTTTCGCCCTGAAATTCGGACCGTTCGAGATTTTCTCCCTGGTGCTCACCGCCCTGGTGCTGATCGCCGGGCTGGGCGGCAAGGGGTCCTTCTTCCGGGCACTTCTCTCGGGATGCCTCGGCCTGTTCGTCGCCTTTCCGGGGCTCGATCCGGTCACCAGTGCGAAACGGCTCACCTTCGGCTTCTCCGATCTCACCGGAGGGCTCGGTCTTCTGCCGGTACTGATCGGAATGTTCGGCATCAGCCAGATCATCTCCGATGTCACCACGATCGAAATGAAGGTCGAAAAGATTCCCTTCACCTTCAAGGGCATGTTTCTTTCGTTCCGCGATCTGAAGGACCACGCCTGGAACTACGTGCGGTCGTCCCTGATCGGGACCTGGATCGGGTTTCTCCCCGGAATCGGCGGGAATATCGGCTCCATTCTCGCCTACTCGGCCGCCCAGAATGCGTCCAGCACCCCCGAGGAGTTCGGAACCGGTTGTGACGACGGGGTGATCGCGTCGGAGGCAGCCAACAACGCGACCATCGGCGGAGCGTTCATTCCCCTGCTGACGCTCGGTATTCCCGGAAGCGTGGTTTCCGCCATTCTGATGGGGGCTCTCATCCTCCACGACGTCGTACCGGGACCGCTGCTCTTCCGGCAGGATCCGGAGCTCGTCTACGGCATCATGGCGGTGGTATTCTTCGCGAACGTGGTGATGTTTGTCATCATGCTCTTCTCGAGCTACGGAATCGCGAAACTCGTGGATGTTCCCAAGACGTTCATGGTTCCGGCCATCCTGGTGTTCTGCGTCATCGGAACCTTTGCGCTCAACAACCGGTTCTTCGATGTCTGGGTCATGTTTCTGTTCGGGATCATCGGATTCCTTCTGGAAAAGGCGAAGGTACCTCTGGGACCGTTCATCATCGGACTGGTGCTCAGTCCCTTCGCGGAAGTGAACCTCCGCTCCGGGCTCATGTCTTCGGGCGGCTCGCTTCTTCCGCTCGTCACGCGGCCGATACCGCTCTTTTTCATGTTTGTCGCGGTGCTCACGATCGTTCTGACGGCGAGACGATCGTTCGTTCCGTCCCGGACCGGGACCGTGATCAACCAGGAGGATCGATGACAGGCCGTGAGCGGATCAGAACCGCGCTCGCTCACCGGGAACCCGATCGGGTACCCATCGATATCGGCGGGGCGAACGCCTGCGGCATCATGCTGCCGGTGTACCGGCAGGTGGTCGAACGGCTCGGCCTTGCCGTGGAGCCGACGGTTCGGGAATTCGCGGAGCAGCTTGCATGGATCGACGAACCGTTCTGCGAAGCGGCGGGAATCGATACCCGGAGGCTGACGCTCAGCAGCAAGACGCTTCAGGATCAGGTGCAGGAGGACGATCGGTACTTCCGGTACACGGATGAATGGGGCAGAACCCTGAAAATGCCGAAGGACGGGGACATTACTTCGACATCGCCGGATTTCCTCTCCGCGGCCGGGACGAGGCCGGGTACGAATGGCCGGAACCGATCCGGTCTTCGCGGCTCGAAGCTCTGGAAGCCGTCGCCGAATCGTATATCGAAACCGGAGCCGCCGTCTGCTCGCCCACAACAGGAAACGGTTTCCTGCAGCTCGGTGCCCAGCTTTTCGGATACGACGACTGGTTCGCCATGCTCGCACTGGAGCCGGCGCGGGTCGAGCGCTTTCTCGATCGCCTTCTCCAGCACAAGATCGCCTACTGGGATTCAGTCCTGCAGCGGTTCGGAGACCGGATCGACATCGCCTGCGAGTCGGACGATCTCGGAACCCAGAAGGGTCCGTGGATCTCCCTCGAGATGTGGCGGTCCCTCATGAAACCCCGCCTGCGGGCGCTCGTCGATTTCATCAAGCGGAAGGCGGACATTCCGGTGTACCTTCACTCCTGCGGGGCGATATCCGAGTACATACCCGATCTTATCGAGGCCGGCGTCGACATCCTCAATCCCATCCAGGTGAGCGCAGCGAACATGGATACCCGCCGGCTCAAGAAGGAGTTCGGGAAGGATATCGTTTTCTGGGGCGGCGGCATCGACACGCAGCACACGCTCCCGAACGGGTCGGTGAGCGAGGTCCGGGACGAGGTGAAACGCCGGCTCGACGATCTCGCCCCCGGAGGAGGCTTCATCTTCGCCGCCGTACACAATATCCAGAGTGACGTTCCTCCCGAAAACGTTATTGCCATGATCGAGACCGTTCTCGACTACGGCCGTTACTGAGCGGCGTGGTTTCCCGGCTGCGAATTCCTGTCCCCTCCGATCCCGACCCGCTGCCCTCTCCGAACACTGTCCGAATGAGTACTCGCGAGCGATCGACGAAAGAAGGCGGCAGGCTATTGACGGAACGGATGGAATTTGTTTACATACAGACAAGGCTGTATGTAAATGAGACGAACCAAAGAAGCTGCGGAACGGACCCGTCAGAACATCTTCGATGCGGGACTGCGGGTCTTCTCCCGGAAAGGATTCGCGGCAACGACCATGAAGGACATCGCCGCCGAGGCGGGCATCACGCGCGGGGCGATCTACTGGCACTTCCGGAACAAGGAAGAGTTCTTCACGGAAATCGTGAGCCGCCTGAGCAACTATCACGAGGCGATCCTGAACAGTGCGACCGAAGGCGATCTGCCGTTCCCCGAAACGATCCGGAGCACCTTCGAAGCGATGCTCCGCCGGTTTCCCGAGGACGATCAGTGGCGGGCGATGCAGGAGATCATCATCCGGCTCACCCTGAATCGTGAAGAACTGCCTGCCCTCCAGTCGAAGCGGGCCGACTACGCGGAACGCGGATACCGGCTCATCGAACAGGCGATGCGGGACGGAGACCTGTTCTCGGAATGGGACCCGTCCACGGCGATCTTCTGCATCGTCTCCATGGTATCCGGGCTGTTCCTGCAGATGACCAAAAACGGAAAATGCCTCACGGAACGGGAAGTCCGGGAGATTGCCGGATTTGTGGTCCGCGGGCTGTCGCCGGTTCGCGGTACGGCGGGATCCGACCCACAGAAAGAAGGAGTGACATCATGAGCACCAGCAGCAACAACCGGACGATCATCGCAGCCGGACTCCTCGTCGCGGCGGCCCTCGCGTTCTCAGGCTGCAGCCGGCAGAAGGACGCCCAGGCCGCCGGAATCGAGGCGATCCAGAAACAGGACGGCGTGCCGGTGAACGTGCGCCGCATCGAGCCGGAAGATTTCCGGCGGTATCTCAGTTTTACCGCGACGCTGTCCGGCGCGGAGGAATCGACCGCGACATCCCTGCTGACGGACGAGGTAGCGGGAGTGCTGTACGAAGTGGGCGATTACGTGAAGCAGGGCGCCACCGTCGTGGTGTTCCCGCCGGACAGCCCGTCGCTCAACTACGAGCAGGCGCGGGTCCGGTTCGAGAGCGCCCGACAGGCGTTCGAACGGGTACGGAAGCTCTACGACCAGGACGGCATTTCCCGGCAGGCCTACGACGACGCGCGGACGCAGTACGAGATCGCCCGGGCGAACTGGGATTCCATCCAGCAGATCACCGAGGTGCAGGCGCCCATCTCCGGTTATATCACCCGGATAAACGTGCTCGAGTCCGACAACGTCGAACCCGGCGATCCGCTCTTCACCGTGTCCGACTACCGCAGCATGAAAAGCACCGTGTGGCTCACCGACCGGCAGATATCCGAGGTCCGCGTCGGCGAGCATGCGACCGCGACCTGGCAGGAGAAGATGCTCGAGGGCAAGGTCATCCAGGTCGACCTGGCAATGGACCAGAAGCGGAAGGCATTTGCGGCCAAAGTGCGCTTCGATAATCCGGACCGCACGGTCCAGAGCGGCGTGACGGCCACGGTGAAGATCCAGAGCTACCGGAACGAGCAGGCGCTCGTCCTGGACAGCCGGGAGATCGTCAGGGACTCGGACGGATCCTTCGTCTACGTCCTGGACGGGAACACCGTCCAGCGGCGTCCTGTCCGGCTCGGGAAGCAGGAGGGTCTCTCCTTCGAGGTAGTCGACGGGCTCGAATCGGGCGAACAGATCGTGACGAACGGGATCGACCAGGTCCACGACGGCAGTCTGGTCAATGTCGTCGAGGCGCAGCCGCGACTCGCCCGACAGGAACGAACGGCAGGAGAAGTGAATGGTTCTTTCTGATCTCTCGATTAAGAGGCCGGTACTTATGACGATGGTACTCGCCGCGCTGCTTCTGTTCGGCATAATCGGCTTCCTCGGCCTGCCGTACAATCTCATGCCTGCAGTCAACATCCCGTACGTGACGGTCCAGACGATCTACCCGGGAGCCGCCCCCGATCAGGTGGCGACCCAGATCACACAGAGGGTCGAGGACGAGGTGAGCACGATCAGCGAGATCAAGAACATCCAGTCCTACAGTCTGAACAGCGCCTCCATCCTCGTCATCGAGTTCAAGCTCTCCAAGGATCCCGACGTCGCGACCCGGGAGGTGAAGGACAAGGTCGACCAGATCGTCAACGAACTGCCGGCCGACGCCGATCTCCCCGTCGTCCGGAAAGTCGACATCACGGCCTTCCCGGTGGTGAACCTGATCCTGCGCGGCGATCTCGAGCCGGTGGCGCTGAGCGAGCTCGCATCGACGACGGTCAAGGACCAGCTATCCCGCATCGCGGGCGTCGGCGAAGTTTCGATCTCCGGCGACCGGAGCCGCGAGATCCGCGTCGAGTTCGAGAACCGCACGGTCTACGAGAACGCGGTCAGCCTGGCACAGGTCGGCCGGATCCTCGCGGCCGCGAACCTGGACATGCCGGGCGGCAACATCCAGTCTGAGGGCCGGGATTTCTCGGTGCGCCTCGAAGGACAGTTCGCTGCGGTGGACGAGGTAGCGGATCTGGACATCCCCACCTCCGGCGGCAACCGCCGGCTCGGCAGCATGGCGACGGTCCGGGACGTCGGCGCGGACGTCCGGAGCAGGACGATCTTCTTCGACACGGTCAGCGGCGAGCGGGACGAGAACACCGTCCTGATGGGCATCGTGAAGAGCCCGAACGGCAACCCGGCGCAGATCGCCGATGCGGTCCGGGCGCAGCTTCCGGCCGTCGAGAAGATGCTCCCCGCCGGCGTCACGCTCACGATCACGAACGACGATTCCGTCGCGATCAGGGGATCGGTCGAGGACACGCTCTCGAACATCTTCATGGGCATCGGCCTGACCGCCCTCGTTCTGCTGCTCTTCCTGCACGACCTGCGGTCGACGATCATCGTCGCCCTGGCCATGCCGATGTCGATCATCCCCTCCTTCCTGGTGATGAACGCCATGGGGATGTCGCTGAACATCATGTCCCTGATGGGCATCTCGACGGCCGTCGGCGTTCTGGTCATGAACTCCGTGGTCGTGCTCGAGAACATCTTCCGTCACAAGGATCTCGGCCGCGAGCGGCGGACGGCGGCCGCACGCGGGACGTCCGAGGTCACGGTCGCGGTCGTCGCGTCGACCATGACGAACATCGCGGTCTTCCTGCCCATGGCAACCATGAGCGGCATGGCAGGCCTCTTCCTCCGCGAGTTCGCCCTCGCGGTCTCCATCGCGACGATCTTCTCGATGCTGATCTCGTTCACCCTGACGCCGATGCTCGCATCGCGGCTGCTGCCCGAGGTGGACCGGAAGAAGCACCCGATCGGCGAGAAGCTGGAATCGTGGTTCCATGCCCTGGAGCGGGGCTACCACGGCATCCTCGAATCGGTCCTGCGCAGCCGGCTGCGGAGCGGTCTGCTCGTCGGCGGAGTCCTGATCGCCTTCGTCGTCTCGCTCGCGGGGTTCGGCCTGATACCGTTCGACTTCTTTCCGTCGATGGACCGGGGCGAGCTGCGCGTTTCGGTCGAACTCACTCCCGGAACCGACCTCGAGCGGACCGCGGACACCCTGCAGACGATCGAGGAGCGGATCACAAAACACCGAGAGGTCGTGACGGGAGTCGTAAGCATCGGCTCGATGAGCCGGACGGACGTCGGCACCAACCTCGCGACGATCGATCTGAAGCTCGTCGGCCGGGAGGAGCGTGACGGGATCTCCACCGTCGCAGGCCGGATCGGGAGCGACCTGGCCGACATCCCCGGCGCGCAGATCCGGATCTCGACCTCGACGAGCGACATGTCATCCGCGCCGGTCGAGTTCTACCTGCAGGGAGACGACAGCAGGACCCTGGCGGAACTTGCCCGCCGGCTGCGTCCGATGATCGGCGAGATCCCCGGTCTCATGAACATCGACGTCTCGAGCAAGCCGGGAACGCCGGAGATCGTGCTGCGCCCGGACCGGCTGAAGCTCACCGACGCCGGGATCTCGGTGCAGGAAGCGGCTGTCGCACTCCGGGCCGCGGTGGAAGGCGTGGTCATGACGACGTTTCACCAGGGAGGCGAGGAGTACGACATCAGGGTCATGCTGAAGGACGAGGATGTCTCCGGGTACGACGACATCGCCGGCATCATCGTACCGACCCGGGCCGGACTGATCCCGATCGGCCAGTTCGCCGACGTCCGGCTGGAAGAGGGCGTGAACCAGATCCTCCGGGAGGACAAGATCGAATCGATCGCCTTCACCGCGGATCTCACCCCCGGAACCGCGCTCGGCGAGGTGACCGGCCCGATCGACGATGCGGTGCGGAAGCTCTCGCTGCCCGTCGGCTACCAGCTGAGCTGGGGCGGAGACGCCGAGATGATGAAGGAGACGGTGCGGGAGTTCGGCTTCGTCTTCCTTCTCGCGATCGTCCTCACCTACATGCTGCTCGCCGCGATGCTGGAGAAGTTCGGACAGCCGATCCTGATCCTCTCCACGATTCCCCTCTCTCTCATCGGCGTGGTCGCCGCGTTTCTGCTGACCGGGGGATCGATGAACATCATCGCGATGCTCGCGATCGTCATGCTGGTCGGCCTGGTCGTGAACAACGCGATCCTGATCATGGACTACGCGAACCAGCTGCAGGCCGAGGGGAAAAGCGTTCGGGACTCGCTGCTCGAAGCGGCTCCGACGAAACTGAAGCCGATCCTCATGGCGAACATCGCGACGATGCTCGGCATGCTCCCGATGGCGCTGGGCATCGGATCCTGGGGCGCCGAGATGCGGATGCCGATGGGCATCGTGAGCATCGGCGGTCTCGCCGCGGCGACCTTTCTGTCCCTGTTCGTCATCCCGGCACTCGAGAACCTGGTCGCCTCGCGCAGGGGACCATCGGAGGCATCGGAGGCCCGTTGAGGCCTCTCCGCCCGACCGCGCCGTCGGGACACGACCCTGTTGAATGAAAAAGGAAAGCTCCGCATGAAAGATATCGCAGTACCCCGACGAATCGTCCTCCTGCTCCTGACGATCCTGCTCCCGGCAGGCCTGCAGGCGCAGGCGAACCCGATGGACCTCTCGACCTTCATCGGCCGCGTCGAGGCGAACAGCCTCGAGCTCGAGCAGGCGCGGACCGACCGGTCGCTGGCCGAAGTGCAGGAACAGTTCGCCCGGTCGCAGCTCTATCCGACCATCGCCGGTCAGGTCGGCTACGCGAGGAACCTGCTCGACGTCGAGCAGCCCGTTGCCGCCTACGCGGACTCAAACTCTCCGATCGGTACGGGGCTCTACCCGATCCGGTACACGGAGATGGACGTGAACGCCGACAACGACCTCACGGTCGGGCTTTCGCTCCAGCAGAAGCTCTTCGATATGAGCGTCTTCCGCGGGCTCGAGGCGAGCAGGCAGTACACCACGCTGACCTCCTCGACCTTCGAGGCCACGCGGCAGGGGATCATCACCGAGTCGAAGCGCCTCTTCTTCCAGACCCTGCTCCTGCAGGAGGTGCTCGAGGTCCGCAAAGCCTCCGAGGAGATCGCTCGCGAGAACTATCTCGAGACGCAGAAACGGTTCGAGAGCGGGATCGCCTCCCGGCTCGAGGTGCTCCGGGCGGAAGTGAACTGGAAGATCACCCAGCCGAACACGACGCAGGCGGAGCGGAACCTGCTGATCGCCCTCCAGAACCTGAAGAATCTGGCGGGCCTGCCGCAGGAGACGAAGATCCGGCTGCAGGGCAGCCTCGACTCCTTCCCGGAGCTTCCGATGTTCGCCCGGGCCGAAGAGGTGCAGGCCGGCCGGCCCGATTTCCGGATCCTCATGAACGAGAAGCGGCTGCGCGAGCTGAACATCTCCGCGAAACGGGCGACCTTCTTCCCGAGCCTCAGCGCCTCGGTCGGGTACGGATGGCGCGCATCGAGCGACGAGTTCGACTTCTCCGATCCGACCGACACCCTGAGCGTTGGGCTCACGCTCACCGTACCGGTGTTCTACGGCGGCAGCCGGTTCGCCTCGCTCCGGCAGGCGAAGCTCGAGCTGCAGCAGACCGAGACGCGGATATCGAAGATGGAGAACGACATCGCCACCGAGCTCGAGAACGTCCGGCTCACGCTGCAGGAAGCTCATCAGCGCATCATCTCGGCGCAGCAGACTCTTCTGACGGCCGAAGAGGCCTACAACGTGACCGAGACCTCGGTAGAGAGCGGGCTCGCGACGCAGCTCGAGCTCAAGGACGCCCGCGTGAGTCTCGAGCAGGCGAGGCTGAGCTATCTGTCGGCGGTCTTCGATTACCTGAGCGGCTATTTCAACTGGCAACGTGCGGTCGGTAAGGGAGCGGACCTCGTCACGCAGTGACAAGTCGAACCGCAGCGGGCCCTCGGGCGGCTGGGCGAATTTTCGGGTATACTCGTCTCAGGAGGTCGCACATGCCCCGATTCATTCCCGCTCCCGCCGTCGTCGAAGCGGCGGGGAACAAACCCAAGATCATCGAAGAGTATGTCGGCAGAGTGAATACCGGAACCGGACCGGTGAGCATCGCCCGGATGAAGAGCCCGGGCGGATGGGTCGAGCCGGGACAGACGCCGGAGTTCGACGAGTACACGCTCGTTCTCGGCGGAATGCTCCGGGTGACGACGAAGAACGATGTCCGGGACGTCCGCGCGGGCCAGGCGATCATCGTGCAGGGCGGTGAGTGGGTGCAGTACTCATCCCCGGAACCGGAGGGTGCGGAGTACGTCGCGGTCTGCCTGCCGGCCTTTTCTCCGGCTACCGTGCACCGGGATTCGGACGGGTAGCCCTCTCGGGCGGTCGGCCGGACCGGCCGGGTCCGGGCCGGTGCCGCGGGGGTTGAGGGCGGCACCGCGCGTCCGCAGCGAAGCCGGGCCCGGGCCCGGCGGTCGGCCGCCGGTCAGAACCAGCCGACCGCAACCATGGCGCTGAGGCCGAACCCGGTGAAATCCTCATCCGAGAAACGATCGAAATCCAGGCCGTGAACCCAGCGGTACGAACCGATGGCGCCGATCCGCAGGAATCGGGTCACGTTCAGGACGGCAGAGACCTCCGGCTCGATCACGAAGAAGGTATCGAATTCGCTGGAGTCGTCCGAACCGTCATGATCGCCGTGCCGGTCGCTGAACCAGCCGATCCCGCCGCCGCCGATAACCGTCCCGACCGAAAGATGGAACACGTCCTTCGGAGCGATGTGATACTCGATCAGGCCGCCCGCATAGCCCAGGCCGAGGTACGGGAATGCCGGATCATACGGTTCGACGGTATAGTCGTCGCGATCGACGGGATGAAAGAGCCCCTGCCCCGCGAATCCGAGAACGATGTTGTCGAGAATGATGCCGAACCGGGCTCCGCCGAGCCAGACTTCCTGGTCCGCGAACTCGGTAAACTGCACCGTCGGAGCGAAGAATCCCGATACGAAATCGACGTCCCCGAACAGGGTTCCGGTCTCCTCGGTATCCGACCGATACCGCGGCCAGGCAGACAGGCTGCCGGCTGCAACGGCGAACAGCAGCGCCGCAATCAGTATGTTTCGTGCTATGAACTTCATGGTGCTTCCTCCGTTCCGTATACGTTCCTCATTATTCGTTTCTGTAACAATACGGATCGGGGAAAATGTCACCACCTTTATGAAAGTTCCGGGACGTCCACCCAGGCGCGCTTTTTCCAGCTCTCGAGCCCCAACTCGGCCAGCTGTACTCCCTTCGCAGCTTCGAGCAGATCCCATCGGAACGTTCCCTCTCCCGCGTGGTACCGCAGGAACTGCTCCCACTGAACCTTGAAGGCGTTCTCGTACGAATCGCGATCGGGCATTTTCGTCCAGGTTTCGTAGAAGTTCACCGGATTCGGAATGTCGGGATTCCAGACCGGCTTCGGCGTGGCGCCCTCGCTCTGGATGTACACGTCGCGCAGGCCGACCCATGCCGATCCGTCGGTTCCGTCCACCTGGAGTCCCATGATCTCGTCCCGGCGCACCCGCATCTGCCACGAGGTGTTGAACTGGACGAACACCCCGTTCTGAAGCTCGAACGTCGCGTGGGCGGTATCTTCCGCGGTCGAGGTATAGCGGTTTCCGTTTTCGTCGATGCGCTCGGGTATCGTAATCGTGCCGACCGCGGAAACGGCCTTGATGGGTCCGAAGAGGTTGTCGACCACGTATCGCCAGTGGGGGAACATATCCACGAAGATGCCGCCGCCTTCCTCCTTTTTGTAATTCCAGGAAGGCCTCTGCCCGGCCTGGTGAAAGCCGTCGAAAACCCAGTAACCGAATTCCATCCGTACCGAAACGATGCGGCCGAAGAAACCGGTGTCGACCAGGTACTTGAGTTTCCGCATACCGGGAAGCCAGAGCTTGTCCTGAACGACCCCGTGCCTGATTCCGGCAGCCTTCGCCTGATGATACAGCGCGAGCGCATCCGCCAGGTTCTCGGCGGTGGGCTTTTCGCAGTAGACCGACTTTCCCGCCGCGATCGCTTTCCGTACGGCCGGAGCCCGGAGCTTTGTCAGCTGCGCATCGAAGTAGATCTCGTTCGCAGGATCCGCGAGTGCCGAGTCGAGATCGGTGGTGAACCGCTGCACCTGGTGGGTTCGGGCGAGCGCCTCCAGTTTTTCCCGGCTTCGTCCGACCAGAACCGGTTCCGGCATGATCGTGTCCCCGTTCGCGAGCCGCACGCCGCCCTGATTCCGGATGGCCAGTATCGAACGCACGAGATGCTGGTTGGTTCCCATGCGCCCGGTGACGCCGTTCATGACAACGCCGATCGATCTCTGCATCGTATTCTCCTCTACTTGTTGAACCGGATATGGACGATATCGCCGTCCTTGACGACGTATTCCTTGCCCTCGAGACGGAAGAGGCCCTTGTCCTTGACCCCCTTTTCCGACCCGGCATTGATCAGGTCGTCGCAGGAGAAGACCTCCGCCCGGATGAATCCTTTCGCGAGGTCGGTGTGGATCGTGCCGGCAGCCTCGACCGCGGTTTCACCCTGCCGGATGGTCCAGGCGCGGACTTCGTCCTCGCCGACGGTGAAGAAGCTGATGTAGCCCAGCATGTCGTAGGCGAACTTCGTCAGGCGGGCCCGCGCAGATTCGGTGATTCCCATGTCCGCCATGAAGGCTGCCATGTCGGCCTCGTCCAGACGGGAGAGCTCCATCTCGAAATTGCCGGCGAATTCGATCACCGCATGCCGCTTCGCGATCTCCCCGGTCAGCTCTGCATTCGATCCGTAGGTATCGTCGCCGGAGTTCAGGATTACCAGCACCGCCTTGGCCGTCAGAAAGCGGTATCCCTGGATAAGGCGCAGATCGTCGGGGTTGAACTCGAGATCCCGGACCGGCCGGCCGGCATCGAGGGCTTCGGCGATCCGGCCCATCAGCTTCTCCTCGGCCTGGCTCTGGGGTGTTTTCCTGCCGCGGGAATGATCGGCCCGGATGCGCTCGAGACGCCGCTCGGCGACGATCTGGTCCGAGAGCAGCAGCTCGGTATCGATGTCCTCGAGGTCCCGCAGCGGGTCCGGTTCGCCGTACGCCCCGTCCAGGGTCTCGTTGCGGAAATTCCGGAGCACCACCACCAGCGCATCTGCGTTCTTCACCAGCGCCATTCCCTCGCCCGAGAAGAGCCCGCCCTTCTCCGCCGCCTGGGCGACACCCACGAAATCGATGATCTCGATGACCGCGTGGATGGTCTTCTTCGGGTTGTACATTGCCGAAAGCCGGTCCACCCGGGCATCGAGCACGTCCACCACGGCGACGTTGGGTTCGACCTTCCCCGATGCATATTCGGCCACTTCGGCCGACTGGCCCGTGAGGGCATTGAAGATGGTCGTTTTTCCGGATTTGGGGAGTCCGATCAGTCCGATATTCATACCCGCATTATGGCAGAAATCCGCCATCGGGGCAATGAGAGGGAGATGCGACGGAAATGCCGCGGCAGGGGTGCGTCGTGCCGGGTCCTCTCCCGCCGATCCCGCCCGGATGCCGTGCCTGCCGGGAGCCGCGCGGCTCCGGGCAGGCCGGATTCGACGGGGAAAGGCCCGCCGGCTATTCGAACAGCAGGTTCGGAATGAACTCCACCAGGGGCGGTACGAAGGCGATGAGAACGAGAATGATGGAGATCGCGATGATGAACGGGATCAGATCCTTCAGGAACTGCTCGACCCGCAGCCCGCTGATGGCCGCCCCGACATAGAGGCACGACCCGACCGGCGGCGTGATGAGCCCGATCACGAATCCGAACACCATCGTCACGGTAAAGTGGACCCTTCCCATCCCGATCGACTCCGCGATGGGCATGAAGATCGGGGTGAAGATAAGGATCGCCGGGAGCGGATCCAGGAATGTCCCGATAAGGAGGAACGTCACCAGCATGCCGAGGGTGATGAGTACCGGGCTGGTTGTCACCGAGGTGATCCACGCGCCGACCGCGGAGGGAACCTGCGCCATCGCGAACAGCCATCCGAGCACCATGGCGGCCCCGACCGCGAGCATGACCGCTCCCATCCGCTGCACGACGGTCAGCAAGGTCGTGTAGATCACCTTCCAGGTGGGAAAGCTCCGCAGGACGAAGATGCCCACGACGATCGCGTAGAACACCGTGACGGCGGCGGCTTCGGTAGGCGTGAACACGCCGCCCAGAATTCCACCGAAGATGATCACCGGGATGCCGATCGCCGGGATACCCGACCAGAACACCTCGACCCGTTCCTTCCAGCCCATCCGATGCGCGCTGGGAAACCCTTTCCGCTTCGCATAGATCAGGCTGACCACCAGCTGGGCCAGTCCGGAAAGGATTCCGGGGATCACGCCCCCCATGAACAGGACGGCGACCGACGAACCGGTCGCCAGGGCGGCGACGATCATCAGGTTGCTCGGAGGGATGATAACCCCGATCGTCGACGAGCTCACGGTGACGGCGGTCGCGTAGCTCCGGGTATAGCCGTCCTTCTCCATGGCGGGGATCAGGAGTCCGCCCACCGCCGAAGTATCGGCGGTCGCCGCTCCGGTAATCCCCGCGAAGAACATACTCACCACGATATTCACGTGCGAGAGGCCGCCCTTCACGTGTCCGAGAAATGCCCGGAAGAGCTTGATCAGCTTCTCGAACAGCGGCGTGATCGCCATGAGCTCGCCCGCGAGCATGAAGAACGGAATGCACAGGAGGATGAAATTGTTCACCCCCGCGAATATTCTCTGCGGCACGATGATCAGGGGGATCGCTCCGTGGAACACCTTGAGCGTGAAGATCGAGGTGACCAGCATCGCGTAACCGATCGGCATTCCGAGAATCATCAGTCCGAAAAACCCGGTCAGGACGAAAACCGCTGTCGTCATTTCTGCACCATTCCTTTCCGGTCTTCCCGGGCAGCCTTCTCCTCCCGGATCTTTCCGAGGAGCATGGCGATGGTTTTCCGAACCGTCTCGATCCGGTTCAGAAAGGTGAGGATCATCGCCCCGGGAAGCGCGATGTAGATGTAGTTCAGCGGCATAAGGAGGATGGTCGAAAGGCCGCTTTTCCCCTGGTCGTAGTAATTCATTCCCTCCCGGAAGAGTACGAAGAGCGCGTAGAAAATGAGTCCGTTCATCAGGATCTCGATGACGAGTCGAACCCGGGAAGGAAACATTTCAATGAAGACTTCGATCTTGAAATGATCGTTGCTCCGCTCCGCCACGGAAATTCCGAGGAAAACCATCCAGATGAACAGGTATCGCGCAACCTCCTCGGACCACGCGAGGGGGCTCTTGAACACGTACCGCAGCAGCACCGAGTAGAAAACGACGATGCTCACCGCAACGAGCAGAACCACCGAAATCACTTCGACGGTCTTGTTGAGAATCCGATACCCTTTTGTCAGCACATTCCCGTTCGGCATACACCGGCCCCCTGAAAAAGATGCCCACCCTCCCCCGATGCGGGGCGGAGGGTGGGTCCGTTCTGTCGAAAATCGGGATCTACTGTTTTCCCGCCTTCTTCACCATCTGCACGAGATTCTTGCCGATCTCCTTGTCGTACTTGTCAACCAGGGGCTGGACCCGCTGACGGAACTTCGCGAGCTGCTGCTCGTCGAGCTCGATCACGGTGATTCCCTTGGCGCGGATCTTCTGCATGGAATCCTCCCATGCGCCCTGAATGTAATCGAACTGGTACTTCACGGCGCGTTCCGCCGCCTTGGTGACCGCCTTCTGCAGCGCAGGATCGAGCGCGTCGAAGCGAGCCTTGTTCATGACCAGCACGTTCGAGCTCAGGGTATGCTTGTCCAGCATGTAGTACTTGATCACGTCGATCCAGCCCCAGCTCACGACGCTCGCGGGATCGTTTTCGCCGGCATCCACGACGCCGGTCTGCAGCGCGGTATAGAGCTCGGAGGAGGGCATCGGCGTCGGCAGCATTCCGAGCCGCTTGAACATGTCGATATAGACCGGGCTCTCCATGCTGCGGATCTTCAGACCTTCAAGGTCCTCGAATGTCTTGACCTCTTTTTTCGCGGTAAAGATGCTGCGAAACCCGGGAATGATCTGTCCGAGCAGTACGACGCCGTCGTCGGCCACTTCGGCCTTGAGCACGTCACCCACTTCGCCGAAAACCACCCGGTCGAAATGATCGACGTCGTCGAACAGATACGGCAGATCGAAAATCTTGAACGACGGCGCCCAGCCGAGCACGTACGTGGTGGCGCCCATCGCGAAATCGACGGAGCCGGACTGCGCCATTTCCAGGAGCTCCCGCTCGTTCGAGCTCAACGCACCGGAGTGATGCACCGTGAGCTCGATTCTCCCGTTCGACTCCTCCTTCAGGAATTCGGCGAACTTGAAGGGCATCTCGCCCATGAATCCGCCCTTGGGCGGCTGACTGGTCGCCATGGTCAGCTTGACCGTCTCCATGGCGCCCTTGGGGGCCGCAGCTTCCTTCTTTCCTTCGGCGAACGCCGATCCGAGGATCAGGGCTGCCAGAAGCAGAACCAGTAACACTCGTTTCATAGAAACCTCCATTTTACTCCGCCCCGTGATACGGGACGGGTGGTTCACGAACTCTAATAGGCGGTCTGTTCGGTCCTCCGGATGATATCCTCCTGCAGGACCCGGTCCAGCGCCGTGAAATAGACGCTGAACCCCGCCACCCGGACAACGAGGTCGCCGAACCGTTCGGGATGCTCCTGCGCCTCCCGCAGCGTCTCCGCGCTCACCACGTTGAACTGGATGTGCTGCCCCTTCATCATGAAGTAGGTCTCGACCAGCGAGATGAGGCTGCTCACGCCCTGATCGCTCTCGAGCAGCGAGGGATGCAGCTTGATGTTCAGAAGCGTCCCGTTCGGGATGCGGTACTGATCGATTTTCGCGACCGAACGGACGATCGCGGTCGGACCGCTGCGGTCCCGACCCTGTGCCGGTGAGCATCCGCCGTCCGCGAGCAGCGTCTCCTGTTTCCGGCCGTCGGGCGTCGCGCCGAGCGTGTTCACGAACAGCGCGTGGGCCGAGATGCTCTGCAGCCCGACGTGGAAGCTGCCGCCGCGGACATTCCGCTTCCGCCGGAACCGGTCGCTCAGGAACCCCGCGATCTCCTTCGCGAATCCGTCCGTCTCGTCCCGGTCGTTCCCGTACTTGGGATACCCGTTCAGGAAGCGCTGCCGCAGCGCCTCGTGCCCCTCGAAATCGCTGCGGAGGATTTCCACGAGCTCCCGATAGCTCACGAGCCGCTCTCCGAACACCGCCTCCTTCATCACCGTGAGGGCGTCGGCGGCGTTGGCGAGCGCAACGACGTTGGGAGAGGAGAAATTGTGCCGCGCTCCGCCCTGCCGGATGTCCATCCCGCGCTCGATGCAGTCGTCCACGAAGCATGAGCTGAACGGGGTCGGCGCATACCGCGCATGCACCGAGTCGATTGCATTGATCGCATCGGCCTGCAGGTCGCAGAAATGTCCCAGCTGCCGGTACCAGGCTTCGCGGAACTCCTCGAAACCGGCGAAGTCCTCGCCGGTCGCGGGGCCCAGTCTCGATCCGGTGAGCGGGTTGATCCCGTTGTTCAGGGTGATCTCGAGAACCTTGCTCAGGTTCAGGAACCCGGCGGGATAATATCCTTCCGTCGTACCGGCGGCCTGGGGCTCCACGCAGCCGACTTCCGCGTAATTCCGCGCCTCCTCGAGCGAATACCCGAGGTCCAGCAGGATCGGAACGATCACCTCGTCGTTGAAGAACGCCGGCATGCCGAACCCGGCCTTCACGATCGAGGCAGCCTCCCGCATGAACCGGCGGTCGGTCCCGAGATGCCATCGGACGGAGAAGGAAGGCTGCGGAAGCTTCAGGTTCCGGGTGACCTCCATACAGAGATACGAAAGATCGTTCGCGGCATCCCGGCCGTCCCGGTCGACCCCGCCCACGATGAGGTTCTGGAACAGCGGATAGCCGCCGAACGCTTTCGACCCGATCCGGTCGCGCAGCTTCATGATCTCGTTCAGCTTGATCCAGACGTTCTCGAGCAGCTCCTGCGCCCGGTCCCGGGTGAGCAGGCCGGAATCGATGTCCTGCCGGTAGAAGGGGAAAAGGTACTGGTCGAACCTTCCGGGAGAGATGCTGTGCCCGTTCGACTCGAGCTGGAGAATCAGGTGAACGAACCAGAACGACTGGAGCGCCTCCCCGAAGGTTGCTGCGGGATGCTCGGGAACCCGGGAACAGACCCGGGCGATCTCCTCGAGCTCGGCCTTCCGGACCGGATCCGGCTCGATGCAGGCGAGCTCCGAGGCGAACGCGGAGAACCGGTGCGCATGGCGGATCGCCGCCTCGCAGACGATCCGGACCGCCTCGTAGAAATGCTTCCGGTCGACCGCCTCGATGCTGTCCGGTACGATCGCCCGCTCCAGCTCGACGGCCCGCTCGATTATGCTCCGCAGGCCGAAGCGGATGCAGCGCTCGTAGTCGACCGCGATATGCCCCACTCCGCTCGAGAGCGAGGTGAGGATGTAGGCGAACTCCCGGTGCGCAGTGAGCGAGTCGGGCGGGAGCAGGCGGAGCGCCTTGTCCTGGGTCGACCGGCCTTCCCACCAGGGCAGGACCTCGCGCAGCTGCTCCTTCGTTTCCCCTTCGACGAGAAAGACGTCGGAATCCCGGTGCTCGAAGCCGTCGAGCTCCTCGAGGATCCACCGCGTCGAGAACTCGGGGAATACCTGGGCGCAGCGCGGTTTCGGGGCGAGATTCCCGACGATCAGCTCGCCGTCGAGGATGTACAGCGATTTCCGGGCGAGAATGCCGTCCAGCGTCCGGGCCCGGCGGATGATATCGGATTCGCCTTCGAGCTCCCGATAGCAGTCGGTGACGATTGCAGCCCTCTCGGCGGACACCGAGGGCGTCACGCCGATGACCTGGGCTTTCAGCCGTTCTCCCCGCTCGCTCACACCCATCGTCCGTATCTCCTATCCGCCGATCTGCACGCGCACGTTCCGCTCCTGCACCCGCTGCCGAAGCACGCTCATCCGATCCTCGGAGGGCAGCGGAACATCGTCCGCCCGGTATTCCCGGGAGAGCCGGTCGTACTTCGACCGCCCGAGCCGGTGATACGGGAGCAGGTGCAGATCCCCGATCCCGAGCTCCTGCGCGAAAGCGGCGATCGCGTCGATGCTCCGGTCGTCGTCGTTGAATCCCGGCACGACCGGGACCCGCGCGACGATGTTCGCCGTCCGCGTCCGCAGCCGCTTCAGATTCTCCATGATCAGGGTATTGTCCGTTCCGGTGAATGCCCGGTGCCGCGCCGGGTCGATGTGCTTGATGTCGTAGAGAAACAGGTCCGTCACGTCGAGGATCTTCTCGAGATCCTCCCATGCGCAGAATCCGGTCGTCTCGACCGCGGTGCCGATTCCGGAGCTCCTGCAGCCGGAGAAAAGCTCCCGGACGAAATCCGCCTGCCGGAGCGGTTCGCCTCCCGAAACGGTGACGCCTCCGCCGGAGTTCCGATAGAAGAGCTCGTCCCGGCGGACCTCCCGGAGTACCTCCTCGACGGTCATCTCCCGCCCGAACCGCTCGATCGCGCGCGTCGGACAGGCGTCCGCGCAGGGCAGGTCCCGGCATCCGGCGCACAGATCGAGATCGAAGACACGCTCGCCTCCGTCGACCGTAATCGCGTGGAACGGGCATGCGGCGATGCATGCATCGCAGGAGATGCAGCTCGCGGGCTGATAGCCGATCTGCGGGACGGCTGCCTGGGATTCCGGGTTACAGCACCAGCGGCAGGAGAGGGGGCAGCCCTTGAGAAAGACGAGGGTCCGGATGCCGGGGCCGTCGTGCAGAGCAAACCTCTGAATGTCGAAAATCAATCCCCGAAGACCGCCCACCCGGGGACCTCCTGTACGGAACCGGAAAGGATGCTCATAATTCAAGACATGCGTACTCCGGAATTGTACCAAGCGATGAAAGCGCTGTCAAACAATATCGAAAACATTGTAGCGGAAGAGAAACGATAGCTGATCCAATGTCGAACAATTTCCTGGCAGCCATGCATTTTTGTAGCATGGAACAACGGGTTTTGGATTCCAGCGAAAACAATAACGGGAATCGCGGCCGGCTTTCCTGTCACGGGCGGCAGAAAAGCCGGCCGCCGATGGATCATAGCCGCCCCGCATGGTAGGATGCATCGGAAGCCCGGTCCGAGGAGGAGAGACCATGGCGATCGAAATAATCCCCTGCGAAGCGGCGGATCTGCAGACGCTCTGCGAGCTCGCGATCCGGACCTTCGACGAGACGTTCCGTCCCATGAACAGGCCGGACGTGATGGATGAATACCTCGCCGCCGCATTCTCCCCGGATCGCATTGCCGGAGAGCTCGCCGATCCCGATTCGACGTTCCGCTTCGTCCTCCACGACGGACGGCATGCGGGTTATCTCAAGCTGAACGAATCCGCGGCCCAGAGCGATCTGCACGACCCCGACTCCCTGGAGATCGAGCGGATCTACGTTGCGCGCGGGTTCCAGGGCCTCGGGCTCGGCAAAGCCCTCATCGCCTGCGCGCTCGAAACCGCCCGGGACCGGGGCCGCCGCTATCTCTGGCTCAGCGTCTGGGATCGTCACGCGCGCGGGATCGCGTTCTACGAAAAGATGGGGTTCCGCCCGTTCGGACATCACGATTTCATGATGGGAAGCGAGCGGCAGACGGATGTACTCATGCGGCGGAATATTCCGGAGGAGTAAACGATATGGATGGAAGCAGAAGATCGGATGTTCGGCCCGGGGCGCGGGTCCGGATCGTGCAGAAACAGGATCAGCGGAGCGGAGCGCTCACCGAAGGCATCGTCCGGGATATCCTTACCAATTCTCCGACGCATCCGCACGGGATCAAGGTGCGTCTCGAGAGCGGCGAAGTCGGGCGGGTAAAGGAGATCCTGTAGGCGCCCGGCGGAATCCGGACCGGGCAGAGTCGGTACCGGCGGCACTCCCGCGCGTTCGCCGAAGCGTTACAGCTGCCCCGCCAGATTCTCCGCTTCCTTCGCGAGCTCCGATGCGGGATCGACGGCGCGGGCATGTTCGAGCGCCTGCCGTGCATCGGAAACGGAACCCGTTCCACGATGTGCGATGGCGAGCAGGATCCATCCGGCCTGCGCATCGGAGCCGGATTCCAGCAGCGGTATCGTCCGATCGAGCAGTTCGACCGCTTCGTCGAAGGATCCGGTTTCCAGAAGCAGCCGTGCCTTCAGCAGGGAGATCTCCCCGAACCGCGGATGGAAGCCGTCCGCTTCCGCCGGCGTGAGAAAGCGCAGGGCCAGAGCCGACATGCCCGCCCGGATCCAGTGTCCGGCAATCGTGATCCGCGTGCCGATCGGGTCCGGATCGACCGCGGACACGGCGTCGTCGAACCGGCTGACGGCTTCGTCGATCCGTCCCGCTTCGAGCGCGGCGGCGCCGTCGCGGACCAGCTGCGCCGGATCTTCCTCATCCACCCATTCCAGCAGTCCCTCGGTCGGGAAGTTCTGCTGCTTCGCCCGTACCCCCATGACCGTCTCCACCCGGTGACCGAAGCCGGCCTCGTTCTTCAGAGCGATGCTCGCGAGGATTCTCCCGGGATTCCACGGGCGGCGTTCGCGTGCTTCCCCCACGGTGCGGGCGAGATCGTAGATTCCTTCCTTCGCGATCGAAAGGCGGATGCTCTCCCCCCCGATCTCGAGAAGCGCCCCCGGACCCATCCGGATCACCGCATCCTCCGCGACCAGGTCACCCGAAGACAGGGGGAGCCATCCGGACTCCGTCCGCACGAAGCATTCGCCGTCCGCGAAATCCGCATGCAGCGTTTCCGCCCCCGCGGCGGCCGGAAGCACGACGCACAGCAGGCATATCGCCGCGAGATGCCGGATCGGCGGTATCATCATGGTAACTCCCGTATATCACCACTATCACGAGATCCTCGATCCGTCAATGAGCGGAGCGATTCCGAGGTGTTTCCGGCTGTTCCGTTCCGCGGGAACCCTATCCGCCCAGCATGATCCGTGCGGCCTCACGGGCCGGCATCCCGGTACGGACGCCGGCGGACTCGGCGGTACGGTTCACGAAGGAAACGATGCCGTCATCATAGGTGGAACGGGCGTCGCCGATGCGGGCCGAGCTGCAGTCCACCGCGCAGGCGGAAATCCCGTGCCCGTCGAGCGCCTCGATTCCGGCGACCCCGGAATGGTCCATGGCGAAGCCGGCATCGTTGGCGATCACCCCTTTCGGCCGGACCGGGATCACGTAATCGGCCATCACGGTGCCGGAATGGCTCGCCAGGCAGAATACGTCGGCCGGATGCGGTTCCTTCACGAGCGAGATCGACCAGACCGCGTAGATACGGCCGCGTTCCGTCCGTTCCACCTCGTGTACCGAATCGTCGATCATTCCGGAAAGCTCCGCCGGCTTGCCCGGTCGGGCATCCAGCATGATCCGCGCGGCCTTTTCGGTGCCCTGTCCCGGCCAGACGCCGAGTATCCGTGCGGCCTTGTTGGCATGGCTGATCGTTCCGCGGAACAGGGATTCTCCGTCGGAGACCCGGGCGCTCATGGTGTCGACGGCAGCCGCGGGAATGCCGAACCGGTCCGCGAGCGGCAGCCCCGACACCCCGGCATCGCCCTTCCCCACCCCGGCCGCATGCGCGATCACCCCTTTCACGCCCCTGACAAGCGCCAGCCCCACCGTCGGGGCTCCGGCAAAGGAAGCGCCCACGACGACATCGTCTGCGCCGACCCGGTCGTCGCAGTAGCTCAGCGAATCGGAAACCAGGATCCTGCCTTCGGGTCCCTCGTATGCGGTTCGAAATGTTCCGTGCGCCATGACAGCCTCCTTCGGCCGTACCGGCATGCTGCCGATCCGGCGGGTTGCGGCTGTTCGGGCGTTCTCATGCCGTACCGGCGCTCCTTCGAGCTCCGGCGAACAGCCTGGTGAAGTTTTCTCCCAGGTACTTGAGAGCGTAGATGGTCATGATGAACCCGGATACCGGCATGCAGCCGTAGAGCAGCCGTTTCGGCAGTTTGAAGATCGGCGTCCAGTCGGTGGCGCGCATCGTCAGCTCGAGACTATAGAAGAAAAAGACGAGAAAGAAGCCCAGGGAAACCAGATCGATCAGGATCTGGGCCACGTATCCCGCCGGCCGCCCGGCAAATTTCCTCTGGATCCAGTCCAGCTTGAAGTGTTCCCGCTTCCGCCAGAGAGCCGCCGACCCGAAGAAGACCAGGTAGGCGAAACACAGTTCCACGATCTCGTCGAACCAGCCCATCGAGAACACCGGAAAGAACCGGAAGGTCACGTTTCCGATCAGGAGCAGGAACAGAAGCGCGAGCGAAACCATCGCGATTCCTTCGAGCAGGGCCCCGAGCATACGATCAGCGGTCCGTACCAGTTTCATCATGTATTTCTCTCACTCCCCACTGTAATGCATCCGGAACTGTTGAGCCAGTTTTTCCCGTCCATGTGTCGTCTCATCCGATCAGCTGAGGCAGCCAGAGCGACACCTGCGGAACGAACGCCACCACCAGGAGCACCAGGAAAATCCCCACGATGTAGGGCAGGAGCTCCACCGACAGGTCGCCGATCCGCACTCCGCTGATGCTCGAAACCGCGTAAAGGCTCATCCCCACCGGCGGCGTCACCAGTCCGATCATCGAGCAGAGCGTCATGACCACGCCGAACTGGACCGGGTCGATTCCGAAGCGCGCGACGATCGGCATGAAGACCGGGATGGTGATGACCAGCACCGCGACACCCTCGATGAAGCAGCCGAGCAGGATGAGCACGAAGATGATGATCGACCATGATCACGTTGGGATCGCCGCTGATGGACGTGAGGCTCTCGATCACCATCCGCGGAATCCGCTGATGGATCAGCAGCCAGCCGAAGAAGCCGGCGGAGGCGATGATGAACATGACCCGGACCGAATGGAGGATCGTTTCCCAGAAAATCCGGGGCAGATCGGCGAAGGTGATCTCCCGGTAGATGAAGAGTCCCA
This sequence comes from uncultured Spirochaetota bacterium, assembly GCA_963728215.1. Taxonomy (GTDB): domain Bacteria; phylum Spirochaetota; class Spirochaetia; order CAVSJD01; family CAVSJD01; genus CAVSJD01. The sequence continues at coordinate 61,810 of CAVSJD010000012.1, read as the reverse complement.
GGATGAGCGCGTAGACGCAGGCGACCACGGCCGCCTCGGTCGGCGTGAACAGCCCGCCCAGGATCCCGCCGATGATGATGACCGGGGTCCCGAGGGGGAGAAGCGAGCCCTTGAAGCTCGCCCAGATTTCGGGAAAGGAGGCGAACTTCTCCCGCGGATAGCCGCGGCGGTACGACACGATCACCACGGCGATCATCATGGCGATGCCCATGAGGATTCCCGGGGTGAAGCCGGCGAGGAAGAGCTTGCCGACCGAAACGCCGGTGATCGAACCGTAGATGACGAACGGGATGCTCGGCGGGACTACCGGTCCGATCGTGGAGGAGGCGGCGGTGATGGCGGCGGAGAATTTCCGGTCGTAGCCGGCATCGTTCATCGCCTTCAGCTCCACCTGTCCCAGGCCGGCCGCGTCCGCGACCGCGGCCCCCGACATGCCGGAGAAGATCATGGAGGCGACGATGTTCACCTGGCCCAGGCCGCCGGGCACGTGCCCCATGATCGCCCGGGCGAACCGGAAGATGCGGTTGGTGATGCCGCCGGTATTCATCAGGTTGCCCGCCATGATGAAGAACGGAATCGCCAGCAGGGTGAACCCGGTCGTCGCGGAATACATCCGCTGCGCCATCATGGCGAGAATCGATCCTTCGCCCAGGAAGACGAAGGTGATGATCGCCGTCACGCCCATCGCGATGGCAATGGGGACGCCGAGGCTCATGAACAGGATCAGGACTCCGAAAATCACCAGGGTCATCATATCGCTGTCGCCCTTCCGGTTTTCATGGGATGGAAGAGGGCGCGGCGCCCGCGGCACCGCCCCTCCCGTGAAATGCCTGCTGCCGGCCGGGATCAGAACTTCTCGGCCATCTTCAGGAACTGCTCGACATTTTCCTTGCCGGAGTAACCGGCGATCGTATCGTAGGCGGGGCCCATCTTCGCCTTGAACGGTGCAAGGTCGACCTTCTCGACCGTCACGCCCTGCTCCTTCAGCTTCGCGATGAGATCGGCTTCGCTCTCCTGCACGGCCTTTCGCATGTAGTCGCCGGCCTTCTTGCTCTCCTCGCGAACGATCTGCTGCTGCTCCGGGGTGAGCTTGTCGTAGGTCTTCTTGCTCATCACGTGGACCATGCTGTTGTAGACGTGCTGCGTGAGGGCCAGGTACGGCTGTACTTCATAGAGCTTGTTGTGGTAGATGACCGCGAGCGGATTCTCCTGGCCGTCCACGACGCCCTGCTTGAGGGACATGTAGAGCTCGGGGAAGGCGATCTTGGTCACCACGCCGCCGAGCGCTTCCATGGCGGCCTGCAGCTGGATCTCCGGCGGGGTGCGGATCTTCAGGCCCTGCACGTCGGCCGGGGTTTTCACCGGGCGCTTGTTGTTGGTCAGGTTCCGGAAGCCCCATTCCCAGTTGGAGAGGAACACCAGTCCCTGGTCGGCGAGCTCGGGACCGGCCCAGTCCATGAACGGACCGTCGAGCACCTTGTAGGCATGCTCGGCGTCCCGGAAGACGAAGGGAAGCATGACCACGCCGAACTTCTTGGAGTACTTGTCCAGGGCACCCTGGGTCGGCAGGCTCATGTCGATGGCGCCGATGATGTTCTGCTCGAGCAGCTCCGGGGGAGAGCCCAGCTCGTTGTTCGGATAGACGGCGATCCTGATCGCGCCGTTCGTCCGCTTCTCGACTCCCTCGGCGAACATCTTCGCCGCGGCGTTGCCCGGATGATCTTCGGCGGCGTAATGGCCGAACTTCATCTCGATCACCTGCTGCGGTGCGGCCTTCGCCGCGGCCCCTTCCTTCTCTCCGCCGGCGAACGCCAGGCCCGCCAGGAGCAGGAACGCTGCCGTAATAACGATGCACTTCTTCATGTCAGGATACCTCCTGTTTTTCTCATGCCCCATCCACGATGGAGCTGATCAGCCCGAAATCTACCGGAGCTCGTCGATCGAGGCTCCGTCCATATCGTCGAACGTCTGGTTCTCTCCGACCATTCCCCAGATGAAGGAGTAGTTCTTCGTCCCGACCCCGGAATGGATCGACCAGCTCGGAGAGATGACCGCCTCCTCGCTGCGCATCACGATGTGCCGGGTCTCGGTCGGCTCGCCCATCAGGTGGAAGACCGCCGCGTCGGGCTGTACTTCGAAATAGAAATAGACTTCCATCCGCCGCTGATGCGTGTGACACGGCATCGTATTCCAGACGCTTCCCGGCGCGAGGGACGTGAAGCCCATGACCAGGTTCGCGCTCTGGATGCCCTTCTGATGGATGTACTGGTAGATGGTCCGCTTGTTGCACTGCTCGTCGGAGCCCAGGTCGATCCGGTTCGCCTCGGCGAGACCCGCTTTCACGCTGGGGTACTCCTTGTGGGCCGGACCGCTGAGCAGGTAGAACTTCGCGGGCTTCGAGGCATCGATGCTCTCGAAGCGGATGTCCTTCGTGCCCCGACCGAGATAGAGGCATTCCTTGAACGCGAGATCGTAGCGCGTTCCGTCCGCGGTCACGCGGCCGTCGCCGCCGACGTTGATGATTCCCATCTCCCGGCGCTCGAGCAGCGAATCACCGCCGATGATCTCCTTCGGCACCTCGAGCGTGAGCGGCCTGGAGGGGCAGACTCCGCCGACGATGATCCGGTCGATGTGGCTGTAGACCAGCTTTACCTCGCCGACCCGGAACAGGTCCTGTACCAGGAACTCCTTCCGAAGTCCGTCGGTGTCGAGGTGCTTGCCGTGTTCCGGATGAATTCCGTGGCGTATCTCCATAGGTTCCTCACTTCTCCTCGATCAGTCCGTGCTTCTTCATCAGATCGACATGGCTCTCCCGGGGCGGCACGAAGATATCGATTCCCTTGAACCCGGTCTTGGTGACGCCGCCGTGCTCGACGTTGGCGGGATGGACGCAGACGTCGCCCGCTTCCAGATGGAATTTTTTCCCGTCGATCACGTGGTCTTCGGAACCTTCGAGGATCACCAGGATCTGCTCGGCATCGTGACTGTGGAGGGGAAATTCGGTTCCCGGGGGGTTCTCGATGAAGCTCACGAGCGCGTTGTCGCTCAGGATGAACCGGGTCATCGATTCCGCGGCGATGTTGATCTGGGGCAGGTCCTTGATCGTGTAGACGAAGCGCTTATCCTTCATGATCGGCTTTGCCATTCGTAATTCCTCCATTCGCTTGTTTCATTAAACAGGAAATAGTTTCTCTATACGGAACAGCTTATCAGCGGTATTCCGCATCTGTCAAATGGAAATCGATCTGCAATCCAAAATAAATGATACGATGTTCCGCATTGTGGTACTGCTGCCCGAAAAGAGAGCCCGAGGAGCATACCCCCTCGGGCCTGCCGCCTCCGGTTACTTCGCCAGTTCCAGAACCTTCAGGACGTCCTCCCGGCTCGATCACGCCGGCGCCGAGCTGTCCCTCCTGAACCGGAATGCAGGGATGGGCCCGGAAGCGGGCGGCTTGCACGCTTTGCATTCAGGCGGTATAGTTGTACTCGTGGAAACAAAGGTTCAGTCACTCGATCGGGCATTCGATATTCTCGAACTCCTCTCCGGCGAGCCGAACGGCTTGAGCATCACCGACATCAGCACCCGGCTGGAGCTGCACAAGAGCACGGTATTCCGGCTCCTCTCGGCGCTTCGTCAGCGCGGGTATATCGAACAGAACCAGGCACGCGGCATTTACCGGATGGGGATGGGATTCCTCGACCTGGCGAGCGGCCATCTGAACAGCCTCGAGCTGAAGACCGAGGCGGAACCGTTCCTCCGCCAGCTCTCGGCGGAGGCCGGTCAGACCGTCTATCTCGCAACGCTCCAGGAAGGAGCGGCGGTCTACATCGACAAGTACGAACAGTTCGACAGCATCCGCAAGTACTCGATCATCGGAAAGCGCCGCCCCCTGCACTGCACCTCGCTCGGCAAGGCGCTCCTGACGGGATTTTCAGATTCGGAAATCCATCAGCACTTCGCCGGAAAACGCATGGAGTCACGGACTCCGAAGACCATAACCGATGTGGACAGCCTGGTCGAGGACATCCGCCTCTCGCGGAGCCGGGGCTGGTCGTTCGACAACGAGGAGTTCGAGCTCGGCGAGCAGTGTATCGGCGCGCCCGTGTTCGATTACACCGAACGGGTCGTCGCGGCGGTCAGCACCACCTGGAAGATGGGCCTTCCCGCCGGATCCCCGCCGCGTGATCCGCTGCACGTCGCGGAGCTGGTGCTGAGGGCCGCCCACGGTATCTCGGAGCGGATGGGCTACCGGGACCGCTGGATCAGGAAACGGAGCGCCAGCACCCTCGGCTACGGCCTTCAGATCGAGTCCTCCCGCAGCTTCTGATCAGCCCGACGGACACTCCATCGCAGCCCCTACGGGAACACCTTCCCCGCATCCACCACGAGCGTCTGCCCGGTGATGCTGTCGGTACGTACCAGCGTCAGCACCGCGTCGGCCACATCGTCGGTGCCGGCTGCACGCCGCAGCAGCGCCGTGTCCCGGGCGGCCTGAGCGTACTCCGGGGCGAGGTTATCGGTCATCCGGGTGCCTTCCATCAGGCCGGGGGCGACACCGTTGACCAGGATCTCCGGCGCCAGTGCGACCGCGGCGCAGCGGGTCAGATGGATGAGCGCCGACTTCGAAACCGCGTAGGCGATCGAGCTGCCCGACGGATGGATGCCGGCGATCGACGAGACCGTGATGATCCGCCCCCTCCCCTGCCGGCGCATGATGGCTGCGGCACTCCGGATCGCGAGATACGGCGCCGTCAGGTTGTAATCGAGAATGAACTCCCACTTCTCACGATCCAGGGCATCGAGATCCTTGAACGGGATCCATTCGTTGTAGGCGGCATCGAGAACCAGCGAATCGATGCTGCCGAACCGCTTCACGGCCTCCCCGAGCAGCAGGTCGATGCCCGACTGGCTGGTCACGTCCGCCTGCACCGCGACGGCCTCGGTCCCCATGTCGCGCAGTTCCTGCGCATACCCTTCCGCCTTTTCCCGTGAGCTCCGGTAGACGAGGACTACCTTCGCTCCTTCCCGGGCAAAGGCCCGGCAGATCCGCCAACCGAGTCCGCCGGTTCCGCCGGTCACCACCGCAACACTGTTCCTGATCTCCATATCGCCTCCGGTCCCAGAATACTTCATGTCGGACGGCGACGCAACCACGTGTGCAACGCAGGATGTCGCTCATCCGCCCCCGCAGGCTCTGTTTTTTGGGTCAAGAATCCGCGGGGAAGCACTCTTTCCCGCTCTCCCGGCAGTACGTTCAGTACTTCAGATGGAAGCTCACGAACACCTTCGATCCGGACAAAGGAGGCAATTATGGCAAACGGTGCCGTTCAGTATACCAAACAGACTCTTACGGAATTCAAGGAGGATCGCTGCCCGATGATGGCGGCGGCGCTCGCCTATTACACCATTTTTTCGCTGCCGCCGCTGCTGATCCTGGTCATCATGATCGCCGGCATCTTCGTCGACCCGCAGCAGATTCAGGGAAGCATCCAGGACCAGATGCAGAGCATGCTCGGCCAGCAGGGAGCGCAGCAGATCACCACGATGATCCGGAACGCGAACCGGCCCGGGAGCGGCGGACCGCTCGCCGTCATCCTTAGTCTCGCGGCCCTCGCCTTCAGCGCGACCGGGGCGTTCTTCCAGCTGCAGAAGGCGCTCAACGCGGTCTGGGAAGTGGAGCCCGATCCGGAGCAGGGCGGGCTGAAGCACATGATCGTGAAGCGCGTGCTCTCCTTCGGAATGATCCTGGTGATCGCGTTCCTGCTCCTCGTATCGCTGATCGTCAGTGCGATGATCTCTGCCTTCGGCGGGTTTTTCGCCGACCTGCTGCCGGGAGCCATCGGTCCGGCATTCCTCTGGGTTCTCGACCTCGCCGTCTCCCTGGCGATCGTCTTTCTGCTGTTCGCGGCGATCTTCAAAATTCTGCCCGACGTGAAGCTCCGCTGGAAGGATGTGTGGTTCGGCGCGGCGGTAACGGCAGTTCTTTTCTACATCGGGAAATTCATCATCAGCTTCTACCTCGGCAGGAGCAACCCCGGGGATGCGTTCGGCGCGGCGGGATCGCTCGCCGTCATCCTGCTGTGGGTCTTCTTCTCGGCAATGATCCTGTTCCTCGGGGCGGAGTTCACGCAGGTCTGGGCGAGACGCCGCGGCGAGAGCTTCGAACCGAAAAAGGGAGCGGTCAAGGTCGTGGAGGAGAAGCGAAGGGTACGCGACCACGGCGAGGAGTCGGCGGCGTAGCTCCGCTTCCGGCGTTACAGCTTCACCTTCACGACGACCTTCTTCACGTCCCCGGGGGCCTGGTAGAGACAACCGGGCTTGTGAACATCGTCGGGGAAAAAGACGGCGAAGAAGCTGGTCCCGAGGACCGCGGGGACGAGGCCGTTGCCCCGGTAGAAGACCAGGTCTCGGTCGGAGTCGTAGGGAGCTTCTTCCTGCAGTCCTTCGAGCGGCGACCATTCGATGATCTCCCGGCCCCGTACGACCACCTGGATATCGGCGTACTTCCGATGGGCTTCCAGTTTCTTCTGCCCGGTCTCCTGCGTGGTGTAGCTCTGGACCAGGGCGAACAGGTTCGTGCCGTCGATCTCGTGCCGCCCGTCCGCCAGGTTCCCCAGGTCGGTCGCGGCCAGAAATTCGAAAGCCTTCGGGAAGTTCCCTCCCAGTCCGCGATAGAGACCCGCCCGGGCAAGTGCATCAAGTACCATACGTTTTTCTCCTGTCGGTCTTTCCGTTGTTTTCAAGCGGCATCATTGCCGCTCTCTCGAACCGAGCCGAACCTGTTCACTACGGCGATACCCGCGGCGATCAGGAGCAGGCTCAGGATCAGCCAGAGGGTCAGCGGCTCCCCCAGAAGGAGACCGCTCAGGAAAACGCCGACAAGCGGCGTGAAGAAGGAAAATGCGGTGATCATCGCGGCATTGTACCGCCGCAGAAGGCTGGTCAGAAGGATGAAGCAGAATCCGGCGACAACCAGGCCCTGGTAGAGCAGCGCTCCTGCAATCGGCGTCGTGATCCGGAACGGGAAGTGCCGTTCGAACAGAACGCTCACCAGGATGAATGCGGGAACGCTGAGGGCCGACTGCCAGAACACCAGCTTCACCGGATGCATTCCCTGGGTCATCTTCTTGGTCACGATCTGCCGGTAGCCGAGAAGGATGCTGCTCACCAGCACCGTGATATTGCCCGCGAGGGTGCCGGAGCTTCCGACGATAAATGCTTCCCCGAAGATCAGCGCGACTCCGGCGAAGGAGATCGACATGCCCAGCAGCTTGCCTCCGGTGAGCCGGTCTCCCGGGATCATGAAGTGAGCGAAGAGCACCGTGATGAACGGGTACGATGAAATGAGCACCGTTGCATGGGCTGCCAGCGTCATGGCGGTACCGGCGTTCAGAAAGAAAATCTGGACGGTGAAGAGCGCCACGAGGGCGAGCATCGGTTTCAGCTCTTCCTTCCGCAGCCGGAGCGGAATCCGGGCGGAGTGGGCATACGCCAGCACCGCGAAACCGCCGAGCGTGAACCTCACCGCCGCGATCGCCGCCGGGGAAATTCCGGCGGAAGCTATCTTGATGGAGACCGTGTTCCCACCCCAGAGGGAAGCCGAGAACAGCGCGAGGAGCCCCGCCCCGAGCGTGAGACGTTCATTCAGCACGCTTCGGGGCGGACGGCTTCCGGTTTCCCCTTCCGCACTCCCCGTTGTTCCGGCGGGGTCTCCGGATCCGTTCTGATTCATGGGGAGAGTGTAGGGAACAGGAGGATCAAAGTCAAGGAAGCGGAATTCGGCATCGCCCGGGCGGATCGATCGCCGGTTGGCACGGATCCGGCCTTGCATCATCCCGGGAAATCGGGCAATGATGGATCAACTCATTTCCGAGGAAGGTTCAGTCATGAGCGAGAAGAAGATCATCGTCACGGATTACGACTATGTCGATATCGAGCTGGAGCGGAAGCTGGTGGAAGCTCAGGGTTTCCGGTTCGGCGCAGGTCATGCGGTTACCGAGGATCAGGCGATCGAGATCGCCCGGGACGCCGACGGTCTGCTGAACCAGTACGTGCGCATCACCCGGAAGGTTACCGAAGCCCTCCCGAACTGCCGGGTCATCTGCCGCTACGGAATCGGGTTCGACAACATCGATCTCGGCGCCGCCACCGATGCCGGGATCGTTGTCTGCAACGTTCCGGACTACTGCCTCGAAGAGGTATCGAACCACTCGGTGGCCCTGATCATGGCACTCGACCGACGGATCGTGGCCGGGACCGACGAGATCCGGCGCGGAACCTGGGACTACAGCGTACTGAAGCCGGTTCCTGCGGCCGAGCGGCAGATCGTGGGAATCGTCGGCATGGGCAATATCGGACGCCGCGTCGCCCGCAAGATGGGAGCCATGGGATACGGCTGCATCGCGTACGATCCATTCGTTCCCGGGGAGGTGTTCCGGGAATGGGGCGCGGCGAAGGTCGAACTGGACGACCTGCTCTCCCGCGCCGACATCGTCTCGATCAACAGCGCGCTGACCCCGGAGAATCGCCATCTGATCGGCCGGCGAGAGCTCGAGCTGATGAAGCCGACGGCATTTCTCGTGAATACCGCCCGCGGCGGCCTGATCGACCAGAACGCGCTGACCGAGGCGCTGCAGGCGAAGCGGATCCGCGGAGCGGGACTGGACGTGCTGGAACAGGAGCCCCCCGCAAAGGAGGACCTCCTGCTCTCCCTGGACAACGTGATCTTCACGCCGCATCTCTCCTACTACTCCGAACAGGCGATCGAGCGCCTGCGGACCGGAGCGGTGGAAGCGGTCATGGCCGTTCTCCGGGGAAAGATGCCGAAGTCGGTCGTGAACCCGGCGGTGCTGAAGAAGGTGAAGCTGGATCAGTGAAGCCGCGTCCGCTCCTCGCCGACCGACAGGTGATCGGAGGCGACCAGGGCGACGTGCCAGCGATCCCCCCGGCGGACGATCCGGTTCACGGCGCAGGTCCGGTCGGAAAGCCGCCGTTCGCTTCCGACGAGACAGCGCTCCGCGAGATGGACGACGGCTCCGTGACAGACCACGAGAACCTCGCCGTCGTGTTCCGGAAGTATCACATCGAGGGTCCGGCGCAGCCGCGCGAACATCTGCACGTTCTCGTCCGGTTCCGGGAAGAGCGCACGGCCCTGCGATCGGTACCCGGCATCCACCCGGGAGAACCGGGCGGCCCGAGTCCGCGGATCGAGGAGCTCCGGCCTGCCGCGGAACCATTCGGGGTTGAGCCATTCGGAGAAGCCGTCCTCGGGCCTGACCCGCGCGTCGATCCGCTCCGCGATGATCTGTGAGGTCTGCAGGGTCCGCAGAAACGGCGAGGAGTAGACGACTTCGATTCCCCGGCCCTTCAGGAACTCGCCGGTTTCTTCCGCCTGCCGTTTTCCGGCGCTGGAAAGAGGCGGATCGTCGGGACGCGGAGAGACATCCCGCCAACCGGGATTCTCGAAGTCGTACCGCAGGCCGTGTCGGACCAGCCAGAGCGCCTTCGTCATGAATCGTGCCCGGTCGAGCGGCTTCTGCAGTAATCGACCAGCCGTTCGATCCCGGTATCACTTCCCGCTTCCCGATTTCCCGTCATCCCGCTCACCCCCTCCTTCATGCCGCGACCGAGACGCGGATCGCGCGGTTTCGAAAAAGCTCGGTCAGCTCAGTCATCGTCTCCGGCGAGGGAGGCCCGATGTTCTCGAGCGCGTAGGAGATCCCCATCGCCTCCCACTTGTGCTTCCCGAGCTCGTGATAGGGAAGCAGCTCGACCCGTCTCCACCGAGCGCAGCGTCTAGACGAAATCGGCCAGGCCGGGTCGCGGAATCGGCATTTTCGGTGTACCCCTGAACGATCACGTGGCGGATCCAGATCGGGATCCCGCGCCGGTCGACCTCCCGGGCGAACGCGAGGGTTCCGCGTTCGAGAACCCCGGTAAGCCTGCCAGTGAGCCTCGTCGTCCATGTGCTTGATGTCGAGGAGGACCAGATCGGTTTGCGACAGCAGGCGCTCGACATCGGCGGTCATGGCGGTGAAGCCGGAGGTGTCGAGCGCGGTGAGATCCCGCTTTCGCCCGAGCTCACGCGAACAGGCGGGCGATGAAGCCCGCCTGCAGAAGCGGCTCACCGCCCGTCGCGGTGACCCCGCCCCCGGAAGCATCGAAATAGGGCTCGGTACCGGCCGATATCCCGAGACAGCTCGGCGAGACCGTGACCGATCTTCCCTGCCGAGCCGGATCCCAGGTGTCGCGGTTGTGGCAGTAGAGGCACCGCAGCGGACATCCCTGGAAAAAGATCACGTACCGGATTCCCGGTCCGTCGACGGTCCCGAAGGTCTCGACCGAGTGAATGCGTGCCGACAGTTCCTGCTGCCATATCGTGTCGCCTACCTCAGAAGCGTCTCGAATGGAACGTGCGGTTCACCACGTCCAGCTGCTGCTCGCGGGTGAGGCGGGTGAAGTTCACCGCGTAACCCGACACCCGGATCGTGAGCTGCGGATAGAGCTCGGGGTGCTCCATCGCGTCGAGCAGCATCTCCTGCTCGAGCACGTTCACGTTGATGTGGTGCCCGCCCTGGGCGAAGTAGCCGTCGAGCAGCGAGCGCGAGGTTGACCTCGTTCGGCTCTCCGCGTCCTTGCCCGAGCGACTCCGGCTCGATCGAGAAGGTGTAGGAGATGCCGTCCTGCGCGTACTCGTAGGGCAGCTTTGCCACCGAGGCAAGGGAAGCGAGCGCGCCCTTCGCTGGTCGCGGCCGTGCATCGGGTTCGCGCCGGGAGCGAACGGCTCTCCCGCTTTCCGCCCGTCGGGCGTGTTTCCGGTCTTCTTTCCGTAGACGACGTTGACGTGATCGTGAGCACCGACTGCGTCGGCATCGAATTCCGGTAGGTCTGGTCTGCTTCGAGAGCTTCTTCATGAAGCCGCTCCACCAGGTCCACCGCGATCTGGTCCACCCGGTCGTCGTTGTTGCCGAACTTGGGATACTCCCCTTCGCACCTCGAAATCGACCGCCAGCCCCGTTTCGTCGCGGATCGCCCGCACCTTCGCGTACCTGATCGCCGAGAGCGAGTCGGCGCAGACCGAAAGCCCCGCGATGCCGCAGGCCATGGTCCGGAGCACGTCCCGGTCGTGCAGCGCCATCTGCATCCGCTCGTAGGCGTACCTGTCGTGCATGTAGTGGATGACGTTGAGCGTGTTGATGTACAGCGTGTGAGCCAGTCGAGGAAATCGTCGAACTTCGTCCATCACCTCGTCATAATCGAGGTACTCGCGAGGTGATCGGCTCGAAGCGCGGGCCCACCTGGATGCCGCTTTTCTCGTCGCATGCCGCCGTTGATCGCATACAGAAGCGCCTTGGCCAGGTTGCAGCGCGCACCGAAGAACTGCATCTGCTTGCCGATCCGCATGGCCGAGACGCAGCAGGCGATCCCGTAGTCGTCGCCCCAGTACGGCCGCATCAGATCGTCGTTCTCGTACTGGATCGAGCTCGTGTCGATGGAGACCTGCGCGCAGAAATCCTTGAACGCCTGCGGGAGATTCTCGCGACCAGAGCACCGTCAGGTTCGGTTCGGGGGCCGGCCCGAGATTGTAGAGCGTATGGAGAATCCGGAACGAGCTTCTGGTCACCAGCGTCCGTCCGTCCAGGCCCATGCCGCCGATCGCCTCGGTGACCCAGGTCGGGTCGCCGGAGAACAGCTCGTTGTAATCGGGGGTGCGGAGAAACCGGACGATCCGCAGCTTCATGACGAAATGATCGATGAGCTCCTGCGCCTGCTGCTTCGTCGAGCGTACCCCTCGTACGAGGTCGCGTTCGATGTAGATGTCGAGGAAGGTCGAGACCCGGCCGATGCTCATCGCCGCGCCGTTCTGCTCCTTGACCGCGCGCGAGAAACGCGAAGTAGAGCCACTGCACCGCTTCCTGGGCGGTCTCGGCGGGCCGCCAGATATCGAAGCCGTAGACTGCGCCCATTTCGGCAGTTCCTCCGAGCGCCCTGATCTGCTCGGCGAGCTCTTCCCGCGAGCCGGATCGTCTCCTCGTCGATGGCCGCGGGTCTCGAGGGAGGCCGCTGCGCCCGCTTGTCTTCGACCAGCCGGTCGATGCCGTAGAGGGCACCCGCCGGTAGTCGCCGATGATCCGGCCCCGCCCGTAGGCATCGGGAAGCCCGGTGATGATGCCGGCGCTCCGCGCGGCACGCATCTCGGGGGTGTAGACGTCGAAAACCGCATCGTTGTGCGTCTTGCGGTACTTGCTGAAGATCTCGCCGATCTCGGGATCGATCACGTGTAGCCATAGGCCTCGGCGGCTTTCTCGACCATCCGGATGCCGCCGAACGGCATGATCGCCCGCTTCGAGCGGCCGGTCGGTCTGAAGCCCGACGATCAGCTCGAGTCCCGGTCGATGTAGCCGGGAGCATGGGACACGATGCTCGAGACGATCGAGGTATCGACCTCGAGGGTTCCGCCCTGTTCCCGCTCCCGCTTCATCCCGTCGAGCACCTTCTTCCAGAGCTTCCGGGTGCGTTCCGTCGGCCCCGCAAGGAACGAGCCGTCTCCCTCGTACGGGGTGTAATTCCGGAGGATGAAATCCCGGACGTCGATATCCCGGGTCCAGGTGCCCGGCTCGAAGTCCTCCCAGGACTTCCCGTCGACCGTCAGCCGTTCGTTCGCTATCTCTATCATTTCGGATCACTCCTGTGATGTATCTGTCGGGTTGCGGTGGTTTCCGTCTCGGCTAGAAAATACGAAGGAAGGAACCGGGCAGCCACCCCGTTCGCGGAACGATATCGAATCATACCTTTTATTACCGTTTTGGTAAAGTATTCGGACGGAGGCAGGGGTGAGTATATTCAGCCGAGAGGAGACTCCGGCCGTGCTCGAACTCGTCAACCGCTACAGCGATGTCATTTCGGCGATCACCAACGTGCTCTTTCTCCTCGTCTGGGGTGTCTACCTGCAGCTTTTTCTCCTCGAATTCCGGAGGGAGCGCCGACCGCGGGTAATCCTGCACCAGACGGGCGAGATGGACCTCGATTCGGTCTGCATGCTCAGCAACATGAGCCGGGAGCCGGTCAACATCGTGCTGGTCACGGCGGCGATCCTCCGACAGGACGGCAGCACGGAACACCAGCAGCTGACCGAGAGAAGGAAGGACCCGAACCTCGAACATCTGAAGGACGAAACCAACCAGGGTCCCCTGGCATCGGGCCGGTATTTCGGCCTGATCCGTTTCAGATCCCTGTTCGAGCACATGGAGGGGAACGGGCGCGGAAGGACGGCAGCGGAAGATGTCCGTTCCGTCGAGATCCGGGTGGTATTCACGTACGGTCCGGGGGCCAGGCTGAACGGCGCCTGCCGGCGGTTCCGGGTCAGCCGGTCGGAAGACGGACGGACAAGGATCGTTCCGGAGTTCCTCGGTACCGATCAGCTGCGGGGACACCGGGAACGGAAAGTCATGGCCCGGTGGCTGGAAGCGAGCGTCCCCAGCGATTGAGAGTCGTGCCGGTCGGAACCGCTGGGGGCCGGTTCCTGTCGGAACCGGCGTGGTCAGGCGCTTTTCCGCCGGAGATAGCCGAGCAGCCGGGATGCGAAGAGAGGATTCTCCCGGACTTCCCGCTGAAGAAAGTTCCGGAGGACCTCGGGATCGCTTTCACCGATCATCCGGATCAGGTCCGAAAGACGCATCCGGGCGGCAGGCTCCGGTTCCCCGGCGGGAGCACCCGCGGGAAAGGCGACCATGTGCCGATCGTTTTCCGGCGGCGGCACCTGCACCTGTTCCCGGGCCTCGCGGACCAGCCGGTCGCGTTTCTCCTGCTCGGCCCTGACCAGGATCGCGATGAAGACGGCCACGATGTGCTTGCAGAATCCCTCGCCGCGATACGGACAGTTACATCCGGCATTCACCTGATCCCGCAGATCCACACCGACGGTGTAGTCGCTTCCTCCCGAAACCTTTGCAGTGATGCCCTGCTCGGTATTCGCCAGGATCTGAACCCGGCCCTCGAGAAAATACTGCTTTCCACGCTGGAGTACCGCATCGGTACAAACCGAGCGAAGTCTGTTCAAATCGATACCCATACGCACGTATAGTACATGAAAACGGTCGGATTTGCAAGTGGTAATTCGTTTTATGAGAAAAACTTGCGTGCCGTCGGTGACAGCGTTCTGCGATCCGGATATACTCCCGTCATGCAGAAGAAAATCTACGTGATCGGTCACCGGAACCCCGACACCGACTCGATCATCTCGGCGGCGACCTACGCGCACCTGAAGCGCGAACAGGGGTGGGAAAACGTGGTCGCAGCGCGGGCGGGCAAACTGAATCCCCAGACCGAGTACATCATGGAACGGTTCGGAGTGCCGGTACCGGAGTTCGTGAGCGACCTGATTCCCAGGGTGGGCTACTACCTCAACGGGGCACCGACGACGGTTTCACACGGGACACCGCTCTGGGAAGCCCTCGAGGCCATCGACCGGAGCAACCTGAAACTCCTTCCCATCGTGGATGACGAGGGAAAGTACCTTTCCCTGCTGCACTACAACGCGTTCGCCCAGAACATCCTCCGGAAGGTGAACCCGAAGAAGAAGGCGATCTTTCCCACCAGCCTGAATCACCTGCTCAAGACCCTGAAAGCGCAGCCGATTCTCCTGTTCGACGAGCAGGAGATCCGGAATTCCCAGATCGTCGTGGCGGCGTCCTCCTTCGAGACATTCCAGGAACATCTCGAAGAGAAGATGATGGAGAACACCCTGGTGATCTGCGGCGACCGGGAGGACATTCTCGCCTACTGCATCGAAAAAGGCGTGCGGGCTCTCATCATCACCGGGGGGAAAACCCCGGACAAGGAACTGCGGAAGAAGGCAGAGGAGCACCGTGTTTCGGTGATCATCTCCCCCTTCGACACCTCCTCCACCGCGCTTCTGATCATCTACTCCGCGCCGATCCGAACCATGGGGGACGACTCGGTGGTGCCGGTCCGGGCGGGAGACTTTCTCCGGAAGATCCGTCCCGACCTGGCTCAGTCGGTCTCGCGGGCGCTGCCGGTGGTAAACGACGACGGGAGCGTGGCGGGGATCCTCTCCGAGGGAGACCTGATCCGGGAGCCGAACATCGAGATCATCATGGTGGACCACAACGAGCTCTCCCAGGCGGTCGAAGGAATCGAAAACTACCGTATCCTGGAGATCATCGATCATCACCGGCTGGGAACCCTCTCGACCCGCTATCCGATCACCTTCATCAACAAGCCGGTCGGCGCGACCTCCACCATCATCGCGGAGCTCTACCAGGAGCAGAAGATGCCGCTCGCGAGGAACATCGCATCCGCCCTGCTGGCGGGCATTCTCTCCGACACGCTCATCCTGCAGTCGGCCACCACGACCGGAACCGACCGGATGATGGCGGAGTACCTGTCGGATATCACCGACCTGGATATCCAGGAGCTGGGACGGGACATCATGTTCGCCGCCAGCCTCGTCGGCAGCAAACCGATCCCGGAGATCATCCGCATGGACATGAAGGAATACGCCGCGGGAGACCGGAGCTTCTCGGTCAGCCAGGTGGAGGTGAACTTCCCGAACGAAATGCTGGAGCGGAAAGAGGAGATCCTCGGCCGGCTGCAGACGCTGCGGGAGCAGAAGGGATACCTGTTTTCCGCCCTGATGGTGACGGACATCACCGAGCTCGCGAGCTATCTCTTCATCGAAGGCGACCGGACGTTCATCGGCTCCATCAGCTACCCGAAGCTCAACGGCGGCGTGTATGTCCTGAAGGATATCCTCTCGCGGAAGAAGCAGCTGATCCCGTACCTGCTGGAGCTCATGGAGCGGCATGGATAGCGGCGAATCGCCTGCCCGCATGTTCACGTGCATCCCGTACCCGTGCTATCATCGGACCTACACCAGAAAGAGAGGAAGACATGGCGGAAAATCTGTTTGATCTGACCGGAAAACGCGCCCTCGTGACCGGCTCGAGCCGGGGCCTCGGGCGGTACATGGCGATCGCCCTGGCGCGGTCGGGTGCGGACCTGATCCTCACGTCGCGGGACGAGAAGAACTGCGAGGAGACGGCGGGCGAGATCCGGAAGCTCGGTCGGGACGTCCGGGCATATTCCCTGGAGGGCCGGGACGAGGCGAGCATCCGGAAGATGGCGGACTCGGTGATCGCGGAATACGGCGGGGTGGACATCCTGGTGAACAACGCCGGAGGCAATGTCCGCAAGCCCGCGATCGAGGTTACCTGGGAGGACTGGAGCCGCGTGGTCGACGGAAACCTGAAGAGCCAGTTCTTCGTGTCCACCGCCCTGGTCCGGCCCATGATCGAGAAGGGCTGGGGCCGTATCGTCAACATCGGCTCAGGCACCTCGTTTTTCGGCATGCCGGGCATCGTACCCTATTGTGCGAGCCGCGGCGGCGTCGTGCAGATGACCAAGGGGCTCGCCGCCGAATGGGCGCAGTTCGGCGTCACCGTGAACGTTCTGGCCCCCGGATGGTTCAAGACCGAGCAGACGAAGGTGCTCTACGACAACGAGGCATGGTACGACTACATCACCGACCGGATTCCCGCGAAGCGGCCCGGGCTGCCGAACGACCTCGACGGAGCGGTGGTCTTCCTCGCATCCGACGCGGCGGCGTACGTGAACGGTACGGTGGTGGTTGTGGACGGCGGATTCACGACCGGATCGACCAAGGCCAAGGTGGACTGAGCCATGGCTGCCGTCGACTACCGGTTCCCGCTGGCGTACCAGACGATCCTCCCGGAACGCTACCGGGAGGACGCCGCGTTCGGCGAGCGCATGGCGCTGTTCGTCGAGTACGGGTTCAGCGGCATCGAGCTCAACATCGCCGAACCTGCGAGGACCGATCCGGGCCGCCTCGAGGCGTTCCTCGCCGATCACGGGCTCCGCATGACGATGTTCGCCTCCGGGCTTTCCGCCCGGACGGCCGGTCTCTCCCTTTCCGACCCCGACGAGCGGAAGCGAGCCGAGGCGGTCCGGAGATGCCGGGAATGGATCGGCTTCGCCGGCATGATGCGAGCCGGGATCATCATCGGCCTGCTGCAGGGACCGCCGGCGGCGGAGCGGGAAGGACCGCGCGCCCGCTTCCGGGCCTCTCTCGAGGAACTGGTTCCGGCCGCCCGGGAAGCGGGCGTCCCGCTGCTCGTCGAGGCGACCAACCGCTATCTCACCGCCGTCGCGAACAGCGTGGAGGATACCGCCGGGCTGATCCGGGGGCTTCCTTCCGACACGGCGAAGATCCTGCCCGACACGTTCCACATGAACATCGAGGAGAAGGATCCCCACGCCGCGCTCCGGGAGCACGCCGCCGTCGTTCCGTCGATCCATTTCTCCGACAACAACCGGCTGCTTCCCGGCCTCGGAGCCATCGATTTCCGCCGGTACGCGGAGACGCTGGAAGAGATCGGGTTCACAGGAACCGTTGCCCTCGAAGCGGAGCACCGCGGGGATTTCGCCGCGGAGTTCCGGGAATCGATGCGGTTCCTCGCCCCGATCCTCCGCCGGTAAGCGCGGGCGCGCCGGCCGGCGCCGGGTTCATCCTCCGGTCAGGAAGTCTTCCCGGATCGGACGGAAGCAGCCGACGATCCGAACGTGCTCCGAGAGGAGCTGGATGCCGTGGGGGACATTCGGCGGAATGGAGACCATGTCCCCCGCTTTCAGCTTCATCGGAGTGCCGTCGAGAAAGAAGAGCAGTTCCCCCGCTGCTATGTAGTCGATCTGTTCATGCGGATGGGAATGGGGCTTCTCGGGCTCCTGCTGCGGGCCGTCACGGAAGTCGAGAACCACCATCATCGTCGTTTCATTCGTCGCCGCATACCGCGTCCTGTTTTCGGCGAATTGAACAGGTACGGCATCTTCCTGTTTTACGAATCCCATCTGAATCCTCCTCTTACGTATTCCGGTATCCGGCCGGCGGCATCGTTCAGCCGGCTCCGGTATTCTAACCCCGGCATCTTCCGGTGGCAACCGGCTGCAGGCCGTGCGGCAGGCCGAGGCGGCTTTCCGGGCTGAGGCCGGGCGGACTGTATCGTGAAATTCGCTCGACAGGGTATACAATCTCCATTAAGATTGAAACTGTCAGGAGGCATTCGATGAAATCCCCCACCAGCAGGATCGTAATACTGATCTCACTTTTTCTCGTCCTCTTCCTCGTGCCGATGATCCCTCCGGCAGTCGGAGCCGCCGAACCGACCAGCATGAGCGTCACGGTCCGGGAAACCCAGGTTCGCAGCAGTCCCGGTTTCATGGGGGCTCTCCTCGGAACGCTGTCCTACGGCGACCGGGTCGAGGTGAAGGAAAGCCGTTCGGGATGGGCACGGGTCGTACTTCCCGGAACGACGAAGGAAGGCTGGGTTCACCTGTCCGCCCTGACCGAAAAGCGGATCGCACTCTCCGCAGGCGCTTCAGGGGCGGGGACCACCGCATCGAGCGGGGAGGTCGCCCTCGCGGGAAAAGGATTCAACAAGCAGGTGGAGGAGCAGTACAAGTCCGAGAAGCAGCTCGACTATACCTGGGTCGACCGGATGGAGGGCTACGGCCTTCCGACGGAGCGGCTGGTCTCCTTCCTCGGCACCGGGGGAGTCGAGATCCGGGAAGGAGGCACGAAATGAAGGGAATCGTCGTACTCCCGGACCGCAGCGATCGTCGCCTTTCTCGCACTGGCATCCGCCGTCGCCCTCCTGCCCTCCTGTGAGACGCTGGGAGCGGTCAGCCAGATCGGTACCGGTCTCGCGGTAGCCACCGGCAAGATCGATGCCTCCCAGGCGGAATCGATCAACCGGAGCGCCCAGGCGGTCGCGAAGAGCTTCGAGGACATCACCCCCGAGCAGGAGTACTACATCGGCCGGTCGGTCGGCGCCGTCGTCCTCGACAGCTACCGTCCCTTCGACGCCGCGGCGGTCAACGAATACCTGAACCTGCTGGGCCAGTCGCTCGCGCTTTCCTCCGACCGTCCCGAGACGTTCGGCGGGTACCGCTTCCTGGTCCTGGACTCGCAGGAGATAAACGCCTTCGCCGCCCCGAGCGGCCACATCTTCGTCTCGCGCGGTCTGCTGCGCTGTGCACGGAACGAGGCGGAGGTCGCCTCGATTCTCGCCCACGAGATCGGTCATGTGCAGAACCGTCACGGGCTGCGATCGATCAAGCAGTCGCGGATCACCACCGCGCTCACCAGCGTCGCACTCACCACCGCGTCGGTCGCGGGACCGCAGGAGCTCGCCGAACTGACGACCGCCTTCGACGACTCGATCCTGGACATCACCGGAACCATGATCAACAACGGCTATTCCCGAGCATTCGAGCTGGAAGCGGACACGGCCGCGGTGGAGATCCTGAAACGCACCGGCTACGATCCGGCCGCACTGGTCCGGATGCTGGAGGAGATGGCCGTGCGCCTCGATCCGAAAGGTGCCGACTTCGCGAAGACCCATCCCGATCCCAAGGAACGGATCGCCGAAATCCGCAAACTGCTCTCCGGCGTCCCCGCGTCCGCCGCCGAGCCCGCCGCCCGGACCGAACGGTTCCGCACGGCGCTGCAGGGAATATGAGCGCGACGCGGCGGGGACGGTCCCGACTTCTCCGGGGACTCCTGATCGGGGCCGCTGCGGCGGTCCTGTCGTTCGGGCTCCATTCGGCAGGGCTGCTCGAAAGTTTCGAGGCGCGCACCTGGGACTGGCGGGTCCGCCTGATGGCGGAGCCCGGTCCGGCGACCGGCCGCATCGCCCTGATCCTCCTGGATCAGCAGAGCCTCGACTGGGCCCAGAAGGAGAACGGACTCTCCTGGCCCTGGCCGCGGGAAGTCTACGGATACGTCATGGACTACCTCGCCGAAGCGGGAGCGAAGGTGGCGGCATTCGACGTGCTGTTCCTCGAACCTTCCGGTTACGGCGTCTTCGACGACGAAGCGCTGGGAGGTTCTTCGGCGGCCTTCGGCCGAACCGTCGGAGCCTTCTTCCTGAGGGAGGACGGCGGCGCGGATGCATGGCCCGAGGGCGCCCCACGGCCTGCGCTGCGATTCGAGGGGCTCGAGTCGTGGATCGCCGGCGGAGGCGCGGGGCTCCGGTATCCGCGGGCTTCCTTCCCGGTCCCCGAGTTCGCCGCCGGCGTTGCGGCGCTCGGAAACGTGCACCTGCTTCCCGACCGGGACGGGATCTACCGCCGGGCGCCGCTTCTCGCCCTCTTCGGGGACACGCCCGTTCCGACGCTCCCGATCGCCGCGTATCTCGCGGGAAAATCGGCGGATGCCGGCGCCAACGCCGGAGCCCCCGGCGCCGCGGCCGGCTCTTCCGGTGCGGCAGCCGACGTCTCGTTCAGCGGCGGCGAGCTCCGCATCGACGGAATGACGGTGCCGCTGGACCGGGAAGGGCGCGCCCTGCTGCGCTACCGCGGCCCGTCGGGCACGCATCCCGCGTACAGCGCGGCCGCCGTTATCCGGAGCCGCATCCAGATGCTTTCCGGCGAGACGCCGGACCTGGATCCCGCCCTGTTCCGGGACCGTTACGTCTTCTTCGGCTTCTCCGCCCCGGGACTCCTCGACCTGCGCCCCGCCCCGGTATCCGGGGTCTACACCGGCGTGGAGATCAACGCAACGGTGCTGGACAACCTGCTTTCGGGAGACTTCCTGCGGAGGATGCACCCCGTTCTCCATCTCCTCGCCGCCTTCGTTCTCGCCGCCGCCGCCGGAATCGCCGCGGCCAGCGTCTCGGGACTGCTGCCCAACGCCGTCCTCTACGGGCTCTTCCTCCCGCTGCCGCCGCTTCTCTCGCTTCTCGCCTATCGTGCGGGCTTCCAGCTTCCCCTGGTCGGGACCGAGAGCGCCCTGCTGCTTACGCTGGTCTCCTCGGGACTGGTGAACTACGCCACCGAAGGCCGTCAGAAGCGGTATCTCAAGAGCGCATTCCGGCAGTACCTGAGTCCGACGGTGATCGAGCAGCTGATCGCACAGCCCGACCGGCTCAAGCTCGGGGGCGAACGGAAGGAGCTCTCGATCTTCTTCTCGGATCTGCAGGGATTCACCTCGATTTCCGAAATGCTCTCCCCGGAAGACCTCACGTCCCTCCTGAATGAATACCTTTCAGCCATGACCGACATCATCCTGGAAGAGGGCGGAACCATCGACAAGTACGAGGGCGATGCGATCATCGCCTTCTGGAACGCCCCGCTCGACCAGCCGGACCACGCGGACCGGGCGGTCCGCTCGGCCCTGCGCTGTCAGGCGAAGCTCGCAGAGATGCGCCCGGGATTCCGGGAGCGGGTCGGCAGGGATCTTTTCATGCGGGTCGGCATCAACACCGGTGCCGCCGTCGTCGGGAACATGGGTTCATCGGCCCGCTTCGACTACACCATGCTGGGGGATGCGGTGAACCTGGCTGCGCGCCTGGAAGGCATCAACAAGCAGTTCGGCACGTACACGATGATCTCCCGGATGACGCTCGAGCGGACCACCGGGGGATTCGCGGCCCGGGAGCTCTCCCGCGTCGCGGTGGTGGGGCGGAAGGAACCGGTGGTCGTGTACGAACCGATGACGATCGAGGAGCATGCCCGGAATGCGGAGATTCTGCAGCGCTTCGCCGACGGGCTCGAGAACTACTACCGGGGCGACTTCTCCGCCGCGGAGCAGGTTTTCCGCGGAATCGCGGCCGAAGACCCGGCCGCCGCAGCGTATGCCGAACGCTGTGAAACGCTGATCCGCTCTACCCCGGAATCCTGGTCCGGGGTCTGGGTCATGACGTCGAAATAGGAGGTGGAGACCATGGCGGCCGGAAAGAACGAGACGCTGTTCCATGAGCTCGACCTGTTTCTTTCGTACCGCGTGCTCGAGGCGTTCGTTCGGGATTCCCTGTTCCGCAGGCACGACGATCCGGAGGCGGTCCTGGCACGCTGCTTCCGGGAGGATGAGCTGCGCTTTCCGGACGCCCGATCCCGGGAGGCTTTCACCGGGGTATATCGGGAGCTCTGGACGGAGGTCAGGGAGAGCTACAACCTGTTCACCGATCAGATCCGCGGTCCCCTCCGGGGAAGAGCGCTGCAGCTGGTGGAGCGGCACTTGAATTTTCTGCGCCGCCTGGAGGACAACGATGTCCGGCCCGCCCAGCTTCCCGACGGAACGATCCAGGAGAGTGCCCGGGCGATGGCGCATGTGGAGGAATTTCTCCAGCTCCGAATTTCGAGGAGCCGCTCACGGAGGCCCAGGCGCAGGAACTCGAAGAAGTCCTCGACGGACTCGAGAAGCACCTGGACAGAACGTATCGGGAAGCCGAGCTTTCCATCGCGCGGACACGTCCGGTGGATTTCCGGAAAAAGGAACGGAAAGACGGCGCGGGCTGAGGCGGGCGGACCCCGTCCCGGGGACGGCCCGCTCCCGGATCGGGAGCGGCCGGTCCGCCGGGCGGGTCAGTTCCCCATTTCCGGCTTGAGGATTACCTTGAAGAGCGTTTCCTTCGCATCATGAAGTCGATGGAACCAGTCCGCGCCCTCGTTCAGGGGCACCACCTTGCTGATCAGCGGATCGATGTCGATCCTGCCGCTGGCGATCAGGTCGATGCAGGTCGGATACTCGCCGTTGGAGGCGCAGGATCCCAGAACATCGATTTCCCGGGTAACGGCATACTGGAGACCGAACGTGACCGTGGGTGCGAGATTTCCCACCAGAACGATCCGGCCTCCCTTGCGGGTGGCGTTCAGGCCCGTGTTCACGGTCTGCTCGATGCCCACCGCGTCGAAGACCACGTCGGCGCCCCGGCCTCCGGTCAGGTCCCGGATCGCCTGCACCGGGTCGCCCTTTGCCGGGTTCACCAGCTCGTCGGCGCCCAGCCGTTTCGCCATCTGCATCCGGTCCTCCCGGGTGTCCAGGGCGATGATCTTTCCGCCGCCGGCAATGCGGGCGCACTGGAGCGTCAGCAGTCCGATGATTCCGCAGCCGAACACCGCAACCGTCTGGTTCAGGTCGATGTTCGCCCGCCGGACCGCATGCATGGCGATCGAGAGGGGCTCGATCATGGCACCCTGCTCGAAGCTCACGTTGTCGGGCAGGCGGTAGATGATATGCTCGGGAACCGCGACCCAGTCCGCCATGGTACCGTGCCGCCGGTACTCGTCGCAGGACACCCCGAGGACCTTTCGATCCGAGCAGAGGTTCACCCGCCCGGACGTGCAGTACTCGCACTTCCCGCAATAGATGGTCGAATCGAAGGTGACCCGGTCGCCCTTCGCGAACCGCGTGACCCGGGAGCCGATCCGTTCGATCACTCCGGCCGATTCGTGTCCCATGATGATCGGCGGAATCCTCCGGCCCGTCTGTCCGCTCATCCCGTGCACGTCGCTTCCGCAGATTCCGGTGGCCTTCACCTTGATGAGAACTTCGTCCTCCGCGATCTCCGGAACCGGAACGTCCTGCATCTCGAAGGTGAACGGCTTCGTATGTATCAGTGCCTTCATGCTGCCTCCTTCCTGCCCGCCGATTATACCATACCGCGGCAGGATGGGAAGCTCCCGTGAGCGAAACCACGGCATTCCGGGCCGCGGGAATTGACGGCTGCCGCGGCGGCTGGATCATGCTCGTGCTCGAGCCGGTTCCGGCCGATGCGGCGGAGAGCACGGATTCCCCGTCGCCTGCCCCGCTCCGGCTCAGCTCCCATGCCTGGGAGCTGCTGCCTGCCGGCGGCCTCGACCGCCTCTTTGCCCCACCCGGGACGGAGCGGCGATCGGCCGGCGCGGACGCGCACCCGATCCTGATCGACATTCCAATCGGCCTGCCGGATGCGGAGCCCCGGGAGGCCGACCGGCTCGCCCGGACGCTCCTGGGCCGCCGGGCCTCGAGCGTCTTTTCCGTTCCGGTCCGGCGCGCGGTGTTCGCCGAAGACTACCGCGAGGCCTGCGATGCGAACCGGGCGGATACCGGGAAGGGGATATCCCGGCAGAGCTGGAACATCTGTCCGAAGATCCGGGAAACGGACCGGCTTCTTGCCGATTTTCCGGGAAGCTCCGAGCGGCTTCTCGAGAGCCACCCGGAGCTCTGCTTCGCCGTCCTCAACGCCGGCACCCCCGCGGAGCATCCGAAAAAGCGGGTCGAAGGATGCGGGGAGCGGCTCGATCTGCTCTCGAAGTTTCTGCCTTCCTCCCCGGCGCTCTTCAGGGAGGCACTCGGGCGCTTTCCCCGCTCCCGCGTCGGACGCGACGACCTGGTCGATGCCCTCGTGCTGGCGGTCGGCGCGGTGCTCATCCGCCGGTACGGCGCGGTCTCTCTGCCGCCGGTTCCGCCCCGGGACGCGACCGGCCTTCCGATGCGGATCGCGGTCCCTGCCGCGTCCCGTTGACCAATCACGCCGATTCCCGCATCATGACTGCATGTCCGACCTTCCGGAGCTCCGCATTCCCGACGGCATCGGTTCGGCGGAGATCGAGATCAGAAAATCCCGATTCCTCGGCGAAGCCCGCGGCGTCGCGACCCCGGAGGAGGCCCGATCGCTCGTGCTCGGGAAGCGGCGGGAACATCCGTCCGCGCGCCACGTGGTCTGGGCCTTCATGGTGGGAGACCGGTCCTCCGAAACCAGCGGCATGAGCGACGACGGCGAGCCGCACGGGACCGCCGGAAAACCGGTCCTGGAGGTGATCCGCGGGAGCGGCGTAACCAATCTGCTGCTCATGGTGGTCCGCTATTTCGGCGGCACGAAACTGGGGACGGGCGGACTGGTTCGCGCCTACACCCGGGCTGCCCAGGAGGCGCTGCTGGCGCTCCCGGTCCGGAAGCTCATCGTCTACCGCGGGTTCCGGATCGAGATGCCCTATGCGCTCTACGAGCCGCTCCGGAAGCTGCTGCTCGCCCGGGAGGCCGAGCTGGACCGGGAGGACTTCGGCACCCTGATCGCGGTCGAAGGCAGGCTCCCCGAAGAGCGGGCGGACGAGTGCCGCCTGGCCGTTCTCGAGGCGACGGCCGGCCGAATCGAACCGCGTTTTGCGCCCCCGTCGCACCCGGAAGGTCTTCCCGAAACGTGATGATCGTGTATACTGCTCTCATGCAGCTCGTCATCGTCGGCGGATTCCTCGGATCGGGAAAAACGACATCCCTCCTGCGGATGTCGAAAATTGCCTCGTCGGCCGGCCGGAAGGTCGCGATCGTCACCAACGACCAGGGAAGCGACCTGGTGGATACCGGGTTTCTGCGGGCGCACGGACTGGAAGTCGGAGAGGTGTCCCGGGGCTGCTTCTGCTGCAACTTTCACGATTTCGCCGACCGCATTCTCTCCCTGTCCGAGCGCAGCCGGCCCGACATCGTTTTCGCCGAGCCGGTGGGAAGCTGCACCGACCTGGCGGCGACCGTATTCCGGCCCGCGCAGAGCATGTCGGGAAGCGGCGGGAGCTTCGCCGGGCTCTCGCTGCGCCCGTTTTCCGTCGTTCTCGACGCGCGGCTCGCGCACATGGCTTTCGTCCGGCAGGATTTTTCCCGGTTCCCGGAGGATGTAGCCTACCTCTTCCGCACCCAGCTCGCCGAGGCGGACCTGATCGCCCTGAACAAGATCGACCTGTTTCCCGAAGACGAAGTCGACGCGATCCGGGACGCCGTCGGCCGGGAGTATCCCGGGGCCCGCATCCTGCCGGTTTCGGCGACCCGCGGCGACGGCATGGCGGAATGGCTCGACCGGGTACTCGACCCTGCGAACGAACCGGAGCTCCCCGCCCTGCCGGTCGACTATGCGAGATACGGCAGCGCCGAAGCGCTCCTCGGATGGCTGAACGGCAGCTGCCGGCTGGAAGGCCCGGAAGAAACCGACTGGCGGGCTGTCCTCGGGGCGCTCCTCGAGAGCATCCGGGACCGGGCGGCGGAAGCCGGGGGCGAGATCGCGCACCTGAAGGCGCAGATCGTTCCGCGGCAGGCGGCCGCGGGACCGCAGGCGGAACCGGCGGATCCGGAACAGCCGGTCCTGAAGGCGAGCATCGTCGCCGGAGGGGGTCAGGTGGAGTTCGCGGCATCGGCTCACCGCCCAGGCACGGAGAGCCCCGGAGGAATGCGGCTGATCCTGAACGCCCGGATCCGGATGGAGCCCGGGCCGCTCCGGGCGATCGTCGACGAAGCGCTGCACGAGACGTTCGGCCGGGCCTCAATCCGTGTACACGAGCTCGCCGTGGAATCCTTCGCCCCCGCTTTCCCGAAACCGGTCTACCGGATGGAGAGAGGCGAGTCAGAGGACGCCTGACCGGTTCGCACGGCACCGCCCCACTCGGCCGATTGAACATTCTCACGGCTCGTGCTATATCCTTGTTCCATGAACGATCGCAGTCCCGGATCTCTCGACGAGAGTACCGCCGCGGTGGTGCGCGGTACCCTGGCCCTCGCGGCCTGCACGCTGCTCTGGAGCACCGGCGGCCTTCTCATCAAGCTGGTCTCCTGGAACCCTGTCGCGATCGCCGGGGCACGAAGCCTGGTGAGCAGCATCGTTCTCATCATTTACCTGCGGAAGCCCCGCATCACCTGGTCTCTGCCGCAGATCGGTGCCGGACTTGCCTATTCGGTCACGATGATCCTGTTCGTAATGGCGAACAAGATGACGGCATCGGCCAACGCCATCCTGCTGCAGTACACCTCGCCGATCTTCGTCGCACCGCTCGGGATTTTCCTGCTCCGGGAAAAACCGACCCGGAGCGACCTGATTTCCATGGTGCTCATCGTGATCGGGACGGGAATCTTCTTCTTCGACCGGCTCTCGCCGGAAGGATTCGCCGGAAATCTGCTCGCCATCGCGAGCGGGTTCACCATGGCGCTGTTCGTCGTTCTCATGCGGATGCAGAAGGAAGGATCCTCGCTCGAATCGATCCTGATCGGTCATCTGATCACCACCGTGCTCGCGATTCCCTTCTACCGGGCACCCTGGCCGGATGCCGGGGGCATCGTCGGACTCCTGCTCCTGGGCACGTTCCAGGTCGGCATGGCCAGCATCTTCTTCAGTTACGGCATCAAGCGGCTCCCCGCACTGCGGGCGAATCTGATCATGTTTCTCGAACCGATCTTCAATCCGGTCTGGGTATTTCTCGCCATCAGGGAGATTCCGGGCACGGGCGCCGTAGCCGGAGGCCTGGTGATCCTGGCTACGATCCTCGGCAGAACCCTCACCGCCACACGTCCCCGGCTCCGCCGCCGGGCGGCGCCCTGACGGGAGGATCCGGTCCGGCCGCCGTTCGAACGGAAAAGGCGATTCCTGCTTTCCCGGAAGCGCCTTTTCCATCATACTTCATCCTATGGAAAACCGTGCGGCAGAACGAACCGGCAGCCCGATCATCGCGGACCGTCTCCTACCGGAGATTCCGTTCCGAACCTTTCTGGATGCGAAGTACGAACTCGATTCACGGAGCCTGAATCCGCGCGTGAAGTCCCGGTTCCTGTCGGAAGTACGGAAGCGGACCGCGACCACCGGGGAACCGCTCCGCATTCTCGATGCCGGAACCGGCACCGGCGCCACCCTCCGGCGCATGCAGGCCTGGCTGCCCGGCCTGCCGTTCGATTTCCTGGGGATCGATCTGGATGAGACGAGTCTCGCACACACGGCTTCGGAGTGGAGCCGGGAGGTTCCGGGAAGCAGCGGCGGAGACGGACGGCATGCGAACCGCATCGCTTTCCTCCCGGCGGACCTTCTCACGTTTTCGCTCCCTCCCGGAACCGGACCGCTGCACTGCCTCACGGCCCATTCGCTGCTCGACCTGCTCCCTCCCGATCGGGCGCTCGGGGCGATCGCGGATCTGCTCCCGCCCGGCGGACTGCTCTATACGACGCTGAACTATCGGGGCGGTACCGAATTTTCGCCCCGTTACCATGATCGGAAATTCGAGCGGGAACTGCTCCGCTGGTATGACATGACGATGGACGAGCGCCGGCTCGACGGTCTGCCGACCGGCGGGAGCCGCACCGGGCGCCTGCTGCGGAGCGCGGCCGGGAGCCGCGGATTCACAGTGCTGGCCGACGGCAGGTCGGACTGGAGGATCGTCCCGCGGAACGGTACCTACCTGCCGGGGGAAGAGCAGGTGCTCCTGGCTCTTCTCGGGTACATCCGGAAGGAAGGCGGGCGGCGCACCGGCCTCGCGGGACCGGGCCTGGAACGCTGGCTCGGGGATCGGCTCGACCGGATCGGCGGAGGCAGGCTCTCCCTTCGCGTCGCGCACAGCGATCTGCTCGCCCGGCGGGACAGCCCGTGAGAATGCTGCTGCCCGGTCGTCCGCTCGTCGGATCGGCCGTCGCCCTGGTGTTCCTCTGGTTCCTGTTCGCCATAGCCCGTTTCACCCCGGGTGCGGATGCGGATGCGCTGCTTCGACCCGCTCCGGACCTGTTCCTGGTGCTGTTTCTGACCGCCATTCCGGCGGCGGCCGGCTTCCGGCCGCATGCCCGCTTCCGGCTGCCGGCAGCCGGAGCGGTCCTGGCGCTCCTCGCCTTCACCGCGACCGAAACCCTGATGCATCATTTCTTCAACCGGGAGCTCACCCTCTACCTGGACGTGGGATACCTGCCGGCCCTGATCGACCTGATCTCCTCCTCCTTCGGGACCGGCATTCTGCTCGCCCTGGGGGCGGGCATCCTCGCGGGAGCGGCACTTCTGCTCGTCGTCCTTTCGGCATGCCTCCGGAGAATCCGGGCGGGATGGGATGTGCTCATCCCGGACCGATCGGGGAGCCGTTCCCCTCTCCTCGGGCACGGAACCGGGGGATTCCGCGGCAGCGCCCCGAACGTCCGCTGCCCGAACGCCCGCCGGGCGTCGGAGAAACCGGCTTCTCCGGTCGATTCCCGCCCTCGCCTCCGGAGGGCTCTTCCTGCTGGCGGCGGCCGCCGGCGATCCGCTGTTCGCTCCGAGCATTCTGCCGCGGGTCGGCGAAGAGGCGATACGAACGGTTCGGGCGGAGGAGTACCGGAAGGAACAGGCGAAACGGTTCGCCGAAGAGGCGGAGCAGTCGGCCGTGGCGCCGACCCGGCCGGCGGACCCTGCCGGCGCCGAGGAACGCGAGGCGCCCGCCCGTCCGCTCGCCGGCCTGCAGGACGCGGACGTCCACCTGTTTTTCGTCGAATCGTACGGCTACACGATCCTCTCCGATCCGGAGAACCTCGCGCACATCCGCGACGCGTACCGGGATCTCGGGAACCGCCTGACGGGAGCGGGATTCCGGATTGCCTCGTCGCTCATGGACTCGCCGGCTTTCGGGGGAAACTCCTGGCTCGCCGACGCGACCTTCACCACCGGCGTCCGGATCGACGACCAGACCCAGTACGACCTGCTCCTTCAGTCCGATGTCCGTCCCATGGCTTCCCGGTTTGCCGAGGCGGGGTATCGGACGGTGAACGTCATGCCCGCCACCGGGGGGGCGTGGCCGGAGGGGGCGTTCTTCGGTTTCGAACGGTCCTACCACTGGAAGGATTTCGGCTACCGGGGCCCGTCGTTCCGGTGGGCTCCGATGCCGGACCAGTTCGCTCTGGACGTGATTCGAAGGAAGGAGCTCGCGAAGCGGGAGCGGCCGCTGTTCGTCCAGTACATCCTTGTGAGCAGCCACTATCCCTTCCAGATCATCCCGCGCTATCTCCCGGACTGGGATGGTCTCGGTGACGGCAGTCTCTTCGCCCGGACGGAGAATTCGCTCCGCCTCCCCATTCCGCCCGGGAGCAAGACAGACCGCCGGCATCCTGGGTTACATCCACGCGATCCGCTACGACCTGGAAGTGATCACCGAATACGCGATCCGGTTCCTGCCGGAGAATGCCCTGCTCATCGTGACGCGGCGACCATCAGCCCTACAGCGGAATCAGCGGGCAGGGCCAGCCCCGATCGGTGATCCTGCATGTCCTCTCCCGGAAACCGGAACTGGTCCTGCCGTTCCTCGATCACGGCTGGGTGCCGGGGATGGTTCCCGATCAGCCGCTTCCCCATCCGGGAATGGAGACGTTCCTGCCGGCGTTTATCGAGGATTTCGCCCAAGCCCCTTCATGAGCAGCGAACCCGCCGCGAGGCCGGCTCCGGCGAACAGCAGGTCGCGGATCCGCGTGTAGAAGAGGAAGTGAATCGCCGCCTCCACCGGCAGCCCGATAATCGGAAACAGCGCCGCCTGCGAGCTCTCCAGCACGCCGGCCGCGGCGGGAACCGGCAGCAGGAACGCCGCCCGAACCCCCAGCATGATCGCCGCGAGCTGTACCGGCGATACGGGAGTTCCGAGCGCGTGGAAGAGCAGTCGGAGCTCGATAAAGGTCAGCAGCCAGGGGAATGACAGGGTGAGCAGGAGGAAGAACCGCTCGCCCCCGGCGGGCCGGAACGCCGCGAGCTCCCTCTCTATCCCCGCCAGGATCTCCGCGGCCCTGCGAACGATCCGCCGGAACCGGTGCGACGGACCCGGCCCGGATCGTCCCGCAGCGACCGGGTTCCCGCCCGCGTCCGCCGGTACGGCGCTCCGCACGGTCCACCCGGCGAAGGCGCACAGGGGGCGGACGCCGCCGGACAGCAGGAGCAGATACGCTCCCGGAACCGCCAGCGGCAGGACGACGGCCGCGAGAACCGGCAGGAGCACCGTCGAACCGCCCCCCGTGCCCGTGGTCGTGAGAACCGGGGAGGAGAAAAAGAGGAGGAACGATCCGGCGATCGCGAAGAAGAGGAACGTCCCCGTCAGCTCGAAGGTGCGGTCGAGCAGCAGCACCGCGGTGCTTTCCCGGTACGGGACTCCCCGGCGCTTCGACAGGAGCGCGATCTGCAGCGGTTCGCCCCCTACCTGCGGGCCGGGGGTCAGGTAACTCACGGCGAAACCGGCAGCCCGGTAGACCCCGAGAACGGGAAGCGGTACCGGCCGCCCGCGGCGGGAGAGCAGGAAGCTCCAGCGAAGCGAGAGGACGGGGAAGGAAATGCCCGCCACGGCCAGGAGAACGGCGGCCTCGGGAAGAGACAGAACGCTCGACAGGCCGGGGAGCCCCGCCGGCACGAATCGCCGGGCTCCCTGCAGCAGGAGCAGGGGCAGGATCAGCCACAGGAACCGCAGCGGCCGGAGCACCGGGAGGCGCGGGCCGCCCTCCGGTACCGGTTCCCGTTTCCGGTCCGCGGTCCGCCGGATCGCCGGCCGGTCGCGGCTCCCGCTGTTCCCGATCATCCCGCCGCCGCTTTCCGGACCGGAGGAAGCCGGCAGGAAACCACCATCCAGTCCCGGAGGAAACCGCCGAGGAACAACAGCGCGACCGGCAGTTCGAGCGCGAGGGCGAAGCGGGGCGGCATGCCGGGGACGAGTATCAGGGCAAAAAGGGTCATCTGCGTTCCGGCGAGCAGCCGGCTCCAGGGGTTCTTCGGCGTCGGGGCCAGGGGAAGCCCTCTGATCGTCCGGTACCCGATCCCGGCGAGAAACAGATAGCGCGCCAGGCCGATCAGCAGCAGGGGCGCAGGCAGCAGACCGTACCGCACGGTGAGCGCCGATGCGATCAGCATCCCCAGGCCGTCCAGCTCCATGTCGAGCCGGGCTCCCAGCAGGCTCGCAAACCCGGACTTCCGGGCGGCGTACCCGTCCAGCCAGTCGGCGGCGGCTGCGGCGGCCCAGAGGAGCGCCGGCAGCCAGGCCGCCGTTCCCGCGGGACGCGGGGAAAGGAGAAAGCCGCCGAGAAAGGCGATACCGATGCCCCGGAACAGGGTGATCCCGTTGGCGATTCCGAACGATCCGGCGAGCGCTCCTCCCCTGGCGGTACGGTTCTCCGACAGGTTCAGCCGGAGAAACAGGAGCTCGAGGGCAAGGATACACGCGGTGAAAACACCCCGGTGCGCGGCATCGTCTCCGTCCCCGATTGACCGGCTGATGACAACCGAGCTTGCGGCGA
Source organism: uncultured Spirochaetota bacterium (assembly GCA_963728215.1). Lineage (GTDB taxonomy): Bacteria > Spirochaetota > Spirochaetia > CAVSJD01 > CAVSJD01 > CAVSJD01. Next base: position 29,990 of record CAVSJD010000012.1, on the reverse strand, counting down.
TGAAGGCGTATCCGAGAACGAGCAGGTTCCAGGTCTTCAGCAACTGCCGGAAGGCGTTCGATCGGTAATCCGGATGAATGGAAACGCCGCGGGTCACTTTTCTCATAATTGGTATATAGTCTTTCGGAAGGGAAAAAGCAAACAGGATCGATCGCGGACGCGAAATGCAGGCGGCACGGGGACCGACCGCCTCCGCCCCGCCCGCCCTGGAATCGATCTCTATCCCAGGATCCGCTGAAGGAAGGCGATCTGCTCCCGCTCGAAGAACCGCTCCCCGCCCTCGTGCCCGTTGAAGGGATAGATCCGGATCTCCTTCGCTCCCCGGTAGTGGTTGTAAGCGGCGTAGACCGTCGAGGGCGGGCAGATCTGGTCCATCAGCCCCACCGAGAACAGGGCGGGCGCCGTCGCCCGGGCGGCGAACTGCATGCCGTCGAAATAGGAGAGCGTCCGGAAGGCCTGCTCCGCGTCGTCCCGGCGGCCGCGGCAGTACCGGGCGATCTCCGCGTACGGTGCGACATCGGTGATCTCGACGGCGCGTCGGAAGTGACAGAGAAACGGCACGTCGGGCATCACGGCGGCGAGATCCGGAACGAACCCGGACATCGCCACGGACAGGCCGCCGCCCTGACTCTTGCCGGTCACGGCGATCCGGCTCCCGTCGGTTTCGGGAAAGGCGCGGGCGGCCTCGATCGCCCGCACGGCATCAGCGTAGAGCCGGCGGTAGTAATAGGTCTCGGGCGAGCTCACTCCCATGGTCATGAAACCGGCCGCGTGCGGTCCGGTCCCTTCCGGAGCGACATCGGGGGTGTCTCCGTGCATCCGTTCGTTGTATCCCTGCCCGCGGGTATCCATCACCAGGGTGAGATAACCGACATTGGCCCAGAGCAGCCAGTGGAACGGAAAGCCCCTGCCGCCCGAATAGCCGATGTACTGCACCACGCAGGGGAGCTTTCCCGTCCGGTGCCGGGGCGCCAGCAGCCATCCCTTCACCGGCTGCCCGCCGTACCCCCGGAAGGTCACATCGAACGTCTCGACCAGCGACAGCCCGCATTCGTACGGTTCGAAGGTCGCATCGAGCGGATGCCGCCGGGTCTCATCCAGCGTTCGCCGCCAGAACTCTTCGAAATCCGCCGGCTCTTCCCGGGCGGGAACATAGGTCGAAAGCCGATCCAGGGGAAGGTCGAACAGCGCCATGGCGAGCTCCTTTTTTCATCGTTTCATTCCGATTATCGAACGTTTACCGGGAGAATCTTTACCCGTTCCGCCGGAATGCGTTCAGGATTCCCGGTCCTGCACAGACGCCGCCCGGCGCACCGCTGCGGCGGCGGTCCGGACGATTCGCGCCATCCGCTCGTAGTCGATCCGGTCCGCCTCGTCGTCCACCCCGTGGTAGTCGTCATGGATACCGGTAAAGAAGAACAGGTGCGGCACCCCGCGCTCGGCAAAGGGGAAGTGATCGCTTCCCGCCTCGTCGCTGCCGCCGTAGGCGATCCGGAGGTTCTCCGCCGCCGCGGCCCGGTCCAGGGCTTCCCGCATCTCTCCGGCTACGGCACCGGAAATCTGCACGTCCCGGTCCGGGTTTCTTCCGATCATGTCGAGATTCACCATGAACCCGACCGTTCCTTCGGGCAGCAGATCGTGCTCGAACAGGGCCCGGGAACCGAGCAGCCCCTCCTCTTCGGAGGTGAAGGTGATGAACATGATGTTCCGCGCCGGCCGGAAACCGCCGCGCCCGAACATCTCCGCCAGCTCGATCACACCGGCGGTACCGGAAGCGTTGTCGTCGGCGCCGTTGTAGATGGTGTCCCCTTCCCCGCCGAGCGTCCCGAGATGGTCGTGATGCGATCCGACCACCACCCACTGGTCCTTCCCCTCCGGATCGTTCCCCGGAACATAGCCGGCCACGTTGCGGACCGGCACCGGGATCGCCTTCTCCAGCTTCTCGAGGTTCAGGGTGACGGTTCCGAACGGCACGGCCAGCTCCGAGGGAGGAGTACCGCCGTCCGCCATCCGCTGCAGCCCGGAGAGCTCCGGCGCCTCCGGCCCGAGCAGGACGCGGGCCGCATCCCTGGACACGTGCATCGCGAGGAACCCCTCCGCGAATCCCTCCCGGCGTCTCCGGGCCGGTTCCTCCGGCGTCAGCCCCAGGGTCCCGTAGAGCATGAAATCCTCATCCTCGGGATGGTGGAGCGGATCGGTGTAGAGCAGCAGACCGACTGCGCCGTGCTTTCTCGCGTTGGCGGTCTTTGCGCTGAAATAGGAATGCCGGGTAAGCTTCGTGCCCTCGAAAAAATTCCCGTCATCCTTCTCTCCCGGCTCGTGCCGCATGACCAGGACGATTTTCCCTTCCACGTCGAGACCCCGGTAGTCGTCCCAGCCGTACTCCGGGGCGGTGATGCCGTACCCGGCGAAGACCACGGGACCCGTCACGGTTCCGGTATCGGAGAAATGGAACGGCAGGAAATCTTCTCCGAGGTCCCAGCGGCTCCGGTCGCCATTCCGCTCCAGCGCCACGTAGCTCGCTTCCCGGTCGTAGCCGCGGCGGAACAGGGTGAACTCGAGGAAGTAATCCTTCTCTCCCGGAAGCGGCGAAAGACCGGCGGCCCGGAACCGCCCGGCGATATAGGTTTCGGCATCCCGGATGCCTTCGGTCCCGGGGGCCCGCCCGCCGAGGCGATCCGACGCAAGGAACCGGACGTGTGCCCGGAGCTCCTCCGCGCCGACGGCTTCGGAAACGGCTCCCGCCGCGGCCTTCCCGCTCCCGCAGGAGAGGAGAGCGACCGCCGGAACGAGGATGATCGCGGCCCGCAGGAGGCCGCTTCTGATGGTTCGCATACTGAACAAATATAGAGCGTTTCGGCGCTTCCGTACACCCGCCGCGGCAGTACCTTTGTCCTGAAACGTTCCGGCCGGTTGCGCTCCGGCCCCGTTCATCCGTAGGATGAACCTGTTCATCCTACGGATGAACGATAAGACACGGATACGCGGAATGTGAGCAGGAAACGAGGGGGATCCCAGTGGCCCGATGGTATCAGATGACTCCGGAAAAGACTGCGCAGGAGCTCGGCACCGATCCGTCCCGGGGGCTGTCGCAGGAGGAAGCGGCCCGCCGTCTCCAGCGGCTCGGACCGAACGAGCTGCAGGCGAAGGAAGGGATCGGCTTCCTGCAGATGCTCCTCGCCCAGTTCAGGGATGTCCTGGTCATCATCCTGCTGGTCGCGGCGGGAGTCTCGTTCCTGGTCGGAGAACCGATCGACGCCGGCGTCATTCTGATCATCGTGATCCTCAACGCCCTCCTCGGCGCCTCCCAGGAGCGCCGCGCGGGGAAGGCCCTGGAGGCGCTGCAGCGCATGGCCTCTCCCCGGGCGCAGGTCGTCCGGGACGGCCGTAATTCGGAGATTCCGACCCGCGAGCTGGTACCCGGGGATCTGGTGCTCCTGGAGACCGGCGACTACGTTCCCGCGGACCTGCGGCTGGTCGAGAGCGTGAACCTGAAAGTGGAGGAGGCCTCGCTCACCGGCGAGTCGGTTCCCGTAGAGAAGCGGGCGTCGGAGTTCCTGCCCGGCGAGGCGCCGCTGGGCGACCGGGTCAATTCCGCGTTTTCCGGAACCGTCATCACGTACGGGCGGGGCAGCGGCCTTGTCACCGAGACCGGGATGCGGACCGAAATGGGCAGAATCGCGGAGATGATCGAAAGCTACGAGCAGGAGGAAACGCCTCTTCAGGAGAAGCTCACCGGCTTCGGAAAGGTCCTCGGCATCGTCGCCCTGGTCGTCGTCGCGGCGGTATTTCTCCTCGGCCTGCTCCGCGGACGAGCCGCTCCTGCTCATGTTCATGACCTCGGTGAGTCTCGCGGTGGCCGCGATCCCCGAAGGGCTTCCCGCCATCGTGACCATCGTCCTCGCCCTGGGAATGAAGCGCATGGTCAGGCGCCACGCAATCGTCAAGCGGCTCCACGCGGTGGAATCGCTGGGCAGCGTGACGGTCATCTGCTCCGACAAGACCGGAACGCTCACCCGGAACGAGATGACGGTGACGGAGATCCATGCCGGCGGAGAGCGCTACGAGGTGACGGGGAACGGCTACGCCCCGGAGGGCGTTTTCCGGCAGGACGGCCGGGAGGTGGATCCCCTGGAAGATCCCGACACGAGAATGCTGCTGACCGTCTGCGCCCTCAACAACGACTCCACGGCTGGAACGGTCCGAAGCGGAAGACGGCACCTGGCGGATAATCGGCGACCCCACCGAGGGCTCCCTCCTGGTGGCCGCCCGGAAGGCGGGGATCGGCGGCGACCGGAGCCCGGCGGCGGGCGACGGTCCCGGGTCATCGGCCGCCGGCATCGGCCGGCTGCAGAGGCTGCAGGAGATCCCGTTCGATTCGGTGCGCAAGCGGATGACCACGTTCCATCCCGATCCGGAACGGGACGGCGGACACCTCGCCCTGGTGAAGGGTGCTCCGGACCTGATCCTCGATCTCTGTTCCCGGGTCCGGAAGGACGGGCGCGAGCTCCCGCTGGACGAGCCGGGCCGGGAGGAGATCCTGGAGGCGAACCGGGGGATGGCGAAGCAGGCGCTGCGGGTTCTTGCCTTCGCCTACCGGCCGATGGACCGGCTGCCCGGACAGCCGACGGCGGAGGAGGTCGAGCGGGACCTGGTGTTCGTCGGACTCGCCGGGATGATCGATCCGCCGCGCCGGGAGGCGATCGAGTCGATCCGGATCTGCCGGGGGGCGGGAATCCGGCCGGTGATGATCACCGGCGACTACAAGGAGACCGCCGCGGCCATCGCCCGGGAGCTGGGCATCATCTCCGAAGAATCGGAAGCCCGATCGGGGGCGGAGCTGGACGGGATGGACGACGCGCGCCTGCAGGAAGAGGTTCGGCGGGTCAGCGTCTTCGCCCGGGTGTCGCCGGAGCACAAGGTGCGGATCGTGGATGCGCTGAAGGCGAACGGCCATATCGTCTCGATGACGGGCGACGGAGTGAACGACGCTCCGGCACTCAAGCGGGCCGACGTGGGAGTCGCCATGGGAATTACCGGTACCGACGTAGCGAAGGAAACCGCCTCCATCATCCTGACCGACGACAACTTCGCTTCGATCGTGTCGGCGGTGGAAGAAGGACGGAACATCTACGGCAATATCCGTTCGTTCATCTTCTTTCTGCTCTCCTGCAACATCGCCGAGATCCTCATCATCTTCGTCGCGATGCTCGTCGGCTGGCCCATTCCGCTCGCTCCCATCCAGATCCTCTGGGTCAACCTCGTCACCGACGCCTTCCCCGCCCTCGCGCTGGGCATGGAACGGGGCGAACGCGGCGTCATGAAGCGCCCGCCGCGGGACCCGAAAGAGCCGGTCATCAACCGGATCATGCAGATCGGCATCGTGCTCCAGAGCGTGGCCATGACGGCGGCCGTCCTCACGGCTTTCCGCATGGCCCTGATCGCGACGGGGAGCACGGAGACGGCCCGGGTGTTCGCCTTCGCGACCCTGATCGTGAGCGAGCTCCTGCGTTCCTACACGGCCCGTTCGGAGACCATCTCGATCTTCCGGCTCGGTCCCTTCAGCAACCCCTGGATCGTCGGCGGAACGCTGGTTTCGTTCCTGCTGCTCCTGGTGGTGCTCTACTTCCCGCCGCTGCAGACCGCATTCTCCACCATCCCGCTCACCGGCCGGATGTGGCTGCTCGTCCTGGGTCTCGGCGTCGTCCCGTCCCTGGTCGCCGAGCTCGCCAAGCCGTTCCTCCGCCGTCTGGAGAAACGGCGGATTCAGGCGCTCCGGAACGGAATCGCATAGGAAGCGCGACAGGCACTGGACTTTTTTGGCTTTTCGGTTACATTTGTAGGGCGGACGCTTCATCATCGTTCGCGCATCGAAACATCGAAATACGGGAAAAGGATCATCCATGCCTGTCAGAATGCGTCTCGTCCTTACCGCCGTCGCTGCCGCACTGCCGCTCCTGGGAGCCGCGCTCCTTCTCACAGCGTTCGCCCTTTCCCCGGCGATGAAATGGGTCGTTCTCGCTTCCGGTACGTTCGGCTGCGGAATCGCGGCCGTTCTCCTCACGGGCCGGGTCACGCGATCGCTCGCCTCGCTCGAGCGGCTTTTCCGCGACGCGGCCGATGGAGGTGCGCTTCCCGTTGTTGCGGTGCCGAACGCGGGGACCTCCGATTCGCTCGGTCCCGCCGCCGAACGATTCATGAACCGCCTCCGGTCCGTTCTCGAGTCTCTCCGCGACATCGCATCCCGGAACCGCGAGACGAGCGGTTCCCTTTCGGAGCATCTCGGACAGTCGGTCACTTCCCTGACCCAGATAACCGCCGGCATCGATTCCGTGACCGCGCAGTCGGCGGTACTCGACCGGAACATCTCGACCTCTTCCAGTGCCGTCGAGGAGATTCTCGCCAACACGGAAAGCCTGGCCGACCGGATCGCCGAGCAGGCGAGCGCCGTTGCGGAAACCTCCGCGGCGGTGGAACAGATGTCGGCCTCGATCGACAACGTCGCCCGGATAGCCCGGGAACGGAAGGAAGCGACCGACCGCCTGGAAGCGATCACCTCCCGGGGCGGCGACATGGTCGAGGAAACCTCCGAAGTGATCGGAAAGATCTCCCGGAGCATCGGCGCAATGCAGGAGATGATCGAGATCATCAACGGCGTGGCCAGCCAGACGAACCTTCTCTCCATGAACGCCGCCATCGAGGCGGCGCATGCCGGCGAGTTCGGCAAGGGATTCGCCGTCGTAGCGGATGAAATCGGAAAACTTGCCGAGTCCACCGGCACCAACGCCCGGGACATCTCGTCCTCGCTCACCGCCATGATCCAGGAGATCGAAACCGCCCTGCATGCCGGTACCGAGAGCGGCAATGCCTTTCGGAGCATCCGGAGCGGGGTCCGGGAAGCGGTGGAAGCCTTCTCCGAGATTTCGCAGAGCACCGAGGAGGTTGCTGCCGGCGGGCGGGAGATTCTGAATGCTTCATCTTCGCTGCTTTCGATCACCGAGGAGATCCGCGGCGGCTCGCAGGAGATGCGCATCGGCGCCCAGGAAGTGACCGAGGCGCTCCAGAAAATCCGGGAGGTGTCGGCCCAAACTCTTACCGGCATCCAGGAGATCGGACAGGGGACCAACGAAATCAACCATGCCCTGATCAGCCTCTCGGCGGTGAGCATCCGGAACAACCGCAACGTGGACGAACTGGACCACCATGCCGGGCTTCTTCTCGGCGGACCGGGCGCCGAGGCACGGACGCTCGACTTCACCAGCGCGCGGCTGATGCACCAGGACTGGGTCGCGAAGGTCAGGCTCTTTCTGAACGGAAAGTTCGAGCTGGACGAATCGAAGCTCTCCTCCCATCGGGACTGCGAGCTGGGGAAATGGCTCTACTCCGACGGCCTCGCCCGGCATGGTTCGCTGGCGGAGATGCAGCGGCTGGAGCAGGAGCACGAACAGCTGCACCGGACCATCCGGGATATCGTGAACGAACGACACGGAGAGAAAAATCGGGAGCGGACCGACGGGCTCTTCCGTCGGCTTCTCGGTCTCTCCGGAAACGTGCTCGAGCTCCTCGCAGCGATCGAGGACCGGGTCAATCGGAGCGCCGGCTCTTCCGGGGCTGCACCTGCTGGGGCGGATAGGGAGGAGTGATGATTCCCGCGCTGATGATCATTTTCACCGCATCCTCCACGCTCATCTCGAGGGGAATCGTGTCCCGCCGGGGCACCATCAGGAGAAAGCCGGAAGTCGGGTTCGGGGTGGTGGGAATGAAGACGTTGATCACCTGAAGATCGGTCTTGTGCTGGATCTCCCCTTCCGTCTCCCCGGTGACGAATCCGACGGACCAGATGTCCTTGCGGGGATATTCCACCAGGACCGGCCTCTGGAACGCCTTCTTGTCCTGGATAGCGATGGCCGAGACGATCTGCTTCAGCCCGCGGTAGACCATTCCGAACAGCGGGATCCGGTGAAGGATGAAGTCTCCCAGGCCGATCACCCGCTTTCCCAGGAAGTTCGATCCCAGGGCACCGACCATGATGATGAGCCCGACGGTGATGATGAGTCCCAGCCCGGGGATGACCGGTAATCCCATTACCCGGTAGATCAGTCGGGCGATGATGAAATTATCGATATAGAGAAAGAGCCACTGGAAGATCGATATGCTGATTACTACGGGAAGCAGGATCAGGATTCCCGTCAGAAGATAGGTTCGGATTCGCTTCATGTATTTTCTTTCTCATCATAGTACGGGCCGCATGTGCGTGGCAAGTGCCGCCTATCCCGTGTACGAAAGGAAACGAACCCGATTCCGCCCCTCCGCCTTTGCCAGGTAGAGCGCCTTGTCGGCGGTTCCGATAAAATCGTCGATCGAAGATTCCTGGCTCGGGATGGTGGTGGTCACGCCCAGGCTCACGGTCACAGAATCGGTCACCGCGGAGAATCGGTGGCTGATGTCCCGCTCCTCGACCCGCTGCCGGATGCGTTCCGCGATATACAGGGCGCCGGAAACGTCGGTGTCCGGCAGCAGGGCCACGAACTCCTCACCTCCGTAGCGGGATACCACGTCGCGGGGCCGCTCGAGAGCGGAAGCGAAGACCTCCGATACCAGGCGCAGACACTCGTCACCCGCGGGATGTCCGTAGTTGTCGTTGTAAGCCTTGAAGTAGTCGATGTCGATCATGATCAGGGACAGCGGACGATGCTCCCGGATGCTGTCCCGCCACTCGGTCTGGAGCATCTCGACGAAACGCCTCCGGTTCGAAAGATGCGTGAGCTCATCCATCGTCGACAGAATCTCGAGTTTCCGGTTCGCATCCTCGAGTTTCCGGCGGGTCTCTTCGAGCTCGTCGATCTTCGCCCGCAGGACCCGTCCGCCCCGGAATTCCGCTCCCGCGGAGAGGAGCACCACGAACAGCAGTGCATACAGCACGAACGCCCACCAGCGCTGCCACGGCGGAGGTTCCACCACGACGACCAGGGACGTTCCCTCCTCGTTCCACACGCCGGCGCTGTTCGATCCCTTTACCCGGAACCGGTAGGTGCCCCCGTCCAGATCGGTATAGCTGGCGTAATTGCGGTTTCCCGGATAGATCCAGTCCTGGTCGAATCCCTCGAGCATGTACGCGTACTGGTTGCGCTGCGGCGCAGTGTAGTCGAGGACCGAGAAGGTGAAAGAGATGAAGTTCTCCCGGTGCGAGAGGTGCACATATTCGAGCGCGAACGAGGGCCGTTCCCCCTCCAGCTCCCGGCCGAGCACCGAGATTCCGGTAATCGCGACCCGGGGCACCCGCGCGGAGGGACGAAGCGAGGTATCGGCGATACGCACGACGCCCCGGGAACTGCCGAACAGCATCGACCCGTCGCGGGTCTTCCACTGGCCGGCGGTGAACTCCGTGGTCGGCAGGCCGTCGTGGATATTGAGACTCCGGAACCACTGGAGATCCGGATAGAAGACCGACATCCCGTCATGCGTGCCGATCCAGAGCGCCCCGTCGTCATCCTCGAGGATGCTGACGATTCCGTTGCTGCAGAGACCGTCGCGCTCGGTATAGCGGATAAAGGTTTCCGCTCCCGGCAGGAACCGGTTCAGGCCGCCGCTTATCGTACCCACCCACAAGGTCCCCCGGCGGTCCTCGAACATCACCCGGATATCGTCGCTGCTCAGACTGTCCGGGTCATCCGGGTCATGCAGGTATCGGACGAACGTTCCGGTAGCATCCCGGAACCGGTTGAGCCCGCTGTTGGTTCCGACCCAGACCGTGCCGTCTTTCCGGACGACGATCGAGTAGATCATGTTGTCGCTCAGGGTATCGGGGTCGTCCGGATGGTTCAGGTAGCGGATCAGCGTACCCGTTCCGGGGTTCCATCGATAGAGACCGGAATGGTAGGTTCCGAGCCAGAGGGTTCCGTCCCGACCTTCGGCGAGGGCGGTGATGGTATAGTTCAGCAGCGCATCGGTGGGATTGTCCTGATGGAAGAAGCGCTCGAAGTCTCCGCTCTCCGCCCGGAACCGGTTGAGGCCCCGGTGCGTGGAGATCCAGATGCCCCCCTGCCCGTCCTCGAGTATCGCGGTCACCGTATCGCTGCTCAGACTGGCGGGATTTTCCGGATCATGGCGGAAGCGCTCCAGCCGGCCGTCCCGGAAGCGGCTGACACCGCCGTCGGAGGTCCCGATCCAGAGATCACCCCGGCGGCTCTCCAGGAGAGCGGAAATCTTCTTTCCGTCGAGGCTCCAGCGGCTGTCCCCGCCGCTTCGGAGGAACGTCAGGTCCTTCCGCTTGGAATCCAGCTTTCTGAGACCGCTGCCGTCGGTTCCGATCCAGAGAATCCGGGAGTCGTCCTGATAGAACGAGGATACCGCTTCTCCTGCGGATCCGTCATCCGTGGAAGCATCGTGTCGGGTGATCCGCCGGCTCTCCCGGTCGAGGCTTGCAATCCGGCCCTCGAACGAGCCCACCCACAGGGTCCCCTCGACATCCTCGAACAGGGCTGAAACGGCCATGTCCTCCAGATGCGGAACGAAACGGTCCGATTCCGGTACGTACCGGTCCAACCCGCCGTCCCGGGTCCCAACCCAGAGCACGCCCTCCCGATCCCGGCAGAGGGCGGTGACGATTCTGCCGCTCGGCCCCTCTCCCCGATCGGGCGAGGACGGATACCGTCGGAAGCTCCTGCGCTCGCGGTCGAGGGCGTTCAATCCGTTGTCGGTGCCGACCCAGAGGATTCCATCCTCACTTTCGGCGAATCCGGTGATCGTGTTGCTGCTCAGACTCTCCGAATCGAACGGATCGTGCACGAACCGGTGGAACTTCCCGGTCCGCTCGTCGAAGCGGTTCAATCCGTCCAGGGTTCCGATCCAGAGAACCCCGGCGGTGTCCCGGAAGAGGGAAGTCACGACGTCGCTGCTGAGACTCCCGGGATCCTCGCTCCGGTGTGCATAATGTTCGAACCGCTCGGTCGCCAGATGGAACCGGTCGAGCCCGTGATAGGTCCCGATCCAGAGATCGTCTCCGTCGAGCAGCATGCTGCGGATGCGGTTGTGCGTGAGACTGTTCGGCTCGAACGGATCGTGTACGAACTGTCGGAACGTGTATCCGTCGTACCGGTTGAGCCCCCCCTGCGTTCCGATCCAGAGAAATCCGAACCGGTCCTGGACGATTCCGGTGACCGTTGAATGCGCAAGACCCTGCTCCCGGTCGATCGACTCGAGCCAGAGGTATCCCGGTGCGCCGCAGAGCAGGGAAGGAGCAAGCAGGAAGGTGAAGAGGAACAAACCGATCCGTACGAGTATCATCCACCCCTATCCGTATCGATGCAGGCGCCGGGAGGTTCGGCTCCGCATCACTCTCAGGCCGTCTTTACTCCACTCTATGAATATACGTATACTGATCAGGTGAGAGAAATCACTTTTTCCTCTATTCTGATGCTGTCGCTGCTTTTGATTCCGGGATGCGCATCGATCGTCAGCGAGGAGTACCCGGATCCCGATGAACGCTGGCGCTACGAGATCCGCCTGACCCGGAAAGGCACCGCGAGAGAGGGCGAATGGGGCCGGCTCGCCTATCGCGGACGCGAGCTCCCCAGCTGGTTCAGCACCATCGTCATCAGCGGCCGGCGCTTCGATTACCTGATCCGGAAGGAGCCGGCCGATTTCCTCGGCTACCGGCAGATCGATGATTCCGCAGGCGAGGAGGAGCCCGTGCGGACCCCGCATGACGATCCGGACGACATTCATCGACCCGATCCGATCAGCGAGCGCGAGCTGGATCGCGGCTGGTACTGGGCAGACTTTGCGGAAAGAAAGGCCGGCACCCCGCCCGACTGGGTCTGGATCCGACGGGAGAATCTATCCGCATATGTCGATCCGGCGGAACTGCGGGAGTTCGCAGACGAGTACGAACTCGGTCCGATTCTCCGGGAAGAGGATCTGCCGCGGTCCGGGGTCAACCTGGGACTCAGCTTCGTCACGGTATTCTGATCGAAATCGATCGAATCGGATCTTTTTGATACACACCTAATCCATTTATACACACATGTAATATTATGACACAGTTCGGGATTTCCAGGAAATCCTCGGTCCAACGCTGTTCCTAATTCCTTTCCCTGCAATACTTAGCAAACCCATGCAAACGACCGGATGGCACGCTTATTGCATATTAACTATCGAAATCGATGAATACGAGAAAGGAGACGCATATGAATGCGATAATCGGAATCGACCTGGGCACGACGAACTCCTGCGTTGCCGTGATGGAAGGCGGAGAGCCGGTCGTCATCCAGAACGCCGAGGGACAGCGGACCACGCCGTCGGTCGTGGCGTACACGCCGAAGGGCGAGCGCCTCGTCGGCCAGCCGGCCCGGAACCAGATGATCACCAACCCGGAGAGCACGATCTTCTCCATCAAGCGCTTCATGGGACGGAAATTCCGTGAGGTCGGCGACGAGATCGCCATGGTTCCCTACCGGGTCGTCGAAGGACCCGGCGGAGACGTGCGGGTGAACGTGAACGGGAAGCAGTACTCACCCCCCGAGATCTCGGCAGCCATTCTGCAGAAGATGAAGAAGACTGCCGAGGACTACCTGGGAGAGACGGTCACCGAGGCGGTGATCACCGTGCCCGCCTACTTCAACGACGCCCAGCGGCAGGCGACCAAGGACGCGGGGAAAATCGCCGGGCTCGAGGTCAAGCGCATCGTCAACGAGCCCACCGCGGCGGCGCTTGCCTACGGCTTCGGAAAACAGAAGAAGGAAGAGAAGATCGCGGTCTACGACCTCGGGGGCGGCACTTTCGACATCTCGATCCTCGAGCTCGGCGACAACGTCTTCGAGGTGAAGGCGACCAACGGGGACACGCACCTCGGCGGGGACAACTTCGACCAGAAGATCATCGACTGGCTGGTGGACAGCTTCCGCAAGGACTACGGGATCGACCTCGCGGCCGACCGGATGGCCCTGCAGCGGCTGAAGGAGGCGGCGGAGAAGGCGAAGAAGGAGCTCTCGAGCACCCAGAGCACCGACGTGAACCTCCCGTTCATCACCGCCGACGCCTCGGGCCCGAAGCATCTGCAGTACACCCTCAGCCGGGCGAAGTTCGAGCAGCTGGTCGACGATCTGATCCAGAAGACCAAGGGGCCCTGCATCCAGGCGATGAAGGACGCGGGGCTCGCGGCGAGCGAGATCGACGAGGTGATCCTCGTGGGCGGCTCGACCCGCATCCCGAAGGTGCAGGCTCTGGTGAAGGAGCTCTTCGGCCGCGAGCCGCACAAGGGAGTGAACCCCGACGAGGTGGTCGCGATGGGCGCCGCGATCCAGGGAGGCGTGCTCGGAGGTAACGTGAAGGACGTGCTGCTCCTCGACGTGACCCCGCTGTCGCTCGGGATCGAGACCCTCGGAGGGGTGTTCACCCGGCTCATCGAGCGGAACACCACCATCCCCACCCGCAAGAGCCAGATCTTCTCAACGGCGGACGACAACCAGAACGCCGTATCGATCAATGTGCTGCAGGGCGAGCGGGGGATGGCTTCGCAGAACCGCACCCTCGGCCGCTTCGACCTGGTGGGCATTCCGCCCGCCCCGCGGGGGGTGCCGCAGATCGAGGTGACCTTCGACATCGATGCGAACGGGATCGTGCACGTCTCGGCGAAGGACCTCGGGACGGGGAAGGAGCAGAAGATCCGCATCGAGAGCTCTTCGGGGCTCAACGAGCAGGAGATCGACCGCATGGTCCGCGACGCGGAGGCGCACGCAGGCGAGGATCAGAAGCAGCGCGAGCTGGTCGACGCCCGGAACGAGGCGGACTCGCTGATCTACTCCACCGAGAAGACCCTGAAGGAGACGGGCGACAAAGTCGGACCCGTGCAGCGAAAACCCGTCGAGGAACGGATCGCGGCCCTCAGGAAATCCATGGAGCACGACGATGCCGACGCCATCCGCCGGGAGACCGCATCCCTGCAGCAGGCGGCCCACGATCTCTCCCAGACCCTGTACCGGCAGACGGGAGCCGGAAACGGACCCGGTGCCGGGCAGGCCGGCCCGGACGGCGGAGCCTCGTCCGGTGCAGCCGACGTCGATTACGAGGTGGTCGACGACGAGGCGATCTGATCCCGGTTTTCCCGGTCCGTGCCGGCACGGACCGGTTCCGATAGATTCCTGCATCGTGGAAATCCGGACCGGAAGTGGCCGGTTTCCACCCGCTTTCCAGGGGCCCCGCACCGGGGCCCCTTTTCTATTTTGAAAAATAGTTTTACAAAATAGTCTTGACAACAAACCCTTTCGAGACTACGCTATGAAGTGAGCTATTGGAGAAAATAGCCTCCGTTCCTCAACTCTTCATGCAAGGAGAACGACCGTGGAACCGACATTCGCCGAAAGGGAAAAAGGAATTCTCGTCATCAGGACGATGCGCAGAGATGACTTTCTGAAAGTAGTTGATGCCAAGATCGCCGAATTCGAGGAGAAGGCCGAAGCCTATCTCCAGGAGTGCAGCGACGATCTGAACAACAGCTACGCAATGGCGCCGCACGAGATCGACACGTGCGTCAAATTCCACAAGATCTACATCGAGAACCTGCGCAACATGCTCCTGGAGCTCAAGGAAGTGGCCCAGAAACAGATGGACCCCCGCTACATGGTGTCCGCAACCGTCGTCGAGCAGCTCATCATTCTCTCCCGGAAGACCTCTACCGTCAAATACGGCAGGATCGAGAAGTCCGTCCAGCGGGTCAACTGATCCGGAATCATGCCCTGCCGGTTCCGGACAGGAATCGGCAGGGTTTCTTCATCGTTCATCATCTCCCGACACCATCCCCGCGTGCGTGCATGTTGCCCTCGCTCCGTTCGCCCGGTATACTCGGATTCCGACGGAGGACATCCCCATGAACGACAGCAGCGGATCCGAAACGCTCGACCTTCTCCTTCCCGGCATCCGTCGGATATTCCGGGAACGGAACGCAGCGGAAGCCCTCCGGGAGACCTGCGACCTGCTCGAGCGGGAAGTGGCGCATTACGATTGGGTCGGATTCTATCTCGCGGATCCCGCCGAACCGATGCTCGTCCTGGGCCCGTACCGGGGAGATGCCACGGACCACGTGCGCATCCCGTTCGGAACGGGCATCTGCGGACAGGCGGCCGAGCGGAGAGAGACGTTCCTGGTGCAGGATGTGTCCGCGGAGTCGAACTATCTTTCCTGCAGTGTCCGGGTGCGGTCCGAGATCGTGGTCCCGGTGCTCGGATCCCGGGGCGAGGTGCTGGGTGAAATCGATATCGACTCCCACCGGGTCTCCCCGTTCACCGATGCCGACCGGCTGTTCCTGGAAGAAGTCGCCCGGATCTGCGCGCCTGCGGTCGCCGCGGCGAGAGAAGCCATCCATCCCTGACCGGTCGTCGTTCGGACACGCGCCCGACCTCAGGCGAGGAGCTTGATCCGGGCGAAAATGTAGTCCAGCTGATCCTGCTTCATGAGCATGCGGTAGATTTCATGGTCTTCGAGCTGGCGGACCTGGTGAGGCCGATAGGAAAAGTACCGATTCCGCTGCTGCTCGTTGAACCAGTGTACCAGGGAAATCGAGCCTTTCTCGATCTCCAGCGCCGTCAGCCCGCGCTTCGCGATCACGCATCCGCAGTTGAACAGTGAAGGAACCAGGATGGTATCGGCGTAGAGATTGTTCCGGGCTCCGGTTTCGGTGGATTCCTCGAGTATTTTCTCCAGGTCGTTCTTGTACTTCGCGACACTGCTCTCGATCCGGTTCCGCTCCGCCTCGTCCGCCGTCGGGTAGCGCCGGAGCTGAGCCTCGATCTTGAAATTGAGCAGGTCGATCTCGGAGAGACTCTCGAAGAGCGGCCGGTGCGTGTGTCCGATGATGGAGATCAGTTTCCGCTGTCGTGAGTACGCGTAGACCCGCCGCTCGGTTTTGTGAATCCGCTGGCTGTCTTCCGCCATCGTGTAGTTCCGGATTCCGATGGGGTGAACGATGTACCTGAGCAGGTGACCGATGATCTCGTTCAGCCTGCCGTAATACGGAGAAGCCTGGTGTCCGTGGAAAATAAAGATCACGTTTCCCTTGTAGTCGAGCTTGAGCCCTTCCAGGATGTCCCGGTTCACTCCGCCCAGGGGCTGCTGCGAAAGCGAATGATCATGGTTCCCGATGAGCTTGTAGAACCGCCCCTCGTTCTGGAAAAGCTCAAACAGTCCGAACAGGTCTTCCCATCGGGAGACAATCCGGTCGAGCCGAACCCGATGGAGCTCCTCGACGTCGCCGTTCAGAATCAGGGTGAATCCTTTTCTGTGGTAGTACTCCTTGAGCACCGTGAGGAAAAGCTGCGAATTACGGACAAAATCGTCCCGTGACTTCCGGTTCCCTACGTGCAGGTCGCTGAGAATAACGATGCGATCCTCATCCGTCAGGGGAATGACGGGTGCCCGCTCGTACAGGTTGTCCAGGATCGTGCTGCTCTTCTCGAGGTTCATGAGCGGCAGCCGTCTGGTTACTCTTCGAAAATATCCTTTCTCCATGTCTCCTTCGTTCTTTGCGGAATGATCAGCCGGGAGGCCAGCTCATCTGGCGACCGCCCAGGATGTGGGCATGAACGTAGTCGACCGACTGCTGGGCATGCGCTCCGCTGTTCAGCACCACCCGATACCCGTTCTCCGTCAGACCGAGTGCTTTCGCCGTCTCGGCGACGCCCTGAAAAAAGAGTCCCACTTCCCTCGGATCCGCATCGGCGAAGTCGGTCACCTGCTCCATTTTTTTCCGGGGGATCACCAGGACGTGGACGGGGGCCTGCGGGGCGATATCCCGGAAGGCAAGCACATGATCGTCTTCGTAGACGATATCCGCAGGGATCTCACGATCAAGGATCCGCTCGAAAATGGTCCGCTCGGACATTTCTTCCTCCTGTCGGTCATGTCGTGGACGCTATCTCAATACGGCTGAAACCCCTCTCGCTCCCGCGACGAGAAAGAGTCCCGCGAACAGCACCAGCACTCCCGCGCAGGTACCGATCAGGCCGCGATAGATCCTGTCCGAAAAAAGCATCCGTCCTTTTCCGACGGCGATCGAAACGGCGGTGTACCAGGCAAAGTCGCCGGCGATGTGCCCGGCGAAAAACACGCCCACCGCTGCCGGTCCCACCCGTTCGGCCTGCAGGAGCCAGGCAAGTCCGATGGTCGCCCACCAGACGGTCCAGTACGGGTTCGCGAGGCTGAGCAGAACGCCCTTCAGCGGCACGGGCACGCTTCCTCTTCCGCCTGCCGCGGCTGCTTCCAGCGTGAGCCCCGGCAGGCCGCGGAACATCCCGATGCCGAGCCCGAGCAGAATGATGCCCCCGGCCAGCGACACGATACTGATGAAGAAGCTGCCGCGCAGCAGGGGGGCGAGCCCGAGCAGAAGGAGCGCGACCAGCGCCGCTTCCAGCAGCCCGTGCCCCAGCATGATCAGGGGGCCAGCGGAGACGCCCCGCCGGGCGCTCTCGGAAATGGTGGCGGTCAGGAGCGGCCCCGGCATGACCGCTCCCGAGAGCGCGATCACGAATGACGAGATGAACAGAATCCCGTACGGGGTCATCGGGGCCTATACCTCCTGCCGAACCGGAACATAAACGTTTATGCTACCGCATAAACTCGTTTATGCTACCGCATAAACAACCCGCCGTTGATGTCGATCGTTTCGCCGGTCATGAAATCGTTGTCGATGATGAACTTCACGGCCGTTGCGATGTGATCGGCGACTCCGTTCCGTTTCAGCGGGGTTCCTTCCGCGAACGCCTTCATCCGCTCGGGGGTGGAGACCTTCTCGTGGAACGGCGTGTCGATGACGCCCGGGGCCACTGCGTTGACCCGGATCTTCGGAGCCAGTTCCTTGGCCGCCCCGCGGGTGAAGGAATCGAGCGCTCCCTTGCAGGCGCCGTAGATGGTCGCGGAGGCGGCACCGTGGCGGGCGGCGATCGAGGTCAGGTTGATGACGTTGGGATCGCTTCCCTTCTCCAGCAGCGGCAGGCAGAGCGAAGTGATCAGCATGGTGGAGAAGGTGTTCAGCCGGAACGTCTCCTCCATCAGGTCCCAGGAGAGACCGTCGGCGATGGGATTCCGCCGGATCAGACCGCCCGCGTTGTTCACCAGCACGTCCAGCCGATCGGTCTGCTTCTTCACTTCGTCCACCAGCTTCCGGCACTCCGCTTCCTTCGTAACGTCGGCCTTCACCAGGTGTGCCGTCCCGCCGGCTTTCTTCACTTCCTCCGCCACCTTGCGGGCGGGCTCTTCCGACGAATTGTAGTGCACGAAAATCGTGTTCCCCGGTGCCAGCAGTCTCGCCGTCGCCGCTCCGAGGCCCGTGCTCGCGCCGGTGATCAGGATCGTTTTTGCCATATCAGTCCTTCCTTTCTCTATCGATTTACGCTCCCAGAATAGCATCACCGCCCGTAAGGTGCAAGACCGACCGAGAATCGGAACCCGCTCCGGGTCTCCGCCCGGTTGCGCGGACAACCCCGCAGGGATAAGATACCCGCAAAAGGGGGATGAGTCGAATGGCGGAAACGATCGGAGAGTACCGGCGGCCCACCTGGGACGAATATTTCATGGAGGTGGCCGATGCAATCTCCAAACGCGCTACCTGCGACCGGGGCCGCAGCGGCTGCGTGATCGCCCGGGACCGGCAGATCCTGGTCACCGGGTACGTGGGAGCCCCGGCGGGGCTGCCGCACTGCGACGATGCGGGACACCAGATCAAGCAGCTCATCCATGAGGACGGGAAGGTCACCCGTCACTGCGTGCGAACGGTGCACGCCGAGCAGAACGCCGTCTGCCAGGCCGCCCGGCGGGGCATCTCCATCGAAGGGGCAACCCTCTACTGCCGCATGACCCCGTGCCGGACCTGTGCGATGCTGCTGATCAACTGCGGGATCGTGCGGATCGTGTGCGAGCGCCGCTATCATGCCGGGTCGGAATCGGAGGAGATGTTCCGCCAGGCCGGCATTCAGCTGGAGTACCTGTCGCAGGAAGTGCTTCCGTACGAGGGGCAGTAAAGCGCAGGAGTTTCCGCCGGTGCCGGACTTCGCCGGTCCGTTCCGCGGCCCCGGGGCTCATTCGCCGTTCGGCCGATCCGCTCCCCCGCCCGTCCGCGTCGAGTGCGGTGAGGATCCGGACGCAGACGGAATGAAGCAGGTGCACATCCTTGTCCGGAAGCAGCGTGAGCCGCTCGAGGATCCGGTTGTAGACCGGCGAGCCGGGGATCAGGCCCGTGTCCGAGAGGATGCGATCCACCCTTCCCCGGAGCGCTTCCCAGGCCGCGACATCCTGCCCTTCCTTCCGGACCGGCATCTCTCCGAGGGCCAGGGGCGAAAGCTCGTACGCATAAACCATGACCGCCTGCCCCAGGTTCAGGGAGGGATACTTGCTTCGCATGGGGATGCGGCTTGCCGCATGGCAGAGATCGAGCTCGTCGTTGGAAAGACCGCTCTCTTCCCGGCCGAAGACCAGGGCCGCCGTCGGAACGGTATCGCCCTTTCCCCTCAGCAGCTCGAGAAGTCTCGGAGGATCATGGTAGTCCTCCCGGACCGTCCTCCGCTTGGCGGTCGCACCCGTGACGAATCCGACATCCGCCACGGCATCGGCGAGACTCGGGAAGAGCTCGGCCCGCTCGAGAATGTCCTGCGAGCCGTGCGCGACCGCCCGGGCGCGGGGCGAGAGATGATCGCACGGGTTGACCAGGCGGAGCCGTTCGAACCCCATCGTCTTCAGGGCACGGGCGGCGGCGCCCACGTTCTCCGGTCTCGCCGGTTCGACCAGCACGAAGATCAGCTCCATTTTCCGCTCACTCCCTCCCGCCCTCCGGGGTTCCGCCGCCCTCCAGGAGCGCGGCGAGATGGTTCCATACCGGGTCTTCGGGCATCGGCGCACGCACGGAAACCGGTTCCCCGGAAAGGGGATGGAGAAAGGAGAGCTTCCAGGCGTGCAGGTGAATTCCGCCCCCGGGATTGGATCGGGAGGCACCGTACTTCAGGTCGCCCTTGATCCGGCAGCCGATCCGGGCGAGCTGCGCCCGGATCTGATGATGCCGCCCGGTGATCAGCTCGATCTCGAGAAACACGTAACGATCCGAGCTGCCGAGTGTCCGGTAGCGGAGAACCGCCTCCTTGGCTCCGGGGACCTCGGCATCGCGGGCGAACGACTTGTTTCTCTTCCGGTCCCACACGATCCAGTGGACCAGCTCTCCCTGCGGCTCCGGCGGCGGCGCGTCGACCGCAGCGAGATACACCTTGCGGATTTCTCCGTCCCGGAGCATCCGGTTCACGTCCGCCAGCATCCGGGGCGATCGGGCGAAGAGCACCGCTCCGCTCACCGGCCGGTCGATCCGGTGCGGGATTCCCAGGAACGCCGGCTTTTGCCCCCGGCCGCCGGAGCTCCCCTCGCCGAGGGCTTGCTTCGCGGCGTCCGACAGGGACCGGTCGCCGGAAGGATCGGGCTGGACCGGAACGCCCGCGGGCTTGTTCACGATCAGGAGTGAGGCGTCCTGGAAGAGGATGTCGAGCAGGTTCATACCGTATCGTCATCATAGCGGATTCGATCCGGGATGTACAGCGAAGCTGAATCCGGCCCGGCGGAGGTGGCCGCATGCCCCGATCCGGCATAGACTCTATCCTATGAGTCCTATGAGTGCAGCGAACCGGGCGCTGACGTTCGGCGAGATCTTCCGGCTCCACCGCTGGCGTCCCATTCCCGGGTGCCCGGGCCGCTTCGTTCTGACGGGCGGCCCCACGCTCCTCACTGCGGAGGAGCTTGCCGGGAGCACGGAATCCGCACGGATACACCGCCCGGAGTCGGCCCGGGATCCGGTCGCGGTGCTTTTCGTCGAGGGCGGAGGGCTGATCTCCTACCGGAAGGCGGACGGCCGATGGCTGCACACTCTCTGCGATCCGGAGGGATTCATCCGCAAACTCGAGCGGCTCGGCATTCCGCACTGAGAACCGGAATGGGCGGGTCAGGCGCCCAGGCGCATCCGGATCCGGTCGAACCGGAGCGCGAACTCGTCGTAGCTCGGGCTGAGGGCGGCAAGCAGGTAGAGATCGGGCAGCAGGGAGCGGACCGGGGCATCCCGTTCCGTTCCGACGGCGATCCGGTCCATCACCAGCTCCGGATCTTCCGGAACGAACGGCTTCCGGCGGGCCGTCAGGTAGACGGTGTAGAGGTTCTTGGGTGAAAGGTCGAGAATGTAGTCCTGCACGATGCCTCCTTCATCCCCCGGAGAGGATTCTGCCGAGAGCCGGATCGAGCCCCCCGTACCGCTCCTCGTAATCCTCCTGCGCGAGACGCATCACCTCCAGCGCCTCGTCTCTCCCGTACACCTGCGGAATCTCGATGAACCGCTCGGGCGAGCTCGGATCGTCCTTGTAGGTGAGGAAGTAATGCCTCAGCCGGTTCACCACCGCCGGAGGACATTCGCCGATGTCTCGGATACCGCCGAAGGTGCCGTCGCCCTTGAGCACGGCGATGATCTTGTCGTCCGCCTCCTCCCGGTCGAGCATCCGGAAGCCGCCGATGGGCAGTGCGGTCAGGACCAGATCGCCCCGCGCGATGAGCCGGTCGGTCAGGACGCAGATGTCCAGCGGATCCCCGTCTCCGACGATGTCCTCGCGTCCGAGCTTCTCCCGGCAGAATGCGGCGACCCGTTCGCCGCACCAGGTGCGCGGGATCATCCCGTACGGAGAGGGACAGATGCTCGAAAAGACCTGCGGCCGGTCCACCTTGAGGAACCCGGTATGCTTGTCCAGTTCGTACTTCACCGTATCGCCGGGAACCATCTCGATGTATGCGGTGAGCTCCTGCGGGAAGGCATCCCCGGCAGGAATTCCGTGCCACGGGATGCGACCGGAACAGCATTCCGATCGTCTCCCAGGACGGCACCCCGCCGTCCGGTACGTCTCGTTTCGCCACGGCTCCGCAACCTCCTCGGCTCTCTCCAGCTTAGCCGAATGAACACCGGCACGCAAGCATCGCTCCGCAGGGCAGCTACCAATCAATTTCGCACTCCCTTCCGGGGAATGCAAGGCGGCTCTTCCGGATCGCCGGACTGCATGGTATCCTGAGGCGTGATCGTGAGCGCGAGCAGACGCACCGACATTCCCGCATTCTATGGCGAATGGTTCATCCGGCGGATCCGGGCGGGATTCTGCGAAGTACCGGATCCGTACAATCCGCGACGGATCCCGGTCGTGAGCCTCCGTCCGCAGGACGTGAGCGGCATCGTCTTCTGGACGCGGTACCCGGCTTCGCTCCTGCCGCATCTTCCGGAGCTCCGGGAACGGGGATATCGTTTCCTGTTTCTCTTCACCCTGCTCGACTATCCGCGGCCCCTGGAGCCGGGACTGCCGCCCTTCGCGAATCGACTCGAGCTTTTCCTGAGAACCGCCGATTCGCTCGGTCCCGAGCGGACGATCTGGCGCTACGACCCGATCGTGATAACCGGCGCGACGGATTTCGACTTTCATCTCGCCGCATTCGAACGGCTCGCCCGCCTGCTCGAGCGTCGGACGCACCGGGTGATCATCAGCATCGTCGACGGGTATCGGAAGGCGAAGGGGCGGATGGATGCGCTCGCACGGGAGCACGATATCCGCCTGATCGAACCGGACTGGATGAATCCCGAAGCGGACCGGTTTTTCCGGAGCCTCGCGGACTGCGCCCGGAGCCGGGGGTTAGCCCCCGCGTCGTGCTGCGAGAAGATCCCCCTGGAGCGGTACGGAATAGAACCGCGGGGCTGCATCGATGCCGCATCGCTCCGGGATGCGCTGGGGCTCGAGATCGGGGACCGGAAGGACCCGCATCAGCGGGCAGGATGCCGCTGTGTACCCAGCCGGGATATCGGCGTCTACGACAGCTGCTCCTTCGGCTGCGCCTACTGCTATGCGAACCGGGACTTCACGCTGTCCCGGGGCAGGCTCCGCGCCCACGACCCGGACATGCCGGCACTCTGGAAACCGGTGCCGGATCATCGTTATGTTTGATCACGTCAGTATCGACCAAGGGAGCGGCGAATGAACAGCGACGGCAGCGCAAAAATCAATTTCCCCATCACTTTCAACCTGAAAGTGATCATGGAGCGGACGGAAAGCGACGATGCGACGCGAATCCTTCTCGAGAATCTTCTGCTCAGGATGAACATCCTTTTCACCGCATGGGAAACCAAGGGCAACCCGGAAAGCAGGTATGTTCGCTTCTCGGTTACGGTCACCCTTCACAGCCGGGACGAGATGAACCTGCTGTATCAGGAGCTCGAACGGGAACCGACCGTCCGGGCCGCGATCTGAGCTCCGGTCTCAGGACCCGGAGGAGTCCCCGGCACCGGCTGCAGGGCCGCCGCGGCCGTACTCCGCCGCGAGCTGTGCCCGGGGATAGTAATGGGCGAGGATCCGCTCGGCCGTCCAGCCGTCGGCGGCCATTCCCGCCGCACCGCTCTGGTCCATCCCGACCCCGTGACCCCAACCCCCTCCGGTAAAAAGAAAGTATGCGGGATATCCGTCGGCGCCCAGCTTCGGTTCCACCGTGAAGAGATTGCTCCGCAGGCCGCCGAGGCGGGAACGGATGGAATCACCCTTCACCTCCACGGAGCCATCGGTACCGCGAACCAGAACCCGCTCCACGCGGCCGCTGATTCCCCGCCCCCGGGTGGTGAGCGAGACGATTCTTCCGATCTTACCGTTACCGGCCCGGGCGGCGATCTCCTCGGCCGGAATCCAGAGCTTCCAGCGATAGGCCGCCCGCGAATGGTACCCGGGAACGGCGCTGTAGCTCTCCGGGCGCGAGAGAAGCCAGCGATGCAGTTCCTCCGGAGGAACAGGCGCCCGGCGCACCGCCGCCTTCGGATCCGCGACGGCCGGAAGCGGCGCCGGGAACCCCCACACGCTCTCGGCGCTCTCGGTGTACCCGCCGGTATTGGCGGAATACACGGCGTCGAGCGGCCTGCCGCCGGCGACCAGGATCGTTCCGCGGGTTGAGTCGACCGCGCGGGTGGTCCGCTCCGCCTCGTTCCCCGCACCGCGGTAGGACGCGGAACGGACCGATCCCATGAGATCGAAACCGCGCGAGGCGAAACGGCCGAGGTTCGCGAGCGTGTAGCTGCGGGCGGCGATCGCCTGGGCACGAAGCGACTCCTCCGGCCAGGATGCGGGCATTTCGGAAGGAACCGTGGAGTAGAGATACTCTTCCAGCCCGACGGCATTGACCACGGTGATTCCATCGGGTCGGGACGAGAACTCGAGGATGCCCCGGTAGAACCGGTCCTCGGTCCCGGCGAAGTAGTAGCCCGAGCCGAACTCCATGTCGAACAGCGCCGTGGTGAGCCGGACATCCTCGTAGCGGAGCGACACCGGCTCCTGCAGATCGAGTGCCATGTCTCCCTGTTCGCCCGAGATGCTGATCCGGTCTCCTGAGTGGATGACGCTCAGAACCGATGCCTGTCCGCCGCGATGGATGATCCGATCCCCCGATTCCAGGATGAACGGACCGCCGGTCTTCACGTGGATCCGGTCGATTCCTTCCGCGAGTCCGATCCGGACGACGGGAGCCTCCGCCGGCCCGGCCGGAAAGGTCTTCATCACCGGCGTGACGGTCCGGATCCTCCGCTGCCGGGCGTCCTCCTCCCGCACCGCAGTGAGCTCGGGGCGGTCGGCCAGAAGAGAGGCCAGGAGATTCTCGACCTCCCGGTTTCCGGGCAGGCTCGCCCGGGCGCGTAGGAGCAGACCGTGAGCGGAGGCGAAGCTCCCCGTTCCGATCTTCGCCCGTGCCAGGGGAACGAAGGCCATGGTCAGGCTCGGTTCCTGCCGGAGTGCCTCGTTCAGGCGGGCCTCCGCCTCCGCGAACGCTCCTTCCCGCAGGTCGATCAGCCCCAGGAAATAGTACCCGGCCGGATTGTAGGACTCCGCCTTCAGAGAGGCCAGGAGCATCCGCCGGGAAGTCGGAAGGTCCCCCCGTTCGAACAGCGCCAGCCCCGACCAGAAGAGGGCTTCGGCGTCCGGCGGATTTGCCGCCCCATCCTCCGCCGCAGCCTGCGGAGCCCCGTCGGCCGACGCTTCGACCGGTTCCGGCACCTTCTCCGGAGCCATGCCGCCCAGCACCGAAACGATCAGCAGTTCCCGTTCCCAGCGCGGGCGCTCTTCGCCCGGATTCCCGAGCAGCGCGAGAATCTGCTCCCGCGCCTCGATGTACCGCCCTTCTTCTCGCAGGAGCCGTGCCAGCTGCTCCCGGGCAGGCCGATGCTCCGGCTCCCGGTCGAGGATGCCCCGGAGCCCGTCGAGGCTTTCCTCGAAGCGGCCATCGTAGTACCGGCCGACGGCTTCCTCGAAGGTGAGCGGGTTCTGCGGGAGAACTTCCGGCCGGCCCGGCATCGTTTCGCCGATCGAGGGAATGCCGGAGCCCCAGGCCGGCACCCCGATCGCAAGGGCAAGGAACAGCACGGAGAGCGGAACGGTTCTGGTCATCATGCTCCCCACCCTACCGGCCGCCGGAAAGGCTGTCAATCCGGGACATTTCGAAACGCTGTCTGTATTTTTCCTGAATTTTTCCACCGGCGATCCTCCAATCGTTGCTTTGCCGCTCCACTCGTTCCGAAGTTAGTCGTACGGCAACGGCGGACCGACAGTCCGTTCACTTCAGGCTCAAACAGAAAAAAGGATAAGGAGTTCCTATGAAACGAAGTATGGTAATCAGCATCGTTCTCGTTCTCGCGGTCATCGGCGCCGCTTCGGCCCAGCAGCCGGCGGAACCTGCGGCCGGCGAGCAGGTGATCCAGAAGGGAGACGTCCTCATCGGCGGTTCGAGCTCGCTCCGCTTCAACGGCTCGACGCTGAACCCGGACGCAGGCGACAGTGAGTCGGGAACGGAGCTCACCCTGCAGGCATATGGAGGCTATTTCTTCACAGACGGAATCGAAGCGGGACCCGAGCTTACACTCAGATACTTGACGGGCCTGGGAGATACCGATCTGTTTCAGGTGCAGGTCGGTGCCCATTTCGGCTATTTCTGGCCGATGAGCGAAACACTCGTCCCGTACGGCAGGCTTTCTGCAGGGTTCCAGTTCGAAGCGCTCGGAGATAACGATACCACCGGGATGTACATCACCCCGCGGATCGGTCTGAACTACTTCATTACCGACATCGTCGCCCTGGACGGCAACCTGTTCTTCAGCTACGCAGGGCAGACCACCGATCTCGCCGACGGCGGGGAGGAGAAGCTCACCCGCTGGGAATACGGTCTCGCCTTCGGCATCAACCTGTTCTTCTGACCCGCCGCCGCTGCGAAAACCTCGACCGGGTCCCGCATCCGCGGGCCCGGATTCACCCGATCAGAACTTCGACTGAATCTTCTTGCTTTTTCCTCCGACATCACCGACAATTAGTTTAACATCGTACTGTTTATGTTTAAACTTATGATGTCCCGGAGACGGATACCGGAGGTGCACGGATATGGGAACGAAGTACCGCGGAACGGACGAGGACCGAATCGCTCTCGACAGCTTCATCAAGCTCTCCCGGGCATGCAGCTCATTCGGTTCCTACCTGGAGCATGCACACCGCCTTCCCGACGGCCTGACCGTGAGCCAGTTCTCGGTTCTGGAGGTGCTTCACCATCTCGGTCCCATAACCCAGGGGGAGATCTGCTCGAAAGTCCTGCAGTCGAAGGGCAACATCACCATGGTCGTGGACCACCTGGAGAAGCGGCGGCTGGTCGAACGGATCCGAAGCCGGGAGGATCGAAGGAAGATTCACGTCAACCTGACCGACGAGGGCAGATCCGTGATCGGAGAAATCTTTCCCGATCACGTCCGCGCGATCCGCGAGGGAATGAGCGTGCTGAGACGGGAGGAACGGCTTCTCCTCGGCGAACTCTGTAAAAAGCTCGGACTCGGAGTCCGGGAAAAATCATAGGACAGGCGTGCCGCTCGGGCGGCCGCAGGAGGTTCGATAATGAAGATCGGTGTCGTGTTTTATTCCACGTGGGGACATATTTACCGGATGGCACGTGCCGCCGCCGAGGGGGCGCAGGAAGTGGACGGAGCGGAAGTACGGCTCCTGCGGATCCCCGAGACAATGACCGAGGAGGCATTGATGAAGATGGGCGCCCTGCAGCCGCCAGAAGGAGATGGCGGACGTACCCCTCGCCACCCCGCAGGATCTGGCGGACCTCGACGGCCTGGTGCTCGGGTTCTCCACCCGGTACGGGATGATGGCCGCCCAGGCGAAAGCGTTCCTGGACCACACCGGTTCGCTCTGGAGCGTTCAGAAGCTCGCCGGGAAACCGGCCGGGACTTCTCACCAGTACGGCGACACCAGCACGGAGGCAACGAGGTATCGCTCCTTTCCGCCCTCGCGGCCCTGATGCACCACGGGATGATTCCCGTCGGTCTGCCCTACACCTTCGAGGGACAGTCCGGCTACGATGAGGTGAAGGGCGGCTCGCCGTACGGGGCGAGCACCATCGCCGGTGGCGACGGCTCTCGGATGCCGGGCGTTGCCGAGCTCGCCGGGGCAGCGTACCTCGGGCGGAGAGTGGCGGAGATCGCGCAGAAGCTCCGCGCTTGAGAACCTTCCGCATGTGAATACCCGGCGGGGCGGGTGAGGAGCACGGCTCCCGGCCCGTCCCCTCCGGGGCTTCCCGCGGGAACATTACCGACATGCTTCGCCTGCTTGCCGCGGAGCAATCACCCGGGTAAAATGGATATCCATGACGGTTCGGGAACTCATCTCCATTCTTTCCGCATATCCGGTGCGCGTCGCCGTATTCCTCACCGTTCCGCCGATCGGAGCACTCGTCATCCGGGCGGTATCCGGCCCGAACGGCGGCTTCCGGTCGCCGTGGCGGCGCTTCTACTCCTTCCTGGTGTTTCTGGCATGCATTCCCGGGATGCTCGCGGCGGTGCTCACCGGGTATGCCGTCTTCTTCACCCGGGAAAACCTGCCGGATCGGGATCTCCTGGTCTACCTTCTCCCGATTCTCTCGATGGCTCTCACCCTCATCCTGATCGGCCGATTCGCCCGGCTCACCACCCTGCCCGGATTCGGCCGGCTCTCCGGACTCATGACGAGCCTCGCCGCGGTGTTCGCGATCCTGCTGATTCTCGACCGCACCCGGATCTGGCTCTTCTTCGGCGGCTCGATCTGGATTTTCCTTCTCGCGGTCGCCGCACTCTACCTGATCCTTCGCTGGAGCGTGCGCAGGATGTTCGGCCCGCCGGAACGATCCGGCGGAAAAAGGAAGTAAGCATGGGATTCCTCGAGCTCGCCGGCCGACGCCGGAAGCGTCCCGCACATACGCCGACCGCCGGGTGGAACCCGGAGAAGATCGAACGCTGCATCGAAGCGGCGCGCCTCGCTCCGTCGGCCTCAACGGGCAGCCGTGGCGATTCGTCACCCTGGACGATCCGCAGCTCCGGGACGCGGTCGCCCTGGTCAACCTTCGGCCCACTGGCCCGCTTCAACCGCTTCGCCCTGTCGGCCCCGATCCTCGTCGTGCTGGTGGTCGAGCCCTCGAACGCCACGTCCCGGATCGGGAAGAATCCTCGGACGCCAGTACCGGATGATCGACATCGGTATCGCGGCGGAGCATTTCTGTCTGCAGGCGGCGGAAGAGGGACTCGGGACCTGCATGCTCGGCTGGTTCGACGAGCGGGCCGTCCTGCGGCTCATCGGCGCCCCGCGGGGCAGGCGGATCGGCCTGGTCATCACCGTCGGATATCCCGCAGGCGGCGAGCCGTCAGCGGAGGGAACCGCGGGATCCGACATGGCCGCAGCGCCGAAACGGCGCAAAACGTTCGCAGAGATCTCCAGCCGCAACCGGTACTGACAATCCGCAGCGAAGCCTCCGGCCCGATCGTCCGGTACCGCCGGCAGCCGGCATCCGGGGGTTTCCTGCCGCGGGGTGCCGTGAGTACCTTGGGGCCATGAGGTATGAACGAAACCGCCGCATCATCCTGACCGCCCTGTTCGCGATCACCTTCTTCCCGCTCCCCGCAGCGGCGCAGGAGACCGGGGAATACTCCGCCGAAGCGCCCCGGGACGAGCGGAATGTCGACATTCTGCCCCGTGACCGGCTCTTCGAGTCGGTGCTGGCCGATCCCCGATGGCCGCACTTTTCGGCCGCCTACCACTACTACATCGATGACGAGCTTCTGGACCACGTGGGATCCGTGAGTTTCGGCGAATCCTTCTCCCTTGCCCGCACGGAACCCTGGCGCGAAGGAGCGATGGAGCTCTGCAGTCGAACCGGGAGTGTTCTCCACCTTCGACCTTGCCGCCGAGTCGCACGACCTGGTCAACTCCGATTTCCGCATCGGAATCTCCCTCGCGTTCCGGAGGGCTGCTTTCTCCTCTCTCCTGCGCATCTATCATCAGAGCTCCCATCTCGGGCCACGAATTTCTGCTCCGGAACCGGGTCGACGAACGGATCAACCTGAGCTACGAGGCGGCATCCCTGCTGGTTTCCCTCCGGGCGGCATCCTTCCTCCGCATCTACGGGGGCGGCAGCGCCATCGTTCACATCCAACCCGAAGGAATCCACCGGTTCGGCTGGCAGATCGGAGCCGAAATCCCGCATTCCCGTGCAGTGGGTGCGGGGAACCCTCGAACCGTCCTCGCGGTCGATCTTCAGGCTGCCGAAGAGAACGAATGGAACCGGGA
Organism: uncultured Spirochaetota bacterium; assembly: GCA_963728215.1. Taxonomy (GTDB): domain Bacteria; phylum Spirochaetota; class Spirochaetia; order CAVSJD01; family CAVSJD01; genus CAVSJD01. The sequence continues at coordinate 336 of CAVSJD010000012.1, read as the reverse complement.
GATCTCGATCCGGGCAGGCGTCCAGGCGGAAAATCCCGACGACCCGCTCCGGTCTCTCCTCCTGTTCCTGGAATACTACGAGGGCAATTCTCCGAACCGGGCAGTTCTACGACAGGATCATCCGGTACTTCGGCATCGGCCTTCACTATTTTCTAAATCCGATCCTCGTCGCCGCGATCGCCCGGGTCGCCTCGGGGGATCGCGCTATCCCAGGAGAAGCAGCACGGAGTACAGGAGACTCCCGACGAGGAACGCTCCGAAACGGCTCTCCCGTTCCTCCGGAAGCTCTTCCTTGAGCACATTGAGAATGATCCCTCCCGCAAGGAACGCGGTCAG